>NZ_JBQFSH010000002.1:0-651794 GCF_056537865.1 Ruegeria sp. BJ5
CTCGGGACTGGTTTTGAAGTACTTGAAAGAGGCAGGTTTGGTCATGGGCAAAAGCTACGCAACCGTCCTGCCTGCCTCAAGACAAGTTCTTCTGACAAGACCCACAAGGTAGCAAGGTCGGCAAAACGGATAAAGTGGGTGTTCAAGGAACCTTTTAAAGCGCCTTTTCAATGAACTTTGAAAAAAGCTCACCCTGCGAGTTGATCCTAAGTTTCGCGTAAATGTTGCGTCTGTGGATGCGGACTGTGCCTGGAGAGATGCCGAGAATTGTGCCAACAGCTTCTGCCGAATGGCCCTTCAATGTGAACTCAACGACTTCTCGTTCTCGTGGCGTCAGAACGCCATCGCCAAATGCCTGGAATGCTAGATCAACGCGACGACTAACGCCATTCGCTGCGGCGCCGCGGGCCATCGTTGGAAAGTCACTCCAATGTTTGCAACAGGCTGCCCGAACGAGCGGCCATAGAGCGTGCAAATGACGAATTTCCTTGGCGGAAAAAGGCTTCTCTGCTCGCATGAGCGAGACCACAACCATCCCAGCGCCTGGGATATCGATAAAGTAGCCAATCTCCTCTGCTAACCCAGTCCTTTTGTAATAGCTGCGATAGTATTCGCCCTGATAGAACCTGTCCGGTGCGATATCGCGCATGCGGTACAGACCCGGCGTTATTGGTTTTGTCGCGGCCAAAAAAAATGGATCAAGTACGTAGGGCCCGGCTTGGTAATCCTCAACAAAAATACGCCGTTTGCTTTTGGGGAAATCGTCGTGAAGGTCTATTGGTGCTTCGGTTCCAACATGGCCAAACACCACCGTAAAATCAAATGGTGCGACCTGCCGTAAGCCATCTGCCAAAGCACATGGAAATTCTGGGGTTCCGATCTTCTCCACGACCCTGCCGGCCTCTTCCATCCAATCGTACACACGCCGCTCCAGATTTTCGAAAAGCACCTCTGTACCCCAATTGTGGTATATACAGTTATTCCGAGTTATTGTTACTTTTTCCTTGTTTGAGTGGTATGCCAACAAATGCCAAAAAATCAAGCAAAAGGAAAACGGCAGTATATGAGCTTTGACATGAGCGTCACCATGCAGACGATTGCGGAACTCCGAGGAGTGACCAAGACCTTCGGGAATGTGGTCGCCGCCAAAGACCTGAATCTTTCCATTGGGAAAGGAGAGTTCCTGTCGTTCTTAGGCCCATCTGGTTGCGGCAAAACCACTGCGCTTAGAATGTTGGCAGGTTTCGAGAAGCCAACCGAAGGTCAGGTGTTGCTCGATGGAGAAGTCGTCAACGACTTGGATGCGCACCATCGCCCAGTCAACATGGTGTTTCAGCACTATGCTCTTTTTCCTCACCTAAGCGTGTTCGACAACATCGCGTACGGCCTGCGCCAACAACGACCACGCGTAGACAAACAAACAATCGCGACAAAGGTTGAGCAAGCGCTGGAAACTGTCCGTCTTGGTGGGTTTGGCCCACGTCGCATCTGGGAGATGTCTGGTGGTCAGCAGCAACGCGTCGCTTTGGCGCGTGCGATCGTAAACGAGCCCAAGCTTTTGCTGCTTGATGAACCAATGGCTGCTCTGGATCGAAAGCTTCGAAAAGAAATGCAGTTTGAACTGCAGAACCTGCAACGACAACTAGGGATAACTTTTGTCCTCGTCACGCACGACCAAGAAGAAGCGCTTTCAATGTCCGACCGAATTTGTGTGATGGAAGGCGGCAGTATTGTGCAGGTTGGCAGCCCACGCGAACTCTATGACATGCCCCGCAGCCGCTACGTGGCTGGATTTGTAGGCACCTCAAATTTCTTTGATGCAACTGTGACTGACTCAGCAACCGACCAAATCACTGTGCGTTTAGCGAGTGGCCAAAAGGTGCACGGAACTCCGGAGATTCCAATAGATGCAGGGCAGGAAGTGTGCGTTAGTATCCGTCCTGAACAGATCACGCTGACCCGCGCGCTACCCACAGCTGAAATCGCTCTGCCAGTTACCATTCAAAATCGGATCTTCCTTGGGGAGCACACAGAATACCTTGCGCGCAACGAAGCACTGGGTGATTTCCATGTACTTGTGCCAAGGCAAGCGGAATTGAACGAGGGGACGTTCAATGCAGGAGAGCAGGCCTTTGTTTCATGGGGCGAAGGCGCACTGCTGATCCTGGAAAAATAACAAATCCCGCAATCCAACAACAGAGAGGTTCACAATGACCAAGGATAATGGGACTATTTCCAAGCAAAAGTTCATGGAAGAGCTTCGCCGGTACCAAAAGGGTTCGGTTACACGGCGACATTTCTTAGGCGTGACAGGTCTTGGGATGGCAACGGCCGTTCTGGGCACGGCCATTCCTGGGTTGCGTCCACGCCCGGCATTTGCTGCCGGGGACATTGGCGACCGAGTGATCCTCGCCACATGGCCGAACTACCATGACGAGATGAACTTCGAAGCCTTCACGGAAGCCACTGGCGCCCATGTTCAGGTCAATGTTTTTGGCTCGAATGAAGAGATGTTGGCAAAACTACAGGCTGGAGGGTCTGGCTGGGACGTTTTCGTTCCAACCAACTACACGATCACTACGTATGTGGGTGAAGATCTGATCATCCCGCTCGATACGTCCAAACTGCCAAACTACGACGCAGGTTCATTCGAACAGCGCTTTTCCGATGCCGGTTCTGTCGATGGCCAGCTTTACGCGGTCCCAAAAAACTGGGGCACGACTGGCTTTGCAGTGAACACCAGCAAGCTTGACGGCGCTCCGACTCCAACCACATGGAAAGAGTTCTGGGACCTTACTATGGAAGGTTACTCAGGCCGGACAATGGTGCATGATTACCAACTCACCACCATCGGTAATGCCCTGAAATACTTCGGCTACTCCTTCAACTCGGTCGATGAGAAGGAACTGGCGGATGCCGAGAAATTGTTACTGGATGCCAAACCGCATCTGTTTGCAATCTCGTCGGATTATCAGCCACCGATGCGTAACGGTGACGCCTGGATGACGATGTGCTGGACAGGTGACGGCAAGCAGATGAATGTCGACATCCCTGAAATCGCCTACGTTCTGGGAACTGAGGGCGGTGAACTCTGGTCCGACTACTACGCTATTCCTAAGGGCGCACCCCATATGGATGCCGCTTATGCCTTGATCGACTTCCTGCTGAACCCGGAAGTTAATGCGAAAGAAGTCCTCGCCCACGGCTATCCATCGGCTGATGCTCGCACCAATGCGTTGCTGCCGAAGGAACTACTGGAAGATCCGATCCTTTATCCGGCAGCTGACCTTCTGAATGCACTCGAGTTCGGCGCGGCGGCTACACTAACCGATCCAAACCGTGCCGAGTTGCTCGCCCGCTTCAAGTCGGCCTAAGCGGCAAGGCCGCCAATATCGGAAAAGACGAGGACAAAATGACCGAACGAGGCAGAAAAGCACTGTTGCTGGCTCCAGCAGGAATATGGCTTTTGGTAATGCTAGCCCTTCCTCTGCTGGTCGTCTTCGTCTTTTCCTTTGGCGAACGGGGTGCCGCCGGAGGCTACGTTCCAGCGTTCACGTTGGAACAATATGCCAACCTTCCTGCGCGATGGACGGCGTTTAAGAACACTTTGATCCTTGCACCTCTGGGGACTATCGCTGCGTTGGTAATTGCCTACCCGCTCGCCTACTTTCTTGCAGTGCGTTGTTCACCAAAGTGGAGAACTTCGCTGTTGATCCTAGTGATCGTGCCGTTCTGGACATCGATCCTGATCCGGTCATACGCTTGGATTTTCATCCTTGGGGGGCGTGGCTTGCCCGCTTTACTGGAGTCGATCGGCATCGATGATATCCGCCTGATAAATACGCCGTTCGCTGTGCTTGTCGGGATTGTCTATGGGTATCTACCTCTGATGGTTTTCCCGATTTTTGTAAGCTTAGACAAACTGGATAAACGCCTTCTGGAAGCATCGGCTGATCTCGGCTCTACCCCATGGCGTACGTTCCGTCAGGTGACACTTCCTTTGTCGGTACCTGGTATCGCAACTGGCTGCATGCTGGTCTTCATCTTGCTGATGGGCGAGTTTCTGATCCCAGCGATCTTGGGCGGCGGAAAGGTCTTTTTCGTCGGAAATGCGCTGGTGGACCTGTTCCTGCAGTCTCGGAACTGGGCGTACGGATCGGCGGTCGCAATGACTCTGGTTGTCGTAATGCTTGTCACTGTCTCAATTTACATGAAATTCATCTCGCGCCTGGGTGGCCAGCGCGAAGATGTCTCGCTGATGTGAGGGTCCGATGCGCTTATACGCGATTTGCGTCTACCTTTTTCTCTATATTCCAATCGGCATCATCGCGCTTTTCAGCTTTAATGCCGGACGACACGCAAGCCAGTTCATGGGGTTCTCGACCCAATGGTATGGTAGAGCGCTGAACAACCCATTTGTAATGGACGCGCTCGAGACCAGTCTGCTTGCGGCATTAATAACTGCTTGCCTCGCATCCACTCTCGGAACCATGGCGGCCATCGCTTTACAAGGGGTTAAGGGATGGCTCCGAACTTTGTTTGATGCGATGATTTATATTGCGATAATGATACCCGGTATCGTCATCGGCATCGCGACACTCATTGCCCTGGTCACCGTATTCGGCTGGCTAAACCCGCTTCTTGCAAGCCTATGGCCCGATGGAGCAAATCCCCCGCAACTTTCCATGGGGATGCCCACGCTTGTCGCCGCCCACACCATGTTCACAATGGCGCTGGTCATAATCATCGTACGTGCAAGGCTATCGGGTATGGACCGCGCGCTCATGGAAGCTTCGGCTGACCTCTTTGCGACGCCCTGGGGCACCTTTCGACAGGTGACCCTGCCGTTGATAGCACCGGCAATTTTGGCAGGCTTCCTGCTCAGCTTCACTTTCTCATTTGATGATTTCATCATCGCGTTCTTCGTAGCTGGCTCAGAAACAACCCTGCCAATCTACATATTCTCATCCATCCGGCGCGGCGTAACACCCGAGATCAATGCCATCGGCACTATGGTTATGGGCGCGTCGCTCTTGTTGCTCGTAGCAGCGCAGCTGCTTTTGCACCGAGGCGCCTCAAAATCGAAAAATTAAATAAAGGAGCCAAGTGACATGCGGCTTGCAGGTAAGGTCGCGCTCGTGACGGGCGCGGGATCAGGAATTGGTCGGGCGGGTTCAATGGCAATGGCACAAGAGGGTGCGCATGTTGTGGTAACCGATCGCGATGCAACACTTGCTGAAGCCACTGTGGCCGCGATCGTAGCGCAGGGAAATCAAGCATCTGCCATACAGCTTGATGTGACCGATGACGATGCCCTTACCAGAACCATAGACCAAGCAGTTAAAAACTTCGGTCGGCTTGACGTGTTGCACTCTCACGCCGGGTTGCAGATCGAAGGAACGCTGGAAGAAGTGGAACCAGATGGAATGGATGCTTCTTGGGCATTGAATGTCCGCGCTCACTTCATTGCCGCGCGTGCAGCCGTCGCCCATATGAAATCACAAGGTGGAGGCAGCGTGATCGTCACGGCCTCCAATTCTGGGGTTCAATATGACCGGGGTATGATCGCCTATGCGACTACAAAGCACGCTGCTGTTGCGATGGTTCGGCAGATGGCAGCCGACTACGCTGTCCATGCAATCCGTTTCAATGCCCTATGTCCAGGATTTGTAGACACCCCTTTCAATGCAGGCTTCGAAAAGCAGATGGGAGGCCGTGCCAAACTGGAAAGCTACATCGAGCAGGCGATCCCCATGAGTCGATGGGCGACAGTTGAAGAGATTGGCCATGGGATTGTCTATTTAGCTTCAGATGAATCCGCTTTTATGACGGGGCAAGCCCTGGTTATCGATGGCGGTGAATGCATTTAGTGATGGGTTAGACCGCTCAAGAGAATGTCTATCGCCGCAATTCATTTTGGCGAGCACATTTCAGTCCGCTTTGGGCTCGAGGCAGACGTTCGCTCACCTACGCTCAATGACTGCATTGCGGACGAAGCTGCCGATTATGATCACTTAATTGATGTCCGCTTTTGGGATCAGTGATCTTGATCACACAGGTCGTGGTCTGCAAGCGAAGCCAAGACATAACAGTCTTCTACTACGCCACGACCGTCGCATCCTTGAGCAATACGCTTCAGTTCATTCTCCAGCGCCTTTAGCCTTTTGATCTTCGCTCGCACTTCGGACAACTGACCTTCGGCAATCTTGGTGGCGGCTTCGCATGACCGGTCCGGATGATTTTGCAACTCGATCAGCGAAGAAATCGCTTCTATGGAGAAGCCAAGATCACGCGCATGACGGATGAAGCTCAGGCGTTCCAGACCCTCATTTGTGTAACGCCTCTGGTTGCCAGCTGTACGTTCCGGCTCTGCCAGCAGCCCCATTTCTTCGTAGTAGCGGATGGTCGGAACTTTGACTTTCGTGCGCTTTGAAAGCTCTCCGATGGAAAACATGAAAATACCTCTTGAACCTCTAGTCACTAGAGGCACTACACTATGATCAAGACAGATTCAAAAAGGCTTTCCAATGTCAGGATGTTGTGGGCATGACGCCAAGTTCGATGGCGTGTCAGATGATTACAAAAGGCGGCTATGGATCGTCATTGCGTTGAACGCGACGATGTTCGTAGTCGAGATGACCGCTGGTCACTACGCAAAGTCACAGGCGCTTCAGGCTGATGCTCTCGACTTCCTCGGCGACGCACTGACCTATGGTATCTCGCTCGCTGTGATCGGTGCCTCAGTTCGCGCCCGCACCAATGCAGCTTTGGCCAAAGGGGTGAGCTTGCTTTTGATGGGCCTTTGGGTATTCGGATCGACCGTATACCGCGTCTTCTATGTCGGCGTCCCTGAAGCTGAGATCATGGGCATAATCGGAGCTCTTGCACTGGCTACAAACCTTGCCAGTGTGTTGTTGCTTGTCAGCTACAAAGACGGCGATGCCAATGTCCGCTCTGTCTGGCTCTGTTCGCGGAACGATGCCATCGGCAATGTGGCCGTTATGTTTGCGGCCTTGGGCGTCTGGGGAACGGCAAGCGGTTGGCCAGATCTGATTGTCGCAGCGATCATGGCAACGCTGTTTCTTTCTTCTGCTTTCCAGATCGTGCGCCAAGCGCTCGCCGAGCGCCGGGAAGTTGGAGAACATCAGCATGCTTACCGGGGATGAAGACAACCTATCACGAATGATGCGAAATTTGCTCAATTGAGTCGCAAGTAAAGAGGACTCTCACTATGCACCTGAAACGCCGCCAAATACTGACTTACGCCGCAGGCTTCGCCAGCACAGCACCATTTGCCACGTTTGCGCAAAACACACCTTCCATCCATGTTCTCAAGGATCCGAATTGCGGCTGTTGCAGTGCTTGGATCGATATCCTTCGGCAGGAAGGCTTTCGCGTTACCGAGGAGCGCAGCTTTGGAACACTGCTCGTCCGCCACAAATTGGACAACGGCATTCCCGAAAAAATGATCTCCTGCCATACAGGCGAGATCGATGGCTACATGATCGAGGGGCACGTACCGGTTGCCGACATTCGTCGTCTGTTGGAGGAGCGACCTAGCGCCATTGGACTTGCTGTTCCTGGGATGCCTTTCGGTTCGCCTGGGATGGGGCCGGAAGATCGTCGTGAGGCTTACGATGTGTTTTTGTTCCGTCGGGACGGCGCTACCGAGGTATTCACGAGTTACGAAGCGGCCTGAGGCGACAGTCATCGAGCGGAAACAGTACGAAGGAGGAGAAGATGACACGGAGGTGCTGTCAGACGAATTCGAACCAGTCTCAGTTTGCCGCGGAAACCGCGAACCTATCCGGAACAAAGTTGACGCCACTCGCGTAGAGCGGCGGCGCGGGTCAGCTTGAAGGTGTCTCGACTGGCTAACGATCTTTCCTGGTTGAAGTGGTTGTAAACGGAGGAATGGACGGAGGCGAATTTCTGTAGACTTCGCATGCGCTTGAAACGCTGCATCGCGCGTTCGCGTCGTCGAAACGGCAGGTGCGAATTCTCAACACGGTTGTTGAGCCACCTGCCCGTCTGTTGTTTTTCGAGCGCGCCTATTTCTCTGAGCGCAGCCTTGTATGAAGCGAAGCGATCTGTGACGACCTCCTTGGCGCAACCGTGCCGCTTCATCAATTTCTTGAGAAATTTCAGTGCAGCAGCTTTGTTACGGCGCTTTGTTACAACTGCTTCCAGCACCTCGCCTTCGTCATCCACAGCGCGCCAAAGATAATGCCGTTTGCCATTCACTTTCACAAAGACCTCGTCCACGTGCCACTTCCATTTTGAAAAGGTTCGGAGTTGCTGCACACGCTTCCGTCGGATCTCAGCGGCGAACATCGGGCCGAACCTATTCCACCAATAGCGGACTGTCTCATGGCTTACATCGATCCCACGTTCATGCAGGAGATCTTCGACATTTCGAAGCGAGAGCGGGAAACGGATGTACAGCATCACCGCAAGGCGGATGACCTCGGGACTGGTTTTGAAGTACTTGAAAGAGGCAGGTTTGGTCATGGGCAAAAGCTACGCAACCGTCCTGCCTGCCTCAAGACAAGTTCTTCTGACAAGACCGTCGCCGCGGCATAGGTCAACGACCACTGACTTAGTTCTCCATTACGATCTTTGCCATGGTCGAAAGACAATGCGGCATTAGTGGCGGCCGAGCCTGGCTCCGCGTTGACGGTTGAGTCTGCATCAAACTATACTTTTGCCATGCCTAGCGGAAAATACATCGACGATTTGTCGGTTGGCGAAACCTTCGAAACCGGAGGCGTTACGCTGACCGAGGGAGCGATTATTGACTTCGCACTGGTTCATGACCCGCAGCCCTTCCACGTTAACAAAGTGGCTGCCGCAGAGTCGATTTTCGGCGGTCTCATCGCCAGTGGATTTCAGACAATAGCCCTTACTTTCAGGTTGTTCCGCGACACTGGTGTACTTACCGGCACCAATCTGGGTGGACATGGTATGGACGAGGTGCGGTGGCTGGCTCCTGTGTATTCCGGTGACACGATCAGCGTGCGCGTCACGGTTGAGGCAATTACACCATCACGTTCGAAGCCCGACCGGGGAACGGTCAAATTCCGATACCAGACATTTAACCAGAACGATGTTGAAGTTCTTAATCTGATCATGCACCACGTGATGGCATATCGGAGTTAAGGCAGTTTGCAGCGACTTGGGCGCGCCGATCAATTTGAACTCCCATTGTCATCTTCAAGAGTATCCTTGGGCCCGCTACATAAGGCTTCTATTCGCAATTGCGGTCGTGGCGTACATGCAAACTAGCTTGTTCGCGTGTTCTCAATCCTTTTTGCCTAAATAACTACTTGTAGATTGCCGCATAGCGAGGTGCGAAGAACTTAACGAAGGCTCTAACCTCTGGCCGACGATAGGCTTCCGGCGAAATGAGCATTAGGTGCGGCACCGCAAGTTCGGGGATTTCGTCGAAACATCGGATAAAAGACATATCTGTTTCCACCAGCTTGACGTTGCTGATTCCAAGGCCTTGCCCTGACCTGATCGCCGCATGCATTAGCTCGAGTTCAGTGAAAGACATAACGATCTGGTCCGGCTCCACGTGATTGGTCAACCATTCGTGGAATACATTTGGTACATCGTCCCGCTGAAAGGTAACAAACTGATGCCCGGCCAGATCATTCGTTGACCCCGGTAAGCCAAATTTGTCCGCGTAATTTCTGCTGCCGAACAAAGACCAGCGGGCCGTGCTGATCTTCCGGCAAATCAGGTCAGGATCGGGATCGGTTCTTGCAAGGCGCAAAGCAATGTCGGCCTCGCCCGCCATCAGGTCCAGCGCCCGAACGCTGGATAAAAACTCGAATGCGACATCCTGATTGTCGGCGGAAAACTCGTTTACGATTTCAATCATGCGTGCGGAGAAGTTTGCCGAATAAGCGGTGATACGGATGGGTTGTGTCGACGTCAATTCCTTCGCGCAATCGGCAAATTCGAGGACTGAAGCCTCGATTGCCTCGGCTAGGGGAGCGAGGCGAAGCGCTTCTCGGGTCGGCTTAAACCCGTGCGTACCGCGCTCAAACAGCGTCAACCCTGTTTCTCTTTCGAGAACATCAATGCGTCGGGCGACCGTTGGTTGGGAGACCGTTAGCTTTCTAGAGGCCGCAAGCGTCGATCCTTCTCTCAAGACAGAGAGGAACACACGAATATCCGACCAATTTCGGAACCCATTCTTCATTTTTGTAGAACAGCACAATTTTGTGCCGGATACCAGAAAAACAGGTGAACAGTTACCTTTGTTGCGACAGCGCAAGTAACTCGGAAAGGACCATGAGATGGCTTCCCATACAATGTCACCCAGCATCTGGACCGTATTTGGTGGACTGATCGGTTGGACCAAGAGAGCCTGCCCCGAAGCCCGGAAGCCGCGGCCTACAGCTGACGATTTTCACGCTGAACGCGACTATATTAATGACGTGATCTGGAGTAATCCCGATGCGTTTTCGAGTGAGCTTGACGTGCAGAACATGGTGAGTCTTTATCCAGGAAGGTTCTGACGACACTTGGTGACAATCGGCCGAATAAGGCGATTAGATCACGCCAAATGCAGCTGCAAGCTGGAAGTGGCAGCCACGCACCTGTGTTGTAGCCATTGAGTAAGTACCAATACGAGACTTTCATGAAGCCCGCGAAAGAACCCAGGCCGATTTACTTAGCTCAATCACCGGTGCTGTCAGACCAATTCGAACCAGTCTCTGCCAGGACAGGGTCACTGCCTCTTATCCAGCGCAGAGTCCGCGCCATTCGGCGAGAGCGGCGGCGCGGTTCAACTTGAACTGGGGTCTGCTGGAGAGGCTGCGCTCGTGATTGAAATGGTTTGTGACGGAGGCATGGACGGAGGCGAACTTCTGTAGACTTCGCATGCGCCGGAACCTGAGCATCGCTCGCTCCCGTCGTCGGAAAGGCAGGTGTGAGTTCTCCGCTCGGTTGTTGAGCCAGCGACCTGTCTCCTGCCGGTCGCCTGCTCCGAGTTCCTTCAGAGCGGCGCCATAGGACCGGAGCTTGTCCGTCACGATTGCCTCGGGACGACGGTGCTTGCGCATTGCTTTCTTGAGAAATTTGAGCGCCGCCTTCTTGTCTCGTGTCTTCGTCACGAAGCTTTCCAGCACCTCGCCCTCGTGATCAACAGCCCGCCAGAGGTAGTGACGCTCACCGTTGATCTTCACGAACATTTCGTCGAGGTGCCAGCGCCACCGGCTGGATTTTTTCCCTCCGATCCGGCGTTTTCGGATCTCCGAGGCGAACATCGGACCGAACCTGTGCCACCAATATCGGACCGTTTCGTGGCTCACATCGACACCCCTTTCATGAAGGAGATCTTCGACATTCCTGAGCGAGAGCGGAAAACGGACGTAGAGCATCACCGCCAAGCGGATGATCTCCGGGCTAGTTTTGAAGTACTTGAAGGGACGGGATCTGGTCATGCAGGGACGCTAGCCAGCGGCCTGCCCTGCCTCAAGATAAGTTCCTCTGACACTACCTGAATGTGCCCTTCCAACAATACCGTTGCAATGATCCAACCCGCGGCCCTACGGTGGCGGCAACTAATCCGTTCAGCAATTTCGTGCTCGGGGGCACAGCTCATGGTCGAACCGATCGAGGTACACAGTTTCATTGCCATGACGCTCGGCATAGTCGTCTACTTTCTTGGAGCACAGCTGTCCGACCGGTTTCCGATCCTGCGAAAGTACTCTATCCCCGAACCGGTATCTGGCGGATTGCTTGCTGCGATTCTGACGCTTGTCGTTGTGACTGCGACCGGGCGCGAGGTGATTTACGACCTGGATGCGCGTGACTCCTTGCTGGTCTACTTCTTTACCACCATCGGGCTGAACGCGAAGTTTTCGGATCTGGTCAAGGGCGGCCCGCTGCTCGGCATCATGCTTCTTCTGACGATTGGCTACATGGTCGTTCAAAATGGCATCGGCGTTTTGGGCGCGTCGATCTTTGGCCTGCACTCGCAGGCTGGTGTCATGATGGGAACGACATCACTGATAGGCGGCCATGGCACCGCGATCGCGTGGGGCCCAGTGGTAGAGCAGCAATACGCGGTGGCGGGCGCCGCCGAACTGGGCATCGCCGCCGCGACGGTCGGTTTGATTCTGGCAAGCCTGCTCGGCGGCCCCATCGCCAACTACCTGATCAGCCGCGACAAGCTGGAACCGAGCACCGAGGAGCGCGCCGCCGCAGCTGGAGAAGAAAGCGCGGCTGAAAACGCCAGCACTGCCTCCTTCGGTGGCCCTACGAACCCCGGCCTGATGAGAGCCATCCTTTGGTTGCACATCTCCATTGTGATCGGCTTTGTCGCGGATGAAGCGCTGGACGCGGCGGGTTTGAAGCTGCCGTTGTTTGTGCCCTGCCTTCTTTCCGGCATCGTCATCGCCAATCTCGCTCCAAAACTGTTGCCGCGCATCAAGACACCTACCGGAACCGCGTCGCTGCAGCTGTTGCAGGACTTTTCACTGGCTGTCTTCCTGTCCATGTCGCTGATGAGCATGCAACTCTGGACCCTGGCGGGCTCGGCCGGTGTTCTGGCCTTCACGATGCTTCTGCAGACTGCCGCCGCTGCCCTGTTCATCGTTTTCGTTGTCTACCGAATGATGGGACGGAACTACTTTGCCGGCGTCATCTCGGCCGGGTTTGCCGGCTTCGCCCTCGGCGCAACGCCGACGGCGATCGCGAACATGACGGCGGTCACGCAGAAGTATGGCCCCTCGCCTCTGGCCTTCATCGTGCTGCCGCTGGTGTCGGCCTTTTTTGTGGACGTCGCCAATGCCTTCATCATCCAGGGGTTCCTTTCGGTTCTACCCTGATCCTGCGCATCACCGGAACGGTGCAAGAACTGCGGCGGGCGGACTTGCGCGGCGGTATCTGCAAATGACGTTCAGAAAGCGGCGGGCACGTCCGAACGGAACGCCAAGGACAGAAAAAGCACGGCGATGGTCAGAAGAAACACAACCCCGGCAATGGGCCAGTCCCGCAGTCGCAGTTCGCCTTGATGCAGCACCCGGGCAAGCGCAGCGCCAGAGCACCACAGAAAGGTTTCGAACGCGCGCAGGATGTCGCGCGGCTGTCCTCCTTCCGGGGATGAAACGTGGCGCCACACAAGGTTCCAGAGTATCACCGACAAGAGCACGCCCAGAATGGGCGGCCAGACTGACGGCCATACCTTTCCAGGCGACAGCGTCTCGACTCTGGCTTCACCGGCCAGTGGCAACAGCCAGATCAGGGATCCCGCGGCCAATTGTAGAGCTACCCAAGGCACCCACAGCCCCGGCTTTGGGGTATGGTCTTTCTTCAAAGATACTTGCAGATTGACCAGATAGCGCGCCATCAGAACCGTTGTGCCCACTGCGGCAAGCGACATGAGCGGACCAAGCCAAACGTACCACGAGGACACTACAGCTGCCCCTTTGAGGGCCGTTTTTGCCACGGCACCACTGGTCAGGGGCAACCCCGACAAGGCCGCGGCGGGCAACAGCAAGGTCAGGAAAACCGGGCCACGCCATCTGCCGGCATGATGCGCCATGCCGACGCCCAGAAACAGGGTCCCTTTGGCAAGACCGTGGTGGACGGCATACAAAAGCGCCGCCACGATCGCCATCGGCGCAGCGTCCGGAACGGCCAGCGCGATACCGATAGGAATGGTGATCAGCCCCATCTGCGAAATGCTCGAATAGGCCAGAACGGCCTTGGGGTTGTCCTTGGTCGAACCGACCAGGGCGCCGTAGAACGCCGCGGCCAAACCGGCGATGACAACCGCAATCCCCCAGTGCGGCGCGGCAACCGCTCCGATCGGCAGGAACCGCAACCACCCCAGCAATCCCGCCTTGATCATCGCGCCGCTGAGAACGGCGCTGGCGGGTATCGGCGCCGCGGGATGTGCCAGCGGCAACCAGAAATGTAAGGGCAAGGCACCCGCCTTTATCCCGAAACTGACCAGCACAAGTGCGATCACAAGGTTCGAAGCCGCCGGATCGCGGTAAGGCAGTTCCGTGAAGCCGGCGCCCGTGATCTTGATGACCGCAACGAAAAGAAGGGTCTCGCCCAGAATGGCGAGCGCGATGTAGACCCGCGCGGCGCGCCGGGCCTCGGCGCTGCCATCGTGGACAACAAGCCCGAACGAGCTGACCCCCATCACCGCGAACAGGACAAAGAAGCTGGCTGGGTCCAGGCAGATGTTGAGGCCAAGGCTTCCAGACATCGCTGTCAGGTAGAAAGCTGCGAACCGCCCGCGCCGGGGATCGTCGGCCAGGTAACGTGATCCGAACAGGCCTGCCAACAGCCACAGCAAGCTGGTGAACAAAAGGAAGGTTTGGCTGGTCTGGTCCATGCCAAAACGTGCGCCATCGAGCAGCACGGGAACGCTGACGGTAGTGCCCAATGGCACCAGGAATGCCGAGGCAAGCGCCGGAAGCGCGGCCCAGGCGGCCAGTCTTAGGCAAAGCCCGCGACAGGCCGGCAGCGCAAGCCCGGCGGCAAGCAAAAGCGGCAGCAACGGCACAGCAAGCAGAATTGCAGAATGGACCGATACGGGGGCAAGCTGGGTCATCGGCTGCCCCCTGGTTGCCTGCGCCACCTCATGACCCAGCCCCCCCGAACAGCTGTGCGGACAGGTCTGGTCCTTCGCTCACCAAGGCAAGCGGAGCGTTGGGTGTAAGGCCCAGGAGGCAGGCGATCACCGCAAGGACCAGCGCAGACCACTCCAGCCGGCGCAGTGTCGGCGCAAAGCTACGGGCGGTCCCTGGTGCAAACGCACATGACACGACGCGATAGACGTAGACGCCCGCAAGCAGACCACCGATCAGGATCGTTGCAGTCAACCACCACAATCCGCTTTGCAGCGTCGCTTCAAGAAGCATCCACTTGGCAATGAACCCGCCACTGGGCGGCAGGCCCATCAAGCTGAGGCCGGACAGCCCGAAGGCAAGCATCGATACCGGCATGTGCGGTGCGATTTCACTCAGGTCGTCGATCCGGTCATGACCTGCCGCATGCAACATCGTGCCGGCGCTGAAGAACATCGCGGCCTTGGCGAACCCGTGCGACAGCGCAAAGTAAACCGCGCCGCCGTATCCAATGCCCTCTGTCGCGGTGACAAGCGGAAAGGCGACAAAAAGGTAACCGAGTTGGGCAACCGTCGAATAGGCGACAAGAAGCTTCAGCCTGCGCTGATAGCAGGCCAACAATGACCCCCACAGTATTGCGGCTGCCCCCAATGCACCAATCCAATGCAAGGCAGTGCCTGTCACCGCCGGCGCGAAGAGCTCGAACCACAATCGCAGCAGCAGGTAGAACGAAGCCTTGACCACCAAGGCTGACAGAATGGCACTGACCGGTGCGGGTGCATTGGCGTGCGCGGGTGGAAGCCAGAAGTGCAACGGGAAGACCGCCGCCTTCATGAGCAGTCCCGCCGTCATCAATGCTATGGCCAACCAGGTGATCGCGCCCGGTTCCATCACGCTGCCAAGCGCGACCAGGTCCAGCAGCTGGTGTTCGGCATAGAGAAGCGACACCCCAAGCAGGTAGAACAGCGAGCCCAGCAGGCTGACCAGCAGATAGCGCATCGCCGCGTTCAGCGCGGCCGCCGTGCCCGGCAATGACGCCAGCGCGACGGCGGCAAGGCCGACGATCTCTAGGGTGACGTACAAGTTGAACACGTCGGCAGACAGGAAAAGTGCGTTCAGCCCTCCCAGAAGCAGCAGCCAAAGGGGCCAGAAAAACCGTTGCTGCCTGCTTTCGGCGGGGAAATAGCCGGACGCATACACACTGACAGCCATCCCGACAGTTGCCGTCAGGATGAGCATCAGGCAAGCAAGCCCATCTGCCCTCAGTTCGATACCTAGTGGCGTTCCCCAACCGGCCACGTGATGCGTGACGGTCCCTCCGCCCCGGACCTGAACGACAAGCGTCACCGAGACGATGGCATTGATGAAGGCCGCGGAGAGACCGATTTTCGCCCCTAGGCGCCATGTCAAAAACGAGGCGGTTGCCGCTGCAAAGGGAAGCAGCATCACCCAAGCGATCCATGCAGGTTCGGTTGGTCCCGGCATTGCTATGTCCCGGCCTCGTCGTCCGTGCCGACCGACAGGCGCGTTTCACCCGTCACCTGATGCAGGCGGGTCGCCAAGGCAAGCGCCAGCGCCGTTGCACTGACCGCGACGACAACACCTGTAAGCACCATCGCGCGGGGAACCGGATCAGCGACGGAGGCGCTGCTTTCGCCGGATGATGCGATCAGCAGCAGGAACACGCCGGCATTGATGATGTTTAGGGCGATGATTTGCCGAAGCAGTTTGCGATCTGTGAAAAGACCGAAGAGGCCCAGACCCACAAGCATCGCGCCGGCGACGATGTAAGGTGCCAGGGTCGGCATCATTGCCCCTTGTCTCGCAATTTGTAGATTGGCGAGCCACCCAACGAGATCGCGGCCAACGAAAGCCCGATCGAGATGGTTGCAGCCAGTTCGATCGCAAGGATCACACCCTTCGCCAGTTCCGGGTTCAGAAACAGAAGGGTGCCCGAAGACAACAGGCTGATGGTCGCCAAGCAAAGGAACGCGCCGACCCCCATCGTCAACCCGACCTCGAGCCAGGGCCGCATCCGGGCACCGGGCTGCCACCCCATCAGCAGGGCCAGAACGCCACCTGCCGCAAGGATCGCCCCGGCTTGGAATGCCCCGCCGGGCGCTGTCGCGCCGACCCAGAGCAGGTAGCCCGCCGTCAACAGGCACATGGGCTGCAGGATCTTACCGGCCTCGCCCAGGACCGGGCCCGTGGAAACCAGCGTCGCGGGATCTGCACGCGCCGGACCAAGTGACCACATGCTGACAACGGCCAGAAACAAGACACAGGTTTCGAGGAAGGTATCGTAGCTCCGGAAGTTCAGCAGCACCGCCGTTACCGGATGGCTGGCACCGCTGTCGGGCAATCCTTCCATCACACGGTCCGCAAGCTCGCTGTTCCCCACGGGGAGACGCATCAGCGAAATCGCCAGTCCCCAAGAGATCGCGGCCGCCAACGCGCCGATCAACAGGCGCACCACGGGGGATGTGTCGTCATTCATTGTTCTGCCCCCCATCCTGCTGCGGCGGACTGCGCAGGCGCCGCCAGGCTGCAAGCAGAAGAACGCCCGTCAAACCGGCACTGATGGATGCCTCTGCCAAGGCAACGTCCGGTGCGTCGAGCCGCACCCATGCAAGTGCAACAAGCAGACCGAAGGCGATGAACAGCACGATAGCGGTGAACATCTCGTGGCTGGCAAGTGTTCTCCATGCCAACCAGATCAACGCCATCGCCAGAACGAGGTCGAAACTCAAGTTCAACGCTTCCATGGTTTCGCCCCCTTGCGAACCGCTGACTGGGCAATCAGATGGGCGGTCGTTGCTGCGCTCACCAGCACCAGGCCCCATATCAGCACCAGTTTCAGAGCAATCAGAAACTGCCCGGACATCACCGCCAGCCCCGCGACGATGAACCCCAATCCGACGTTGTCCGCTTTGGTCAGCGCGTGCAGCCGCGTGAAGATGTCCGGCAATCGAAGCATCCCCACCGTTCCGGCGAAAAAGAAACAGACCCCGATCAGAAGCAGGGGCAGCGCCAGCATCGAACTAGTTGTCATCGGTCGCTCCGCCGCTTGTCTCGCCGCGCACGAAGGCGATGGTGGTGATCGCAGCAAGCAGAGCCATGACCAGCGCGGCGTCTATCAAGGCGGGCAACCCGGTCGCGAAACTGGTCACCAGCAATACCGCAACCGCTGTCGTGCCGAACAGCTGCGCCGCCATCATCCGGTCTGCATCGCTCGGACCGCGAAACACCCGATACATTCCAGCAAGCAGGAACAGCAAAAGCAACAGGGCAATCAGCAGCAACAACGAACCCATTTCCTCACCCCGTCTCCTGCAGAAAAATGGCGGCTATCCGCCTTTCCAGTTCTCGAAGCTCCGAAGTGACCGGCATGCTGCCGTCCAGCACATGGATATGCAAAAGACGTCCGTTCAGATCCGCCGTCAGTGTCCCCGGAAGCAACCCTATCGTCCCGACGAACAATGCCGTCGCCCTCCCGGGGGGCAAGGTGGTCTGATACTCGACCATCGCGGGTTGGACTTCCCGTCCTCGAAACAGCACCAGCGTAGCGGTTGCAAGACCGCCGCGAAAAGACCCGATCAGAAAATAGGGAAGGAACCGAAGGACCCCGGACAAGCGCGCGCAACGGCCATTCAGCCGTCCAAGCCGATGGTTCGCGACCACAACGAACAGGACAAGCGGGGCACCTATCAGACATGAAGCCAGATCCCCACCTGCTAGCACCGACCAGATCGCCGCAAAGACCATGATCTGAGCCATGAACCCGCGCCACGCCGAAAAGCTCGCCTGTTGCATGCAGATCCCTTCATTCTTCGACATTGGCGCCATCTTGCCCGGACACTGTCGGTTTCGTTCTTCTGGCACCGATCAGCGCGGCAGTTCCGGGCCCTCGGAGGCCGATCGAATTGCGCCCACCCGCTTACTGCGAACTCGTGCGAACCATCCGCCAAGTCGCAAGAAGCCGGTAGCTTTGGCATGCCGATTTCCTTGTCTGCGGTCGGGCTGGCGATGATCCAGTGCGTGAAACGTATTTTTCAGCGAGAACACCGGTCAACTCGGAGGCGAGCCAAAATGGCTCATTAGCGGTTCCCGGACCGGCAATGCGGCGAAACGGCCGTCAGAGTTCGAGGTCCCTAACGTATCGCAAGGAGTCGGTCAAAGCCGCGGTCATCAGCCCGAACATCAGGAAGCCGTTTGCACCCGTCATCCCGCCTAACAGTCGGTATTCAGTCGGGACAAGCACATCGCCCAGTCCAAGCGTCGTGTATGCAATCAACGAATAGTAAAAGGCCTCTTCAAGCGTTCCAAACACGTCCGCCCAAGTGAATACGAAGGCCCAGAGCCATACGCCCAACGTGACCATCGTCATGGCCGAAAGAATGATCAACATGATGGCAAGCAATGGCTTGGCAGGAAAGGTCGGGCGCCTCAGCCATGGCTCCATCGCCGCTATCAGCCTGTCCATCGCCCACCAAACCAGGACACCACAGATCAGCGATGCAAGGGTGATGAAGGAACCAAGTATCAACTGGTAGATCATGTACTGCATCCTCCGGGACCGATGCCTGCCCCCTGCGACGAGATCCGCTCGGCGACCTGTGGGCACTCTCGCACCATCTAGGAAACGGGCGGCCTGGACTTGTCATGTTGAGTGAGCAAGAGCCCGATTCAGGGACGGCGGCCATAGCCGGCCAACCTGCTAGTCGTCGTTTTCGGACCCCATCCTTAACGTTCTTTCCTGCTGGACAAACACCCGAGCCAAATCGGCTCGCCCGCACATTGACCGGTATCGTCACCAAAAATACGCTTTTCAGGAACTCCGGCAGAAGACCGGAGCCATTTAATTGAACTGAAGAACAGCCTTGATGTATCGCGGCGTGACTACCCGCTGCATTGTCAGTTTTGCAGCCCGGCTTGAGTATCGGGCGCGGGGAGAAGAATGCTGCCACATCACGTGAAAAGCACGAAGGGCCTGGATTTGCCGATCGGCGGGGCGCCTCTGCAGTTGATCGAAGATGGGCCAGAAGTTCACTCGGTTGCCATTCTCGGGGCGGATTACAACGGTTTGGAGCCGAAAAAGCTGGTCTCGGAAGGAGATCGGGTCGTGTTGGGCCAACCGCTTTTCCAGCAGAAGAGAGACCCGTCGATCCAGTTCACCGCACCGGCGAGCGGTGTCGTTACCAACATCCACCGTGGTGAAAGGCGCGCCCTCAAATCCTTCGTCATCGCGGTCGACGGGGCCGGCGACCCGGGCGCCGACACCCGCAATGAAACCGGAAGCGATGCATCGCCCGACACGCTGCGGGCGCGGTTGCTGAAGACAGGTCTTTGGGTTGCGTTCCGCACCCGCCCGTTCAGCCGCATTCCCGCGTCCGACGCGGTGCCCCGGTCGATCTTCGTGACCGCCTGCGATACGCGCCCGCTGTCCGCAGACCCACAGGTCGTGGTTGCCGAACACGCTGGTGCTTTCGCGTTGGGGCTCGACCAGCTTGCCAAACTCGCCTCGGGAAACGTCTATCTTTGCACCGGTCCCGGATGGTCCGGTCCGACCGGGACCGCGGCGTCAGTTCGGCATGTCGTGTTCGACGGGCCGCACCCTTCCGGACTGCCGGGAACCCACATTCACAGTCTGGACCCGGTCGGCCCCGAACCCGAGGTCTGGCACATCGGATACCAGGATGTCATCGCGATCGGAAAGCTGATTGGCGAGGGCGTGATCTGGACCGAACGCGTGGTCGCGCTTGGCGGAACCGGCTTCAGCAGGCCCCGTTTGGTGCGCACCCGGCTTGGCGCGGACGTCATCGAGCTGACGGCAGCAGAGTTGGCCCCCGAAGACCCGGGCAACGATGCGGCCCGGCTCGTTTCCGGTTGCGTTCTGAGCGGCCGCCACGCACGCGGCGCCGAAGCCTACCTTGGAAGATACCACCTGCAGGTTTCGGCTGTTCCGCAGATGCGCCCCAGTCGCTGGCGGCCGTGGGCGGAACCGAGCAAGAACCGGTTCTCGTTCGGGAATTTCCTGTCCGGGTTCCTTTCCACCCCTCGGTTCACCACCGACCAGAATGGCCGCGCAACAGCCATGGTGCCCATCGACGCGTTTGAAAGAGTGATCCCCATGGATGTGCTGGTCGCGCCGCTTCTGAAGGCCCTGCTCATCCGGGATACTGACCAGGCGCAGTCTTTGGGCGCCTTGGAGATGGACGAAGAAGACCTGGCTCTGTGCTCCTTCATCTGCCCGGGCAAGAACGACTATGCCGCGGTGCTGCGCCACAACCTCGAAGCGATCGAAAGGGACGGTTGATCGGGATGGCGGAACCGAAATCAAACACAGGCGGCAACGCACGGGCCGGGTCAAGTCGGGAAACGGTCGACCTGATCGACGAGCTGCGCCTTCGGTTGGTGTGGCGTTGGACGATCCCTACGGTTTCGGCACCGCATGTGCGGGATGCCAACAGTATCGACCGACTGCTAAACCGCTTCATAATAGCCACGCTGCCCTGCTGGCTGATCGGAATGTGGAATCTCGGTGAACAAATCGCCGTGGGAATGCACATAGCCGGCATCGACAACTTGCCGGGGTGGCGGGCAGCACTGATCGAAGGGATCGGCCTGTCGATCGACCCCGAGAGCCTGGTGTCGAACTGGCTTCACGGGTTCCTCTATTTCCTTCCTGTATTCCTGACCGCCCTGATCGTCGGCGCGTTCTGGGAGATCGTGTTCGCAGCCCGCCGCGGGCGCCCGCTGGACGAAGGCGTCCTCTGCATCGCCTGGATATTTGCCCTGATTTTGCCTCCAACGGTCACATTCTTTCAGGTCGTCTACGGGATGACCGCCGCAATGATCGTCGGGAAGGCGGTTTTCGGCGGAACCGGGCGGTATCTTGTCAGCCCGGTGATCCTTGGGGTTTGCATCCTGTTTTTTTCCTACTCCAGCGTCCTGCACGGGCCAGATGTCTGGATTCCGCTTCCGGGCTACCAGGAACCGACGACCCTCGAACTGGCCATCCTCGAAGGCGGCGTGCCTGCCCTGACCGCGGTCGACTACAGCTGGTGGCTGTTGTTCGTGGGCAACCAGCCCGGACCGTTCGGCGTTACCTCCGTTCTGGGGTGCCTGCTTGGTGCCGTGTACCTCCTTGCAACCGGCTCGGCCTCGTGGCGGATCATGGCCGGATCGCTGGCCGGGCTGATCATTTCGGTTGTCCTTATCGCCTTGATCGCGCCCGCAGATCAGGCCGCATTGCAGACGCCGTGGTATTGGCACGTGGTTCTGGGCGGTTGGGCTTTTGGTACGGTGTTCCTTGCCACGGACCCGACCGCCGCGGCCACGACACGTCCGGGGCGGTGGGCCTTTGGTTTCCTGATGGGCGTCGTGACCATCATTGTCCGCCTGACCAACCCCGCCTACTTCGAGGGGGTCATTTTCGCCATCCTGCTTGCGAGCACTTTCGCCCCTCTGTGTGATCACTTTGTTGTCGAGCGCAACATCAAGCGGCGCCAGGCCCGGCTGGAGCGGGAACCATGAACCGCGATGCGTTGCGATCCCTTTTGGTCCTGGTCGGCGTCGCGCTGGTCTGTTCGATCCTCGTCAGCGTTTCGACGATCACGTTGCGCCCCATTCAGGAACGCAACGAGGCCGTGCAGAGGTACAGGAACGTTGTGTCGCTGACCGGGCTCGTGGCGCCCGGCGCAGATGACGACACGATCCTCGAGGTGGTTGCACAACTTGACGCGCGGGTGGTGGACTTGGATACGGGCGAGTTCGCTTCGGATTTGGAGCCCGGTGACATCGATGCGCGGTCCGCCGTGAACGATCCCGACCGCAGCACTGCCATTCCGGCCGAAGCAGACACCGCACGGTTGGGACGCCGCCCCAACCACGAGGTGGTCTATCTCGTCTGGCAGGATCAAACCCTGAGCCGGATCATCTTCCCGATCAGCGGTCAGGGGATGTGGTCCACCATTTATGGCTTCATCGCCTTGGAAGATGACCTGAACACCATTGCAGCAGTCAGCTTCTACGAACAGGCGGAGACCGCCGGGCTGGGTGACCAGATCGAGGACCCGGACTGGCAGGACCAATGGCAGGGCCGGAAGATGTACGGCCCGAACGGCGAGGTACGGTTCCGTGTGGCCGGTGGCGTCGTCAGCCCGTCTTCTGCGGCAGCAGCCTACGAAGTCGACGGCTTGACCGGTGCCACGATAACCGGGACCGGCGTGACGAATTTGGCCGATTACTGGTTTGGCCCGCACGGGTACGGGCCATTTCTGAAACAAATCGGCGTGGGCGCGCCAAAACGATGAAGCGTTCGATGTGGGAGATCAGAGAATGACGGTTCGGTCGACACTCTTGGACCCGGTCTTTGAAAACAATCCGGTTCTGCTTCAGGTTCTCGGTGTCTGCTCGGCCCTTGCGATCACCAACTCGCTCTACACGTCTCTGATCATGGGGGTGTCGCTGACGGCGGTTTGCACCTTCTCGAACGGTGTGATCTCGGCGCTGCGCCACTTCATCCCAAGCAACCTGAGGATCATCATTCAGATGACCGTCATCGCCACCGGGGTCGTCGTGGTGGATCAGGTATTGAAGGCCTACGCGCCGGATGCGGCCCGAACGCTTTCGGTCTTCATCGGCCTCATCGTCACCAACTGCATTGTCCTTGGCCGCGCCGAAGCCTTTGCCGCCAAGAACTCTGTCGGCATGAGCGTGCTTGACGGCATCGGCAACGGATTGGGCTACACCGCCGTGCTGGTCGTCGTGGGCACCATCCGCGAGCTGTTCGGTGCCGGCACACTGCTTGGGGTCACGATCTGGCCGGTGGCTGCAGATGGCGGCCTGTTCGTCCCCAACCAGCTCATGCTGTTGCCGCCAAGCGCCTTCTTCATCATCGGCTTCCTGATCTGGGGATTGCGGACGTGGAAACGCGAGCAAAGGGAAGCCCCGGAGTTCGACGAAACCAAGGTCCGGCCCGAGCAGCTTCCCGAACACGCGAGGAGGCACGTATCATGACCAACCTCTTCGACATCTTTCTTCGTGCGGTTCTGATCGAGAACCTTGCGCTTTCGTTCTTCTTAGGCATGTGCACTTTTCTGGCGGTATCCAAGGAAGTGCGCACGACCATCGGTCTCGGGATCGCCGTTGTCGTGGTCGAGACGATCAGCGTCCCCCTCAACAACCTCATCTACAGCCTGTTCCTGAAACCCGGTGCGCTGTCTTGGGCAGGGCTGCCCGAGCTGGACATGAGCTATCTGGGACTGATCAGCTACATAAGCGTCATCGCGGCCATGGTCCAGATCCTCGAGATGGTCCTGAAGAAGTTCGCGCCGCCCCTTTATGCGTCACTGGGGATTTTCCTGCCACTGCTGACGGTCAACTGCGCGATCCTGGGGGCATCGCTGTTCATGGTGCAGCGCGACTACACGTTCGTCGAAAGCACGGTCTACGGGTTCGGCGTCGGAACAGGCTGGGCGATCGCGATCGTCGCGCTTGCCGGGCTGCGCGAGAAGATGCGCTATAGCGAAGCGCCCGAAGGTCTTGAAGGATTGGGGCTGACCTTCATCACCGTTGGGATCATGTCGCTGGCGTTCCTGGGCATTTCAGGGATTGAGTTGTAAGATGGCCGGCACCGAAATCATCGTCTCCGTCCTGCTGTTCATGGTCATCGTGTCGAGCCTCGGGGTCCTTGTGCTCCTTGCCCGGTCGCGCCTTGTTCCCCAGGGCCAGATTACGGTGAACATCAACGACAGCCGTGACATCAAGATGGATCCGGGGGGCAAGCTGTTGGTCGCCCTGGGCGACAGCAACCTGTTTCTCGCGTCTGCATGCGGCGGCGGCGGCACGTGTGGCCAATGCAAGGTGCGGGTGCTCGAGGGCGGCGGCGAATTGCTGGCAACCGAAAAGTCCTTCATCAACAAGAAGGAGGCTGCAACCGGTTTGCGCCTCGCCTGTCAGGTCAGCGTCGACAACGACATGAAGATCGAGGTGCCCGACGACGTCTTTGGGGTGAACCGCTGGACCTGCACGGTTCGCTCGAACGAGAACCTGGCGACCTTCATCAAGGAGTTCGTCCTTGAACTGCCCAAAGGTGAGAAGATCGACTTCCGGGCCGGCGGTTACGTCCAGATCGAAACATCTCCCTACTCCCTTGATTTCAGGCAGATCGATATTCCGGGCGAATACAGGGAAGACTGGGAAAAATACAAGCTTCTCGACCTGAAATCGAATGTGACCGAGTCGACGCTGCGCGCCTATTCGATGGCGAACTACCCTGCCGAAGACGACATCATCATCCTGAACGTCCGCATCGCGACACCGCCGCCACAGGCGCCGGACGCGCCACCGGGAATCGTCTCGTCCTACATCTTCGGCTGCAAGCCCGGGGACAAGGTTGTCGTATCCGGCCCCTATGGCGAGTTCTTTGCAAAAGAGACGGACGCCGAGATGGTCTTCATCGGTGGTGGGGCGGGCATGGCGCCGATGCGGTCCCACATTCTGCACCAGTTGCGCACGCTGAAGACAAAGCGGAAGATCAGTTTCTGGTACGGCGCGCGCAGCCTGCGCGAGGCGTTCTACGTCGAAATGTTCGACAAGTTGGCCCGCGAACATGACAACTTCTCGTGGCATCTTGTGCTGTCCGAACCGCTGCCCGAGGACAACTGGACCGGGCTGACGGGGTTCGTCCACGAAGTGCTCTATCAGGAGTATCTGTCTAAGCATCCCGAGCCCGAGGACTGCGAGTACTACATGTGCGGCCCGCCGGTCATGAACGAAGCGGTGATCGACATGCTCGACTCGCAAGGCGTGGACGCCGAGAACATCATGCTGGACGATTTCGGAGGGTAATCGAATGGAAGTCCTGCTGGCCACATTCATCCTGTTCTTCATCAGCATGCTGATCTTGGTTGGCATCCAGGTGCTTCGAAACGGTGAGCTGCCAACCGGCTGCACCCCCGGCGGGTGCCAGCGTTGCCGCAAGGATTGTCCGAACAAGTCGGCGTCGGCTTCAGGAACCGACGAGGAAAGGGGCTGATCATGCGTGTGCGCGACTACATGACCCGGACCGTCATCTCGGTCAAACCGGACACAGAGATTTTGCGAGCTCTGCACCTAATGCACGCGCACGACATATCCAATGCGCCAGTAGTCGACGACAGGGGCGCGCTTACCGGCATCCTCAGCGACCGGGACTGCATAAGGGGCGTTCTGCAGGCCACCTACCATTCAGAACTTGCGGGGCTCGTCGGCGATTTTATGGCAAGCGATGTCAAGACCGTGGGCCCGGACGAAGGCCTGATCAGCGCCACCCGCAGCCTGCTTCACCTTCCGCACCGGCTTTATCCGGTCGTTGCCGGTGGCGATCTGGTCGGCGTGATCAGCCGGCGGGACATCATCGCCGCATTGACGGATCGCTGGCAGTGGTCGAGTTGATGGGTGACGCATGAAATTCTGGCGCAAAATCTCGAAATTCAACTCGGTCCGAAGCCCGATGGCGGCCGTGATGTTTGCGGTGGTCAGCATCCTTTCGGTGGGTGTCTGGCTGGACGGAACACAGGCTCAAAGCCTTCGGAACCTGCCGGAGGCAAAACACACCGACGGCGGGCCGGAGGCATGCCTGACCTGTCACGGCGGCCCGGAGATGACGCTTATGGCCGAGACACCGCACGGGGACGCGGACAATCCCCATGCGCCCTATGGTCAACAGGGGTGCGAGTCCTGCCACGGCCCGGGCAGCTTTCATGTTTCAAGTGCCCGGGGGGGTGTCGGGTTCCCGCCTCTCAACGATTTCAGCTATGCCGGGCGGCCCAAGGAGGGCCAGTTCGACACCTGCCTGGGTTGCCACGCCAACACGTCCGGGGGGCGCCTGGGCATAGGTTGGTTGGGCAGCTCTCATGATGTCAGCGGCATGACCTGCTCGACCTGTCACGAGGTTCACGCGACCGAGAACCCGTTGGCAGAGCTGGCAGGGCAAAGAGCCCTTTGTGCAAGTTGTCACGGGCTGACAAATTCGAAGCACGAAGACTTCGAAAACAACGGGATACAGATCGAAACGCTGCAATGCGCAACATGCCACGACCCGCATGATCTGTGATCAAGCGTCGGATATCCGCGCAAATGCCGGGTGTACGGAAGCCGTGGAAGAAAGCCACTGAATGCAGTTTTGCAGTTCAAAGGGAGGAGATTTGATGGATTGGAAGACGCCGAGACCAGATTTGATCGCCGCAGCCGGCATTGCCTCGGCGCTTTCCGCGGCGATTGTTTTTGCCTCACCCGATGGGGACGATCCCCGGATTGAAGCCTGGGCCGAGGAATGGCCGGACTACGTTGAAATGTACATGACCACCAAAGAGATGGACAATCCAACCCCCTTTGGCGGCAACTACCCGTACAGCAAGCTGATCCGCTATCCGGGCAAGCAGGCTCTTTGGGCAGGCTATGCCTTTGCCGTCGATTTCAACGAAGATCGCGGTCACTACTATACGCAGATCGACCAGATGGAGACCAAGCGCAACGACAAGGAATATCTCAATGCTCATGGTCTTCCCGCCTTCAACGGCCAGCCCGGCGCATGCATGAACTGCCACAGCGGCTGGTCCCCCATACTCACCGAAGAGATGGGTTGGGCCGAGTTCAACCGCACACCCTATTGGGATACGATCGAAAAACTTCGCGGTGAATACGGGCATGGTGTCGAGGGCGCTCAACTGGGCAGTTCCTGCAACGATTGCCACAACCCGTCTGACATGAGTCTGCGCGTGAACAGGCAGGCATTCATCGACGCCATGGTGATGCGCGGCTACGAAGAAGACCCGGCGAGCGGGCTCAAAGGTTCGCCGCGGGAGATGCGCGACTATGTGTGCGCGCAATGCCACGTCGAATACTACTTTCAGGGTCAGGACGCGATCCTGACCTATCCCTGGACCGAGTGGCCAAAGGATCAGCCCCTGCGCTTCGAGATGGTCGAGGAATACTATGACACCGCGCGCGAATCCGGCGTGTTTGCGCAGGACTGGACCCACGCGGTAACCAAGGCCCCGATGCTCAAGATGCAGCACCCGGAATTCGAAGTGGTGTCGAGCGGGGTTCATTCCAGCATGATCGGATGCGTCGACTGCCACATGCCGAAAACCGAGTGGAACGGGCGACAGGTGACCGATCACACGATGGGTTCACCGCTGAAGAAGATCGAAAACTGCCTGAGCTGCCACAACAGCATGACCGCCGACGAGATGTATCAGCGGGTCTATGACATTCAGGTGGACGTGATCGCGGCCTATCTGACGGCTGAAAAGGCGGTGCTTGCCCTGATCGAAGACGTCGCGACGGTTCGCGAAACCCTCGCCGGACTGGAACCCTTCTCGCAGATTGCGGACGCAGCCGAGCGCGAAGGCGCAATCAGCGAAGAACTGTCACTGGTGCTCGACTATCACCGGCGCGCCAGCATGCGTTGGGACTGGATCGGTGCGTCCAATTCGACAGGTGCACACAGCCCCGGAGAAGCCCTGCGCGTCCTCGATCAAGCTGTCGACATGGCCCAGGATGGTCAGGCGCTGTTGGTCGAAGTCGCGGCCCGGCACGGTATCGAGCTGGTCCCGACGATCAACCCGACCCTGCCGGACGCCCCTGCCCCGATCCGTGGCGACGACATTGTCGGCTCGCTGCCGCCGGCAATCGCCCATGCCGCCGACCGCAGGGTTCAGGACCGGCTGACCCGCGTGGCCGCGGCGGAAACCACGAGCAATGACGCCATGCCATCGGTTGACGGAAAGCAGGCCTTTATCGACGCAAACTGCAGCCAGTGTCATTCCGTCAGCAGCGAGGACATAACAGCGACGATGATGGGGCTAGAGATCGATGGCATCGGCGGCCGCCGCGATGCGGCCAACATCGAGGCCTATCTGCGCGCAGGGCCGCCTCATCCGCTTGCCTGGACTGGAAGCGACGCGGATCTGTCGGCGGTCGCGGAATGGCTGGCGTCAAAGTGATCTGCGCTGATGGCGGCGAACCGTTTGCGGCCATCACCCAACAAGCGACCCGCCCGATCGGGTGCGTCGGCAGAACGTGTCAGGGAGATGTTTCATGAGTAGAGTTACAGGAATTATCGGATCAGCCGTCTTGGCGGCAGGGAGCCTTGCCGTGCCGGCGTCGATATCTGCCGCCCCGCCGGACGATTGGTCGAACATACCCACCACGACGATTAAGCTGTTCTATCCCGGGGTTTCAAGCTCGCAATGGCTTCGCAGCGAAGAACACGGCGTCGGCGCCCTCATGGTGGCGCAGGGGCAGCCCTGCTCGGCTTGCCACACAGACGCCGAGGCGACACTTGGCGACGGCATCGTTGGCGGCGGACGGCTCGAGCCGAACCCCATCGACGGCAAGAACGGGGTGATCGACCTTGCCGTTCAGGCCGCCTATGACGCCGAAAACCTGTATTGGCGTTTTCAGTGGAAAACCAACGCGGATCGCCCCGGGCAGATGCATGACTACATGCGCTTCAACGGCGAGGCGTGGGAATTCTATGGCGGACCGCGTTCCAGCGACCGGGTGCGCAACGGCGACACCCCACCGCTCTACGAAGACCGGATCGCGATGATCATCGATGACGGAACGGTGCCGCTCTACCAGGAGCAGGGTTGCTGGCTGACCTGTCATCTTGGCCAGCGCGACATGCCGGAACGCCCAACAGCGGAACAGGTGCGCGGTCATGACCTGCTTGGCGCGGTTCTGAATGTCGGGGACGTAAGGAAGTACCTGCCCTCCAGCCGCACCGATGACGGTTCGAGCTGGGACCAGACCAAGTCGGCGGATGAAATCGCCCAAATCAAGGATGACGGCGGTTTTCTGGATCTGATGCAGTGGCGTGGTGCGCGAAGCAATGCGGTCGGCATGTCAGACGACGGGTATGTTCTGGAATACCGGTTGTTTGATGAAGGAAAAGGCCCGTTCAGCTGGAATGTCGACCGGTCGACAATGACCCCCATCTACATGTTCGATGAGGGGGTGACGGGTCTTCTGTCGCTGACGACGGACAGCGTGGGCGACCTGTCGAAACCCTTTGCGATCATTCGGGAAGAAAACGCCAAACCCTATGACGCAAGCCATGGTTGGATGACAGACGATGTCTTGCCGGGCCGGCTGCTCAGCCGCGAAGACGCCACCGGTTCAGCCGCCGACAACGCCCGCTCGGAAGGCGTTTGGAAAGACGGAGAATGGACCGTGACCTGGACGCGCCCGTTGGATACCGGCCACCCGCAGGACGACAAGATCCTGCGCGACGGAAACGCCTATACGATCAGTTTCGCAGTGCATGACGACAACGTGACGACGCGCTTTCACCATGTCTCGTTCCCGTTCAGCCTAGGCCTCGGCGTGGCAGCCGACATTCAGCCGGTGAAGCTTGAGCATTAGAATTGGCCCAGTTCGACCACACCAAAGCGGAGCACATAACATGATGAGCAGACGGACGTTTCTAGCAGGAACCGCCGGGGTTCTTTACGGCGTGACTCTCGGCTCCGCCTACCCGGCTTGGGCCAAGGAAGCCGGGTTGGACAGCTTGTCCGGCAGAGTGATGGGCACGTACTACCGGATCGTGTTTCCCCAAGGCCTCGGCTTCGACGACGGTCTTCAACTGAACGTGCTTGGAACCTTGGCCGAAGTCGACCGGCTTATGTCCACCTACAAAGCGAACTCCGAGGTTTCATTGTTCAACGACGCGGCGCCCAACTCGCCGGTGGCATTCTCGGACCTCACCTGCAAGGTCGTCGAAGAAGCACGACGTATCCGTGACCTTACCGAAGGCGCCTTCGATCCGACGATCGGCCCCTTGGTGAACCTTTGGGGTTTTGGCCCCCTTGGTGGATCACACAAGGTACCCAGTGCACGCCAGGTCTCGAAAACGGTGGGTGTCGTCGGCATGGATGGGCTGCACTTGAAGGACGGCAGCTGCTGGAAGACTACCGCCGATCTTGCCATCGACCTCAACGGTATTGCCAAGGGGTTTGCGGTGGACCGGCTTGCGACCATGCTGGATGCGCTGGAAGTTCCCGGCTATCTCATCGACATAGGTGGCGAGCTGCGGGCCAAGGGGCAGAAGCCTGACAAGTCCGGGTGGCGTGTCGGGATCGAACGCCCCGAGCCGGCGGAAAGAAAGGTTCACCGTGTGCTTCAGTTGCAGGATCAGGCGGTAGCGACATCTGGGGACTATCGCGACTTCTTCACGGTGGCGGAACGAAACTACAGCCACGTCATTGATCCCCGCACCGCGCGGCCAGTCGCGCATACTCTGGCCTCTGTCACCGTTGTCGATCGCCAAGCAATGACCGCGGATGCGCTTTCAACGGCCTTGATGGTAATGGGGCCGGACGAAGGGTTCGAGTTTGCACAACGAAATGGCATCGCGGCCAGTTTCATTCTCCGGACCGAGGGAGGATTGGCCGACAGGCACACGGACACCATCCTGCCGTGGCTGGAAAAGCAGTCCTGACCGTGTAGGCCATTCGGCACGACCGAACAAGGACAGGGGTTCGGAAATATCCATGGAATGCTGTCCCTGCATGCCTTTTGCAGTGATGTTCAACCAGCCATCGGCTGCGCGTCGGCAAGACTGACATCCGTCGGCCGCAGCAGATACCAGTATCGGGCCGGCATTGGGTCAACAACTGAACTGCTCTTGATCCTTACTCGCCACCTGCTGTCAAAGATGACAGCATGCAGCTGTCCAAGACTGGCCTGAGAGTGCCATGCGGGGGGCTTTCGTATTCGCATCTCACCAAAATTTCTCCTGCCGGCGCGCCGGCTTGATCCCCGAACTCGCTATGCCAGTTTGACATTTGATGTTTCGGCAATCACTTATTTGCGTATCGCTCTGCTTCAGCTTGGAATGCTCCGGATGGAACTTGACTACACCGACGACGAACGTGACCAGCTGCGCCTCTGGCGAAGGTGGAAAATCACGTTCGACTGGTTCAACTACCCCGAACCCCTGCAACGCGTTCACCAGGCCTTGTTGGTGCATCGTCAGCCATGGAGCACCCGGGCGCTGGCCACCTACACCAACATGCCCCAGACATCTGTCCGCCGTCAGCTGGACCTTCTGGACGCGGGAAACGCGATTGAGCGGACCGAGCACGGTGTGCAGATCAACCAGATGCAGGTTGCGTTCAACTCCAGCTTTCATCGGGCGATCGCCGATTACGTTCACGGCGGGGTCCACCTGAACAAGGAACTGCTCGAGGTGTTCAAACAAGGGTTCGGCCCCGAAGCGGCTAACTTCGAGATGTTGGAGAACCACGTGTGGTGGCCCGTCATCAAGAAAGCAGAGAACGGCATCTTTTGACGCCGCCGGTGTTTTCCGGGGCATGAGCAACCAAGACTGCCGCCCGCCCGCAGGTCCCGAAGCCGCAAGCTTGCTACGGGAGCGGAATCATCAATGCCGGTAGTCAGTCGGTGGTGCCTTCAGGGTCGCCCAACAAGAAGGCATCGCCGATGACCTTCTTCCCGTCCAGGCTGTGAACCTTGCCGCCGACGTAGAAGATGATTTCGCGGCTCGCGATCACCCGACCCGCATGCCTTCCCGTGCACAGCTCCAGCGCGCCTTCGGACATCACCTCGACCGGTTCCAGCATGTCGGGATTGGTCTTCGCGATCATCCGGGTAAAGCCGGCCCCCGAGGTCAGAACGATGGCCGTCGGGCGCATCGAATTGACGAAAATGCCATGTGGTTGAAGCTCGCGGGCAAGGGCCAAAGTCGCGCGGTCCAGCGCGGCCTTGGTCGTTCCGTAACCGCCCATGGAATACGTCGCCTCGATTGGAATGCCCGCCCGACCAGGAAGTTCATCGACCCGGGCCGAACCGCTTCCGATGTTCAGGATCCACCCCGCCCCCCGCTTCTTCATTTCCGGCAGACATTGCCGGGCAAGGTCCACCGGGGCGATGACGTTCAATTCGAACATGAAGGTCATCTCGCTGTTTTCGATCTCGGTGAGCGACTTCATGATTCCGTAGGCGGCGTTGTTCACCAGAATGTCGATGGGTCCGAAGAAGGCGCTTGCCCGATCCATCAACCCGGCACGCGCCTCGGGGTCCGCCAGGTCGCACGCAATCGCGGCCGCCTTGCCGCCCATTGCCTCGATATCCGCCACGGCGGATTCGAGCGTTCCCGGCAGGCCGTCTTCTTCCCCCATCACGGGTGCGTTCAAGACCACCGATGCCCCTTCCGAGGCCAGCCGCATGGCGATTGCCTTGCCGATCCCCCGGCTCGCGCCCGTTACAAAGGCCACCCGGCTATTACAGCGTCCCATTTTTCAAATCCTCCATGTTTTCCGTGCCGATCGAAAACTACCCGTGACCGACCTCACGTGGTTGCAGCCTCAACGTTCCGGTCCCGCGGGGTCAGGTCGCAGCCGTACGACCAACCATGGCAACAACCAGAAGCAAACTGCGCCGAATGCCAGATCCCTCAGGTAGATCAGATGCATGTCCTGCTCCAACAGGACTGGCGCCGTGCCGATGGTCAGGAAGGCGAAAAGCCCGAAATTGCAGACCAGCGGCAGCATGTCCTTGATCTTGCACGCAATGGCCAGAATGATTGCAATCAGCGGGACGATCACCGCGATATCGCCGAAAAGCGCAGGAAACTCCGCAATCGACCAGGAGATCAGAAGCCCAACCGCACCGCCGACGAAGATCCCGGGCGCCTGATCCAATTTCATGCCGGTGGCGCTCCAGACGGTGACCGCAACAAAGGCGATCCAGGGATTTTTGAGACCAAACAACGACGTGACAAAAAAATAGCTTCCGGCCGCGACCAAAACACCAAGCGTGATCAGAACCGCTTTCCAGAATGGTAGATCCTGCACTTTCCCCGCTCCTGAATGCGTCGTCCGAACCTAGGCGCCGATCGGGCCGTCAACCATGTGCGTGGCGTCTGTCCCAGCCGAGCCGGCGCATTGCACTCCGCCATCGGGAAAGTGCTCCACGGCCCCCTTCTGATCGTAGTTTGGCAATTGAACCACCTCTCAAGAACCCGGTGCACAGCACTGGTTTACTAAAAACTGTCGCCCTGATTTGACCTCGCACGCGCTTTGATAATGGGTGGTGGCTTTGATTTGTCCAAATCGAAGTGAGCCAAAATGGCCCAGGACTTTTGCGACAAGGTTTTGTCCCTTAGCAATACTTGCAGTTGAGGAAAGGTCTCTCTTCCAAGGCATGAGTTTTTTGACCCTAGAACCCGGTCGGAACCCGTTGAACCAGAGGACGTCGATAGCAGTGACAATCGGCTTTCAAACGATGTGCGATCCGTTCGACCCCGTCCTTCAAATGCACACACAACCAGGACAACTCCTATGTTGAAGCGCTGGATCTCGAACGTAGCACTTGTGGTCTTTGCCATCGGTGTCGCCGCGATCGCGAATGCCGATCCTCTAACCGACCGCGGGATCGATCCCAAGACACTGGAACTTATGGTTTCCGAATTGTCAACGGATCTGCGCTATACCCGGTTTGCCGAAATCGAGATCCGTACCGCGGAAGAAACCCTTAGCGATCGCGTGTTGATTGAATTCGATCCCAGAACCCCGTCGGGGATCGATCTGGTCCTGAAGTTCGACAAGCCGACCCCGACGACCGCCTCGACCCGCCGGTTTCGCAGTGTCCTGGAAGCCAGGATGCGGCTTCAGCACGAAATCAGATCGCTGGATCTGTCATACGACCCTGAAAGCGTCCGGCTGGAATCCTCCAACGGGTCAACCGCCGTCTACACGTTTCGCTACAGCCCGTTTGCGCTGGCGCAAGACATCGCGTGGATCCGCTTCCTACAGGGGCGGATCTGGGTGGATGGCGACCGCGTAACCCGGATTGTTCTGACGCTAGATGAAGGCCGCACCTTCCTGCACGACGGCACCCGCGTGTCAGACTACACGCTGGATGTCCGTTTCTCTCGGGCGAAGAACGAAACAGATGTTATCCAGGATTCGGTCAACGTGATCGTGGCAAGAGATTTGTTCCTCGGCCTGGTGCCAAATGGCGGGCAGTTTGTCACGACGGTTCGGACAACTGCGATCAGCTATGTCGATGAGGACGGAAACGACGTAACACCCAAAAGTGCCGCAGCTCTGAGACGCGTGGACCTCGCCTCGTTCAACAATCCGGTGCGGGTGAACATTGACCGGACATTCCCGATCTTCGGCAGGCAGGCCAGGGCGGCCGGCTACGAGTTTCCCAAGCCGTTCGGCGTCAGCGTGATGTACAACGACATCACAACAAGGTTCACTTTCTCAAGCTTTGAAATCAATGGGATACGCGAGCCGATCGAGGCAATCTTCAAGCCCAACGGGTCAGGCATCGACATCCACGCGAAATCACCCCAAGTCCGGATCGACTGGTTTCCGTTTCCATTCCTGAACCTAATGGGCCTTTTTGGCAAGCTGGAAGCCACCGGAAGCCTGAAGATCCGGACGACCGGTCTTGGTCAGCTGGTTGGGCTGCCTCCAATCATCGAAGAACAAATCGACATCAATTCCACTGTGGTCGGTGGCGGCGCAACGCTCGCGGGGGGCTGGCGCAACTACTTCGCCTCGGTCACCGGAACAGTGTTGACCACAACAACCGAAGAAGCCGGCACAAAAGCGACATCACACTTGATTGCGCCCCAGATCGGATACTATTTTCCGCGGCATCGCCTGCGCGTGATGATCGGTGCCGACTGGCTCAAGCTCGACAGCCAGATGGCCGGAACCATTCCCATTCCGGGTGGCCCCAACCTGAACTTCAACATCGGTATGGAGCATGAGGAATGGGCCGGTCGGTTTGGCATCTACAAGCAGATCGGAAACAACATGGAGTTTACCCTTACCGGCACCTATGGCGACACCAGAGAAGGTTTGACCGCGATGCTTGGTACCGTTTCTGAGGTAAGCGATCCCATAAAGCAAACCCGGTTCGGGCAAGTCCGAGGTTTTTCCCCGACAGCGGACTGGCCCTTGCCAGAGCGTTGCCAGATGCCGCGCTTTCGGGCATTCAAGCACTTTCCCGGCTGTTTTGGCGCCAGACTGCCAGGCCGCCAGATCTTTTTTTCATCCCATCCTGTAGCCTTGTCACCTATTCTACCCGTTCAATGAAAGCTCCAGGCACAGCAATCATCGCAACGATACTGGCGGCATTGCCGCGTCCACAGCGCAGAAATCAGAGATACAAACCATGGCAAGTGAACAAAGGGCTGCGGTGAAGGTAGACATCGCGTTGCAGGGCGGCGGTTCCCACGGGGCCTTTACCTGGGGCGTGCTGAGCAGGCTTCTGGAAGAGGACTGGCTTGACATCCAGGGCGTCTCGGGGACCAGCGCCGGGGCGATGAATGCCGTCGCTTTGGTTCAAGGGCTCCTCGAGGGTGGAAACCCGCGCGCGCAGGAACTGCTTGAGAAATACTGGATGGACGTAAGCCGGGCTGCACGGCTCAGCCCGATCCGACGCGGTCCGCTGGACAGGTTTTTGGGTCGCTGGTCGCTGGACTATTCTCCGACCTATCTTGCTTCCGAGATTTTCGGGCGGTTGCTTTCGCCCTATCAACTGAACCCGGCCAACGTGAACCCGCTGCGGGACATCGTGGCAAAGTGCTTTGACTTCGACCTAGTCAACGGATCCGAGGACATCAAGCTTTTCTTGTGCGCAACGAATGTGCGGACCGGGCGCCCCAAGATTTTTCGGCAACCGGACATCAGCGTCGACACGGTCATGGCATCGGCCTGCCTTCCAAAACTGTTCAAGGCTGTGGAGATCGACGGCGAAGCCTATTGGGATGGCGGATACATGGGCAACCCGCCGCTTTTTCCCCTCATTGACGAAACCACGGCCCGCGACGTCATTCTTGTCCAAATCAATCCGTTCGAGCGGGACGAGATTCCTACGACGGCCGCCGAGATTGACAACCGACTCAACGAAATCACGTTCAACAGCAGCCTTGTCAAAGAGCTGCGGGCGCTCGGTTTCCTATGGGAGATCATCCACCATGAGAACCTCGACCGCGAGGCCTACAGGGATTCGCGACTTCACGTCATCGGCGCCGAACGCGATCTCTGTGGCCTTGGCGCATCCAGCAAGCTGAACGCCGAGGAGGCGTTTCTGCGCCACCTGTTCGACATTGGGCACAAGGCTGCGTCGGATTGGCTGGACGAGAATGCCGCCCATATCGGCGTACAATCGACATGGACGCCACAGCCGCTGTGGGAAGAAAGCCTTGAACCGGCGCACCTTGAACCGGGGACCAAACGAAAGCTGCCGTTGTGAGTTACGAATTGCTGGGCATCCTGCTGCCCCTGATCCTTCTGATGTACCTTGCCTTCAAAGGCATCACGTTGCTCATCCTGGCGCCTTTGATGGCCTTGCTTGCGGCGATCCTGACCGGTGGGTTACCGCCCATCGCGGCCTATACCCAGGTTTTCATGATGAACGCGGCCGACTTCATCTTTGCCTTCTTTCCCCTGTTCTTTCTGGGGGCCATCTTCGGCAAGCTCATGGACGACAGCGGGTCCGCAAACGCGATTGCGCGATGGATCGTCGCAAAGCTTGGCAAGGGCAACGCGATCCTGTCCGTGGTCATCTGCTGTGCGGTTCTGACGTATGGCGGGGTGTCGCTTTTCGTGGTGGCCTTTGCCATCTTTCCCATCGCCGCAGCGTTGTTTCGTGATGCGGACGTGCCCAAACGGTTGATTCCAGGCGCGATCGCCTTGGGGGCATTCACTTTCACCATGTCAGCGATGCCGGGCACGCCCGCCATCCAGAATGCCATTCCGATGCCGTACTTCGGCACCACTGCCTTTGCCGCGCCCGGGTTGGGCATCTTCGCCGCGATCATCATGTTCGGCCTGGGTATTGCCTGGCTCAATTTCCGCGAGCGGTCGGCGAGAACAAGCGCAGAAGGATACGGCGCCCACGAGGACGCCGTGCCCGAGCCTGACAGCATCATGCGGGCGCAAACGTCAAACGAAGGGTTTGATGTAAACGAGATTGACCCCGCCGATCCTGACCTGACCCCACCGGGGATCATCCTCGCCACGGCGCCCATCGTGATCGTGGTGGCGGTGAACCTGCTCTTCGTGTCCTTTCTGCTTCCCCATCTCGACACCGACTATCTGGCCAAGCCACTTTTTGGGGAAACCTCGGTCGAAGCCGTGGGTGGTGTCTGGGCAATCGTGGTTGCGCTGACCACATCCATCCTGTTCTTGATTGCGGTGAACTGGCGGCAATACCGGGACCTGCGCGAAACGCTCAACAAGGGGGCGGATGCGTCAGTGCTGCCGATCTTTAACACGGCCAGCCTGGTGGGTTTCGGTGGTGTGGTCGCCGCCCTGCCCGCTTTCGCCCTGGTAACCGAAGCCCTGATGTCTGCCAGCGGGGGAAACCCGCTGGTTTCGGTTGCGATGTCGGTCACGACCCTGTCGGCCATGACGGGGTCCGCCTCGGGCGGGATGAGCATAGCGCTGGACGCGCTCGGCGACACTTTCCGTACCATGGCGGACAGCTCGGGCACCTCGTTGGAGGCCATGCACCGTGTGACTTCGGTCTCTTCCGGCGCCTTGGACGCGCTGCCCCATAACGGGGCCGTCATCACGGTTCTCGCGATCGCGAAACTGACTCACAAGGACAGCTACTTCGATATCTTTGTGACTGCGGTCGTCATTCCGTTCCTCGCGCTGGTCGCCATCATTCTTCTTGCCGGCGCGTTCGGAGGGTTCTGACCTACAGCGGGAAGAACACTGGTGTGATCGCGACAGCAATCACACCCACAAGAACGGTCAGCGGCAAACCGATTTTCAGGAAGTCGGCAAACCTGTAGCCGCCCGGTGCCACGACCAGTGTGATCACCGGCGTCGACACCGGGGTGGAAAAGGCCGAAGACGCTGCCAGCAGGACACATATGACGAATGGATACGGCGACACTCCCATGGTCTCGGCGGCGGTCACGGAAATCGGTGCGACCAGAACTGAGGTCGCGGTATTGGACAGGACCAGCCCCTGGGCCGCTGTCAGGAAGAACAGCATTCCCATCATTGCCCTTGGCGAACCGTCCCCCACGAAAGAAATCAGCGCGTCTGCAACAAGGTCCGCGCCACCGGTGACCTGCAAGGCATCGGCAAGGGGCAGCATGCCTGCGATCAGAACGATGCTGCTCCAGTGGATCGCCCCGTAGGCACGTTCGGGCGAAATGGTGCGAAACAGAACTGCTGCGATGGCCGCCAGCAAGACGGCCACAACCACCGGCACCAGGCCAGAGACGCTGAGGACAACCATCATGACCAGAATGGCCAGGGAACTCAGGTATTTGTCCGGGACCAGCGGGACATATTCGCGCTCGGTTGGCAAGTGCAACAGCACGAAATCATGGTTCAATTCGGCGAAGGCGTCGATGTTACTCACCGGTCCGGCGATCAGGATCCGGTCACCGGCCTTGAGTTCGGTACGAAACGGGTCGTCCAGACGGTCTTCGCCCCGAAGCACACCAATGACATCGACACCGTGGATATCGCGAAATGCGTATTCCGAGACCGTGCGCCCAATGATCCGGGCCTCCGGATGGACAAGCATGTCGGCCAATGCCACGCCTGTGCCCCATTCCGTGGTCTCTTCCTCGATCACGCCGACAACGCGAAATGCGGATTGATCCGACAGTATGGCAAGCTCTGCCGGTTCCCCGACAACCAACAGGCGTCCCTCGTCATCAGTTCCATTTCTGGAACGAAGGCGTCCGCCTTGCGTTTCGGCGGTCGCTTGCGCGCCAGAACGCGCGCGATTATCCCACTGAAGATCGAGCGGAGGTCGGATTGAGGTTTGTGAACCACCGAAACGAGGTAAAACTTGTCGAGTAGCGCGAAAGTCTCGAGCAGTTTCAGGGACGACGCCCGCCGTGACGCCGTGCCTTCGCTCGGTCGTTCAGCCTCGACCGCCGCGTCGTCTCCGGCCAGCATGGGCCGCGCAATCGTAAGGCTGTAAAGGATCGCGACCACTAGAACAAACAGCCCGATCGGGAAAAAGCTGAAGAAGCCGAGCGGCTCGTATCCACCCTCCTGCAAGGTATCACTGACGACGAGGTTGGGTGCCGTCGCGATCAAGGTCAGCATTCCACTGATCAAAGCTGCATATGACATCGGAAGCAGCAGGCGCGACTGATGGAGACCGGTTTTGGCGGCAATGCGCAGGATGATAGGGACGAAAATCGCCACGATGGCCGTAGAACTCATGACAGATCCCAGAATGCCGGCACCGACCATGAGGAAAACAAGCAATCGAGTCTCGCTGTTACCCCCGTAGCGCAGGATCAGGTTTCCGATGCTGTGCGCAATACCGGTGCGATCCAGCATTTCACCAATGATCAGAAGCGCGGCCACCATGATCACGACCGGGCTGCCAAATCCCGACATCGCCTGGCCAGACGCCAATATGCCGGAAAGGATAAGCGCGATCACGACGATCAGGGCGACCAGATCTTACCTGACCCGGTTGCTGGCCACCATCGCACCGGCAACCGCGATCAGAACGAAGACCAAGGTGGCTTCGGGATTCACGGTGCTTCGGCCCAACATTATCTAAGGTTCACTGGCGTCATCCAGGTGGCTTTCTGTTCCAAACCGTTCCAGACTTGAAACGCATGTAGCCATAGTCAAACAAGGCCTGCATGTATTCCGGATCGAAGGGTTCATTCAAAGGCGCGTTGAAATCCGGGCCGATCCACGTGGCATTGTACCTGACGCCCTGGCGCTGCCCGATGGCGTAGGCCACGCCCAGATCGACCGCGCCTTGATACTTGATGAGAGTGGCGAGCGAGCGTTTCGAGATATCGGCGATACCGGGCTTTGTGATCTCGGCCTCGGGATCAATCTTGCCGTTTCTGATTGCATACAAAGTGGTCCCTTCGGTAAACCGGCTTGGAATGCGCCATCCGGGAACAAACATGGATTGCGAAACTACGCCACCATCGACATGAAGCTCGTCACGAATTCCCAACGGTGTTTCGACATCGATCAATACCGGAGGAAACACGCCGGGCATCGCTGCGGATGCCATCAACGCATCCTGAAATACCTTCCGCGCGTTCGGAGCGCCACTGGCAGCAATTCGACCAAGATCCCATAGCACCGGGCGTTGGGCGTCCAGGCTGACCGTCTGGATCACCAAGCGGCGACCCCGGCGGTGCTGCACGGCGATTTTTTCCAGGAATTCGTCGGTGACATAGTCTTCCAGCAACCGACGGAGAGGTCCCGAGCTTTTTACGGACGCCTTCGAAAAAATCTGGGTGATCGGGCGGCGCTCAAAGATCTGTTCCGGCGGCAGGCCGCCGTAAAGTCGTTTGAGTTCGTCATCGTAGTCAGACCCCAAAAAGGCGAATGGGGCGGCCAGGGCGCCCGTAGACACCCCGGTCACGTTCATGAAAACCGGGCGGGTTCCGGATTCGCTCCACGCCGTCAGGATACCCGCAGCATAGGCGCCGTTTTCTGCCCCGCCGGACAGTGTAAGGTCGGCATGCCGGTCCGGCAGTCCGGCCGCTCGCGCTTGCTGCTGCCGTTCGGTCAGAAGCTCGTTGATGTTGGGTGGCGTGTCGTCGGCCCAGAAGCGGGCATTTTTGATACCTGGAACCTGCGGGGCTTCAAGCTCTCTGATGCTGACAGGATCTCGAGATATAGTGGTTCCGCACGCGGACAGTATCAGGGAAACAAGAACGATGACAAGAATTCTCATCTATGCCTCCGGTGGAGTTTCCGGGTTTCGGGGTGCATTCTCATCTCTTCTTTGACGGCACCATCTCGGTGCTCGACGGCACGAGATCGGTGTGGGAGGTCTGCTCGGCATGGGACACCGGTTCGGAGGACCGGATGTGGAACCCGAGGTAGACGACGAAACTGGACATGACCGCGAAGTTCACCCAGTGCATTGCATTGTCGCCAAAAAAACCCGTGAAGACGCTTGTGATTATGGGCCCCGCGATCGATCCCAAGGTCCAGACAAACAGCATGGTCACCGCCGCGGCCGAAACATAGACCGGGACCGTTCTGTCCATCGCGTGTGCTGTCAGCAGAGAATACATGGTCAAAAGGCTGCCACCGAGAAGAACCATCAGGATCATCAGAACAAGGTAGCCCGGCGAAAGATAGTCGAACTCGATTTCAACGGGCTGCGCGTCGGCCAGGAGAGCCATGGCCAACAGCACCGCTGCGCATATGGATGACGTGATGAAGATCACCACACGCCGGTCCACTTTGTCAGACAGGCTGCCAAGCGGGTACTGGAACAGGACCCTCCCCAGGTAGATCGCGCCGATAATGTAGGCAATGTCGTGGACATTGATGCCCAGTTGAGAGGCGCTGTAAGGCGCCACACTCAGGATCGTGGTGGACACCATTCCCATGGCGATCACCCCGAAGACAGCTGCAGGCGCGTCCTGTAACAGCCCTCTGACACGAACCTTGGCCTTGGATCCGGGGTCTGGCGGGTTCGTTCGGGTGGAGGCAATGACCACGGTCGAGAAGCAGTAGATCAAGGCCACGAGAACGAAGGCATCGTCGCTTTCTTCCGGGACGAGAATGACAACGGCCTGGCTGAGAACCGAAACAATGCCGACAACAATTGCGTAGATGGCCAGCACCCTGCCCCGCGAGGACTTCTCGGCCGTTTCGTTGATCCAGGCATCCCCGATGGAAAACAGGCCCGCCGTGGCGAGCCCCATCAGGAAACGCAGAAGAATGAGAAACGAAACACTGTCGACCTGCGAAAACAACAGGATAGCGGCGGTTGTTATCGCTGCGCCCGCCGCAAATGCGCGAATGTGCCCGATATCCGCGATCGACTTGGCGACGACAAAACACCCGACCAGAAAACCGGCCGAGTAGGCCGACGCGGCAAACGAAGCTGCTTCCTGCGACGCGCCGGACTGGGCAAAAGCAAGAGGCACAAGCGTGCCTGCGGCTGCCGTCGCCAGCTGAATGGACGCCATCGCGACAAAAACCGACCGCAGGGTCACAAGTTGTTTGTTCAGGGACATTTGCGCATCTTTTCTAGTCCTGTATTCGTCTACGGTAGCTTGCAGACTATGGCCATTCCGAAAGCCGATCAAATTTCGGGCCCGGACGCCTTTGCCCGATCCCGTTTCTGCATTTCTGCATTCGACAACCCAAAAAGCCTGATCGGCTCGCTTCGGCCTCGCAGCTTCTTCGGAGGAAACTCCACCCAGTCTGCGGCGTCCGCTCCTGCCGCAGACAAAACCGCATCTGACACGGCCACTTGCAGGTTTCGCTGCTTGGCAAAGGTCTCGATCCGTGAAGCCTCGTTCACGACGCTGCCAAAGACCCCGAACTCCAAGTAGTGCGCGTCGCCAATCGCGCCTGCGACAGCGGTTCCGGCATGAAGCGACATGACAACGTTGATCCTGGTTCGCCCGGCGCCTTCGCGTTCTTCCGACCATCGTGACACCGTGGCGGATATGCCTTCTGCGGCTTTCAACGCGTGTTGCGCTGCCCGCTCCATTGACTCGTTCAGGCCGAACACGATCATCGCGCCGTCGCCGATGAACTTGTCGATGACGCCGTCGTGCTCGGTAACTTCCCTCTCGATACGGGACCTGAATTCGGTCAGCAGTTCAGTAGTCGCATGGGCGCCGATGGCCTCGGATATCTCGGTGAACCCCCGGATGTCGACAAACATGACCACGATCCAGACTACCCTTCCCTGGCGCAGTTCGTCCAGTTTTCTGTCGCTGAGGTTTCCTGCAAGTTCAGGGGAGAGAAACCGCGTCGCGTTGCGCTCCCGCTCTTTTTGTTGGGCCACCTCATAGGCCAGCCTGCGGGCGCGCCACACGACAAGGATACAGATGATCCCGATCAGAACGACCAAAAGGAACCGGACCGCATTGCTCATGGGAGAGTGGTTCTTGGTGAGGTAGACGATGTCCGCGTCAGACAGACTGTCTTCCATTCCAACCAAAGTGACGAAGAACAGACCAGACACGAGGCAAAGCGTCAATGTCACCTGCAACACCGGTCGAATCCGGATCAACTGCGAGACCAGCACGACAAACAGGAAGAACGTCGCTGGCGCCGCGAAGGCCACGACCGATCCGGCATAGTGAATCCGGGCGCCGAAATGCAGGTTGCACAGCACGATGCTTATGTCCGCGATACCGAACGCCCAAGACATCCAAAGCCTGTAGTAGCCGAGTTGCACGACCGAGATAGACGCAACACCGATCAGAAAATACGAAAACACGATCCACGCGGCCAGCAGCACATCGCCCGCTTCACCCTCGGAAAGGATGTTAGCCGAAACCGTCAGGACAACAATCGTAAGCCCAATGATCAGCGCGGCGGAAAGCCTGATCACTCCGATCAGCTTTTCCGCACTCGCGTCTGCACGCGCTATTGCCGCGTCAGCAAAAGAACTGGACTGCGCGGCGCCAAGTTCGATTTTATCGACCGGTTTCCAAGGCAGGGGCTCTACTCCAAAGGCCAAAACACAACAAAAAAGCTTGCGATCCCGAGGTCTAAGCCCCGCAGCACACCCAAGCCTTGAGGCCTCCCTGCCCCCAGTTTGGTGGCTCTTCCCCCAGGCCTTTGGACTGGTCTTGCAGTTCGGATCGCGTCGCCTCGGCGGACATGAGTATGTTTGGTACTATGTCCGGTCACAAGGTGCGCGAGACACTGAGCCATTTTGGCTCAGCGTCGCTTGTCAAGTATGGTCTGCGCGGGCAGATTGGGATGGAAAACGTTGGTCTAAACGGAAATGCAGCTTGCGGTTCCGCCGATGTCTTATCGAGGGATTGCGATGCATATCAAAAGCTTAAGCCTCTTCTCTGCACTGGTTTTCTTCGCACAGGGCTCAGTGCTTGAAGCACAGGAAAGCACCGGTTCGGCACGTCCGGCAAAGGTGTACACGGTTGTTGAAACCGACACGTTGTATCAACGTTCCTATCCCGCGATAGTGTACCCCTCTCAGGAGGTGGAGCTGTCCTTTCGGGTCAGCGGGCGGATCGTGGAATTGCCGATCAGGGCCTCCATGAGCATAGCGCAAGGTGACGTCGTCGCAAAGTTGGATACCCGCGATTTCGAGGCCGAGGTGCGGCGGCTGGAAAGCCAGATGGACCAGGCAAAGGCACAACTCATCGTGCTTCGCGTCGGTGCCCGACCCGAAGAGATCGCCGCCCTCGAAGCCGCCGTTGCAGCGGCACAAGCTCAGCTTGATCAGGCTCGGGATGATTTTGAAAGGACTCAGCGACTGGTCGAACGCGGCGTCGCGCCGGCCTCGCAGTTCGAACAGCGGTTGGCGGCCTATCGCGTGGCTCAGGCGGAACTCAGATCACAGCAGGAACAGTTGGCCATTGGCCGCAGCGGTGGACGCCCCGAAGAAATTCTTGCTGCCGAAGCCCAGTTGCGCGGGCTCGAAGCCCAGGTTCAAAGCGCTCGTGACAACCTGTCCGACACCACGTTGCGGGCACCGTTCAGCGGCACCATTTCCAGCCGGTTTGTCGAGAACTTCCGCAACGTTCAGGCAGGCGAGGCGATCGCCCTGCTTCAGAACCTTTCGACCGTGGAAGTCGGCTTCGATCTTCCGGGCGCGGACATCATTGCCATGTCGGGTCTCGACATAGAGAACGTCACCAGCGTCGTCATCTTCGAGTCGATGCCCGACGTCGAAGTCCCTGCAGAACTGGTCGAGTTCACAACTCAGGCAGACGCCGCGACCCAAACCTACCGGGGTCGATTGTCCGTCACGCCACCTGACGGGATGATCGTCCTACCGGGGATGGTCGCGCGGGTCATTTCGCGCGCCAACCGTCAGCAGGCGCCTCAAATGACTGTCCCGCTCTCCGCCCTGGCTTCCAGCCCGGACGGATCCACGTTCGTGTGGCGCGTCGACACCAGCGACAACACGGTGTCACGCCAGCCTGTCGAGCTTGGCGACGTGTCGGAAGGCGGCGTCGTCATCAATACCGGGCTCGAGGCCGGGGCCGTGGTTGTGACCGCAGGACTGAGTGGTCTTCAGGAAGGCATGGCGATCCGCCCCATTTCGAAGATCGGCGACTAAGCCATGGATCTTGCCCGTTTCGCAGTCGAAAAGCGCGTTATCTCGGCGCTGTCCACAATCCTTATCCTGATCGCCGGTTACTTCGCGTACATGACCCTACCTCGGTTCGAGGACCCCGAGTTCATCATCCGGCAGGCGCAGATCATCACCCCGTATCCCGGTGCAACCGCCGAGGAAGTGGCGGAAGAGGTCACCGAAGTTGTCGAAAACGCATTGCAGGAACTGCAGGGCGTGAAAGAAGTGCGCTCGGTGTCGTCGCCGGGGGTCAGTACCGTTACGGTCGAATTCACGATCCCGACCACACCGGACTTCCCCACGCTCTACGAACGGTTCGCGCAGATGCGCGCAAAAATCTTGGACGTGCAGCCAGATCTGCCGCCCAACGCCCTTCCGACTCAGGTCTACGACGACTTCGGCGATGTGTTCGCGCTGTATTTCGCAATTGTCGGTGATGGCTACACCATTGCCGAACTGCGCGACTACGCAAAGGACCTTCAGCGGGAACTGGTCGCCGTCGAGGGCGTGTCCAAGGTCGTGCTGAGCGGGACACAGGATGAGGTCATCTATGTAGAATACTCACCGGCCCGGCTGGTCGAACTCGGGTTGACACCACAGCAGATCCAGCAGGTTCTGGAGGGGCAGAACCTAGTCATTCCCGGTGGCTCCATCGAGTCGGATTCCCGCAGGATCGAGATCCGCCCCACGGCGGCCGTGGAGTCGATCCAGTCGATCGAGGATCTTGTCATCACGGCGCCGGGTACAGGGGCGTCTTTCCGGCTTTCGGACATCGCCGTGGTGTCGCGCGGCTATGTTGATCCGCCCCGTCGACAGCTTTTTCGCGACGCTCAGCCTGCCATCGGAATCGGCATCTCGAACACGCTTGGCGGCAATGTCGTGAACATGGGCGACGCCGTGAAGGCACGTATTGCCGAGCTTGAATCCGCCCGTCCGGTCGGCATCGAAATTCTTCCGATCTCGGACCAGTCCGCTTCGGTCAAGGATTCCGTCGACGACTTCGTGATGAACGTGGTTCTGGCACTTGTCATCGTCGTCGGTACGCTGCTCGTCTTCATGGGGTTGCGGTCGGGGATCCTGATGGGGGGCATCCTGCTTGTTACCGTCGCAGGCACCTTGGCAGGCATGTACCTGTACGGCCTGGACATGCAGCGGATTTCCCTTGGCGCGCTGATCATTGCGCTTGGCATGCTGGTCGACAACGCAATTGTCGTCGTCGAAGGTACCCTGGTCCGCGTGCAGCGAGGCGAAGACACGAAAGATGCGGCGATTGCGGTGGTCAACCAGACGAAATGGCCGCTGCTTGGCGGAACCGTCGTGGGACTTCTGGCGTTTTCGCCCATCGGCTTTTCACCGGACAACACCGGTGAGTATGCAGGCAGCCTGTTCTGGACGATATCGATCTCGTTGTTGTTCTCATGGCTGGTCGCGATCTGGCTGACCCCGTATTTCTGCACGCTTCTGCTGAAGCCCAGCGAAACCGCGGCACCGAAGGAGAACGCCATCCTGCGCGGATACCGGACAGTTCTGGCCCTGGCGATCCGGGCCCGCTACATCACGGTCGTGCTGGTTGTCGCGCTGTTCGCCTCTGCCGTGGTCGGTATAGCCCTCGTACCGCCGGGTTTCTTCCCCAACAGCACCCGGGCGCAGTTCGTCGTGGACTACAACCTGCCTGAAGGGACGGACATCACCAGAACCAGCCAGGATCTGAAGGAAATCGACCAGCACATCCGCAGCCTGGATGGCGTGACCTCTACCAACCTGTCGGTCGGAGGCGGCCATCTACGGTTCATGCTGGTCTACACCAGCGAGGATGCGAATACGGCATACGGCCAGATTCTGGTCGACGTCGAAGACTACCGGCAGATCGACGACCTCCAGCCCCAGATACAGGCGTGGATCGATCATACCTATCCCGAGGCCTACTCGAAGGTCTGGAAGTTCGTGCTTGGACCCGGCGGAGGTTCAAAGATCGAAGCCCGGTTCACCGGAACCGATCCGGTCGTGCTGCGGTCGCTCGCTGAAGAAGCCAAAAAGGTCTTCTCCGAGCAGGGCGGCATCGCGATCAAGGACGACTGGCGCGAACAGGTGCAGGTCATCCGCCCGATCATCAACACGGAAAACGCCCGACGCCTTGGGCTGACCCAGGGCGAGATTTCCCGGGCGATCTATGCGCATCTGAACGGGGCCGATATCGGCATCTACAGGGAAGGCGATGACCTGCTGGCCATTGTCATGCGCCCGTTTGAAGACGCCCGCGATGATATCGGCGATTTGCGCAACATCCAGGTCTTCAGCCAGGTAGCCGGTGGCTACATCCCGATCTCTCAGGTCGTGACCCGTTTCGAGTTGGTCTTCGAATCCGGAAATCTGCGCCGCATCGACCGGCGGCTCTCTATCACCGCCCAGGCGGACAACGCCCCTGACGAACTGTCGGGCGATCTTTTCGCCAAGGTCCGGCCTCTGGTCGAGGACATCGAGATGCCAAGCGGATATTCCCTTGAGTGGCGCGGCGAGTACGGTGACTCGCAGGACGCCAACGATGGGTTGGCATCGACGATGCCGTTGGGGTTTGGCGCCATGATCATCGTCGTGGTCATACTGTTCAACGCCTTCCGCCAACCCCTGATCATCTGGCTGACCGTACCGCTGGCCCTGATCGGGGTGGTCTGGGGGCTGGCGCTTACAAGGACGCCGCTGGAGTTCATGGCCATATTGGGCGTGCTGTCGTTGACGGGTATGTTGATTAAGAATGCCATCGTTCTGATCGACGAGACCGACACCCAGATAGGAGACGGCAAACCCAGACTTCAGGCAGTCGTGGATTCCGCCGTTTCGCGTGTGCGCCCGGTGTCTCTTGGCGTACTGACGACGGTTCTGGGCGTCATGCCTCTGCTCTGGGATCCGTTTTTCGAGTCTCTGGCAGTCGTCATCATTTGTGGCCTGAGCTTTGCAACCATCCTGACGTTGATCGTCGTACCCACGCTTTACGCGATCTTCTTCCGGGTTCGCGATGACGAGATATCGCAGACCTCCTGACGGACGGAAGCCATCCCGCTGCCGTGGCGTAGGCGCAACCGAGCTGCTGCGCTTGCGATACGCGGTAATGCGTGCCTGGCGTGCGGCATATATTTCGGAAGAACATACGGCCCTCAAGTGGATGGGTACATCGAGGTTCATCACGTCGTGCCGGTCAGCCAGTTGGGTAGAGATTACGTGATCAATCCGAAAGAGGACCTCGTTCCGCTCTGTCCAAATTGCCATTCCGTCGCCCATCGAAGAAACCCGCCCTTCACTGTCGATGATATCAAACGCCTTTTTCTTGAGGCCGGAGAGTCCTCAGGCGGGAGCAAAGCATGATAGCATGCGAAGGTTCGGGTTCCGTTCCATCTCGCCAAATGCATCCGACATCGAAGTGTTTAGGTTGCGTTACCAAATAATGGCTTGATTTCAGTGCTTTGCAAAAAATTCACCAAATCGGCGCAGTCAATTGGTTCAGAGAATATCGGCCCTGAGAGACCGATCTCGGCCGCCTCACGCCGGGCAAAGTGAACAGCCCCATCCGCATAACCCTCTAAAACAACGGAAAAATCCGGCCGCAACCGGATGGGGAGAACGCTTTCTCGGGGGCAAGTGGCGGAACGGAAGGGATTCGAATTGTCGGGACGGCGGCGTTACCGCCGCCTCACGCGCGTTTGGTTCTGTTCACGCCGCGCGACGTTGATCGGGTGTTCCCGACCGAGGGCGCGATAGAAGCCGTTGCCCTTTGACCAGTTCAGGAACTGGCTGAAGCTGTCGACCTGGTCATCGTTCCGTCCGCGTGGGAAGGACTGAAGCTCGCGCTTGAAGGTTGCCAGCCAAGGGGAGTCGGCCGGCAGACACACCTTGCCCGCCTCCACCGGGGCACAGGCCGCGTTGAAGCGGATCTCCTTGTCCTTGTCGGGGGTCACCCGGTTGAAGCGCTTGTCATCCTGGAATAACTCCTGGAACAACGGCCGACCGGTCGCGGCATCCTCGATCAGAACCGTCTCGGGATCCCATTGCCCAACCAAGGTCAGCACCTTCGATTTCAGTTCGAGGTAGTCCAGTTGCCCGCGCCAGAGATCGAGCAGATGCCAGTGGGGCGGCAGGAACCCCCAGGTCGTGCCGACGGAATAGTCCGACCGCGGATCTGACGAGGTGCCGGTATCCCAACTCTGGACGACCAGGTGATAGTGGTGCCGCGGCAGGACCTCGTCAAAGGTGCCAAACCACTCCCAGCGCAGCGGAGATCCGTCTGGTGCGATCGGGTTCTGCTGGTACTGGCAGTTGAAGATCGCCGTGCCCATTTCACGGCGCATGCGATCGAGCGTCTCCCGGTCGAGCTTCGCCGGGAACAGCAGGTCCCCCGGCCTGCGCCGATGCACTTGCCCGCGCCCGATCGGTATGACCTCGTTCTCCTCCGCGATGGCCGGCAGGTTCAGGTGCCGGTAGGTGCCCTTGTCAAGGAGGTAGCCCGGTGGGTCCATCTCGTGCAGCCGCTGGGCGATCATCACCACCCTGCCCTCCGCTGGATTGTCGAAGCGAGACAGCAACGTGCCTTCGATGAACTCCTGCGCCCGGATCAGTTCCGCCTCGGAATTGGCGTCCCCGGCCTTCATCAGGTCGTCGATGATGATGTAGTCGGCGTCATGGCCGGTCACCGAACTGCCGATGGACACCGCCTTGCGACGGCCGCCCGCGGTGGTGCGGATTTCTTCCACGGTATTGCCCTTTTTCGCCAGCCGAGTCCCGGGGAACATCTCGCGGTACCAGCGCGACGACATGACCCGCCGGCAATCCTCGGAATGCTTGCGGGCGAGATCAAGGCCATAGCTGGCCACGATGATCTTGGCGCCCGGATGGTGTCCCAGCAGAAAGGCCACGTAGGAAACTGCCACGGTTACGGATTTCAGGCAGCGGGGCGGAATGTTGATCACCAGCCGCTTGTTCTCGCCACTGCGCACTTCGTCCAGAGCATGGCACATCGCGCGCACATGCCAAGCCGGCTCAAACGTACCATTGGGCCCGTGATGGAGGGTGTCGAACACCCTCCACACGAACGGGAAGAAGTTGTCCCGGCAGAGATTGATGGCGGCCTGCCGAACCGTGCGCGGTTCAGGTACCGTCATAATCATCCTCCTGGTCCTCGACATCCTCTTGACCCGCTTGCGGGGAGGAGAAGAAATCCCGTAGGATGTCATAGTCTACCGGCTCGGGCCTGCCCGAGAGACCAGCCTCAGTATCGTGAGCCTCGCTGTCGCCAAACAGGTCCGCATCAAGCTTCAGAAGGGCCAACAGCGCCTTCGAATCTCCCTTCAAGGCACTGGCCGCCAGCCGCTTGGCCATGGCTTCCGCCTTGGTGATCCGGATCTCGCGGTTGCCCTCGCGGACCGTGATTTTCGACTCAAGCTCCCGCTTGAGGCTGGCACTCAACCCCCTGGCACCTTTCGGCCGCCCTTTCGGATTGCCCGACTGGCCTTTCTTGAACCGCGTTTGTTTCGGCGGCTTGCCATATCCCACCTCGTAGTCCTTTTCGTCATCAGACATGGCGGACCTCCTTTTTCGCGACGGCATTTGCCTGAGCAGCCCGGCCGTCAAAGGTCTCGCCGGTGACCGCATGCACGACCTGTTCACCCGTCATCTCCTGCCAGCGACGGATGGCGACATCGACGTAAGCCGGGTCCAACTCGATCAGCCGCGCCCGGCGCCCGGTCTTCTCGGCCGCCAGCAGCGTGGCGCCGGAGCCGCCGAAGGCATCGAGCACTACGTCGCCACGATGGCTCACATCCATGATCGCGTCCGCCACCAGCGCCGTCGGCTTGACCGTGGGGTGATCGGCCAAATCGGCCTCGCGCCCCTTGCCGAAGCTGTTGACCCCGGCATAGTCCCAGACATTGGTGCGGTTGCGGCCATGCTTGCCCAGCTCCACGTTGTTGATGTGCCGCGCACCCGGCTTCTTGAAGATGCAAACCATCTCGTGCTTGGAGCGGTAGAGGCTGCCCATGCCGCCATTGGTCTTGTTCCAGACGCAGAGATTGATGAGGTCGAGACCGCCGGCCTTACCCATTGCGATCAGGTCCTCGATGTGGCGCCAGTCCATGCAGACCATGGCGATGCCGCCTGCAGGCAGATTGGCCACGACATGGGTCAGGAACGTCTGGAGAAAGCTGCGGAACTCCGTGTCGGTCATCTCGCCCGAGGCCATGGCGAACTCGCGGTGGCTGCCATCCTTGCCCAAGCGCACATGCCCCTGCACCGGCACATTGTAGGGCGGGTCGGTGAAGACCATGCGCGGCACATCACCATCCAGCACAGAGGCATAGCCGTCCGCTTCCAATGCATTGCCGCAGAGGATGCGGTGATCCCCGAGCAGCCAGATGTCGCCGGGCCGGGTGATGGCGACTTGTGCCGGGTTCGGCTCTTCAACGGTTTCCGGCTGACGCGCATCCGTGTCACCGGCACCGCTGATGAGGAGGTCGATCTCCGCCACCTCGAAGCCGGTGATGTCGAGACCGAACTCCAGCTCGCCATCCAGGCTCAGGTCCATCAGCTCGGCAAACTCGATCTGCAGCGCCGCCTGGTTCCAGTCGGACAGTTCCGCGAGCCTATTGTCGGCGATGCGCAGGGCGCGCACCTCGGCCGGGCTCAGGTGACCGGCCACCACGGTCGGTACCGTGGTGAGGCCAAGCGCCTTCGCTGCCTCGAACCGGCCATGACCGGCAATGATCACGCCGTCGCCGTCGACCAGGATCGGGGTGACGAAGCCGAACTGTCGTACCGAGGCTTTCAGCTTGTCGATGCTCTTTACCGTGTGAACGCGATTGTTCTTGGCGTAAGGCTTGAGGTCTGCAATCGGCGTCTGCACAACCTTTTCGGCCATCCAGACAGGGGCGGTCGATGCTGCGGCATCGCGGGGTTGGGATTGGGTACGCATGCGCGCCTCCATTCATCTAGGCTGTCGCAACAGCCGGGGATCGAATGGACCGCTTCGGGGAATTCGGAGAGAGCACGAACAGCAACTCCCCGGATCCAGCGATCCGGTTCATTGCCTCTTTCGATGCTCCCTTTGGGCGCTCGGGCCCGGTGAGTGCTTCTGGCAGGATTTGAAGGTCCTGCGTGAGGCACACCGAATATAACCACCCAACCAGAAAGAATCAAGTTTTTGTTTTTTTCCAGTGCGTTACGACACCTACGATTCTTCGTTAGCGCCAGCGGATTCAGGCTGGACTACCGGTGCGAACCACGCATCACTGGTCCCACGCCCGACATGTTCGGGCTCACCTCGGTACCGGGGCACGGCATCCCGCCCCTCTGAACACGAGGAGACCAGACATGCCCAAAACCAACCACACCAAGACCGATAGGGTACAAACCCTGCTTCGCCACCCCGCAGGTGCCAGCCTCGCGGACATCTGCAAGGCCACCGGCTGGCAGCAACACTCGGACCGGGCCGCCCTCAGCATGTTGCGCAAGAAAGGCGCAACGATCGAACGCAGAGCATCGGATAAACCGGGCGCGCCGGCCACCTACCACCTCGTTGCCGAGGCGGAGGCGCAGGCATGACCTTCCCAGCGGAAATCGCCGAGCTGGAAGCGATGGATCGGAAGGGCTTGTTGTTGCTCTGGCAGCAGCTGTTCGACCGCCCTGCCCCGGCAATGCTGAGCCAGCCCTTCCTGCGCCGCTTCCTCGCCTTCGAACTGCAGGCCCGCCGTCATGGCGGGCTCTCCCGGAAGGTGACGGCTGCGCTGGACAAGGGGGCGGACCAAAAGCCACGGCCGACGCCCCCTGCCCTCAAACCCGGGGGACGCCTGCTGCGCGAATGGAACGGGGTGACCCATGTGGTCGATGTCACCGAGGACGGTTTTGCCTGGAACGGTCGCGCCTACCGCTCGCTTTCGGCCATCGCCCGCGAGATCACCGGGGCGCACTGGTCCGGCCCCCGTTTTTTCGGTCTCACTGGAAAGGGCGCCAGATGAGCCCGCGTCGCAAAGTCCGCTGCGCCATCTACACCCGCAAGTCCTCCGAGGACGGGCTGGACCAGGACTTCAACTCGCTGGATGCGCAACACGAGGCCTGCGCCGCCTATGTCGCTAGCCAGCGTCACGAGGGCTGGTCACTGCTGCCACAGCGATACGACGACGGCGGCCTCTCCGGCGGCACGCTCGAACGCCCTGCCCTGCAGCGGCTTCTGGAAGAGATCGATGCCGGGCGCATCGACATGGTGGTGGTCTACAAGATCGACCGGTTGACCCGCTCACTCACCGACTTCGCCAAGCTCGTCGAGCGGCTCGAACAGGCCAACTGCTCCTTCGTCTCGGTGACGCAGTCCTTCAACACCTCGTCATCCATGGGTCGACTGACCCTGAACGTGCTGCTGTCCTTTGCCCAGTTCGAACGCGAGGTGACGGCCGAGCGCATCCGCGACAAGATCGCCGCCTCCAAGAAGAAAGGCCTCTGGATGGGCGGCAACCTGCCCTTGGGTTTCGACCGCCACCCTGATCCCAAAGCCCGCACGCTGGTGGTGAACCAGGAAGAGGCCAGCACCGTCCGGCGCCTCTTTGATCTCTACGCGGAACTGCGCTGCCTGCGCCGGGTGGCGGAGCGGGCCGCTGCCGAGGGGTTGTGCTCGAAACGGGTTGTCCGAGCTGATGGCACCGTTAGGGGCAATCGCCTGCTGTCGCGCGGCCAGATCTACTACCTGCTGCGCAACCCGGTCTATCGCGGCCAGATCCGCCACAAGGACAAGCTCTGGCCCGGCCAGCACCCGGCGATCGTCGACGAGGACCTGTGGGAACGGGTGCAGGAGAGGATGCGGCAAGCCTCACAACGGTCCCGCGCGCAACCCTCACCCGATACTCCATCCAGAGGGACGGCCCCCGGCGCCTGGCTGACCGGCAAGCTGCGAGATGACACCGGCGATTGGCTCACCCCGACCCACACCACCCGCAAGGGCCGACGGCTACGCTACTACGTCTCCAACAGGCTGATCTCCGGGGGCACGGATCCCACCGGTTGGCGATTGTCAGGACCAGCATTGGAGACGGCGGTTAGCAACATCGTGATCACACATCTGCAGGAGGCATCCGCATCGCACCGGATCCTCGCGCGGCCCGAGGCCGGGTCCGCATCTGTAATCAAGTCCGCGGTCGCAGAACTGGCCACCCGGCTCCGCGACACCGGCGGAACGATTTGCGCCGGCCTGCTTGCCTCTGGCACGCTCAAGCGCGGGCGGATCTGCCTCGACCTGGACGGCAAGGCCCTGGCAAGCGCGCTTGGCCATTCGCCAGACGATCTGAACCCGGACCTGCTCAGAATCGAAGCGCCTTTCGACCTGCGACGCCGCGGCGTCGAAGCCAAGATCATCGCCGGCGATGTGCAGCCTCACCCGGATCCGCATCTCCGCTCCATGCTGGTCCGCGCCCATGGCTGGGTCCGCAATCTGAAAAGTGGCGTCCAGCTGGTCAACATTGCGCGCGAGGAACAGGTGCCCGCCTCCTTCATCCGCACCCGCGCCCAACTCGCCTTCATGTCGCCGAAGATCCAGGCCGCGATTCTCGACGGCAGCCAGCCGCCGGAGCTTACCCTCAAGCGCCTGGTCAGCGTCACCCACCCGCTGGATTGGGCGGAGCAGGAGCGCATCTTCGGCTTCTGAAACTCTCCAAAATTCCGGCTTCCCTGATACCCGGTGTGACGTCCCTGTTCCGGCGCAGAACTTCCCTGTTACCGTGAAAAAATTTCCCTGTTCCACAGTTTAGGGAATTTGGGGCGTAAATCATTGATATCACGCCATTATCACAAAGACAAAATCAGGAAATTCCGCCAAAAATGCCGAAATTCGCTGTAAACTCCCTGTTATCAGGGAAAATCCGCCCAAAGCGACCCCGCGAAAATACGGAACTGAGACTGGCGTTAGAACCGTGGCCTAGTTGTGCTTGCTAGATCGTCTCTGATAGAAAACGGGTATGGTAAACCGCTGATGTCGCGGCAGAAATCCGGGGCAGAAAGTATCAATAGAGTGAGACGGGAATGGGTGGCGGGGAGACAGGGATTCGAACCCTGGGGACGCTCTCACGCCCAACGGTTTTCAAGACCGCCGCATTCGACCACTCTGCCACCTCCCCGGCGCAGGCAGCGGTCTAGGACGAACATCGGTTGGTGGCAAGTCCAAAAGAGGGATTTCTTGCCGAAGCCGGACCCGCGGTCTTTCCTTGAAACAACCCGCAGGTTATGATTTGCGCAAGGACTGCAGGAGGCCGGCAAAAGAACCGGTCGAACCGCGGTTGGGGCCAGCCACGCAAAGGCCCTACAGGCAAGGGATAACACAATATGAAGCGAGCGACAGAGACACGCTTTGGACCGCGGCCGTTGGCGGTGCTGGTTGTTGCATTGACTGCGCTGACGGGATGCGACGAAGCTTTGAACACAGGCAAGTCTTCCTCTAAGGCAGCCAGTGACGATGGGCAGACCCAAAGCAACACCACGGAACTGTTCCCCGAAGTCGCCAGCGGCTCTCAGCGCGATATTGAAGCGCCGGACGTCTTCGAAGTGACCGAGGCCGGGCTATGGGATGGGCGTCCCTCGTTGGGTGGCATCTGGGTGGCGCACCCCAGCGCATCTCAGCCCGAGCGGGTCGCCATCAAGAACACAAGCAACAACAAGACCGTGACGGGCGCCTTGTTCCGCCGGGAACGAAACCTGCCCGGGCCAGCCCTTCAGGTGTCCTCGGCAGCGGCTGAAAAACTGGGAATGCTTGCCGGCGCTCCTGCCCGTCTGCAGGTGGTTGCACTCCGTCGCGAAACGATCGAGCCGGAGCCTGCACCGGAACCCGAAGCAGCCCCGACCGAAGAAACTGCAGACGCCGCCGAAGCAACCGCAGCCGAAGAAATCACAACGGCCGGGCCCGACGAAAAGGTCGAAGAAAAGCCGGCCAAGCGGAAATGGTGGCAGAAAAAGACACCTGAAAACACCGGTGCCGTGGTCGCCGGTGCTGCCGCGGCCGGAGCGGCCGCAAGCGCCGCCGCCGAAGAAACTGCGCCCGCGATTGAGGAAGCGGCAGATGCGTCCGCGACCGCTGCATTGACGGATCCGGTCGTCGCACCTCCACCCGCCCAGAAAAAACGCAAGTGGTGGCAGAAGAAAGATCCCAATGAAATTACCGAGACGCCGCTGGACCCGATCGCAGGTGCTGCGGCCGCCATAGACGCATCCGAGCCGACGCCGGCTGCGGCGGCCAGTGCCACAGCCGCATCGTCGAACCTGACCAAACCCTATGTTCAGATCGGAACGTTCGGAGTTGAAGCGAACGCGAAAGCCGCCGCCGAAAAGGTCCGCACGAACGGATTGGCGGCCGAAGTTCTGGAACTGGAGTCGGCAGGCAAGTCGGTCTGGCGTGTACTGGTCGGCCCTGCCACAACGCGCGCCGAACGCAAAGCGATCCTCGGAGATATGAAAGACCTGGGCTTTACCGATGCCTTTATCGTGAAGAACTGAACAGGAGGGTCCAATGCTGACCTCACTCAAATCGGCTGTTCTGGCCGCGGGCCTTGCCCTGCTTGCCCTGCCGGTTCACGCCTTCGACACGTCCGCGCGCGCGGCTTATGTGATCGACCAGACGACAGGCACTGTGCTGTTGTCGAAGAATGCCGATGAACCGCTTCCACCGGCATCGATGTCCAAGCTGATGACGCTCTACGTGGCATTCGAAGCCCTGCGCGACGGTCGACTGACGCTGGATGAAACGCTTCCGGTCTCGGAACACGCCATGAGCTATGGCGGCTCGACCATGTTCCTGAACACGCAGGACCGGGTCCGGGTCGAGGACCTGCTGCGCGGCATCATCGTCCTGTCCGGCAATGACGCCTGTGTTGTGATCGCCGAAGCGCTCAGCCCGGACGGCACCGAGGCCGGCTTTGCGCGCTACATGACCCAACGCGCCAGGCAGATGGGCATGAACCACTCGAACTTCACCAACTCGAACGGCTGGCCTGCTGCAGGTCACATGATGTCGGTGCATGATCTGGCCGTGCTGGCCGACAGGCTGATCACCGATTTTCCCGAATACTATCCGCTGTTTGCCGAGGAAACCTTCGAATTCGACGGCCGTGCCCCGTCGAACGTGAACAACCGCAACCCGTTGCTGAAACTGGATATCGGTGCCGATGGCCTGAAGACCGGCCACACGCAAGAGGCGGGCTATGGCCTTGTCGGATCGGCCAAGCAAGGCGATCGCCGGGTGGTCTTCGTTCTTTCCGGGCTCGACAGCATCTCTCGCCGGGCAGAGGAGGCTGAGGCCGTGGTTAACTGGTCGTTTCGAAATTTTATCGAGAGGACAGTTGCCAACGCCGAGACGCCGATAGCACAGGCCAAAGTGTGGATGGGCGCGCAAAAGACGGTTGGGCTTGTGCCCGACGGTGACCTCACCCTTCTGTTCCCCGTTCTGGGCGATCAGAACGTCCAGGCCGAAGTTGTGTATCAAGGCCCGATCAACGCTCCGATCGCCAAGGGCCAACAACTGGCCGAACTTGTGATCCAGCCCGAAGGTTTGCCCGAAATCCGGCGGCCCCTGGTCGCAGCCGAGGATGTGGCGATGGGCGGGTTCCTGGTGCGGCTGATGACCGTGGGCGGCATCGTCCTGAAAGACATGATCAACACCCCGCTGGAGTCGATGTGAGCCCGCGCGGTCTGTTCCTGACATTCGAGGGGATCGACGGTTCGGGCAAGTCCACGCAGGCCCGCAGGCTGGCAGAAAGCCTCGCGGCGGCCGGGCATGACGTTGTTCTGACGCGTGAGCCGGGCGGTTCGCCCGGGGCCGAGGAAATTCGCCGGTTGGTCCTCGAAGGCGACCCCGACAGGTGGTCGGCGGAAACCGAAATTCTTCTGTTCACGGCCGCACGACGCGATCATTTGGAGCGCACGATCGAACCGGCCTTGAATGCGGGTAAGATCGTGATTTGCGATAGGTTCGCCGACAGCACCCGAATGTATCAGGGCCTGTCGCGCGGAGATCTGCGCGCGTTGGTGGACCAACTCCACGGCCTGATGATCGGCCGCGAGCCAGATCTGACCTTGCTGATCGATATGGATCCGGAAATCGGGCTATCCCGCGCCAAAGGCCGGCAAGGCACCGAAGAGCGGTTCGAGGATTTTGGCCCGGCCCTTCAGAAACGTATGCGCTCGGGTTTCCTTGCGCTGGCGGACGAGTTCAAGGACCGGTTCCGTGTAATCGATGGCAATCGCGACGTGGACAGCGTGGCCGTGGATGTGAGAGAAACCGTCCTGAAGGTTCTGCGGTAATTCACGAATGAGCGACGACACACCCACACCGGACCAGGCGCCCGGCGCGCTTCACCCGCGCGAGACACGCAGGCTGTTTGGACAGGATGCGGCCGAGCAAGCTTTCCTGACGGCCTTTGCGTCTGACCGGCTGCATCACGCCTGGCTTCTGACCGGCCCTCGTGGCGTGGGCAAAGCGACCCTGGCATGGCGCATCGCGCGGTTTCTGCTGGCCACGCCGCCGCAACAGGATGACGGGCTGTTCGGTGCGCCCGAGGATCCGACGACACTCGACATCGCGCCGGACCACCCGGTTGCAGCAAGGATGCTGGCCGGGGCCGAACCCGGTCTGGCCGCGATCAACAGATCCCTGAATGATCAGGGCCGCCTGCGCAACGAGATCGTTGTCGATGACATCCGAAAATTGGGGCGCTTCTTCGGCCTCAGTTCAGCGGACGGAGGGCGCCGCGTGGTTATCGTGGATGCGGCGGACGAAATGAATGTCAGCGCCGCAAACGCGTTGTTGAAAATGCTCGAAGAGCCCCCGGCCCGCACGACACTGCTGCTGGTTTCGCATCAGCCGTCACGGCTGTTGCCGACGATCCGCTCGCGGTGCCGTACCCTGCGCCTGTCACCGCTGTCGCCGGAGGACATGAAATCGGCGCTGGCACAGACCGGGGCCGAGTTGCCTCCGCAATCCGATCACCTCGCGGCTTTGGCCGCCGGTTCCGTAGGCGACGCGGTACGGCTGATCAATCTGGGCGGAATGGAGATCTATGCCGAGCTGATCCAGATACTGGGCACCCTGCCCCGCCTCGACCGCCAGCGCGCGCTGGCTTTGGCCGAAGCGGCCGCGCAGCGCGGAGCAGCCGAGCGCTATGACCTGCTTTTGAATCTGATTGACATCGCTCTGTCTCGCCTTGCTCTGACAGGTGCGACCGGCGCGCCTCCGCAGCCCGAAGCTGCGCCAAACGAAGCCGAAGTGCTATTGCGCCTGTCATCCTCGCGCCCACAAGCCTTGGGCTGGGCCGAGGCCGCATCCATCATCACGGCCCGTGCGCGGCACGGGAAGGCGGTGAACCTTGACCCTGTCGCCGTCGTCCTAGATACGGTGTTCAAGATTCAGGAAACCGCCGGTCCGAGCAGATGAGCGACACGCCCCAACCTCCCGCAATCACTGACAGCCATTGCCATCTGGATTTCCCGGATTTCGAGGGCCAGTTGGACGCAATCATCGCTCGTGCGGTCGAAGCGGGCGTGACACGCATGGTGACGATCTGCACACGTCTGCGCAATGAGCCGACCGTGCGCGCGATCGCCGAAACACATGCCCCGGTTTTCTACGCTGCGGGCACCCATCCCATGAGCGCGTCCGAAGAGCCACTGGCGAGCGTCGACGAACTCGTCGCATTGTCCCGACATCCGAAATTTGTCGGCATCGGCGAAACCGGGCTGGACTATCACTACACCGCCGACAGCGCCGAAATACAAAAACGCTCGTTGAGGGTTCACATTCAGGCCGCCCAAAGTACAGGCCTGCCGCTGATCATTCACGCCCGTGCAGCCGACGAGGACATGGCGGCGATCCTGCAGGACGAGTTTCGGAACGCACCTTACTCCTGTGTGATGCATTGCTTCTCGTCTTCGGCCGAACTGGCACGGGCAGCGTTGGATTTGGGGTTCTACCTCTCCATGTCCGGCATCGCGGCCTTTCCAAAAAGCCAAGAGCTGAGGGATATCTTTGCGGCAGCGCCTGTCGATCGAATTCTGATAGAGACCGACGCACCATACCTAGCCCCGCCGCCGCACCGGGGCAAGCGGAACGAGCCCGGCTATACCGCTTTCACCGCCCGGGTCGGCGCCGAACTGTTTGGCATGGACTACCCGGATTTCGCCGCGCAGACCCAAGCGAATTTTGATCGACTGTTTGCGAAGGCGGCCGCCTACCCGGTTGCCGCATGAGCATGCTGCGGTTCACGATCCTGGGCTGTGGCTCCTCTGGCGGTGTCCCCCGGTTGGGTGGGCATTGGGGAGATTGTGACCCGCAAAATCCGCGCAATATCCGCCGCCGGTGCTCGATGCTGGTTGAACGGGACGGGCCGGACGGCACGACCTCGGTTCTGATCGACACGACCCCGGACATGCGCAGCCAACTGCTGGACACCAGAACCGGACGCCTCGACGCCGTTGTCTACACACACTCGCATGCCGATCATGTCCACGGCATCGACGACCTGCGCATGATCGTTTTCAACATGCGCGCGCGGGTGCCCGTTTGGGCGGATGGCGACACGCAAAACGCATTGCTGGGGCGGTTCGGCTACGCGTTCATTCAACCCGAAGGCTCACCCTATCCACCGATCCTCGACCTGAAGACAATTGACGGTCCGTTCGAGATAGACGGTCCGGGAGGATCAATCCCGTTTCGCCCGTTCAAGGTGAACCACGGATCGATCGATGCGCTTGGTTTTCGTATGAACAACCTGGCCTATCTGCCTGATGTTGCGGAAATCTACGATGATGCCTGGCCCGAGCTTCAGGGATTGGACTGCCTCGTGATTGACGCGCTGCGCCGGAACCCGCATCCGACCCATGCCCACCTGGAAAAGACCCTTGGCTGGATCGAACAGCTAAAGCCGGCTCGGGCGGTTCTGACCAATATGCACATCGATCTGGACTATGCAGCCGTCGATGCCGAGACCCCGGACTATGTCGAGCCTGCCTATGACGGCTTGGTGATCCGGCAACCATTGTAGGACATCGGATTGCACGCGCTTCCCCCAGCTCTGACCGAACTGCCTGGATTGAGGTCGTGACATGTTGCAAAGCCTGATCGACGTCATCCTTCCGGTTTTTCTTGTGATTGGGGCCGGCTATGTCTCGACGCTGACGGGTTACTTCAAAGAAGTGCATATCGACGGGCTGATGAAGTTCACGCAGGGGTTCGCAATCCCCTGCCTGCTGTTTCTGGCCATCGCCCATCTGGACCTGAGCGCCAGCTTTGACCCGCGCCTTCTGGGCAGTTTCTATACCGCCGCAGCTCTGTGTTTCCTTGCGGGGGCTTTCGGCGCTCGCCTGATATTCAAGCGCGAATGGGAAGATTGCGTCGCGATCGGGTTCTGCTGCCTGTTTTCGAACTCGGTCCTGCTGGGCCTGCCAATCACCGAACGCGCCTATGGTCCCGACAACCTGACCGGAAACTATGCGATCATCGCGTTCCACTCGCCGTTCTGCTACTGCGTCGGTATTACCGTGATGGAGGTCATCCGCAACCGAGGCAATGGCGGTATGCGCATGGCCCGGTCGGTGCTTTCGGCAATGTTCAAGAACGCGCTGATCCTGGGTATTGCTCTGGGCTTCATCGTCAATCTCACGGGTGTCGGTATTCCGGCTGTGGCAGACGAGGCCCTGAGCCTGGTGACCCGCGCAGCATTGCCCGGTGCCCTATTCGCCCTGGGCGGAGTTCTGGTCAAATACAAGCCCGAAGGTGACCTGCGGACAATCGGCTATGTTTGCTGCGTTTCACTTGTTCTGCATCCAAGCCTGGTTTGGTTGTTCGGTACAGCGACCGCCCTGCCGCAAGATCTTTTCCGCTCGGGCGTTCTGAACGCGGCGATGGCGCCCGGTTTCAACGCCTACATTTTCGCCAATATGTACGGCCGGGCCAAACGAGTTGCCGCCTCTTCGGTATTGATCGGCACAGGCGTGTCCATTCTTACGGTATGGATGTGGTTGACGTTACTCGGGTAAAGACGAATTGACTTTGCGGGAGGGCGCCACACCTATCCCGAAACAGAACAAGGAAGCCCCAGCATGGCGACTGCCGTCATCGTAGCGCATGGCCAACCGTCCGACCCAGACCCGGCCGAGGCATCTCTGGCCAGACTGGCCGCTCGGATCGATCAACTGACGGATAGAGTCACAGTCAGGTCGGCGACCCTCGCCGCGCCGGGCGCGTTGGAAAAGGTCCTTGATGAGATTCCGGACGGCAGCGCGATTTATCCATTGTTCATGGCGAAAGGGTGGTTCGTGACTTCTGCGCTTCCCAAACGCCTTGAAGGGCGTGCAGTACGCCAACTCGACCCACTGGGCGTTGACCCGCAGCTACCCAACCTGGTGGCGCGCGCCCTGCAACCTTTGATCGACGAGCATGGTTGGAGCACCACGTCCACGGATCTGCTGATTGCCGCACACGGCTCAGGACGCAGCCGCAACCCGGCAGCTGTCACCCACGAATTCGCTGACCGTTTGGCCGGGTTGATATCACTGAAATCAATCCGCTGTGGATTTGTCGAAGAACCCCCATCGATCAGTGACGCCGCCCAAATGACCGGGGATCATGCGATCTGCCTGCCGTTCTTTGCCTGCACCGGGGGCCACGTGTTGGATGATATTCCCGCCGAGCTGGGCAAGGCCGCATTTCGTGGCCCGGTGCTGCCTGTGGTCGGCGAGTTGGATGAAATCCAGTCGCACATCGCGCGGACATTGGACGGGGCTTTCGCTGAGTAGTCAAGCAACCAGCCTACCGACGCACCGGTCTACTCCGGTGCCCGCGCCTCTTCGGAATAGAAGCGATGGCACGACCGACCGTTTCGCTTGGCCTCGTAAAGGGCCAAATCCGCCGCGTGCAGAATCTCAGCCGGTTTCGGGGACAGAAACTGTGACGTAAGTGCGGTCCCTATGCTCGCCGAAATCGCGCAGGTCTCGCCCTCGAAAACCATCGGTTTCTGAAGGCGGCCAATCAGGCGATTGGCGATCCGTTCAAGCTGAGCCCTGCTCGACAGGCTTTTGAATATCAGAACAAATTCATCGCCGCCGATCCGGGCGACCGTGTCGTCGCTGCGGGTTTCTTCCAGCATGATCCGGGCGGCCTGGGACAGCACATAGTCGCCCGCGGCATGCCCCAATTCGTCGTTCACGGCTTTGAAGAAATCCAGGTCCAGATGCATCAACGCAAAAGTGGATTTCGTTGAAACCAAATGCTCGAGAATGTGGTCCATCGCGCGCCGGTTCTTGAGTCCGGTCAGAGTATCCGTATAGGCCTCTTCCTCGGCCGCAAGCATTGCCCCCTGAAGCCGCAGGTTCAACGATCTCGAAGCCTCCATCGCCGCAGACTTGGCCTCGACCAGGTAGAGCAATTCAATTGCGAGGTCGGTTCCCGAAAAATCCGCACTTGTCAGGGCATAATCCCGTACAGCGTCCAGGATCGAGATCCCGAAGGACAGGTTGATAACCGCGCCTGCATCGTCAGGCAGCGGTGCCACCAAACCCTTCAATGCTGTGCGCGGTTCATCGTGAAGCTTGAGATGAAGCTTGGTACCTGCCGTCGCCATCAACGCCGGCATAGTCGTCACGGTTCTGGGCCTTACCAGTTCAAATATTTCCAGAAATTCGCTGCCAACCAACGGCTGGTCGGGGCGCAGTTTTTGCAGTGTCGGCCCGACCTGAAGGATACGCCCATCCCGATCCACCAAGGTGAACATCGGGCACAACGTCTCCAACATCCTGCCCAGTTGATCCAGATCCATCATCAGTTCCGCGCCCCCAGATCAAAGTGACGACCCTCGGCAAAGGCGCTTTCGACCAGAACCATCGAGATGACGTCCACCCCGCCCCTCTGCCCGGCATGCGTCAGAATCACGAGCGCGCCATAGTCGTCCGCCATTGCTCGCAAGATCCCGATCATGACATTGGCATACCCATCCAGCCCGGGATGGCAGCGCAGTTCGAATTCTGTGGGCGAACGCTCCAGCAGTTCCAGGGCAGGCAATTCAAGGTCAGAGACCGCCAGTTTGACCCGATCGGCCAGATCATCCAAAGACTGCAGAAACTCGACATAGGTGACGCCGCCAAAGCGCAGAAGGCGCCGCAACCCTTCCATGTTGGGGTGTGAGACCAGATAGGTTCCGAGATCCTCCAGGAACTCGTCCCGCGAACGGTTCAGTTGATCGCAGACCACGTCCAGCAGGCGATATGACTTTTCCCGGTCGTATACGAGCATCGCTTCGAACTCGGCGAACCCAAGTTCAGCGGCCTCGGTCGCCCGAAGCCAGCGCTCACGCCCATACGTCGCGCATACAAACGATTGAACTGCCTTGTTGATCAATCCGTGCATGAATGCCCTCAAAAAGGTTTCATGCCCGATCCCACCTCAAAGATCTTAACAAAGGCCAAATGCGGAAGTTCAAGATGGGGAAAATTAACCAAAATCTCAGACTGAGACATCCTGCCGTTCCAGCTGCCTGCCCGGTGGGGCGCTATCAGAAATCGGTCGGCGCGCCCCCTTCGGCTTTGCGCCGTGCGACGAAGTCAGCCAGTTCCTCTCGGATGGCTTCATCCATCGGCGGAGCCTCAAAACTGTTGATGATCTCCTTGAACATCAGATGCGCCCGTTCGGCTGTCCAGATCCCACCCGCGACTTCCCAGCCCTCGTAGTTTTTCCAATCGCTCAGGAAGGGTTGATAGAACGCGGTGGTATAGCGATCCTGGGTGTGTTGGATGCCAAAGAAGTGCCCATCGTTCCCGACCGCGCGGATGGCTTCCAGTGCGATTTCGTCTGGGCCTGTGGCGCAGATCTCAGGCTGCATATACCTTTGAATTTGCTGCAATATCTCGCAGTCCATGATGAACTTCTCCGGACTCGCGATCAGACCGCCCTCCAGCCATCCGGCTGCGTGATAAACCATATTGGTCCCCGACTGCACCGCCGCCCAGAGTGAATTCGACGTCTCCCAGACGGCCTGGCCGTCCGGCACATTGGCCGCGCAGACACCGGACGAGCGCAAGGGCAGCCCATAGAACCGCGCCATCTGGCCGGTCATCTGGGTCGACCGGATGTATTCAGGCGTGCCAAACGCGGGCGCACCGGACTTCATGTCGACATTCGAGGTGAATGTCCCGATGACACAGGGGATGCCGGGCCGGACGTACTGGAACAAGGCAATCGCACACAGCGCCTCGGCCAGCGACTGCGCAACTGCCCCAGACATCGTAACCGGGGCCATCGCCCCCGCCAACGTGAAAGGCGTGACGACGATCGCCTGCCCCCGCCGGGCCAGACGCAGGCACCCGTCGATCATCGGGTGGTCGTGTTTCAGAGGCGAGGTCGAGTTGATGTTGGTGTACATGCGCGGTGACGCCTCGAATTCCTCGTGGCTGAGACCGCCTGCGATGCGCACCATTTCCATGACATCCTCGACGCGCTCTTTGCCCAGCGAATAGGCATGCATCGCCTTGTCCGTCAGCGTCAGCTTGTCATATAGGACATCCAGGTGCCGGACGCTGGCGTGCAGGTCAACCGGCTCGACCGGGTAGCCCCCGGCAAAATGGATGCAGTTGAAATACTGCGTCAGCTTCAACAGGTTCCGGCACATTTCACGGTTGCCGGGTACCTTCTTGCCGATCTCCATGTCCCAGTAGTTCGGCGGTGACGAGACATTTCCGAACAACATCGTCTTGCCGCCGATCTCGATCGTGTGGTTCGGGTTGCGCGGCGTGATTGTAAAGGTCGAAGGCGCCTTGGCGACCATTTCCATGACGAAGTCACGGCCCATGCGCACGTTGTCGCCATTGATGATACATCCAGCTTCACGCAGGATCTCCAAGGCTTCTTGGTTGTAGAACTCGATGCCGATTTCCTCGAGAATACGCATGGCACCGTCATGAATGGCTTCGACGCCCTCCGGGCCCAACGGTTCGGTTGGCCGGTCGATGTTGATCGGCGGATTCCAAGGCATCTGGTCGATGACTGCCGCACCTCGGCGCGCTGCAGCGCCTGCGCGTCCACCACCCCTGCGCTTGCGAGTATTCGTGTCGGCCATCTGTTCCTCCGGCGTTTGTTACTCTCAAACAAGACCCGAAGTCCGGCCTCTGGCCGCTCTGTCTGCGACAGCCAAGGTCGGTTTCAACTCATGAACCGCCGATTTTCAGGCAAGGCGCTTTAACGAAGGTTCAGCCAGCCGGGGATGTGGCTGATATCGGGAAGAACGACATCTGCCATCGGTGCAAGATCCTCAACCCTGGCCAGTCCGGTCAGAACACCGATCGTGGTCATGCCGGCGGCGCGACCGGCCTCCAGATCGTGCAGACTGTCGCCGACCATGGCGATCCGGTCCGGTGGGACGCCAACATGTTGGGCAAAAGCCAACAACTGGCCGGGCCCAGGCTTGAACCCGTGGCCACTGTCATACCCCGCGATGAAATCGAAATAGGCCTCGATTCCGACCGAGGCCAGGTGCCGTTTCGCCGGCATCTCGCCGTCATTGGTCGCAACACCCAGCTTCTTGCCGGCGTCTTTCAAGGATTGCAGAAACGGTTCAAGCGCAACGGCCTCGACCTGAGGCGCATGAGCAGACGCCGCATTCAGAGTCTGGATCAGATCCTCGCGGGACCAGCCGTCGAGGTCGGGACACAACGCGTCGGCGACCTCGTCGACGGTGCCAGCGATCACGATACTGTCCTCGGAATAGGTCTCTGTCGCGAAGTCAAAGCCAATGCTTTTTCCAAGCACGGACGCACGCGCATTGTCGCCTTCGCTCAGACGCAGCAACACCGCCTTGCCGAACGCCCCCCAGGTGGCGGCGAAATCAAACAGGGTTCCGTCCTTGTCAAAAACCAGCGCATCAATCGACATGCATTCTTGCTCCTGCGCGGACCCGTTCAGGTCCAATGAACATCCGCGCCGCCTGACAGGATGCTTCGGGCCTGGGCCGGTTGATCGTAGGGGACAGCGTTTGCGTCACAAAAGGCCAACACCCACGAATCGTCAAGCATCAGAAATTCCAGCACCGAAGCAAGAAACTCGGGCTCTGTGGCGCGGTCCCTCAGGTCATCCGTCGACGCGCCGGTCGAACCAAGGAAAACAGGCAACAATTCATCGTTCCCAACAAGCCACCCAAGCGCTTTCAAGGCCAGAGTTTCGGCGAATTCGGCAGAGATCGGCATGATCAGGCCCCGGTTCGAAGATTTGGAAAGGGTTTGTTAACCAGACTCATAAACACTTTGGCAAGGCATGCAATCTACGGTGAAAACAATGTCCGTGCAGGGAACCATCCTTGTCCTCGACGGGGTCTCGACCAATCGCATCATGCTGAAGGTGCAGCTGACGGCGGCGTGGTATCATGTCGTGCAGGGCGAGAAGCTGGCTGGTCTTGGGGCGTTGCTGCGGCGGACCCGGCCGGATCTGGTGCTGACGGCCCAGACACTACCCGACGGAGACGCGGGCGACGTCAAAAGACTGATGCTTTCCGTTCCGGCCCTGCAGGATGTCCCTGTGGTCGCGATTGCGCCTCAGAACGACCGGACCGCCCGGCTGCGGAACCTGTCCGAGGGGCTGGATGACGTTCTGGCCTATCCGTTCAAAGATACGCTGTTGCTGGCGCGTGTGCGAAGCCTGCTGCGCGCCCGTGCGGAAACTCAGGATCTGAAGAACAGTGGCAACCCTCAATCCGTGGGATTTGCCGAAGCCCCCGCAGCAATGATCACGCCCGCGCGGCATGGTCAGATCGCTGTCTTGGCCCACACCGCACGTACTCGCACGCTGTGGCACAAGGCCCTGAACGGACGAACGCAGCATTCGGTGTGCAGCCATACCCTGCCCAACCTCAGCGGAGTCTTGTCCGGCACCATACCTGACGCGATTGTTGTCGAATTGAACAGCGATCCATCCGGCCTGAACATGTTGGCCGACCTCAAATCCCGCACCGGCACTCGGCGGACCGCTCTGATCGGAATCATTCCCGATGACAACGCCACTCTTGCCGCCGAGGCCCTGGATCGCGGCGCCGATGCGATTTGCCTCGGAGGGTTCTGCCCTGACGAAGTATCGCTTCGGGTCGAGGCGTTGATTGCACGCAAGGCGCATGACGAGCAAATGCGCGACTCGTTGCGCCGTGGGCTTGAGGAATCGTGGATCGACACGCTGACGGGCCTGAACAACCGTCGTTTCGCACAGACCGCGATGGACCAATTGCTGCACAGTTCGGTGCACAAACAGCGGGGTTTTGCGATCATGCTGGCCGACCTGGACCACTTCAAATCCATCAATGACCGTTACGGCCACAGTGCCGGTGACAGGGTTTTGGTCGAGGCCGGAAAACGGATGAAGCGCGCTTTCGGACCTGACGGCTTCCTCGCCCGCATCGGAGGAGAGGAATTCCTGTTCGGACTGCCAAACGCGACCCGCGAAAAGGCGCTCAGGAAGGCGGCCGATATCTGCAGCGGCGTCAGCAGCGTACCGATCGTCCTGCCGGACATTCCTGCCCGGCTTGCGGTGACGGTCAGCATCGGGCTGAAGGTATGCGAGCCACCCTTCTCCCCACTTCCAGACGGCTCACTGTCGGCCGACAGCCTGATCAAATGCGCGGACAAGGCGCTTTATGCGGCAAAACAGGCAGGCCGGAACCAGGTGTGGATGAAACAGAACGCGGCCTAAGCGGGTCAGTCCTTGCGTTTCTTGGGATCCGGGCGCCGCTTCAACACGTCTTCCAAGCGGTCGGCATAAGCTTTTCGTTCTTCGTCGGACATGGCCGAAACCCGAGCCAGCCACTGCTCTTGCAGAGCCGCCTGGATTTCGTCATTCGCCCGGGCTTGTTCTTCCAGCAGGTTCTGGACTTCATCGCGGTCGAACGGAATGGCCCGCAGCGCCTTGCCAAGCGCCTTGAAATCACGAGACCTTTTCTCGGCCCCGCGCCGATGCTTGTCGGCCAGATCGCCTCTCAACGCCTTGCGTTCCGGATCAGGAAGAGCGCGGTACAGGGCAGGTCCAAATCCGGGAGGAACATCGTCCCGCACACCATGAAACCGCAGCGCAGTCCCGATGATCACCCCGGCGACCAGCAGGTTCAGACCAAGGGATACCACCAGCAGCACAGGCACCCAGCGCCGTGGGGGTTTGACGTCTTCATTCATTCCGCTTCCTCCAGAAACGCGGCCTCGAGACCGAGATTGGCGACCATGTAGGATGCATCCTGGGTCATTATGTAATTTGCCGGGTCCGGCAGAAAGGACGGCGCGGCAAAGCCGACCCATGCGCCAACCACGCTGGCCGCCGCAAGCCCACTGAGCGCCTGCCAGCCCCCGAGACCGGCAACGAGATTGCCCAGAAACCCTTGTGACTTGGGTTTCGCTGTTTTTGTCGCCGCAAGCCGGATGGCCTCGGCATCCGTCAGGATACGAACCGCCAAATCGTCGGGCAGATCAACATGTGCCTGCCGTGCCTCGGCAAACAAGAGATCCAGTTCTGTATCTTGGTCAGACATGGTCATACCCCAACTCTTCCTGACGGCCTGACAGTATGGCCGTCAACGACCGCTTTCCGCGGGCAACAAGACTTTCTACCGCTTCTACGGAAATCCTCATGATTCCCGCGATTTCCGGATTGGACAACTCCTCGATATGCCTGAGAATGACAGCTTCGCGCTGCCGTTCGGGCAATTGTGCCAAGGCCGCTTGCAACGCATCCACGCGGGCGTTTTGCTGCATTCGGTCCACGACACTGGGCTGGTCGTCCTCAGGCTCTGGCACATCGTCCAATGTGCCTGCCGTTTTCTTCCGCCGCAGATCGACACACAGGTTCAAGACCACGCGGTACAACCAGGTCGAGATCTTGGCCTGCCCCGGAACCCAGTCCGCCGCCACTTTCCACAGCCGAAGCATCGCTTCCTGGGTTACGTCTTCGGCCTCTGCCCTGTTGTTCAACATGCGCAGAGCAACCGAATAGCACCGCGGCCCCAACCGATCGGTCAACAGGCGTGCTGCCTGGGCGTCGCCTTCGGCAAACCGCTTCAGCAACACGTCGTCGCTGCAGGCATCCGCGGCGACCGTGTCGCCGCGGACAGTATGCGCAGAGGACGGCACGTCCTTCATCCTGCGTCAGTTGTTGTCTGGGTCCGGGCGGCCACCCTTCTTGTGGTGCCGACCCATTCCATCCCGTGCATTGGCGAACTCCTGCTCGGACAGCGAACCGTTTCCATCCGCATCAAGGCGGTCAAACATCTTGTCAGCCCGGCGCGGTTTCGGCAACTCGTCCGCAGTCAGAAAGCTGTCTTTGTCGGCATCATGACGCTCGAACATGTCGGAAACGCGGTCGTTTGCCTTCTTCTGGGCCTCGGCCTGCATTTCTTCGACGCTGATCTTTCCGTCACCGTCGGTATCGGCCGAGGTGAACTTCTGCAGGCGATGGGCCTCCATCTCGGCCTTGGTCACCTGGCCGTCACCGTTCGCATCCAGCTCCTGAAAGCTGACCGGTTCACGGTCGCGGGGTCCTTTGGCCAGCGCAGCCGTCCCGGTGACGGCAACTGCAGACAGAATGATGGCCGAGATAAATTTTGCGCTCTTCATTGCTCGTTTCCTTTGTTGTCGCGGCCCTGTGCCGCTGCTTACATTCATTCAAACGCGGACCGGCAAAGTTTCCGTCGCTGTCCGCAAATTTTTTTCCGGCATTGAAACCTGCATTTCCGGTCAATATTTTTGAGAGGGTCGGTGCAAAGCGACGCACCCCCCTTTTCTGCGGGATGAAACAAGCGCAATATCTCCGAAATCCGAGCGCGAGTATCAAGATGACAGATCAAACCATCGACACCCTCCCTCAGGAGGAACGCCCCACGTGGCCCGCCATCGTGAAAGGGTTCCGGTGCAAATGCCCCAACTGCGGCAAAGGCAAGCTGTTGCATTGCTACCTGAAGGTGAATGATACCTGCGCAAACTGCGGTCAGGAATTGTTTCACCACAGGGCAGATGACGGGCCGGCCTACTTGACCATTTTGCTGGTCGGACATCTTCTGGCTCCGGCGCTGCATGTCACTTACGTCGGCCTGCGCCCGTCTCCGTGGGCCATGGCAATCGGCTTTTCGATCGCGTGCGTTGCGCTGTCGCTGTTCCTTCTGCCCAGGCTCAAAGGAGCGGTCGTCGGCTTTCAATGGGCCCGGAAGATGCACGGGTTCGACGACAGCAAGTGACCCGTCAATGCAGCTGAGCTTCTCATGACCGTGGACAAATCCGCAATTCGCGACGCCGCGACGATCATAGTTTTGCGCGACCGTTTTCGAACCCCGTCGATCCTGATGGGCCAACGTGGTGCCGCGGCGGCCTTCATGCCGAACAAGTTCGTGTTTCCGGGGGGTGCCGTGGATGCCGAGGACGCGCAAGTTCCGCTGGCCACTCCGGTACCCGAGATTTGCCGGCAACGGCTGAGCGATCAGGCCCCTGCCGGGTTGCATGTGCCACTGGCGGCGGCGGCAATTCGCGAGTTGTGGGAGGAGACCGGCCTTATCCTCGGTGCCCGGGATACCTGGCCGGGTCCGGTTCCACATGCCTGGACCGGCTTCGCGGAAAGAGGCTACATTCCGTCGGCTGAAGCGCTGCAGTTCGTGTTCCGCGCGGTTACCCCGCCCGGACGCCCACGACGGTTCGACGCCCGGTTTTTTCTTTTGGACGCAGATGCCATCGACGGTGATCTGGACGACTTCAGCCAGGCTTCGGATGAGCTGTCACATCTACAGTGGATTCCGTTGGAACAGGCGCGGGAGTTCGACTTGCCGTTCATCACCGAGGTTGTTCTGTCGGAAGTCGAGGCGCGCGTATCAGATACAACGCCCCCCGACTCTGTGCCGTTCTTTCTGAACAACGAAGAAGCCAGCCTGTTCCAGCGCCTCAAGGGCCACCCGATGCCCGAAGCAGACTGAGCCACCTTATTTCATTCGGCTTACCACAACTGTGACTTCGGGCTTTTTGCCGATTTCGATCTGCGAACTTTGGCGAACGATGCGACGCATGGCTTCTTCCAGCTTGTCATCGTCCCGCAGCGTTTTGACATCAGCCCGCATCAGGAACTGGTTCAGGTCCTCTTCCAGCACCTCGATCAATCCGGCCCGCGACACGCCGGTTTCCGGCAGGCCCATGGTATCGCACCAAGGCTCGCCCAGTGGCTCGTCGTCTTCGTCCAGGATGACAGTTACGGTCACGTGCCCGTTCAGAGCCATGCGGATACGGTCCCGCACCACACCGTCCAGCGCGCCAATCTTGACGGATCCGTCCAGGTAGGTCCGGCCGGTCTCGACATAATCCACGACCTCGGGCGCGTTCCCGGACAGATCCAGCATCGTTCCATTGACCGCCAGAACTCCGGCACGCCCCCCGGCCTCGGCCAGCTTGGCGTGTTCCCGCAGATGCCTGTGTTCACCGTGCATTGGAACGACGATCTGAGGATCGACCAAGGCATGCATCTGCTCGAGATCGGGGCGGTTGGCGTGGCCGGAAACGTGATACAAGCCAGCGCTGTCATCGACCACGTCGACGCCTTTTTCGCTCAGTTGGTTCATGATGCGGATCACACCGCGTTCATTCCCCGGAATGGTCTTCGAGGAGAACAGGAACAGGTCGCCATCTTTCAGCTCGATCCCCCGGTACTTGCCACGCGCCAGCTGCGCGCTGGCCGCGCGGCGCTCACCCTGGCTGCCGGTGACGATCAGCATCAGGTTCTGGCGGGGCAGATCCAAGGCTTCCTCAGCGCTGATCACGCGGGGAAAATCAGACAGGATACCGGTTTCGGTCGCAGCCTCGATCATGCGGCGCATGGCCCGGCCCAACAGAACCACCGACCGACCCGCCCGCTGCCCGGCCTCGGCCAGCGTTTTGACCCGCGCGACATTCGACGCAAAGGTCGTTGCAACCACCATACCGGTCGCGTCTTCGACCAATTGAGTGATGGCCGGCCCGACCTCCGACTCCGAACGGCCGGGATGCGAGGAAAACACGTTGGTGCTGTCACAAACCAACGCCTTGACCCCGGGCTTGGCCACTTCGGCCCAAAGATCGGGATCAAACGGTTCGCCCACAACCGGATTGGTGTCCAGTTTGAAATCACCGGTATGCACGACACGGCCGGCCGGTGTATCGATCACCAGCGCCGCGCTCTCGGGGATCGAATGCGAAACGGGCAGGAACCCGACCGTAAACGGACCAGCCTTGATCTGCTCGGGCCAGGCGGACACGATGCGCACAGCTTCGGGGGGATGTCCGGCATCTTCCATTTTGCGGCGCGCGATATTTGCGGTGAAGGCACGCGCGTAGACCGGCGCGCCAAGGGCCTCATGGCAATGGGCCACGGCGCCAACGTGATCCTCGTGCGCATGGGTGACGAAGATCGCCTCAAGCCGATCCGCACGTTCCTTCAACCACGAAATGTCGGCGTAGATCAGATCGACGCCCGGCGTTGTATCCATGTCGGGAAAGGTCACGCCCAGATCGACCAGGATTAGTCGTTCCTGACCGGGTTTGCCATAGCCGTAGACATAGGCGTTCATACCGATTTCGCCCGCGCCGCCGAGCGGCAAGTAGATCAGTCTTTCGCTGCTCATGCCGAGCCAGTATCCTTGTTGTAGCGATGGATCACGGTAAGCCCGTGCATCGTCAGATCGTCTTCAATTGCATCAAAGCCCACATCGGCCTGATCGAACAGCGGTGCAAGACCGCCAGTCCCTATGACCTTCATGGGCATTCCGTATTCCGCCTTGATCCTGTCGATCAAGCCCTCGATGAGGCCGGAATACCCCCAATACACGCCTGACTGGATACATCCAACAGTGTTTGTGCCGATGACTTTCTCGGGTCGCGTCACGTCGATATGCGGCAGAGCTGCAGCGCCCTGGTGCAATGCCTCGAGACTGAGGTTCACGCCGGGGGCGATTACCCCCCCGACATAGGCGCCATCAGCAGCGACCACATCGAAATTCGTGGCAGTTCCGAAATCCACCACCACGACATTCCCGCCGTGCCGATCAAATGCACCGGCCGCATTCGCCAGACGGTCAGGACCGGGAATCGTCCCTTCATCAACGCGCGGCGCCACCGGCAACTCGCAATCGGGCTTGCCCACCACAAGCGGCCGGCATCCAAAGAACCGGTCGGCAAAGACGCGCAGGTTGAACACCACCCGCGGCACGGTCGAGGCGATGATGACGTCGGTGATGTCAGCCTCGATCCCGTAGTGTTTCACGAGGGTCGAGTACCAGGTGAAATAGGCATCGGCCGTGCGGGCATGGTGGGTCGAGGTGCGCAGCGTACACAGGAATTTCTCGCCATCCCAGATCGAGAAAACGGTGTTCGTGTTGCCGCAGTCAATGGCCAGAAGCATATGCGCCCCTTTCAGAAATACACGTCTGCCGCCGGAATGCTGACGCGGCCCTTGGCGGTGTTTAGGACAAGGTTACCGCCCGCGTCCACCGTTTCAAAGGTCCCGACGGTTTCCGAAGCACCTGTGCGCGCGGTGATCACCTCGCCCAGCTTCGCCGCCCGAGCCAGCCACGCTTTGCGGATCGGTTCAAACCCGTAGGTGACAAACTGGTTTTCGAGCTTCGCGTAGGCATCGGCGAGTTCGGTCAGAAAATCCTCGGCGGACACCTGAGCACCGGTTTCCGACAGCAACGAAACTGGCCGCAGAGCCCCCTGCTCGACTGTCTCCGGAGCGGGCGCGTCCGCGAGGTTCACCCCGATACCGATCGCAAGATGGGATACGCCCCGACCCTGCCCCGTGCTTTCCAGCAGGATGCCAGCCAGTTTCCCGCCGTTCAACAGAACGTCATTCGGCCATTTCAGTGCGAACCCCTGCGCGCGACCGGTGACCGAGACACAGGCATCAAAAAGCGCCAGTGCCGCCACAAAGCTGCGCAGGGCCGCCTGCTCTGGGTTGCCCTCGGGCCGAAGCAACAAGGTCGCTGCCAGGTTGCCCTGGGGGTTGGACCACGCCCGGCCGCGCCTGCCACGCGCAGCGGTTTGATGATGCGCCATGATCCAGACCGGACCCGCAGCAGTGGGTGCGATCCGAGCAGCCTCGTTCAGGGTGCTGTCAACTTCCTGCAGGATATGCAGACCGTATCCTTGGGGCCAGGTGCTCATGCCAAAAAGGCCCGGCCTGATGGCCGAGCCCCTTTCCAAGCTTTATTGAACGGATCAGTTGACAAGTGTCGTCGCCGCGGCTGCCGCTGCGCCCTCGATCCCGAACTGGTAGACCACACCGATCAACATCAATGCGGCCGACCCCATCAGAGCAACCCACAATACCGGGGTCGACCGGGTTTCGATCGGATCTTCATTTTCGTCGCCAAAATACATGTAGAAGACGATCCGCAGATAGTAGAAGGCACCGATCACCGAGGCGATTGCCGATACGATGACCAACCCAATCAGGTCAGCTTGCACACCGGCCTGCCAGACGCCGAACTTGGCGAAGAACCCCAGCATTGGCGGCACGCCCGCAAGGCTGAACATCAGGATCAGCACGGCCAGCGCCTTGCCCGGATCCCGCTTGGAATACTGGCGCAGGGCGTCGATGTCCGTCACCGGCTTGCCGTCGCGCTCCATCATCAGGATGAAGGCGAAGGTGCCGATATTCATGGTCACATAGATCGCCAGGTACATCAGCATCGCCTTGACACCCAATTCGGTGCCTGCGGCCAGGCCGATCAGCGCGTACCCCATATGTGCGATTGACGAATAGGCCATCAGCCGTTTGATGTCGCGCTGCCCGATGGCGGCCACAGCCCCCAGCAACATCGACAGGACCGAAAGCAGCACGATCACCTGCTGCCAGTCCGCGATGGCACCGCCGAACGCGTCATGCAGAACGCGCGCGAACAAGGCCATCGCCGCAACTTTGGGTGCGGTTGCAAAGAAAGCTGTCACCGGAGTGGGCGAGCCCTCGTAAACGTCCGGTGTCCACATGTGGAACGGAACCGCCGAAATCTTGAATGCCAGACCCGAGATCAGCAGAACAAGCCCAAAGAGAAGGCCAACCGAGACATCCCCGTGATGCACCGTGTTGATGATGCCCGAGAACAGCGTCGTACCGGTGAAGCCATAGACCAGAGATGCACCGAACAACAGCAATCCCGAACTGAGCGCACCCAGAACGAAATACTTCAGCCCTGCTTCGGTCGATTTGGCGCTGTCACGGCGCAGGGCCGCCACGACATACAGAGACAGCGACTGCAGCTCGAGCCCCATATAAAGCGACATAAGATCGCCGGCGCTGACCATCATCATCATGCCGACCGCAGCCAAAGCCACCAGCAACGGATACTCGAAACGCAACAGGTTCCGGCGCGCCATGTATTCCTGGCTCATGACCAGAACCGCTGCGGCAGATAGCAGAATTGCGACCTTTGCAAATCGGGCGAACCCGTCGTCGATGAACATGCCGTTGAAGGCCACGTTGGTCCCCGAGCCGTTCGACGCGATCCAGAACGACAGCGCCGCCATCAGTCCGGCCGTCGTCCAGACCAGAACCGGAGCCAGCGCATCCTTGCTGGTATAGACAGCTCCGATCAGCGCCGCCATCGCATAGATCGCCAGAATGATTTCCGGCAGAATTACAGTGAGATCAGCCTGGATCATGTCTCCAAAGCTCCCTTAGTGCGAAGCGACCTGGGTCGCGGCCTCGGCCGCGGCCAGAGCCGTGTCATAGTTCGAAATCAGCGCGGCGGTCGAATTGCCGATCACGTCGGTGACCAGCGACGGATAGACCCCCAGCAGGATGGTCATGACGATCAGCGGCGCAAAGATCAGGCGTTCGCGTGTGCTCATGTCGGTGATCGACTTGAGGCTTTCCTTGATCAGGTCGCCAAAGACCACGCGGCGATACAGCCACAGCGCATAAGCTGCCGAGAAGATCACACCGCTGGCCGCCACTGCGGTCACCCAGGTGTTGACCTGGAAGGTGCCCATCAGCGTCAGGAATTCGCCGATGAACCCGCTGGTGCCCGGCAGCCCCACATTGGCCATCGTGAACAGCATGAACACCAGCGCATAGGCCGGCATTCGGATCACCAGCCCGCCATAGGCCTCGATGTCGCGAGTGTGCATCCGGTCGTAGATCACGCCGACGCAAAGGAACAGCGCGGCCGAGATGAACCCGTGGCTGAGCATCTGGAAGATCGCCCCATCGATGCCCTGCTGGTTCGCCGCAAAGATGCCCATGGTCACAAAACCCATATGCGCGACCGAGGAATAGGCGATCAGCTTTTTCATGTCCTCCTGCACCAGCGCCACCAACGAGGTGTAGACCACGGCGATGGCCGACAGCCACAGCACCAGATCGGTCATCACGGCCGACCCAACCGGGAACATGGGCAAGCTGAAGCGCAGGAAGCCATAGCCACCCATCTTCAGCAGGATTGCCGCCAGCACGACCGAACCCGCCGTCGGTGCCTGAACGTGCGCGTCAGGCAGCCAGGTGTGCACGGGCCACATCGGCATCTTCACCGCGAAGGACGCGAAGAACGCGAGGAACATCAGGGTCTGCATGCCGCCGACAATGTGGACACCCAGCACGCTGAAGCTCTCGGACGAGAACTGGTGCGTCATGAGCGCGGCAATGTCCGTGGTGCCTGCATCCGCATACATCGCCACCATCGCCACCAGCATCAGAACCGAGCCGAGGAAGGTGTAGAGGAAGAACTTGAAGCTGGCATAAATCCGGTCCTTGCCGCCCCAGATCCCGATGATCAGGAACATCGGGATCAGCCCGGCCTCGAAGAACAGGTAGAACAGCACCAGGTCCAGCGCCATGAATACGCCCAGCATCAGCGTTTCCAGCAGCAGGAAGGCGATCATGTATTCCTTGACCCGGTCGGTCACGTTCCAGCTGGCCAAGATGGTCAGCGGCATGATGAAGGTGGTCAGCAGCACGAACAGAACGCTGATGCCATCCACGCCCATCTTGTACTTCAGGCCCAGCAGCCATTGACCCTCTTCCACCATCTGGAAGCCGGTGTTCGAGGGGTCGAACTCGGTATAGATCCCGATCGAAACAAGGAAGGTCACTGTGGTCGCAACCAGCGCGATCCACTTGGCATTGCGCTGTGCGGCCACATCGTTCCCGTGCAGGAACAGCGCCATCAGACCGGCAGAAATGGCCGGAATGAACGTTACAATGGATAGGATATTGTCCATCAGTTTGCGCCTCCGCCGATCGACATCCAGGTGACCAGGGCGGCGATCCCCAGAACCATCCAGAAGGCGTAAGTGAAGATGTAGCCCGTCTGCGCCTTGCCTGCGAGGCGGGTAAAGAAGGGAACGACGCCCATTGCTACTCCGTTCAGGAAACCGTCGATCGTCTTGCCGTCACCGCCCTTCCACAGGAACCGGCCCAGGGCCACGGTCGGTTTGACAAGGATCGCGTCGTAGATTTCGTCAAAGTACCACTTGTTCTTGAGGAACAGGTACAGCGGACGCTGGTTCTCGGCCAGGCGGCCCGGCAGCGCCGGGTTCACGATGTAGAACAGGTAAGCCAGTCCAAAGCCCAGAACCATTGCGATGAACGGCGAGACCTTGACCCATTTCGGCGCCGCATGCGCGTCGTCCAGAACATGGTTGTCCGGCGCGATGTACAGCGCGCCCTCGCCCGGTTTGCCGACAAAGGCATAGTGGTGATCTCCGCCCTTGGCCTTATCGTCGTGCGCAGCTTCGTCGCTATGGGATTCGGTGGCATGCGTGTCGTCGCCATGGTCATCGGCCTTGGCATGGTCACCGGCCTCGGCATGCGCCTCGGCAACCGGAATGCCGTAGAACTTACCCACCTGATCGGCGTGACCGAAGAAGTTGTTGTACCAGATCATACCCGCGAACACGGCACCCAGCGACAGAACACCCAGCGGCACCAGCATGACCATCGGGCTTTCATGCGCGTGCTCATGCGTGTGCTTGTCGCCCCGTTCCTCGCCATAGAAGGTCAGGAAGATCAGGCGCCAGCTGTAAAACGAGGTCATCGCGGCGGCGATCACCAGCGCCCAGAAGCCGAAGGCCGACCCGCTGGCATAGGCGCTTTCGATGATAGCGTCCTTGGACAAGAAGCCGGCAAAGCCGATCGTGGTCAGCGGGATGCCGACACCGGTGATGGCCAGCGTGCCGATCATCATCGCCCAGAAGGTATAGGGGATCTTCTTGCGCAGGTTGCCATAGTTCATCATGTCCTGTTCGTGGTGCATGGCGTGGATCACCGAGCCCGCGCCAAGGAACAAGAGCGCCTTGAAGAAGGCATGCGTGAAGAGGTGGAACATCGCCGCCGAATACATGCCCACGCCCGCGGCCACGAACATGTAGCCCAGCTGCGAACAAGTCGAATAGGCGATCACGCGCTTGATGTCCGTCTGCACCAAGCCCACAGTCGCGGCAAAGAACGCGGTGGCAGCCCCCAGCACGGTGACGAACCCGGTTGCACCCGGTGCGAACTCCATCAACGGCGACATGCGGCAAACCAGGAACACGCCGGCCGTCACCATGGTGGCCGCGTGGATCAGCGCCGACACGGGCGTTGGGCCCTCCATCGCGTCCGGCAACCAGGTGTGCAGGATCAGCTGCGCCGATTTGCCCATCGCACCGATGAACAGCAGTACGCAGATGACCTCGATCGCGGTCCATTCGCCCCACAGGAAGGTCAGTTGCGCTTCCGCCAGTTGGGGTGCCGCAGCAAAGATATCCGAGAAGTTGATGCTGTCGGTCAGGAAGAACAGCGCAAAAATCCCAAGCGCAAAGCCGAAGTCGCCCACACGGTTCACGATGAACGCTTTCATCGCCGCCGCATTGGCCGAAGGTTTGCGATAGTAAAAACCGATCAGCAGGTACGATGCGACGCCCACGCCTTCCCAACCGAAGAACATCTGTACGAGGTTGTCGGCCGTCACCAGCATCAGCATGGCGAAGGTGAAGAAGGACAGATAGGCAAAGAAGCGCGGCTTGTAGCTTTCGCCCTCGCGCCACTGCGGGTCGTGATCCATGTAGCCGAACGAATAAAGGTGCACGAGCGCCGAAACCGTGGTGACGACGATCAACATGATGGCGGTCAGCCGGTCCAGACGAACGGCCCACGAGGTCGAGAGCGAGCCGCTTTCGATCCAGCGCATGATCTCGATCTGCTGGGTCTGCCCGTCAAAGCTGAAGAAGACGATCCACGACAGCAAACAGGCCAGGAACAACAGGCCCGTCGCCGTCCACAGCGCGGCCTTTTCGCCGATGAATTTCCAGCCAAAGCCGCAGATCAGCGCGCCCACGAGCGGGGCAAAGAGGATTGTGGTTTCCATGATCCCTTACCCCTTCATCATGTTGACGTCTTCAACCGCGATGGTACCGCGGTTGCGGAAGAAGCAGACCAGAATGGCCAGCCCGATCGCAGCCTCGGCCGCGGCCACAGTCAGCACGAACAGCGTGAAAACCTGCCCGACCAGATCGCCGAGAAAGCTGGAAAACGCCACGAGGTTGATGTTCACCGCCAACAGCATCAGTTCGATGCTCATTAGCAGGATGATGACGTTCTTGCGGTTCAGGAAGAGACCGAAGATGCCGATGACGAACAGCGTCGCCGCGACGGTAAGATAGTGTTCAAGTCCGATCATCGTCTCAAAGTCCCTGCCCCGGTTTCACGTCCTTCAACTCCATCGCCTTGGCCGGGTCACGCATCATCTGACCGACGATGTCCTGACGCTTGATGTCCTTGCGGTGGCGCAGTGTCAGCACGATGGCGCCGATCATGGCCACCAGCAGGATCAGGCCCGCCAGTTGGAACAGAAGGAAGTATTGATCGTAAAGGATGACACCCAGTGCCTCCGTGTTGTGGCGGTCGGCCGGGATCGGCTGGGCCAGATTGGCGGCCGCGCCTTGTGCGCTTTCCCAGGCGCCAAAGGCCATGACGAACTGCATAAGGATGACCAGCCCGATCAGCAGGGCCAAAGGCATGTAGCGCGCCATCTCAGCCTTGAGCTCGGCAAAGTCCACGTCCAGCATCATCACCACGAACAGGAACAGCACCGCCACCGCGCCGACATAGACGATGATCAGCAGCATGGCGACGAATTCCGCCCCCAGCAGCACGAACAGCCCCGCCGACGACAGGAAGGCCAGGATCAGCCACAGCACCGAATGCACCGGCTGCCGGCTGATCACGGTAAACAGCCCGCCGGTGATGGCGCTGATGGCAAAGAGGTAAAAGGCAAATACGCTCATTGGTCATCTTCCTCGTTTTCGCCCATGGCCTCCTGCGCCAATTCCAGCGCCCGGGTCATGGCCGGGATGCCGGCAAAGACCGACATCTGACCGATCGTTTCCACGATCTCTTGTTTCTTGGCCCCCGCCTCGATGGCATGGCGCACCGTCTGGCGCAGGGCCGTGTCGGCCTGCGCGCCCTGGCAAGTCAGACCGGCCAGCGTCAGCAACAGGCGGGTCTTGGCATCCAGTCCGCCCGGATTGACGGTGTTGCCGAACATCATTTCCATGACCTCTTTGGGCATGGTCGGCCACAGCGCCTCGAAGCCGCGCATCGCGTCGACGGGCGAATAGCTCTCCAGCGCCGGGTTGAACGCCTTGGCCATGTCATGGGCCTGTCTGAGCATCTGCTCGAATGGGTTTTTTGCCGGATCGCTCATCGGTAGGGCGCGTCCAGTTCCAGGTTGCGGGCGATCTCGGCTTCCCAGCGTTCACCGTTGTCCAGCAGCTTCTGCTTGTCATAGAACAGCTCTTCGCGGGTTTCGGTGGCGAATTCGAAATTCGGCCCTTCCACGATGGCATCGACCGGGCAGGCCTCTTGGCAGAAGCCGCAGTAGATGCACTTGGTCATGTCGATGTCATAGCGCGTGGTACGGCGGCTGCCGTCTTCGCGCGGCTCAGCGTCGATTGTGATGGCTTGAGCGGGACACACAGCTTCGCACAGTTTGCAGGCGATGCAGCGCTCCTCGCCGTTGGGATAACGGCGCAGGGCGTGTTCACCGCGGAACCGGGGCGACAGCGGACCCTTTTCGTGCGGGTAGTTCACGGTGGCTTTGGGGGCGAAGAAATACTTCAGCCCCAGCTTCATGCCGACCCAGAAATCCTGCAGAAGGAAGTATTTGGCCGCGCGGGTATAGTCGATATTTGCCATTGTCAGCCTCCTACGCTCCAACGGGCGAATGCACCCCAGAACCAGTCGAACTTCGCCGCAAAGGCCACGAAGACCACCCACACCAGGCTGAACGGCAGGAACACTTTCCAGCCCAGCCGCATCAGCTGGTCGTAGCGGTAGCGGGGCGTGATTGCCTTGACCATCGCGAACAGGAAGAAGAAGAACGCCATCTTGGCGACCATCCACAGCACACCATCGGGCAGGCCCGGGATCGGCGACAACCAGCCGCCGAAGAACAGCAGCGTGGTCAGGGCGCACATCAGGAAGATGGCGATGTATTCGCCCGCCATGAACAGCAGGAAGGGCGTTGCCGAGTATTCAACCTGATAGCCTGCAACCAGCTCAGACTCCGCCTCGGGCAGGTCGAACGGCGGGCGGTTGGTCTCGGCCAGGGCCGAGATGAAGAACAGGAAGACCATCGGGAAATGCGGCAACCAGTACCAGCTGAAGAACCCGAACGAGCCATCCTGCGCCCGCACGATGTCACCAAAATTCATCGACCCGGTCGAAATGATCACCCCGATGATGATCAGGCCGATCGAAACCTCATACGAAATCATCTGCGCGGCCGAGCGCAACGAGCCCAGGAACGGGTATTTCGAGTTCGACGCCCATCCGCCCATGATCACGCCGTACACCTCGAGCGAGGACACCGCGAACACATAGAGGATAGCCACGTTGATGTCAGACAGGACCCAGCCGTCATTGAACGGAATGACCGCCCAGGCGATCATGGCCAGGACGAACGACGTCAGCGGCGCCAGGATGAAAACAGTCCTGTCCGCGCCGGCAGGGATCACCACCTCTTTGACGACGTATTTCAGCGCGTCCGCCACCGATTGCAGCAGGCCGTAAACGCCAACCACGTTGGGGCCGCGACGCATCTGGACCGCGGCCCAGATCTTGCGGTCGCCATAGACCAGAAACAGCAGCGAGATCATCACGAAGGCCACGACGGCCAGCACCTGCGCCAATATGATCAGGGCTATTCCGCCTGGGGTGTCAAAGAATTCAGCCATTGGTCCTCACACCGTGGGTATTCCGTTTTCCGCCGCCCTCGCGAGGCCCGACCGGCCGGTCGGAGACTCGCGTCGCCTGCGATTGGTTTGGCGAGTTGGTGTAAACAGCATCCGCTGCCTGCACGCCACCTTTTTCCTTCATTTCATTCGGCAAAACACACGACCACGCCCCTCGCATCTCCTCTCGGAAAAACGAGCTCGGGTTTCCGCCCGCTTTGCGGTTTATAGTCGTCGCAAGCCTCATTCCGCGGCAATCTTTTGGTCACCGCGCGCCTTGGCCAGCGCCGAAAGCTCGGCCATCAACTGCGAGGCACGTGCGATCGGGTTGGTCAGATAGAAATCCTTGATCACGGTCCGGAAATCGGCCTGCCCCAAAGGTCCGGCCTCGATTGCCTGTTCTTCGTTCTCGGGCACTTGGTCGATCCCGGCCAGATGCGGCACTGCTTCGATCAGCTTTTGCCGCAGCTGGGCCAAAGTGTCATAAGGAAGTTTCTCGCCCAACTCTGCCGAAAGCGCCCTTAAGATCGCCCAGTTTTCCTTGGCTTCGCCCGGCGCAAATCCGGCCCGCATCGCCAATTGAGGGCGACCCTCAGTGTTGACGAAGAGACCGTTTTCCTCGGTATAGGCCGCACTTGGCAGGATGACGTCGGCGCGATGTGCACCGCGGTCACCGTGGCTGCCCTGATAGATGACGAACGGACCGGTATCGATATCGACCTCGTCCGCGCCCAGATTGAAGATCACCTCGCCGTCGATTGCAGCCTCAAGGCCACCTTCCGTAACTGCCCCCACATCCATCGCACCGACGCGGGCCGCCGCTGTGTGCAGAACCAGCATCCGACCCGACAGCGCGCGCGCAGCGGCCAAAACGGCCAGACCGTCGGCCTCAGAAACGGCGCCTTGTCCGACGATCACAACGGCTTCGTTGCTTGCCTTGGCCTTGGCCAGTGCATCGCGGTCGGTGCCAAGATGTTCGTAGTCATAAGTCAGATCAACGGCCGGGCCGATCAATTTGACATCGGCGCCCGCCAGCCACGCCTTGCGGATGCGCGCATTCAGCACCGGAGCCTCGTCGCGCGGGTTGGTGCCGATCAGAATGATCTCTTTCGCTGTGTCGATCTCCTCGATCGTCACATTGCCGACATAGCCCGAACGGTTACCGATAGGCAGGCGGGCATTGTCGGTTCGGCATTCGACCTTGCCACCCAGCCCCTCAATCAACTGCTTCAACGCAAAGGCGGCTTCGACAGGAACCAGATCGCCGATCAGACCTGCAACCTTCTTGCCCTTCATCGCCGCTGCGGCGGTGGCCAAAGCCTCGGGCCAGCTGGCGGCGCGCAGGCGACCGTTTTCGCGGATATAAGGCGTGTCCAGACGTTGACGGCGCAAACCGTCCCAGACAAAACGCGTCTTGTCCGAGATCCACTCTTCATTCACGCCATCATGGTTGCGCGGCAGAATGCGCATCACTTCGCGGCCCTTGGTATCGACACGAATGTTCGATCCCAAGGCGTCCATCACGTCGATGGTTTCGGTCTTGGTCAGTTCCCACGGGCGTGCGGTAAAGGCATAAGGCTTGGAAGTCAGCGCCCCCACCGGGCACAGGTCAATGATGTTGCCTTGCAGGTTCGAATCCAGCGTTTGGTTCAGGTAGGAGGTAATTTCCGCATCCTCGCCCCGGCCTGTCTGGCCCATTTGGTCGATACCCGCGATCTCGGTCGTGAAACGCACACAGCGGGTGCAGCTGATGCAGCGGGTCATGGCCGTACCAACCAGCGGACCCAGATCCAGATCATCCACGGCCCGCTTGGCTTCTTTGAACCGGCTGGCCGACATACCGTAGGCCATTGCCTGGTCTTGCAGATCGCATTCACCGCCTTGGTCGCAGATCGGGCAATCCAAGGGGTGGTTGATCAGCAGAAATTCCATGACCCCTTCCCGGGCCTTCTTGACCATGGGCGAGTTGGTCTTGACCACCGGCGGCTGGCCTTCCGGTCCAGGGCGCAGATCGCGCACCTGCATCGCGCACGAAGCGGCCGGCTTGGGCGGCCCGCCCACGACCTCGACCAGGCACATGCGGCAGTTGCCGGCAATCGACAGGCGCTCATGATAGCAGAACCGCGGCACCTCGACCCCGGCCTGCTCGCAGGCCTGAATCAGGGTCATCGCGCCATCGACTTCGATTTCCTTGTCGTCGATTACGATCTTGCGGAGGTCAGACATGGTCTAGTTCGCCCTCAAATACACGCCAATGGCGCTGTTTCGTTCGATTTCCTTGCGCCCCAGGGCACAGAATGTTTCAGCTTTTCCGTAGCTCACGCCGTTCTGCGCGAGATACTTCTCGCCCTTGGCCCGCATCCGCGCTTTTTCAGAGTCCGACTCGACATAGGCCCGGATCTCTCCGTCCGAATAACCCAGGCTGTTGGCCTTGGACCGCAGGCTCCACATCACACCGATTGCCTTCATTCGCCGCCCACTGATCGACGGGCAGTATTCCGAGATCTCATTTGCGATGGCGATGTAGTAAAGCTCGTTGTCGATTTCCTTGACTTCGCGCAAGGGCGGCTTTGCGTCCGCCGAGACGGGCAACGCCGTCGCACAGGCAAATGCGGCAAGTTTCACAAATTTCATGACATATCCTTTCGTCTTGGGTTCCCCAAGACGTCCCGCGGCACGGCTGTTATGCAATAACGGCCGCCCGATCAGCGCAGGATATGCAAAAGCGCAGCTCATGGTCGTTGACAGGCTCCGGCAAATGTCAGGCTGTCGTTTTCGATGCGCAGGTTCTGCGGTTCGGTGTCAGGACCAACCTTCCACGCAATGCGGGAGGAACCGAAATTCTGAATGCAGAACCGGGTGCCCTCGTACCGACCAGCTTCGCGCGCGCCATCCAGCGAGGCTGACACACCTTTGATCGTCACGGTGAAATCCGCAGGCGACCGTTTCTTGTCGACCGGCTTTGCCTTGGCCCGAAACGACTTGCCGTCAAACAGGATCCGGTCGCTTGTTGGAGCCGTCCCGCAGGCCGAAAGCAGCGTCAGCAGAACAAGCACACCGACAGCCGGGCGACGCAGGTTCGCGGTGATATCAACAAGTGTGACGGCCATCAGAACGCAGCCACCAATGCAAGGATCCCAAGCACAAACATGCAGGCCCAAGCCACCACATACAGGACTGAACGAATACCGCTATGCGGTTTGCCAACGCCCTGAATGTGTACGACAAGCATCACCAGTCGCGCGACCAAGGCAATCGCGGCCAGCCAGTTCACCCAGACCGGGCTGGCGCCCAACAGAATGGCTGCCACAGTAACGGTCAGAAACGCGGGCAAAGTCTCGGTCCCGTTCAGATAGGCACGGTTCAGGCGATAAGCCTTGTCGGCATAGTCCTGGTCGGGGGTCGCGCCAGGAGCCAGCCCTTTGCCCTGTTTCGCCAGTGCCGAAAACGGCGATAGGAACAAAACGACCAGTGTGAAAATCACCAAAGACGCAATCGCGTGGGAATACTCTGCATAGGCTTCCATCGTTGTCACTCCGCCGCCAGCGCACCCATACGGCCCGATTTCTGAGCCTTGATGCGGTCTTCGATTTCTTCGCGGAAGTTGCGGATCAGGCCCTGGATCGGCCATGCGGCCGCGTCACCCAGCGCACAGATCGTATGGCCTTCGACCTGCTTGGTCACCTCGAACAGCATGTCGATCTCTTCCGGTTCGGCCTCGCCGCGCACCAGGCGGTCCATCACCCGCATCATCCAGCCCGTACCCTCGCGGCAGGGGGTACACTGGCCGCAGCTTTCGTGCTTGTAGAATTTCGACAGGCGCCAGATGGCCTTGATGATGTCGGTGGACTTGTCCATTACGATCACCGCCGCCGTGCCAAGCCCCGAGCCCAAATCGTTGCGCAGATAGTCGAAATCCATGATCGCGTCGCGCATGTTCTCGCCGCGCACGCAAGGCACGGACGAGCCACCGGGGATCACGGCCAACAGGTTGTCCCACCCGCCGCGGATGCCACCGCAATGGGTCTCGATCAATTCTTCAAAGCTGATCGACATCGCCTCTTCGACCACACAGGGGGTATTGACGTGACCCGAGACGGCAAAAAGCTTGGTGCCCGCGTTGTTCTGGCGGCCGAAACCGGCGAACCAGTCGGCGCCACGCCGCAGGATCGTGGGGACAACCGCGATGGATTCCACGTTGTTCACCGTGGTCGGGCAGCCATACAGACCCGCCCCCGCCGGGAAAGGCGGCTTCATGCGCGGCATGCCCTTCTTGCCTTCCAGGCTTTCGATCAGCGCGGTTTCCTCGCCACAGATATAGGCGCCTGCCCCGTGGTGCAGGAACAGGTCGAAATCCCATCCCGATCCGGCGGCGTTCTTGCCCAGCAGGCCCGCATCATAGGCCTCGTCGATTGCAGCCTGCAGTGCCTCGCGCTCACGAATGTACTCGCCGCGCAGGTAGATGTAGCAGGTGTGCGCATTCATCGCGAAAGACGCAATCAGGCAGCCTTCGATCAGCGTGTGCGGATCGTGGCGCATGATCTCGCGGTCCTTGCAGGTGCCCGGTTCGGATTCGTCGGCGTTGACCACCAGATAGGACGGGCGGCCATCGCTTTCCTTCGGCATAAACGACCATTTCAGGCCGGTCGGGAAGCCCGCACCGCCACGCCCGCGCAGGCCTGAGTCTTTCATCGTCTGGATGATCCAGTCGCGACCCTTTTCCATCAGGCCAGCAGTGCCGTCCCAATGCCCCCGGGCCTGGGCGCCCTTCAAGGTGCGCTCGTGCATCCCGTAGATGTTGGTAAAGATCCGGTCCTGATCCTTCAGCATCGCGTGTTACCTTCAGCTGTCCTGACGCATGCGCCAGAGTTGAAATATGTTGACGCCCGCATAGATGAACGCCGCGATCGCGGCGAAATCGAACAGCAGCGCAAAGCGTCCCGGCAGCTCCAGGGCCGGGCCGATGAACAGGGTCATGGCAAGCCACAACAGCATGGTCACCGCGATGACCACGCCGATATGTCGGCCCTTGCGGGCGATGGCCTGTTCCTTGTCCTTGTCCATCACACTCCGATGCCCGTATCGGGCACCGTCTCTCAGTCTTCGTAGGTGCCGTCTTGCTTGGCACGTTTGGAAAATTCGGTTTCCTCACCAGCAGCCAGCTTGGCCGCCTGCTCGATCCAGCCGTCGCGTTCGATCCGGCCCTTGAACTTCAGCCGGGCATCAACCCAGGCCACATGTTCGGGCGTCCAGGCCGCGATCTGATCGAAGTGGTAGAACCCGAGCTCGTTCAGCGTCTGCTCGAGCTTCGGCCCCACACCTTTCAGCAGCTTGAGGTCGTCGGGCTTGCCGTCGCGCGCACCGCTCAGCGTTTCGGGCTGAGCCTCAGCCGTTTCCGGCTTGGCCGCGGCGCCCTCGGGCGAAGATGGCTCGGCCATGGCGGATTTCTTGGGTGCGGCCTGGCGGGCGGCTGGTTTGCCCTGCTCTGGCACCTTCGGCGGCTTGGGCGCGGCTTTCGCGCCGGCGACCTTGCCATCCTTGCCCAACCAAGGCGTCAAAATCGGAACCTCGGTTCCGTCGATGCGCTTGACGGTATCGCCCAGTTCCGTGGCCAGTTGCACACTGGCATTGTGCTTTGCCTTGCCACCCTCGTAGTCCTTCAGGCTGGTCACCCCGCCCAGAGGCTCGGCCGCATAGCGCCCATTCTGGGGACCCGGCACCGGAACCTTGCCAGCGACCACTTCATCAATGATCCGACCAAAACTCTCGGCGGTCAGGTCCTCGTAATAGTCTTTACCGATCTGTGCCATCGGGGCGTTGGTGCAGGAGCCCAGGCACTCGACCTCTTCCCAGCTCAGCTTGCCGTCCGCCGACAGCTGGTGCGGCTTGGGCGCGATCTTTTCGCGGCAGACCGCGATCAGGTCTTCGGCCCCGCAGATCATGCAGGACGTGGTGCCACAGACCTGAATATGCGCAACGGACCCAACCGGTTGCAGCTGGAACATGAAGTAGAAGGACGCAACTTCGAGCACCCGGATGTACGACATGCCCAGCATGTCAGCGACGGTTTCAATCGCCGGACGGCTCAGCCAGCCCTCCTGCTCTTGTGCGCGCCACAGCAGCGGGATGACCGCGCTGGCCTGACGGCCCTCGGGGTACTTGGTGATCTGCGCCTTGGCCCAATCCATATTGGCGGGAGTGAAGGCAAAGCTATCAGGTTGTTCGGGATGAAGACGGCGGAGCATTAGCGGTCAATCTCTCCAAATACGACGTCCATGGTGCCAATGATGGCGGCGACGTCGGCCAGTTGGTGGCCCTTGGCGACGTGGTCCATGGCTTGCAGGTGCAGGAAACCGGGCGCACGCAGCTTGGCGCGGTACGGCTTGTTGGTGCCGTCGGCGACGAGATAGACGCCGAACTCGCCCTTGGGCGCTTCGACGGCGGCATAGACTTCACCCGCCGGAACGTGGAACCCTTCGGTGTACAGTTTGAAGTGATGGATCAGGCTCTCCATCGAGGTCTTCATGTCCGAGCGTTTCGGCGGCGTGATCTTGCCGCGGGCCAGAATGTCGCCCGGGCAGTCGCGCAGCTTGGCGATGGCCTGACGGATGATCGACACCGACTGGCGCATCTCTTCCATCCGCACCAGGTAGCGGTCATAGCAGTCCCCATTCTTGCCGACGGGGATTTGGAACTCGAACTCGTCGTAGCATTCATAGGGTTGCGCGCGACGCAAGTCCCAGGCGAGGCCCGATCCGCGCACCATCACGCCCGAGAAGCCGTATTGCTGGATATCCTCCTCGGTCACCACGCCGATGTCGCAGTTGCGCTGTTTGAAGATGCGGTTCTCGGTCAGCAGCCCGTCAATGTCGTCCAGAACGGCGGGGAATTCGTGGCTCCAGGTCTCGATGTCATCCAGCAGTTCGGGCGGAAGATCCTGATGTACACCGCCGGGGCGGAAATAGGCCGCGTGCAGGCGCGCACCGCAGGCACGCTCGTAGAACACCATCAGCTTTTCGCGCTCTTCAAAACCCCACAGCGGCGGGGTCAGCGCGCCCACATCCATCGCCTGCGTGGTCACGTTGAGCAGATGGTTCAAAACGCGCCCAATCTCGGAATAGAGGACCCGGATCAACGAGGCCCGGCGCGGAACTTCGACGCCGGTCAGCTTTTCGATGGCAAGGCACCAGGCATGTTCCTGGTTCATCGGCGCCACGTAATCCAGACGGTCGAAATACGGCAGGTTCTGCAGATACGTCCGGCTTTCCATCAGCTTTTCGGTACCGCGGTGCAGCAGGCCGATATGCGGGTCGCAACGTTCGACGATCTCGCCGTCCAGCTCAAGCACAAGACGCAAAACTCCGTGCGCCGCAGGGTGCTGCGGGCCAAAGTTGATGTTGAAGTTGCGGATCTTCTGTTCTCCGCTCAGCGCGTCCGTGCTGCCGTCATCGTATCTTGAGCCGTCCATCAACGCCCTCGTTTCTTTTTCGCTTCGGCCCGAACCCGGACCTTTTCCGCCTCAAGCGCCTTGGCCGCGGCCCCCGCCAGCAGGACCCCCAGCGCACCCAACGCAATCAGTTCCCCCAGCAGCATGACCATCTCAGCGGCGCTCCAGTTCCTGCAGTTTCAAACCGACCCACCACAGCAACGCGATCGTGCCGAATGGGACCAGGCAGAGAAGGCACCAGTATTTGTTGATCCCGAAAAACGGCAAAATCTTCACCATCGGAATGATGGTCAGTGCAGAAAGGATCAGCCACCAGATGCCACCCATTGTCAGGTCTCCTGTTTTTCATCCCCCGGCAGAACATAGTTCGCACCTTCCCACGGGCTCATGAAATCGAACTGGCGATATTCCTGAACCAGCGAGACCGGTTCGTACACGACCCGTTTCTGCGCTTCGTCATAGCGGACTTCGATATACCCGGTGGTCGGAAAATCCTTGCGCAACGGATAGCCGCGAAAGCCATAGTCGGTCAGAATGCGACGCAGGTCCGGGTGGCCCGAGAACAGGATGCCGAACATGTCGAACACTTCACGCTCGAACCAGTTGGCCGAGGGGTGCACATCGACGATCGACGGAACCATGTCTTCCTCGCGCACCGAGATCCGGATCCGGATGCGCTGGTTCTGGTACATCGAAAGAAAGTGGTAAACCACGTCGAACCGTTTGGCGCGTTCGGGGTAGTCAACTCCGGTAATGTCGACCAAGGTAGAAAACTTGCAGTTCTGATCCGTTTTCAGAAACTCGACAAATTCCACCAGGCTCGAGGGCGCAACATCAACCGTCAGCTCGTCATGGGCTACGCTCCATGACAGAACACAGTCCGTGCGCTTCAGCTCGATATGCGTGCCGAGTTCCTTGAGTGCTTCGCTCATCTCGGTCCCTCCTCAGCGGACGATGGTGCCGGTGCGGCGGATCTTGCGCTGCAGCTGCAGCAGACCGTACAGCAGCGCCTCGGCCGTCGGCGGGCAGCCGGGCACATAGATGTCCACCGGAACGATGCGGTCGCAACCACGCACGACGGAATAGGAATAGTGGTAATAGCCACCACCATTGGCGCAGGATCCCATCGAGATCACATAGCGCGGCTCGGGCATCTGGTCATAGACCTTGCGCAGCGCCGGGGCCATCTTGTTGGTCAGCGTACCGGCCACGATCATCACGTCCGACTGGCGCGGGGATGCGCGCGGCGCGATGCCGAAGCGTTCGGCGTCGTAGCGCGGCATCGAGGTGTGCATCATCTCGACCGCGCAGCAGGCCAGACCAAAGGTCATCCAGTGCAGCGAGCCGGTGCGCGCCCAGTTGATGATGTCCTCGGACGAGGTCAGCAGGAACCCTTTGTCCTGCAGCTCGGCGTTCAGGGCCTGAGTGGCGACTTCCTTGTCGACGCCCGCGGTGTTTGCACCCGTCATCACTCCCATTCCAGGGCCCCCTTCTTCCATTCATAGGCAAAGCCGATGGTCAGAACGCCCAGGAACACCATCATCGACCAGAAGCCGACATCGCTGATGTCCTTGAAGCCCACGGCCCAGGGAAACAGGAACGCAATCTCGAGGTCGAAGATGATGAACAGGATCGACACCAGATAGAATCGGACATCGAACTTCATCCGCGCATCGTCGAACGCGTTGAACCCGCACTCATAGGCGCTGACCTTTTCGGGGTCGGGATTGCGGACAGCCAGAACGACGGCGGCCAGAATCAGGACGATTCCAAGGCCCACGGCGACGGCCAGAAACACCAGGATCGGGAGATATTCCCGCAACAGCTCTTCCACGAGTGGCTCCTTTCCTGCGCATCCCGAACGAGACGCGCCGTCAATTGGCGTGTTGACTGGACATTCTCTATCCGCGCGGGGTCAGAGGGTCAACCGAGCACAAGCGCGCATGGCACCGAATATTCGGCTTGCCAACGCCCAGCGCTGCACCAGGCGCAAGCCCTTGGCTTCAAATGGTCGCGGGCGGTCAAACCTTACTATTCCATGAAGGTTTTCGCTTGTCGAAGAAAGCGCTGATTCCCTCATGCGCCTCGTCCGTTTCCCAGCGGTCGACCAGCGCCCGGATCGTGTGGTCGATCACCGCGGCGTCGATGCGCGGCCCGAGGTCCCGAACCAACGCCTTTGCCGAGGCCACGGCGCCCGGCGCACAGGACAGATAAGGCTGCACTTCGGCTTCGATCGCGGCATCCAACTCATCTGCCGGAACGGCCCGCGCCAACAGGCCAAGTTCTACCGCCTCGGCCGCATCAAAAAGACGGGCCGACATGAACACGCGCCGCGCGCGGGCCTCGCCCATGCGGGCGATGACATAGGGCCCGATAGTGGCCGGGATCAGCCCCAGCCGGGTTTCGGTCAGACCCATTTTCAGGCTGTCCACGCCGATGGCCACGTCGCAGACCGACGCCATCCCGACACCCCCGCCAAAGGCGTTGCCCTGAAGCGCGCCGATCAAGGGTTTTGGCAGGGTGTTCAGGGCGTTCAGCATCTCGGCCAGCTTGCGCGCCTCGACAAAGCGGGTCTCGGGGTCGGCGGCCATCTGGGCCTGCATCCAGCCCAGGTCACCCCCGGCGCAGAAGCTCTTGCCCGCGCCGGTCAGAACTACGACACGCACGTCGTTGGTTTCCCCCAGTTGCGCGGCGGCCCGGGTCAGCTCGGCGATCATCTGCGCCGACATCGCGTTGTGTTTTTCCGGCCGGTTCAGCGTCAGCGTGGCAACGCCGCGCAAATCGGTGGAGATCGAGATGGTCTCAAACATGTCAGCCTCTTATCCCGCCCGCATCGCGCGGGCCATTTCCGCCGCTTGGTTCAGCACGGCAACGTCCAGCCCGGTATCATAGCCCAGCCGTTCGAGATGCGCGGCAACGGCTTCGGTGGCCACATTCCCGGCCGCGCCAGGCGCGTAGGGGCAGCCGCCCAATCCGCCCACGGCTGCGTCGAACACCCGGACGCCCAGCGCAAGAGACGCGTCGATATTGTCGATCGCCCGCCCGTTGGTGTCGTGGAAATGCCCGGCCAGACGGGTCGCGGGCACGTATTCACGCACCGCCAGCAGCATTCGTGCGATGCTGTCGGGTGTCCCCTGCCCGATCGTGTCGCCCAGCGAGATCTCGTAACAGCCGTGCGCGAACAGCAGGTCGGCCACCTCGGCCACCTTGGCGGGTGGCGTCGGCCCGTCATAGGGGCAGTCGGTCACGCAAGAGACGTATCCCCGCACCGGCAGGTCGATATGGCGCGCCGCCTCAAGGATCGGGACGAACCGCTCGATGGATTCGGCGATGGTCGCGTTGATGTTGGCCTTGGAAAACCCCTCCGACGCCGAGGCAAACACCGCGATCTCATCCGCCCCGGCGGCCAGCGCGTCCTTATAGCCACGCATGTTCGGGGTCAGCGCGGCGTAGCGCACGCCGGGGGCGCGGGTGATCCCGGCCAGCACCTCGGCGCTGCCGGCCATTTGCGGCACCCATTTGGGCGATACGAAACTGGCCACCTCGATCCGGCTGAACCCCGCCCGGTTGAGACAGTCGACCAGCGCGATCTTCTCGGAAACCGGGATTTCACGCTTTTCGTTCTGCAGCCCGTCGCGCGGCCCCACTTCGAAAATCTCGACACGTTCCGCCATGGCGGTGCCCTCCTGTACAGTCCCGGCCCGCCCCGTTCAGGGCGGGCGTTCAGGGTTTCAGTCGTCTTCCAGCCGGACCAGCGCCGCACCGGCCTCGACCTGCGATCCGGCCTCGGCCAGAACCTCGGCCACGACACCGTCGCGGGCGGCCAGCAGCGAATGCTCCATTTTCATGGCCTCGAGGATGGCCAGCCGGTCGCCTTCCTTCACCGCCTGCCCCGGCGCGGCAAATACCGCCTTGACCAGCCCGGGCATCGGCGCTTCGACCACGTTGGTGTCACCGGCGGCGCTGACATCCCGGTCCAGCGGGTCCAGCATCTCGAAGTTCACGCCATAGGCGTCGAACACGGTGACATCGTGGCCCGCAATCGCAACCGGAGGCATCGGCTGGCCGTCGATGATCCAGCGGCCGTTGACCCGTTCGGCGATCACGCTGGCCCCGCCAACCTGCCAGTCCTGCCGGTCCGGCCCTGCGACCTGGACGTCCAGATCCAGAACCTCGCCGTCGCGCTTCAGCTGAAGCGCCCGGTGCAGCGGGGCCCAGAGGGTAAATCCGGTATCCTGGGCGGGTTTGTCCAGCCCGGTCGCGGCCATCGCCGCCGCAACGGTCATTGCCGGGGTGACGGCGGGTTCGCGCACCAGATCGTCCAGATCGCGGCCGATCAACCCGGTATCGACATCGCCCGCCGCAAACCCGGCGTGCCGGGTCAGTGCGCCCAGGAAAGACAGGTTGGTGACGGTTCCCGCCACCTGCGTCCGGCGCAGCGCGCGGTGCAGTTGTTCCAGCGCCACCGCGCGGGTCCGGCCGTGCACAATCACCTTGGCGATCATCGGGTCATACCATGGGCTGATCGTGTCACCCGCCCGCACGCCGCTGTCGGCGCGGCAGCCGTGCGGAAACTCCAGATGGGTCAGAGTGCCCGTCGCGGGCAGGAACCCTTTGGGCACGTCCTCGGCATAGAGCCGGGCCTCGAAGGCATGACCGTTGATCGACAGCTCTGCCTGCCGCTTGGGCAGGCTTTCCCCGGCTGCAACCCGCAACTGCCATTCGACCAGGTCGATTCCGGTGATGGCCTCGGTCACCGGGTGTTCGACCTGCAGGCGGGTGTTCATCTCCATGAACCAGAAGCGGTCGGGGCGCAGCCCGTCCGAGGCATCGACGATGAACTCCACGGTGCCTGCGCCCTTGTAGCCGATGGCCTCGGCCGCGCGCACGCCCGCCTGGCCCATCGCTTCGCGCATCTCGGGCGTCATTCCGGGCGCCGGTGCTTCCTCGATCACCTTCTGGTGGCGGCGCTGCAGCGAGCAGTCGCGTTCGAACAGATGCACGGCATGGGTGCCGTCACCAAAAACCTGAACCTCGATATGACGGGGCTTGGCCACGAATTTCTCGACCAGAACGGCATCATTGCCAAAAGCAGTCTTGGCCTCACCCCGGGCGCTGTCCAGAGCAGCGGCGAAATCCGCCGGCCTCTCGACCAGCCGCATCCCCTTGCCACCACCGCCGGCCACCGCCTTGATCAGAACCGGATAGCCGATGGTGTCGGCCGCTCCGGCCAGATGCTCAGGGTCCTGGTTGTCGCCGTGATAGCCGGGCACGACCGGGACGCCAGCCTGCTCCATCAGCGCCTTGGCGGCATCCTTCAGGCCCATCTTGCGGATCGCATCCGCCGAGGGGCCGATGAAGGTCAGGCCCGCGGCCTGCACGGCATCCACGAAATCGGGGTTCTCGGACAGAAAACCATACCCTGGGTGGATCGCCTGCGCGCCGGTATCCAGCGCGGCCTGAATGATCACATCCCCCTTAAGATAGCTGTCGGCCGGAGCCGCCCCGCCGATATGTACGGCCTCATCCGCCATCTGCACATGCTTGGCGGCCGCGTCCGCATCCGAGTACACGGCAACGCAGGTCACGCCCATCTTGTGCGCGGTTTCGATGACCCGACAGGCAATCTCGCCCCGGTTGGCGATCAGGATCTTGTCAAACATGGCCGTTACCCTTTCCCTGCCAGATCTTCCACAAGGCGAAACCGCTCGCAGACCAACTCCATCTTTGGGTCGAAGCCGCCGTTTCTTTCGAAATATCTGCGATGATCCTCGCGCCAGCCTTCCAGGCTGTCGTTTTCGCCCTCGGCCAAGGCAAATGCCTCGTCCACATCGCAATAGCGCCGGACCGTCACATCGACCGTTTCGATGACCAGCGCGGGCTGCCCGTCCCAGTCCAAAGCGATGTCGCGGCGGCCAACTTGCGGCATTGCCTCGCCACCCGCCGTAAAGTCACGCAACGCGCCACATGTCGCGGTCTTGCGGCCCGAGCGGACAAGAGCCAGCAATTCGTCGCACAATGCACGGTTGTCGCCGAACTGAAAGGTCTCGGCCCCCGGATATCTTTCTTTCAGGTTTTCCAGCATCAAACCGCCCCTTCTACATCCGAAACACGCCAAAGCGCGTGTCCTCGATGGGCGCGTTCAACGCGGCGCTCAGCGACAGGGCCAGCACGTCACGGCTTTTGCGCGGGTCGATGATGCCGTCATCCCACAGCCGGGCAGAGGCATAAAGCGGGTGCGACTGCTCCTCGAACATCTCGAGCGTTGGGCGTTTGAATTCGGCCTCTTCTTCGGCCGACCATGTGCCGCCCTGCCGTTCGATCCCGTCGCGCTTGACCGTTGCCAGAACACCGGCGGCCTGCTCGCCGCCCATGACCGAGATACGGCTGTTTGGCCACGTCCACAGGAAGCGGGGCTGATAGGCGCGCCCGGCCATGCCATAGTTCCCGGCCCCGAACGAGCCGCCCACCAGCATTGTGATCTTGGGCACGCTTGTGGTGGCCACGGCGGTCACCATCTTGGCGCCATGGCGCGCGATGCCTTCGTTCTCGTACTTGCGGCCCACCATGAAGCCGGTGATGTTCTGCAGGAAGACCAGCGGGATCTTGCGCTGGCTGCACAGTTCGACGAAATGCGCGCCCTTCTGCGCGGCCTCGGAGAACAGCACGCCATTGTTGGCGATGATGCCGATGGGGCAACCTTTGACATGAGCAAAGCCTGTCACCAACGTTTCACCGAACCGAGGCTTGAACTCGTCAAAGCGCGAGCCATCGACCAGACGTGCGATCACCTCGCGAATGTCATACGGGGTGCGCAGATCGGCCGGGACGACGCCCAGGATTTCCTCGGGGTCATAGGCCGGGTTTTCGGGGCTGACCCAATCCACCGTCTGCGGCTTGTTCCGGTTCAACGAGCCAACGGCCCGGCGGGCCAGAGCCAGCGCGTGGGCGTCATCCTCGGCCAGATAGTCCGCGACGCCGGACAGGCGGGTGTGCACGTCGCCGCCGCCCAGGTCTTCTGCACTGACAACCTCGCCCGTTGCCGCCTTGACCAGCGGCGGACCGGCCAGAAAGATCGTGCCCTGTTCCTTGACGATGATCGTCACGTCGGACATGGCCGGCACATAGGCGCCGCCAGCGGTGCACGAGCCCATGACCACGGCGATCTGCGGAATGCCCTTGGCGCTCATCCGGGCCTGGTTGTAGAAGATGCGGCCGAAATGGTCGCGGTCGGGAAAGACCTCATCCTGGTTGGGCAGGTTCGCGCCGCCGCTGTCGACCAGATAGATGCAGGGCAGATGGTTTTCCTCGGCGATCTCTTGCGCGCGCAGGTGCTTTTTGACCGTCATCGGATAGTAGGTGCCGCCCTTCACGGTGGCGTCGTTGCAGACCACCATGACCTCTTGCCCCTGCACCCGGCCGATCCCTGCGATGACACCGGCACAGGGGGCCGCACCACTATACATGCCATGCGCCGCCGTCGCGCCGATTTCGAGGAACGGAGACCCCGGATCCAGCAGGTTGGCCACCCGCCGGCGCGGCAGCATCTTGCCCCGCGACACATGGCGGTCGCGCGATTTCTCGCCCCCGCCCATACGCGCGGCCTCGGCGGCGTCCGAGATCTGCGCCAGCGCCTCAAGGTGCGCGGCACGGTTTTGCTTGAAGCCATCGGACGAGGGCAAAGCGGAAGATCGCAGCTTCATCTGGTATACTCTCTCAGAAATTCGCGAACGGGGTTTTCGCTGACGCCAAAGCTCTGCATGATGCGCGCATAGCCCTGCGACACGTTGCTGGAACAGACGGTGTCCAGCTTCTTGATTTCCGGCTCTTCGAGGAAATCCTCAAGGTCCCACATCGGAACCATGAAATAGTATTCGAACGGCTGCATCTCGGCCGCCATTTCCATCGCCTCGACGGCCTGGTCCTGTTCACCCCGGCACAGATAGGCCAGCGACAGGTTACGATAGGCGCTCCCGAGGCTCTCATAGTCGTCGTCTGCCTCGTATTGGCTGACCGCAAGCTTGAGCCGCCCCACGACCTGACGGTCGAAATACCCGTCATCCGCCTGTGCCTCGGGCAGGAACATTGCGACATAGGCCAGCTTCTCGTCGTGCCAGCCGTCGGTCTGCATCTCGTTGCTGAAGACGCTGTGCAGCATCCGGATTTCCGGTTCGAATTTCAGGGTGCCGTCGGAATCGGCCACCGCATCCAGATAGTTGTCGTAGAACGCGATCCTGCGTTTGTCTTCAGCGTCCAGCCTCGCGACCCGATCGGCGATCTTGCGCAATTCCGAGATGGCCTCATCCGGGTAGCCGTATAAAACCAGAAGGTCGGCCAATTGCAGTTTTTCGATGACGGCGATCTTTTCTTCGACAGCCTTGTCGATCGTGTCGTGCATCCACGTTTCGAAATAGGTCTTTCCGGCCCACACAGCCCCGATGACCGCGATGACGGTCGCGCTGAACTCGATTCCGGTCCGGACGCTGGATTTATCTGCCATGGCATATCTCCTCGGACGCGCGACGTTTCAATTCCTTGCGAATGACTTTTCCCGTCACGGTCAAAGGCAAGTCTTGCACAAAAGCCACCTCACGCGGGTAGGAATAATGCGCCAGACGGTCCTTGACCCAATCCTGCAACTCGGCCTCCGAGGCCTCAGACCCCGGTTTCAGCACCACATAGGCCTTCACGATCTCGGTCCGCAGCGGATCGGGTTTGCCGACCACGCCCACGGTGGCCACCGCCGGATGGGTCAGCAGGCAATCCTCGATCTCGGCCGGGCCGATGCGGTATCCGGCCGAGGTGATCACGTCATCCTCGCGGCCGACAAAGCGCAGATAGTCGCCCTCCCACAAGCCGCGGTCACCGGTGATCAGCCAATCGCCGCGAAACTTCTCGGCCGTGGCCTGCGGGTTGTTCCAGTATTCCAGCAGCATCGAGGCCGAGCCGCGCCGGATGGCCACGTCGCCCTCGGCGTCGGTCGGGTTGCCTGTGGCGTCGATCACCGCGACCTCGTGGCCCGGCACTGGCTTGCCGATGCAACCGGGGCGCGCGGGGAAATCCTCGGCACAAGACGAGACAACCATATTGCATTCGGTCTGGCCGTAGAATTCGTTGATCGTCAGGCCAAAGGCCCGCTCTCCCCACGCCAGCATTTCCGCGCCCAGCGGCTCGCCGCCCGAGGCCACGGACCGCAGACCGGGGATCGTCATGTCCGCGGCCTTCAGCATCCGCAGCGCCGTGGGGGGAAAGAACACGTTGCGCACGCCGCCGCGAGCGATCAAATCCGCGCAGGCCTCGGGAGTGAACTTGTCGAGCCGCGCGGCAACGACCGGGATGCCCAGCGCCAGCCCAGGCATCAGCACGTCGAACAACCCGCCGATCCAGGCCCAGTCGGCCGGCGTCCACAGGCAGTCGCCCGCGCGCAGATGGTTGTGGCTGATCGAAACGCCCGGCAGATGCCCGGTCAGCACCCGGTGCCCATGCAGCGCGCCTTTGGGTTTGCCCGTCGTGCCCGAGGTATAGATCAGCACCGCCGGATCCTCGGGGCCGGTGTCAGCAAAATCCACGGCGGGCCCGTCCGCCCCCAGCTCGGACACGATCAGCGGCTGCGCCAAATTGCCCAACATATCGGCGCCCTCGCCGTCGGTCAGCACATACCCGGCCCCCGCATCGCCGATGCGCGAGGCCAGGGCATCGCGCTTGAACAGCTTGAACAACGGCACCGAGATTGCCCCGATCTTCCAGATGGCCAGATGCGCCGCCGCGCACCACGGCGACTGGCTGAGCAGCACGCCGACCCGGTCGCCGGGTTGCACGCGGCCCAGCAACCCGCGCGCCAGCCGGTCGGTCATTAGGTCAAGTTCACCATAAGTGATCTCGGTCGTAGCCGCGGAAGACAGATCGAGTATCGCCACCTGCTCAGCGGGCCGCGAGAGACACTGGTGCGCCATGTTCAGCCTGGGCGGTATGTCCCAGCTGCCACCAGACCGCAAACCCGGTATGAGCTCAGCGGGACACATGGCGTTTTTCCCTTATATTTATACAGGTTGCTGCGCCAAGTTGAATATCGAACATCGTCGAAACTTGATGCAGATCAGAGTGGGCGCCCCATCCTGCGGGCATGGTCGGCTTGCACACAAAACCAAAGGCAAGAACATGACCAGCAAACTCGCCATCCTCACCCTTTCCACCGCGTTGGCCGCTGTTTCGGCCCCCGCATTCGCCCAGTCTCAGGGGGACTGGACCGTTGGTGTCGGTATCGGCTACCTCGACCCGAAATCCGACAACGGGTCCCTCGCCGGCTTCAGCGCCGACGTCGACTCGGACACCCGCCCGATCTTCACCGCCGAGTATTTCATCCGCGATAATCTGGGCATCGAACTTTTGGCCGCAACGCCGTTCAGCCATGACATCACGTTGGGCGGAAGCGTCGACGCAGGCAGCGTCAAGCACCTGCCGCCCACACTGTCGCTGAACTACCACTTTGCAACCAACAGCTCTTGGAAACCCTATGTCGGCGCCGGTTTGAACTACACCGTGTTCTTTGACGAGGAATCGCCGCTGGGCGATCTGAAGGTCGACGACTCGTTCGGCGTGTCGCTGCAGGCCGGTCTGGACTACATGGTCACGGACAAGGGCGCGGTTCGCCTGAACGTCCGCTGGTTCGACATCGACTCGGACGTCACCCTCAACGGAGCAGACATCGGCAAGGCCGAGATCGATCCGTGGCTGGTTGGCGTGTCCTACGTCCATCGCTTCTGATCCCTTGATCGGAAACGCCTCGCCGTGACCTCGTCGGCGAGGCGTTTTTCTTCAAAGCATTTTGTTCATCAATTCGCGGCCGATCAGCATTCGGCGGATCTCGCTGGTGCCCGCTCCGATCTCCATCAGCTTGGCGTCGCGGAAGATCCGGCTGACCGGCGCATCCGCCAGGAACCCGGCCCCGCCCATGGCCTGAACGGCCTGATGCGCCTGCACCATCGCCTGCTCGGAGGCGTAAAGGCAGCACGCCGCCGCATCCTGCCGGGTTACATCGCCCCGATCACAGGCCTTGGCAACCTCGTAGACATAGGCACGGGCCGAGTTCATCGCCGTGTACATGTCGGCGATCTTGCCTTGCATCAGCTGGAAGGTTCCGATCGGTTTGCCGAACTGCTTGCGCTCGGCCAGATAGGGCATGATCTCGTCCAGGCAGGCAGCCATGATGCCGGTGCCGATCCCGGCCAGCACCACACGCTCATAGTCGAGGCCCGACATCAGCACCGCAACGCCCTTGCCCTCTTCGCCCAGCACGTTCTCGAACGGCACCTCGACATCTTCAAACACCAGCTCGGCCGTGTTCGAACCGCGCATGCCCAGCTTGTCGAAATGGGGCGAGGTCGAGAATCCCTTCATGTCCTTCTCGATCAGGAAGGCGGTGATGCCCTTGGAGCCAGCCTCCGGGTCGGTCTTGGCATAGACAACCAGCGTATCGGCATCCGGACCGTTGGTGATCCAGTATTTGTTGCCGTTCAGGCGGTAGTGGTCATTGCGCTTTTCGGCGCGCAGCTTCATCGACACAACATCAGACCCCGCCCCGGGTTCCGACATTGCCAGGGCACCTACGTGTTCGCCTGAAATCAGGCGCGGCAAATATTTCTGCTTCTGCTCTTCAGTGCCGTTCAGCTTGATCTGGTTGACGCAGAGGTTGGAATGCGCCCCGTAGGACAGCGCCACCGATGCCGAAGCGCGTGCGATTTCTTCAACCGCGATCGTATGCGCCAGATAGGTCATTTCGGCGCCTCCATACTGTTCGGGAACGGTTACGCCCAGCAGACCGAGTTCACCCATTTCCTTCCACAGCTCGTTAGGAAACGCGTTCGTCTTGTCGATCTCGGCCGCCATCGGCTTGACCCGCTCCTGCGCCCAGCGGTGCACCATCTCGCGCAGCGCGTTCACATCTTCACCCAGATCGAATTGCATTGTCGCCGTGAACATCCGCGCTCTCCTCTTTCGCGTTAATGAACAGGTGTTCAATAAACTGATACAGACCTTTCCCCGCGCGGTCAATCATCGCGTGACCCAAATGAAAAAGCCGCCCCTTGAGCGGCTTTTGCAGGGTTCGAGCATGCGCCGCATGGCGCACTCGATTGATTTACTGTTGGAAAACAGCGCCGACCTCGGCGCGGATGATGTCGGAAATCAGACGGCAATCGTCCAGCGAGAAGGTCAGCGGAACGCGCATGTCGATGATCCCGCGCAGAATCCGGTCGGTCTCGGGCATCCGCTCCGACTCGGCATAGCGCCAACTGTCATAGCGCGAGGTGAACCCGGTCGGCTCGGCCCCACCGAACCATTTCAGCTCGACCCCGCGATCTGCGCAGCGCCGCAAAACCTCGGCGATTTGCTCAGGCGCCCAATCCAGCAGCAGGAACTGGATCGACGAGCCGACATAGCTCTCCTCGGCGGGCCGCTCGACGATGGTCAGGCCGGGCGTGCCGCGCAGGCCCGACTCGATCTCGGCATAACGTTCGTTCCAGCGCCACACCTGCCGATCCAGATCGCGCAATTGGGGCCGCAGGATCGCCGCGCGCAGATTATCCATCCGCCCCGACACGTTCGGCGTGGTGTACTTGATCCGCTCGAACACCTCGGGACCCGGCGCCGCAAGGTGGCGTTCATACAGCATGTACGAGCCCGAAAGCATTGTGGCCTTGGCCGCCAGGATCTCGTCATCTGTAACCAGCAGACCACCCTCGCCCGAGTTCACATGTTTGTAGGTCTGGCAGGAATAGCAGCCGATCGCCCCCTGACGGCCGGACAGTTGCCCGCGCCAGGCGGCGCCCATCGTGTGGGCGCAGTCCTCGATCACCGTCACTCCGGCGGCGTCGCACATCTGCATCAACCGGTCCATGTCACACAGATGCCCGCGCATGTGGCTGAGCATCAGAACCTTGGCGCGGTCCAGCTTGGCTTCCAGATCGTCCAGATCGATGGTCAGCCCCTCGGTCACGCCCACGAAAACCGGGCGCGCATTGACCGAGGCGATCGCCCCCGGCACCGGGGCCAGCGTGAAAGCGTTGGTCAGAACCGCATCCCCCGGCTGGACCCCCACGGCACGCAGGGCCGTGGCCAACGCATAGCCGCCCGAGGACACGGCCAGACAGTATTTCGCGCCCATCTGCGCGGCAAATTCCTGTTCCAACAGGGCGGTTTCGCTCAACTCTCCGGGGGCCACGTTGTAGCGGTGCAACCGCCCGTGACGCAGAACAGCCAGCGCAGCCTCGATCGCCTCGTCGGGGATCGGCTCTTGCTGGGTGAAACTGCCAGAAAATCGCTCGGTCATGGCGTCGTTTGTGGGGCCAGTCGCAGCGCGGGTCAAGAGATCAGACCGCCGCGCCCACAAGCTCGGCAACGATTGCGGGCAGATCGTCGAAACGGTGCAGCAGCGCCTCGGGCTGCAGCGCGGCCATGTCATCGCCGGACGGGCCGAAGGTCACAAGGATCGAAGGCACCCCGGCGGCGCGGGCCGTGTTCCGGTCGGTATCCGAGTCGCCCACCAGAATGCAGTGGTCGGGATGCCCACCGGCCCGGCGCGCCGCTTCGCGCAGCGGCGCGGGGTCGGGCTTGCGCACCGGCAGCGTATCCGCCCCCACCAGCGAGCCGAACAGTGCCCGCGCGCCCAGACGCGTCATCAGCAGCTCGGCCAGCGTCTCGGGTTTGTTGGTGCAGATGCCGACACCGTACCCGGCGGCTTTCAGCGCTTCGACCGCCTGCAGCGCTCCGGGATAGAAGGTGGTGTGGGTGTCAATCGCCTGCGCATAAGCGTCCAGAAGGACCGGGTAATAGGCATTCACGGTCTCTTCGTCGTAGGCGCCCACGCGTTTCAACCCGTGGGTCAACATCATCCGTCCCCCACGCAAAGCCACCGCCGCATCCTGCCCGTGCACCAGCACATCGCCATGCCCCATCTGCCGGAAACAGTGGTTCGCCGCCGCCAGCAGATCGCCCGACGTATCGGCCAAAGTCCCGTCCAGATCGAAGATGACCGTGCGCATTCTGTCTCCTTGCTCGGCAGTTTTCCGCCATGTCGTGTTGCAAACGGCAATCTTGTTTGATGGCCGAACGGCTTGCGCCCCTGCCCCCAGCGGATAAAACGGACCGCGACAAAACAAAAGAGAAAACGCATTCATGAGCACTGCCCTTGTCATCCTTGCCGCCGGAAAAGGCACCCGGATGAATTCGGATATCCCAAAGGTTCTGCACCCGATCGCCCAGGTTCCGATGCTGGTGCACGCCATGCGCGCCGGGTCGGTTCTGGCACCCGAACGCACGGTCATCGTCACCGGCCACGGCGCTGAGGCGGTGGCCAAGGTCGCGCGGGCCGAGGATGAAGACGCCCGCATCGTCGTGCAGGACCAACAGTTGGGCACCGCCCATGCCGTCGCCCAGGCGCGCGCGGCTTTGGACGGGTTCACCGGCGACGTGGTCGTTTTGTACGGCGACACCCCGTTTCTGCAGCCCGACACGCTGGAGCGCATGATCGCCGCGCGGGCTGACAACGATCTGGTTATCCTGGGCTTCGAGGCCGCCGACCCGGCCCGGTATGGCCGCTTGGTGATGAACGGCGACGCCTTGGAGCGGATCGTCGAGTTCAAGGACGCGTCAGATGAAGAACGCGCCATAACCTTCTGCAACTCGGGCCTTCTGGCGTGTGACGCGGGCACTCTGTTCGACCTGATCGACGCGGTCGGAAACGACAACGCGTCGGGCGAATACTATCTGACCGACGTGGTCGAGATCGCGCGCGACCGCGGTCTGAAGGTCACCGCCGTTTCGTGCGACGAGGCGCAGACGCTGGGCGTGAACTCCCGCGCCGATCTGGCCGCTGCCGACGCCGTGTTCCAGGCCCGCGCCCGGGCCGAGCTGCTGGATCTGGGCGTCACCTTGATGGCCCCCGAGACGGTCTATCTGGCCGCCGACACGGTGATCGGCCGCGACACGGTGATCGAACCCAACGTGGTCTTCGGCCCCGGCGTCACGGTCGAAAGCGGCGCGACGATCCGGGCGTTTTCGCACCTGGAAGGCTGCCATGTCAGCCGCGGCGCAGTGGTCGGCCCCTATGCCCGGCTGCGCCCGGGGGCGGAACTGGCCGAGAACACCCGTATCGGCAATTTCGTCGAGATCAAGAATGCCGAGATCGCCGAGGGCGCCAAGGTCAATCACCTCAGCTATGTCGGCGATGCGTCGGTCGGCACCGGTACGAATATCGGCGCGGGCACCATCACCTGCAACTATGATGGCGTGATGAAACACCGCACGGTGATCGGCGAGAATGTCTTTGTCGGCTCGAACACCATGCTGGTGGCCCCGGTCACCGTGGGCAGCGGCGCGATGACGGCCACCGGCACCATCGTGACCCGCGACGTCGAACCCGACGCCCTGGCGGTGGGCCGCGCCAAACAGGAAAACAAGCCGGGCTATGCCCGCAAGCTGTTCGAGATGCTGAAGGCGAAAAAGGCACGCCGGGACAAGGGAGCCTGAGTAAATGTGTGGAATTGTTGGCGTATTGGGCAAGCACGAGGCGGCGCCCATCCTGGTCGAAGCACTGAAACGACTGGAATACCGCGGCTATGACAGTGCGGGCATCGCAACCGTAAACGGCGGCAAGCTGGGCCGTCGGCGCGCGGTGGGCAAGCTGGTCAATCTCAGTGACCTGCTGGTGCATGACCCCCTGCCTGGCAAGTCCGGCATCGGGCACACGCGTTGGGCGACCCATGGCGCACCCTCTGTCAGCAACGCGCACCCGCATCAGGCCGGGCCGGTCGCCGTGGTCCACAACGGCATCGTCGAAAACTATCGCGAGTTGCGGGCCGAACTGGCTGAGAACGGCATCGATTTCCAGACCGAGACCGACACCGAAACCGTCGCGTTGATGACGGAATTCAACATGAAATCGGGGCTGAGCCCGGTCGAGGCCGCCTTCAAGACCATCGACCGGCTGCAAGGCGCCTTTGCGCTGGCCTTCCTGTTCGACGGCGAAGATGACCTGATCGTCGCCGCCCGCAAAGGCTCGCCGCTGGCCATCGGGCACGGGGATGGCGAGATGTTCGTCGGCTCGGACGCCATCGCGCTGGCGCCGCTGACCGACCGGATCACCTATCTGGAGGAAGGCGACCGCGCCGTGGTCACCCGCACTTCGGTCGAGATCCGCAACGAGGCCGGTGAGATCGCAAATCGCGAGATCCGCAAGATCCAGCTGGATCAGACCCGGACCGACAAGGGCGGGCACAAGCACTTCATGGCCAAAGAAATCGCCGAACAGCCGGTGGTGGTGGCCGAAGCGATCCGCTCGTACCTGCCCACCGGCGGCGACCGGGTGGTTCTGCCGGACACTGATCTTGATTTCTCCAAGCTGGACCGCCTGACCATGGTGGCCTGCGGCACGGCCTTCTATGCCTGTCTGACCGCCAAATACTGGTTCGAGCAACTGGCCCGGATGCCGGTCGAGGTCGATATCGCCAGCGAGTTCCGCTATCGCGAGCCGCCGGTGACCGACCGCACGCTGGCCCTGTTCGTCAGCCAGTCGGGCGAAACCGCCGACACCTTGGCCGCGCTGCGCTATTGCGAGGGCAAGGCTGACAAGATCGTGTCGGTGGTCAATGTCCCCGAAAGCTCGATCGCGCGGGAAAGCGACGTGGCGCTGCCTATCCATGCCGGGGTCGAGATCGGCGTGGCCTCGACCAAGGCCTTCACCTGCCAGCTGAGCGTTCTGCTGATGCTGGCGCTCAAGGCCGCGGCCGACCGGGGCACGCTGGACGACGATGCGCTGGCCGATCACGCCGCCGCGCTGCGCGGCCTGCCGACACTGCTGAATGCCGCGCTGGACCAGGAGGAGGCGATCCGGAAATCCGCCCAGCGCCTGTCCGAGGCGCGCGACGTTCTGTTCCTGGGACGCGGCCTGATGTACCCGCTGGCCCTCGAAGGCGCGCTGAAACTCAAGGAAATCAGCTATATCCACGCCGAAGGTTATGCCTCGGGCGAGCTGAAGCACGGCCCCATCGCCCTTATCGACAAGCACATGCCCGTGGTGGTGATGGCACCGCGCGATGCGGTGTTCGACAAGACCGTGTCGAACATGCAAGAGGTCATGGCGCGCAAGGGCAAGGTCATTTTGGTCTCGGACGACGACGGGATCGCAGATGCCAAGGACGGAGTCTGGAGCACGATCCGCATGCCACATGCCCACGGCTCGGTCGCGCCGATCCTGTATTCGGTGCCCGCGCAACTGCTGGCCTATCACACGGCGGTCGCCAAGGGCACCGATGTGGACCAACCCCGCAACCTGGCGAAATCCGTCACGGTCGAGTAAGCCGCCATGCCGGACAGCCCTCTGGACCAGATCAAGGCTCATGCCGACCCGGACCGGGCCGCCCAGATGGCGGCCTATCACAAGGTCGATCGCCCCTATCTTGGTGTACCGAACCCGGTGCTGAATGATCTGACCAAAAGCTGGCGGCAGCAGATGGACGTGGACGCCCGTGTCGCGCTGGCCGATCAGCTGTGGCAGACCAACATTCACGAGGCGCGGCTGGCCGCCGCCAAGCTACTGACGCAGGCGCGCATCCGCCCCGATCAGGCGGTTTGGGACCTGCTGCAAAGCTGGCTGTCCGATTTCGACGCTTGGGCGGTGGCCGACCATGCCAGCATGGCCATGCAAAAGCGCCTGTGGGCCGATCCGTCGCGGCTGGATCAGGTCGAAGGCTGGACGACCTCGGATCACATGTGGACCCGACGCGCGGCACTGGTCGCCACCCTGCCCTGGACCAAGCAAAACCACCCCAAGCCCGAGGACCTACAGCGCCGCGACCGCATCCTGGGTTGGGCCGCCAAGTATGTCCCCGATCGCGACTGGTTCATCCAGAAGGCGGTGGCCTGGTGGCTGCGCGACCTGTCCAAACACGATCCCAATCGGGTCCGGGCGTTTCTGGCCACGTACGGTGACGCGATGAAGCCCTTTGCCCGCAAAGAGGCCGGCAAGTACCTGAAAGATCAATTGGAATAAACGTCCAGTTCGACCAGTTCGTCAAACGGCACCAGCAGCGCACGCATCGCCTCAACCGACAGGCGGCTGCCGCCCGAGGGTGCTGGCACAAGGGTGATGTAAGCCTGCGCGCCCGTCTTGGGTACGACCACCCGGCCATTGATCTCAGTTTCGACCAACGGCGTTTCAAGCCAGCGTCCGGGCTTGTTCGGATCGCCCAGTCCGGCAATCGTTGTCTTGGCGCCGGCCCATCCGGTGTTCACGGCCGCAACAGGCGTTGCTTCCACCTCTGCGGTCGCAGCGGCGGCTTCTGTCGCTTGCGCAGGTTCCGCATCCGGGGCGCGATCAAGGCCTTGCCGCACCGCATCACAGCCGGTCAGAAACGCAGGAAGAAGGACAAACAGGTATCGCATGCGACCAGCCTACCCCTGCCCGCGCCCGCGTTCCACCCCTCAAGCGCAGTTCTGACTTGTCGCAAGGCACCGTGCGCTTTACCTATTGAGCATGACTGCTCCGCTGATCGACCCGTTTGCCCGCGCAATCACCTATCTCCGCGTCTCCGTCACGGACCGCTGCGATTTCCGCTGTGTCTACTGCATGTCGGAGAACATGACCTTTCTGCCCAAGAAAGAGCTGCTGACGCTAGAAGAACTGGACCGGATGTGCTCGACCTTCATCCGGCTGGGCGTGGAAAAGCTGCGGATCACCGGCGGTGAGCCGCTGGTGCGCCGTGGGATCATGGGCTTCTTCGACTCGATGACCCGGCATCTGGACAGCGGCGCACTGAAAGAGCTGACGCTAACCACCAATGGCTCGCAACTGGCCCGGTTCGCCGACGACCTGTATGCCGCCGGGGTGCGGCGGGTGAATGTTTCGCTCGACACGCTGGACGAGGATAAGTTCGCCAAGATCACCCGTTGGGGTCGCTTGAAACAGGTCTTGGGCGGGATCGATGCCGCACAGAAGGCCGGGTTGCGCGTCAAGATCAACGCGGTGGCCCTGAAAGGGTTCAACGAGGAAGAACTGCCCAAGATCACACGATGGTGCGCCGAGCGCGACATGGACCTGACCTGGATCGAGGTCATGCCGATGGGTGACATCGGCAACGAGGATCGGCTGGACCAGTACTGGTCACTGAAAGACGTGCGGGCCGAGTACGAAAACCACTATACCGTCACTGATCTGGCCGAGCGCACCGGCGGCCCGGCGCGCTATGTCCGGTTGGAGGAAACCGGGCAAAAGATCGGTTTCATCACACCGCTCAGCCATAATTTCTGCGAAAGCTGCAACCGCGTACGCCTAACCTGTACGGGCGAGTTGTACATGTGCCTGGGGCAAGAGGACATGGCCGACCTGCGCGCGCCCCTACGCGACCACACCAACAGCGAAGAGCCGCTGGAACAGGCGATCCGCGCGGCGATTACCCTCAAGCCCAAGGGCCATGATTTTGACTATTCCCGCCAGAAGATCGACGGCCAGATGAGCCGTCACATGAGCCATACGGGCGGCTGACATGTCAGACTTGTCGGGGCGACCCACGGCGCTGTACCGTGTGTACTGCGCGTTGACGTCCATCGCCATGCCGTTGGCCTGGCGCACCGTTCGCGCCAAGCTGCAATCGGCGGGTGTTTCCGAAATCCGTCAGCGCGAGCGGCTGGGCCATGCGAGTCTGCCCCGCCCTAACGGTCGGCTGATCTGGTTCCATGCGGCCAGCGTTGGCGAAAGCCTGTCGGTTCTGAGCCTTATCAGGCGCATGAGCGAACGGATCGAGGATGCACAGTTCCTGATCACCTCTGGCACCCCGACCTCGGCGGCGCTGGTGGAAAAACGTCTGCCGCCGCGCACCCGCCACCAATACCCCCCTCTGGACAGCGCCGGCCCGGTGGCGCGGTTCCTGGATCACTGGCGGCCCGATGCCGGCGTCTTTGTCGAAAGCGAGATCTGGCCACGACTGATCGTCGAGACCGCCCAGCGTGGGACACCACTGGCCCTGCTGAACGCGCGCCTGTCCGAGAAATCGGTGGCCGGGTGGAAGAAGCGCCCCGACACCGCCCGCTTTGTCCTTAGCCAGTTCCGCCTGTTCCTGACGCAAAACGACCGCACGGCCGCAAACCTGATCGCCATGGGCGCGCCCGCCGATCTGGTGCAGCCCGGAACCAACCTCAAGGCCATGTCCGATCCGCTGCCGGTGGATCAAGACACGCTGATACAGATCCGCGCGCAGATCGGCGCGCGGCCGGTTTGGATCGCCAGCTCGACCCACGCAGGCGAGGAAGAGACCGTTCTGGCCGCCCATGCCGAATTGCTGAACCGCTGGCCCGGCCTGCTGCTGCTGCTGATCCCCCGCCACCCGGAACGGCGGGACGAGGTCTGCGCCCTGATTGATGCCGCAGGTCAAAGCCACGCCCTGCGCAGCGCCGGGCAGCCGATCACCGGCGACACGCAGGTCTATGTGGCCGATACGCTGGGCGAAACCGGAACGTGGTACGCTTTGTGCCCGATCGTGTTTCTGGGCGGGTCGCTGAAAGAGATTGGCGGCCACAACCCGTTCGAGCCGGCGCAGGCTGGCGCCGCGGTGATCACCGGGCCGGGTTACTACAATTTCGCCGAGACATTTGCCCCGCTGGTGGACAGCGGCGGCGCGGTCGAAGTCGCTTCGGCGCCGGAGTTGGCCAAGGCGGTCGAGCTCTGGCTGTCGGACAAATCGGCGCTGGCAGCGGCGCAAGCGGCGGCGCAATCCTGCGTGAACACCCAGAAATCGGCGCTTGATGCGATTGTGGATACGCTGTGCGACAAACTGGATCTTGAGGACGCAGGCCCCTGACCGCAAGCGGCAGCGGGGGCCTGCGCCCCCGCCACGGTATCAGGCTGCGGGCATCCGCTGTTCGACGATCTCGGCCCACCAGCTGCACCCGGCAGGGATCGCCTCGTCGTTGAAATTGTATTCCGGGTGGTGAACCATCGCCGTGTCGCCATTGCCGACCAGGATATAGGCGCCGGGGCGCTCTTCCAGCATGTAGGCGAAATCCTCGCCGCCCATGACCAAAGGCGCCTCCTCGCAGGCCCCCGAAACCGAGCGGGCGACCTCGGCGGCGAACTCGGTCTGCTCGTCGCTGTTGATCATGACCGGATAGCCCCGGATATAGTTGACATCGGCAGTACCGCCGAATGTCGCGGCGACGCCCGAGCAGATTTCGTTGATGCGCTGCTCAGCAAGGTCGCGCATCTCTTTGCTCATCGTGCGCACGGTGCCCTTGATCTGCACTTTCTGCGGGATCACGTTGAACGCCTTCGACGAGGTCTCGAACGAGGTGACCGAAACAACGACCTGATCGATCGGATCGGCATTGCGCGACGCGATGGTCTGCAACGCCAAAACCGCCTGCGCAGTCATGACAGTGGTGTCCACGGTTTCGTGCGGTTTGGCGGCATGACCGCCACGACCTTCGAAAGTGATATCGAACTGGTCAGTTGCCGCGAAGAACGCCCCCGGACGGATCGAGAAGCTGCCCACAGGCTTACCGGGCCAATTGTGCATTCCGTAGACTTCCTGAATGCCCCAACGCTCCATCAGGTTGTCTTCGCACATTTCGCGGCCGCCGCCGCCACCCTCCTCGGCGGGCTGGAAGATCACAACGACGGTTCCGTCGAAATTGCGCGTTTCGGACAGGTATTTGGCCGCCCCCAGCAGCATGGCGGTGTGGCCGTCATGGCCGCAGGCATGCATCGCACCCGGCGTTTTCGAAGCATAGTCCAACCCCGTCGCCTCGTGGATCGGCAAAGCGTCCATATCCGCCCGCAATCCGATCACCTTCCCCTTGGTGTCGGCCTTGCCTTTGATCACCCCGACCACTCCGGTGCGGCCAATCCCCGTGACCACCTCGTCGCAGCCGAATTCTTTCAGCTTTTCCGCGACCAGCGCACTGGTGCGATGCGTATCGAACAGAATTTCAGGATTCTCGTGAATATCACGCCGCCAGGCGGTGATTTCATCCTGCAATTCGGCAAAGCGGTTCTTCACTGGCATTTTCGTCTTCTCTCCTTAAAAAATCTCAGGCCACCGGCATCCGGCGTTCGACCATTTCTGCAAACCACGAGCATCCGATCGGAATGATCTCGTCATTGAAATCGTATTCGGGGTGGTGAAGCCCGGCGCTGTCGCCATTTCCCAAGACTATGAAGGCCCCGGGACGTTCCTGCAACATGAACGAGAAGTCTTCGCCCCCCATCACCATCGGTGCCTCGGCACAGCTGCCACCGACGGCAATTGCCGCGGATTCTGCATATCCAGTCTGCTCTTCCGCATTGATCGTGACGGGAACGCCGCGCGAGTAGGTCACCGTGGCGGTGCCACCCATGGTCGCCGCGACACCTTGCACAACTTCTTTCAGCCGCTGTTCGATCAGGTCGCGCATCTCGTTCGAATGGGTGCGAACGGTGCCACGCAGCCGGGCCGATTGCGGGATCACGTTGAACGCTTTCGACGAGGTCTCGACCGCAGTGACCGACAGAACGGCCTGCAAGATCGGGTCGGCGTTGCGCGAAACGATGGTCTGCAGGGCCACGATCAGTTGCGACAGCATGACCGTCGTGTCCACGGTTTCCTGCGGCTTGGCGGCATGACCGCCGCGGCCTTCAAGATGGATGTCGAACTCGTCCGCCGCTGCCAGCAGAGGCCCGGAGCGAATGGCAAACTGCCCGGTCGGCAGGCCCGGCACGTTGTGCATCGCATAGACTTCCTGGATTCCGAAGCGGTCCATCAAACCGTCCTGGCACATGGCTTCAGCACCGTTGCCGCCTTCTTCGGCCGGCTGAAAGATCACGATCGCGGTCCCATCGAAGTTCCGGGTCTCGGCCAGATATTTGGCGGCGCCCAGAACCATCGCAGTGTGACCGTCATGGCCACAAGCATGCATGGCGCCCGCAGTCTTGGAGGCATATTCCGCTCCCGTCTGCTCCTGCATTGGCAGCGCATCCATATCGGCCCGCAGACCGATCACGCGGCCTTGGGTGTCGGTCCTGCCCTTGATCACACCGACCACCCCGGTCCGGCCAATCCCGGTCACGACATCGTCGCAACCGAACTCCTTCAATTTTTCGGCAACCAATGCGCTGGTCCGATGGGTATCGTAGAGAATTTCAGGGTGTTGATGTATGTCGCGCCGCCAACCGGTGATTTCGGGGTGCATTTCGGCAAAACGGTTCTTGATCGGCATGACTGTCTTTCCTGTTTCAGGCGATGGGCATTCGTCGTTCGACAAGCTCGGCGAACCAGCTGCATCCGGCCGGAATGGCCTGGTCGTCGAAATTGTATTCGGGATGGTGGCACATGGCCGTGTCGCCGTTCCCCAAGAAGATGTAGGCTCCGGGCCGTTCTTCAAGCATGTAGGCGAAGTCTTCCGACGGCATGATCGGATCCGTTGCGTCATTGACCTTGCCGGCCACCGCCTCGGCGGCTTCGGCGGCGAAGGCCGTTTCCGCTTCGGAATTCACCGTCACCGGGTAGCCGGGCGTCCAGGTCACGCGGGCTTTGGCGCCAAAAGCCGAGGCTGTGTCTTCGGCGATCCGGCGCACGCGCTCCTCGGCGATGCCACGGTATTCCGGGTCCAGTGTGCGAACCGTGCCCTGCAGCCGGACCGTGTGCGCAATCACGTTCGAGGCGACGCTGTCAGTTTCAAACGTCCCCACCGTCAGCACCACCCGTCGGATCGGATCGACGGTGCGGGATACAACCGATTGCAGCGCAACCACGATATGCGATGCGACCAAGGTTGAGTCGATGGCTTCATGCGGTGCGGCGGCGTGGCCACCTTTGCCGGTCACGACAATCTCGAACTCGTCCGACGACGCCAGCAGCGCGCCGGGCCGGATTGCGAACTCTCCGACAGGCAGGCCGGGCATGTTGTGCAAGCCGTAGACTTCCTGAATGCCCCATCGATCCATTAGCCCATCACGGCACATGGCCAGACCGCCGGCCCCGCCTTCTTCAGCCGGTTGAAAGATCAGTACCACCGTTCCGTCGAAATTGCGCGTCTCGGCAAGGTATTGCGCAGCGCCGAGCAAGATCGACGTGTGCCCGTCATGCCCGCAGGCATGCATCTTGCCCGGCACGGTCGAGGCATAGTCCACTCCGGTCGCCTCGTTGATCGGCAAGGCATCCATGTCGGCCCGCAACCCGATCACGCGGCCCTGCGTGTCCGTCCGCCCTCGGATCACGGCCACGACACCGGTTTTGCCTATACCCGGCGTGATTTCATCGGCACCGAACGCCTTGAGCCGGTCGACAACGAAGCCGGCGGTTTCATGCACGTCGTACATCAACTCGGGATGCGCATGCAGGTGCCGCCGCCACTTGGTGATCTCGGCGTGCATTTCGGCAAGTCTGTTTTTGACCGGCATGTTCAACTCTCCGAGCTTCTGACTGAAATCCTGAGTTTCCAGTGCCTCTTTTGGGTCACGCCGCCAGTTTGTAGATCAGACGCTGCATGAAGTCATGGCCGGCGTTGAACTGAGCGATCGTGATGTATTCGTTCGGCTGGTGCGCTTGGGCGATATCCCCGGGCCCACAGATCACGGCCGAGTATCCGGCTTCCTGAAACTGACCGGCTTCGGTGCCATAGCTGACGACATGGGTAGCGTTGTCGCCCGTAAGGGCGCGCACCAGCGTCTCGGCTTCGCCATCGGTTTCCGGGACCAACGCCGGAACGGCAAAGCTGGCCTTCACCTCGATATGGGCGTCCGGATGCACTTGCTGCATCTTCCTTTCCGCCGCTCTTACCTGTTCCAGATAGGCTTCTTTCCACGTCGATGCCTGCTCGCCGGGGACGACCCGGAAATCCATCATGAAACGGCAATCCTTGGCCGTGATGTTGTGCGCAGTGCCGCCCTTGATCATGCCCACGTGACAGGTTGTCCAAGGAGGATCAAAGACTGCCGCGATGTCGCTGGGGTCCGCCGCCATGTTGATGTCGTTCTGGGCATTTGCCCAGTCGATCAGCGGCGCTGCATACATGATCGCATTGACACCGGTATGCATGATCGAACTGTGCACCTCGTATCCAACCACATGGGTATCATAGCCGAAACCGCCCTTGTGGCCGGTGACGGCCTGCATCATCGACGGCTCGCCCACCACCACGGCCGAGCCCTTGGGCAAAACCTCCTGCATGGCGACGATCATGGGCGGCGCACCGGTGCAGCCGACCTCCTCGTCAAAGCTCAGCGCCAATTGCAGCGGGCGTTTGACGTCGGCGTACTGCGCCTCGACCAGCGCCCAGATGGCGAGGGCGTCAAAGCCCTTCATGTCACAGGTGCCACGTCCGAAATACTTGCCGTCCCGTTCGGTCACGACAAACGGGTCGCTGTCCCAGGGTTGTCCGTCCACCGGCACCACATCCGTGTGACCGGAAAGCACGACCGCGCCTTCCTCCCAGGGGCCGACATGGGCAAACAGGGCCGCCTTGTGCGGCTGATCCGGATCCGGCCATCGGTGGGCACGGATACCGTGGCCGTTCAGGTAGTCTTCGACCCAGTCGACCAGCGGCAGGTTGCTGTCGCGGCTGACGGTGGGAAACGAGATCAGCTTGGTCATGATCTCAAGCGGAGTCAGGCGCTGTGGCATATGGGTCAGTAACCGCTGTCGGTCGTCAGAATGAAGTGACCCGGCTCGACCTCGCGGTATTCCGAAGGCGCAGGCTCATAGCCGATTGGGTGAATTGGAGACGGGATCGGTTTGAAATTCAGATCTTTTTCCGACTTGCGCTGATTGGGATCGGCGATCGGAACCGCCTTCATCAATGCCTGCGTATAGGGGTGCTGCGGGTTCTCAAAAACACGCGCCCGTGGGCCCAGTTCGACGATCCGGCCCAGATACATCACACCCACGTGGTGGCTGACCCGCTCAACCACGGCCATGTCGTGGCTGATAAACAGATAGCTCAGGCCAAGTTCGGACTGCAATTCCATCATCAGGTTCAGAACCTGCGCCTGAACAGAAACGTCCAGCGCGGAAACGGCTTCGTCCGCAATGATCAGTTTCGGGTTCAGGGCCAGCGCCCGGGCAATCGCAATTCGCTGCCGCTGCCCACCCGACATTTCGTGCGGGAACCGGCGCATGAAGCTGCGTGGCAGGTGCACCTTGTCGAACAGCTGTGCGACCCGGTCCTGCAGTTCCGACCCCGATGCCACGCCATAGTTGCGCATCGGCTCGGCCACCTGATCAACCAACTGCATCTGCGGGTTCAGCGATGCGAATGGGTCCTGAAAAATCATCTGCATATCCAGACGGGCCTTGCGCAGGCCCTTCTGTTCCAGCTTCATGATGTCCACACCATCAAGACTGATTTCGCCGGCCATCGGCTCTATCAACCGCAGGATCGAGCGGCCGGCCGAGGATTTTCCACAACCCGACTCCCCAACAAGGCTCAACGTCTGCCCTCTGTTCAGGGTGAATGAGACATCTTCAACCGCATGCACATTCGAAATGGTGCGGCGCAGGATCCCGCCTTTGACCGGGAACCGCGTGGTCAGGTTCCGGACTGACAGCAAAACTTCCTCGGTTCCGGGAATCGGGGCGATCTTCTGTCCTTCGACACCCAACAACTTCATCGGCTCGGGGGCGGACTTTCCGCGCATCTCACCCAGCTTGGGCACCGCGGCTAGCAGAGCCTTGGTGTAGTCATGCTGGGGATTCTCGAAAATCTCGGTGACGGTGCCCTCTTCGACCTTGTTGCCGCGGTACATGACGACGACCCTGTCGGCCATCTGGGCGACCACGGCCATGTCATGGGTGATGAACATGACCGCCGTGCCGGTTTCACGCTTCAGCCGATCCATCAGAGCGAGGATCTCGGCCTGGATCGTCACGTCCAGCGCCGTGGTGGGTTCATCGGCGATCAGCAGGCGCGGCTCGCAGGCCATGGCCATTGCGATCACAACCCGCTGGCGCATCCCACCCGACAATTCGTGCGGATACTGCTTGAGCCGCCGCTCGGGTTCGGGGATACGGACCTGTTTCAGCAGTTCCAGGGCCCGTGCTTCGGCCTGGGACTTGGACATATCCTTGTGAATCCGCAACCCTTCGGTCAGCTGTCGCCCAACCGTGAAGACGGGGTTCAGCGCCGTCATCGGCTCCTGAAAGATCATCCCGATTTCGTTGCCGCGAATCTGCTTCATAAGGTCCTGATCGGTCTTGGCCAAATCCAGCTCGGTTCCGTCGGTACGGTCGAAAATCAGCTGTCCGCCGGCGATCTCACCCCCGCCAAATTCAACAAGGCGCATCAACGACAGCGAAGACACGGACTTGCCCGACCCCGATTCGCCCACGATGCAAACGGTTTCGCCCGGACGGACCTCGAACGAGACGTCCTCGACCCCGACGACGGGCCCATCCTTGGTTTGGAATTCGACCCGAAGTTCCCTGATCTGGGCGATAGGCTGATCCAGCACGCGAGCGCTCCCCTTGGCTGCATGAGTGTTTTGATTGCCGAACGCTAAGGCGGGCTGACAGGAAAAGTCAAACGCATTGCCAGTTTCGCTGCGGCAAGGCTTGCAATTTCTGCAAACTCTGTTTCGATACCCCGCGTAACCGTGCCGAGAAATTGGGCGTAGTGCGCAGACATTTGCGCAATTGTCTTTTGTTTCAGCGACTTGAGCCCGGCACGGCAACGCCAAATCCGCAGGCCTTGCGGAGAAAATCGAGACACGAATGTGTCCAACAAGGAGTGTATGATGAAAATCAAAACCCTTTTGCTTGGTGCGATTGCAAGCACGGCGATGGCCCCGATGGCCATGGCCGAGCGCGGATCGGACGGCAACGTCAGCATCATCTATTGGCAAGCACCCTCGATCCTGAACCCGTTCCTGTCGGGCGGCACCAAAGACGTCGAAGCGGCCTCGCTGGTGATCGAACCCCTGGCACGCTACGACCAAGACGGCAACATGGTGCCCTATCTGGCAGCCGAAATCCCGACCGTCGAAAACGGCGGTGTGAGCGAGGATCTCACCTCGATCACGTGGAAGATCGCTCCGGGGATCACCTGGTCGGATGGCACGCCGTTCACCTCGGCCGACGTGAAATTCACCGCCGATTACTGCATGGACCCCGAAGGTGGCTGTGCGCAGGTGACCAAGTTCGAAGGCGTCACCAGCGTCGAAGCTGTGGATGATCTGACCGTCAAGGTCACTTTCGACAAGCCGACCCCGTTCCCCTACGGTCCGTTCGTCGGCGGCGAAAGCCCGATCATCCAGGCAGCTCAGTTCGCGGACTGCATGGGCGCGAAAGCTCCGGAATGCACCGAGCAGAACTTCAACCCGATCGGCACCGGCCCGTTTGTCGTCACCGAGTTCAAGCCGAACGACGTGATCACCTTCAAGGCCAACGACAACTATCGTGACCCGGCGAAACCGGCCTTCGCAACCGTGACCTTCAAGGGCGGCGGCGATGCGACCGCGGCCGGTCGCGCCGTGATGGAAACCGGCGAGTTCGACTATGCCTGGAACCTGCAGCTGGCGCCCGAAGTGATCGCGCAGATGCAGGAAGGCGGCAAAGGCACTCCGGTGGCAGGCTTTGGTCCGCTGGTCGAGCGCATCATGCTGAACCAGACCAACCCGTCGCCCGAACTGCCGGAAGGCGAGCGTTCGACGGCCAAGCACCCGCACCCGTTCCTGCAGGATCCGGCGGTCTACAAGGCTATGTCGATGGCAATCGACCGCCCGCTGCTGGTTGAGATCGGCTATGGCCAGGCGGGTAAAGTGACCTGCAACTGGGTACCGGCTCCGGCTGCGTTCAACTCGACCTCGATGACCTGCGACACGCAGGATATCGAAGGCGCCAAGAAACTTCTGGATGATGCCGGCATCGTCGACACCGACGGCGACGGCGTCCGCGAGAAGGATGGCGTTCCGCTGAAGATTGTCTATCAGACCTCGACCAACGCTGTCCGCCAGGACTTCCAGGCGCTGATCAAGGAATGGTGGAGCCAGATCGGCATTGAAACCGAACTGCGCAACATCAACGCTTCGGTCTTCTTCGGTGGTGACCCGGGCTCGCCCGACACGTTCCAGAAGTTCTATGCGGACGTTGAAATGTACGCCAACACCTTCAACGGCACCGACCCGCAAAGCTATCTGGGCAACGGCCTTTGCGACAAGGCACCGCGTCCCGAGACCCAGTGGCAGGGTGAGAACATCAGCCGCTTCTGCAACGAAGAGTTCGACAAGCTGCACGCCCAACTGGCGCAGACCGCCGGTCTGGAGCAGCGCGCCGAAATCGCGAAGCAGCTGAACGACATCATGGTTCAGAACGGCGGCATGATCCCGCTGGTCCACCGTGGTCGTCTGTCGGCCCACGCCAACACTCTGGGCGGTGTCGTCCTGAACGTGTGGGACAGCGAACTGTGGAACATCGCTGACTGGTACCGCAAGACCGGTTCCTAAGCGCTAGCCTTGCACAGCCGCGTCCCGATCTGTATCGGGGCGCGGTCTTTCGCAAGTTCCACCAACAAGAAGACGCATATAAAGGCGCCTCTTAATGCTCAACTTCACCATTCGACGACTGATTCTGGCCGTTCCGACGCTCTTGTTCATCAGCCTCGTCATCTTCCTGCTGCTCGAGCTCGCCCCCGGCGACCCGATGGCACAGGTTCCGCTTACCGTTCCGCCCGAAGTCAAAGAGAAGATGCGCGAGGCGCTTGGCCTCGGCCAGCCGATGCATGTCCGGTTCTGGAAATGGATCGTGCAGTTCTTCTGGATCGAACCGCAGGTTCTGGTCGACCACATCTTTGGCACCACCTTTTCCGAAGGTGACCTGCGTGTGATTTCGTGGCAGACCCGCTCGCCCGTCATGGACATCGTCGTTCAGCGTATCCCGCAGACCCTGTGGGTTGTCGGCACCGCTTATGTGGTCGCCATCCTGATCGCGCTGCCCATCGGCATCTATTCGGCCTATCGCCAGTATTCGTGGTTCGACCAAATGGGTACTTTCGTGTCGATGGTCGGTTTCTCGGTTCCGCCGTTCTTCTCGGGGGTGCTGGTGATCGTGATCTTCTCGGTCCAGTTGGGCTGGTTCCCGTCGATCTATGACACGACGCATGTGGTCAATGACTGGGACAGCTTCGTCGTTCAGCTGAAACAGATGATCATGCCCGTGATGGTGCTGGCGTTGCAGATCACCGCGCAGCTCAGCCGGTTCATGCGCGCCTCGATGCTGGACAACCTGAACCAGGACTACGTCCGTACTGCTCGCGCCAAGGGCCTGAGCGAGTACACCGTCGTCATGGTGCATGTCCTGCGCAACTCGATGATCCCGGTGGTCACCGTGATCGCCCTAGGGATCCCGGCGATATTTGGTGGCGCGATCATCACCGAGCAGGTGTTCAAGGTGAACGGCATCGGCCAGCTGCTAATCGGCGCCATTCAGGCCAATGACCTGCCGATGGTGCAGACGCTGACCTTCATCTTTGCCGTGCTGATCGTCCTGTTCAACCTGATCGCAGACGTTCTCTATGGCATTTTGGACCCGAGGATCCGCTATGACTGATCACAATCAATCAGACACGCTGGTCCCTGATGAGGGCCTTGCGCCGGCCTCGACGGCCTTGCCGACTGCCGATGTAATGGAAGAACTGACCACCCCGCCCCGCAGCCAGTGGCGCGACGTGTGGGACCAGTTCAAGACCCACAAGGGCGCCATGATCGGCGCAATGCTGTTCATCTTCATCGTCGCAGCCGTCTACCTGGGCCCGTTCCTGTGGACCATCGACCCGACCCAGATCGACATCCGTGCCCGCAACCAGGGGCCCAGCTGGGCCCACCCGTTCGGCACCGATCAGCTGGGCCGGGACATCATGGCGCGAATGATGTCGGGGGGGCAGACTTCGGTCTCGGTCGGCATCACTGCGATGCTGCTGGCGCTGTTCCTGGGGTCGTTCATCGGCGTGGTTGCCGGGTTCTTCAAACGGCTGGACGGGCCGCTGATGCGCCTGACTGACCTGTTCCTGGCCCTGCCGCTGCTGCCGCTGCTGCTGGTGATGATGCTGCTGTTCCGCGAGCCTCTGTCCGCTGCGTTCGGGCTCGAGCGCGGGATCTTCATCCTGATCGTCTGCGCCATCGGAATCACCTCGTGGATGCCTACGGCGCGGATCGTGCGCGGCGACGTGCTGGCCATCAAGGAACGCGAGTTTGTTCTGGCTGCCCGCTCGATCGGCACAAGCAACACGCAGATCATCACCCGGCACATCCTGCCCAACGTGCTGTCGCCGATCATGGTGTCGGCCACGCTGGGCATCGCCACGGCGATCATCACCGAAAGCGCGCTGTCCTTCCTGGGGCTGGGCTTCCCGCCCGATTTCCCCACCTGGGGCCGGCTGCTGTTCGATGGTGTTGACTATCTGCAGCAATACCCCGAGCGTGTGTTCTGGCCCGGCCTGGCGATCTCGCTGACCGTTCTCAGCGTGAACTATCTGGGCGACGGCCTGCGCGATGCGCTCGATCCGCGGATCCGCGGACGCTGAACCAAAGTCAGTCGGCGCGCCTGAGCGCGCCGGCCAACACCACGATCACAACGGCCAGCGGCAGCAGGACAGCAAAGGCCAGCCGCAGTGACAGAATACCTGCCAGAAGCCCGATCAGCGGCGGACCGATCAGCAAACCTCCGTATCCCAAAGTGGCCACACTGGCGATGGCCTGCCCCGGCGGGACATGCGGGTCGTTCGCGGCCCGGCTGAAAGCCAGCGGCATGATCACCGCATAGCCCACGCCCATCATCGCGAATCCAACCAGCGCCCCGACCGCGCCTCCGGCCGATACCACCAGGAACACGCCAACGGCCGCGCAGACTCCGCTGACCCGGGCCACCGGCACCGGGCCGAACCGGGCGATCACGAGACCGCCCAGCAGCCGCACAGCAACCATGAACACCGAAAAGACGGCATAGCCCAAGGCCGCAACGCTTTCAGCCACACCCGTGACATCCCGCAGGAAGATGGCGCTCCAGTCAGCCACTGCGCCCTCGCCCAGCGCGCCGCACATCGCGGTCAGCCCGACCAGAACCAGAACGCCGCTGGGCAGGGCAAAGATGGCGGTTACATCAGACTGCACCCGCCGCGATGTCCATCGAACCCAAGACAGGGCAAGCGCCAGCGCCACGGTTGCCCCGCCGGCCAGCAGGAAATGCGGCAACACGTCAAGCTGCAGCTGAACCGCGCCATAGCCGCTGAGCGCTCCCAACCCGGCGCCGAGGCTCCACATCGCATGGAACGAGGACATCACCGGTTTGGCATAGGCCTGTTCGACCTCGGCGGCCCAGGCGTTCATTGCCACATCCATCGAGCCGTGGAAGGCCCCGAAGATGAACAGGAACGCTGCCAGCATGGCGAAGCTGTCGGCGGCCGCAAGAAGGATCAGTGATGCTGTGTACAGAACCGCGATCACCCGCGTCACCGTTACCGCGCCGAACCTGTCGGTCAGGCGTCCGGTGACCGGAAAGGAACACACCGCGCCGGCTGCCATGAACAACAGGCCATAACCAAGCTCCTCGTGGCTCAGCCCCAGACGGTCACGGACGGCCGGAATGCGCGAGGCCCAGATCCCGAACAGGGCGCCGTTCAGGATGAACATGGCGGCCACGGCCCGCCAGGCTGAAACCAATCCGATCATGAAACCTGCCCTGCCTGCGAAATATCTGCCTCGCAGCAATACAGGCCGCGCCCCGGTTGGCAAGCCGCGCTATTCCAGCGTGCGGCGGATGCGGCGCACGGCCAGCCAGACAAGCGCCACTACAGGCAGCGTCACGCCTGCGGTCAGCATCCCCTTGCTGATCCCCGCATTGGTCAACGGGTACAGCAGGTAACTGACCAGCGACACGGCATAATAGCTGATAGCGACCACCGACAGACCTTCGACCGTGTGCTGCAATCGCAGCGCCAGATCCGCCCGGCGGTCCATGCTCTCCAACAAGGCCTGGTTCTGCGCGCTGCGCTCGACATCGACGCGCGTCCGCAGCAGGTCGCCGGCGCGAATGGCCCGGTCCGAAAGTGCCTGCAGCCGCCGTTCGGTTGCCTTGACCGTGCGCATGGCCGGGTCATAACGGCGCATCATGAAATCGGCGAATGTCTGACGCCCGTGGAAGCGATCCTCGCGCAGCGCCTCGATCCGCTGGTGCACGATGGCCTCATAGGCCCCCGTCGCGGCAAAGCGAAAGGCCGAACGCGCCGACAGCGTCTCAAGCTCGGTCGAGGTGGCCAGCAATTGCGGCAGCAGATCGTCTGGATGGGTCGTGTCCTTGGTCATTTCACCCATCAACTGGGTCAGTTGCCGGTCCAGCTCGCCGATCTGGGGCATCAGGGCCTTGACCCGTGCAAAGCCCAACATGGACATCGCCTTGTAGGTCTCGATCTCGCACAGGCGCTGGATGATCCGGCCGGTGCGCCTGCGCCCGGTCCCCTCGGACACGAACAGGGCAAACCGCATGTGGCCCGCCGGGTCGATGCGAAAATCGCTGGCGCAAATCGCCGAGTCGTCCAGCACCCGCGACACCGCCAGGCTTTCCGGTTCGAACCAATCCGCCAGCGCGGCTTGCGTGGCCCCGTCATCCGGGCGCGGCACCACCCGCAGCATGATCGAGGTCACGCGCTGGCCCGGACTGGCCATCAGCCAGTCAGGGGGGAACACCTCGAAATCGGCGGGGTTGAACGCGCGCTCGCTGACATTCTGAGTGATGGCCGTATAGGTCACGAATTCAGTGTGGTGCTCCCACTTCAACCAATGCCGCCCGATCTGGCCGGCATAGTGGGTGGCATCGGGCTGCGGATGCTGCGCCCCGTGGCGGTCCAACAGGTCGATCAGGTGAGCCATATCTTTGGCTCGGTCGCGCGCCACCGCGGCGACCGGTTTTTTGATCGCAAGGAATACAACCGTGCACGGCGCCTGCGCCACGGGGAACGGCCGCGCGTGCAATTCATTGGCCAGCGCATAGCGCAGCGGATGATCCTCGATTGGCGTCATGAGCGGCTCCTTGTGTTCCGGGCACTATACGACACCGAAGCATTTCATCAATTATCTTTTTATTTCATATACTTACATGGATACCGCGGTATACAAGCCGGCTATCTCATTGATTTGGCTGCCAGAGCTCGATCGGATTGCCCTCGGGGTCGTGCAAACGGGCGAAGTTTCCGATCTCGCTGTTCCATTCGTCACGGGTCTCCACCTCGATTCCAGCCGCACGCAGCTGGTCGACCATGGCCGCCAGATCGTCGACGCGGAAATTGATCATCCATTGCTGCACGGCATCACCGAAATAGTCTGTGTCTTCGGCGAATGGGGCAAACACGGTGTAGCCTTCGCGCTGCTTCCACGGAACCGGGTCATAGTGATTGACGCCCAGATGGGTCTCGTACCATTGCGACAGAGCCTTTGGATCCCGGGCGCGGAAGAACACGCCGCCGATGCCGTTTACCTTATGCATGGAGCACCTCCTGCCGATTGGGGTTGATACGGCATCATACCCTGAAACGGAAAAAGGCGCCCGCGAGGGGCGCCTTTTCCAAGGATAAGAGCCACAGATCAGTCGATCATTGGCAGCAGCTTGTCCAGCGACTGCTTGGCGTCGCCATAGAACATGCGGGTGTTCTCCTTGTAGAACAGCGGGTTTTCGATGCCCGAATACCCGGTGCCCTGCCCGCGTTTCGAGACGATCACCTGCTTGGCCTTCCAGCATTCCAGAACCGGCATCCCGGCAATGGGGCTGTTCGGGTCTTCCTGTGCCGCAGGGTTCACGATGTCGTTCGAGCCAATGACGATCGCCACATCTGTTTCCGGAAAGTCGTCGTTGATCTCGTCCATTTCCAGCACGATGTCATAGGGCACTTTGGCCTCGGCCAGCAGCACGTTCATGTGGCCCGGAAGACGGCCCGCGACGGGGTGGATGGCAAAGCGCACATTCTTGCCCTTGGCGCGCAGCTTGCGGACCAGTTCGCTGACCGATTGCTGCGCCTGCGCCACCGCCATTCCGTAGCCGGGGATGATGATGACGCTGTCGGCATCGTTCAGCGCTGCTGCAACACCGTCGGCGTCGATCGCCACCTGTTCGCCTTCGACCTCCATCTGGGGTCCCGAAGTGCCGCCAAAGCCGCCGAGGATCACGCTGACAAAGTGACGGTTCATCGCCTTGCACATGATGTAGGACAGGATCGCACCCGACGAGCCTACCAGCGCGCCGACGACGATCAGCAGGTCGTTGCCCAACGAGAAACCGATCGCAGCCGCGGCCCAGCCCGAGTAGCTGTTCAGCATAGACACAACGACCGGCATGTCGGCACCGCCGATGCCCATGATCAGGTGATAACCGATGAACAGCGCCGCCAGCGTCATCAGGAACAGCGGGAAGAACCCACCCGAAGCGGTGTACCAAATCAGACAGATCAGCGAGAGGCCAGCCGCCGACGCGTTCAGCGCATGCCCGCCCGGCAGCTTGGTGGCCGCTGAGGTCACCTTGCCGGCCAGCTTTCCATAGGCCACGACCGAACCGGTAAAGGTGATCGCACCGATGAAGATGCCCAGGAACAGCTCGACATGCAGAATGGCCAGCTCGGCCGGAGTTTTCTTGGCGATCAGTTTCGCGAAGGCCCCCAGATCCGACAGGTCGGCATCCTTGGCCGCGTCAACGATCGCAAAGACTTCGGCGACGTTCTTGATCTCAAAATGGGCGTTGTAGCCGACAAAAACCGCCGCCAGACCCACCAGCGAGTGCATGGCGGCCACAAGCTGCGGCATCTCGGTCATCTGGACGCGCTGCGCCACGTATTGACCAATCAGACCACCGCCGATGATCAGCAGCAGCGACAGCAGCCACAGGCCCGACCCGGGGCCGACCAGCGTGGCGAACACCGCCAGCGCCATGCCGACGATGCCGTACCATACCGCGCGCTTGGCGCTTTCCTGGTTCGACAGGCCGCCGAGCGAAAGGATGAACAGAACAGCCGCAACGACATAGGCGGCAGTGGTGAAGCCAAATTCCATGTGCCCGGCCTCCTTAAGATTTCTGGAACATGGCGAGCATGCGCCGGGTTACGAGGAAACCGCCGAAGATGTTGATCCCGGCCATGAAGATCGACAGCGCCGCCAGCAGAATGACGAGGAAAGACCCCGACCCGATCTGCATCAACGCGCCTACGATGATGATCGAGGAAATCGCGTTGGTGATCGCCATCAACGGTGTGTGCAGACTGTGGCTGACGTTCCAGATCACTTGGAAGCCCACAAAAACGGCCAGCACGAAGACGATGAAATGCTGCATGAAGCTGGCCGGAGCCACCAGCCCCACCAACAGCATCAGCGCCCCGCCCACGCCCAGCAGGGTAACCTGCTGCTTGGTCTGCGCCTTGAAGGCCGCGATCTCTTGCGCGCGCTTTTCTTCGGGCGTCAGTTCCTTGACCTCGGCCTTGGGTTTGGCCGCGATGGCCTGCACCTTGGGCGGTGGTGGCGGGAATGTGATCTCACCTTCGTAGGTGACGGTCGCGCCACGGATCACGTCATCTTCCATGTTGTGATTGATCTGACCGTCCTTGTCGGGGGTCAGGTCAGTCATCATGTGACGGATGTTGGTCGCATAAAGCGACGAAGACTGAGCCGCCATCCGGCTGGGAAAGTCGGTATAGCCGATGATGGTCACGCCATTGTCGGTCACGACCTTTTCATCCGGCACGGTGCCTTCGACATTGCCTCCACGCTCGGCCGCAAGGTCTACAATGACCGAGCCGGGCTTCATCGCCTTGACCATATCCTCAAGCCACAGCTTGGGGGCCGGGCGGTTGGGGATCAGGGCCGTAGTGATAACGATGTCCATCTCGGGCGCCAGCTCGCGGAACTTGGCCAGCTGAGCATTGCGGAACTCCTCGGACTGAACGGAAGCATACCCACCGGTGGCCGAGCCATCCTGCTGTTCTTCCTCAAAGTCCAGATAGACGAATTCGGCGCCCATCGACTCGACCTGTTCGGCGACCTCGGGGCGCACATCGAACGCATAGGTGATCGCGCCAAGCGACGTCGACGTCCCGATGGCGGCCAGACCTGCCACGCCGGCACCAACGATCAAAACCTTGGCCGGCGGCACCTTGCCCGCGGCCGTCACCTGGCCGGTGAAGAAACGGCCAAAGTTGTTGCCCGCTTCGATCACCGCACGGTACCCGGCGATGTTGGCCATCGAAGACAAAGCGTCCATCTTCTGCGCGCGGCTGATGCGGGGCACCATTTCCATCGCGATGACATTGGCGCCCTTGGCTTTCGCCAATTCCATCCCTTCTTCGTTCCCTGCCGGGTTGAAGAACGAGATCAGCGTCTTGCCCTTGGTCAGGCGCTTCATTTCGGTCTCGGTGGGCACGCGCACCTTGGCGATGATGTCCGACGATTTCCACAAAGAGGCGGCTGTCTTGACGATTTCCACCCCGACGGCCTCGTAAGCCTCGTCCGAGAAACCGGCGGCAGCACCGGCCCCCTTCTCGATGGCGCATTCGTAGCCCAATTTCTGCAGCTGCACGGCTGACTCCGGAGTCATCGCGACCCGGTTCTCGCCTTTCAGTATTTCCTTTGGCGTGCCTATTTTCACCGGCAAGTCCCCCTAATTTTCACTCTGACCGAGCGGGTGGTCGGTATTGTTTGTTAAGCAAAGATCTATCCTGCGCAACATTATTTCGCAAGCGCAGCATTCATTACGTTGTGTCACGGGTCGGCGCATTTCAGATCCACCGACGGGTTTTGCGTTCGTAACGCGCGAAGTCCGCACGGAAGGTGCGGCGCAGGCGGTCCTCTTCGGGCAGGATGAACCGCCGTTCCAGTACCCAGACGAAGACCGGAACCAAAACCAGCGACAGCACGGCATCGAAGCGCAGGATCAACCCGGCAAGGATCAGGACATCGCCCAGATAGATTGGATTGCGGCTGCGTTTGTAGATGCCCGATTGCACCATTGCGGTGGGTGTTTCATGCGGAATGACCGTCGTACGGTGGCGGCGGAATTCTACGATTGCCAGAACCGCCAACAGGATACCCCCACCAATCAGCAGACCGCTCAGCAGGTCGGTCAACCCGCCTTCCAGCGACAGGCCGAGCGACAGATAACGGCCCTGCAACCAGGCCAACACCGCGAAGCCCAAAAGCCACAGTGGCGGTACGTCGATACGGCGCATGTGCATCCCTTTTGAATGACGACATGCACCGACACATGTCGCTTCCGGGCCAAGTCCTACCGCTTTCAGACCCCGATGGCAAAGCATCTTGGCCCTGCGGCCGAATATTGTGCACCCGAGCCACAAACAGGTGGGCGTAGACAGCCCGGCACCGATCCGATACCCCGGTTCGGACACAAGAAAACACCGGGATTGATCATGACCGATTTCGCCGCCACCAAAGCCATGTTCCACCTGCCGGAAGGAGTGCTGTATCTGGACGGCAACTCGCTGGGCCCTCTGCCCAAGGCGGCGGCCGCGAAAGTACAGAAGATGCTGACCGAGGAATGGGGCCAAATGCTGATCACCGGGTGGAACAAGGCCGGATGGATGAGCATGCCGACTGACCTGGGCGATCGGATCGGCCGCCTGATCGGCGCCGCACCCGGCACGGTCGTGGTAGGCGACACGCTGTCGATCAAGGTCTATCAGGCGGTTGCGTCGGCATTGGAGCTGAACCCGGGGCGCAAGGTGGTGCTGTCAGACAATGGCAACTTTCCCTCCGATCTCTACATGGCTGACGGGCTGCTGCGCTCGCTGGGCGAGGAGTACGAGCTTCGGGTCGTGGACCCCGAGGCCGTGGCCGAGCACATTACCGACGAGGTCGCGGTGCTGATGCTGACCGAGGTCGACTATCGCACCGGTCGCAAGCACGACATGAAGGCGTTGACCGAACTGGCACATGCTCGGGGCGTCATCACCGTGTGGGACCTGGCCCACTCAGCCGGGGCCATCCCGGTGGACCTGGCCGGTTGCAACGCCGATTTCGCGGTCGGGTGCACCTACAAATACCTGAACGGCGGTCCGGGCGCCCCGGCCTTCATCTATGTCGCGCCGAAATGGGCCGACACCGCGCGCCCGGCCCTGTCGGGCTGGCTGGGGCACGAGGCCCCCTTTGCCTTCGACCTCGATTATCGCCCCGGCGCGGGCATCGAGCGCATGCGCGTCGGCACGCCTCCGGTGATCCAGATGACCGCGCTGGCCGCGACGATGGATATCTGGGACATGGCCGACATGGACGATGTGCGCGCGCAGTCCATCGCCCTGACCGAGCAGTTCATCCAGCAGGTCGAGGCCACCTGCCCCGATCTACAACTGGCCAGCCCCCGCGACCCCGCGATGCGCGGCAGCCAGGTCTCGTTCCGGTTTGCCGACGGGTACGCGGCGATGCAGGCCCTGATCGCCCGCGGCGTAATCGGGGATTTCCGCGCGCCCGACATCATGCGGTTCGGCTTCACGCCGCTGTATATCGACGAAGGCGACGTGACGCGCGCCGTCGAGATCCTGACCGACATCTTGCAGAACCGTTTGTGGGACAAGCCGGAATACAAGATCCGGCAGCGGGTTACCTGACCTCAAGCCCCGCGCCGATCAGCGCGGTCAGCTGGGCGATGCGCTGCTCGAACTCCTCGGCGTTCGAGGCGGTCATCTTGATCCCCTTCAGCGCGGCGGTGATGGTCCGCGCGGTCTCGGCCGGTCCGTCCGGCAGGCGCACGCGACCGGCCGCCAGTTCGCGCTTTAGCCATTCAGCGTAGAGATCCGCCAGCGCCGCCTCACCCTCGGCCACGATGTCGGCAGCGGTGGACTTGCTGGTATCCAGCATCTCAAGCCCATGCGGCGAGGCCAGTATGGCCGCCATCCCGGCGATCTGCGCGTCAATCGCCCGCGCCAGGATCTCGGACACCGCTCCGTCGCCCTGCAGCGCATGTGCCACCGCCGCGATCTTTTCGGCGTAATGCGCCTGTGTCAGGCTGCGAACGATGGCATCTTTGTTCTTGTAATGCAGATAGACCGCTGGACGGGACATGCCCGCGCCACGCGCTATGTCATCCATCGAGGTCTTGCGGAACCCATAGGCGGAAAAGGCCTGAAACGCCGAAGTCAGGATCGCCTTTGCCCGTGTATCATCCAGTTTTTCCGCCATGAATTGACCTCTGACAGTTTCGCGCGAAATTGTCAATTGACGCACTGACATTTTTCATCAATTATGTCAGAAACCAGCCACAGCCAAAAGAGGTGCGCCATGGCGACCACGCTGACGATCAACGGAAAGCCACATCAGGTCGATCTGCCCGACGATGTCCCCCTTCTGTGGGTGCTGCGCGACGAGGTGGGCCTGACCGGAACCAAGTTCGGCTGTGGGGTGGCCGCCTGCGGAGCCTGCACGGTGCATATCGATGGCGAGGCCGTCCGTTCGTGCCAGGTTGCCCTGTCCGATGTCTGGGGCGAGGTCACCACGATCGAAGGGTTGGGGACGCCCGACAACTTGGCCACGATCCAGCAGGCCTGGGTCGACCATCAGGTCGCGCAATGCGGCTATTGCCAGTCGGGGCAGATCATGCAGGCCGCCGCGCTGCTGGCCGAAAACCCTGCCCCCTCTGACGAAGAAATCGACGAGGCGATGCAGGGCAACCTGTGCCGCTGCGGCACCTACCCCCGCATCCGCGCCGCGATCCACGACGCCGCCGCCAAGCTGAAGGAGGCCTGATCCATGGCCAGCATCGGAAAAATCCTGCGCCGCACCTTCCTGATCGGATCAGCCGCCATCGTCGGTGGCGTGGCTTTCGGCGTCTATTACGTCAACCGCCCCGCCAAGAACCCGCTGAAACCGGGCGACGGCGAAGCGGCCCTGAACCCCTTCATCCTGATCGACCAGAACGGCGTGACCCTGTTTGCGCCCCGCGCCGAGATGGGCCAGGGCGTGAAAACCACATGGGCTGCCCTGATTGCCGAGGAACTGGACGTGGATCTGGATCAGGTCACCGTTCTGCACGGACCTGCGGCGGCGGCTTATTACAACTCGGCCCTGATCGGCGAGAGCCTGCCCAACAAGGGCTATGACGTCTCGAACTTCCAGCACAATCTGGGCGAGGCCCTTGGCGTGATCGGCAAAGCGCTCAGCCTGCAGGTCACCGGCGGCTCGACCTCGATGAAGGACGGGTTCGAGCGAATGCGCGCGGCTGGTGCCTCGGCCCGCGAGACGCTGAAACAGGCCGCCGCCGACCGACTGGGGGTGGATCGGGCTCAGTTGAAGACCGCTTCGGGCCATGTCATCGCGCCTGATGACAGCAAGATCGCCTATACCGACCTGGCTGCAGACGTGGCGCAGATGGAACCGATTGAGGCAGAGCTGCGCGACCCGTCCGAGTGGCGTTATCTGGGCCGGACCCTGCCGCGTCTGGACATGGTGGAAAAGGCTACCGGCACCGCCCAGTTCGGCGTCGACGTGCGCCTGCCCGGCATGAAATTCGCCAGCGTCCGGATGAACCCCAAGCTGGGCGGCCAGATGAACGGCTTCGACGACAGCGCCGCCAAGGCAATGCCTGGTGTCGAAAAGGTTGTCGATCTGGGCAACGGTGTTGCGGTGATCGCCACCAACACCTGGCTTGCCAACCAGGCGGTCGAGGCCATCGACGTCGATTGGGGCGAGGCCCCCTATCCGCCCGAAACCGACGCCATCTTTGCCGAGATCGCCAAGGCTTTCGACACGGACCCGAACTCGACCATGCGCGATGACGGCGACGTCAGCACCGTTCCCGAAGGCGCGACAGTGATCGAGGCCGCATACACTGTCCCCTACCTGGCCCACGCCACGATGGAACCGATGAACGCCACCGCGCTGTTCACCGGCGACGCCTTGGAACTGTGGTGCGGCAACCAGGCCCCCACGCTGATCCAGTTCCGCGTTGCCAACACGGCCGGTCTGGACACCGAAGCCGTCCAAATCCACACCACCTATCTGGGTGGCGGGTTTGGTCGCCGTGGAGAACTGGATTTCGGCGACATAGCAACCAAAGTGGCCATGGCGATGCCCGGCACTCCGGTCCAGACGACCTGGAGCCGCGAAGAGGATATGCGCCACGACTACTACCGCCCCGGTGCGATGGCGCGCATGCGCGGTGCGGTTCAGGATGGCAAAGCAGTGCTGATCGACGGTGCGGTCGCCGCGCAGTCCTGCACGCAGCAAGCCGTCGAGCGCTATACCGGAATGCCCGGCGCTGGCCCGGACAAGGTTCTGGTCGAAGGGTTCTTCAACCAGCCCTACGCGGTGCCCAACTATCGCATGAGCGGCCATATCGCCGATCTGAAGATGCCGGTGGGCTTCTGGCGCTCGGTCGGCAACAGCCACAACGGGTTTTTCCACGAAACCTTCATGGATGAGATGGCCCATGCCGCCGGACGCGACCCGCTGGAGTTCCGACTGGAGCTGATGCGCGATGAACACGCGCCGTCGGCCGGGTGCCTCGAGGCGGTGCGCGACATGTCCGACTGGACGGGCAAGACCCCCGATGGCGTGGGGCGCGGCGTGGCCTTCACCTACAGCTTCGGCACCCCGGTCGCGCAGGTGATCGAGGTGGTCGACGAAGACGGCACCATCCGCATCAGCAAGGCCTGGATCGCCTGCGACATGGGGCTGGCGCTGGACCCTGAAAACGTCAAGGCGCAGATGTTCGGCGGCATGATGTATGGCCTGTCGGCGGCTTGCTACGGCGAGATCACCTTCGCCGATGGCGAGGTCGAACAGATGAACTTCCCCGACTATGACGCGCTGCGCATGCACACCGCACCGCAGGTCGAGGTTCAGGTGTTGGAAACCAACCGCTTCATGGGTGGCGCGGGCGAGCCCGGCACGCCGCCCTCGATGCCGGCGCTTGGCAACGCGCTGTTTGACCTGACCGGCCAGCGCGCTCGGACCCTGCCGCTCAACAAGCAGTTCAACCTGCTGGTGTGAAACGAAAAAAGACCGGCGCGGTGATTGCCGCGCCGGTCTTTTGAAGAAATCCGAGAGCCGATTGTCAGGCCGATTGCCGCACCGGCGTCGGCATTGCACTTGCCGACCAAGCCCGCACCGCGTCGCCGAAAGCCTGAAACAGAGGCCGCGACACCGGGTCATTCGCGGCATCCCATTCCGGGTGCCATTGCACCGACAGGGTGAACCCGGGCGCATCCTGGATATAGATCGCCTCGGGCGTACCATCCGGCGCGTGGCCGTCGATCACCACGCCCTTGCCCACCGTCTTGATGCCCTGCCCGTGCAGCGTATTGGTCATCACCTCACTGGCACCGAACAGGCGGTGGAACACCCCGCCCTCGGTCAGCTTGACCACATGGCGCAGGGCGAATTTCTCTTCCAGCGTGCCATCGGGCGGCATGCGGTGGTTCATCCGGCCGGGCAGATCGCGGATTTCCGGGTACAGAGTGCCGCCCATGGCCACGTTGACCTCCTGGAAGCCCCGGCAGATGCCCAGAAAGGGCTGGCCGCGTTCCACGCAGGCCCGTACCAGCGGCAGGGTGATCGCATCGCGCGCCCGGTCGAATTCGCCATGCGCATCGGTCGCCGGCTCGCCGTATTCCTCGGGGTGAACGTTGGGGCGGCCACCGGTCAGCAGGAACCCGTCGCAAACCTCAAGCAGTTCGGCCACGTCGACATAACGCGGGTCGGCCGGGATCAGCAGCGGCAGACAGTTCGCAACATTCGCGACCGCGTCCGAATTCATCGTCCCCCCGGCATGGGTGGGGTACTGGTCGTTCATCAGATACGAATTGCCGATGATGCCAACGACGGGTCGGGACATTGCGCTACCTTGCTGTTTTACTTGAACTGGTCGGAAATTATCCGCCCCTTCAGTAACGTGCAAGAAAACACGCCCTGCACCATGGCGCAAGGACGTGTTCAGATACGCACATATTGTTCCCGATTTCCGCAGAGCGCTGGACGAATTTCCCGAAACAGGCGGCCGCGGCGGAACGGCGCTTTTACAGATCAGGTCTCGCCAGTCAGCCCGGCGGCCTCGATCCCGGCCATGGCGGCAGCGGCGTCGTTGTCCGAGGTGTCGCCGGTGACCCCGACGGCCCCGATCACAGCGCCCTTGCGGTCGCGCAGCAGCACGCCGCCCGGAACCGGAACGACCTGCCCGCCATAGACCCCATTCACCGCAGCCATGAAATAGGCCTGCGCCTCGGCCCGCTGCATCTGGGCGGTGCCTGCCATGCCCAGCATGACCGATCCATAGGCCTTGCCATGGGCAATCGCGAAGCGGCCGGGGGCCGCGCCGTCCTCGCGCTCGAAGGCGATGACATGGCCACCGGCGTCCAGAACCACCACCGACAGGGGTTTCAGGTCCATCTCGCGCCCTTTCTCAAGGGTTTTGCGAATGATGGTGCGGGCCTTTCTGAGTGAAACCGACATGATCTTGTCCTCTGTCTGCGGTGGTCTGCCCCGGTTCTAGCCCTGACGGGCCTTCAGTTCCAGCCGCCGCGCATGCAGCACCGGCTCGGTATAGCCCGAGGGCTGCACCCGCCCCTTGAACACCAGATCGCAGGCGGCCTGAAAGGCGATGCCGTCGAAACCCGGTGCCATGGGCCGATAGGCCGGGTCGCCTGCGTTCTGCCGGTCAACCACGGCGGCCATCTTCTTCATCGCGGCCATCACCTGATCGGCGCCGATCACGTCGTGATGCAGCCAGTTGGCCAGCGCCTGGCTCGAAATCCGGCAGGTGGCGCGATCCTCCATCAGACCCACGTCATTGATATCGGGCACCTTCGAGCAGCCGACACCCTGATCGACCCAGCGCACGACATAGCCCAGGATGCCCTGCGCGTTGTTTTCGATCTCCCGGGTGATTTCATCGTCGCTGAGGTTGCGGCCACTCAGCAGCGGGATGGTCAGCAGATCGTCCAGCGTGCCGCGCGGACCTCCGGTAGCGATCTCGTCCTGACGGGCCAGAACGTCTACCTTGTGGTAATGAGTCGCGTGCAGGGTCGCTGCGGTGGGCGACGGCACCCAGGCACAGGTCGCACCGGCCATCGGGTGGCCGATCTTGGCCTCGAGCATCTCACCCATCCGGTCGGGCATGGCCCACATGCCCTTGCCGATCTGCGCCCGGCCCTTCAGCCCGCAGGCCAGCCCGATATCGACATTGCGATCCTCGTAGGACTGGATCCAGGGCGTATTCTTCATGTCGCCCTTGGGCAGCATCGGCCCGGCCTCCATCGAGGTATGGATCTCATCCCCCGTCCGGTCGAGGAACCCAGTATTGATGAAGGCCACGCGCGATTTCGCGGCGCGGATGCATTCCTTGAGGTTCACCGAAGTCCGGCGCTCTTCATCCATGATGCCCAGTTTCACGGTGTTGCGCGGCAGGCCCAGAATGTCCTCGACCATGTCGAAGATCTGGACCGAGAACGCGACCTCTTCTGGGCCGTGCATCTTGGGCTTGACCACGTAGACCGAACCGTGGACCGAGTTGCCGCCATCACGCTGCAGGTCGTGCATCGCGATCAGCGTGGTGCACAGCGCGTCCATCAGCCCCTCGCCGATCTCGTTGCCTTCGGCGTCCAACACGGCGGGGTTGGTCATCAGGTGGCCCACATTGCGCACCAGCATCAGCGACCGGCCCTTCAGGCTGCCGGCCGATCCGTCGGGCCGGGTAAAGGCGATGTCCTCGGCCAGTTTGCGGGTAAATGTTCGGCCACCCTTCGAGACCTCTTCGGTCAGATCGCCCTTCATCAGGCCCAGCCAGTTGCCATAGGCCACGACCTTATCCTCGGCATCGACACAGGCCACCGAGTCTTCGCAGTCCATGATGGTGGACAGGGCCGATTCCAGGCGCACGTCGGAAATGCCCACCGGGTCCGAGGCGCCGATGGTGCTGGACGGATCGATCATGATCTGGATGTGCAGGCCGTTGTTCTTCAGCAGCACGAAGTCCGGGGCCTCGGCCGCACCGCCGAAGCCCACGAATTTCCCGAGTTCGGCCAGCGCCGGGACCAATGCACCGCCTTCGACCTTCAGACCGGACACATCGGCCCAGCTGCCTTGGGCCAGCGGTGCGGCCTCGTCCAGAAACGCCTTGGCCCAGGCGATGACCCGCGCACCTCGGGCCGCGTCATAGCCGCCCCCCTGCGGCAGGTCGCCCATCGCGTCGGTGCCATACAGCGCGTCATACAGGCTGCCCCAACGGGCATTGGCCGCGTTCAGAGCAAAACGCGCATTGGTGATCGGCACCACCAGTTGCGGGCCGGGCGTCGCGGCGATCTCGGGGTCGACATTCGCCGTGTCGATCTGGAAATCGGGGCCTTCATCCAGCAGATAGCCGATCTCGCGCAGGAACGCCTGATACTCGGCCATGTCGATGGGTTGCCCTTTGCGCGCAAGGTGCCACGCGTCGACACTGCCCTGGATATCCGAACGCTTTTGCAGCAAGGCGCGGTTTTTCGGGCCAAACTCGGACACCATCCGCGAAAGACCGGCCCAGAATGCATCGGGCTCAACGCCCGTTCCGGGAAGTGCGCGTTCCTCGATGAAATCGATCAGAACCTGATCTACGTCCAATCCGCTCCGGATAGCTCTGCCGTTCATGACTCGAATCTCCTGCCCATCGTGTGCCGTTGTATGCAGTCTTCAATTAGGGTCATTGTTTCCGATAGGCAACTTGCCGCTGCATCAATCCGTCTTTCCATTCCGGCTGAAACAGCTTCAAACCGTACAAGGGAATGCCGCCCTGACCCGCCTGCTTGCAGCGCCACGGCGATCCTCCTAACGTCGCGCGGGAACACACCGACACGAGGCCCCAGATGCGCGACGCCGCCCCCACTACGATCTACCTGTCCGACTATTCGCCCTTCGGTTTTCTGGTCGACAGCGTTCACCTGACCTTCGATCTGGCCCCGCAGGCAACGCGCGTGACATCGCGCATCGCGTTCCGGCCCAATCCGCAGGCCACCGACCGCACGTTTTTTTTGCACGGTGAAGAGCTGAAGCTGATCCGCGCCAGCATCGACGGCACCCCGATCACTCCTGACGTCACCGACAAAGGCCTGACCGCCAGCGTCCCCGATGCCCCCTTTGTCTGGGAGGCCGAGGTCGAGATCGACCCCGGCAACAACACTGCGCTCGAAGGGCTTTACATGTCGAACGGCATGTATTGCACCCAGTGCGAGGCCGAGGGGTTCCGCAAGATCACCTTCTATCCCGACCGGCCCGACGTGATGACCACCTTCACCGTGCGCATCAACGGCGACTTGCCGGTGCTGCTGTCGAACGGCAACCCGACGGGCAAGGGCGAAGGCTGGGCCGAATGGACCGACCCCTGGCCCAAGCCCGCCTATCTGTTCGCGCTGGTCGCAGGTGATCTGGTTGCCCACTCCGACAATTTCACCACCAAATCGGGCCGCCATGTCGATCTTAACCTCTGGGTCCGCCCCGGGGACGAGGGCAAATGCGCCTTTGGCATGGAGGCCCTGAAGCGGTCGATGAAATGGGACGAGGATGTCTATGGCCGCGAATACGATCTGGACGTGTTCAACATCGTCGCCGTGGATGATTTCAACATGGGCGCGATGGAGAACAAGGGGCTGAACATCTTCAACTCGTCGGCGGTACTGGCCAGCCCTGAAACCTCGACCGATGCCAATTTCGAACGGATCGAGGCGATCATCGCGCATGAGTATTTCCACAACTGGACCGGCAACCGCATCACCTGCCGCGACTGGTTCCAGCTGTGCCTGAAAGAGGGGCTGACCGTGTTCCGCGACGCACAATTCACCTCGGACATGCGCTCGGCCGCGGTCAAGCGCATCCATGACGTGATCGACCTGCGCGCGCGCCAGTTCCCCGAGGACAACGGGCCGCTGTCGCACCCCGTGCGCCCCGAAAGCTTTCAGGAGATCAACAACTTCTACACCGCGACCGTCTATGAGAAAGGTGCCGAGGTGATCGGCATGCTGAAAACGCTGGTGGGGGACGAGGCCTATTCCAAGGCGCTGGACCTGTATTTTGAAAGCCACGACGGGCAGGCCTGTACGATCGAGGACTGGCTGAAAGTGTTCGAGGACACGACCGGCCGCGACCTGACCCAGTTCAAGCGGTGGTACAGCCAGTCCGGCACGCCCCGGGTGAAGGTCGAGGAGGTTTGGGCCGACGGCACCTATACCCTGACCCTGTCCCAGAGCACCCCACCCACGCCCGGCCAACCCGAGAAGCTGCCGCAGGTGATCCCCGTGGCCGTGGGCCTGCTGGGTCCCAATGGCAACGAGGTGCGCGGCACCGAGGTGCTGGAACTGACCGAAGTGCGCCAGAGCTTCACCTTCGAAGGGCTGGCCACGCGGCCCGTCGCCTCGATCCTGCGGGGGTTCTCGGCGCCGGTGATCCTGGAGCATGACCGCCCCAACGCCGAACGCGCGTTTTTGCTGGCCCATGACACCGATCCGTTCAACCGGTGGGAGGCCGGACGGACGCTGGCGCAGGATACCCTGCTGCGCATGATCACCCAGGACGCGGCCCCCGATGCCGAATACCTGGATGGTCTGCTGGCCGTTCTGCGCGACGCCGAACTGGACCCGGCCTATCGCGCGCTGATGTTGGGCCTGCCGACCCAGTCGGAACTGGCCGCCGCGCTGCACGAACAGGGCGAAACGCCCGACCCGATGGCGATCTGGCGCGCGGTCGAGACCCTGCGCCAGGCCACCGCCCAGCACATGCAAGACCTGTTGCCCCGCCTGCACTCCGAGGCGCTGGTCGACGGCCCCTATTCGCCCGATGCCGAACAGGCGGGCAAGCGCGCCCTGGGCAGCGCCGCGCTGGCCCTGACCACCCGGCTGGACGGCGGGGCGATGGCGGCCGAGGTCTATGCCAAGGCCGACAACATGACCCTGCAGCTTAGCGCTTTGTCCTGCCTGCTGCGTGCTGGCAAAGGTCAGGCGGAACTGGCGGCATTCTACGACCAATGGCGCCATGACCGGCTGGTGTTGGACAAATGGTTCGGGCTTCAGGCCTCGCTGGCCGCCCCGGACGATGCGCCGCGGATCGCCCGCGCCCTGTCCGAGCATCCGGATTTCAACTGGAAGAACCCCAACCGGTTCCGTGCGCTGATGGGTGGGCTGGCAATGAACCATGCCGGGTTCCACCACGCCAGCGGCGAGGCCTACGCCCTGCTGGCCGACTGGCTGATCCGGTTGGACCCGGTCAACCCGCAGACCACCGCGCGCATGTGCACCGCCTTTCAGACCTGGAAACGCTATGACGCCGACCGTCAGGACCTGATCCGCGCCCAACTGACCCGCATCGCCGAAACCCCGAACCTGTCGCGCGACACGACCGAGATGATCTCGCGCATCCTCGGGGCATGACGGCGCCCGAGGGCTCCGGGTTTCGCTTTACCCGACACAACCGGTCGCCCCGCAGCATCGCCATCCTGGCCGCTGTCTATGCGGGGCTGCTGGCACTTGTGCTGGTTTTCGGCGCGGCCTGGTGGCTGATCGGGTTGCTGGCGCTGGGCACCCTGCCCGCGTTGTGGGACGTGCTGCGCGACACCGATGCCGGGCTGAACCTGGACCCGGCCAAACTGAGCTGGCATTCGGGCGCGCGGCAGGGCGAGATCGACCTGACCGAGATCGACTTCTTCCGCTTCGACACGCGCTGGGATTTTTCCGTGCGCGTGTCGATTGTGTTGACCAGCGGCAAGCGGTTGCGCCTGCCGGACGAGTCCCTACCGCCGCACAAACAGCTGGAACAGGCGCTGCAACAAGCCGGCTTCCGGGTTGATCGGCACCATTTCACGGTTTTCTGAAACGATTCACGGAATCCGCGTAGATTGATCCTGTCTGATCCATTGAAGCAGAAAGTTTAATGTTAGAATCCTTGAACTGGTCACAATTCCGGTTCAGAATTCATCGCTAGTTAACAAGTTTGTACAGTTTCGAGTGTTTTCGATGTTCCGGTCGTTCTGGGCAGGTCTTGCCCGTATCAATCCCATATCAACTCACGTGGCTCCGGTTTCGGACGCGGGTTCCCGCTGTCTGGAAGATGTCGGGCGTCTCAATATTCCCGTTGCGGAACTGGGTGCGGCTGACCTGATCGGGCGGGACATGATCGAACGCGGGCGCCATCTTGCTCGGCAGGATCGTTGGGCCGAACTGTCAACCGAGATCCGGGCCGCGGACCAAGCGCGGACAACAGCCCCGGACGGGCTGCCCATCGCCGATCTTCTGGCGTTTGGCGCGCGATCGGATGTTGTCCTGGCCGCCGAACACGCGCTGTCCGACGGCGGTGCGATCGCCGAGTACGACCTGCTTGGCGGTATTTCCGAGCTTGAGGGTGTGAAACAGGATCATCCCGATGATCCGATGATTGCTCTCATCGTCGCTCTGGCCCACATCGATCTGGCATGGGCGTGGCGTGGCACGGCTCTGGACGCTGCGCTACCGCCGCTGCATCGTTCACGCTGTGCTGCACATTTTGACCGGGCTGCAGCCATACTGCCCCAGTGCCGCAAGGCGCTGCCGGACAGCCCTGTGGTCGCCGCCGCCGACTGTGCCCTGTTGGCTGGTCAGCGCACCAAACGGGCCCGGGTGGCGGATCAGTACGAACGCCTTATTTCGCTGGATCCGCGAAACCATCGACACATGCGCGCGATGGGCAGCCACCTGCTACCGCGATGGTTCGGCAGCTATGAAGAGCTTGAGGTGCAGGCCCTGCGCAATGCCGCGAACACGCGCGACACGTGGGGTGCCGGCGGATACACATGGGTTCAGTTCGACGCAATTGCATTGGATGAACAAGCCTGCGCGCGGCTGGACATCGAGTATTTTCTGGAAGGTCTACGCGACATCGTGCAACGGATGCCGGACCAGAAAACGATCAACCTGCTGGCCTCGTATTGCGCGATCACGGTGCAGAATGGGTTCGGTCTGGACGACAAGGCCGATCTGGTCCGGTCCCAGATCAGGGAGGCCGCCCAATGGCTGATCCGCGATCATTTGACCGAACTGCACCCGCTGATCTGGGCCCACGCGGCCAACGGGTTCAACAACTCGGTCCGCGTCAACTCACCCGAGCGGTTCGCGGCACGTGGACAGCGTGACGCCTTGCGCGCCATCGGTGATCTGTTCCGCGAGGAATTGCGCAACGGGACCGACGTGACCTTCACGCCTTCAGGTCTGCAACTGACCAGCCACTGAGAATTGCGTCTCGGCGCCCTTTGCCCCTTGCCCCTTGGCCTTGCCGGGCATAATACCCATGCCTGAACTTCTGCGGAAATGAGGCGCGCCATGCTCGACTTGACCTATGAACTGCCCAAACCCAAGACCATCGCCGGTGCCAAGCACGACTGGGAACTGGTGATCGGGATGGAGGTGCACGCGCAGGTCTCGTCCAATGCCAAGCTGTTCTCGGGGGCATCGACCAAATTCGGGGCCGAGCCGAACTCGAACGTGTCTTTCGTGGATGCGGCCATGCCGGGCATGCTGCCGGTGATCAACGAATTCTGCGTGGAACAGGCAGTGCGCACGGGTCTTGGCCTGAAAGCGCAGATCAACCTGAAATCGGCCTTTGACCGCAAGAACTATTTCTATCCCGACCTGCCACAGGGCTACCAGATTTCCCAGCTGTATCACCCGATCGTGGGCGAAGGCGAAGTTCTGGTGGAACTGGGCGACGGCACCGCGCGCATGGTGCGCATCGAGCGTATCCACATGGAACAGGACGCAGGCAAATCGATCCACGACATGGATCCGAACATGTCCTTCGTCGACCTGAACCGCACCGGCGTTTGCCTGATGGAGATCGTCAGCCGCCCCGACATCCGCGGCCCGGAAGAGGCCGCCGCCTATATCGCCAAGCTGCGCCAGATCATGCGTTATCTGGGCACCTGCGACGGCAACATGCAGAACGGCAATCTGCGGGCCGACGTGAACGTGTCGATCTGCCGTCCGGGCGACTATGAGAAATACATGGAAACGCAGGACTTTTCGCACTTGGGCACGCGTTGCGAGATCAAGAACATGAACTCGATGCGTTTCATCCAGCAGGCCATCGAGGTCGAGGCGCGTCGCCAGATCGCCATCGTCGAGGGCGGGGGCAAGGTCGAGCAGGAAACCCGCCTGTATGACCCCGACAAGGGCGAGACGCGCTCGATGCGGTCCAAGGAAGAGGCGCACGACTATCGCTATTTCCCCGATCCCGACCTGCTGCCGCTTGAGATCGAGCAAGCTTGGGTCGATGGCATCGCCGCCAAGCTGCCCGAGCTGCCAGACGAGAAGAAAGCCCGGTTCATCAATGATTTCGGCCTGACCGACTATGACGCCTCGGTGCTGACCGCCGAGGTTGAATCGGCCGTGTACTTCGAAGAGGTCGCCAAGGGTCGCAACGGCAAGCTGGCCGCGAACTGGGTCATCAACGAGCTGTTCGGCCGCCTGAAGAAAGATGACCGCGACATCACCGACTCGCCGGTTTTGCCCGCGCAGCTGGGTGAGATCATCGACCTGATCGCCTCGGACGCCATCTCGGGCAAGATCGCCAAGGACCTGTTCGAGATCGTCTATACCGAAGGCGGCGACCCGGCGCAGATCGTCGAAGAGCGCGGCATGAAGCAGGTGACCGACACCGGTGCCATCGAGGCTGCTTTGGACGAGATCATCGCTGCCAACCCGGCCCAAGTCGAGAAGGCCAAGGTGAACCCAAAGCTGGCCGGCTGGTTCGTCGGACAGGTGATGAAGGCCACCGGCGGCAAGGCCAACCCCAAGGCGGTCAACCAGTTGGTTGCGCAGAAGCTGGGCCAATAAGGTCTTTCCATTTGTACAGGCCCGGCAGCCGGGTTTGCCCGGTTGCTCAAAGTTTTACCCGGAGTTCTTGACGCCTTCCAGGCTCGAGGCGGCGCTTGACTCGGGCGGCCGGTTGCGGCCTTTGTCTTGGCCAGAGAGGTAAGGTGCCATGCAGAACAGATTTGACCAGGAGCTGGAGGACCGGCTGGTTCGCTACGCTGCTATCGACAGCCAGAGCGACGAAAACTCACCCACCACCCCCAGCACGGAAATCCAATACGACATGCTGAACCTGCTGCGGCAGGAACTGACCGAAATGGGCGCGCAGGATGTGACCATGACGGACTATGGCGTCGTTCTGGCCACCATTCCGGGCACCGCGCCGGGGCCGACTATCGGCTTTCTGGCCCATGTGGACACTGCACCGCAGTTCAACGCGACCGGGGTCAAGCCGCGGGTCATCAAGGGCTACAATGGCGGCGACATCACCTTTCCCGACGATCCGTCGCTGGTGCTGTCCCCGGCCGAGCATCCCTATCTGGCCAGCAAGGTCGGCGACGACCTGATCACCGCCTCGGGCACCACGCTGCTGGGCGCCGACGACAAGGCGGGCGTGTCGATCATCATGACCATGGCCCGGCGCCTGTTGGCCGATCGGACAGTCGCGCACGGACCGATCCGCATCGCCTTTACCCCCGACGAGGAAATCGGCCGCGGTGTGACCGAGGCGCTTCCCAAGGATCTGGGCGCCGACTTCGCTTATACGCTGGATGGGCAGCAACTGGGCGAGATCGAATACGAGAGCTTCTCGGCTGACCGGGCGGTGATCAGGATCGAGGGCGTTTCGATTCACCCCGGCCTGGCGAAGGACAAGATGGTGAACGCGACCCATCTGGCGGCCAAGATCGTGCAGACGTTGCCGCAGGCCACCATGACCCCCGAAGTCACCGACGGGCGCGAAGGGTTCATCCACGTGACCGACCTGAACGGCGGCTCGTCCGAGATGGAGATCAAGCTGATCCTGCGCGATTTCGAGATGGACGGGCTGGAAGCCAAGGGCGAACTGGTGCGCAAGGTCTGCGACGCGGTTCAGGCCAGCGAACCGCGCGCCAAGATCAGCGTCGAGATCAGCCACCAGTACCGCAACATGCGCTATTGGCTGGAAAAGGACATGACACCGGTGGATCTGGCGCGCGAGGCCTGCCGCGAAATGGGGATCGAGCCGGTCTCGGTTCCGATCCGCGGCGGCACGGACGGGTCGCGCCTGACCGAATTCGGCACCCCCTGCCCCAACATCTTTACCGGGATGCAATGCATCCACGGGCCGCTGGAGTGGATCTCGGTCCAGGACATGGCGGTGGCGACCGAGCTGTGCCTGAAGATCGCCTCAAAGGCGACGCAGGGGGAAAGCAACAGTCGAGGCTGAAATTCGCCGGGGCGCGAAGTTTTCTGTTCCCCGTCCCGGACGGAACGATACATTGCCCGCCAACACCAGTTCAGGAACCATTGATGCAGCGTTACGAATACAAGGTCGTCCCGGCCCCCAAGAAAGGCACCAAAGCCAAAGGGGTCAAAACACCCGAGGGCCGGTTTGCCGTCACCATCGAGCAATTGCTGAACGAGTTGGGTGCGAAAGGCTGGGAGTACCAGCGCGCCGAGCTGCTGCCCAGCGAGGAGCGGGTCGGCCTTACCGGAACCGCGGAAAACTGGCGCAATGTTCTGGTGTTTCGCCGTGCGGTCGAAACCGAAGTCGCCAACGACGACGTCGCCGCACTCCTGACCCCGCCAGAAGAGGATGACACTCCACTGGCACGACCGGTTCCTGGCCCGGACGATGCGGCTGCGGCCGGTCAAGTCGAGGCTCCGGCCCGCATCGCGCAGGACCATGACGACCCGCCGCTGACGCTGAAGCCGGCCAAGTCAGAAGATGCCCCCAAAGCGGATGCCGAGGACGAAAAAGAAAAGCCCGACAGCTAGGCGAAGGCCGCGTCAGGCCGGCGCGGCACCGTAGGCGTTTTCGGCCTGCTCGCTGGGTTGAATGTAGAAATACAGAAGGATCAGCGTACCGATCAGCGGAATCAAACCGATCAGGATCCACCAACCGGACCGCCCGGTGTCATGCAGACGGCGCACACCCACCGCGATGTTCGGCACGATCACGCCCAACGAGACTAGCCACGACAGCGGTTGACCGGCTTCCGAAGCGAAGGCATCGAAGCCCAGCAAAGGCGCCACCACCGCACCGTCTATCAACTGTGTGACAACCAGCACCAAAAAGAGCGCCAACACCCACCACCAGAACTCGGAGCGCGGCGCGCGCCCCTGAAAGGTTGCGTATTTTGACAGCACCGTACGAACGGCGTGGCTCATCTGTTCCATAGTTTCCTCCGCGCAAATCACGGGAAACATAGCAGATTATTGAAAAAAGCCGACAATAATCGACAACGTCGGGCGGAAGGCTTCAATCACCGATGTCCAAAGCCAGGGCGTGGATGCGCGGAACGATGTCGCCCAGGGCCTTGTGAACGGCCCGGTGGCGCGCAACGCGGGACTGCCCCTGAAACGCGGCAGCGCGAATGCGGACGTTAAAGTGGCTTTCGCCGCCTTCCTGAAACCCTGCGTGGCCGCGATGGCGTTCACTGTCATCCACGACTTCCAGTTCACGTGGGTTGAACTCGGCCTGCAGTCGCTGGCGGATTTCGTCGGTCACGGTCATTTTTACGCTCAGCGGCAATTATTTTGCCGCGCCCCTCTTCTACTTTCGATCACTTAGATTAAACTGCTGCCTCCGAGTCGAAAAGACGCGTTCATGAGGATGAGCATATGGTGAAATCAGATCCCTTCGGATTCGACATGTCGGTGTCCAGCGCCAAGAAGAAAAATCCGCGCGGGCGTCGGGGCATGTCGGGCGCGTCCGAGACCTCGACCCGGGTCTGTGACCACGAAGGATGCCAGGAAGCCGGCAAGTTCCGCGCGCCCAAGGCACCGGATGTGCTGGACGACTTTTTCTGGTTCTGCCAGCAGCACGTGCGCGAATATAACCAGAAGTGGAATTTCTTCGACGGCACCACCGAGGCCGAACTGAACGCCCAACGGTCGAAAGACAAAGTGTGGGAGCGCGAAACCAAGCCGATGGGCGATCCCGAGGCGCGGGCTTGGGCCCGGCTTGGCATCGAAGATCCGCATCAGGTTCTGGGCGAAAACGCGACCAAGAACCCCGGTCGGGCCGCAACAGGCCGTCGTCTGCCGCCTACTGAGCGTCGTGCGATCGAAATCCTCGAAGCCAAGGACACCTGGACCAAGGCCGAGGTTCGCAAAGCCTACAAAAAGCTGATCAAGGTGCTGCACCCGGACATGAACGGCGGCGACCGCAGCCAGGAAGAACAGCTGCAGGAAGTCGTCTGGGCCTGGGATCAAATCAAGGACAGCAGAAACTTCAAATAGCGGTTTTAGTGCGCGAACGTATCGCGTAACGCGGCAGCTTCGGGGCGTTTTAGGCAACGGACGCGCGTTTGCTCAAAAGCGGATGCCGCGTTTCGCAGTTCGGGAAATAGCACACGGAGTTCCTCGGCATCCTCCCGATCGAAGGACATCACCGCCATTTCACCTAAAAACAGACTTTCAGTTGGCAAACCATTCGACAACAGTATCGCGTGGCGACAGCAAGCAATGTGGTAGTATGTAACGGGATCATAAGTATTTACTTGGCGAATTGTTTGTTCGTTAACGAGATGAACTGCCGCGGCGAAAACTTTTGGCTCTCCAAACAGCAACTCTGCGCGCCAACCCTCCACGACAATCCTATGTTGTGGAGAAACGTACAAATCTCGGTCAGGCAGTCCTTTTCCGAATGCACCTTTCTGAATGCAAACCGGACGTAACTGGGGGTTTCGCTTCAAAGCTTCTGCCTGCAGGGTCTTCTCTCCGATCCACTCGATGCGTAGCAGTTCACCACTGGAAGCGCGCACTTTGTCACCAACAGCGAGTTCCTCAACAGCGCGACAGCCACTTTCAGTTTCAATCAATGTCCCTTTCACGAAACACGGCACCGTTCCAGCGGGCAAGCTAACGGTTACCCCAATCGAGGCATTGTTGCCATTTCCAGGCCCGCTGGAGGCGCTGACGATCAAACTCAGAGTTGTATTTGGGGGAACAATAACCCCCGGCTGCAGGTCCACTGTTAGTAAACCAGAACTGGAAATCGTAACCGAGTAATCTGAAGGAGAAAGAAGTCCGTCATCTGTTACAGATACAAACCAAGACGCTGGCTTGTTGGAGTTGTAGTCCACAGAAAAGGTGTCCGTGTTCGGAGGAAAGAAAATCCTCGTTGGACCGGTAATTACTAAAGCCATGGCAACCTTTTACTCAAACTAAGTCCGAAATAGTGTACCACCTCCACAACACATTTCAATATCTGCACGTGACGAGCCGCAAGTTGTGACGATTTCTTGTGGCATTTGCCCGAGGTCACTTTCCCGTTCGCCGAAAGTGTTGCCCTGCCTAGTTTCTACACGTCCTTAGGATGACGCTGAATCCAGAAACTGCCATCTCGACGTCTGGTATTGCCGCCTGACAGTTCTGGCTCGCGACTAGCAAAGAAATCTGCTGTGTACTTGAGCAACTTGCAAAAAGCCCCATGAGACCATTTTTCATATGTCTGATAAGGTCATTTTCAACATTTGGATTATTGAATACTTACCTGCATACAGCATTTCCGACACATGGATCGGCATGTGCGTCCGAACAGGCCGCAGTGCCTTTGTTGACAAACGCGGCTTGACCTGCACCTGGTACGCGTCGCGACCAAGGATCGCCCGCGCGTCAATAGGGCCAGTTTGAAAGAAAAACCTGCTCACCTTTCCAAGGGGGCCGCTTTCCCTTGCCCTTATCTGCAATATGTTGCACCACACACGGGTTCAAACCCGGCAAAACGGGCCAAAGGATAAGGACAAGGCGAATGGCTGACGGATCGACCGATATCAACGCAAAACCCACCGAAGAGATCTCGGTCCGTGACGTGTTCGGGATCGACAGCAATATGTCCGTCAAAGGGTTCGCCGAAAGCAGCGACCGCGTTCCGGCAATCGACCCTACCTACAAGTTTGACCCCGAAACCACGCTGGCAATTCTGGCCGGGTTCACCCACAACCGCCGGGTGATGATCCAGGGCTATCACGGCACCGGCAAATCGACCCATATCGAGCAGGTTGCTGCGCGACTGAACTGGCCTGCCGTGCGCGTCAATCTGGACAGCCACATCAGCCGGATCGACCTCATCGGCAAGGATGCGATCAAGCTGCGTGATGGCAAACAGGTGACTGAATTCCACGAGGGCATCCTGCCCTGGGCGCTGCGCAACCCTGTGGCCATCGTGTTCGACGAATACGATGCAGGCCGCGCCGACGTGATGTTCGTGATCCAGCGGGTTCTGGAGCATGACGGCAAGCTGACCTTGCTGGACCAGAACGAGATCATCACGCCGAACCCCTATTTCCGCCTGTTCGCCACTGCCAACACCGTGGGCCTTGGTGACACCACCGGCCTGTATCATGGCGTTCAGCAGATCAACCAGGCCCAGATGGACCGCTGGTCGCTGGTGGCGACGCTGAACTATCTCAGCCACGACGCCGAGGTGATGATCGTTCTGTCCAAGGCGCCGCATTACAATACCGAAAAAGGCCGCAAGACCGTCAGCCAGATGGTCACCGTTGCCGACCTGACCCGGACGGCGTTCATGAACGGCGATCTGTCGACCGTGATGAGCCCGCGTACGGTTATCAACTGGGCGCAGAACGCCGAAATCTTCCGCGACGTGGGCTACGCCTTCCGCCTGTCTTTCCTGAACAAATGCGACGAGCTGGAACGGCAGACCGTTGCCGAGTTCTATCAGCGTTGTTTTGATGAAGAACTGCCGGAAAGCGCGGCCAGCGTGAGCCTGGGTTGATGGCATCGGCTGCGCCCGGTTCGGGCGCAACGCCCCCGGCGGGGACATCGGGGGCCAGATGAAGGCGGGGTCCGGTAACTTCGACCGGGCGTCGGGCCTAAGGGCGTGAGTGAGGGCTGATAGATATGGCGCAGAAGAACGACAACCCTGCTGATCCGTTCAAGAAGGCTCTGGCCGAGGCGACCAAGGTCATGGCCGATGATCCCGAGTTGTCGGTAAGCTATTCCGTCGACCCGTCGGGCCTGTCCGGAGACTCGATGCGCCTGCCGCAGGTGTCACGTCGAATGACACGCGAAGAGGTTCTTTTGGCGCGGGGCACAGCAGATGCCCTCGCGCTGAACCGGCGCTACCATGACGATGCGACGCATGCGCGCTATGCGCCTCCGGGAGATATGGCGCGCGACCTCTATGAAGCGATGGAAACCGCCCGGTGCGAGGCGATGGGCGCCCGGGACATGCCCGGCACGGCTTCGAACATTGACGTCAAGATCGGTCACGAGGCGTTGCGGCGCGGCTATGACCAATGCAAGCAACCCTCCGAGGCACCGCTTGCGGTGGCGGCGGGTTATCTGATCCGTCATCTGGCGACCGGGCGTGATCTGCCCGCTGCAGCCGAGAACGTCATGAACCTGTGGCGCGGGTTCATCGAAGAACAGGCCGGCGGGGTGTTGGAGAATCTCGACGAGGTGCTCTCGGATCAGGCCGAATTCGCCAAATTCGCCCGCCAGATGATCAAGGATCTGGGCTATGGCGACCAGTTGGGTGACGACCCGGACGAACTGGACGAAGATCAGGAAGATCAGGCCGAGGAAGACGCCGAAGAACAGCCCGATCCGGACAGCACCGGCCAGGACGACCAAGACGAACAGGACGCCGACGCGACGCCCGAGCAAACTCAGGAAGAGCAACAGGATCAGTCTCAGGCGCAGGTCTCGATGGACGAGATGGCCGAGGACGAGATGGGTGAAGAAGCCGAGATGCCCGAGGGCGAAGCGCCTTTGGAGCCGCCTGCCCCTCCGCCCGCCTCCGAGGCCGATCCGGACTACATGGTCTACCTGAACACACATGACGAAGAGATTGCGGCCGAGGACCTTGCCGAACCCGCCGAACTGGAACGGCTGCGCGCCTATCTGGATCAGCAGCTCGAGCCGCTGAAGGGCGCTGTAAGCCGCTTGGCCAACAAGCTGCAGCGCCGCCTTCAGGCACAGCAGAACCGCAGCTGGGAGTTTGACCGCGAAGAGGGCATTCTGGATGCCGGTCGGCTGGCGCGGGTGGTAGCCAACCCCACGACACCGCTCAGCTTCAAGGTCGAGAAGGATACCGAGTTCCGCGACACCGTGGTGACGCTGTTGCTGGACAATTCTGGCTCGATGCGTGGACGGCCGATTTCCATTGCAGCGATCTGCGCCGATGTTTTGGCCCGCACGCTGGAACGGTGCAACGTGAAAGTCGAGATCCTGGGCTTCACGACGCGGGCATGGAAGGGTGGACAAGCGCGTGAGGCGTGGCTGAACGATGGCCGCCCACAGCAGCCCGGCCGCCTGAACGACCTGCGCCACATCGTCTACAAGGGCGCCGACGCGCCTTGGCGCCGCGCACGGCCCAATCTTGGCCTGATGATGAAAGAAGGCCTTCTGAAGGAAAACATTGACGGCGAGGCGCTGGAATGGGCCCACCGCCGGATGCTGGCGCGTCGCGAACAGCGCAAGATCCTGATGGTGATCTCGGATGGCGCTCCGGTCGATGATTCAACGCTCAGCGTGAACCCGGCCAACTACCTTGAGAAACATCTGCGCGATGTCATCGCCATGGTCGAAAAGCGCAAGATGGTCGAGTTGCTGGCCATCGGCATCGGCCACGATGTCACCCGTTATTATGATCGCGCGGTCACGATCACCGATGTCGAACAGCTGGCAGGAGCGATGACCGAGCAATTGGCCGCGCTGTTCGACAGCGACCCGCGCGCGCGGGCCCGCGTGATGGGCATGAAAAAGGCCGGCTGAGGCCGGTCTTGCCTCCAGCGGTAGCATTTACGAAAGAAAGGTGAAGGCAGGCGACCAAGACCTGTAGTGAGCCGAAGGAGAAGCAGATGTTCCAGTCTTTCGAAGTCACGGCGCGGCCCGAACAGGGGCCGCCACGATTGGCGGCGTTGCGCACAGAATTGGAGCGCGAACGACTGGATGGCTTCATCGTCCCGCGTGCCGACGCGCATCAGGGCGAATATGTAGCCGCCCGCGACGGGCGGCTGGCATGGCTGACCGGGTTCACCGGTTCTGCCGGGTTCTGCGTTGCGCTGCGAAACGTGGCCGGCGTATTTGTGGACGGACGGTATCGCACTCAGGTCAAGGCGCAGGTGGCGTCCGATTTCACGCCGGTACCGTGGCCCGACGTAAGCCTTGCGGTGTGGCTGAAACAGCAATTGCCCGATGGAGGGCGGGTGGCGTTCGATCCCTGGCTGCATTCCGCCGGACAGATCACGGCGACCCGGGCCGAGCTGCAGAATAGCGGGATCGAGTTGGTTCCGTCAGACAATCTTGTGGACCGTATCTGGTCCGACCAGCCACCACCGCCAATGAACCCGGTCAAGGTGCACCCGCTGGAATTTGCAGGCGAAAGCGCCGAAAGCAAGGTCTCGCGGCTGGCTTCGGCGCTTGCTCGAAACGGACGGTCGGCTGCCGTCATCACGTTGCCGGATTCGATCATGTGGCTGCTGAACATCCGCGGGTCAGACATTCCGTACAACCCGGTTGCGCATGGGTTTGCGATTTTGCAGGCCGACGGGCACGTGGACCTGTTCATGGCCGCAAAAAAGCTGAATGGGATGGACGAGCATCTGGGGCCGCGGGTTTCGATCCACGAGCCCGACGCGTTCCTGAACGCTGTTGCGGCGCTTGAGGGCGCGGTGCAAGTGGACATGGGAACTCTGCCGCAGGCCGTTGCCGATGTGCTTGGCGACCGGGCTGTGGACGGCGGCGACCCCTGCGCCCGGCCCAAGGCCTGCAAAAACGAAGCCGAAATTGCCGGTAGCGCCGCCGCGCATCTTCGTGACGCCGCCGCAGTGATCGAAACACTGTGCTGGCTGGATGCCCAACCACCTGGCAGCCTAACCGAAATGCAAGTGGTCACACGGCTGGAGGAGAACCGGCGGCGCGACAATGCGTTGCAGGATATCTCGTTCGACACCATTGCCGGCACCGGGCCAAACGGCGCCATCATGCACTACAGAGTGACCGAGGAAACTGACAGCCGGCTTGAGGACGGTCATATTCTGGTTCTGGACAGCGGCGGACAGTATCTGGATGGCACCACGGACATCACCCGGACGATCCCCATCGGCACGGTGGGAGACGAGGAAAAGACCTGCTTTACCCGGGTTCTGAAGGGAATGATCGCGATGTCGCAACTGCGCTGGCCCGTTGGCCTGGCCGGTCGAGACATCGAGTGCATCGCCCGGGCACCTTTGTGGGCCGCGGGCCAGGATTTCAATCACGGCGTCGGTCACGGTGTCGGCGCATACCTGAGCGTTCACGAAGGGCCACAGCGCTTGGCGCGGGTCAGCCACGTTCCGCTCGAGCCCGGGATGATCCTGTCGAATGAACCGGGTTACTACCGCGAAGGTGCCTTCGGCATTCGGATTGAAAACCTGCTGGTTGTTGAGGAAGCCCCCGCCCTGCCCGGCGCAGATCCCGAGCGCGCGATGCTGTGCTGGCGGACACTGACATATGTCCCCATCGATCGACGCCTGATCGTCGTCGACATGCTGACCAGTGCCGAGCGTGATTGGCTGAACGCGTATCACCGGGACGTGGCAGAAAAAATTCGGCCAAGACTGTCACATGCCGCGCAACTGTGGTTGGATGCCGCAACCGCGCCCTTGTGACACCCGTTTGTCACATAGTGTGGGCATAGGCGAAGGCCTGAACACAACGAGGCCGCGAAGACGAGGGAAGGAGCAGACATGACAGATTACATCAAGATCCGCAAAGCACCTGGCAAGTGGTGCGTCAGGTCCGGTGGCGCGATTCTGGGCGAAACGTCCAACGCCCTGGAATTGTTGGAAGGCGATCTGGCCCCCGTCATCTACTTTCCGCGCGCAGACATCGCGATGGCCTTTCTGGACAAGACCGACAAGTTGACCCATTGCCCGCACAAAGGCGATGCCACGCATTACTCGATCGTCAACAAGTCGAGCGTGACGCAAAACGCGGTCTGGAGCTATGAAGATCCAATTCCCGCCGTTGCCGAAATCAAGGGCTACCTTGCGTTCTACCCGCTGGAGTCGGTGAAGGTCGAACAGATTTGAGGGTCGGACAAACCTGGCCCTCAACTACGTCTGTCAGAAACTGTAGCTGTATCCGAGAATGAGCGAGTGCGAAGAGTAGCGGCCATTCGTGAGATCTGTCGGAATGAAAACTTGGGTCGTGGTGAAATCAAGATCGCCGGTCGTCTTGTAGCGGTACCCGATGTCAATGTTCCCGCGTTCCCCTACCTGAAAGCGTCCGCCAAACCCCAATTGCCCCGCAATGGCGGTGTCACTGTCATCGACCAATGTGACGCCAGCACCGGACTGACCGTCGTGGGACACGCGCGCAAACCCGAGCCCGCCACCAACATAGGGCTTGAACCTGCCCTGTACCGGGACGTCATACCAAAGGTTTGCCATTCCGAAGGTCGCATCAAAGCTTCCGTCATACTGAGTAAACGGGCGACCGATTTCCTTGGTATCATTCGAAGCATATGAAAGTTCGAACTCGGCCCGTAGATTTGACGCGACACGTAGTCCGACGGCCAGACCGTAGGTTACTCCATTGTCGGTTGTGATGGTGCCTTGGCCAACCACGACCGAAGGAATTGTCTGGAAAAAATCAAAATCATAGTCGCCCATATCGGTGATACCGAGAAAGCCGGTCACATACGGAGCCTCCTGCGCCCGCGCGGGGACAGCACCAATCATCGAAACCGCAACCACGACAGTCAGCAAAGAAGACCGTTCGAAAACCATGTTTACACCTCAATCAAAGTGGCTATCAGGAGTACTTCTTCAATCAGGCTAGAATGCTCCCACTTTTTGACAAGGTATCAAAATCAAAGAGAAACCCTCAGTGGCTCGCCAGCCACTGCTGCGTCATGAGTGTTCCTCGGCAGCTGTTGCGGCCAGTGCACGGTTGTACGCCTTCAATGCGTCCACGTGGTACAAGGCTCCGACCGGGTTCTCGACCCCGTCATCATCCCGAACAACCACCGGGAGCCAGGTGATTCCGTCTCGATCGAAATACGGCATTGCCGCCTCGAGGGTTGCGCTGGCCCGGACGCAGAGGCCCTGCTCGATCATCTCCTGAACCTCCTCCCTGCTTGCCGTATTCGGATCTCCCAGCGGTCGCATCACGGCCCCGGCGCGCAGCATCGCCAGCAAATAAGCCTGTGGCCCGGCGGCCAAATGCACCCCGCGGCGCTCGAGCTGGGTCAGGAAGAAGGACCGGTCCACAAGGCGGGAGGCCAACGCCGTGGACATCGACACCGAGACCATCACGGCAAGCCCGATCTGCCAGTCTCCGGTCAATTCAAACACAATCAACGTGGTCGAAATCGGAGCGCCCAGAACCGCCGCCGCGACAGCACCCATGCCGGCAAAGGCATAAAGCGTATGCGTGCCCGAAACGCTTGGCAGAAGGCCTGTGGCGATCAGGCCAAAGGCAAGGCCGGTTAGCGCGCCGATCATCAACGACGGAGAAAACACCCCGCCGCCCATACGACCACCCATGGTTATGGCCACTGCCACGGTTTTCATCACTGCAAACAGAATGGCCGTGGTCAGCACCAGATCTCCGGTCAGGGCACGGATGGTCGTCTCGTATCCGACGCCGATGATATGCGGGAACCACACCGCCAGCACGCCCAGCATTGCGCCGGACACGGCGGGTCGCAGCCAGCGCGGCAGCGACAGGCGCGCCTGCACGTGATTGCCAAAGTCTTCGGCAAAAAAGATCGACCGCATCAGCAACAGCGAGACCAGCCCACAGATCAGCCCAAGGATCAGAAAGGCCGGAAGTTCGACGTAAAATTGCAGGGATCCGGGCGTATCCAGGACAAACTCTGTCACATCGCCATATGCCAGCCGGTTGATGACGGTGCCGGCCACCGACGCGATCACGATCGGAGCGAATGCGTGGACTGCAAAATGGCGCAGCACGACTTCCAGCGCGAACAGCGCTCCGGCGATCGGGGCGTTGAAACTGGCCGATACAGCGGCGGCCACTGCGCAACCCAGCAGGTCGCGGCCGGTTATTCCATCCGCATTGATGCGCTGGCACACCCAGGTCGAAATCACGCCGGCCATGTGCACGACAGGTCCTTCCCGGCCCGTCGACCCGCCCGTGCTGAGTGTGATCAGCGAGGCGAAAAACGACGCGACCCCGGCCTTGGTTTCGACCCGGCCATCGCTGATCGCGGATCCTTCGATCACATCGGCGACAGACCGAACTCTCCCGTCATCGGTAAAACGGTGCAGGATGATCCCGACGACCAGCCCTCCAACCGTGGGGATTGCCAAAATCCAGGTCCAGTGCAGTTTCTCCGCAAAGCTGTGCAAAAACAGGATGTCATCGGTCTGATAGACCAGCGCTTGCAGAGCCGCGATCCCCTTGCGAAACCCCAAGGCCATGAAACCCGCCGTGATCCCGATCACCAGCGCGATGAACCAGAACTGGATCTGGCTTGGCCCGCGGCGCCGCAGCACCCGCCACGCGTCCTTGAGCGCGGCCAGGGCCTGGTTGAGCTGAGTGCGCAGGACGGTTCGGGTTGATTGTGTCATAGGGCTTTGTGGATAAACAGGTATCCCTTACTAAGCCACGCCGGGCGCTTAGAAAAGTCGGCTGACAAGATATTGAAGGCAAGTGTCGCCGCCCGGCTGCATCAGGCTTGCAACAACGAACGGGCGGCCGCGCGGGCTTCATCCGTGATGACGTCGCCCGAAACCATGCGCGCGATCTCGTCGATCCGGTCCGGCTCGGACAGTGGCAGGACGGTGGACAGGGTCTGCCCGTCGGCCACATGTTTCTGAACCCGCCAGTGATGCGCGGCACGGGCCGCGACCTGCGGCGAATGGGTTACCACCAGCACCTGCCCGCCCTGTGCCAGCGCCGCAAGCCTGCGGCCCACGGCATCGGCCGTGGCGCCGCCGACGCCGCGGTCGATTTCGTCAAAGATCATGGTCCGGGTGCTGTCATCGCCCGACAGGCACACCTTGAGCGCCAGCAGAAAGCGGCTGAGTTCTCCACCCGAGGCGATCTTGTTGAGCGGCCCCGACGGCGCGCCCGGGTTGGTGGCCACGGTGAACGCCACGGCGTCCTGCCCCTCGGGTCCGGGGTCGGCGGGCGTGATCTGGGTCTGGAACACAGCACGCTCCATCTTCAGCGGCGCAAGCTCGGCCATCACCGCCGCGTCCAGCCGGCCGGCCGCCTTTCGCCGCAGAGCGCCGAGCGCCTCGGCGGCCGCGTCATAGGCGGCCTGCGCGGTCTGAACCGCAGCACGGCGGTCGGCCAGGTCAGCGTCTCCGGCCTCAAGCTGGCCCAGACGGGCGCGCAGCGTGTCGGCGAAACCGCTCAGGTCATCGGGGGCCACGTCATGTTTGCGGGCCAGTGCGCGGATGGCAAACAGACGTTCTTCGGTCTGCTCCAACTCGACAGGGTTGAAGTCCAGCGCCTCAAGGCAGGCGGTCACGCCGTCCTGCGCCTCGCCCAGTTCGATCAGGGCGCGCCCCAAGGCGGCGATCGGCTCGTCCAGCTGGCCCTCGGCCCGGTCGGCGACACCTTCCAACCAGCGCACGGCATCCGCCATCGCCCCTTCGGCCCCGTCACCGCCCAGCAGGGCAAAGGCGCGGGCCACGTCGTCGCGGATGCGCTCGGCCCCCTGCATCATCCGGCGGCGGGCGTCGAGCTCGGCATCCTCTCCGGGTTGCGGATCGAGCGTGTCGAGTTCACCCACGGAGTGCCGCAGAAATTCCTCTTCGCTGCGCACGGCGGCCACAGCGGCCTCGGTCTCGGCCAGGGCCTTGCGGGCGCGTGCCATCTCGGCCCAGGCAGCGCGTACGGCGGCCAGTTGCGGCTCGGCCCCGGCATAGACGTCCAGCATGGCGCGATGGCCGCGCGGGTTCAGCAGGCCCCGGTCATCATGTTGGCCGTGCAGTTCGACCAAGGTTTCCGACAACGCGCGCAGCACCTCGCCCGAGCATCGGCGGTCGTTGACCCAAGCGGTTTTGCGCCCCTCGGCAGTGTTGACGCGGCGCAGGATCAGTTCCGACCCGCCGGGTAAACCAGCCTCGGCCAGGATCGCATGGGCGGGATGGCCCTCGGGCAGTTCGAACTCGGCCACGACCTCGCCCTGCGCAGCCCCCTGCCGGACCAGTTCGGCCCGTCCGCGCCAGCCTAGCACGAAGCCCAGCGAGTCGAGCAGGATCGACTTGCCCGCGCCCGTTTCGCCGGTCAGCGCGTTCAGGCCCGGCTGAAAGGTCAATTCCAGCCGGTCGATGATCAGCATATCGCGGATATCAAGGGCGCGCAGCATCGGGTCGTCAGCGTCCCAAGCCTGTGACCATGGCGACTACAACCACTGGCCCTTGATGGTCTGGCGGTAGATCGTGCTGAGCCAGTTGTTGCCGCGGCTCTTGAGTTCAAGCCCGCGCGAGGTCAGCAGATTGTAGGCCGCATCATACCATTCAGACGACTGGTAGTTGTAACCCAGGATCGCGCCGGCCGATTGAGCCTCGTCGACCAGACCCAAGGCCAGATAAGCCTCGACCAAGCGGTACAGCGCCTCGGCTGTGTGGCTGGTGGTCTGGAAATCCTCGACCACAACACGGAAACGGTTGATGGCCGCGGTATAGTGATCCTGACGCAGGTAGTAGCGCCCAATCTCCATTTCCTTGCCTGCCAGATGGTCGAAGGCCAGATCGAATTTCAGCACCGCCGAGGTGGCGTATTCGCTGTCGGGATAGACCTCGATCACCGTGCGCAGCGCCTGCAACGCCTGGAAGGTCAGGCCCTGGTCGCGGCCGACCTCGTCGATCTGGTCATAATAGCTGAGCGCCAGAAGGTATTGCGCATAAGCTGCGTCTTCGTCGGTTGGGTAGAAGTCTATATACCGCTGCGCGGCTGCGCGGCTTTCCTCATACTCCTTGTCCGAGTGGAACGCGAAAGCCTGCATGATCAGTGACCGCTTGGCCCAGTCGGAATAAGGATAAAGCCGTTCGACTTCGGAAAAGTACCAGGCCGCATCTGCGGGACGATTCTGAGCAAGCTCGTATTCGCCACGGGTGTAGATCTGCTCGGGCGTAAAGCCTTCAAGGTTCTGGGATTTGTCCGCGCCCCTGTTGCCAAACAGGCCGCCTGCGTTGCCGCAGGCCGTCAAAGTAGCTGCCAGAATAATCGCGCCCGCAAGCCTGACTGCCGCTTTGGTGCCAACCATACCGCCCATCCTAGTCGTCTTGTCTCTTTGGGTAACCCCGGATTGAGCTTTGGTCTAGCACATAAAATTCCGGTGCAAAACGCCTTATCGGCCCCGCGACCGATTTGTCGCCGGGCCGTGCCGGATCAGGCAACTTCGGGGATTTCGTCCCAGACCAACCCCTGCCCGGGCAGTTGCGCGGCTTGTTCAGGCGTACACAGCACCGGGCGCACGGCGCCAGGCGTTTCGAACAGCTTGCGCAGCAATGTGTTGGTCATGGCATGGCCGGATTTCTCGCCGACGAAGTGACCAAAGATCGGGCCGCCGGCCAGATACAGGTCTCCCAACGCGTCCAGCATTTTGTGGCGCACGGCTTCATCCTGGTGACGGAAGCCACCCGGTGTCAGCACTTCGGCCCCTTGAACAACAACCGCATTCTCCAGAGTGCCGCCCAGTGCCAGACCGTTTTCGCGCATCGCCTCGACATCGGTTCGGCGGCAGAAGGTCCGGCAGTCGGACAGTTCCCGAGCAAACGACCCGTTGCGCATATCCAGGATCTTCGACTGGCTGCCGATCGCAGTGTCTTCGAAATCGATGTGGAACTCGATGATCAAACCGTCAGCCGGCCGGATCGAGGCACGGGCACCTTCCCGCTCTGCCACGACCGGCTTGAGGACCTCATACGCCAGAACCGGGCTGGCCTGACGGCGGACACCCTTGGCGATGATACCGCGCACGAAGTCGATCGAAGAACCGTCCATGATAGGAACTTCGGGTCCATCAATCTCGATCAGGGCGTTGTGGATCCCGCACCCTGCCAGCGCAGCCATGATATGCTCGACAGTCGACACCGAAACGCCTGCGTCATTGACCAGGCGCGTACACAGTTGGGTTCTTTCGACCACATCGTAGATGGCCGGGATCAACGCATTGCCCAGTTCGATATCGGTCCGCTTGAACCAGATCCCGTGACCGGCAGCTGCCGGTTTCAGAACCATCGTCGCGGGCTTGCCACTGTGCAGGCCCACGCCTTTGAACGTGATCGAAGATTTGAGCGTCTGTTGCAAATTGAACCTCGGTGAGCGGTGTCCAGCCTTTTCCGGCTGTGTTGCACCCTCAGTTAAGGAAGCGCGGGTCAAGGCTCAACTCACTCTTTGTAACTGAATGAAACAGTTCTGCAACAGATCGGCAAAACCCTGCTTACTGGCACTTAAACGTCTGCATCAAAAGGAAAAAGGGCCGCCTTTCGGCGACCCTGTGAGTGGATATTGTTACCGCGATCAGTTGGCCTGACGGCGCAGGAAAGCCGGAATTTCGATACGTTCCTGCTCGGGATCGACCTCTTCATGCGAGGGTGCCGTAGCGTCAGTCTGGCGCATCGCAGGCTGTTGCCGGGCCGGTTGAGCGGGGGTATCCGGGGCGTGCCCAGTCATCCGGTCGATCAAACGGTTGAACCCGAACCGCGGCCGTTCCTCGGCGGCGGGCTGACGCTGCGGCGCCGGTTCCTGCGGGCGCGACGCGGTCAGACGCTGGGCCGAAGTCGGTACGTTCTGAACAGCTGCCTGCAGCCGTTCCAGCGCGGCAGGCGAAGGCGTTCCTGGAGTATGCGGCACCTGTTGCGGCTGATAGCTTTCCGCCGGGCGTTCGACCGGCTCGGGCTGCGGATCGAACTCGGCGCTGCGCGGCTGATAGGCCGGGGGAGGCAGCCCGTCGTCATCGTCCTCGACAGCCTCATCCGCGCCTTGACCGAATTGCAAAGTCGTGTGCGAAGGCTCTTCGGCCGCTTCAAACAGAGACGGTTCGCGCGGAGCTTCGGGCTGCGGGGCCGGTTCAGCAACCTCCGCCGCGACCGGAGCCGGCTGTGCTGCTTCTTCTTCCGCCGATACGGTACGGGTCAGAGGAGCGGACATGGACCGGCGCGGAGCCGGCGCCTCGGAGCCGCTTTCGCTGGCATCGATGCCGGTTGCCACGACCGAGACGCGCATCTTGCCTTCCATCTCGGGATCCAGCGTCGAGCCGACGATGATGTTGGCCTCGGGGTCCACTTCCTCGCGGATGCGGTTGGCGGCCTCGTCCAGTTCGAACAGAGTCAGGTCATGGCTGCCAGTGATGTTAATCAATACGCCCTTGGCGCCCTTGAGGCTGATTTCGTCCAGCAGCGGGTTTGCGATGGCCTTTTCCGCAGCCTGGATGGCGCGATCTTCGCCCTCGGCCTCGCCCGTACCCATCATGGCCTTGCCCATCTCGTCCATCACCGCGCGGACGTCGGCGAAGTCGAGGTTGATCAGGCCCGGACGCACCATCAGGTCGGTTACGCCCTTGACGCCCTGGTACAGCACGTCATCGGCCATCGAGAAGGCCTCGGTGAACGTGGTCTTTTCGTTGGCCAGACGGAACAGGTTCTGGTTCGGGATAATGATCAGCGTATCGACGACTTTCTGCAGCGCCTCGACACCGTCCTCGGCCTGACGCATGCGCTTGGCGCCTTCGAACTGGAACGGTTTGGTCACCACGCCCACGGTCAGCACACCCAGTTCACGCGCAGCCTGCGCGATGATCGGAGCGGCGCCGGTGCCGGTGCCCCCGCCCATGCCGGCGGTGATGAAGCACATATGCGCGCCAGCCAGATGGTCGACGATCTGTTCGATGCTTTCTTCGGCGGCGGCGGCGCCGACCGATGCGCGGGCGCCTGCGCCCAGACCCTCGGTTACCTTGATGCCCAGCTGCACCCGCGCCGACGAGCGGCTTTGCTGCAGTGCCTGCGCGTCCGTGTTGGCCACCACGAAGTCAACGCCGTCGAGTTGTTTTTCAATCATGTTGTTGACGGCGTTGCCACCTGCACCGCCTACGCCAAATACCGTAATCCGAGGCTTGAGTTCGTCGTGCCCGGGCATCGAAAGATTCAATGTCATGCTCTGTCCGCCTGTATTTATGATCCCGCAAAGCGGTGTTTTTCTTGCCTATCCGCTTGTGATTCTACCTTTCCAAACGTCAAACGTCACGCCAAAAATCGCGTGAATCCACAAAATATGGAAGAAATAAGGCGGTTTTTCGCGGCATTTCGCCCGACTGCGCAAATCTAGCGGTTCGGGGCGGACAGACCACCACACACGCGAATACCCCCAGCCTGATTTGGCGGGTGCGATGCTGGACATCCTGTTCAAACTGCGGCTGACTGCTCGGGTCCTGCCGACGAGCCTCTGACGGGCCTTGTCGATATTCTGAGGGATAAATCCCTGCACCGCAACCGGAATTTTCAGCTGATGGGAACGGAAGGACAATCCAGGCCGTCGTCCGAAAACCCGCTGACTTCCTGGATTTCGCCATCCCCCAGCCGCGCGATCCTGACCAGCAACCGCCCATCATGCTCGAACGGCCACCAGCATACCGGGCCGGGCTCGGTGTCATAGAGGAAGCACAGCTTGCCGTCAGGCGTCGTGATCTGGCCATAGACACAGCCCTCGCCCTCTCGCCGCCAGACCGAGCGGGTTGGGCTGAGGAACTCCTCGGTGCCCACAAGCATACCGCTGGTCAATTCGTGGAACGTGACGGTTTTCCCGACCACCGCGTCCAGGAATGCTTCGGGCGAGATACGGGTCTGCGCGACAGCCGCAGCCGGAACCCAGGCTGCGCAAAACACCGCAGCCCGGAGCAGGAACCTACCAGTTGTCACGGAACCAGCGCACGGCACGCTTGAACGGCCGTGCTGCGTAGGTATCGACCGGGATTTCAAAGTCCCACCATTCGTCCTGCGGATGCGCCGCGAACAGCGCAAGACCGACCGCCGACGAGAACCCCGGGCCTGTCGCAGATTGCGGCAACCCATGCACACGCAGCGGTCGGCCCAGACGCACCCGCTGACCTAGTATCCGGCTGGCCAGCCCATCCAGACCGGGGATCTGACTGGCTCCACCGGTCAAAACGATCTGTTGGCTTGGCATATGTTCGAACCCTGCAGCGTCCAGCCGAACGCGGACTTCCTCGAGGATTTCCTCGACTCGCGGGCGCATGATGCCGATCAGCTCGGCACGGCTGACGGTACGCCGGTCGTGTTCCCAATCCCCAGTGTCGCCGCCAATGTCGATCATGTCGCGGTCATCGGCTCCGGTGGCGTGAACCCCGCCATTGAAGGTCTTGATCCGCTCGGCGACCGAGGCGGACACACCAAGCCCCATAGAGATGTCACTGGTGACGTGATCCCCGCCCATGCGGACACTGTCGGCATAGATCATGTGCTTTTTGATGAAGATCGAAACGCCGGTGGACCCACCGCCCATGTCGATACAGGCCGCTCCAAGTTCCTGTTCGTCTTCTACCAGCGCAGAAATCCCCGACACATAGGCCGAGTTCGCGATGCCAGCCAATTCCAGGTCGCACCGCTTGACGCAACGAATGATGTTCTGAATCGCAACCGCATCGACCGTCAACATGTGCATGTCGACCGCAAGCGTCTGCCCCATCTGCCCCCGCGGGTCGATCAAGCCAGATCGGTTGTCCAGAGCGAAGTTCACAGGTTGTGCATGCAGCACCTCGCGCCCTGACCCATAGTCCGGGACATCGCACGCGTTCAGGACACGACCGATCTCGGCCTCGGTCACCAGCTGACCGTCCAGATCCACCTGCGCATCCAGCCCATAAGACCGAGGGTTTGCCCCCGAGAAACAGGCGATCACATGGTCTACCCGGATATCGGCCATCTTCTGAGCGGCCTGCAGCGCGGTGCGGATGGCGCGCTCGGTCTCCTGCATGGCCGTGATCTCACCAAAGCGCACCCCGCGCGATCGGGTCGTCGCCGCACCGATCACCCGGAACCCGGTCTGCCCGGCCATGGACCCGATCGAGTTGTCCTCGCTGAGCCGCGCCGACCCATCAAAACGCAGCACAAGACAGGCGATCTTGGAACTTCCGACATCCAGGATCGCAACGACACCGCGTTGCATGGCCTGTCTGCGCATCTGGCGCATTGCGCGTTGAGACTGATAGAGATCCGTCATCATCGTATTACTGCCCGTTACCCATAGTCACTTTTGTATTCCACCAGTCTGCGCTGGCGGCTTCTGTCATCCGAATGGTCGGCCGCGCCCCTATGCGCATATCGACCACGGCAACATCCCGTTCCAGAAGGTCCTGCACCTCGTTCACCGCCAGTACACGCTCGAGCGCGCGCACCGGGCGCTCCGTCGGCAGCATGACCCGTTGGCCTCGGTCCAGAACCAGGTCCCAGCGCCGCTCGCCGACGCGGACCAGACCGCGCACCCGGCTGCCCAGGCTGCGCGCAGTGGCCAGAAGCTCCAGTGCCTCGGCCACATGCTGATCTGCACCCTGACCGGCAATCAGCGGAAGATCGGAGCGCTCGGTCCGAGCCGCGATCTCGGCCACGTGTGTGCCCGTTTCGTCCAACAGCTGGATGCCTTCACGGGTGCGCCAGACGATCACGGGCTGACGTTCGACAACATCGACCTGCAGAATGCCGCCCGGACGGATCCGCACGGTTGCCGATTTGACCGGGTCCAAGCCGGTGATCGTGTCCCGGATCTGCTCGACATCCAGATCCCAGGAGCTGAGCGGGAAGTCCAAAGGCACGACTTCGCGGATGTCATCAGCAAGGCCGGCCCCCGCCCCGTCGATCGCCATGAGCTTGACCATGAATTCAGGACGCTCCTGGAACGACGTGATCAGGTTGTCCACCTGCGCCCGAACCGCTTCTCGCCGCTCTTCGGCCGCGAAGTAGAGCCCAACCGTCGCCACGACGGCGCAGAGCGGCACTCCGATCTTGACCCCCAGCCGGATTCCCGGCGTCAGCATCCATCGCTGGAACCGATAACTGAACCGCGACGGTGCCGGGTCCGCACGGCCCTTGCCACGGCGGAAGAACCGACCACCGCGCAACCGCAATTTGGGCTCTGCGCGGTCGGCGTCGGCATCCGCAGACTGGAACTCGGTATCCGGGCCGGAAAGAGGCTTGGCGCGGTGGATCACCGGCGCACGTGTGGCGGTCAGCGGTCGCATGAGGCGTCCTCGACCATCCAGGCGCAGAGCTGACCGAAGGTCATGCCCAGATGCGCGGCTTGTTCAGGCACCAGCGAGGTGGGGGTCATACCCGGCTGGGTGTTGGTCTCCAGTAGAAACAGGCCCTCTTCGCCCTTGGCGTCGTCCCAGCGGTAGTCGGTACGGCTGACGCCGCGGCACCCCAGAACCTGATGGGCGCGCAGGGCATATTCCATGCACAACTCGAAGATCCGCGGCGGGATCTCGGCCGGCAGCACGTGGCGCGATCCGCCGGGCTTGTATTTGGCGTCGTAGTCGTACCAACCGTCGGTCAGAATCTCGGTCACGGTCAAGGCGCGGTCGCCCATCACGGTCACCGTCAGCTCGCGCCCCGCCACGTATTGTTCGACCATGACCTGTTCGGGCATGTCATCCGACAGCTGCGGCGGGCCCTTCGACCCTTCGAACACAAGGTAGATCCCGACGCTCGAGCCTTCGTTGTTGGGCTTGACCACATATGGCGCGGGCATGACGTGCCCCGCCATCACGTCCGATTTCGGAACGATCACGCTGTCGGCTACAGGCAGGCCGGCCGCGCGGAAAACCTCTTTGCTGCGCTGTTTGTCCATGGCCAGCGCCGAGGCCAACACGCCGGAATGCGTGTAGGGCATTCGCAGCCACTCCAGCAGACCCTGCACGCAACCATCCTCGCCCCAGCGGCCATGCAGGGCGTTGAAAACCACGTCAGGCTTGATGTCCTGCAAACGCGCACAAAGGTCAGGACCGGCGTCCAGTTCGACGACCTCGATCCCTTCTCCCACAAGGGCGGCTGCGCATTCGCGCCCGCTGCTGAGAGACACCTCGCGTTCCGCCGAGGGGCCACCCATCAATACCGCCACTTTGGGGTTTGTCCTGCTCGACCTACCCACGTTCGTGCGCCTCAATGTCCCCGGACCTTATCTGGTGGTCCGTATTTCGTTATGCCTTTGATCCGTCGCCTGAATTTGCCTGTTTTGGTCTGACGGTCGGGGCTTTAATCTGTCAGCGGATCACCAACCCGCATGATTTCCCACTCTAGCGTGATCCCGCTTGTTTCGTAAACCTTTTTTCGCACCTCTTCGCCCAGCCCTTCGAGGTCGGCGGCGGTGGCGTTTCCGGTATTGATCAGGAAATTCGAGTGCTTGGGGCTCATCTGTGCGCCCCCGCGCCGGGCGCCGCGCATTCCGGCGTCGTCGATCACCTTCCAGGCCTTCAGGTCGTGAACATCGTCCGACCTCCCGGTCGAGGAGAATCCGGCCGGATTGCGGAAGGTCGACCCGGCGCTGCGGTCCTTGGTGGGCTGGGTCTCGTCGCGCTTTTTCAGCTGCGCCTCCATCCGGGCGTGCAGGTCGGCCGGATCACCCGCCGGGCCCTGGAACGTGGCCGACACCAGCACCGCACCCTCGGGCAGGTCGGACTGACGATAGCGGAAGTTCAGATCGGCCGGCGCCCGTTCGACCACCTCGCCCTGCCGGGTGACGATGGTAGCCGATTTCAGAACATCCGCCGTGTAGCTGCCATAGCACCCGGCGTTCATCCGCACGGCCCCGCCGATAGAACCCGGAATGGTGCGCAGAAAGGTGAGGTCCACCCCCGCATCCGCCGCCTTGCGCGCCACATGCGCATCCAGCGTGGCCGCCCCCGCGGTGACGGTGGTGCCCTCGACCGAGATGCCGTTGAAGCCGCGCCCCAGCCGGATCACCACGGCCCGCAAGCCCCCATCGCGGACGATCAGGTTCGAGCCGACGCCCATGGGAAACACCGGCACCTCGGCCGGAAGGTCGCGCAGGAAAGCCTGCAAATCCTCAAGGTCAGCCGGCTGAAACAGATAGTCCGCCGGGCCGCCGACACGCAGCCAGGTGAGGTCGTTCAGAGCACGGGCCGCGGTCAGACGGCCACGAGGCGTTGGGATCGTGGTCATTGTCCGGATCGCACCGCCAGGCTGCGCCCGACGACTCCGCCCATGATTTCCGCGAACAGAATCGGCAGAACACCTCCGGTCAGCCAGACGAAGTGCCCAAAGGCCTGCTCCTCCTCGCCCGTGCCGACGCCTGCCAACATCACGATCAGGACAAGCGCAACAACCGAAGTCAAACCGATCAGCCACAACAGCGCGCGCAGGCCAAGCCATCGCGCGGCGACAAAGCCGGCCAGCGTCCCGAGCACAAGCGCCGCGAGCGGCAGGTAAGCAAATGTGGCGATGTCCGTCATCGTTGGTCTCCGAAGGGGTGTCGGGTTATTTGTCCGCCGCCTTCATGCCTTGCATTTTCGCCTTTGTCCAACGGGTCAGATAGATCACCGGCCAGCGCAGCACCGACATGCCGGCGGCGAGAACGAACAGGCCGACCCACGGCCCGTTTTCATAGGTGACATAGCCTAGGATCGGAATGCCCACCGCGATCAGCGCATAGGCGCGGGTCCAGTGGTTGTCCTTGCTGGGGATCATAGCCAGCACATTGGCGGCGATGCCCCACAGGGCGGCAAGTGCAATCGACCAGCTCATTGCTCCACCTCGCGGCCCGACCATTTGCGCCAATAATACCGGATAGGATTGCGGAACATCGATACGAACCCCGCAAAGGCCAGCGCTCCGATCAGCCAGCCATGCGCCACGCCCAGCCAGACGATCAGAACCGGTGCGCAGATCAGCAGCACGATGCCCGGCGGGAATTGCAGGCGCATCGGCAGCAGTGCCACGACAGTGGCGCAGATCACCCAAAGGGCGGCAAAGATGACGGAATAATCCATGGTTCTCTCCGCAAATGAGTCACGCACCAAGGCAGCGACACATCCGCAAGTTGTGCACCCAAATGCCTGCTAACGTCAAACGGCTTGTTTTTCCTTCAGCCGGTCAGGCAGCGCATTTGCCCAGGTACTGATGGTGCCGGCACCCAGGCAGACGACCATGTCGCCGGGCCGGGCCTGCTCGCGGACCAGACGCTCTAGGTCGCCTTCGTCCAGCAGCGCGCGCGCGTGACGGTGGCCGTGACGGATCAGGCCCTGCACCAGATCGTCGCGGCTGGCACCTTCGATCGGATCCTCACCGGCAGAGAAGACCTCGGCAATGGCCACGACATCGGCGTCGTTGAAACAGGCGCAGAAATCGTCGAACAGGTTGGACAAGCGTGAATAGCGGTGCGGCTGGTGCACGGCGATCACGCGGCCTTCGGTTGCCTGACGTGCAGCCTTGAGCACCGCCGCGATTTCCACAGGGTGATGGCCGTAATCGTCGATGATGGTGACGCCGTTCACCTCGCCCACCTTGGTAAAGCGGCGGTTGACGCCGCCGAAATTGGCCAGCGCGTCGCGGATTTCAGCGGTTTTCATGCCCAGATGACGTGCCACGGCCACGGCTGACAGCGCGTTCGAGACGTTGTGATCGCCCGGCATCGGGAGGGTGCAACCCTCGATCACGGTATCCTCGTATTGCAGGTGGATGTCGAAATGCGCGATGCCGCCCTTGTAGGTCAGGTTGACTGCACGCACGTCGGCTTGGGCGTTGAACCCATAGGTGCGCACGCGGCGGTCGGTGATGCGGCCCACCAACGCCTGAACCTCGGCATGGTCGGTGCAGCACACCGCCAGACCGTAGAACGGGATGTTCGAGACGAAATCATGAAAGCCCGCGCGCAGCCGGTCGAAATCACCCCAATGCTCCATGTGCTCGGGGTCGATATTGGTGACGATGGCGATGGTCGCCGGCAGCCGGTTGAACGAGCCGTCGGACTCGTCGGCCTCGACCACCATCCATTCGCCCTGCCCCATCCGCGCGTTCGAGCCGTAGGCATGGATCACGCCGCCGTTGATCACGGTCGGGTCGAAATCGCCCGCCACCATCAACTCGGCCATCATCGTGGTGGTCGTGGTCTTGCCGTGGGTACCGGCGATGGCAATGTTGGATTTCAGCCGCATCAGCTCGGCCAACATGTCGGCGCGGCGCACCACCGGCAGGCCCAGCGCACGAGCGCCGTCCAATTCAGGGTTGCCCGGCTTGATCGCTGTCGAGACGACCACGACGGTCGCATTGTCGAGGTTTTCAGCCCGCTGACCCACAAAAATCTCAGCCCCCAGCGAGGCCAGCCGGTCGGTGATCTTCGACGCTTTCAGATCGGATCCCTGCACTTGGTACCCAAGGTTCAGCAGCACCTCGGCGATGCCCGACATTCCGATGCCACCGATGCCCACGAAATGGATCGGTCCGACATCCTGCGGGAGTTTGGTTGCTGGATTCATGGGGTCTCCTTCTGCGCCAGCTGTTCGACAAGGGCCACCAGACGCTCGGTCGCGTCGGGCGCCCCGACCGACAGGGCAGCATGGGCCATTTTCTGTGCAGCTTCGGGGTTGGTCAGAACCAGTGCGATTTGCTCGGTCAGGGCGGGAACGTCAAGCGCATTTTCGGGGATCATGATTGCCCCGCCCGCCTGCACCAGCCCGCGCGCATTGGCGGTCTGGTGATCGCCTGCGGCGGCGGCGAAGGGGATCAGGATCGAAGGTCGCCCGATCACCGAGATGTCGGCCACGCTGGACGCACCCGAGCGGCTGATGACCAGCTGCGCCTCGGACATGCGGCGGGGCACGTCGTGGAAAAAGGGCTGGACCTCGGCCAGAATCCCGTGGTCGGCGTAGAAGGCGCTGACCCGTTCGGTGTCCTCCTCGCGCGCTTGGTGAGAGACGCGGATATACTGGCGCAGGCTCTCGGGCAGTGCAGCTATGGCGCCGGGGACTACATCGCTGAGGATACGGGCGCCCTGGCTGCCGCCCATCACAAGCACCGACATCGGATAGTCTCCGGGCGGGATGTAGGGCGCGGCCGCACGTTCCAGAACGGCAGCCCGGACGGGGTTGCCGGTGTGGATACCGTGGGCGCCCTCGGGCAGGTCGGTGGGCCAGACACCGCAGGCCACATGCGCAACCCGCGTGGCGAACAACTGGTTCACGCGCCCCAAAACGCCGTTCTGTTCGTGGATCATGCGGGGCAGACGCAGCATCACCGCCGCGCTCAGCGCCGGGATCGACGGATAGCCGCCGAACCCAACCACCACGTCCGGCCTGTCGCGCAGCAACTGGGCCGTCATCCCGGCCACACCGGCCGCGATCCGCGGGCCGGCCAGCGCCTTGGCCGCCAGCCCGCCGCGGGCGAAAGTGGCCGAGGAGACCTCGACGATCTCGGTTGAATGCGGGAAACCGCCGGTATAACGCGCGCCGCGCGCATCGGTGGACAGGCGCACGCGCCAATCCTTGTTCAGCATCGCCTCGGCCAGCGCCTGGGCGGGGAACATGTGGCCCCCGGTTCCGCCAGCCGCGATCAGCAAATAAGGGTTCGTCATCAGCCTCGTCCGCGCAGAATGTCGCCCAGTTCGCCCTGTGGGCGGGTGCGGGTGAAGGCCAGCAGCATGCCCAGTGCGATGCCGCCCGCGATCAACGACGAGCCGCCGTAGCTGACGAAAGGCAGCGTCATGCCCTTGGCCGGCAGCAGGCGCACCGCGACGCCCATGTTGATCATCGCCTGAACACCGAACATGCAAGCCAGCCCCGTGCCTGCCAACCGGGTGAACATGTCACGCTCGCGCATCAGTCGCAGCAGGGACCGTACCACGATGATTGAATAGAGCGCGATGATGATCAGCACCAGGATCAGGCCGTATTCTTCGGCCGCGACGGCGATGATGAAATCGGTATGTGCATCGGGCAGCGACCATTTCACCTGCCCCTCGCCAACCCCAACCCCAAACAGCCCGCCCTCGCGGATTGCGTTGGTGGCATAGCCCAACTGGGTCGTCGGATCGACCTCTTGATTCAGGAAACCATCGATGCGCCGGGCGAAGTGTTCAGAATTGGCGTAGGCGAACATGCCACCCAAGACGACCGCCCCGGCCATTCCCAGCAGCAGGAACATCGGTGCACCCGCTACGAAATACATCACGCCCCAGCCGAACAGGATCAGACAGGCCTGACCGAAATCAGGCTGCATCACCAACATGCCAACAATCGACATACACAGCGCAAACGACCACAACCGCCCCGGGGGGCCATTGATCTCCTGCGCTGCGGCCAGCAGCCACGCGGCCACGACAATGAAGCCCGGCTTCAGAAACTCGGACGGTTGCAGCGAGGCGAAGCCCAGCGAATACCAGCGCACCGCACCTTTGCCGAAATCGGTTCCGAAGACCGGCAGAAAGGCCAGCGCAACAAATGAGGCCAGAAAGCCCAGCACCGCCAACCGACGCACCAAGGTGGGTGACATCATCGAGGTCAGCATCATCGCGATCAGCGCCAACACACCGAAAAGGGCCTGACGCTCGACATAGTGGAACGGATCGAACCCGTTGCGCTGCGCCAACGGCGGCGACGAGGCCAGCCCCAGCAGAAGCCCGATCGCAAACAGGATCAGCACGCAGGACATCGTCCAGCGGTCAATCGTCCGCCACCATTTCGGAAGGATCGGTTCACCGCGCTGGTCCTGGACCGCGCCATACACCATCTCAGTCATGAGATACCGCCACTATCTGCCTCGTTAACGTCCCGTTTTCGGGATCTGTTTGAGAGTCTACAGGGAAAATGCCCCTCAGGCCAGCCTCTTCCTCTTGTCATTGGCGTCAATCCGCGCCAAGGGCGAGGGATGCGATTTGACACGATCATACTGGGCGCCGGAGCCGCCGGCATGATGTGCGCCGCCCATTGCGGCGGGCGTGTACTGGTGATCGATCACGCCAAGGCGCCGGGGGAAAAGATCCGCATCTCGGGCGGGGGGCGGTGCAACTTCACCAACCTCCACGCCGGACCACAGAACTTCTTGTCGCAGAACCCGCATTTCTGCAAATCTGCGCTGGCGCGGTACACGCAATGGGATTTCATCGACCTCGTGGACCGTCACGGCATCGCATGGCATGAAAAGACGCTGGGACAGCTGTTCTGCGACGGCTCATCGAAGCAGGTCATCGCCATGCTGCTGGCCGAGATGGACCGCGCAGGCGCCGAGCTGTGGTTGCACACGTCGCTGCGCGATCTGCGCAAGACCGAAACCGGCTTTGAAATGATGGTCGAGCGCGAGGGTGCGCGATATGACCTGAGCTCTGCCAACGTGGTATTGGCCACCGGCGGAAAATCCATCCCCAAGATGGGTGCGACCGGGCTGGCCTATGACATCGCCGCGCAGTTTGGCTTGCACGTCACCGAAACCCGTGCCGCTTTGGTGCCGTTCACCTTCCCCGACGGGCGGTTCAAAGACTTGTCCGGTGTTTCCGTGCCGACGCGATTGTCGAACGATCGCAAGAGTTTCGACGAGGCACTGCTGTTCACCCATCGCGGCCTGAGCGGGCCGGCTGTGCTGCAACTGTCCTCATACTGGCACGAGGGCGAGGCGATCCGGGTCAACCTGATCCCCGAGCTGCCCCTGTTCGACCTGCTGCGCGAACGGCGGCAAAGCGCAGGCCGCAAGGCCCTGACAACCGAACTCGCGCGCCACCTGCCCGCCCGCCTGGTCGAGTATCTGAGCACCCATATCCCGATGCGCGGCAACCTGGCCGATCAGTCGGATGCGGCGTTGCAGGCACTGACCGATTCGCTGTCCGACTGGGCACTGACCCCCTCGGGCACCGAAGGGTATCGCACCGCCGAAGTCACCTTGGGCGGCATCGACACGGACGGCCTGTCGTCCAAAACGATGGAGGCCAGGGATGTCCCCGGCCTCTATACGATTGGTGAAGCGGTGGATGTCACCGGATGGCTGGGCGGGTACAATTTCCAATGGGCGTGGTCCTCGGGCCACGCCGCCGGAATTGCGATCGCCGGTCGCCTTTAGCCTACGACGTTATAGCCGCGGCCGCGCATGCAGTTGCGGACGATGACTTCCTGCTTCTGGGTGTTTTGCAGAGCGCTGGCCCCTGCCCCCACCAGTGCGCCAGCGACGGCCGCACGGCCCAGATCGCTTGCGCTGTCGTCGATGATGGCTTTGGTGCCTGCTGCACCCGCCGCGCCAATGGCCGCCGCGCCAGCGGTATTGCTGTCGATCGTGCCCTGCTGCCGCGCCACGGCCTGACACTGCGCCAAGTCTGCGTTGTAATTCGGGCTGACGGGTCCATCCACAATGGGCTGGTAGTTCGCGCCTGTGTTCGTGCAGGCCCCTGCCACCAGGATGGCCGGCAGGATCATTGAAAGCTTGCGGTTCAGCATGGTCTTAACCTCGTGTTGGATTCCTAGGGTAACAAAATCATTAATTCTGGTGCGTCAAGCTGATAGCACTTCAATTTGGCCCAACCGGCGGTTCATTGCAAATGCGCAGTTCAAAGCCGCTTTTGTACCTGCGCCACGAAATCGTCACCGCGCTGTTCGAAATTGTCGTACTGGTCGAAACTGGCCGCCGCGGGCGCCAGCAGCACGGTCTCACCCGGCGCGGCGTCGCGCATGGCCTGTTCGACCGCCTCGGCCATGGTGGTGCAAACGCGGGCTTCAACCGACAACTGCATGGCGAAGCCGGCCGCCTCGCGCCCGATCACGTAGGCGCACAGAACCTCGTCGGTCGCGTCGTTCAGCGCTGCGATACCGCCCTCTTTCTCAAGCCCGCCGCAGATCCAGCGGATCTTTTTGAACGCGCCCAGCGCCTTGGCGGCGCTGTCGACATTGGTGGCCTTGGAGTCATTCACGAATGTCACACCGTTTGCCTCAGCGATGATCTGGCTGCGGTGCGGCAAGCCTGGATAGCTGAGCAACGCGTCCTCGATCAACTTGGGCGCCAGCCCCAGCGCGCGGCAGGCGGCATAGGCCGAGCACGCGTTTTGGTGGTTGTGCGTTCCGGGCAAGCCCTTGATGCCGCGCAGGTCGATCGACGCGGCCTGCCGCCCCTTGCGGTACTCCGACAGGAACCCCTTGCGGGCAAAGACCTGCCAACCCGGACCGGCCAATTTGCGCGCCACAGAGACGCGGATCACCCGGTCGTCGCCCGGCCCTTCGGCCAGTTGCCCAGCGAGAAACGCGCCTTCGATCTCGTCCACGCCGATCACGGCACGGTCGGGACCGCCTTCTGAGAACAGGCGGCGCTTGGCGGAAAAATAGCCGCCCATGCCCCCGTGTCGGTCCAAATGGTCGGGCGAGAGATTGGTGAACACCGCCACGTCGGGCGTCAGCGCACGCGCCAGCTCGGTCTGATAGCTGGAAAGCTCCAGCACCACCACTGATCCGTCGCCGCCGGGGTCGATATCCAGAACGCCGCGCCCGATATTGCCCGCCAGCTGCGCCTCGCGCCCCGACTGGGTCAGGATGTGGTGGATCAGCGCGGCCGTGGTCGATTTCCCGTTCGAACCGGTGACGGCGACCACACGCGGCGGCACATCGAACTTGTCCCATTCGGCACCGCCCAACGAGCGGAAGAACAGACCAATGTCATTGTCGACCGGTACGCCAGCCTGCAGTGCGGCGGCAACAACCGGGTTGGGTTCGGGATAAAGATGGGGAATGCCGGGTGAGACGATCAACGCGGCGATCGCGTCGAAGGCGCCCTGCCGTCGCAGGTCCTGACACAGGAACCCCTCGGCCTCGGCCTTTTCGCGCGCGGCAGGGTTGTCATCCCAGCAGACCGGCTCGGCCCCACCAGCCCGCAATGCGCGCGCCGTGGCCAAACCCGACCGCCCCAGCCCCAGAACCGCAACCTTATGTCCTGAAAACCCTTTGACCGGGATCATGCCGCGCACCTTCTTCCATCTGCCAATGCGCCGCCACCCTGTACCGAAGAATTGACCCTTGGCAAGGGCGGCGACAGGCTCGCGCCCTCGGCGCGAGCCGGGCCCAACGGGCACAGGCGGGCCGCAGGCCCTCCGCGCCCGGCTGGAGCCTTACCGTACTTTCAGTGTTGCAAGGCCAATCATCGCTAGGATCAGCGAGATGATCCAGAACCGGATCACGATAGTCGGTTCGGCCCACCCCTTCTTCTCATAGTGGTGATGGATCGGCGCCATCAGGAAGACCCGCCGCCCTGTGCGTTTGAAATACAGCACCTGGATAATCACGCTCAACGCCTCGACCACGAACAGGCCGCCGACGATGGCCAGAACCAGCTCGTGCTTGGTGGCGACGGCGATGGCGCCCAGCGCACCGCCCAAGGCCAAAGACCCGGTATCCCCCATGAACACCGCGGCGGGCGGGGCGTTGTACCACAGGAACCCAAGCCCGCCTCCAAACAGCGCGGCGGTGAAGATCAGGATCTCACCCGTGCCGGGCACATAATGCACGTCCAGATATTCGGTAAAGTCGACGCGACCCACCGCATAGGCGATCACGCCCAAAGTCGACGCCGCGATCATCGCGGGCATGATGGCCAGCCCGTCCAGCCCGTCGGTCAGGTTCACTGCATTCGCCGCCCCCACGATCACCACGATCGAGAACGGAATGTAGAAGATACCCAGATTGATCAGCGTGTCCTTGAAGATCGGCACGGCCAGCTGGTTCTGCAGCATCTCCGGGTGGTGCAGCGTCGCCCACAGCGCGGCCAGCGCGGCGATGATGATGCCCAAAGCCAGGCGCATTTTGCCTGAAACGCCCTTGGTATTCTGCTTCGACACCTTGGCATAGTCGTCCGCGAATCCGATGGCCGCATAGGCCAGCGTGACGAAAAGAACCATCCACACATAAGGATTGTCCCACCGTGCCCAAATCAGCGTGGACGTCACCAGGGCACCTACAATCAGCAGACCACCCATCGTGGGCGTGCCGGCCTTGGTAAAGTGCCCCTCGGGGCCGTCATCCCGGATTGGCTGACCTTTGCCCTGTTTCCTGCGCAGCACGTTGATCAACGGCTTGCCGAACAGGAAGCCAAAGATCAGGGCCGTCAGAAAGGCGCCGCCTGCGCGGAAAGTTATGTAGCGGAAGAGGTTGAAGAAATCCCCTCCGTCCGACAGGCTGGTCAACCAATAGAGCATTACAAAACCTTTCTCACACCGCGGTCATGGGTGGTCATGCATCAAGCGCGCCCACTTGCCCCATTTTCCGCAAACCGTCAACAATCCGTGCCAGCGCCATGCTGAGCGAGCCTTTGGCCAACACGGCATCGCCCGCCCGAACCAGCTGCGGCAGCTCTTGAACCATTTCGGCGCTGGTCTCAGACCACAGCCCGCGCTTGTCCTCGGGCAGGGCCTCGTGCAGCGCCCGCATCAACGGACCGATGCAGTGCACCTTGTCGATCTGCTTCATGGCCGGCACTTCTGCCATCGCTGTGTGCATCGCGCGTTCATCGGGCCCCAGCTCTTTCATGTCGCCCAGAAAGGCGATGCGCCTTTCGCACTTAGCTGCCGCCAGCACATCCAATGCCGCCGCCATCGAGGTCGGATTGGCGTTGTAGCTGTCATCCAGCAGTTCGATCTGCCCGCCATCCGGCAGGGCCAGCGTCTCGCGCACGCCCCGCCCCATGACCGGCGCCCATTTTCCCAGGCCGGCGATGGCCGCGTCCAGATCGACGCCCAGCGCAACACAGGCGGCAAGCGCGCCCAGGCCGTTCATGGCAAAATGCGTCCCCGCAGACTGCACATCGAAGGCGATAGGCTGGCCCATCGCCTCGGCGGTCACGTGGATGTCAGTTGGCGACTGGGTCACGCCGATCAGCCGATAATCCGAGGCCGTGCGGCCGAAATCCACGATCACAGCGCCATGCCGGGCGGCACAGGTGCGCAGGATGTCGGTGTGATCCAGGTCGGCGTTCACGATGGCAGTGCCGCCGGCCTCCAGCCCATCAAAGATGGCGGCCTTTTCGTGGGCAATGCCAGCAACCGACTCGAACGCCTCGAGGTGAACCGCGGCGACGGTAGTGACCAGCGCCACATGCGGGCGAGCCTGCCGCGCCAGGGGCGCAATTTCGCCGGGGTGGTTCATGCCGATCTCGATCACCGCATATTCGGTGTCGCGCGGCATCCGGGCCAGAGTCAGCGGCACGCCCCAATGGTTGTTGTAGCTGGCGACGCTGGCATGGGTGCGGCCCTGATCCGACAGGATGGTCGCCAGCATCTCCTTGGTCGAGGTCTTGCCGACACTTCCCGTCACCCCAACCACGCGGGCCTTGCACCGGTCACGGGCGGCGCGGCCCAACGCCTCGAGCGCGGTCTGTACGTCATCGACGATCAGCAGCGGCGCATCGGGGGCCACACCGTCGGGCACCCGCGAGACCAGCGCGGCGGCGGCCCCTTTTTCCAGCGCCTGCGCCACGAAATCATGCCCGTCGCGCGCCGCCTTCAACGCCACGAACAGGTCGCCCGGTTGCAGCGTGCGCGTATCGATGGACACGCCGCCCGCCTGCCAGTCGGTCGTGGCCCGTCCGCCCGTCGCGGCGGCGGCCTCGGATGCGGTCCAGAGTGTCATGCGACCCTCCCGTCCAGTGCGGCCACGGCGATGCTGGCCTGCTCCACATCATCGAAGGGCAGAACCTGGTCACCCACGATCTGCCCGGTCTCGTGCCCCTTGCCCGCGATCAGCAGCGCATCGCCCGGCTGCAATGCATCGATGCCGCGCAGGATGGCCTCGGCCCGGTCGGCAACCTCGGTTGCGTCGGGGGCCCCGGCCATCACCGCGGCGCGGATGGCTGCGGGGTCTTCCGAGCGCGGGTTGTCGTCGGTGACAAAGACGATATCGGCGTTCTCGGCCGCGGCGCGGCCCATCAGCGGGCGCTTGGTCGCGTCCCGGTCGCCGCCCGCGCCGACGATGGCGATCAACCGGCCCATCACATGCGGACGCAGTGCCTGCAACGCGGTGGCCACAGCATCGGGCGTGTGCGCGTAGTCGACGAATACCGCAGCCCCGTTGCTGCGGGTCGCGGCCAACTGCATCCGCCCCCGCACCGTAGTCAGATGCGGCAACGTGTCGAAGACATGGTCGGGCTCGTCTCCGCTGGCGATGACCAATCCGCAGGCCAGCAGAACGTTTTCCGCCTGAAACCCGCCGATCAGGTTCAGCCGGGTCTGGAAGGTCTTGCCGCGCCAGGCAAAGCGCAAATCCTGCCCGGTGGCGTCAAACCGTTGGTTCAACAGGCAAAGATCAGCGTCCCCGCTGCCCACGGTCAATACTGTCTGACCGCGCGCCTGCGCGATATCACGGATCGCGGCGCCTTTCGGGTCGTCCATGTTGATCACGGCCGTTCCGTCCTGCGGCAGAACCCGGTCGAACAGGCCGGCCTTGGCCGCGAAATACGCCTCAAACGTCGCGTGATAGTCCAGGTGATCCTGGGTGAAATTCGAAAACCCCGCCGCCGTCAGGTGCACGCCGTCCAGCCGGCGCTGTTCCAGACCGTGCGACGATGCCTCCATCGCGGCGTGGGTCACGCCGGCCTCGGCGGCCTCGGCCAGACAGCGATGCAGGGTGATGGGTTCGGGCGTCGTGTGGGCCAGCGGTGCCGTCCACGCGCCCTCGACCCCTGTGGTGCCGAGATTGACGGCCATGTGTCCCAACTCGGTCCAGATCTGGCGCACGAACGTTGAAATCGAGGTCTTGCCGTTGGTGCCGGTGACCGCCACCATGGTGCGCGGCTGCGCCCCGAACCACAATGCGGCGGTGTATGCCAGCGTCTGGCGCGGGTCCTGCACCACCACCAGGGCGGCGTCCGAGGCGGCCAGTTCATCAGCGGCGATCCGTGCGCCTTCGGCATCGGTCAGAATGGCGGCGGCCCCCATGCGCAGGGCATATTGGATGAATTCGCCGCCATGCACGCGCGTCCCCGGCAGCGCCGCGAACAAAAAGCCGTCCTTGACCTGACGGCTGTCAACGGCCAGCCCGGTAATCTCCGGGTCGGCACCGCCGCGCGCGGTCAGGGCCAGCTGGCTGAGTTTCTTTGACCTTGCGCCCATGACCCACCTCTGTCGGACTGCCTAATTCGAGGTCAGCGTTATAGCAGCGCGATCCTCAGGCTCAAGCCGCGGACGCAGCCCCAGCAGCGGCGCGATGCGGCCGATCAACTCGGCGGCCACGGGCACCGCCGTCCAGCCTGCCGTGCGGCGCTTTTCGCCGTAGGCCAGGATCGACGGTTCGTCCAGCGCAACGATCAGTACATATTTCGGATCGTAGGCCGGAAAAACCGAAGCGAAGGTGGCGATCACCTTGTCATCATAGTAGCCGCCGCGCGGCTTGGGCTTGTCGGCGGTGCCAGTTTTGCCGGCCACGGCATAGCCCGGAACGTCACCAAAGCTGGCGGTTCCATCCGTCACCACCTTGCGCAGCATCATCAACGATTGTTTGGCCGCGCTTTCCGACATCACGCGCGGCCCGTATTGCGGGCCGTTGCGGCGCAGGATCGTGGGACTGACATAATGCCCGCCATTGGCGATGGCCGCATAGCCCGCCGCCAGATGCATCGGGCTGGTCGACAGGCCGTGGCCGTAGGAAATGGTGACGGTGCTCAATTCACCCCACTTCTTGGGCTTGAGCGGCACCCCACCCTTGGCCTCGACGATCTCGAACGGCGTGGGGTCGAACATGCCCAGCGCGTTCAGGAACTGCTGCTGGCGCTCGGCGCCGATCTGCAGCGCCAACCGCCCGGTGCCGCGGTTCGAGCTGTGCACGATCACATCGGCCACGCTGATCTTGCCATAATTCTTGCCGTTGAATTCGCCGATCGGGAAACGTCCGATCTTCATCGGCCCCGAGGTGTCGATGATCGTGTCGGCATTGACCAGCCCCAGATCGACCGCTTGCGCGGCGGTGAAGATCTTGAAGACCGAGCCCAGTTCGTACACCCCCTGCACATAGCGGTTGAACAGCGGGCTGTCCGAGGGGTCAAAGCCCGAGGTCGGCGGGCGCGGACGGTCGTTCGGGTCGAACGATGGCAACGAGGCGGCAGCAATCACTTCGCCGGTATGGGCGTTCATCAGCACCGCCGAGGCGCCTTTGGCGTTCATAATCTTCATGCCGCCGTCCAGCACCTGCTCGACCGCCGCCTGAACGGTCAGGTCCAGCGACAGCTGCAGCGGCTTGGTTCCGTTGGCGGGATCGCGCAGATAATCGTCGAACTGTTTTTCCACCCCGGCCACACCGATCACCTCGGCGGCCGAGACGCCTTCGCGCCCAAAGCCGGAGCCACCTAGGATATGCGCGGCCAGCCGGCCGTTGGGATAGAGCCGCATTTCGCGCGGGCCAAACAGGATGCCCGGATCGCCGATGTCGTGCACTGCCTGCTTCTGCTCGGGCGAGATACGCTTTTTGATCCACAGGAATTTGCGCTTGCCGGTGAAGTCCTTGACCAACCGCTCTTTGTCCAGATCCGGGAAGATCGCCACCAGCTTTTCCGCGGCCGCGATCGGGTCGATCATCAGCGGAGGCTGGGCATAAACGGAATAGGTATCAAGGTTCGTCGCAAGGATTCGGCCTTCGCGGTCCACGATATTCGCCCGCTGCATGGCAATCGACGCGCCCGGGGCGCTCGCCAGCGGTTCTTGCGCCTCCGAAGTAGCCAAAGCGCCCATCCGGAACCCGACAACGGCAAATGCCGCAAAGAAAAACGCGCTGAGCACTAGCAACCGCCCTTCGGCGCGGGCGCGGGCGCGGTCCTTCATCTCTTCGTGGCGGCGGCGGATGTTCTCGCGCTCAATCACCTTGGGGTTTTCCCCGCGGGCACGGGCCTCAAGGATGCGGGCAAGCGGGCGGAGCGGTGTGCGTGTCATGGGATCTGCACCTCGCCCAGGGCCTGGGTGTCCGTGATCGCCTGCAGTTCGATCGGGTCGGCGATGGGCAGGTCGGGATCCTCGGCATAGGCGATCTGGTCAGCGCGTCCGAATTGCTCGGCGCGCAGCGGCAGAAGGCCCAGACGCTCGAAATTAAGGTCGGCCAGTTCACGCAGTCGGTCGGGGCGGTTCAGATAGGCCCATTCGGCCTGCAATACAGCCAGCCGAGCCTGGGCCGCGCCGATCTGGTGCTGCAGAGACTGGGTTTCCTTCAGTACCTGTTGGGTGCGGTAGTTTTCCTGATAGGCCCACAAAGCGAGCCCGAAAACACCCAAGGCGGTCAATACAAACAGAATACTCTTCATCTTGCCTTTCCCCCGATCATGGGCATGCCAATGGCGCGGGCATCAATTTCCCCCGCCGGAGCATCGGTACGAACAGCAACCCGCAACTTGGCCGAGCGCGCGCGCGGGTTGTCCTGCAACTCCTGCGGGTCGGGGCCGATGGCCTTGCGAGTCTTCAATGTGAATTGCGGCTGATCCTGCTGGATCTCGGGCGCATAGCGGTTGGCACGGCCGGTCTTGCCCGCGCGCGACTGGAAAAAGCGTTTGACCATTCGGTCCTCGACCGAGTGGAAGGTGACCACGGCCAATTGCCCGCCCGGCTTCAACGCGCGCTCGGCGGCCATCAGGCCCTGGAACAGCTCCTCGTATTCGGCATTCACCGCAATGCGGAGCGCCTGGAACGACCGAGTTGCCGGATGGGATTGTCCGGGCTTGGCGCGCGGCAGGCAGGATTCGACGATCTCGGCCAGACGCAGGGTGGTGGTGATGGGCGACTCGGTGCGGGCCTTGACGATGGCGCGCGCGATGCGGCGGCTGGCCCGTTCTTCGCCATAGTGGAACAGGATGTCGGCCAACTGCTCCTCGGTCGCGCTGTTGACCAGATCAGCTGCGCTTTCGCCCTCCTGGCTCATGCGCATGTCCAGTGGGCCGTCCTTCATGAAGGAAAAGCCGCGCTCGGCCTGATCCAGCTGCATGGACGAGACACCAAGGTCCAGCACCACGCCATCGAGGTTGCTGGCGTATTCATCCATGCGAGAAAAGACACCCGGCTGCATCACCAGCCGATCGCCATATACGGCTGCCCACTCCGCCGCCATTTCAAAGGCCAACGGATCGCGATCGACACCGATAACCGTGTCGGCGCCAGCCTCAAGCAAACCCCGGGTATAGCCGCCTGCACCAAAGGTGCCATCCAGCCACGTGCCAGATACCGGATGAACCGCGTCCAGCAACGGGCGCAGCAGAACGGGAATGTGGGGTTTATCAGATGAAGTGTGATCCGCGCCGGCCATGCCGTCACGCACCTTCGATGCCATCAAGGAACTGCATCGGATCGAAATCCTCGGGCAGTTCGTCCAACCAGTCTTCGGTGGCGGCCAGTTCCTCGGCCTCGTATGTCTCGGGCTTCCAGATCTGGAACGTGTCGCCCGCGGCGATGAAGAACGCCTCGCCTTCCAGCCCGATCTTGTTGCGCAGCTTGGCCGGCAACACCAGGCGTCCGGTTTCATCGACGTTGGTCGGGAAAGACTGCCCGTGGAACAGGCGCTGCAACATCTTGCGCTGCATCGAGCCGCGCGGCAGCGCGTCGATCTTGGCGTCGACCTCGTCGATCGCCTCCATAGTATAGCATTCAAGGTATTTGCGGCGGTGGTCACCGTATACGATTACCAGTTCAGGATTGTCGCCAGGCTGCCAGTTGGGGTCCGAGGCCTCGAGCACACGGCGAAACGAGGCCGGGATCGACACCCTGCCCTTCGCGTCCACCTTGTGGTGGCTTTCACCTCTAAACCTGCGCGCCAAGACGACTGTCCCTTTCGCTTGCGCCCCACCTACGTCTTCCCCCGGATGAAAAACGGCGGGTTGATCTGCTGCCACTGATCAACCCGCCGCATTGACCCGCTTCGCGGGATGTCCAGCTGCGCGCGCCACCTGGGGGGATGTCTGCTCGCCCGCGCGCCGGATCTCTTGAGTGATGAAAGCGAGATGCCTGTATGAAACCTGTTTATTTTTGGTTCGGGGTCGTTTGGCGCCCCATGTGCCTCGTCCTCATCGGATGAATAAGGGATGCCATGGGAATTCATGGAAATCAATGAGATTTTTTTCCAATAAGGTTAGATTCGGAAAGCTACAGCAGTAGAAATCCATACGCAAACATGAAATCCGTCCACAGTTAGACGCACTAAACCAATCCAACACAACATATAGACAAATATCGCGCTGGAAAATTTTTCCCACGATTTCCCACATTTTCTGCGGAACGACCCTGAGTCCGTCCAGTACCCCCACTAATTCGGCCATATGGCGCCGAATCACCCTGCGTTCCTGGCCGAGCCCCGGAGAGACCGCCCCGGATTTCCCACCAATTCCCGCCAGTCCCACAAAGTCCCATGACCCCACCCAAATCGGGAGTTGACCCAGACGCACAAAAATCGCGCAATCCTGAACCGCACAAATTCCACGTTTACGCGCGCAAATTTTCATCAAAATGATGGGCGGCAGCCAGACCCGAGCAATGCCCCGCAGTTCGCGCTAACGAAAATATCCATATTTTAAAGGCATATTTTCGGGTGTCTGGATTCCGGCAGTCAATCTATGCACTTGCTGCATAGCAGCATTGATCCTGTCCGGTATTGTGCAATCGCAGCATTTGCCTATCTTCAGTCTCAAGCAAGCGCCGGAACATCGCGGCGGAAACGACAGATGATTGGGTAACGAACATGGCAGTCGCAAGCACCAACAGCGCACACAAGAGCGCATCGACATTTGGTTTCGCCTCTCTGATCGAAACCATGAAAACCCGTATCGCACGCTATCGCGTGTACCGCCAGACGGTGAACGAACTGTCGGAACTGTCGGACCGTGAGCTGGCCGATCTGGGCCTTCACCGTTCGATGATCCGTCGCCTGGCCATGCAGGCCGCCGAAGAACAATTCGCGCGCTGAGCGCCACGAAACACCGAGATCAGGTCCACTCCTCCTCCCATAGGACCTGTATTTCAGCGGCAGCATCTCTCCTCCTCCCTGATGCTGCCGCACCCTATACCGGCCTCAACCTGCCGGATGCTGATACATCGGGGCTCTCCTCCTCCCTGCTCTGATGTTGAAAGCGCGCGGTGGCATCTTCCTCCTCCCTGATGCCACCGCGCCCTTCGAATACCGGGCCAGACCCGGAAACGCATACATCGGGTTCTCCTCCTCCCTTCCCGATGTGAAAAGAGCGCGGTGGCACCCTTCCTCCTCCCTGGTGTCACCGCGCGCTTCAGATACCGGGGAAAACCCGGGTTCGGATACATCGGGGCTCTCCTCCTCCCTGCTCTGATGTTGACAAGAACGGCGGTTCCCTCCTCCTCCCTGGGAACCGCCGTTTTATTTCTTTCGGGCATGAAAAAGGCACCACGGGCAGGACCGGGCGCCAATCAACAAATCGAGCATGTGCCGGCGGGCACATTCCGCTGGATCAGAACGGAACGTCGTCTTTTGCGGATAGATACTGCGCGACGACCTTCTTTGTTCCGGCCTTGTCGAACTCGACCTCGACCTTGTCCCCTTCGATCCCGACCACGCCGCCATAGCCGAACTTCTGGTGGAACACCCGCTCGCCCAGCGTGAAGCTGGCCACGGCGGTCGCGTCGATCACGGTGTTGCGGGATTCGCGCGGCTGCGACATGCCATATTGCCCCTGCCGCGCCTGCATCCGTTTCCAGCCGGGCGAGTTGTAGACATTGGCCTGCGCCGCGCGGGTCTCGATACCTGCCGACATCTGCCCGCCACCATAGAGGCCCGGAGGCGTCAGCACCTCGACATGGTCCTCGGGCAATTCGTCGATGAAACGCGAAGGCATCGCGTTCTGCCACTGCCCGAACACCCGCCGGTTGGCGGCGAAGGAAATGGTGCAGACCTCTTCGGCGCGGGTGATTCCCACATAGGCGAGCCGCCGTTCTTCCTCGAGCCCTTTCAATCCGGATTCGTCCATCGAGCGTTGCGAGGGGAACAGCCCATCCTCCCAGCCCGGCAGGAACACGGCCGGGAACTCCAGCCCTTTGGCCGCGTGCAGGGTCATGATCGTTACTTTTTGAGAGGAGTCCGCTGCGTCGTTGGCGTCCCGAAGCTCTAGGTATTCTAGATACTCGACCAGTGTTTCATACTTTTCCAATCGCTCCATAAGCGATTTCAAGTTCTCCAGCCGACCGATTGCGTCCGGTGTCTTGGCATTTTGCCACATTTCCGTGTAGCCAGACTCATCAAGAACCATCTCCGCAAGTTCCCGAAGCGGAACCTCTTGGCGGCTGGCAACGCTGGCCCAACGGTCCAAGTCAGAAATCAGCTTTGGTAGCTCTGCCGCGCCTTTTCCTTTCAGCAACTTTGTCTCGACAGCAAGCCGCGCTCCTTCGAATAGACTCAGTCCGTTGGAGCGAGCGCATTGTTGAATTGTTTGTCTAGCTTTGTCCCCGAGGCCTCGTTTCGGGGTATTCAAGATACGCTCCAAAGCTAGATCATTGTCCCGACTGGCCAAAACTTTCAAGTAAGCGTGCGCATCTCGCCGCTCCAATTTGTCGTCATCTCTTGGACCGATTATTTGATAGGGCAGACCAATCGACATAAAGCGATCGGCAAAAGCTTCAATTTGATTGGTTGTCCGAACAAGAATCCCAATTTCACCAAGGCCAAAAGGACGCATCCCACGCGTCCCTCCCGTCATTGCCTCGATCTCCTCGCCGATCCAGCGGGCCTCTTCCTCGCCATCCCAATGGCCGATCAGGCGGACCTTTTCGCCTTCGAGCTTGTCGGTCCACAACTCCTTGCCCAGACGGCTTTCGTTGCCGCGAATGACGTTCGAGGCGGCGGCGAGGATATGCGGGGTCGAGCGGTAGTTCTGTTCCAGTCGCACCACATGGGCGCCGGGAAAGTCTTTTTCGAACCGCAGGATGTTGCCCACCTCAGCCCCGCGCCAGCCATAGATCGACTGGTCGTCGTCGCCCACGCAGCAGATATTCTTGTGCCCGCCCGCCAGCAGCCGCAGCCACAGGTATTGGGCGATGTTGGTGTCCTGGTATTCGTCCACAAGGATGTAGCGGAACCAGCGCTGGTATTGTTCCAGCACGTCCGCGTGGGTCTGGAAGATGGTGACCATGTGCAACAGCAGGTCGCCGAAATCCACCGCGTTCAGCTCGCGCAGGCGGGTCTGGTATTGAGCGTAAAGCTCGACGCCCTTGTTGTTGTAGGCCCCGGCATCGGCGGTGGGCACCTTGTCGGGCGTCAGGGCGCGGTTCTTCCAGTCGTCGATGATGCCGGCCAGCATCCGCGCAGGCCAGCGCTTGTCGTCGATATTGGCGGCCTGCACCAACTGCTTGAGCAATCGCAACTGGTCGTCGGTATCCAGAATGGTGAAGTTCGACTTCAGCCCCGCCAGTTCCGCATGGCGGCGCAGCAGCTTGACGCAGATCGAGTGGAAGGTGCCCAGCCACGGCATCCCCTCGGCGGGCTGGCCCAGCAGGCGGCCGACCCGTTCCTTCATCTCGCGCGCGGCCTTGTTGGTGAAGGTCACGGCGAGGATCTCGTTCGGGCGGGCCCGCCCGGTGTTCAGCAGATGCGCAATGCGGGTGGTCAGGGCCTTGGTCTTGCCGGTGCCCGCCCCGGCCAGCATCAGGATCGGGCCATCCAACAGCTCGACCGCTTCCCGCTGCGCCGGGTTCAATTCATTCAAGTAGTCCGCCTCGGGCCGAAGCGCGGCCATGGCGCGGGCCGACAGCGAGGCGCCTTCGAAGGCGTCATTTTCATCGAAACTGCTCATGCGCCCAAACTAAGCCGGAAGCGCGCCGAGGGAAAGGGTTTGTTCACGGCTTGTTCGCACGGTTTTGCGAATTTCTTTCGTAGCGCTGGTTGAGCCGTCAGGCGCAGGCTGCATCCGACTGAAACCCTTGCCGAATCGCGCGGCAGGTCGGATCAATCGACATGGACCTGCACAGCACCTATCCGGGCATCGAGGATCTGAAGCGCCGCGCACGCCGTCGGTTGCCGCGCTTTGTCTGGGACTATGTCGACAGCGGCACCGGGGCCGAGACCGCGCTGAAACGCAACCGGGCGGCGCTGGACCGCATCGGGTTTCTGCCCGCCATCCTGAAAGGCCCGCTGGAATTCGACACCAGCACCCGCTTTCTGGGGCGCGACCATCCGCTGCCCTTCGGCATGGCTCCGATCGGGATGTGCGGGCTGGTCTGGCCTGGGGCCGAGGCGCTGATGGCGCGCGCCGCCGCGCAGGCGGGCATTCCCTATGTTCTGTCCACTGTCGCCAGCCAAAGCCCCGAGGACATGGCCCCGCATATCGGACCCGACGCCTGGTTCCAGTTGTACCCGCCCAAAAACCCCGAGATTCGCGCCGACCTGCTGAGCCGCGCCCGGTCCGCTGGGTTCGGCACGCTGGTGCTGACGGTCGATGTGCCCGTGGCCTCGCGCCGGGAACGGCAGACCCGCTCGGGCCTGACCCATCCGCCGCGCCTGACGCCGCGCCTGCTGGCGCAGATCGCCGCCCGCCCGGCCTGGGCCTGGGGCATGGCGCGTCAGGGCAAGCCCCGGATGCGCACGCTGGACAAATATATCGACGGCACCGCCAACCTGCCACCCACGGCGCATATCGGGTACCTGCTCAGGACCTCTCCGGGCATGGATTACGTCAAGTGGCTGCGCGACCACTGGCAGGGTCCGTTCATCATCAAGGGCGTGCTGCGCCCCGAGGATGCCGAGCGGCTAAAACAGGCCGGGATCGACGCGCTGTGGGTGTCGAATCACGGCGGCCGCCAGTTCGATGGCGCGCCGGCCAGCATCGACATGCTGCCCGCCATCCGCGCCGCCACCGACCTGCCACTGATCTTCGACAGCGGGATTTCGGGCGGGCTGGACATTCTGCGGGCGCGCGCCTTGGGCGCCGATCTGGTCATGCTGGGGCGGGCTTTCCTCTATGGCGTTGCAGCATTGGGCGTGCGCGGCCCGGCCCATGTCATCGATATGTTGCGGCAAGATATGCTTGCAAATATGGGACAATTGGGTGCCGCAACGCTAAAAGATTTGCCTGATGTTAACGCAAACATTGATGCCGCGATGCAGCATGTGCCATAAAACGCCGCAATAGGCGGCGTTTGCGAGCGATAACATGCCGGTTCTACCCAGAACTACAGATATATCTGCGCGTAATCTCGGTCTATTAACACGGCCAAATGCAAAAGACCGGGACTTGCCATGACTGACTTCAAGAAAATCCTGATCGCCAACAGGGGTGAGATTGCCATTCGCGTGATGCGCGCCGCGAACGAGATGGGCAAACGCACCGTTGCCGTCTATGCCGAGGAGGACAAGCTGGGCCTGCACCGGTTCAAGGCAGACGAGGCGTATCGCATCGGCGAGGGTCTGGGCCCGGTCGCGGCCTATCTGTCCATCGACGAGATCATCCGCGTCGCCAAGGAAAGCGGCGCTGACGCCATCCACCCGGGCTATGGCCTGCTGTCGGAAAACCCCGATTTCGTGGATGCCTGCGTGCAGAACGGCATCACCTTCATCGGCCCCAAGGCCGAGACCATGCGCGCCCTGGGCGACAAGGCCAGCGCCCGCAAGGTGGCAATTGCCGCCGGTGTGCCGGTGATCCCGGCGACCGAGGTGCTGGGCGATGACATGGACGCGATCCGCAAGGAAGCGGCCGAGATCGGCTATCCGCTGATGCTCAAGGCGTCCTGGGGCGGCGGCGGCCGCGGGATGCGCCCGATCTATTCCGAAGACGAACTCGAAGAAAAGGTTCTGGAAGGCCGTCGCGAGGCCGAGGCCGCATTTGGCAACGGTGAGGGTTATCTGGAAAAGATGATCACCCGCGCCCGCCATGTCGAGGTGCAGATCCTGGGCGACAAGCATGGGCAGATCTATCACCTGTATGAACGCGACTGCTCGGTCCAGCGCCGCAATCAGAAGGTCGTGGAACGCGCCCCTGCCCCCTATCTGACCGAAGAGCAACGCGCCGAGATCTGCGACCTAGGCCGCCGCATCTGCGCGCACGTGAACTATGAATGCGCCGGTACGGTCGAATTCCTGATGGATATGGAGACCGGCAAGTTCTACTTCATCGAGGTGAACCCGCGCGTCCAGGTCGAACACACCGTGACCGAAGAGGTCACCGGCATCGACATCGTGCAGGCGCAGATCCTGATCGCCGAGGGCAAGACCCTGGCCGAGGCCACCGGCAAGCACAGCCAGGACGAGATCCGCCTCAACGGCCACGCGCTGCAGACGCGCGTCACCACCGAAGACCCGCTTAACAACTTCATCCCCGACTATGGGCGCATCACGGCCTATCGCTCGGCCACGGGCATGGGCATCCGGCTGGATGGTGGCACGGCCTATGCGGGCGGGGTGATCACCCGGTATTACGACTCGCTTCTGACCAAAGTCACTGCCTGGGCGCCGACTCCGGAAAAGGCGATCGCCCGCATGGACCGCGCCCTGCGCGAGTTCCGCGTGCGCGGCGTTTCAACCAACATCGCCTTTGTCGAGAACCTGCTGAAGCATCCGACCTTCCTGTCGAATGAATACACCACCAAGTTCATCGACGAGACGCCCGAGCTGTTCCAGTTCAAGAAGCGCCGCGACCGGGGCACCAAGGTTCTGACCTACATCGCCGACATCACGGTGAACGGGCACCCCGAGACCAAGGATCGCCCGCGCCCGCGCGCCGACCTGAAAGAACCCAAGCCCCCCGCGCCCAAGGCCGAACCGCTGATGGGCACGCGCAACCTGCTGGAACAGAAGGGCCCGCAGGCCGTGGCCGACTGGATGAAGGCCCAGCGCCAGCTGCTGATTACCGACACCACCATGCGAGACGGGCACCAGTCGCTGCTGGCCACCCGCATGCGCTCGATCGACATGATCCGCGTGGCACCCAGCTATGCCGCGAACCTGCCGCAGCTGTTCAGCGTCGAATGCTGGGGCGGGGCGACTTTCGACGTGGCCTATCGTTTCCTGCAGGAATGCCCCTGGCAGCGCCTGCGCGACCTGCGCGAGGCCATGCCCAACCTGATGACCCAGATGCTGCTGCGCGGCGCCAACGGGGTGGGCTATACCAACTATCCCGACAACGTGGTGCAGGAATTCGTGCGCCAGGCCTCGCAGAATATCGACGTGTTCCGGGTGTTCGACTCGCTCAACTGGGTCAAGAACATGCGCGTGGCGATGGACGCGGTGATCGAGAACGGCAAGATCTGTGAAGGTACCGTCTGCTATACCGGCGATATCCTTGATCCGAACCGCGCCAAATATGACCTTAAATACTATGTCGGCATGGCCAAGGAGCTGCGCGACGCCGGCGCCCATGTTCTGGGCCTCAAGGACATGGCCGGCCTGCTGAAACCCGCCGCCGCGCGGGTACTGATCCGCGCGCTGAAGGAAGAAGTCGGCCTGCCGATCCACTTCCACACCCACGACACCGCCGGCATCGCCAGCGCCACCATCCTGGCGGCCAGCGAAGCGGGCGTGGACGTGGTGGACTGCGCGATGGACAGCTTCTCGGGCAATACCAGCCAGGCGACACTGGGCACGGTGGTCGAGGCCCTGCGCCACACCGACCGCGACACCGGGTTGGACATCAAGGCGATCCGCGAGATCAGCGATTATTTCGAGGCCGTGCGCGCCCAGTACGCCGCCTTCGAATCCGGACTGCAGGCGCCGGCGTCCGAGGTCTATCTGCACGAGATGCCGGGCGGCCAATTCACCAACCTCAAGGCGCAAGCGCGCTCGATGGGGCTGGAGGAACGCTGGCACGAAGTCGCGCAGATGTATGCGGATGTGAACCAGATGTTCGGTGACATCGTCAAGGTGACGCCGTCCTCGAAAGTGGTGGGTGACATGGCGCTGATGATGGTCAGCCAGGGCCTGACGCGCGAGCAGGTCGAGGATCCCTCGACCGACGTGGCCTTCCCCGATTCGGTCATCGACATGATGCGCGGCAATCTGGGACAGCCTCCGGGCGGTTTCCCCGAGACGATCGTGACCAAGGTGCTGAAAGGCGAAAAGCCGAACACCGAACGGCCGGGCAAAGACGTGCCTCCGGTTGATCTGGAGGCCACCCGCGCGGAGCTGTCGAAACTGCTGGAGGGCAAGGAGGTCGATGACGAAGACCTCAACGGATACCTGATGTATCCCAAGGTGTTCCTGGACTACATGGGCCGCCACCGGATCTATGGCCCGGTACGCACCCTGCCCACCCGCACCTTCTTCTACGGCATGGAGCCGGGAGAGGAGATCTCGGCCGAGATCGACCCCGGCAAAACTCTGGAAATCCGGTGCCAGGCGATCAGCGAGACCGACGAGAAGGGCGAAGTGAAGGTGTTCTTCGAACTGAACGGTCAGCCCCGCGTGATCCGGGTGCCCAACCGGATGGTCCAGGCCTCGACCATACAGCGCCCCAAGGCCGAGGTCGGAAACGCCAACCATGTCGGCGCGCCGATGCCGGGCGTGGTTTCGACTGTCGCCGTCACCGCCGGGCAAGAGGTCAAAGAAGGCGACCTTCTGCTAACCATCGAGGCGATGAAGATGGAAACCGGCATCCATGCCGAACGCGACGCCACCGTGAAGGCGGTGCATGTCCAGCCCGGCGGCCAGATCGACGCCAAGGATCTTTTGGTCGAGTTGGAATAAAACCGTTAAAACACAGAAAGGCGCGCCATCAGGCGCGCCTTTTTTCATCCGAGCGGGCTAGTTCAACCGTCGCTGGACTCCGCGACAGGCTGTTGCGGCAACTGTTCCGGCGTGCTGTCAATCGAAACCTCTTCCTCGATTGGCGCTGGCAAGCCCAACAAATCGTGCAGTTCATGAAGAGCCGGATCGGACAGGTCGCGGCCGCCGGTCAAAGTATCCAGTGCCTCCTGCGGATCGTCCGCTACTGCCAAGGCTTCTTCGGCTTCGGTTACAGCCTGCTCCGCTTCGGCCACGGCATCCTCGTATTTGTCCTGTGCGGTGATGCCCTCGGCTGCTTCTTCTTCAGTTGGCGCAAATTGGTCCTCGATCTCCGCTTCGGTCAGACCTTCCAGTTCGGACAATTCCTGTTCGCGCATTTCAAGCTCCTCTGTCGCGCCAGAGAAACCAAGTATACTCTGCTGATAGCTGTAAAGCTTGCCCGGCATGCTGTTCGGGGCCGCATTCATCAGGGCAGTCTGGCTGGCGTGCGCGGCATTCAAGCCCTTGAGCTCGGACGCGATTTTGCCGTGCTTGATTGGTTTGACATACGGCTCCTCGACAACTGCCGCCGCTACCCGCGCTTTACGGATCGGCTTCTCGACTTTCTTTTTTCCAGTGAAGAATTCGTCGAGTTTGGCTGCAAAACCGTTCTGCCCTTTGGTCCGAGATGTAGTTTTGGTGTTCTTTCGTTGTGCCTTTGGTTTAGCGAGACCGAGACCGGCGAGAAAACCCTTGCCCTGGCCGGACCCACCCTTCGTGCTGCGCGCAGATCCTCCGAGGCTGGCACTGGATTTTTCGGCGCTTTTGCCATTTCCGTTGCCGCCACCGTTACTATTTCCGTTTCCACCACCGTTACCATTTCCGCCACCATTGCCATTCCCGTTCTTGGCTATGGCGATATCTGGCGTAGCCAACACCGCAACGAAGCTAACTGCCCCGGTCAGCAACAAAGATGTCGCCACAACCCGTGACATGGAAATAAACCAATGCATGCCAATCCCCTTTTAGGTATCCAAATACTTGCGCCAACCGGCACAAGTTTGAGCAGAAATTTCGCATTATGCATATACTAGTTGTCGAATACGGCAAAATTTGGCCTTCGAACGAAACCGCTGTCACCCACTTAGTTCGAGAGAATTGACCTCGGGCGGCAGTTTGAAAATATCATTAACTTCATAGGCTTGCTCGTTTCTCAACTGACCTGCAAAGAGGCTCAGAAGCATGGCTGCGACCAACGCAGTCAGTTTTATGTTCTCAACCTTGTTCATCCCTCCGTCTCCACCATTGTCAATACCCGTGGCTGTAGGTTTCAACGGCTCAGCACACCTGTTCCGTCGCAAAATTTTTTCCGGCCAAGTGCGTTTTTCCTCTTGCAGCTTACCGCCAGAATTTATAGTTCACGCCTCACTCGACGGCGCGGGCGTAGCTCAGGGGTAGAGCATAACCTTGCCAAGGTTAGGGTCGTGAGTTCGAATCTCATCGCCCGCTCCAACGAGGACCGAAAGGTCGCACAAGATATCTGATTGCGGGCGTAGCTCAGGGGTAGAGCATAACCTTGCCAAGGTTAGGGTCGTGAGTTCGAATCTCATCGCCCGCTCCAGATATCCACCTTCCCACAACAAGCACTGGCGGATCGGTCGGTCCTGCGCCATTCTGTTCTGACATGCAGCAATCAGATGGATGCCCCGATGTCAGACTACCAAATCCGTACGCTGACCGCCGAAGAACTGCGCCACGCAGTGGATTGGGCCGGACGCGAGGGTTGGAATCCGGGTCATGAGGACGCAATCTGTTTTCGCTCGACCGACCCCGACGGATTTCTGGGCGGGTTTCTGGATGGCGAGATGATCGCCTCGGTTTCAGCCGTGAACTACGACGACGCGTTTTCGTTTCTGGGTTTCTATATCGTGCGGCCCGAGTTTCGCGGATCCGGTCATGGTCTGGAAATCGCCCAGCACGCCCTGGCGCATTGTACGGGGCGAAACATGGGTTTGGACGGGGTGGTCGAACAACAGGACAACTACCGCAAGTCGGGCTTTGTCTTCGCCTACAACAATTATCGGTTCTCCGGCACAGTGTCAGGCACCCTCTCCAGCCTACCCAAGACCAGTATCGAGGTTGCGCCCCTCGGTGGCCTGTCCGAAGACCTTCGCATCTATGACCGTGCCCTGTTCCCCGCGCATCGGGATGCCTTTCTGACGGAGTGGCTGAGCGCACCGGGCCACGTCTCGCGTGTTTGTATCCAGAAAGGTCGCATCGCCGGATATGCAACTTTGCGCCCCTGCCTGAATGGCTACAAGGTAGGGCCACTGTTCGCCGACGATCCGGACATCGCGCTGGCGCTTTTGGCTGCGGTTCTGGCCGAAGTTCCCGCTGATCACCGCAGCTCTGAGGTCTATGTCGACATGCCACAGCCCAACGCGGCGGCCTTTGCACTGGCTGACGCTTTGGGTTTGGAAAAAGTCTTTGAAACCGCGCGCATGTATTCCGACCACGAGCCGGATATCGACCTGAACCGAGTGTTCGGCGTGACGACGTTCGAACTTGGCTGAGCCTTAGAACGCCTTGAAGGTCATTGTCGTCAACGACCGCTCGATGTTCGGAATGACCAGAAGGTGTTCGTTAATGAAATGGCCCACATCCTCGGTTTCGGGGATGTAAAGCTTGAGCAGCAGATCATATTCACCGCTGGTGGAGTAGAGTTCCGAGTGGATTTCGCGCAGAGCGATCTCTTCGGCCACCTTGTAGGTGGTGCCGGGCTTGCAGCGGATCTGGATGAAAACGCAGGTGGACATTTCGTGGCCTTGTTGCTTCCGTTTGGCGCAGGCTGGCACGCCCCACGCCCGGGCGCAATCCCCTGCAACAGTTTGCTGCGATTGCAACGATCGGGCTGGATAAGGCCGCCCGTCCCCGTCTATAAGCGCCCCTGTAGCAAGAGGATTTCGCCAATGCGCACAGCTTCGATCAGCCGCAAGACCGCCGAGACCGCGATTACGGTCGAGGTCAACCTCGACGGCACCGGCACCTATGACAACCAGACCGGTGTGGGGTTCTTCGATCACATGCTGGACCAGTTGGCGCGGCATTCGCTGATCGACATGACGATCCGGGCCAAAGGCGACTATCACATCGACGATCACCACACGGTCGAAGACACCGGCATCGCGCTGGGTCAGGCGCTGACGCAGGCGCTGGGGGACAAAAAAGGCATCCGTCGGTATGGCGAGTGCCATCTGCCGATGGACGATGCGCAGGTGCGCTGCGCGCTGGACTTGTCGGGCCGACCGTTTCTGGTGTGGAACGTGGATCTGCCGACGCCCAAGATCGGCAGTTTCGACACCGAGTTGGTGCGCGAGTTCTTCCAAGCGCTGGCCACCCATGGCGGCATCACTCTGCATATCGACCAGTTGCACGGTTTCAACAGCCACCACATCGCCGAGGCCGCCTTCAAGGCCGTCGCCCGCGCCCTGCGCCAGGCGGTCGAGACCGACCCGCGCAAAGCGGATGCGATACCGTCCACCAAGGGCGCGCTCTAGATGCTGACCGCGATCATCGACTACGAAAGCGGCAACCTGCACTCGGCGGAAAAGGCGTTTCAACGCATGGCGCGCGAGCTGGACGCGGGCGAGGTCGTCGTGACCTCGGATGCCGACGTCGTCGCGCGCGCCGACCGACTGGTGCTGCCCGGCGACGGCGCCTTTCCCGCCTGCGCGGCCGAGCTGCGCGGGCACAAGGGCATCCACGATGCGATGGTCGAAGCGGTCGAGCAGAAGGGCCGCCCGTTCCTGGGCATCTGCGTCGGCATGCAGCTGATGGCAACCACGGGCCGCGAATATACCGACACGCCGGGCCTGAATTGGGTGACCGGAGACGTGGTGCGGATCGAGCCCGAAGACCGGGCGCTAAAGGTTCCGCATATGGGGTGGAACGATCTGGTGATCGAGAGCGAGCACCCGGTGTTCAACGGCGTTACCTCAGGCGATCACGTTTATTTTGTCCACTCCTACCATTTCCGCGTCGCCGATCCGGCGCAACGTCTGGCCCATGTGGACTATGGCGGGCCGGTCACGGCCGTGATCGGCCGCGACACGATGATCGGAATGCAGTTTCACCCTGAAAAAAGCCAGGATGTGGGCCTGCGGATGATCGGAAACTTCCTGACCTGGGCCCCCTGACCGGTTACTGCACGCGGGTCCAGGCCTGGCCGCGGCAGATCAGGCCGCCCGCGACGCAACCCTTGACCGTCAGCTTGTTCTGACCGTCAAGCGACATCTTGGAATTGTAGGTCTTGTCCCGGTCCGGCGCCCAGATCTTGCCGCCGCTATAGCTGCCGCCGCCATCCGCGACCATGTCCCAGATGATCTTCTTGCCAAGATTCTCGTAATCCAGCTGCTGGTTTCCGTCCTTGTCGAAGGCGCTGTCGATGGTGCCGCAAACGGCGCTGCCGCAAGGCCCGATCGAGACGTGCAGATATCCGCCGGTATCGCCCGGCTGGGTTTTCCAAAGCCCGTCGACCGGGTCATCCGCCCGTGCGCCGGTGGCCAAGGTGACAAGTGCCGCCGCAGCGGCCAGAGCAAGTTTGTTCATGGTATCCTCCCTGATTTGCAGCCAGTCTGACCGCCGGCACTGGTTCGGGCAAGATTGACTTTGCGTCGCGTTGCATCCCCTGCCCCGCCTGTGCCATATCCCGCGCCAGTACCAGTCACGAAAAGGCCGCCCGACATGATCCTCTACCCTGCTATCGACCTGAAAGACGGCCAGGCCGTGCGCCTTCTGCGCGGCGAGATGGACAAGGTCACGGTCTTCAACGAAGACCCCGCCGCCCAGGCTCGCGCCTTTGTCGAAGCCGGCTGCGAATGGCTGCATCTGGTGGACCTGAACGGCGCTTTCGCGGGGGAACCCGTGAACGCCGCCCCGGTCGAGGCGATCCTGAAGTCCTGCGACGTGCCGGCCCAGCTGGGCGGCGGCATCCGCGACATGGCCACTATCGAGACCTGGCTGGACAAAGGGCTGGCCCGGGTGATTCTGGGCACGGTTGCGGTGGAAAACCCCGATCTGGTCCGTCAGGCAGCCAAGGCCTTTCCCGGCCAGGTCGCCGTCGGCATCGACGCGCGCAACGGACGTGTCGCCACCAAGGGCTGGGCCGAGGAAACCGACGTGATGGTGACCGACCTGGCGCGCAGGTTCGAAGACGCGGGCGTGGCGGCGATCATCTACACCGACATCAACCGCGACGGCGCGATGCAAGGCCCCAATGTCGAGGCCACGGCCGATCTGGCCCGGGCAGTCTCGATCCCGGTGATCGCCAGCGGCGGAGTCAGCTCGCTGGACGACCTGATCGCCCTGCGCGACTGCGGGGCAAACCTGAACGGCGCGATTTCAGGCCGCGCGCTCTATGACGGCGCGCTGGATCTGCGCGAAGCCTTGGCGGCTTTGAAGGGTTAGGATATTGCAAGCGGTCCGCAAACAGGTTCTGCCTGAGCAGTCTGAATTGTGGTCGCTGTTCACTCCGGGTGATTTTGTTGACGGGTACTCGGTCCAAAGCGACCTTGCGCCGTTTGACGCAATGAAAATCGGTCTGAACATGCCGGGGTGGGTGAAGATCCTGATGGGGATCCGGAACGCAATCGTTGCCCCATTCGGTTTGAAGGACGGCAAGCACCTGAACACCGACAATGGCTCGCCCGACGCAGGCACCGGCGCGATTTTTCCCGTAACCTACAGGGATGAGACAGAGGTCATCGTGGGAATCGATGACCGCCATCTGGATTTCCGCATCGCCGTGCATCGCGACAAAGACCGCATAGTCATGGCAACCTGGGTGCGGCCTCACAATCGTTTGGGGCGTATCTATCTGACGGTGATCATGCCCTTTCACATTCTGATCGTGCGCAATTGCATGAAACGGATCGCGCGCGCTTCTCAGGTATGACGCCGATCAGTTGGCTGCGGCACTCGTCAGCTTGTTCAACGCACCGCGCATCTTGTCGATTACGGGGGATTTTTCCACCGCATCAAGCTCGTCCATGGTTTCCTTGGGATCCTCGTACACCAACCAGACCTGGCCGTCGGCATCCTCATAGGCTTGCACCTTGAGCGGAAGGAATAATCCCGCGCGGGGATCGATCTGCATGGCGGGCGTTCCCAGGGCCGGGTTTCCGAAGATCAACACCTGATTGGGCGGTATCGTCATGTCGACCTTATGCGCACCGGCCGCGTGGTCAACGCGGGCAAATACGGTCGCGCCTGCATTTTCGACGGCAGCCTGCAGCGCGTCGATGGCCTCGGTCACGGACTTGTCGGTCGGGACCTTGATGATGTCGTCAGCCATCGCCCAAGTCGCACCGGACAGAATGAAAGCGGTTGCAAGAAACAAGTTGCGCATGGTTTTCACCTCCTGCTGAAATCCGCTTCAGTTTCACGAGGTTCCGGGCGCAGGACAATCACAACTCTGGCATCGGCGGGGCTTTGCCGGTACAGGTGCGGCAACAAAGGACAAACCATGCTGAAAACCCGCATCATTCCCTGTCTGGATGTCGCCGATGGCCGCGTGGTCAAGGGCGTGAATTTCGTGGGCCTGCGCGACGCGGGCGATCCGGTGGAATCGGCCAAGGCCTATGACGCCGCCGGCGCTGACGAGATCTGCTTTCTCGACATCCACGCCACCCATGAAAACCGCGGCACCATGTTCGACGTGGTTCAGCGCACGGCCGAGCAGTGCTTCGTACCGCTGACGGTGGGTGGCGGTGTCCGCACCAAGGATGACGTGCGTGCGCTGCTGCTGGCCGGGGCCGACAAGGTCAGCTTCAACTCGGCCGCCGTGGCCAACCCCGACGTGATCGCCGAAGCTGCCGACCAGTTCGGCAGCCAGTGCATTGTCTGCGCCATCGACGCCAAAACCGTCAGCCCCGGCAAATGGGAGATCTTCACCCACGGCGGACGCAAACCCACCGGCATCGACGCTGTTGAATTTGCCAAGACCGTCGTCGCCAGGGGCGCGGGTGAGATTCTTCTGACCTCGATGGACCGCGACGGCACCAAGGCGGGGTTCAACATTCCACTCACCCGCGCGATCTCGGACGCGGTCGACGTGCCGGTTATCGCCTCGGGCGGCGTGGGCAATCTGGACCACTTGGTCGAAGGCGTGACCGAAGGCGGAGCCAGCGCGGTGCTTGCGGCCTCGATCTTTCACTTCGGCGAATACACGATCCGCGATGCCAAGGAACACATGGCCGCTACGGGCATCCCCATGAGGCTGACATGAGCATACTGCACGATCTGGCCGCCACGATCGCATCCCGCAAGGGCGCGGACCCCGACTCCAGCTGGACCGCCAACCTGCTGTCCAAGGGCCCCGAGAAATGCGCCGAGAAGTTCGGCGAGGAAGCCGTGGAGGCGATCATCGAAGCCGTGAAGGGTGACCGCGACCGGCTGACATCCGAGGCCGCCGACGTGCTGTATCACCTGCTGGTCATGCTGGCCGCGCGCGACGTAGCGCTGGATGACGTTCTGGCCGAGCTTACCAGGCGGCAGGGCACCAGCGGCATCGCCGAAAAGGCCGCGCGCGACCGGGGCTGACACCCGGCTTTCACCAATAGCGTCCGCACCATATACTGGTTGACCGAAGCGCCTGTCGGGCGCAGGGGCGACAAGGGAGGCAGGCATGTTCAAACCCATGATCTGGGCACTGACGACGCTGGTTATTCTGGGGCTCGGCGCATGCTCATCCGCGCCGCCCGCCCGCAGCGACGACGTCGCACGGCTTGCAGCCCAGATCCAAGCGCTGGGGCCCGAGGTCGACCCGGAAGAAGCCCGGCGCGCGGCCCGCGTCACCTATGCCTATACCGCGAAACTGGCGCAGGAATACCAGATCACCGATCCCCCTCTCATCCACAACGCCAAGGTCAACAAAGGGCTGCGCCCGCGAGGGCTGTGCTGGCACTGGGCCGAGGACATCGAACGGCGCTTGAAGCAGGAGAACTTTCGCACGCTGACCCTGCACCGCGCGATCGCCAACGCTGACAACCCGTTCCGAATCGATCACAGCACGGCAATAATTAGCCGACGCGGTGATTCGATGTACGACGGTGTCGTTTTGGACCCGTGGCGCTATGGAGGGGTCCTGTTTTGGAGTCCTTTGCGCGAGGACACGCGCTATGAATGGGTCCCGCGCGACATCGTGCTGGAGAAACGGCGGCAAGAGCAAATTGCGGAAATGAACTCCGTCGCGGTGAACTGAACCGTCAGAGTTTTGATGAGATGATGCCGGTGGCGAACCCGCCCATGCGCAGCTCGCCGAGCAGGCGCTGATATTCAATCTTGGGGCAGCGATTCATGACGACATCGACACCGCGCGCCTGCGCCACCGCGGCGGCCTCGGCGTTTTCGACTCCGATCTGCATCCAGATCGTGCGCAGGTCGGGAAATGCAGCCAACGCCTCGTCCACGATCGGAGGAACGGCTTCGGACCTGCGAAAAATATCCACCATGTCAACGGGTTCACTGATTTCGGACAACGAAGCCCGAACGGTTTCACCAAAAAGATCGGCTCCGGCATGGCCGGGATTGACCGGAATCACCCTGTACCCCTTGAGCGACAAGTAGCGCGCAACATAGTAGCTGGGCCGTACTGGGTTCATCGACACGCCAACGACCGCAACCACCTTGGTGCGTTTCAGGACGGATCTGAGGAAGTCATCGGAATAGTCGGTCATGGCTGCAGCCTAGCCGTGACTTGGAAAAGAAAAAAGCGCCCAAGTATACCTTGGGCGCCAGTTGTTGGAACGAGGGACAGTGAAATGACCCGCGGCAGTTCCGTTCCGCGGTCACCGTGACATTTAGGCACGAGTTTCGGAAAAAAAAGAGGCCGCGCGCATTTTTGTGATGACACGAGCGGATAAGCGGGAATTCGCCTGTCAACCGTATAGGATCGCCGGCCAGTTCTTCTCGGCCTTCTGGATAAAGCCGGTCGTGTCCGTCAGCCACATCTTTTCGATCTCGAGGGAATGCGTCAGATACAGCCTGCCGCCCACGATTTTCCACGCCATCGGGTCCGTGCTGGTCAGCTCGCCATAGGCCATGGCATAGGCGCAATATCCGCCGAACCTCGGCGCGTAGGCACGCGGATTAAGTTCGAACGCCTCTCGGTTCTCCTGCGAGGCAAACCGCCAGGTAGCGCCCTTCCACATCACCGCAATGTCGGGTCGCCCTTGAACCGGGCCGCCATCTCGAAAATAGCTGACCGCGTCATAACCGGTAATGGCCGCACCTTTTGCGGAATAGAAGACCGGGGCGGTCTGCGCCCGCAATGTCAGCGGACAAGCGATTGAAAAGGTAAGACCGGCAAGTACGGATCGTCGGGATAGCATCAGATTTCACGGGTTGTGTTTTACAGACACTATAAGATGCAACTTTTGACGCGCCGCGAAACCCATTTGACGCAGTTGTGAAGGGTCGTGTCGGAAAGGGCTCAGTCGAACACGTCCTCGATCACATCCCAAGCTTCGTCCAGAACGCGCGAGAAAAGGCCTTTTTTCCTTTTCTTGTAGCTCTTCTTTTTGGGCTTTTGCATCGGAATGCTGTGTCGCGGCTGTGGATCTGAAGCCTTTTTGACAGGGATCATCTTCAGGTTATGCAGCGGGGCACCGCAACTGGAACAGCTAAGTTCGTGCCGCTGGCGACCCGTGAGGACCAGCGCCGCGCGGGTGCCGCAGTAGCAGCACGTAGCAATCTTGGACGGGGCGGGAATGGGTCTCTCCTCTCAATGCGGCTGAGAAGCATATAGGGCAATCGCCGCGGCATTTGAGACGTTCAGGGATCCGAAACCGCCCGCTGCGTCAATTTTGACAAGCATATCCACCGTTTCCTTGGTCTTTTGCCGCAATCCCGGCCCCTCGGCGCCCAGAACCAGCGCAACCGGACGATCGCGCTTGCCGTCCAAAGTTGCCTCGATGGTCTGATCGGCCTCACCATCCAGGCCCAGAACGAGGAATCCCATATTCTGCAACTCGACGATCGCGTCAGCCAGGTTTCGCACCCGCAGATAGGGTTGGCGCTCCAACGCACCGCTGGCGGTCTTGGCCAGCGCACCGGTTTCCGGCGCCGAGTGGTGGCGCGTGCCGATGACCGCGCTGGCGCCCAGAACCTCGGCCGAGCGCAGGATCGCGCCCACATTGTGCGGATCGGTCACGCGGTCCAACAGCAGCACCCGAGGGTTTTCGCGCCCGATGCAATTCTCGGCCAGACCGCCCCACTCCAGCGGCTTGACTTCAAGCGCCGCGCCTTGGTGCACCGAGCCCGGGTCGATTGGCGCGTTGAATTTTCGCGGATCGACGAGTTCAGCCTGCATGCCGGATTCCGCGATCGCATCCGCCAGCTTGTCCTGTGCGTTGCGGGTCACGATCAGGCGCAGTTTCTGCCGTTTGGGGTTCATCAACGCATCACGCACGGCGTGCAATCCGAACAACCAGACGGTTTCGGAAGTCGCCGCTTTGCGCGCCTGCTCTTTCTCAATCACCCACTTCGGTTTCTTCATTTTACTGGCCTCCGGGCCGGGAACAATGTTTCCTGCGCCAAAGCGGAATTTTCCTGTTGACGCTCCTTTTGAGCGCTAGTAATCACGCCTCCACGTCAGGTGCAACGCCTGACAGTGGGCGACAGGCCGCAAGGTGTGGCAGGGGACTGTAACTCCCTCGCGGAGACGCACGCCTGGTTCGATTCCAGGGTCGCCCACCATCTTCTTCCGCAAATCAGAACGCAGATAGATGGCGCACACCGGGTTTGTCCGGGTGGTCCCTTGCGCTTGCCCTCGATTCTGCAAGGAAATTCAGGCAAAGGTTGAGTGCCCGGAGATCATGCGATGCCCCGAGCATCAACGGCCGGACATCGGACGGCTTGGGAATGGCGGTTGCGTCCCGACACCCAATGCTCGTATCGAAACGGGATTTTCTGACTCATCCTTTCCAATGAGCAGCTTAGCTGCTTCAAATTCCAAAAATTTACAATTCCATAAATATAAGAGTTCAAGAATTTACAAAATAATATTTCATTTCTAGGGACTTGTTGGGGAATTTTCATTCTGCCCCTCATACTTGCCCTGCGCAGGTTGCGTTTTACCCGACGGAAGAGGAGCCCGAGGGCGTAGCCTGCTAATTGGGAGGAATTCATGTCAAACAAATCTGTCACGCGTCGCGGCGTGCTGAAGTCTGGTGCCGTCACAAGCGCCGGTCTGGCATTGCCGACGATCTTCACGGCCTCGTCGGCCGCGGCCTATACCAACGAACCCACTGGCGGATCAGTCACGCTGGGCTTCAACGTGCCGCAGACCGGTCCCTATGCCGAAGAAGGCAATGACGAACTGCTGGCACAGCAGCTGGCGGTCGAGCATCTGAATGGCGAAGGCGACGGCGGCTGCCTGAACACCTTCACGTCCAAGGCGCTGAAGGGGAACGGCATCCTGGGCAAGAAGGTCGAGTTCGTCACCGGCGACACGCAGACCAAGTCCGACGCCGCCCGTGCATCGGCCAAGTCGATGATCGAAAAAGACGGCGCGATCATGATCAACGGCGGTTCGTCCTCGGGCGTGGCCGTTGCGGTTCAGGGCCTCTGCCAGGAGGCGGGCGTGATCTTCATGGCCGGCCTGACGCACGCCAACGACACTACCGGCAAGGACAAGAAGGCGAACGGCTTCCGTCACTTCTTCAACGCCTACATGTCGGGTGCCGCTCTGGCGCCGGTGCTGGCCAAGGAGATGGGTACCGAACGCCGCGCCTATCACCTGACCGCCGACTACAACTGGGGCTGGACCCAGGAAGAGTCGATCGTGGCGTCGACCGAGGCGATGGGCTGGGAGACGGTCAACACCGTCAAGACCCCGCTGGCCTCGACCGACTTCTCGTCCTACATCGCGCCGGTTCTGAACTCGGGCGCAGACGTGCTGGTTCTGAACCACTACGGCGGCAACATGGTCAACTCGCTGACCAACGCGATCCAGTTCGGCCTGCTTGACAAGGTCGTGAACGGCAAGGACTTCAAGATCGTCGTTCCGCTGTACTCGGAACTGATGGCCGCCGGCGCCGGCGAGAACATCAAAGGCGTTCTGGGTTCGATGAACTGGAACTGGCAGCTGCAGGATGAGGGCACCAAGGCCTTCGTGAAATCCTTCGGCGAGAAGTACGGCAAGCCGCCGTCGAACTCGGCCCAGACCTGCTATGCCCAGGTGCTGCTGTACGCGGATGCGTGCGAGCGCGCAGGCACCTTCAACCCGTGCGGCGTGGTCGAAGCTCTCGAGGACTTCGAGTTCGACGGTCTGGGCAACGGCCCGACCTGGTATCGCGGTGCCGACCACCAGTGCTTCAAGGATGTGCTGGTCGTGCGCGGCAACGAGAACCCGACCAACGCCTATGACACGCTGGAGATCGTCGAAATCACTCCACGGGCGCAGGTCGAGTACGATCCGGATCACCCGATGTTCGCCGGTGGCGAACTGGGCAAGTGCAACCCGGGCGCGTAACCCCGACACTCGGTTTTTCGCAAGAAAACCCCTGAGTCCTCAAAACGGCTCTCTCCGGTCAGACGACCGGGGAGAGCTGCCGGGACCAGTCAAAGGTAAGGACAATGGACGCAATCCTACTGCAAATTCTGAACGGGCTGGACAAGGGCTCGGCCTATGCGCTGATCGCGCTGGGGCTGACGCTGATCTTCGGCACGCTCGGCGTGGTGAACTTCGCCCACGGGGCGCTGTTCATGATCGGCGCCTTCTGTGCCGTCACGCTTCAGAAGATCTTCAACCTCAGCTACGAGGTGGTCGACGAGACCCAAACAGACTTTCTGGGCAACCCGCTGAAGGTGAAGACCCCCTATGTCGAAAGCTGGTTCGGCCCCGAGCTGGGCGCCACCATCATCGACTGGTCCGTGCCACTGGCCATCCTGTTCGCGATCCCGATAATGCTGATGGTCGGCTACGTGATGGAACGCGGCCTGATCAAGCATTTCTACAAGCGTCCCCATGCAGATCAGATCCTTGTGACCTTCGGCCTGGCCATCGTTCTGCAAGAGATCATCAAGTATTTCTTCGGCGCCAACCCGATCCAGACCCCGCCGCCTGAGGCGCTGAGCGGGTCGGTCGATCTGGGCGTGGCGTTCGGCTTTGATCCGAATGCCATCATCTATCCGATCTGGCGTCTGGTCTATTTCCTGTTCGCGGTCGTGATCATCGGGGGCGTGTTCTCGTTCCTGCAGTTCACCACCTTCGGTATGGTCGTGCGCGCCGGAATGGCCGACCGGGAAACCGTGGGTCTTCTGGGCATCAACATCGACCGACGGTTCACCATCATGTTCGGCATCGCAGCCGCGGTGGCTGGCCTCGCGGGCGTGATGTACGGGCCGCTGAACCCGCCCAACTATCACATGGGAATGGATTTCCTTGTGCTCAGCTTCGTGGTTGTCGTGGTCGGCGGAATGGGCTCGCTGCCCGGCGCGGTTCTGGCCGGGTTCCTGCTGGGCATCCTTGAAAGCTTTGCCTCGACCACCTGGGCGACCACCACGATCCCGGGCATCAACCAGATCATCATCTACCTTGTCGCCATCATCGTTCTTCTGACCCGTCCGCGGGGTCTGATGGGCCGCAAAGGCGTGATGGAGGAATAACCCATGCTGGGACTGAACAAAAAAGACACAAGCCTGCTGATCGTCGTCGCGTTGCTGACGCTGCTGGCCCCCTTCATCCTGAACCCCTTCCCCACTGACAGCGCCATGGCGCAGTTCAACGCGGGCTATCCGGACCTGATGCAGCGGTTCGTGATCTTCGGAATCTTTGCCATCGGGTTCAACATTCTGTTCGGCCTGACCGGATACCTGTCCTTCGGCCACGCGGCCTTTCTGGGGGTGGGGTCCTACTCGGCCGTCTGGATGTTCAAACTGCTCAGCTACAACGTCATCCCCGCCATCGCGCTGAGCGTCGTGGTCGCCGGGCTGTTCTCGGTGCTGATCGGCTATGTCAGCCTGCGCCGGTCGGGGATCTACTTCTCGATCCTGACGCTAGCCTTCGCGCAGATGAGCTTTGCGCTGGCCTATTCGGTGCTGTCGAACCCCAAGTTCAACCTGACCAACGGGGAAACCGGCCTGCAGGTCTATGCCGATGACCCGCAGATCCTGCAGGGGGCCAATGCGCCCGATCTGCCGCATCTGTTCGGCCTGCCGATGCGCGCGACCTATACGATGGATGTGGGAGCGTGGAGCTTTGACTTCAACGCGGGCTACTATCTGTGCGCGGTGATCATGATGGTGGTGTTCTACCTGGCGATCCGCATCTTCCGCTCGCCTTTCGGCATGATGCTGCGGGCGGTGAAGTCGAACCAGCAGCGGATGAACTATACCGGATTGAATTCCAAACCCTACACACTGGCCGCGTTCGTGATCTCGGGCATGTATGCCGGTCTGGCCGGTGGCCTGATGGCCGCAATGGACCCGCTGGCCGGCGCTGAACGGATGCAATGGACCGCCTCGGGCGAGGTCGTGCTGATGACCATCCTGGGCGGCACCGGTACTCTGATCGGGCCGGTTCTGGGCGCGGGCTTCATCAAGTATTTCGAGAACATCTTCTCGAAGATCAACGACAACGTGCTGCACAGCTGGTTCGCCTTCCTGCCTGACGGGCTCGAAGACGCGGTGGTGTTCATCATCCACCCGTTCATCGGCAAGGGCTGGCATCTGACCCTGGGCATCCTGTTCATGCTGGTGGTGATCTACCTGCCTGGCGGGCTGGTCGAGGGCGGTCAGCGGTTGCTGAACTGGATCCGCCGCAAAAGCGTTGGCGGGGATGACACCCGTGAAGGCAAAACCGAGCCGGCAGAATAAGGAAACGCGTCAATGGCAATTCTGAAAGTTAAAGATGTCAGCAAGCGCTTCGGCGGCCTCAAGGCCCTGACGGACGTGAACCTGAGCGTCGAGGAAAACTCGGTGCATGCGATCATCGGCCCCAACGGGGCGGGCAAGTCCACTCTGCTGAACTGCCTGGTGGGCAAACTGATCCCGGATACCGGATCTGTCCTGTTCGACAACCAGTCTGTGCTGGGGCGCGAGCCGTACCAGATCAACCAGATGGGCATCAGCCGGGTGTTCCAGACGCCCGAGATCTTTGGCGAGCTGACCGTAATGGAGAACATGCTGATCCCCATCTTCGCGATGCGCGACGGGGCATTCCGCATGCACGCCTACGAGACCATCGCCAACGAAAAAGAGGTGGTCGAACAGGCCGAAGCCATGCTGGAAGAGATGAACATGGCCGACAAGCGGCACATGCATTCAGCCTCGCTGTCGCGCGGCGACAAGCGGCGGCTCGAGATCGGCATGTGCCTCAGCCAGAAGCCTCGCCTGCTGCTGCTAGACGAGCCCACGGCCGGTATGGCTCGGGCCGACACCAACAACACCATCGACCTGCTGAAACAGATCAAGGATGAGCGCGACATCACCATCGCGATCATCGAACACGACATGCATGTGGTGTTCAGCCTGGCCGAGCGGATCACCGTTCTGGCGCAGGGCACGCCGCTGGTCGAGGACACCCCCGAAAACATCCGCGGAAACCCCAAGGTCCGAGAGGCCTATCTGGGCGAGGCGGCGTGAGGAAAAGCTATGAACGAGAAACCTGACTTTTCGAAAAACGCCAATATGGCCAGCACCGCGCCCGCGTTCCTGTCGGTGTGGGACATGCATTCGTACTATGGCGAAAGCTACATCGTCCAAGGCGTCAGCTTCAACGTCCACGAGGGCGAGATCCTGGCCCTGCTGGGGCGCAACGGGGCCGGCAAGACTTCGACCCTGCGCTCGATCGCGCGCGTGGGCGAGCCCGAGGTGCGCCACGGCGAAATCTGGCTGGACCACAAGCCACTGCACAACATGACCAGCTACGAGGCCGCCGCCGCCGGATTGGGCCTTGTGCCCGAGGATCGGCGGATCATCCCCGGCCTGACGGTCGAGGAGAACCTGCAGCTGGCCCAGATCGCCCCCCCGATCGGCTGGTCGCTGGAACGGATCTACGAGCTGTTCCCGCGTCTGGGCGAACGGCGCAAGCAAGAGGGTGTGACTCTTTCGGGCGGCGAACAGCAGATGCTGTCGATCGCCCGCGCGCTGGCCCGGGACATCAAGGTGCTGCTGCTGGACGAACCCTACGAGGGGCTGGCCCCGGTGATCGTGGACGAGATCGAAAAGACGCTGATCCACATCAAGCAACAGGGCATGACCACCATCATCGTCGAACAGAACGCAGTGCGAGCGCTGCAACTGGCCGACCGGGCAATCATTCTGGACACCGGCTGCATCGTGTTTGACGGCACCGCCGACGAGGTGCTGGAAAACACCCAGCTGCGCGAGGAATATCTGGCGATCTGACCCGTGTCAGTTGGGCAGGCAGGCCCATTCGGCCACGACCTGCCCCTGCCGGAAGGCCAGAACCGTGCCGAACTGGTTCAGAACCGCTTCACTCTGACTGGCGCGCAGCAAGGCGATATCGCCGGGCTGCGCCTTTGTCGTTTTCGGACCCACCCAAACCTCCTGGTTGCTTGAACGCCCGAATACGCCGGAATAGCCGAACCCGTCAGGCCAGACGGGGCTGGCCAAGTAATGCCCACCGGAAATGGCAAGGTTGGTCCGGCGCAGTCCGGGCAGGTCAATCCCCGGCACCGGGTTGCGCGGCATGACCTTGAGGATCGGTGTGGCCAAGAACAGCGCGGGCAAAAACGCCTTGGTCGATGCATGGTCAAAATCCGAAGGTTTCACCAGAACCGACCCAAAGGCAACCTCGGTCGCCGGGGTTCGCGTGGCCGGGTCCTGAAAGGTCAGGCTGCCACCGGTGTTCAGGCACAGCCCCTGCGCCCCCTGCCCTAGCGCAGCGACCGCTTGCCCAAAGGCTTTGGCACTGGCTCGCCGCGCGCGGCGTCGGAGCGGCCCAGGCAGTTTGGCCAGATGCACCTCGTACCCCATCACGCCCGACAGAGCCGCATGGGCATGATCCGCGATCCTTGCCGCGACGCCTGCGACCTGATCGGCGGTCAAGCCGCCGCGGTGCAGGCCCACGTCGATCTCGAGCGACAGGCGCAGGGTTTCGCCCGTGTCAGCGGCCAGCGACAGATACGCGTCCAGCCGTTGTGGCGTGTCGATCAGCCACTGCACCCTCCGGGCGGCGTCGGGATGCGTCTCAAGAATCCGCCGGGCGGCCGTCACCGGCAGCGGTTTGCCCAGCAGGTGATCGGTGTCCGGCTCGGCGGCCAGCAGGGCCGACAGCATCGGTTCGGAAAAGCTCATCAAGCCCGATGTCGGAAGCCGGCTGCGGATATGGTCCAGCAGAGGCAGGCACGGCAGAGACTTGGCCACCAACCGGGCCTGCAGGCCGTAGCCCAACCCTGCGCGGGCGGCGTCGCAATTCGCCGCGACCCGGTCCAGATCGACGACGGCAACCGGCCGGTCGACGCCATGATCGCGCAGCGCTTGGGCGAGTTGTTCAAGATACTCTGCAGTCATGGGCGAAACATCCGGGCCAGCGCGGGTGTCAGGAACTTGTCCGTTGGGTCCAGCTTTTCGCGCAATGCGCAGAATGCATCGAAATCGGGATAGAGGCGCGACAGATCGGAATAGGTCAGGCTGTGCAACTTGCCCCAATGGGGCCGGCCGCCGGCCTGCAGGAACAGCGGCTCCATCGCCTCGAAATAGCGCAGATGGCCTTCCTTCGCATCGGTGTGGATGGCAACCGATACCCGTGGGCCACCTTGGAACGGTGATAGGCATGCGTCGTCGCCTGCGGTCTGGCGCACCTCGATGGGGAAATAGATGTCGGCATGGTCACGCTCCAACCGCCGGATCAGATCGGACAGCACGTCCCGGGCGTTTTCCGGCGGCATGTGATATTCCATTTCCTTGAACCGGATATGCCGGTCGCTGCACAGAACGCGCCAGCTTTCGCCGACGTAATCCTCGTCGGACTGGGCCAAGGTCAGCAGACGCAGCAGGGCGCGCCGCAAACCGGGGCTGAGCCGACCCGCATTGCGCGCCAGCTTCAGAACCTTGACGGCGATCATGTCCAGATCGCGCGGCGCGCGAGTCTGGGGCGCGTCGGTTATGTCATGCCGGATTTCTACGGTCTTCCCGGTGAACGGGATGTAGAAGAATTCGAAATTCCGGTTCTCGTCCCAATGCTGGTGCATGCGCTCCAGACTGTCCTGCAGGTCCGACAGACGCACCCGGCGGCGCAGGTTGTATTTCGGCACGACGTTGATCTGTGCCTCGGTTAGGATGCCCAGCAGACCCAGCGAGACCTGCACCATGTTCAGCGGAATGTCGTCGGTGGTCAGGGTCTGCCCATCCGCGCCGATCAGCCGGGCTGCGGTGATTTCGGCGGACAGGCACGGCAGGGTGCGCCCAGTGCCATGGGTCGCCGTGGCCGCCGCGCCGGCCAGAGTCTGCACGTTGATATCACCCAGATTGCGGAAGGCCATGCCATGCTCGGCCAGCGCCGGCGACAGATCGCGCAGCCGGGCATTGGCGTTGATCCAGGCCCGCCCGCCTTCGACCCGCGTCACGGCAGGCAGGTCCAAGGCGGTCAGGTCAATGATGTGTTGCGCCCCCGGAACGAGCGGGGTGAAGGAATGCCCTGCCCCGACTGGACGCAGGGTTTCGGCCGAGGCGATCAGCTGCTGCAGGTCCTCGAACGTTATCGGCCGCTTGGGCCGTATTTGGCTGGTCTGGTTGCCTGCCCAGTTCTGCCACATGGCTGATCCTCCTCCCATCCGGGGCAGAGGATTGCAGCCGGGGCGATAGGGAACAAGCCCAGTTTTCAGGACGTTACGTCGGGAAAGCTGTTATTCGGCCGCAGGCCGCAGGTTGGCAACGCTGTCGAACCAGTCCTCGATGGCGTCCAGACGGGGCTCAAGCGACTGCGCAGAACCATCGGTGAAATCCACGAACTTGTCACGGTTCAGGCCGTTGACCCCGACCAGCACCGGGACATCGAGCGCCAGAGCCTCGGCGATGACGGGGCGGAACCCGCGGCCATCGGCCTCGTGCTTGCCGAACTTGTTGACGATCAGCAATTGCGGACGGTCGGCCAGCGAAGCAGTCACATAGCCCACCGCCTGCTCCAACGCAGCCGGGTCCAGCCGGCACCCGCGCGATTGGCTGCCCAGCGATTGCGAGATGCGGATGGTCTCGCCATCCGGCAGCACGCGCAGGTCCATGTCGCATTTGCTGCTGTCGGCGCATTCTGTGTTGGTCTGAACCACACCGGCCAGACAGGCGCCCTTGGCCAGCAGGCGTTCGGCTACCGCGCTCAGCAGGCGGTCGGTTGCGCCGCGATCGGTGGTGGTGACATAGGCCAGGAGCATCGGCAGACCTTTCGGATTTTCATCTTGTTGTTTCAATTAGCACGCATGGGGCGCCCCTTCCAGCGCCCGCATCACGGCAGCGGAGACATCCCGATCACCGGCGCGTGCAAGTGCAACAGCGCGGCATAGGCCAGCCCCGCCACCAACCAGACCCAGGGCCGCGGCCATGGACGTGGCAGCCGCAGCGACAGGCGTGCGGTGCTGCGCGACAGGCGGGGCCAATCGGACCCCATCTCGCGCGCCTTGCGTCTGTCGATCAGGGCCATGCCAATCCATGCGAAACCCGCGAACAGGCCAAACAGAACCACATGCGCCAGGCTGCCATTGGCCAGCAGATGCGCCAGCGCCCACAGCATCATCGCCAACAGGATCGGGTGCCGGGTGGTCCGCAGGATGCCGGGCTGCTCGGGGTTGAACGGGCGGCGTCCCAGTCCTCCGAAGGAAAACGGGTTGGTCGCCGCCAGCCCGGCCACCGCCAGCCAGCAGACGACGGGCATCACCAGCAGCGGCACCCAGCGCAGGATCGCCAGCGGCGGGATGACCTCGACATAGGGCGCGTTGGCCGCCGCCACGATCAGCCAGGCCAGAACCGCCAGCGACAGCGCCGAATAGACCGCGAAATAGGGACCGCGCCCCATCAGCCCGATCAGCCGCCCGCGCACTGCCGGACGCGCCGGAATGGCGTGGCTGAGCAGAAAGATCAGAAGTGCAGCAACAAAAGCGCCCCAACCGGCCATGGTCATCTCCGCCTGTTTTGCGCCCGAGATAGCGGGGGAAACGGCCCCGGTCCTTGTCCGAAATCAAGTGTGGTCGGGGGCAGCTGCTCCGCCCCCGATCCAACGTTACAGGCCCAGCGCCTTGCGGCGTTCCTCGGCAAAGCCCTGAACCATGCGGTCGGCGATCAGTGCCAGAATGGCCATCGCCGCCCCGGCCGAAATGCCCAGCCCCACATCCGCCTGCCCCAGCGCCAGATAGATCGACTGGCCCAAACCGGTCGTGCCGATCAGCGCCGCGATCACCAGCATCGCAAAGGCATAGAGGATCGTCTGGTTCAGCCCCAGGAGGATCGTGGGCGCAGCATAAGGCGCACGCACGTCGCGCATGATCTGCCACTCGGTCGCGCCGCTTGAGATCGCGGCCTCCATCATCTCGTCCGGGGTGTTGACCAGCCCGTGACGGGTGTAGCGGATCATCGGCACGATCGCATAGGCGCAGATCGCCAGAAAGGCCGAGAACTCGCCGATCTGGAACACCATCAGCACCGGGATCAGGAACACGAACAGGGGAATTGTCTGCAGCATGTCGCAGATCGGGTGCACGATCTTCCAGACCGGCGACCAGACCGCGCTGGCGAGGCCGATCAGCCCGCCTACGACGGCGCAGAAGAACACCGCCGCACCGCTGAGATAGAGCGACAGCAGCGCCCTCTCCCACAGGCCCGAGATCAGGATCGTGCTCAGCAGCGCCACAGATAACGCCGCCAGACGCCAACCGCCTGCCACCCAGCCCAGCGCCGCCGCGCCGGTCAGCACGAAGGGCCATGGCAGGTTCGCGATGCCCGTCTCGAGCATGCCGATCAGGATCAGCGTGACCAGTCCACCGGTCAGGTGCCCGCGCCAAGCCATCAGCAAGGCGATCACCGCACCGGCGGCGAACAGGCCAAAGCTCATGGCCGGGGTCCACTGGAACCCCCAGGTGAAGGGCAGAACCGCCTGACTCAGACCAATCCGCAGCGGCAGCAGCACATAGAACATCGAGTTGTTCTTGAGCGAATCCAGCCACGGCCCGTTATTCTGGGTAAAGGTGGTGAGGCCGCTGTCCACCGCCTGCGCGACCGGATCCAGCAGTGTCAGTTCGGACGGATTGGGCAGCCGCGCCCAGAACAGCAGCGTGAACAAGACCGCAAAGCCGAGAACCGCCCAGACGACGCGGTTGTCGTGGCGTTTGCGTTCAGTGGCGAGCGTGCCGCTCATGCGGTCGATCACCACGGCAAAGACCACGATCACCATGCCGGCCAGTAGCGATTCACCGAACTGCGCCTTGCGCATGGTCAGCAGGACCTCCCAGCCGATGTCGTTGAACCCGCCGATGACCGCGGCGATGATCACCATCGACAGGGCCGCCATCAGGCACTGGTTCACACCCACCATGATCTGTGTCGCCGCCGCCGGGATTTCCACCTGGAACAGCTGCTGGAACCGGGTGCCGCCCGACATGATGGCGGCTTCCTTGATCTCGGGCTCCACCCGCTCCAAGCCCAGCATCACGTTGCGCGCCATCGGCGGCGCCGCATAGATGGCCGAGGCAATCAGCCCCACCACAGGGCCAAACCCGAACAGCAACAACAGCGGCGTCAGATAGGCAAAGGTCGGTACCGTCTGCATGATGTCCAATACTGCCTGAACGGCCGATTTCACCCGCGGCACCTCGTTGGCCAGAATGCCGATCGCTCCGCCGACGATCAGCGCGACGGGGACCGAAACGGCCACCAGAGCCAATGTATTCATGCTCTCGGCCCAATAACCCGAGGCCAGCACGAAGCTGAGGCCCAGAAAGCCCAGCGCCGCCATGGGCAGTCCGCCCAGATACCAACCGAGTGCCGTCACCAGCCCGATCAGGATGGGCCAAGGCGTGTGGCCCAGCACGAAATTGGCCCAGTTCATCGGATAGGTCATAAGGTCGGAAAACAGCCGGGCCGCCGGTTTGATCGCGTTCAGAAACCAGTCGAGGAAGGCGCCCACCCATTGCGTGGCTGGCACTTCCCATGACGCAGGCCATTTGACGAGCCAAGGCGCGTGCGGCTCAAGCGCCAGGCACAGCGCGCCCACGATCAGCGTGATCAGGGCCGCCTGCGCGCCGGCTGTCAGGTGAATCCGAGTGGGTGTGGGAACATCGGCGACGACGGTCATGCGTCATCCACCTGCAGGGCTGCGGCCAGATCCGAGGGGTGCACGGTGCCGACGATCGCGCCGGTTTCGTCATGCACCGGCACGGGCTCGTACAATGCCATACAGCGCGCCAGCGCTGCGTCCAATGTCATCTTTGTTGTCAGGCCAGGGTCATCGGGACCGCGCTCGGCCTCGCCCGCTTGCATGACCGAGGCGACTTTGGCGTGCTGGCCCTTGGCCACGTCCTTTGAGAACTCGCGCACATAGTCGTCGACGGGGCGCAGAACGATATCCGTCGGCGTGCCGATCTGCACAATCTTGCCGTCCCGCATGATTGCGATGCGATCCGCCAGCTTTAGCGCTTCTTGAATATCATGCGTGATGAAGACGATGGATTTCTTCAGCGTCGCCTGAATGCGCAGGAATTCGTCCTGCAGCTGCCGCCGGATCAACGGGTCCAAGGCCGAGAACGGCTCGTCCAAGAACCAGATATCGGGGTTCACTGCCAAAGACCGGGCGATGCCCACGCGCTGACGCTGACCGCCCGAAAGTTGCCGAGGAAAGCTGTCCTCGCGGCCCTCAAGCCCCACCAAAGAAATGACTTCCTGCGCGCGGGCCAGACGTTCTTTGCGCCCCACCCCCTGCACGCGCAGCGGATAAGCCACGTTTTCCGCCACCGTCATGTGCGGAAACAGTCCGAAATGCTGGAACACCATGCCCAGTTTCTTGCGGCGCAGTTCGGTCAGCTGCTTCTTTGGGGCACCCATCACGTTGTCGCCGTCGATGCGGATCTCGCCACCCGTTCCGGGCAACAGCTGCGAGATGCAACGGATCAGGGTCGACTTGCCGGACCCCGACAGCCCCATGATGACGAACAATTCACCATCGCGGACTTCGAAATTTGCATCCTGAACAGCCGGGATGAACCCCTGTTCGCGCAAATCGGCAGCGGCCTTGTCGGCGTCGTTCCCTGACCGAGACAACGCGTCGGTCAGGGCCTTTTCTGCGCCTTGGCCAAAAACCTGCCAGAGAGACTGGCAGGCAATGGCTGGCGTATTCGCGTCAGTCACTTAGGTGGCTCACTTCGTTGCCGCGTCCACGACCGGACGCCACTTGTCTTCGTTGTCCGCCATCCAGGCCGCGACAACCTCTTCGACCTTGCCGCCGTCAACGTCGATCGCACCCATCATCGGCTGCTGGTCTTCGACCGCCAGTTGATAGTTGCTCAGGATTTCATACGCGGCAGGCCACTTGTCCGCCAGACCGCTCCACCCGGCTTTGAAGATGCGCGAGGGCGAGAAATCGCAGTCGTTGACGGCATTGGGGTTCGGCCCCCAGGCCGGATCATTGAAGCAGGCGTCTTCGCCCGGCGGCAACTCAACGAATTTCACATCATAGGCCGACATGGCCCAATGCGGCTGCCAGAAGGTGATCAGCAGGGGCGACTTGCGGTCGGTCGAAGCGCGGAGTTCGGCGATCAGCGCGCCCTCGGACCCGGCAGGAATAGCCTTGAACGGCAGTTCAAGCCCCACCATGCGGTCTGCCCCGGGCGTACCCCAGTCAGCCGGATAGTCGACCAGACGTCCCATCGGCAGGGTCTCCGCCGTCGCAAAATTCTGCGCGCAGTCCTTCAGCGCTTCCCACGCGGGCAGACCCGGGCACAGGTCGGCAACATGGGCCGGATATGCGATGCCTTCCTTGGCATCGAGGCCAAGGTCGCCGATTTCGACCACGGTGCCCTCTTCGATTTTCTTGGCGTATTCGTCCGACACGTTCGACGACCAGATCTCGAGCGTGGCGTCGATGTCTCCGTCGGCCAGCGCCTGGAACTGGTTCAACATGCCCGCGGTGACGAATTCAACCTGGTAACCGGCGGCCTTGAGCATCTCTGCGGCGACATGCGTGGTGACGTGCTGGCCCGTCCACTCGTTGATCGCCAGTTTAATCGGCTCGTCCACCGCGCCCATGTCAGCCGCGTGCGCGGCGCCGGCGACCATGATCGCCAGAAGGCTTACATTCAGTTTTTTCATGGATTTTCTCCCTGTTTCTTTGTTTTGCCCACCCCGGCGGAAACATGCCCGCCGGCTGACTTGTCTAACGACAATACCATGTCGCAACATGCACAAATTTGGCCGGAAAAGGAAAGCGAACAGTTCGCGTCATTCCCAACAAACGGCCTTGGTACCGCATTTCATTCCTCTTGCGCCCTCGTGTCATGGGGCGCCTTGCCCGAGGGTTCGCGGACCGGACATTGATTGACGAGTCAATCACAAACCCAATTGGGGTCGTTTGTCGAGTATTTCTTGTAACGATGGGGCAAATTCCTGATTTTCCGATTGTTTTGCCCAAAAGGCAGACCGCACTCAGCCGCCGCCCTTGCATTGGCCAGAACAAATTGGCAACACTTAAGGCGAAGGGAGCTTTTCGATGCACCATTTCGATGAGATCTATGGGCTGGCGGCCGACCGGCACGGCGGACCGCACGCGCTTGAAGACAAACTGTCCAAGCCGAAGTCCGCCGAGGAATTGGCCGCCCTGCCAGAGGATCGGTGGCTTTCGACAATCACAAAGTGCATCTTTCAGGCTGGCTTCAATTGGAAGGTCATCGAGGCCAAGTGGGACGGTTTCGAGGCGGCCTTTGACGGGTTCGACGTCGGGCGCTGCGCCTTCATGGATGATGAGAAATTCGACGCGCTGTTGCAAGACACGCGCATCGTGCGCAACGGCACCAAGATCGCCACCGTGCGCGACAACGCAGCGTTTCTTCTGGAACTCCGCACGGAAGGCGGCGTTGGCAAAGTGTTGGGCGGCTGGCCATCGACCGACTATGTCGGACTTTTGGACATGCTCGCAAAACGTGGTTCTCGGTTGGGCGGGGCTTCAGCCCAGTATGCGATGCGCTTTGCCGGGCGAGACAGCTTTATCCTGTCACGCGACGTGACGGCCCGTTTGATCGCCGAAGGCGTCATAGACAAGCCAGCCACCTCCAGGAAAGCGATGGCTGCGGTGCAGGACGCCTTCAACACTTGGATGCATCAATCCGGCAGGTCGTTGACCGAAATCAGCCGGGTGCTTGTGATGAGCCTCTAGAATCGCTTGCGACCGAACCACAGCGGGCTAGGGTTTGTTCATGGTCCGGTTGATTTCGATCCTGCTGTTTCTTGCCTTGCTGTCCTGCGGTCGCCCTCTGACCGAGAACGAGCGCGCATTTGCAAGCAAGGTGCAGGGCGAAACGCTGGATCTTGACCGGGTTCGGCTGATCGAGGGCGCGCCAGTCGCCTCCATAACCTACGAACGAAAGGCCAGACCGAGGCTGGCTTGCCGCGAGCGCATCCTGCCGCCGGTCAAGGACGAGATCGTAACCGGAAAACCGGCGGCGATCGCTCTGTTCAACCGGGTTTACTTCACCAAGGACTGGTATCTTGACGACTACATGGCGCGGTACCCCGACCAGATGAACCTGGTGGCCGCCATGATCTTTGCCCATGAACTGACCCATGTCTGGCAATGGCAGAACCGGAAAACCACCGGCTATCACCCGTTGCGGGCGGCCGCCGAACATGGTGGCCGCAAGGATCCTTACCTGTTCGATCTGGATAACTCGGCCGATTTCCTGGACTACGGGTTTGAACAGCAGGGCGCCATCGTCGAGGAATATGTCTGCTGCCGCGCATTGGATCCGGACGCCCCGCGGACCCAGCGTTTGCATGACATGCTGGCCAAGCATTTCGACCCGGAAAAACTGCCGGGTGCCCGGCGAGAAAGCGACGTGGTTATCCCTTGGAGCGGTGCCAAGGTGGAAGGCATCTGCAGATGAGGTTCACTTGCCTTGCAAGGTCTTTAGATACGCGACCAGATCGGCAATCGGCTTGCTTGTCAGGATCGGCTGGCCGGCATCTGTCTTGATGGCGGTGTCCTGCCCTTCGAAATACGGCCCGTAGACCGGCATCGGACTGCCATGGCTGACCAGAGGATCGCGGCCGTCTATCCGCTGCACCACACGCGCGGTCGGAAATTTTCCGCCCGCGTCACCGAGCGTCTTCAGATTGGTCGGTTGGATTAACAGCACGCCGGCCATTGGCCCGTGTCCAGTCGCGTCCAGTCCATGACAGGTGGCGCAATGGTGCAGGTAAAGCTGCTCGCCGGCTTCGGCATCCTGGGCTGCAGCACCTGTGGCGGCAATCGCACCTGCCATGGCCAAGGCCGTAAACGTCAACAGTTTCATTGCGTTCCTCCGTTCTAACGCCAAAAGCAGGGTTGCCCGAACCGTCACGACCCGCAATGATCCAGATCAACGAAATCGGCTAAGGGGTCCGGGCCATGACACATTATGCAGCCATCATGCTCGCCGCCGGGATCGGAGTTCCGATTCTCGCCGCGCTGAATGCGGCGCTCGGAAAGCTGATCGGCTCGCCCACCACCGCTGCGGTCATCCTGTTTGCCGTGGCGTTTGGATCTTCGGCGCTGGTGATGCTGCTGTTCCCCGGAACACAAGCTTTGGCAAAGGTTGCGCAGACCCCGAAACATCTGCTGTTGGGTGGGGTTCTGATTGCCTTCTACGTGCTATCCATTACCCACGTCGCACCGCATTTCGGCGTCGGCAACGCGGTGTTCTTCGTGCTGTTGGGGCAGTTGATCAGCACCGCGGCCATCGACCATTTCGGCCTTTTCGGCGCGCAGGTCACACCGCTGACCCTGATGCGCGCCGGCGGGATCGCGGTGATGGCCGTAGGCGTCGCGATCACTCAGCTGGCCTGAGCACACCCCCATCCAGCCGCAGCATCCGGTCCATACGCGCCGCAAGGTCAAGGTTGTGCGTGGCAATCAACGCCGACAGGCCGGACTCGCGCACCAAATCCATCAGCGCGGCAAAGACCTGATCCGAGGTACCCGGGTCCAGATTCCCTGTTGGCTCGTCCGCCAGCAGGACACGCGGTTCATTGGCTAGGGCCCGGCAGAAGGCCACCCGCTGCTGCTCGCCCCCCGACAAAGCTGCCGGGCGGTGGTCGGCACGTTCGGCGACGCCGACACGTCCCAGCAGATCCATCGCGCGGGCCTTGGCCGCCCTGTCGGACACCCCGTTGGCCAATTGCGGAAGCACGACATTTTCCAGCGCGGTGAATTCCGGCAGCAGGTGATGAAACTGATAGACAAAACCCACATCCCGCCGACGCATCGCGGTGCGGGTGCGGTCGCCCTTGCCGGTCGCGTCCTGACCGCCGATTTCGACCGTCCCGGAATCCGGTGTATCCAGCAGACCGGCGATATGCAGAAGGGTCGACTTGCCCGCCCCCGAGGGCGCCACAAGAGCTACCGCCTCGCCCGCGCGCAGCTCCAGATCGGCGCCGCGCAGCACCTGCACCTCGGCGGGCGTGCCTTTCAGATAGGTCTTGGTCAGGCCGGTCAGACGCAAGGTGACATCATTCATATCGCAGCGCCTCGACCGGGTTCAGCCGTGCCGCACGGCGGGCCGGGAAATAGGTGACGAAGAAGGACAGACCCAGCGACAGCCCAACCGCCTTGAGCACGTCCGACAGGTGCAGCTCGGCCGGCAAGGCATAAATGCCCCTTATCGTCGGATCCCAGACGCCGCCGCCCATCACGTAGTTCACGAAAGAGAAGATCGGGTCGATATAGAGAGCGAACAGACAGCCCAGGATGACGCCCATCGCGGTGCCGATGATCCCGGTGAAGGCACCACAGATGAAAAACACCCGCAGGATCGACCCCTCGCTCAGCCCGATAGTGCGCAGGATGCCGATGTCGCGCCCCTTGTTCTTTACCAGCATGATCAGGCCCGAGACGATGTTCATAGCGGCGATCAGCACGAGGATCGACAGGATGATGAACATCACGTTGTCCTCGACCTCAAGCGCGCGCAGAAAGCCGCCTGACGCGTCCTGCCATGTCCAGATCTGCGACCGTTCTCCCGCCGCCTCAAGGATGGGGATCAGGATCGGGTTCAGGTCCTCGGGGCGGTCGACCATCACTTCGATCTCGTCGGCGACGCCCTCGCGGTTGAAAAAACTCTGCGCCTCGGAAAACGGCATGTAGACGCGGGTGCGGTCGATGTCATAGCGCCCGGCCGAAAACACGTAGACGACTTCATAGGCATTCACGCGGGGCGAGGTGCCGAAGGCGGTCTTGACCCCGTTGGGCGAGGTCAACTTGACCCGATCTCCCACCGTTGCACCGATGGCGCGGGCCACGCCCGAGCCGATGGCGATCCCCTCCTCGAACCGGGACAGGTCGCCGTAGGCCTGATCGCTTTCGGCAATACCGGGCAGGCTGTGCAGGTCATCAGGGCGGATACCGAACACCTCGACCCCGCTGCTGCGATCGCGGTTGGTGATCAGAACTTGCCCCTTGACCAGCGGAGCAGCGCGCTGAACACCCGGCACCTGCGCGATACGTTCGGCCATGGCGTCGTATTCAACGATGGTGCGATCAACCTGCCCTTGCGCGTCCAGTTCGCCGGCCGAGTAGACTGTTACATGAGCGTTGGCCCCAAGAATGGTGCCCACGAATTCGGACCGGAACCCAGACCGGACCGCCAGCGTGGCGATCAGCGCAAAAACAGCCAACGTGATTCCGATCAACGAGATCCAGGTCATCACGCTTACACCGCCTTCGGCACGCCGGGCGCGCAGATAGCGCCAGGCGATCTTCCATTCGAATGCGGCAAAGGGGGGGGGTGTTCTGGCCATTCCTGCTCCGGCAAATCTGTGGTGGGGACATTTTCGGGATTTGGCTGGATGGTCAAGCCGCTTCTGGATGCGCGCGCCCGTTCAACCGGCCAGCGACGCAGTTGCATCCAGCACAGACTGGGTCGTCTCACGATCACTGATCCCTCGCCGCGCCAAGGCCTCGAACAAGCGATCTCGGGTTTCAGGCGTCAGCATGGAAACCGCCCGGTTGTGTAGACCAAGGCTCAACAGTTCCGGGTCGTCGATCCTGGCAATCAGACCTTCCAGCTTCTGTTGCGAATAGGTCGGCCACAGCCCCAGCGCGGTGCTGGGTGCGTCCTCGAACCACGGGCGCAAAGCCAGATCCGACCGGAGGCAAAATGCATTCAGCAGCATGAATTCCGAGGGTCTCCGGCGCGATCCGAAGAGCGACTGCACCGATCCGTAGCGTTCGTTGATCTCGTCCAACATCTCCAGCACCAACGACCTACGCACCGGGAACGGCGTCGAGAACGTCGTGGTCTTCAAAGCCTCAATATCCGGGACGGTGACCTGCAATGCGTCCAGGCTCTGCTGCAGCCAGCTGCGGTGAAAGTCGCTGTTGACCGAAATGAACGGAAGCCGGGCGGCTCCGCCATCAGCAAAGAACTCTGCCTCAGTGAAAGACCGCAGAAACAGGTTTTTGGTGTCCAGAATAACTATCTGCTCCGCCTCGGCGATCCGTGCGGCACCCAGCTTGAGCACCTGCTGCGTGCGGTATCCGTTGTTGCCGCGCCAGCCCCCCTTTCGCACGAAAGGGATACGGTGCCGTCCTTCAATCAGAAGCCGGTCGCCCAGTGAACGCCGGGCGCATTGACCTGCCCCAAGCAGAATGTCATCGCCCCCGACGACCCGAACCTTGGATTGCAAAGGACCGTAGGCCGCCAATATGGGCTCGATACGCGCCCGCAATGTGGTTTCGTCCACGTCGTTCAGGACAACATGGATGGAAGCAACCTTGGCCGGATCAGCAAATCGCGCAAAAGAACGCGCCTGCAACTCGAGCAGCGGGTAATCCTTGGAATACACTATCGTGGCAAAACTCAGCACGGTCGGGTTGCCTTTCATAATCACTTGGCGCCGCTGTATCAGCTTCTCGACCGGCCGCCAAATCCGCTTTGCCGTGTTGCCGCAGAATCAGCCGTCGGGCGCAAATTCCAGCAGCGGATGAATTTCGGAAGACGATTACACCGCTGGTTGTGAAGCCCATCACAGACAGGCCCTTATTGTTTCAGGTATGAAGTCAATGTGAGGTTCAGACATTAAACTGAACTTGAGATGCAACATTATAACAGCAACTTTGTTTCGCATTTTGCTTCTTTTGAGAAATTTTGGCACCCTGATTGTGGGGGAATACATTTTAAAGAGCGGGGGTCGCTCATGAATATTGAAAAGGAAATTGAACAGGTTGGTGCGCCAGCCACGACGATCACTTCTCAGGACATGGATTGCGAAACCGCAGCGTTGCTGCGGGCCGTCATCCGACCGCTGTTTGCCGGTGCGGCCAGTTGGGCCAGTCTAGCCGACACGCTGCGCGAAAAAGGCTATCGCCTGGCATTCCAAAGCGGGCGCATGTGCCTGATGGACCGGGCGACCGGCAAACGGCTTTGCGGGTTGCGGTTCCTGGACATCGAATTGAAGGATCTGGTCCGACGTATGGGCCGCCCCGTCGTAGTCGCCCGAGGTGACAGGGCGGATGGGGAACTACTTCGCGCGCGTCCGGCGACGGGCGGGTCCTAGTACCGCCGCCAGAACTGGACGGACCGGCGTAGAGACTTGGCAAGGCCGTGTTTGGCGGCCCGCCGGATCGGCAGTGGCGTTTCCGGGCGCCTCAGCACCTCGATGAGCAGGTTTGCCGGCATATGTCCGCGGCGATAGAACTCCGCGAAATCACCCAGATCCAATCCTTGTGCCGCACGATAATCGGCAAAGAACCGTTGCCAGACTCGGGCATAGTCCTGCCCCGTCGCTTGCTGGTCGCTGGTCTCGCCTCGGTCCCAGAACAATGAAATCGGCTCATCCATCCTTTCGCCGCGATAGCCCCCGGCAACCAGTCGCAGCATCAGGTCGTAGTCCGCGGCGATGCGAAACTGTGTGTCGTGTCCCCCCAATTCCTGAAAAACATCTCGTCTCAAAAAAACAGAATTATGGCAAAACGGCATACGCTGGAGGATGGCTTTGACCGACATCCGTTTTTCCATCTTTTCCCCGCCGTCAGCGGACCGGTGCAGGGTTGACCCAAAAAGATAGTCGGGGTGGGTCGCGGTCAATCGCTCGGCCGCCCGGTTCAGAACATCATCCGCTGCCAACGAGTCGTCGGAATTGAGGAACAGCACGTATTCGCCGCGTGCGGCTTTGACGCCGCGATTCATCGCGTCGTACAGGCCTTGGTCCGGTTCACTGATCAGCCGCGTGCGCGGAGCGTCGGCGATCAAATCCTGAATGAATTTGACCGTCCCGTCCGTCGATGCTCCGTCCTGAATGATGTGCTCGGAACGGTCGCAATTCTGCCGCGCCATGCATTCGATGACGCGGGGAAATGTGTCCTGGCGCCCTTGGGACAGCAGGTTCCAAGTTGCCGTGATCACCGAGATCAGCGGCGCGTCACCGGTTTCAGACGGAGCGCTCATAGATCTCGGCAATGCGGGTTACGGCGGCCTCGGGGCTCAGCTCTTCGCTTTCGCCCGTGCGGCGGCTGGTCAGTTCGACCACCCCGTTCTTCAACCCGCGCGGGCCGACGGTGATACGCCAGGGCAGGCCGATCAGATCCATCGTGGCGAACTTGCCCCCTGCCCGCTCGTTGCGGTCGTCATAGAGCGGCTCGAGCCCCAGCGCGGTCAGCGCCTTGTAGATCTTGTCGCAGGCCGCGTCGGCCTCGTCATCGCCTTGCTTCAGGTTGACGATGCCGCAGTGGAACGGGGTCACGCCCTCGGGCCAGATGATACCCTTGTCGTCGTGGCTGGCCTCGATGATCGCGCCGATCAGGCGGCTGACGCCGATTCCGTGGCTGCCCATGTGCACCGGAACCTGCTTGCCGTCGGGGCCTTGAACGGTGGCGCCCAACGGCTCGGAATACTTGGTGCCGAAATAGAAGATCTGACCCACCTCGATGCCACGCGCGCTACGGCGGCGTTCCTCGGGCACCTGCTGGAACAGGGCCTCGTCATGGGTCTCATCCGTTCGGGCGTAGAGCGACGTGAACTCCTCCATGATCGCCTGGCACTGGGCCTTGTCGTCATAGTCGATGTCGCGCTGCCCCAGACGGATGTCAGTGACCGCGCTGTCATAGAACACCTCGGATTCGCCGGTATCGGCCAGCACCAGGAATTCATGCGTGTCGTCCCCGCCGATCGGGCCGCTGTCGGCGCGCATCGGGATCGCCTGCAGGCCCATGCGCTCATAGGTGCGCAGATAGCTGACCAGGTGGCGGTTATAAGCGTGCAGCGCGTCCTCTTTCGTCAGATCGAAATTGTAGCCGTCCTTCATGTAGAACTCGCGGCCGCGCATCACGCCGAAACGGGGGCGGATCTCGTCGCGGAACTTCCACTGGATCTGGTAGAGCGTCAGCGGCAGGTCCTTGTAGCTGCTGACGTGACCGCGGAAAATGTCGGTGACCAGTTCCTCGGCGGTAGGGGTATAGAGCATATCGCGGCCATGGCGGTCCTGCATACGCAGCATTTCCTGACCGTAATCATCATAGCGCCCGGATTCCCGCCACAGATCGGCCGATTGCAGGATCGGCATTTGGATCGGGATGTGCCCGGCGCGGATCTGCTCCTCGTGCACGATGTTTTCCAGCTTGCGCAGCACCTTGAAACCCAGCGGCAGCCACGAATAGATCCCGGCGGCAGCCTGCTTGATCATCCCGGCGCGCAGCATCAGCCGGTGGCTGACGATCTGGGCCTCGGACGGGTTTTCCTTGAGTACGGGCAGAAAGTAACGGCTGAGGCGCATGTTTTTACCTTGCAGGTGAGAATTCCACGGCCACGTGATTATGCGAAAGCCTCGCCGGGGGCAATCGGGCAATGGCGGATTTGCGACCTCAGGTCAGTCGGAATTTTGATTGACCCGCCAATCAGGTCTCGAAACAGTGGGAAAACTTCTGAAGACGAGGCCCCAATGCAGACCATCCGCGAACCCGCCCGAGACATCCCCGTGGTGCACAAGACTGACGTACTGGTGGTGGGCTCTGGCCCGGCAGGGCTGGCCGCTGCGCTTGCGGCCGCACGCGCCGGGGCCGAGGTCGCTCTGCTGGACCGTTTCGGCTGCATGGGCGGCAATATCACCGCCGTCGGTGTCGAGGGCTTTGCCTGGTACCGACACGACAAGACCATCGAGGCCGGCGGCATCGGATGGGAGTTCGAGCAACGCGCCAAGGAGATGGGCGCGGCGGTCCCGGAAAGCCAATCGCTGAGCTACGAGTTGGACAGTGAGGGGTTCAAGCTGGTGGCTGACCGGTTGGTGGAAGAGGCCGGTGTCCGCCCGATGCTGCATCGCCAGTTCGTGGCCCCAATCATGGACGGCGACCGGATCACCGGTGTGATCACCGAGTCGAAGGCGGGGCGCGAGGCGATCCTTGCCCGTATCGTGATCGACGCCACCGGCGATGCCGACGTGGCCCACCGTGCCGGCGCCCCGACCCGCAAGACCGAGCCGGAACAGATGATGGCGGCCTCGGTCATGTTCCACCTGGCCGGGGTCGACAAGCGCGCCTTCATGGAGGGCGTAAAGGCCGACCCGCAGACCTACAAGGACTGGGGCGGCGGCGGCGAATGGAACATCGAAACCAGCGGCAAAGAGGACGACATGTTTTCGCCCTTCGTCTACAAGCCGTTCCAGCAGGCCATCGACCAAGGCCTGATCCCGGCGCATCTCAACACCATAGCGGGCACCTGGGGTGCAATGCACGACACGGGCGAGCTGACTTACATGAACCTGATCCACCTGGCCGGGATCGACGGGACGGACCCGGACAGCCTGACCAGGGGCGAAATCGAGGGCCGCCGCCAGACCATGCTGGCGATTGACGCTCTGCGCCGGTTCATGCCCGGATGCGAAAACGCACGGCTGCGCAACTTCGGCATGACCATCGGCATCCGTGACACCCGCAAGATCGACGCGGTCTACAACATGACCGAGGACGACGTGCGCCATCAGGGCCGGTTCGAGGACACGATCGGCATCTACCCCGAGTTCATCGACGGTTACGGCATCCTGATCCTGCCCACCACCGGTCGCTACATGCAGGTACCCTACCGTTCGATGCTGCCAAAGGGGGTGCGCGGGCTGCTGGTGGCTGGCCGGTCTCACGGGGCCGACCGCATCGCCCACGCGGCGACACGCAACATGGCCTGCTGCGCGGTGATGGGCCAAGGGGCCGGCATCGCGGCCGCCATCGCACTGAAAAGCAATCAGGAGCTGTCCGAATTGAACCTGACCCCGGTTCATTCCGAATTGGACAGACAAGGCGTGAGGATCCACTGATGGAACGCATCCCGACGATCGACATTGCGCCTTTGATGCAGGAGAACCACCCTGACCGCGGGAAAATCGTCCAGCAGGTCATGGATGCGTGCACCGGGATAGGTTTCCTTTCGATCACCGGCACCGGCATCCCGCCAGAGCTTGTCGAAAGGGTCCGGATTTGCGTTCGCGCAATCTTCGACGTGGACGAAGCCAGCAAATGGCAGCAGGCGATCACACGCGAGAACTATCGCGGATATATCCCGATGGGGTTCTTCACGCCCAATGACGGGTCGGGACATGCGGACAAGTATGAGGGCTACAAGCTGCACAACGAAGTGGCCGAGGATGCGCCCATCCGCCGGGATTGCGCGCTGTACGGACCCAATCTCTGGCCCGCAGAAGTACCGGATGCGCAGGACATCATCCTTGAATACTGGGTGCGATTGGATCAGGTGACCGACAGCTTGCTGGGCGCGTTGGAGGCCGGGCTGGAACTGCCTGCGGGTTGCCTGCGGAATGCCTTCTGCGACCCGTTGACCAACATGACTTTGCTGCACTACCCGCCGCAGGCCCCCGAAGAAGGCGGCTATGGCATCCACCCCCACAAAGACACTGACGCGTTGACCATCATCGCCCCCGACCCGGTGGGTGGGCTGGAGGTCCAGACGCGGGGTGGCGGCTGGATCACTCCCGACTGCCCGAACGGTGGTTTTGTCGTCAACATCGGGGACATGCTCGAGCTCTGGTCCGGCGGGCGCCTGAAATCGACCCCGCACCGCGTGGTCAACCGATCCGGAAAGGAGCGCTACTCCTTTCCCTATTTCGCGGTACCGCGGCACGACGTGGTGGTTTCTCCGCTGCTGCCGCCGCTGCCGGGATTTGACCGCCCGTCCGTGCATTGCGGTCACTGGTCCGCCGAGATCTGGCGCACCAACTGGTCCGACGAGACCGCCGCCGAAGACACGCCAGAACTGGGCACTCTGCACGACTGAGACACAAAAACACTGATCCATGAACCGCTTGCATCGCGGGCCTTCATCAGCCAAGAACAAGGGCAACGACGCAGTCAGGAGGCCGCGATGGCGTTGCCGGTTCGGGATCAATTCAGATATTGGGGCATCGCCGCTGCGATATTCATATTTCTGTTGTGGCTGCTGGGCGACGTTCTGCTGCCATTCGTGATCGGCGGCGCAGTGGCCTATTTCCTGGATCCCGTAGCCGATCGGCTGGAGAACATGGGGCTTTCCCGCGCGGCTGCGACGGCGATCATTACCGTCTTCAGCATTCTTGCCTTTGCCTTGATGATCCTGATGGTGGTTCCGGCCCTGATCACTCAGCTGATCGATCTGGTAGACGTACTGCCCAGCCTGTTCCAGGAATTGCGAGCCTTCGTCGAGCGGCAATTCCCGTCGCTGCTGGACCGGGAATCGAACACCCACCAGTTCCTTCTTTCAATGGGCGACACGCTGAAGGGCAAAACAGGCGACATCCTCGAAACGGTCATGGCCTCGGTCGGGTCAGCGGTGAACATCGTGGTCCTTTTGGTGATTGTTCCCGTCGTGGCCGTCTACCTTTTGCTGGATTGGGACCGGATGATCGCCCGGATCAACGATTTACTGCCCCGGGACCATGCGCCGACGATCCGCAAACTGGCGGCCGATATTGACGCTGTGCTTGCCTCGTTCGTGCGCGGCATGGGTACGGTTTGCCTTATCCTGGGCACCTACTATGCAGTTGCCTTGATGATCGTCGGCCTACAATTCGGCCTGGTGGTCGGTTTCATCGCCGGGTTGGTCACCTTCATTCCCTATCTGGGCGCTTTGATCGGCGGTACGCTGGCTATCGGCCTGGCGCTATTCCAATTCTGGGGTGACTGGGCTTCGATCGGGCTGGTGGCCGGGATATTCGCCATCGGCCAGGTCGTCGAAGGCAATTTCCTGACCCCCAAGCTGGTTGGTGACTCGGTCGGCCTTCACCCTGTCTGGTTGCTTCTGGCCTTGTCCGTCTTTGGCGCGCTGTTCGGGTTTGTCGGCATGCTGATCGCCGTTCCGGTCGCTGCGGCCTTGGGCGTGCTTGCACGTTTCGGAACTTCGCAATATCTGACAAGTCGCCTGTACACGGGGCGTGACGAGCTGGATCCGGAAAGCGAGTGAATGGCCAAACAGCTGAGCTTTGATCTTCCGGCGATGACGGCGCTGGGGCGCGAGGATTTTTTCGTATCCCCCGCGAATGCGCTGGCCGTCGCAATGATCTCGGCCAATTCATGGCCGGGCAATAAGCTGGTCCTGAGCGGCCCGGCCGGATCAGGTAAAACCCATCTTGCGCATGTCTGGGCCGCCGAGACAGGCGGGCGTATCGTGCAGGCCGCTGATCTGAAACACGAAGATGTTCCCGCACTTGCGCAAGGTCCCGTGGCGGTCGAGGACATCCCCATGATCGCCGGGGATATAGACCAGCAGAAAACCTTGTTTCACCTGCACAATCTGGTTCTGGCCGAGGGGCATGCCTTGCTGATGACCGGGCGCCTTGCTCCCAAATATTGGGAACTTCCGCTGGCCGATCTGCAAAGCCGGGTCGAGGGGGCCCATCATGTGGCGCTTGATCCGCCCGATGATGCCTTGCTGTGCGCGGTTCTGGCCAAGCTGTTCGTCGACCGACAGTTGAACCCGGGGCCGGACGTCATCGCCTACCTCGTCAAGCACATGGATCGCCGGTTTGAAACCGCAGCCGACGTGGTGGCCCAACTGGATCAGGTCGCTCTGGCCGAAAAGCGCGAGATCACACGGACCTTGGCCGTGCGCGTTCTGAACAACGAAATCGACACGGCGGTTTCCGGTGATTGACCCGTGGGGTCCGATTTCGCATCCTGCGCGAGGCAACGTTGGGGAGATCATGGAACAGAGCGCTGCAAGGATCCCGGACTGGGGACCATTCGGAAAACCGCTGTTCGACCATCCGGGAATCCGCGATCTCTCGCGCGTTGGCGTGGTGGATGTCGGGTCGAACTCGGTCCGGATGGTTATCTTTGACGGCGCGGCCCGGTCTCCCGCATATTTCTACAACGAAAAAGTCATGTGCGAGCTTGGCGCCGGGCTGTCGGAAACCGGCAGGCTGAACCCGCGCGGTCGCGTACGTGCGCTGGCGGCGCTGCGGCGCTTTGAGCACCTGTCCCGCGATCTTGGCCTTCCCGGACTGCACGTTGTGGCCACCGCCGCCGTGCGCGAGGCGGAAGACGGTCCGGAGTTCTGTCAGGAGGTTCTGGCCGAGACAGGGCTGCATATCTCGGTCATCGACGGCGAGGAAGAGGCCCGATTGTCGGCACAGGGTGTCCTGCTGGGCTGGCCCGGCGCCTACGGCCTGATCTGCGACATCGGTGGTTCGTCCATGGAGCTGGCAGAGATCGGCGGCGGATCGGTCGGACGGTGCGTGTCCTCGTCTCTGGGGCCGCTCAAACTCCGGGATATCAAGGGCGGACGCCGCGCCCGCAAGGCCCACATCAAGGAAACACTCGAGGCGCTGCGTGACCAGATGGGGCCGCAGCGCGACCGACTGTTCCTGGTCGGCGGAAGCTGGCGAGCCTTTGCAAGGTTGGACATGCTGCGCCGCGGATATCCGCTGAACGTGCTGCACGAATACCGCATGACCACCAAGCAGGTGCGCGAAACGATCAAGTTCATCGAAAAGGGCGACCACGAACACCTGCGCTCTCAGGCCGGGGTCTCAAGCTCGCGGATGGCCCTGATTCCCTACGCCATGGACGTGCTGTCGCGGCTGATCCGCACCTTCAAACCCAAAGACATCGCAATATCCAGCTATGGTATCCGCGAGGGCCTGTTGTACGAGCAGATGCCCCAGATTCTGCGGGATTGCGACCCTTTGATCGAGGCCTGCCGGTTCTCGGAACAAAAGGACGCTCGCCTGCCAGGTTTCGGGCCGCATCTTTATGATTTCGTGATGCCGCTGTTCCGGTCCGCCCCTCCGGCCCGAGTTCGGCTGATCAAGGCGGCCTGCCTGCTGCACGATGTCAGCTGGCGCGCCCACCCCGATTATCGGGCCGAGGTCTGTTTCGACAATGTGACTCGCGCCAACCTGGGCGGCCTGAAACACTCGGAACGTGTCTTCATCGGACTTGCCCTGCAGCATCGGTACCGGAACAAGCGAGAGGGCAACCGGTTCGCCCCTCTGTACGAACTGCTGGACGAGCGCGACCAGAAGCAGGCCGAGATTCTGGGAAAGGCCATGCGTTTTGGCGCAATGCTCTGGATGCAGAACGACGCGGCCACCGGAAAGTTGCGGTTCTACCCCAAGAAACGCGAACTGGAGTTTTATCTGCCCAAATCGCTCAGCCCCTTGTTCAACGAAGTGGCCGAGGCAAGGTTCGAGTCACTGGCGAACGCGCTGAAATCACGCCCGATCGTCAAAATCTAGGGCTGATCTGGACTATTAGATATCCGTTGCGCCTTCGTCGTCCTCTTTGGGGGCAACCTCGTCGGGCTGGTCGGGAACGTCCGGTTTCCTGCGGATGATAATGTCGCCATTGGGCAGCATCTCGGGCGCCTCATAGGCGCTCCAATCCTTGACCTTGCCGCCGATCTCGGCAAGGGCCGGGCCCATCTCCTCGATAAAGGACTGCATGGCCGGGCCGAATTCCTCGGCAAGCCCCAGAAGGTCCTCAAGGGCGGGCTCCATTTCCTTTCGCAGGCCCTCGAAGAACAGTTCGGCCCCCTGCTCCATCAGGGACTTACCGCCTTCGTCCTGGGCCGCGGCCGGCGCGGCAAAAAGGGCCGTGGCACCTATCAGCATCAATCGTTTCATGACCTGAAATATAAGGGGCGCGATCAGTTGTTGAAAGGGTCAGATGTCGATGTCCAGCGTCACCGGGAAATGATCAGAGGCCGTGACCAAGGCATCGCGCAATTCCGGCACCGTCCAGCAGTGCTCGTCCCGGAACGGGTGCCAAATGCGCCAGACCGGATTGCGGACCCTCAGATCCTCGCTGATCATGATGTAGTCCAGCAGCGCCTCCAGATATTGGCCTTCCTTCGGGCGGGCAAAGCGCGCGGTCGATGGGATCCAACCCGGCCGAGGTCGAAGTGCCTGTGCGGGATGCGGATCGTACAGGCCGGTTTCCAGAAGGATTTCCACCGATGACCGCCCGAAAAGATGTTCGAATTCATCCAATCCCGGCCCGTCATTCAAGTCTCCCAGCAAGATCACCGGTTCAGCAGCGGCTGTGTGCGCGCGCACACGGCGCGACAGCCAGACGGCCTGAGCCAACTGCTTGCGTCGGTTCGCGATAGAGATGCGCAAGGCTTCGTCGCGTGATTGGGCTCCGTGCGGCGCCTTGGACTTCAGATGTGCACCGATCAACCGGAACTCGAACCCGGCCCGGGTGCGGACCGCCAGTTCCATGGGGGGTTTTGAAAACCGCACCAGATCCTCGGTCGCGTCAATGTCCAGGTCGATCCGAAACTCGCGGTCAAAGCGTGGAAGATCGTCGGGGTCGTGGCCGCCATCTTGCACTCCTTTTGGGTCGTGCCGGGCGGTCAAGGCATCGGGATCATACAAGAGTGCCAGTTCCTGATGCGTATCGTTGGCGAAACCCATGATCGCATTGGATGTACGCAGATCGAACGTCTCGGCGAAATGCTGCAAGGCGCGCACCGTGTTTTGCGATTTGCCCGTATTCGGCGCCTCGACGATCAGCATGGCGTCGGCGTCGACGGCCGTCAGCACCGTCGCAATGGCCTCGATCTGCTGAGCCTTGGTGACATTGTGCCGCCCCGACCAGCTGTCATCGACAACCAGTTCATCATTGCGGTCGAACAAATTGGCGAACCATTCGATATTGTAGGTCGCCAGACGCATCGCCTCAGACCCGCGCGCCGTTGATTTCATCCCAGGCGCGGTTGATGTCGATCATCTTTTTCTCGGCAAGGCGAATTGCTTCTTCGGGAACACCCCGGGCCATCATCGCATCGGGATGTGTATCACGTACAAGCCTGCGCCAGATTTTTCGGATCTCGGGTAGCGGAGTGTCAGGGGTCACGCCCAGAACGGTGTAAGGATCCTTGGGCGCATCTGGAACGAAGCGCGCACGCAGGGCTTTGAACTGTGCATCAGTCTGGCCGAAAATCCGCGCCACATCCTCCAGAAACTCGTTTTCGTTGGGATGATAGAACCCGTCCGCCATGGCGATGTGAAACAGCCCCTCCATGAGGTCGCACAGGGTGGTGCTGTCTTCGGCGAACATGCGCGCGATCTTGCGTGCGTATTCCTGATACCCGGCCACATCCGTCCGGGCCATGTTGAACACGCGCGCCGCGCCGGCCTCTTCCTCCGGCGGAATGCGAAACACCTCGCGAAACGCGGTCACCTCGTCGCGGGTCACCTGCCCGTCCGCCTTGGCCATCTTTGCGCCCAAAGCGATGACAGCAATCGCGAAGGCCACCGAGCGTTCGGGCGGCGTGCGCAGCTTTTCAAAAACAGCCGTCAGGCTTTCACCTTTGGCAAGCGCGCTCAGCGCTTCGGATATGCGGGACCAGATCGACATGGGCGCACACTAGCGCGCCGAGTACGGACTGTCAGGTGCGACCATTCATTCCGGAGCCAGAATTTTCTGCATCAGCACAAGATCCAGCCAACGCCCCCATTTATGACCAACTTCCGGCATTCGGCCGACCGCCTCAAAACCGACCGCCGCATGAAAGGAAATCGCGCCCGGGTTCTCGGCCGAGATTCCAGCGACCAGAACATGCACGCCTTGCGATCGCGCCACCTCCTCCAAGGTTCGGATCAGCGCGCGACCCGCGCCCCGCCCCCGGCCTTCAGAAGCCAGCAGGATGGTGTGTTCCCGGCTGTGCGCATATCCGGGACCCGAGCGAAAACCGCCGTAAGTCGCATATCCCACGACACGGCCGTCAAGCTCGGCAACTTGGAACGCCAGCCCTCGCTCGTCGATATCCCGCGCGATTTCTTCGGGGCTTCGCTCGGTCGTGGTAAACGTGATCAGCGTCTCGCGGATGATCGAATTGGTGATCTCCGCAATTTCAGCCGCATCCCGGGGCAGAGCCGGGCGAATGATCATTCCAGTACCCGCGGTCCGTGCGGCGTTTCAAATTCAGCCCGCAGAGCCGCAGGCCCGGAATCAAAAACTACCCTGTCGAGCGGGCCGAGCAATTGCGCCAAATCCAGCGCGTCCGGGTGAAAGACCACCAGCCGCCGCAGGTGGCAGCCACTGGCCCGCAGCATGCCAGCCGGATGCAAGTCACCTTGCCATTGAATTAAGGCGGGAAACAGGTTGTCGAACGGCAAACGCCCCGATCCCGGCACCGCCATCCTCCACCGCAAGGCACCACGATCAAGTTCATGGATATCGCCTATGTCGATTGAGAATCCATCGACATAGGCCTGCAGATCCGAAACCTGGCAGACCCAGTTGCTGAGCCTCGGCGGCCCCGAGAAACGATCAAGATCAAACCAACGTGGCCGCCCAGGATCGGCAGCGTCCGGGTCAATCGCGATCGCTTCAAGATACAGGCCCTCGTCCAGCCCAAGAAGCTTGTTGTAGGTGCCGAATTTTCCATGTGTGCCACCGGGCACCATCGGAATACCCAAGGCCTGCTCTACATGCGCGACCGCCTCGTCCAAGGTCGACGCGGCCACCGCCAGATGATCAAGCTCCATAATTCCGCCTCCAGCGTCCAAAACCGACCTCATGCCATCGGATACCATGAAAAGTCCGACTTGGGCACTTCATCTGACACCAAACATCCCCGCGGGCGATGCCCGAGGCCACAGGCATCGCGCACAAGGGGGCAGAAAGCCCCCAAAAGTCACAGCTCAGGCGCGCGCCTCGCGGATCAGGCGCAGAATGTCCTGCGCCGCCTCGGGGATGTTGGTCCCCGGCCCGAAGATGGCCTTGACCCCGTGATCATACAAGAACTGATAATCCTGCTGGGGGATGACGCCACCACAAATCACGATGATATCCTCGGCGCCCGCCTTCTTCAGTTCTTCCACCAATTGCGGTGCCAGCGTCTTGTGGCCCGCCGCCTGGCTGGAAATGCCAACCACATGCACGTCATTGTCGATCGCGTCCTGCGCGGCTTCGGCCGGGGTCTGGAACAGCGGCCCCACGTCCACGTCGAAACCGATATCGGCGAAGGCGGTGGCGATCACCTTGGCCCCGCGGTCGTGACCGTCCTGGCCCATCTTGACCACCAGAAGACGCGGGCGGCGGCCTTCTTCCTCGGCGAATTCCTCGATCGATTTCTGGATGGCGGCAAAGCCCTCGTCACCTTCATAGGCCGCGCCATAGACACCAGCCAGCGTTTTCACTTCGGCCCGATGACGGCCGAATTCCTTTTCCATTGCCATGCTGATCTCTCCTACGGTTGCGCGGGCACGCGCGGCCTCGACCGCGGCTTCCAGCAGGTTGCCCCCCTCTTTCGCGCGCCGGGTCAGTTCGTCCAACGCAGCCTGACAGGCGGCCTCGTCCCGGGTCGCGCGGATGCGTTCCAGCCGGGCGATCTGCGCCTCGCGGACGGCCTGGTTGTCGACCTCGAGGATCTCGATCGGGTCTTCCTTGTCCTTGCGGTACTTGTTGACGCCGACGATTACTTCTTCGCCACGGTCGATCATGGCCTGACGGCGCGCGGCGCTTTCCTCGATCCGCAGCTTGGGCATGCCGCTGGCAACCGCCTTGGTCATGCCGCCCATCTCCTCGACCTCTTCCATCAGGGCCCAGGCTTTTTCGACCAGCTCATTGGTCAGGCTTTCCACATAGTAGGAGCCGGCCAACGGATCGACCACATCGGTAACGCCGGTTTCTTCCTGCAACACCAACTGTGTATTCCGCGCAATTCGGGCCGAGAAATCGGTGGGCAGAGCAATCGCCTCGTCCAGCGCGTTGGTATGCAGCGACTGTGTACCGCCCAGCACCGCGCTCATCGCCTCGTATGCGGTCCGGATCACGTTGTTGTAGGGGTCCTGTTCCTGCAACGACACGCCCGAAGTCTGGCAGTGGGTGCGCAGCATCTTCGAGCGGTCCGACTTGGCCCCGAATTCGGTCATCACCCGGTGCCACAGCGTACGCGCGGCGCGCAGCTTGGCGATCTCCATGAAAAAGTTCATACCTATGGCAAAGAAGAACGACAGACGGCCAGCGAACTTGTCCACGTCCATTCCCGCGTCGATGGCTGCGCGCACATATTCGCGCCCGTCGGCCAGGGTATAGGCCAGCTCCTGCACCAGGTTCGCCCCGGCCTCTTGCATGTGGTAGCCCGAGATCGAGATCGAGTTGAACTTGGGCATCTCGTTCGAGGTATATTCGATGATGTCCGAGATGATCCGCATGGAAGGCTCAGGCGGGTAGATATAGGTGTTGCGGACCATGAATTCCTTCAGAATGTCGTTCTGAATGGTACCCGCAAGAACCGATTTGTCGTGGCCCTGCTCTTCGCCGGTGACGATGAAATTGGCCAGGATCGGAATCACCGCGCCGTTCATCGTCATCGAGACCGAGACCTGATCCAGCGGGATGCCGTCGAACAGGATCTTCATGTCCTCGACGCTGTCGATGGCCACACCGGCCTTACCCACATCACCCACCACGCGCGGGTGGTCGCTGTCATAGCCGCGGTGCGTGGCCAGATCGAACGCGACCGAAACGCCCTGCTGACCGGCCGCAAGGTTGCGGCGGTAGAAGGCATTCGATTCTTCAGCCGTGGAAAACCCCGCATACTGGCGGATGGTCCACGGACGCCCTGCATACATGGTTGCCTTCACACCGCGTGTGAAAGGCCCGAAGCCGGGCAACGACCCGATATGCGGCAGGTTCTCGATGTCGTCCTGCGTGTAAAGCGGCTTGACCTCGATCCCCTCCAGCGTCGTCTTGGAGAGGTCTTCGACAGGGCGCCCACGCAGCTCCTTTTCGGCCAGGGCGCGCCAATCCTTCGTGTTGGTCATAGCGTAATCCTCTTGTCTGTTCCCGTCGCGGGCCCGCATGGCACGCCGAGGGGCTGGGTATGTGTATGAAGGGGCCGACCAGACGCACGGCAGATCCGATCATTCATTTTTTTGATAGTCGCACGCATTTCGCCGGTCGCATTCGCGGCAACTGGGTCTATATTCAAAGGAACAGGAGACCACATGACCCGCACGCTTGCCCTTGTTTTGTCAGCTTTTTTGCCTGTGGCCGCCGTCGCCGCCGACGGTGCGGCCCCGGATGAAACCGCGTATATCCGGCCAGCCGGAGACAGCGATCTGAACGAGTTTCTGTGGACACACCGCCCCATAGTGGTGTTCGCCGATACGCCAGCCGACCCCAGATTCCAGCAACAGATCGACATGTTGCTGGAGGGCGAAGACATGATGCGTGACCGGGACGTCATCGTTCTGACCGACACCGACCCTTCGGCGCGCTCCCCGATCCGGACGCAACTGCGCCCGCGCGGGTTCGCGATGGTCTTCGTCGACAAGGACGGTGTGGTGAAGCTGCGCAAGCCCACGCCGTGGAGCGTGCGCGAGATCAGCCGCTCCATCGACAAGACCCCCCTGCGCGAGCGCGAAGTCCGCGAGCGGCGCTGACGACCGCAATCCGCCCGGCGGAGGGGGTCTGCCACGCCCGCCTCATCCGCACCGACGGTGCAGATGGCGGCCGAACGGGCAAAACCCACATTTTCCGGGCAGGCACACATGGGCGTTATTCGAACTCCATGATCACGTCATCGACGGCCAGGCTGTCGCCCGGACCGGCGTTGATCTTGGAGACAACGCCTCGGCGCTCGGCGCGCAGGATGTTCTCCATCTTCATCGCCTCGACCGTGCACAGCGCCTGACCTTCCTGCACCTCTTGGCCGACCTCGACATCGATCTTCACGATCAGGCCCGGCATCGGGCACAGCAGCATCTTCGAGGTGTCTGGCGGCAGTTTCTCGGGCATCAGCTTGGCCAGTTCGGCAGCGCGCGGCCGGCGCACATGCACCTTCATATCCGCCCCCCGGTTACGGATGCGGAACCCGCCCGAGATCTTGCCGACCTTCAGCACAAGCGGGCTACCGTCCACGTCCAGAACCGCCAACTGGTCACCTGGCGTCCAGTCCGAGCTGACGCGCAGGGCGGATCCGTCCTCGAACTTGACCGTGGCACCGTCGCGGTCTGCATTCACCTGCACCGCATATTCCTGCCCCTGCAGCGTGACCACCCAACGCTTGCCGACTTTTCGCTCGTGATTGTCCATCCGGCCCGACACACGGGTGCGACGGATCTCGGCCACCCGGTGCATCGCAGCGCACGAGGCCGCGATGCGGCGCAGGTCGCCTTCGGGCAGTTCGACACCGTTGAACCCATCGGGATATTCCTCGGCGATGAAGGCGGTGGTCATATCACCACTGACGAATTTCGGATGATCCATCACCGCCGACAGGAACGGCAGGTTGTGGCCGATGCCTTCGACCTCGAAACTGTCCAGCGCCACGCGCATCGCCTCGATCGCTTGCTCGCGGGTCGGCGCCCAGGTGCACAGCTTGGCGATCATCGGGTCATAATACATGCTGATCTCGCCGCCTTCATAGACGCCGGTATCGTTGCGCACAGCTGTCTCGCCACTGGGCGCATCGCCCTGCCATTTGCCGTTTTCCAGCAGCGGCCCCGCGGCCACCTCCTGCGGCGGACGATAGCGGGTCAGCCGCCCGATTGAGGGCAGGAAGTTGCGATAAGGATCCTCGGCATACAGCCGGTTCTCGATCGCCCAGCCGGTCAGCTTGACGTCGTCCTGGGTGATCGACAGAGGCTCGCCTGCGGCGACGCGGATCATCTGTTCGACCAGATCGACACCGGTGATCAGCTCGGTCACCGGGTGTTCCACCTGCAGGCGGGTGTTCATTTCCAGGAAGTAGAAATTCTTGTCGCCATCCACGATGAATTCCACCGTGCCCGCGCTGGCGTACCCCACGGCCTTGGCAAGCGCCACGGCCTGTTCGCCCATCGCGCGGCGGGTCGCCTCGTCGAGGAAGGGCGACGGGGCCTCTTCCACCACTTTCTGGTTGCGGCGCTGGATCGAGCATTCACGCTCGCCGAGGTAGATGCCGTTGCCATGCGTGTCGCACAGAACCTGAATCTCGATGTGGCGCGGTTGCGTCACGAATTTCTCGATGAAGATCCGGTCATCCCCGAACGAATTCGCTGCCTCGTTCTTCGAGCTTTGAAAACCCTCGCGCGCCTCCTCGTCGTTCCAGGCGATGCGCATGCCTTTGCCGCCCCCGCCGGCGCTGGCCTTGATCATCACCGGATAGCCGATCTGCTGGCTGATCTTCACCGCCTCGTCCGCATCCTCGATCAGGCCCATGTATCCGGGAACGGTGCTGACATCGGCCTCCTGCGCGATCTTCTTCGAGGTGATCTTGTCACCCATGGCTTCGATCGCCCCTTTCGGGGGGCCCACGAACACGACGCCTTCGGCCTCAAGCGCTTCGGCGAATTTCGCGTTTTCGGACAGGAAGCCATAGCCCGGATGCACCGCCTGCGCGCCCGTCTGGCGGATGGCGTCCATCACCTTGTCGATCACGATATAGGACTGGTTCGCCGGCGGGGGGCCGATGTGAACAGCCTCGTCGGCCATTTCCACATGCAACGCGTGCTTGTCGGCATCCGAGTAGATGGCGACAGTACCGATTCCCATTTTCCGAGCGGTCTTGATGACCCGGCAGGCAATCTCGCCTCGGTTGGCGATCAGGATCTTGTTGAACATGGAACGTCCTCTGTCTTTGTGTTCTGGACAAACGAAAACGCCGCTGCCGGGCTGATGCCCCGCAACGGCGTTCCGTCAAGTGATGACCGGGACGGCGCGCGCCCCGGAAAACCGGTATCAGTTACAGTTGTTTTGCGTCTTGCAATATAGCACGTTGCCGGCTGCGCCGACCGCAGCCCCAAGGATCGGGTCCGCGCTGAGAACCGCAGCCCCGACAGCCCCGACACCGCCGCCAAGCAGCGCCTGTTCCCCGGTTGAATCGCCGCAGGCTGCCAACCCGCCACAGGTTGCGAGCGCAAGGAAAACTCGTGAGATTCGCATGTATACTGCCCCTTTTGGTTTCTTGTCGAATTGAACAGCAAATGCCTGAATCGGGCTTTGTTATTCAATATCAAACGGGGTGAAACAGGGCTTTGCGCAGGTTTTTGCCGCCTTGGGTCCGCAGTTCGGGCAAAGAAAAGCGCGGGCAGGTCTGTGTTGGAAACACGGTCCTGCCCGCGGAAGGAAGGGGTACGGAATAGTAGGTGCATGTGCGGCGCAGGCAAAGTCGAGCCGCACGGCCCGTTCACCTTGCACAGCAAAAATGCGGCCGCCAACGGATCAATTGCACTGCCGGAAATTCCGGCTGGAAATTGCCCATTCCCGGAAACGGCGCGCAGGTTCGTGCCGAAAGAGCCCGGTTTGCAACGGGTTCCGGCACAGACTTCAGCCATCACTGGGCGCCGACTGGACCGCATATCCGGTCGCCGCCGGATCGCGCTCCAAGCAGATGAACCCATGATATTTGGCTGAAGGCTCATGCCGAACTATGCCTCCTCACCGAAGATATCGGGGAAGGATTGCCGCGCGGTCTCAACGTCGATCATCAGCCACGCATCATAGCTGGCCGGATCGAACGGATCCTCGGCCGGCACGACCTCGCGCCCAAACAGCCAGCTGAGGCGACCAGCGTCCAAATTTCCGCGTTCAAACGGCCGGTCACCGAAATGCTCCCACAAAGCTTCGAGGAATGCCGTATCGGCACGCTTGTCCGCGGCTTTTCGGTCCCGAAAGCGTTCACGGCGGGTCAATGGCGTCACGCCCTTGGGGTTGGCCCGGCGGATCGTGAACTGGAAATCGGTTCCCGGCAGCCGTCCCGGGAATCCACGGTGCTTCAACATGCCGGCACCTCGTTCAAAAAACCGGTCCGCGACGGGCACCCGCGCAGGGATGAATGTGTCATGCGTATCTCCAAAGCCGCATCAGTTTCTCGGAATGCTCCGACGACATGAGATCGGGAAATCATGTTCAGAGTCCCTCCCAGATACATGCGGATTGGTCCAACCGGTAGGCTTCAAAATACTGCGTCGCGTCCGGAGACGAGTTGCCGAATTCCACCGGGCGGTCGGACAGCGAGATCACGACCCGCGCCGGGCTGAGTTGATGGTGCTCGACATAAGGAATGGCCAGAGTCTGACACAGGTGCTCCATGTCGGTCGCGGCCACGTCATAGCCGATACCACCCACCTCATCGCCGATCTTGGGCGCGACAAACCGAAACCGCAGCCAGAGTTCGCCCGGGTTGGTATCGACCAGAACATCCTCAAGTGTCACCGGCTGGCCGGATGGAACCGGCAACAGGTTCCCGTCCTGCGCGATACCGGGCGATCCAAAACACATTAAAGCCAGAACAAGAGCGCGACCCCGGACCCGCCATAGGCAGGCTCCTCCTTCCGGGGTCGCAGGCGCCAGGATCATCTCCTGCGCTGTTCCGTATCTGGTGGCTGGGATCATGAAACGGTTTTGTGTCAGCGGTCAATCGGGAACATTCGTGGATCGAACCGGGGCAAAGCGCCCCGGCGGATTACAGCGGAATGTTGTCGTGTTTCTTCCAAGGGTTCTTCAGCTGCTTGTTGCGCAGGCTGGCAAAGGCCCGCGACACACGGCGGCGCGTCGAGTGCGGCATGATCACCTCGTCGATGAAGCCGCGTTCGGCGGCAACAAACGGGTTGGCGAACCGATCCTCATAGTCCTGAGTGTGCTTCGCGATCTTGCCCGGGTCTCCCAGATCGGCGCGGTGGATGATTTCGGTTGCACCCTTCGCGCCCATCACCGCGATTTCGGCGGTTGGCCAGGCATAGTTGAAATCACCGCGCAGGTGCTTTGACGCCATGACGTCATAGGCGCCGCCGTAAGCCTTGCGGGTGATCACGGTCACCTTGGGCACAGTCGCTTCGCCATAGGCAAACAACAGTTTGGCGCCATGTTTGATAACACCGCCGTATTCCTGACTGGTGCCGGGCAAAAAGCCGGGAACATCCACCAGGGTTAGGATCGGAATCTCAAAGCAGTCGCAGAACCGAACAAACCGTGCGGCCTTGCGGCTGCTGTCAATGTCCAGACACCCCGCCAGAACCATCGGCTGGTTTGCCACCACGCCGACGGTCTGCCCCTCAAGTCGGATGAAGCCAGTGATGATGTTCTTCGCGAAATCCTCCTGGATTTCGTAGAAATCACCCTCATCGGCTACCTTGGTGATCAGTTCCTTCATGTCGTAGGGGGTGTTGGGGTTTTCCGGGACCAGCGTGTCCAGAGAAGTCTCGATCCGCCCCGGCTCGTCAAAGAACGGGCGCACGGGCGGCTTTTCCCGGTTGTTGAGCGGCAGGAAGTCGACCAGCCGCCGCACCTCGGCCAGCGCCTCGACATCGTTTTCGAAAGCGCCATCAGCCACACTGGACTTTTTGGTATGGGTCGACGCCCCGCCCAGCTCCTCGGCGGTGACGACCTCGTTGGTGACGGTCTTCACCACGTCGGGGCCAGTCACGAACATATAAGAAGTGTCTTTGACCATGAAAATGAAGTCGGTCATCGCCGGGCTGTAGACTGCGCCACCGGCACACGGGCCCATGATCACCGAAATCTGCGGCACCACACCCGAGGCCATGATGTTGCGCTGGAACACCTCGGCATAGCCCGCCAGCGAGGCAACGCCTTCCTGGATTCGCGCACCACCCGAGTCGTTGATGCCGATTACAGGCGCGCCGTTCTGCATGGCCATATCCATGATCTTGCAGATCTTCTGTGCATGGGTTTCCGACAGAGAACCGCCAAACACGGTAAAGTCCTGGCTGAACACATAGACCATGCGGCCATTGATCGTGCCCCAGCCGGTCACTACACCGTCGCCCGCAGGTTTTTGTTTTTCCATGCCGAAATCGGTGCAGCGATGGGTCACGAACATGTCGAACTCTTCAAAGCTGCCCTCATCGACCAGAAGCTCGATCCGCTCGCGCGCCGTCAGCTTGCCCCGCGCATGTTGCGCATCGATCCGTTTTTGCCCGCCACCCAGGCGCGCGTCCTCACGGCGGTTCTCAAGCTCGGCAAGGATGTCCTTCATCACGATTTTCCCCTGTCAAATTTGTCGCGACAATATAGATTGCTCCGCATCACCCAAAGGCCTTTTCGGCAAATTTGCAAATTTTTGGCAATTACATTTCTGAGAATTGCAAATCAGTTAATGTTTGTGCATCGGCATGGCCTTTCCCGAATACCGGAATTATGAGTGAACCATGCAGTTCAGTTCCACGTCTACGCACCGCTCTCCACCCAAGCTGCTAACGCTTGTCCTGCTGTCGGGACTGTCGGCGCTCAGCATGAACCTGTTCCTTCCCAGCCTGCCTTTCATGGCAGCCTATTTTGAGGCCGACTACAAGGTCATGCAGCTGTCGATTGCGTTGTATCTGCTGATCAACGCCGTTCTGCAGATCCTGATCGGTCCGATCGCCGACAAGGCCGGGCGGCGGCCGGTGCTGCTGTGGGGGCTGGTGCTGTTTCTGCTGGCAACGCTGGGGTGCATCTACGCCCCAAACGTCGAGACATTTCTTGCCTTTCGCATGGGGCAGGCCGTTATCGTCGTGGGGATCGTCCTCAGCCGCGCAGCGGTGCGCGACATGTATGACCAGGATCAGGCCGCATCCATGATCGGTTATGTCACCATGGGCATGGCCGTCGTGCCGATGATCGGACCGGCCATCGGGGGTATTCTGGAGGAAAGCTTTGGCTGGAAGGCCAATTTCTGGCTGCCTTTCGGACTGGCCGCCTTCGCGCTGGCGCTGACCTATCATGACTTCGGAGAAACCTCGGCCAAGAGCGGCAAAACCCTGATCCAACAGTTTCGGGAGTATCCCGAACTGCTGACCTCTCCGCGATTCTGGGGGTATTCGCTGTCATCCGCGTTGTCGTCTGGCGCGTTCTTCGCCTATCTGGGTGGCGCGCCTTTCATCGGCACCGAGATCTTTGGCCTAACCGCCGCCGAAGTCGGAATCTATTTCGGCGCCCCTGCCGTCGGTTACTTCTTCGGAAACTTCATCAGCGGCCGGTACTCGGTGCGTTATGGCGTCAACCGGATGGTGCGCTGGGGCTGCTGGCTGAACGCAATCGGCGTCGCGTTGTCCGCGGTTCTGTTTCTGGCGGGTTGGGGCTCGGCGCTCAGCTTTTTCGGGTTCATGACATTCGTCGGCTTGGGCAACGGCATGTCGATCCCGAATGCAACCGCCGGATCGCTGTCCGTGCGACCACATCTGGCTGCGACCGCATCCGGGCTAAGCGGCGCGATCATGCTGGGCGGCGGCGCAGCTCTCAGCGCCCTAGCCGGTGCAATGCTGACCAATGAAACCGGCGCCATGCCGCTGTTGTGGTTGATGTTGGCCACATCGGTCCTGGCCATAGTCGCGATCAGCAGCGTGATCTGGCGGGAACGTCAACTCGGCATCTAGCCACCTTGCACCCGGGACTTTGCAAAGTTAGCCTGCGCAGGCGGAATAACTGCAAAGAAAACCCGATGGCCACTCAGAAACTCTACGCCGGTGCAAAGCTGCGCGAAATGCGGACGCGTCTGACGCTGACGCAAAAGGAATTTGCCGCAAAGCTGGGTGTTTCCCTGCCCTATCTGAACCAGATGGAGAACAACAACCGGCCGATCTCGACCACGGTTGTTCTGGCGCTGGCGCAGGAATTCGGCATGGATGTAACCGAGCTGAGCACCGGCGATAGCGAGCGTCTGGTCTCGGACATGCGCGAGGCGTTGGCCGATCCTGTCTTCGCGGATGCCATCCCCCCTCTGGCGGACCTGCGGCTAACGGCGTCCAATGCCCCCGCATTGGCGCGGTCCTTCATCGAGCTGCACAAAGCCTACCGCCAGACCCATGAGAGGCTCGCCTCGCTGGACGAGGCCCTCGGACGCGAGGATGCCCGCATCCAGGCCAGCCCGTGGGAAGAGGTTCGCGATTTCTTTCACTATTGCGACAACTACATTGACGCGGTCGATCGAGCCGCTGAACGGTTCGCCGCCCGCGCCGAAGGACCGGGAGGCATCCGACAGGCAGCACTGGACAGCCTGAAGGAACGCGGGGTTCAGGTGATGTTCGAAGACATTCCGGCCCTGCGCAGCTATGACAACGCTACAAAAACATTGCGCCTGTCTTCGCGCGCAGCGCCGCAGACCCAAGTGTTTCAACTGCTGCTGCAGGTCGCGCTGATCAGCCAGGACAAACTGCTCGAGGCCACGCTGGACTTTGCCAAGTTTCAAAGCGACGAAGCCCGCTCGATCGCCAAGATCGGCCTCGCAAACTACTTCGCTGGCGCGTCACTGATGCCCTACACCGCCTTTCTGTCAGCAGCGCAGGAAGACCGGCACGATCTTGAATTGCTGAGCAACCGGTTCGGCGCTTCGATCGAACAAGTCGCCCACCGGTTGTCCACGCTGCAGCGACCGGGCGCCAAGGGCATCCCGTTCTTCTTTGTGCGGGTCGATCAGGCGGGCACGATCACCAAACGCCATTCGGCCACACGGCTGCAATTTGCGCGGTTCGGCGGGGCCTGTCCGCTTTGGAACGTGCACCGGGCCTTTGAAACGCCTGGTCATTTCCTGCTGCAATTGGCAGAAACACCCGACGGGGTTCGTTATATCTCAATCGCGCGCGACGTTTCAAAGTCTGGCGGGTCCTTCGGTGCGCCAGTGCGCCGCTATGCCATCGCCCTCGGGTGCGAGGTCCGGCACGCCGAAGCACTGGTCTATGCCGACAATTTGGACATCAACAACACCAGCGCCTACGAACCGATCGGGATTTCCTGCCGCATCTGCGAACGCCAGACCTGCCACCAACGGTCCGTGCCACCGCTGGAGCGCCGACTGAAGATCGACGCCCATACGCGCGGCACGCTGCCCTACGAAGTCACCTGAGCTGAAAAACGGAAAAGGGCAGGATCAGTTCCCGCCCTTTTTTGGTTCACGCTTTGCTCAGGATCGACCAGATCTGATCCTTGAGCGCGGCCCGCTTTTTGCGCAGTTCGCCCTCGGCCAGGTCTTCCATCGGCTCAACATTGGTTTCCGCCCGATGCACCATACGGTTGAGTTCGTGATATTCGTCCGCAAGCCGGGCGAAATGGGCATCGGTCTGCTTGAGCTGGCTCATCAGTTCAACCTTGTCCGGGAATTCCTCGGCCAGTTCATGCGGGGTATGGGACATTCCTGCTCGCTCCTTCAGTTTGGTTTCGCACTACAGCTAGACCCTAATACCAAAGCTGACTTTGACTCGGATCAATTGAAAGGGGAATGTTATCTTCGCGGTCGCGTTCCCCTCCCCGGCAATGCCTTCAACGCTGTGCCTCAGCCCATTTGGGGTGAATCCATGGCCGGCCATTGGCCCGGGGCAGCGGGTCTTTGCCCAGCAAATGATCCGACATCTTTTCGCCCACCATGATCGACGGCGCGTTCAGGTTGCCGTTGGTGATCTGCGGAAACACCGAGCTGTCCGCCACGCGCAGCCCATCCACCCCGATGACTCGGCCCTGCGGGTCGACGACCGCGTTCGGATCGTCCGCCCGCCCCATCCGGCAGGTGCCGCAGGGATGGTAGGCGCTCTCGGCATGTTCGGCGATGAACGCGTTCAGTTCTTCGTCGGTCTGCACGTCCGCTCCGGGCTGGATCTCCTTGCCAGCATAGGGCTTGAACGCGTCCTGGCCGAAAATCTCGCGGGTCAGGCGGATGCAGGTGCGGAAATCCTCCCAGTCCTGCTCGGTGCTCATGTAGTTGAAGCGGATCACCGGCGCGTCCTCGGGCTTGGCAGAGCGCAGCGTCACAGCCCCGCGCGAGGGGGAGCGCATCGGCCCCACATGCGCCTGGAAGCCGTGCCCCTCGGCTGCGGCCTTGCCGTCATAGCGCACAGCGATGGGCAGGAAGTGGTACTGGATATCCGGGTACTCGACCCCCGGCTTCGACCGGATGAACGCCGCGCTTTCAAACTGGTTCGACGCGCCAAGGCCGGTCTTGGTGAACAGCCACTGCGCCCCGATCAGGCCCTTGCCGAACAGGTTCCAGTATTTGTACAGCGTGATCGGCTGCAGCGAGGCCTGCTGGATATACAGTTCCAGGTGATCCTGCAGGTTCGCGCCCACGCCGGGCCGGTCGGCGACCACGTCGATGCCGTGCTCGGCCAGATGCGCGGCGGGTCCGATCCCCGACAACATCAGAAGCTTGGGCGAGTTGATCGACGAGGCCGCCAGCACCACCTCGCGCCGGGCGCGCACGATCTGCGTTCGGCCACCACGGATCAGTTCGACCCCGGTTGCGCGGCCCTCCTCGATCACCACGCGCGTGGCAAGGCCCCGTACGATATCGCAGTTCGGGCGTTTCAGCGCGGGCTTCAGATAGGCATTGGCCGCCGACCAGCGCCGCCCTTTCCAGACGGTCTGCTCCATCGGGCCGAAGCCTTCCTGTTTCTCGCCGTTGTAGTCATCGGTCAGCTCGTAGCCGGCCTGCCGCCCGGCCTCGACGAAGGCCTTGAACAGAGGGTTCTTGCGCGGCCCCCGCGACACATGCAGCGGGCCGTTGGTACCGCGCCATTTGGGGTCACCACCATGGCCGCCGTCGTGCCAGCTTTCCATCCGTTTGAAATAGGGCAGAACATCCGCAAAGGACCAGCCATCCGCGCCCATATCGGCCCAGGTGTCAAAGTCGCGCGCATGGCCGCGCACATAGACCATCCCATTGATCGAGGACGACCCTCCGATCACCTTTCCGCGCGGGCAGGCCAGCCGCCGGTTGTTCAGGTGGGGTTCGGGCTCGGACTGATAGCCCCAGTCATAGATCGGCATGTTCATCGGATAACTCAGCGCCGCCGGCATCTGGATGAACGGCCCTGCATCGGTGCCGCCATGCTCGATCACCAAAACCGAGGCCCCCGCTTCGCTCAGACGATAGGCCATCGCACATCCGGCGGATCCGGCGCCGACGATGACGAAATCTGCTTCCATGGTCGTGTCTCCATTGGCCCCGACCGGTGGCGCGGGATGTCCCGTGCGTTGCCACCGGTGGGCGTATCTTCAAAATGTGAAAGAGGTCATTCGCCGCGCGGGAAGCGCTGGTTTTCCTCGAGGTTGTCCAGATTCATGTGGTTGCGCATGTAGCGCTCAGACGCTTGCTGCAGCGGCTGATAATCCCACGGGTAATAGCCGCCCTGCCGCAGCGCCTCGTACACGACCCAGCGCCGCGCCTGGCTGGCGCGCACCTCGGCGTCGAACCGGTCCAGATCCCAGCGCGCCTCGGACTTGGCGCGCAGGGTTTGCAGCGTGCCGGCGTGCTCGGGCTTGTCGGCCAGGTTCTCCAACTCGTGCGGGTCGGCCTCGAGGTCGAACAGCTGATCGGGGTCCAGCGCGCAGCGGTTGTATTTCCACTTTCCATAGCGCATCGACACCAGCGGGGCATAAGACGCCTCGGCCGCGTATTCCATCAGAACCGGCGCCGCGCGCTCGGTGCCGTTGGCCAGCGGCACCAGGCTTTCGCCATCCGTCCACGGAGCGATCTCCGCCATGTCCACCCCCGCCAGTTCACCCAGCGTCGGGGTCACGTCTATCGTTGAAACCGGGGTGTCGATGCGGCCCGTCGGCAGGCCCGGCGCCGAGATCATCAGCGGCACCCGGGCCGAGCCTTCGTAGAAGTTCATCTTGAACCAAAGGCCCCGCTCGCCCAGCATGTCGCCGTGGTCCGAGACGAAGAGGATGATCGCCTCCTGCCGGGTGGACTCCAGCACTTCGAGGATCTCGCCGATCTTGTCGTCCAGATAGGTGATGTTGGCGAAATAGGCCCGGCGCGAGCGGCGGATGTCTTCTTCGGTGATGTCGAAACTGCGCCAGTCATTGGCGTCGAAGATGCGCTGGGAATGTGGATCTTGGTTTTCATAGCCCAGATCGCCGACCTCGGGCAGTAGGTGCTCGCAATCCTCGTACAGGTCCCAGTATTTGCGCCGCGCAACATAGGGGTCATGCGGGTGGGTGAAGCTGACGGTCACGCACCACGGGCGGTCATCCTTGCCACGGGCCAAATCATACAGCTTGGCCTTGGCGTGATAGGCGACCTCGTCGTCATACTCCATCTGGTTGGTGATCTCGGCCACGCCTGCCCCGGTAACCGAGCCCATGTTGTGGTACCACCAGTCGATGCGCTCGCCCGGTTTGCGGTAATCCGGGGTCCAGCCGAAATCGGCCGGGTAGATGTCGGTGGTCAGGCGGTCTTCGAACCCGTGCAGCTGGTCCGGGCCGACGAAATGCATCTTGCCCGACAGGCAGGTGTAATAACCCGAGCGGCGCAGGTGGTGGGCATAGGTGGGGATGTCGCTGCGGAACTCGGCCGCGTTGTCATAGACGCCCGTGCGCGAGGGTAACTGGCCCGACATGAAGCTGGCCCGCCCCGGCGCACACAGCGGCGAGGCCGTATAGGCATTGGCAAACCGCGTTGACCGCGCCGCCAGTTTCTTGAGGTTGGGCGCGTGCAGCCACTCGGCGGGACCGTCGGGAAAGAGGGTTCCGTTGAGCTGATCCACCATCAGGATCAGAATGTTGGGTCGTGTCATTTTTCGGCCTCGAGCAAGGTCGTCAGGACGCGCATGGCGTGGGTAACCGCCAGTTGCGGTTCCTCGGGCGCGGACAAAGCGGCGCGGATGTACAGACCGTCGATCAGAGCGATCATGTTCTCGGCCGCTTCGACCGGGTCCTTCATCAGAGGGCGCAACGCGTGGATCAGGTTCGACCGGATCCGCGCTTGATAGATCTGCCACAGGCGCAGCGCGTCATCGTTGGTCTGGGCCAGAACGTAAAAGGTCATCCACGCGGCGATCACGTCGGGGGTAAAGCAGGACGGCGCGAAACAGGCGCGGATGATGGCCTGGGCGCGCTGGTCCGGGGCCGCGGCCTTCAGTTCGGTTCGGGCTTCGGCGCCGAAATCGCCAAGGATGCGCCGCATCGCCGCCAGAAAGATCTGGTCTTTCCCCCCGAAGTAATGGTGCGCGAGGGCGCTGGACATGCCGGCGCGTTTGGCGATCTGACTGACGGTTACATCCAGGGACTTCTTGGACCCCAACTCGGCAATCGTCGCCCTGACGATCGCATCGCGCCGGATCGGCTCCATTCCGAGTTTTGGCATAACCGCCCCCAAACCTAGTCTCAACAGAACAAACGCTAAGGGCTTTTTATTGACTCGTCAATCAATAACGTTGCCCTTGGGGGCTCCGGGGCGGTTACAGCTTGGGGGCAAGGCTTGGAGGGGTCAAGCCACTGCGGTTCAGGACGGCTTCGCGCCAGGTTATGAAACTGACCGCTGCGAGGATCAGCGTCCCCCCAGCGACGACCCAGATATCGATGCCCTCTTGGAACACAAGCGCACCCAGAAGCGTGGCCCAGATCAGCTGCAGGAAGGTGACCGGCTGGGTCACCGCGACGGGTGCAGCCTGCAAAGCCAAGGTCATGAAATAGTGCCCCGCCGTTGCAAAACTGGCGATCATGAACAGCACGCCGATGTCGCGCAGGCTGGGCGGAGTCCAGACGGCGATCGCAAAAGGGATAAGAAACAACGTCGTCCAGATCGACAGATGCGCCACAACGACCGAAGGCCGCACGTCCTGCACCATCGCTTTGGCCAGCAGGTACGACCCCCCCAACATCAGCGAGGTGCCCAGCATCGCCAGATGTCCGGCGGAAATCTCGCGGAACCCGGGACGTAGAATGATTACAGCGCCCACGATGGCGACAAGCACGGCCGCGATACGGCGAAAGGCCATCGTCTCGCCCAGAAAAAGCGCGGCGCCCAATGTCACATAGACCGGCGTCAGATAGTTCATCGCAGTCACTTCCGCCAGCGGGATACGGGTCATCGCAAAGAACCACAACATGACCCCGACGGCGTGTATGGCCCCACGCAGTCCAAACAAGGCGATATGCCGGCGGGTCAAATGCGTGGTCAGGATCGCTCGCATGGCTGGCAGCAGAAAGACCAGCCCCAAAGCATACCGCAGGAACGCAGCCTCAATCGGATCCATCGAGGTACCCAGAGATTTGACCAAGGCTGTCATCGCCACAAAGGACAGCCCAGCGCTGAACATCCAGAACATTCCGGCAAGCGGGCGGGATTGGGTGGCGATCGTTGTCATGGCTTCGGTTGAACACGGAAACCCGGCGACGAACAAGCCTCTACATTGCGACCAGCTTCCAGGCGATCGCCAACATGACGATACCGATCAGCACATCCAGCACCTGCCATGCCCTGGGTCGGGCGAAAATGGGAGACAGCACCCTGGACCCGTATCCCAGAGAGAAGAAGAAAACGAAACTGGCGGACATGGCGCCGATGGCGAAACCCATCCGGTCTTCATACTGCGCCGAAATCGAGCCAATCAGCACCACCGTGTCCAGATAGACATGCGGATTGAGCCAGGTGAAGGCCAGAACGGTCAGCAAGGCCGCGCGCAGACTTGTACGCTTCGCCTCTCCGACCTCAAGCGCTGCGCCGCCGCGCCAGGCTGATGCCAGACTGCGCAGTCCGTACCACGTCAAGAACAGCGCGCCGCCGTATCGCATCATCGGCTCGAACCACGGCGCCGCAGTTGCCAGGCTGCCGAAGCCCGCGACACCTGCGGCAATCAGAATGGCGTCTGACACGGCGCATGTCAGGCACAACACAAAAACATGCTCGCGTCTGAGCCCCTGCCTGAGGACAAACGCGTTCTGAGCGCCGATTGCCAGGATCAAACTGAAGCCAAGCGCAAAGCCGGCGATGACGGATGTAGACATGGACCCTCCTGTTCAGGTCCGTTGACTACGCGACAGATACGCATGTATCAAATTAAAGATAATGAGCCATAATTAGATTCTCTAATGCACTTGGACCCACATCACTTGGCCGCGTTGGCCGCTATTCTGCGGCATGGCAGCTTTGACGCCGCCGCCGCGGAACTGGCGGTAACGCCATCTGCGATTTCGCAACGGATCAAAGCGCTGGAGGATCGGGTCGGCGTATCGTTGATTCACCGCGGCACGCCCTGCACCGGAACCCCGGCTGGCTTGCGGCTTGCCCGCCATGCCGAAGACATCGGCCTGCTTGAGGCGCAACTCAATCGCGAGCTTTCGCTGGAACAGGGCACAGGCCCCACCCGGGTCAGGATCGCGGTTCCGGCGGATGTTCTGTCCACCTGGTTCATAGACGCGATGGCAGCCGTTGATGATATGCTGTTTGACCTTGTGATTGACGATCAGGATCACTCGGCTGAATGGCTGCGGCGCGGGGATGTCAGCGCCGCCATCTCGGTCGGCGGGCAAACCGTCCCGGGATGCGATTCCATTGCCCTCGGCACGCTCAGATACCTGCCGACGGCAAGCCCCGAGTTCATGGCTCGTTGGTTCCCGGGAGGAGTGAATGCTCAGAGCCTGTCACGGGCACCCTGCCTGACCTTCAACAGGAAGGATGCCCTGCAAAAAGCCTGGATCCATGCGCAAACGGGTAGCCGGCTGTCTCCTCCGACCCACTTCCTGCCCTCGTCTCACGGGTTCGTAGCAGCCGCCGCAGCAGGTTTGGGTTGGGGGATGAACCCCGCGCATCTGGTCCAAAGCGCGATCGCGGATGGCCGTCTGCGCGAGCTTGTGCCCGACACCCCGCTGGATGTGCCTCTGACATGGCAAGTCGGGCGTATCCTTGCACCGGCGCTTTCACCGTTGACGCGAGCGGTCCGGAAAGTCGCGGCGCAAGTGCTGGCAAACCCGTAACACCATGCTGTGATCGATGGCTCAAGTGACGCCTTCCGCATCCTTCGGCTGCGGCGTGACCAGACGATAGCATGCAATTGCGGACCAGAAACTGCACAGCGTGAGGAAAGCGACGGCCAGTGCGACCTCGTTCATATGCGCAACCGCCGCCAATCCCGCCGACCCGACAATCGCCACAAGCCTGCAAATGCTCTTGATCGCGGCTGACGCCTTGACCCGCTGTTCCTTGGGCGCGGTGTCGATGAAATACAGCTTGCGCGCACTGCCGATGCCGGTTGTCGCGACGGTCGCCACGAACAGGGCAATCGCGTGCAGGTGAACGTCGTGGTCAAGATGCAAATAGTGAACCGCAACCAGAACGACGCCTGTCACCCCCACCATCAACGATCCGGCCACCATGACCGCCCGGTGTGATTTCATGTTCACGAGCTGCCACAGGGGCGCGGCGACCAGATAGCCGGTCGCCGACGAAATGATCAACGCCGTCAGCCCCTTGGCCGATCCATGATGCGCCTCGGCTGCGATCAATGCAAAAAACGGCACCGACAGAGAAACCCCGACCAGCGGCAGCCGCATGGTCAGATACCGCCGGAACCAGGCGAACTCGAACATGGCTCGAGCGTCCGACAGGAACTGCCCCGCCGCTCGGCGACCGGTTCGAGGCTGGGGTTGCGACCGCGACAGTTCGGCCAGGGCAAGAATGGATAGTCCGGACAGCACAAAGAACCCGGCAGATACCGCGATCACGGTCGAGTGACGCGAGAATGGCGGGTTGTCCGAAGTCAGATGATGCAGCGTCAATGTCAGGCCGATAGCCCCGAGCCCCCCTGCCCCCAGTTGAAGATAGCTCATCCAGATCCGGGATTTCGAGCGCAGGTGATCCCCCCAAAGGTCAGTGAACATCAGCGCCTGGACCTCTTCGATCATGCCGATTGCAAAGAAGGCTAGGACGAAAGCCGCAGCCACCATGGGCGAGCCCCCGATCGCCGCAACCACGATGGCTGCCAGGAGGCATGCACCAATCGCGACCTCGGTCAGGGCAATGGAGCGTTTCTTTTGCTGTTTCGCGGACACAGGGATCGCAAAGAACATGTCCGAAATCATGTTGCCTGCCTGACGTACGGAAACCAACGCCCCGGCAAGAAACATGGGCATTTCCAGTGAGACCGCCAGAAACGGCAAGACGATCGAAGGGCTGCCCATCGTCCACGCAACCTGGGACAGCACGCTTTGGCTTGCCAGAACCGGCACATTTCGCCGCTCCAATTCCGTGGATTTGCCTGTCATGTCCTGTCGTGCCGGCCCCGACCTGTCTGTCGCAAGGTCTCTGCCAGATCCTTTCTGCGCGGTTCAACCCTAAGGGTATGCGCAGGACCCACATGCGCCAAGGACCAACTGCGACGCAGGCAAAAAAAAAAGAAACCCGGCCGTGTTCGGCCGGGCTCCTAATGCAACCGAGTGCGGCGCTTAGAGTTGCGCCATCACCTCGTCGGTAGCCTCGAAATTGGTGGTCACGCGCTGAACGTCGTCATCGTCCTCAAGCGCTTCGACCAGCTTCATCAGGCGCTGCATGTCCTCAAGGCCCAGTTCGGTGGTGGTCGTGGGTTTCCACACCAGCTTGGTGGATTCAGATTCACCCAGAGCCGCCTCGAGCGCACTGGACACTTCGTTCAGGTCAGTATCCGCACACCAGATGATATGACCGTCTTCCGAGCTTTCCACATCCTCTGCCCCCGCCTCGATGGCCGCCTCGAAGATCGTGTCGGCATCGCCCGCCGATGCGGGATAAATGACTTCGCCCTTCCGGTCGAACATGAACCCGACCGAGCCGGTCTCGCCCAGATTTCCGCCATTCTTGGAAAAGGTCGAACGCACGTTCGACGCAGTACGGTTGCGGTTGTCGGTCATTGCCTCGACGATCACGGCCACACCGTTGGGACCATAGCCTTCGTACCGGATTTCCTCGTAATCCTCACCGTCGCCCGCCTGGGATTTTTTGATCGCGCGTTCGATCACGTCCTTCGGCACCGAGTTCGACTTGGCCTCTTTGACCGCCAGACGCAAGCGCGGGTTCTTGTCGGGATCGGGGTCGCCCATCTTGGCGGCCACGGTGATCTCTTTCGACAGCTTGGAAAACAGCTTGGACCGCGCGGCGTCCTGGCGCCCCTTGCGGTGCTGGATGTTGGCCCATTTTGAGTGGCCTGCCATGTTGCGTCCTCGTAATCGTGATTGCGTATTCGGCGCACATATAGACGTTTGCGGGGCAAAGGATCAAGACACCCGCTTGCTCGTGCAGTCAGCGCGTTTATGGTGGCCCAATGACGACAGATCAGATCATTCTCTTTGCACTCTTTATTACCGTATTCGGTCTGCTGCTGTGGGGTCGGTTCCGCTATGACCTTGTGGCGTTTGCCGCCTTGATGGTCGGCGTGATACTGGGTGTTGTGCCGGTTGACAAAGCCTTTGCCGGGTTCGGCCATCCGGCCACGATCATCGTGGCGCTGGTGCTTGTGGTCTCGGCCGGGCTGGTGCGGTCGGGGGCGGTGTTCCTGATCACCCGCACGCTGGTCGATGCCTCGCGGAGCCTGGGTGCGCATATCGCTCTGATGGGCGGGATCGGAGCCGTTCTGTCCGCCTTCATGAACAACGTGGCGGCGCTTGCGCTGTTGATGCCTGTCGATATTCAGACCGCGCGCAAGGCCGGGCGCCCCGTTGGTCTGTCGCTGATGCCGCTGAGCTTTGCCACCATTCTGGGCGGCATGGCCACATTGATCGGCACACCGCCCAACATCATCATCGCGTCAATCCGGCAGGAGACCCTTGGCGAGCCGTTCCAGATGTTTGATTTCGCCCCAGTTGGCGGGCTGGCGGCCATCGCAGGTCTGGCCTTCGTCGCCCTGATCGGCTGGCGGCTGATCCCAAACCGCGGCGAACAGACCGAGAGTTCGGAGACGCTGGCGGAGTACATCGCTGAACTGACGGTCCCGGCCGGGTCGCCTCATATCGGCAAGCGCGTCGCCGAGTTGGACGAGATGGCCGAGAAATCCGACGTCGCCATCATCGGCCTGATCCGGGACGGCAAACGCCGCTATGGCCGCGCGGCAAACGCGATCCTTCAGGAAGGCGACGCGCTGGTGCTGGAAGCCAGCCCCGAGGCGCTGGATGAATTCCGCGCCGCGCTGAACCTGGATTTCTCGGATGCCCGCCGGCAAGAGCTGCTAACGGCTGCCGGCGACGGGTTGGAAGTTATCGAAGTCGTCGTACCCGAAAGCGCCCGCATCGCGGGTCGTACCGCACAGGGGTTGGGGCTGGCCTGGCGGCAGAACACGATCCTGATGGGCATTTCCCGCCAAGGTCGGCGCATCACCGAACAGGTCCGCAAGACCGAGGTGCAGCCGGGCGACATTCTGCTTCTGCTGTGCCCGCGCGACCGAGGCGCGGACGTGACCGAGTGGCTGGGCTGCCTGCCTCTGGCCCAACGCGGCCTGAACGTGACCGCCAATGACAAGGCATGGCTGGCCATCGGCTTGTTCGCCGCTGCCGTTCTGGCCGCCAGCATCGGGCTGATCTACCTGCCCATCGCGCTGGGGCTTGTGGTTATCGCCTATGTGCTGACCAAGATCATCCCGATCTCCGAGATCTACAATCAGATCGAGTGGCCGGTCGTGGTTCTGCTGGGCTCGATGATCCCGCTGGGCAGCGCGTTGGAAAGCTCGGGCGGGACGGAACTGATCGCGAATGCGCTGGTTCAACTGACCGACGGCCTGCCGGCTTGGGCTATTCTGACGGTTTTGATGGTCGTGACCATGACGCTGTCGGACGTGCTGAACAACACCGCAACCGCCATCGTGGCCGCGCCGGTGGGCATCCAGATGGCGCGCACGCTCGAGGTTTCGCCCGATCCCTTCCTGATGACGGTGGCGGTGGCCGCCTCGGCGGCATTCCTCACACCGATCGGACACAAAAACAACACTCTGGTCCTGGGGCCCGGCGGCTATCATTTTGGCGACTATTGGCGCATGGGCCTGCCCCTGGAAATTCTGATCGTGGCGGTTTCGGTGCCGGCGATCCTCGTGTTCTGGCCGCTGTGAGGGCTTGCGTGACCGCCGGACCGCGCGCTAAGGGCAGCGCATGAAACGCTTTCTGATCCTGCAGCTGCGCCCCGAGACCGATGCCTCGGACGCCGAATATGCCTCGATCCTGAATCGGTCCGGGCTGACGCCCGAGCGCACCCACCGCATCCGGCTGGATTGCGAGGCCCTGCCCGAAGGTCTTGACGTGACCGACTATGCCGGCGTGATCGTCGGCGGCGGGCCGGGCTGCGTCAGCGACGACCCGGCCAGCAAATCTCAGATGGATGCCCGGATCGAGGGCGCGATCATGGGGCTGATGCCGCAGATCACGGCGCACGATCATCCTTTCATGGGCTGCTGCTATGGCCTGGGCATATTGGCTGCGCATCTGGGCGCGCCGGTCAGCAAGGACCGTTATGGCGAGCCGGTCGGCCCGTCGCGCTGCCACCTGACCGAGGATGGCGCCCGCGACCCGCTGACAGCCGGTCTCGAGCCCGAATTCGATGCCTTCGTCGGCCACAAAGAGGCGGTGCAGGCCCTGCCCGAGGGCTGCGTGCATCTGGTCGCGTCAGACCCCTGCCCGTTCCAGATGATCCGCTGGGGCCAGAATGTCTATGCCACGCAGTTCCACCCCGAAGCCGACGCCAAGGACTTTGAACAGCGCATCCACATCTACAAGAACCACGGCTATTTCCGCCCCGAGGACGCCCAGCCGCTGATCGAACGCTGCCATGCCGCCGAGGTCACGCAGCCCGGCGAAATCCTGCGCCGTTTCGCCCAGCGCTTCGGGTGACCCAACGGCGCGGTTGCCTGACCGGGGACCGCGCGCTTAGGTTGGACCGAAACGACTTTGGGAGGGGTTGTTTTGGATCTTCTGATAAACGTGGGCCTGCCGGTTTCGCTGGCCATCATCATGCTGTCTTTGGGTATCGGGCTTGAGGCGGCGGATTTCCGGCGCGTGATCAGCCGGCGCTATCCATTTGCGATCGGCGCGGTCTGCCAGGTGGTTCTCCTGCCGGTCGCGGCCTTCATCACAGTCAAGATGTTCGCGCTGCCGCCGGCGATTGCGGTCGGGTTCATGCTGCTCAGCTTTTGCCCGGGCGGTGTCACCAGCAACATTCTGTCGAAGCTGGCGAAGGCCGATGTGGCGCTGTCGGTCAGCCTGACGGCGGTGATCAGCCTGCTGTCGATCGTCACGGTGCCGGTTCTGGCGGCCTGGTCGATCGACCACTTCATGGCCGAGGACGCGCCCGAAGTGTCGATCAGCGGTCTGGCGCTGGCGATGTTCCTGATCACCACGCTGCCCGTCGCCATCGGCGTTGGGCTGCGCCACTTTGCAACCGGTTTTGCCAACCGGATCGACGGCCCCCTTTCGAAACTGGCCACCATCCTGTTCGTGCTGATCGTGATCGCTGCTTTGGCTGGAAACTGGCAGCTTTTCGTCGACAATCTGGGCATCATGGGCGCCGGGCTGATCTCGCTGAACCTCGCGCTGCTGCTGATCGGATTGGGGCTGGCGCGGGCGGCGAAACTGTCGTGGAATGAGGCCAAGACAATCTCGATCGAAACCGGCATCCAGAACTCGACCCTGGGCATCACTCTGGCGGCCCTGATCACCGGAACCGAAAGCGGCTTCAGCCCGCTGGCCCTGCCCTCGGCCGTCTACGGGATCACCATGTACGCCGTCGCGATCCCCTTCATCGCCTGGTACCGCAACCGCTGAAAGGACAGAGCATGACCGAAAACACTGCTGATGCGATCGTCGTGGGCGGCGGGCTGGCCGGGCTGGCCGCGGCGGCCGAACTGGGTGACCGCGGCAAGAAGGTGATCGTGCTGGACCAGGAACCCGAGCATTTCCTGGGCGGTCAGGCATTCTGGAGCCTGGGCGGCCTGTTCATGGTCGACACGCCCGAGCAGCGCCGCATGGGCATCCGCGACAGCCGCGACCTGGCCCTGCGCGACTGGATGGGCAGCGCCCAGTTCGACCGGGACGAGGACGCCTGGCCCCGCAAATGGGCCGAGGCCTATGTCGAATTCGCCGCCGGCGAGATGCGCCCCTGGCTGCACGAGATGGGCCTGCGCTGGTTTCCCGTGGTCGGCTGGGCGGAACGTGGCGGGTCCTATGCCGACGGTCACGGCAACTCGGTCCCGCGGTTCCACATCACCTGGGGCACCGGTCCGGGCGTGCTGGAGCATTTCATCCGCCGGGTCCGCGAGCATGTCAGCGCCGGCCTGATCCAGTTGAAGTTCCGCCATCAGGTCAGCCACATCATCATGCAGAACGGCGAGGCCAAGGGCGTCTCGGGTGAGGTTCTGGCCGATGACGCGGCCCAGCGCGGCGGCAAGACCAACCGCGACGAAGTGGGCGAGTTCGAGGTCTATGCCCCGTCGGTCATCGTCACTTCGGGCGGGATCGGTGGCAATTTCGAGATGGTGCGCCAGAGTTGGCCCCGCGACCGCCTGGGCGAACCGCCCAAGGACATGGTGGCGGGCGTGCCCTTCCACGTGGATGGTCGGATGATCGCGATCAGTGAAAAGGCCGGCGGCCACGTGATCAACGGCGACCGCATGTGGCACTACACCGAAGGCGTGCGCAACTGGGACCCGATCTGGCCCGCGCATGGTATCCGCATCCTGCCCGGCCCCAGCTCCATGTGGTTCGATGCGCGCGGCAACCGGCTGCAGCCCCCCTGCCTGCCCGGGTTCGACACGCTGGGCACCCTGCGCGAGATCCTCAAAACCGGCTATGAATACAGTTGGTTCGTTCTGACCCAGAAGGTCATCAAGAAGGAATTCGCCCTGTCCGGGTCTGAACAGAACCCCGATTTCACCTCGGGCAGTTGGAAGGAGGTCATCCGTCAGCGGGTCCTTTCGGGGTCGAAGGCCACCGCGCCGGTCGAAGCGTTCAAGGAAAAGGGCGAGGATTTCGTTGTCGCCAACACGCTTACCGAACTGGTGAACGGGATGAACCATCTGGGCGGCGGCCTGATCGACGAGGCGCATCTGCGCGCCCAGATCGAAGCCCGCGACTCACAGGTGGACAATCCGTTCTCGAAAGATGCTCAGATGATGGCGATCCTGGCGGCGCGGAACTATCGCGGCGACAAGCTGATCCGCACCGCCAAACCGCACAAGTTCCTTGATCCGAAAAACGGCCCGCTGATCGCGGTCAAGCTGCATGTGCTGACCCGCAAGACGCTGGGCGGTTTGCAGACCAATCTGGACAGTCAGATGATCGGTGCGGACGGCCAGGTGGTGCCGGGCCTGTTCGCGGCCGGAGAGGTCGCAGGCTTCGGAGGCGGGGGCTATCACGGCTACAACGCGCTGGAGGGCACGTTCCTGGGCGGCTGCATCTTCTCGGGGCGCAACGCGGGACGGTCGCGGGCCGTCGCCTGACGGCCCTTGGGCATTATTGGTCGCGGCGGAACTGCAAAACCGGGTCACCTGCCGCATTGAGCAGAACCAGAGTGTCCCCGCGCTGAACAAAGCTTGCGACCTTTGGCAGAGCAGCAAGGAATTCCCGCTCAACCTCGTCCAGCGGCGGCGGGCAGGCCATCAGGGTGGCGGCCATGTTGTCGGGGAAGGACATCGACTTGCCCGATATCTCGGCCTGTCCGCTGAACCGGTTGCACCCGCCCGTTCCCCCAAAGGCTCCGCCTTCGGCAAAGGTAATCTGCGGGCGTTTCTCCGTGTCCAGCGCAACGCCGTTCACCTCGGTTGCGGTCCATTGCGTGTTCTCAAGCATCGCCGCACCCCGTTCCTGAACCTTGACCATGACCAGATCGACCGAGTTTCCGGCGTCGTTGGTCAGAACCGGGTAAGCGGTATCGGTGGTGAACAGCAGTTTGCCGTCCTGATGCACCGAGGCCCGCACCACATAGCGGTGCCGATCCTGAATCAACGCGTCGTCATAAGTCAGCTCGAACTGGGCAGGCACACCCGTCAAAGCATAGCGCTGCGCAGCCAGCGTGACGGCGGGCGCGTCAGCCAGTGAAACGTCCTGCAGTTCGACGAACAGGGTTGCCCCGGGCGGAACCGCGATACGTTCGCGATATGTGGCTGTTCCCTCGACGGTCCCCGCCTGGGCGGCGCCCCACACGGCTGCCCACAACGCGGTTCCTGCCAGCAGGCTTTTTGCGGTTTGCATTGTCCGATCCCTTTGTCACCAGTTTCCAGCACAAAAGATCGGGACATCAGCGCGATTTACAAGGTTTTTCAGTTCCAAGCGGCAAATTCGTGCCGGAGATCAAAGCGGCCAGAGGAAGGGGATGATCAGCGAAGCCAGCAATCCAACCGTCAGGTTCAGCGGAATCCCGACCTTCATGAAGTCCGTGAACCGGTACCCGCCGGGGCCGTAGACCATCATGTTGGTCTGATACCCGATCGGCGTTGCAAACGAGGCCGAAGCCGCGACCATCACCGCAACCACCAGCGGCCGCGGATCCACCCCCACAGCCTGCGCCAGACCGATGGCGATCGGCGTCACGACAACCGCCACCGCGTTGTTCGAGACCAGTTCCGTCAGCACAGAGGTCAGCAGATAGATCGCCCAAACGATGAGGAACGGCGGCAGGTTAGCAAAGGACGGAGCAATCGCGTTGGCGATCAGGGTGACCGCACCCGAGCTGTCCAGCGCAGCCCCAATAGCCAGCATGGCAAAGATCAGCGCCAGCAGACGGCCTTCGACAAAGGAAAACGCCTCGTCCGCGTCGATGCATCGCGTCAGCAGCACAACTGCAACCGCCAGAATCGTCAGCAGGAAAATCGGAGCCACGCCGAGCGCCGCCAAAACCACGATCCCAATCAGCGCGGCAATCGCGATCGGAGCATGACCGCGCCGGAAGGCGCGGGCCGATGGCTGGGTGACGTCGACCATGTCCATGTCGGCAGCCAGTTTGCTGATATCGGCCGGCGAGCCTTCGAGCAGCAGCGTATCACCGACCCGGACGACCAGATCGTCAAGTTGCCCCCCGATATTCTGATTTCTCCGGTGCACGGCCAAGACATAAACCCCGTAGCGACGACGCAGCCGCAACGCGCCCAACGTGCGCCCGACCATGCGACAACCGGGGGTGATCAGAACCTCAACCGTGCGTGTTTCGACCGCCGAAACCTGATCAACGCGCTTGAGTTCCTTGTTGCTTTGCAGGCTAAGCAGCTCGGTCATTTCCGTGCGCAACACCACGCGGTCACCGACCTTCAGTTCGACCCCTTTCAGGTTCCGCCGCAACGACTCGTCGCCGCGGATCACGTCGATGAGCCGCACGCCCGGACGTTTAAACAGCTGCACGCCGGTCACTTCACGGCCGATCAGGTTGCTGTCGGGCGGAATGACTGCTTCGGTGAAGAATTTCATCTTCGACCGATCGCTGAGCATGGTTGCCATGCTGTTACGCTCAGGCAGAAGGCGCGGCGCGATGAAGCGCAGGTAAATCATGCCGTAGATGACAAGAATGATGCCCAAAGGCGTGACCTCGAAAATCGTGAAGGCCGGCAGACCCTGTGCCCGGGCCACACCATCGACCAACAGGTTCGTCGAAGTTCCGATCAGGGTCAGCGTCCCGCCGAGAATCGCAGCATAGCTGAGCGGGATCAGCAGCTTCGACGCTGGAATATTCAGCGTGCGGGCAATCTGGATGAACACCGGGATCATCACGACGACGACGGGCGTGTTCGAGACGACCGCCGAGGCCAGGACGACAAATGCCATCAGCAGACCGATGGCAATGCGCGGGTTGACCTGCGCCTGTTTCTGCGCCGTCGCTGTAAAGGCGTGCAAGGCACCGGTCCGGACCAGCGCGCCCATGATGATGAACATCGCCGCGATGGTCCAGGGCGCCGGGTTCGACAAAACCGCCAGTGCGCTTTGGTATGGAAGCACGCCGGTGACCAGCATCACCGAGACGCCGCCTATGGCAACGACCTCGGTCGGATAGACCTCGCGCATGAACATGATGAACATGCCCGCAACAACCGCCAGCGCAAGTATCGCGCTGCCCATATCTGACAATTGAAGGAGTTGCATTCGTGGTGTTCTGTCCGAAACCTGTCCCGGCCCAAGCGCCTGAGAGTCAGTTTCACGTATTGCAGGCCGCAGAGCAAGCCTGACGTGCATTCACGGTGCTGCCTGCTGCAGGCGCCCGCCAACCCGTACCATGCTGATCGTCTTGGCTTGCCCGTCACGGTCATCAGTTTCCACGAAAACGCCGCTAAGCGTCGCTTCGCCATTGGCCGGGGTGAACCGAGCCTTGGGCATCCCCGTGATGAAGCGGCGCATCGGCTCCTGCTTGTCCATTCCGATCACCGAGTCATAGTCGCCGCACATGCCCGCATCGGTCAGGTAAGCGGTGCCGCCGGGCAGGATCTGGGCATCGGCGGTCGGGACATGGGTATGGGTTCCCACGACGAGGCTGGCGCGTCCGTCGCAATAGTGGCCCATGGCCATCTTCTCCGAAGTCGCCTCGCAATGCATGTCCACGATGATGGCCTGCGCCTGACCGCCCCGCGGGTGGGACTTCAGGATCGGTTCCACCGCCGCGAACGGATCGTCGAACGGTCGTTTCATGAACACCTGTCCCAGAACCTGAACCACCAACACCTTGCGTCCGCCCGGCGCGGTGAACAGTCGATGTCCGCGACCGGGAGCACCCTTGGCGAAATTCACAGGGCGCACGATCCGGGGTTCGCGTTCGATGAATTGCAGCATGTCTTTCTGGTCGAAAGCGTGGTCGCCCAACGTCAGACAATCTGCGCCCGACTCCAGCAGCAGCTTGGCATGATCGCCGGTCAACCCCATGCCGTTCGAGGCATTCTCGCCGTTGACCACCACGAAATCCAGCCGCCACTCGTCGCGCAGACGGGGCAGATGCTGCTGAACGGTGGCGCGGCCCGCGCGCCCCATGACGTCACCCAGGAACAAGATTCTCATATCGCGGTCCTAGGCCCTGCAAACGGCAATAACAAGGCGGAACGATGCAATTCGCGGGCCGCATGCGGGTTGAATTCCGGTGGAAACCTGCAATTCTGACGCAACCGGTTTTTCACTCGGAGATTTCGATGAAACGCATAGTCCTGACCGCAACTGTTTCTCTCGCTATCTCGGGCGGCTTTGCTCACGCGACGACCAAGACAACAATGGCAAATCCGGCCGCGACCTTCTGCATCGAAAACGGCGGCGAATATCAGATCCGCAAGAACACCGATGGATCGGAATACGGCGTGTGCATCCTTGAGGATGGAACTGAGGTTGATGCCTGGGACTATCTGCGGAGCCACTTTGAGAACTGAAGCCTAAAACGTCAGGACCCTGGTCTCGGTAACGATCATGTCCAACGGCTGGTCCGTCGGTTCCAGCGGCAAGGCTTCGGCCTCTTGCGCGTCGAAGGCGAAACCGATGGCCAATGTGGGACGTTTGGCGCGCAGCCCTTCAAGCGTGCGGTCATAAAACCCGCCCCCATAGCCCAATCGCCCGCCTTGCGGATCGAATGCCACAAGGGGCACGATCAGGATTTCAGGGTCAAAATAGTCGTCCGTCTCGGGCACCTTGGCGCCAAATGGCCCATCTTTCAACGGCCCTTCGGGTGTCCAGCGCGAAAACCGCAGAGGCCGTCCGGCGCCTTGGATGACCGGAACACCCACGGGACCATAGGCTGCGGCCTCGGCCATGGCGGGCAGAGGGTCGATTTCGGTGCGGATCGGCATGTAGCCAGACAGCGGAACGCCACGAAATCCGGCCAGCACCTCGGACAGGCGGCCCGCGGCGGCCGGCGGCCCCGCGTCGAAGGCCGCTTTGCGCCGGGCAAAGGCAGCCTTGCGCGCCGCGGCCTTGATTTCAGTCAGATCGGTCACAGCAGCACCACGCTTGCAAGCCCTAGAAAGATGAAGAACCCCATTACATCCGTCGTCGTCGTAACGAAGGTTCCCGAGGCCAATGCCGGGTCTACACCCAGGCGATCCAGCACCACCGGTACTACCGTACCCGCGAACCCGGCGATGATCATGTTCACGACCAAGGCGGAACCGATCACGACACCCAGCAGCGGGGATTCGAACCACATCATCCCCACCGTCCCCAGAACGATGGCGAAACACAGCCCGTTCAACATGCCCACCAGCAATTCTCGGCGGATGACTCGCGCCACGTTCGAGCCCGTCAGGTCGCGGGTCGCCAACGCACGTACGGCAACGGTCAGAGACTGAGTTCCGGCGTTACCACCCATCGAGGCAACGATGGGCATCAGAATTGCCAGCGCCACGATCTGCTCGATTGCCGCCTCGAACTGTGAAATCACCAGCGAGGCACAAATGGCGGTGCACAGGTTGACCGTCAGCCAGGGCAAACGGCGACGACTGGTTGCTGCAACACTGTCTGAAATCGAGCTGTCATCACTGACACCTGCCAGTCGCAGCATGTCTTCCTCGATCTCTTCATCCAGAACGGCCATTGCGTCGTCTATCGTGATTACCCCGACCAGCCGTTTGTCACTGTCCACCACCGGCGCGGAAATCAGGTGGTACTGGTTGAAAGCATAGGCAACGTCTTCTTCATCCTGATCGACCGGGATGATGTGAAACTCGTCCTCGGCGATGTCCAGCAACTTGGTGTCGCGCCGCGCGGCCATCAACTTGCCCAACATGACCTGCGCCACCGGCTTCAGCCGTGGATCGACCAGCACAACGTGATAGAACTGCTCGGGCAGATCGTCCTGCGAGCGCATGTAGTCGATCGCCTGCCCGACCGTCCAATGATCGGGAGCCATGACCACCTCGCGCTGCATCAGTCGGCCTGCGGAGTTCTCGGGATAGGCCAGCGCCTGCAGTGCCGCGATCCGTTCCGAGGCCTCAAGGGCCTCCAGCACCGCTTCCTGCTGCGGCTCCTCCAGATCCTCCAGAAGGTCCACGACATCGTCGCTTTCCATCTCACGGACGGCTTCGGCCAGAACGTCGGGTCGTAGAACGCCAATGACTTCTTCGCGAACGGATTCGTCCAGTTCAGACAGAATGTCCCCGTCAAATTCCCGGTCATACAGGCGGATCAGCCGCGCTCGGTCGTAGGGGTTGATCTGTTCCAGAAGGTCGGCAATGTCGGCCGCGTGCAGTGGCTCCATCAGCTCGATCAGCTTCTCGCGATCCTCGACATCGACGGCGTAAAGGATTGCGGCAACCGTTCGCCGGTCCAGCGCATAGACGTCATCATCGCGAGAGGGGTCGGTTCTGTTGTCTTCGGTGCCGGTCGTCATGCGCTGCCCCTTGTTCTGGGAATTGGCCCCTAAATAGAAGAAGCAGCTACCGGAAAACAATGACAATGGTGCGATTTACCCGCATCTTTCACATCCCTATGCTGCAAGCCGGATTCACCAAGGCGGAGATCAAGGCGGATGGCGCAAAAGACGCTTTTGACAGGGCGCGTACTGAGTTTCGAACACTCCCCCTTCGAAACGCAACCGGATCAGGCGGTCCGGCTGCACGAAGCCGTTCTGATCGAGGGCGGGAAAATCCGGGAGTTGGGAAGTACCGTTGACCTGCAAACCGCGCACCCCGAGGCCGCCATTCATCACCATGGCGAAAACCTGATCCTGGCTGGTTTTGTCGACCCCCATGTCCACTATCCCCAGACGGCGATGATCGCGAGTTGGGGCAAACGGCTGATTGATTGGCTGAACACCTACACCTTTCCAGAAGAGATGAAGTTCGGTGATGCAGCCTACGCAGCCGAGATTTCGAACCGGTATCTTGACCTGACCGCCGCACACGGCACCACGACCATGTGCAGTTTCTGCACCATTCATCCCGAAAGCGTCGATGCCTTTTTCACGGCCGCCCAGGAGCGCGGTCAGCGTGTCGTGGCCGGCAAGACCTGCATGGACCGCAACGCGCCCGAAGGTCTTCGGGACACGGCTCAAGCAGCCTATGACCAGTCCAAGGCTCTGATCGAAAAGTGGCAAGATGTCGACCGGATAGCCTATGCGATCACGCCGCGGTTTTCCCCGACCTCGACCCCAGAACAGCTTGAGGCGATGGGCGCGCTTTGGGCGGAACACCCCGATTGTCTCTTGCAGACGCATCTCAGCGAGCAGACGGACGAAATCGAATGGGTTCGGTCGCTGTTCCCCGAGGCGCGTGACTACCTGGACACCTACGAAAAGTTCGGGTTGCTCGGCGCGAACGGCCTCTATGGCCACGTGATCCACCTGGAACCGCGCGAGCGAGACCGCCTGCGTGAGGTCGATGCGTCGCTGATCCATTGCCCCACCTCGAACACTTTCATCGGTTCGGGTCTGTTCGATTTGCACGGGCTGATGCGGGATGGCCATCGTATCGGCCTGGCAACCGACACCGGCGGCGGGTCCAGCTTTTCCATGTTGCGGACCATGGCGGCCGCCTATGAAATCGGCCAATTGCGCGGACATCCGCTGCACCCGGCGCAACTGCTGTGGCTGGGCACCGCAGGCTCGGCCCGGTCGCTGCGGATGGACGACCGCATCGGCAATATCGCCCCCGGAATGGAGGCGGACCTGATCGTGCTCGACCTCGCCTCGACCCCCGCGATTGCCCAGCGAGAAGCCAATGCCGAGTCCCTTTGGGAGGCGGTGTTCCCGACAATCATGATGGGCGACGACCGCGCCATCGCCGATGTGTGGATCGGCGGACGGCGCGTTTCGACCTGAAGGCAGATCAGCCCTGCAAGGCGAGGGCCAACCTGTTCTGCCGTTCGATCGCGCGCGGCAGGTCAAATGTAGCAATGTTGCCGTCCCGGACGACCTGTCGCCCCTCGACAAACAGGTGTTTGACGTGCACCGGACCTGCCAGCAGCAGAGCAGCCGGGTCCCAACTGCCCGCGCACTCCACACCCCTTGTGTCCCAAACAGCGATATCGGCACGTTTGCCCGGCATCAGGCGGCCGCAGTCCGGCCGGTTCAGCACGTCCGCCCCACCCCGCGTCGCAATTTCCAGAGCTTCGCGCGCGGACATGGCATCGGCACCGTTCGCCACGCGTTGCAGAAGCATCGCCTGCCGCGCCTCGGCCATCAGGTTGCCGCTGTCGTTGCTTGCGGAACCGTCAACACCCAAGCCAACCCTGACCCCGTTGTCACGCATCGCGCGCACAGGTGCGATCCCCGAGCCCAGACGGCAATTCGAGCAGGGACAGTGCGCAACCCCGGTGCGTGACCGAGAGAACAGGTCGATCTCTGCCCCGTCCAGCTTCACGCAATGGGCGTGCCAGACATCGGGGCCGGTCCAGCCAAGTTCCTCGGCATACTGGCCGGGTCGACAGCCGAACTGGGATTCCGAATACAGGATATCCTCGTCGTTTTCCGCCAGATGGGTGTGCAGCATGACCCCCTTGTCCCGTGCCAGCAGTGCGGCGTCGCGCATCAGATCCCGACTGACCGAGAAGGGCGAACAGGGCGCAAGTCCAACCCTGCACATTGAGCCTTCGGACGGGTCATGGAACGCGTCGACCACACGGATCATGTCATTCAGGATGTCGGCCTCGGCCTCGACCAACGTATCGGGCGGCAGACCGCCGTCGCTTTCGCCGATGCTCATCGCGCCGCGGGTCGGATGGAACCGCAGCCCCACCTCCGCAGCGGCCGCGATCGTGTCATCCAAGCGTGACCCATTCGGATACAGGTACAGATGGTCGGAACTGAGCGTACAGCCCGACAAGGCCAACTCGGCCAGACCGATCTGAGCCGAAGTGAACATTTCGTCAGGACCGAACCGCGCCCAGATCGGATAGAGCGTCTGCAGCCAGCCGAACAGCAGCGCATCCTGGCCCGCGGGAACAGCTCGGGTCAGTGTCTGGTAGAGATGGTGGTGGGTATTGACCAACCCCGGCGTCACGACACAGCCGCCAAGGTCATGCACCTCTCCGTCGGTGGTCAAACCTTGGCCGATGCGGGCAATTTGCCCGTCACAGATCAGCAAATCGGCGCCGGCCAGTTCTTGCCGGTTGTCGTCCATGGTCAGGATCGCATCGGCGTTTCTAAGAAGGATTTCGGGCATCTCGCACTCCTGCATCTGCCCGCCTCATGCCAGAAATGCGTGTGCCGGTGGAAAACGGGCGCAAGAACCGGCGCATAGACCCTAATCAATCGCGGCCGCAGCGGCAACCGTCGTCAGAAGTCGCGCAGAATCTCGAGGGCCGCGGCGTGGATCTCTGGGTTCGCAGCCGCCAGTGCCCGCCCCCCCTGATGGGCCGGCCCGCCCTGCCAGTCGGTCACGACGCCACCGGCCGCCTTGATCACCGCGATCGGTGCCTGAATGTCATACGCGTTCAGTCCAGCCTCAATCACCAGGTCGACCTGCCCGGCCGCCAGCAGCGCGTATGCGTAGCAGTCCATGCCGTAGCGCGTCAGTTGCACCTGTCCGGCCACGGCGCGAAAGGCGTCTCCTTCGGCGGTCGTGCCAACTTCGGGGAATGTCGTGAACAGGATTGCGTCCCGCAGGGCATCCGTCCGGCGGGTCGCCAAGCTCGTTCTGCCCAGAGGACCGGTCATGAACGCACCGTCTGCATGACCCACAAACCGTTCGCCGATATAGGGTTGGTCAATCACCCCCATGATCGGCCCGCTATCGTCGCCTAGCGCGATCAGAACGCCCCATGTCGGTGTGCCGCTGACGAAACCGCGGGTGCCGTCGATCGGGTCCAACACCCAGGTTCGCCCCGATTTGCCTTCGACCGCACCGTACTCTTCGCCCAAGATGCCGTCGTCGGGGCGCAGCTCGGCCAGAACGGATCGCATGGCCTGCTCGGCTGCGCGATCAGCCACGGTCACCGGGTCATACCCGCCTTGCAGCTTGTTTGAGGTTTCAAGATTCGACTGGCGAAAATACGGCAAAATGGCCGCACGCGCCGCGTCGGCCATTTTCTCGGCAACTTCAAGGTCACTTGCAGAGGCTTTGGTCATGCGCCACTGGTGCGCTTAGCCCTGTGCGAAGTCAAGTCCCGGTCTCAGGCCACGTCGCTGAGAACGCGCGCAAGCTCAAACAGGCGGCGGCGCTGGTTTTCCGGGATCGCGTAATAGGACCGAACCAGATCCAACGCTTCCTTGTCGCCCATCAGGTCAGCAGGAACCGATTTCTTGCCCGAGTCTTCCTTCTGGGCGTCCTCCAGACCTTCAAAGAAAAAGCTGACCGGAACGTCCAGAGCTTCGGCAATATCCCACAGGCGTGATGCGCTGATGCGGTTGGCCCCGGTTTCGTATTTCTGGATCTGCTGGAACTTGATACCGACCTGCTGTGCCAGCTGCTGCTGCGTCATGCCAATCAACCAGCGGCGATGCCGTACGCGCTTGCCCACATGGACATCGACGTGATGGGTCATTGGTATTCTCCTCTGTTACACACAACCGCCCGGGAAAACGCTAACTGAACCATGACCGCACACTAGCGAGACGCTTGTAAAAAACTCTCTAATACGGAACGTGCCCCCCGAAACAGCACTGACAAGCAATATTGCCGCTTTTTGGAAAATTTTCAAGATGGTTGAATCTGCGCGCCCGAAGGAAGGTTTACGGTTGTGCACGATTTGGCCAGTGCGACAACGACGCCCGGGCCGTTCCCTTCCGGAATGATTGACAAGTCAGGGGCGGCCCCGATCAATGGCGCCAACATGGAGATTTGAGATGCTGGCCTACCAGATCCAGTCTGCCGGAGAGCAGGCCAAATTGCGCGAGATACCCGTGCCCGCACCCGCCGAAGGCCAGATCCGCGTGGCCATTCGCGCCTGCGGGCTGAACTTTGCCGATCTTCTGATGCAGAAGGGCACGTATCAGGATACGCCAGCGGCCCCTTTCACATTGGGGCTTGAGGTTGCGGGGGTCGTAGACGCGGTCGGCGCAGGGGTCAGCCATCTGAAGCCCGGAGACCGGGTCGCGGTATACTCAGGCCAGGGCGGATTGGCGCAATACGGGGTTTTTGACGCCGACCGTGCCGTGCTCATCCCCCAGTCGTGCAGCTTTGAAGACGCGGCAGCCATCCAGATCGCCTACGGCACCAGCCATATGGCGCTGGACCATCGGGCGCGACTGCAGCCGGGCGAGACTCTGTTGGTAACCGGTGCCGCCGGCGGGGTCGGGCTGACGGCGGTCGAGATCGGCAAGCTTATGGGCGCGACGGTGATCGCACAGGCCCGTGGCGCCGATAAACTGGCGGTCGCCCGCGCGGCCGGGGCCGATCACCTGATCGACGCGGACGAAGATCTGCGCGAGCGCGTGCTGGCATTGGGTGGCGCAGACGTTGTCTATGACGCCATCGGTGGCGACGTGTTCAAGGCTGCCTTCCGGGCGACCAATCCCGAAGGCCGCCTGCTGCCGATAGGTTTTGCCGGCGGCGAAGTCCCGCAGATACCGGCCAATCATTTGCTGGTGAAGAACCTGACCGTGATCGGGTTCTACATCGGTGGCTATCTGAGGTTCCGGCCCGAGGTCGTTCGCAACAGCTTTGAGACCCTCTTTGCCTGGCATGCCGAGGGACGCATCCGGCCCCATATCAGCCACAGCCTGCCGCTGTCCGAAGTGGCGCAGGGCATGGCTCTGCTGAAGGAACGAAAGTCGACCGGGAAAGTCGTCATCACGATCTGACCGGATCAGCCCACCACGGCGCGCAGTGGTGTACCACCAAGCATGTGGAAGTTCTGCCGCACCAGCGCAGCGAGGGCCTCCACCACTTCGCCGCGCCCCTGATCGCCTCCGTAAAGGTTGATCATATGCGCCGGCAACTCGGGCAGAACCCCACCTGAATCGATCTTCTCCAGATGTGCCGCCTCGGTCCCCTCAAGCATGGCGTGGACGGCGAGGTCCGCGCTGACGGTTGCCTCGATCGTGCGGTCGTTCTCGGTTTCAACCGACAGCTCCCATGGAATGCCTGCTGCATCCAAGGCGGCAATGACCTGAGGCCGGAAGAGGCAGCGCCGACCCAGCGCCAACGGAAGCGGCCGCCGTCGCCAAGCCGAGCCTCCTGACGCGCCGATCCAGCGCAGAGGCAGCTCTGCAATGGTTTCACCGCCGTCCGAATTCGCAGCCTCGGTCGTCAGGATCACGTCACATTCACCACGCCGAAACATCTCTTTCAACTGGATTGAATAGGACGAAACCAACTGCACCCGCACGCGCGGGAAGTCAGCATTGAACCGCTGCAGAACCCGTGGAATGGCCGGGTAGACGATATCGTGCGGCACCCCAAGCACCACCTCGCCCTCAAAGGCCTGATCGGTCAGCTTCGAGATGACCTCGTCGTTCAACGCCACCATTCGCCGGGCATAAGCCAACAGCTGTTCGCCAGAGGCCGTCAACGCGATGGTGCGCCCAGACCGGTCCAGCAATTCCAGGCCCAACAGCTCTTCCAGACGTTTCAGCTGCATGGACACAGCCGACTGTGTCAGATGCAGGAAACCGGCGGCACGCGTCACGCCCCCGTGGTCCGCGACCGCCACGAATGAGCGCAGGGTGGTGATGTCTAGGTTCCGCATCATCAACAATCCTTATGGATGAATTCAAAAACATTCATTTTTAAAATATGCCACAACCCGCCATATAGTTCAAGGAAGCTGATAAGAAAACAGATTTACATCACAGACCGATGAAAGGACACAAGTCATGACCCAAATCGCTGCACACCGACCCTGTGCCTCGGCATCGATCAAAACGGGCAATTGGCTTCAGCGCATGCTTGCGGCCGCTCATCAACGGCGGGAGCTGGCCCGGCTGGATGACCGCGCCCTGCAAGACATCGGGATCACCCGATCAGAGGCCCTGACAGAAGCATCCCGCCCGTTCTGGGACGCGCCCGAAACCTGGCGCAAGCGGCCCTGAATGCACGGCCTGCAACGGATTTCAGCGCCACCTTCCAAAGCGGCGCTGAAATTGTTGACCATATTGCTGAGTTTTGGCCCCAAAACCCTTGAAACATGCGCTACACTCTCCGATATTTGCAGGGAAATCGCCCCGCAACCGGGGGCTGAAAGCTGAATTCAAGGGAGACCTCTATGGCACAATTCGATACGATCCGGACGGCGACTGGCGCGCGCGCTGCCGAGATTGACGAGGGCCTGCGCGCCCACATGAACAAGGTCTACGGCACGATGTCCGTGGGCATGCTGATCACCTTTGCGGTTGCATGGGCCGTCGGCACCAGCCCGCAGCTGTTGTCAGTATTCCGCGATCCGGTGACCCTCAGCCCGAACATTCTGGGCTGGATCGTCATGTTCGCTCCGCTGATCATGGTGTTTGCCTTCGGCGCGGCCATCAACCGCCTCAGCGCAGCTGGCGCTCAACTGTTCTTCTACGCCTTCGCGGCGGTGATGGGCCTGTCGCTCAGCTGGATCTTCGTGGCCTTCACTGGCATTTCGATCGCCCAGGTCTTTCTTGTGACCTCGATCGCCTTTGCCGGTCTGTCGCTGTATGGTTACGTCACCAAGAAGGACCTGTCCGGTATGGGCACGTTCCTGATGATGGGTGTGATCGGCCTGATCGTGGCAATGGTCATCAACCTGTTCCTGCAATCGCCGGCCATCATGTTCGCCGTGTCGATCCTGGGCGTTCTGATCTTTGCGGGCCTCACCGCCTATGACACGCAGAAGATCAAGACCACCTACATCCAGATGGCCCATGCGGGCGATCAGGAGTGGCTGGGCAAAGCCGCCATCATGGGCGCGCTGAACCTGTACCTGGACTTCATCAACATGTTCATGTTCCTGCTGCAGCTGCTCGGCAATCGCGAGTAAGACTGCCGGAGCACCAAATCAAAGGGCGGGCCCGCAAGGCCCGCCCTTTTTTGTTCCGGCGCCAGCAAAGCCAGCCCAAAGAAAAAGGCCCCAGCCAAATGGCAAGGGCCTTTCATCATTGTAATCGCAAAAGATCCGATCAGCTGCAGTTCAGCGGAACCGCGAAACCCGAGCTGCGCGACGAGCCGCCTTTGCGGTATACGTCGCCCGCAGGCAGACAGCCTGTAAAGCGTTCGGTCTGGCTGCCGAACGCGGCCCCAACCGAGTTGTCCACCTTGGTGCTGTTGTTTTCGGTGCGCAACACGCCGAACAGGGTTCCGTTCACGCTCACCGTGCTCAGGAACATGGTACTGCTGCTGCCGGTCAACTGAACGGCAGTAGTGTCGGACCGTCCGCCATTGTCGATGGCAACGCCAGCGACCTTGTCGAATTCTGTCTTGTCAGTGCTGGCCTGAATGGTCGGCAATTCAGCCAACTCAGCCGGGACGTTCGTAGCAGGCGGAACAAAGGCAACGGCGCCTTTGACGTCCGAAACGGTTCTTGGTTCGCCATCAATGCCGGTGAACCCGACGCCTTGGCGGTTGAACGGGTCCTCACAGGCCGAAAGTGTCAGAATGGCGATTGCGGGCAACAAGATTTTTTTCATGGCGCTCAACATTTTGTGGCGGTTTGCTGAACCGTACTGGCAGGCGGGGCAAAAAAGCAAGCCAACACCAATCAGAATACCTGTCGGCCTGATGCGCCTCTGCAACGGCCCGAAACGGCCGGTTCAGGCGGCTTGAGGACCACACGACCCGGTCAAAACAACGAAAAAGGGTCCTGCCGAAGCAGAACCCCTTAAGCTTTCACGTCGAAAAAGGCAGATTACTTGATCTTGCCTTCTTTGTACTCGACATGTTTCCGAACGACCGGGTCGTATTTACGAACGGTCATTTTCTCGGTCATGGTGCGAGCGTTCTTTTTGGTCACGTAGAAGTGGCCCGTGCCCGCGGTCGAGTTCAGACGGATCTTGATTGTCGTCGGCTTCGCCATGGTTATCTCCTGCGTCCGGAAAGGCAGGGGCCTTTCGGTTGAATTCCTATGAGCGTGCGCTTTTACCCGGTCGCGCGCCCGAGTCAACCGGAATCGGCGGTGTTTCAACACAAATCACAGTATCCGACACACAGTGGATCAGCGCCCGGTTTGGACAGATCACGGTTTCGTGATATGATCGCGTCACAGCATCCCAGAACGCCGCGGTCCAAGGTTGTGCGGCGTGAGGCAGCGAAACCGGGCAAGACCCTCTGTCAGCAGAGTTTTCTTGCACGTCTGCTTGGGGGAAATCATGACAGAATGGAAACTTCAGGGCGAGACGCTGGCCAATTGCAACTGTGATTTCGGTTGCCCCTGCCAGTTCAGCAGCCTGCCCAGTCACGGGAATTGCGAGGCCGTGGTCGTCTTTGACATCACAAGCGGCCACTACGGGGACACGGATCTTTCCGGCCTGCGGGCTGCGGGTGTCTACCACTGGCCAGGCCCGATTCACGAGGGCAACGGGCAGATGCAACTGATCATCGACGAACGGGCGGACGCCGATCAGCGGGCCGCCCTGCAGGCCATCATGTCCGGTGAGGACACCGATGAAATGGCCACCATGTGGTATGTCTACAGCGCCATGGCGCCGACCAAGCAAGAGACACTGTTTGCTGAAATCGACGTGAACTGGAGCCGCGAAGACCGGACCGGCTACGCGAAGGTCAAGAACGTGTTCGATGTGGACGTCAAGCCGATCGCACATATCGTCTCGGGCCAACCGCATCGCGCGTCGATCCAGTTGCCGCATGGATTCGAATACCGCCACGCCGAGGTCGCCTCGGGAACGGCCAGGACAAGCGGTTCAGCCATAGACCTGACCTTCGAGTCCTCACATGCCCATCTGGCGCATTTAAACATCTCAGGTCATGGCGTTGTCGGGCCATAGTGCAGACGCGTCGGAACAGGCCCGCCCTGCCCGAACGATCAGCCTCGAGCGAGTACTGCGAAAAGAACGTCTGATCGTCGCTGGAAGTGTCCTTCTGATCGTTTCGGGTGCGGTCTGGTACACGGTCGCCGGTGTCGGGATGCAGATGTCGGCCGTCGAGATGACTCGGATGGCCGGTCCAATTGGCCAGCCCATGCCGATGGGGGCCGGTGCCGTCTGGACGCTTTGGTACGCCGCATTGGTCTTTGCCATGTGGTGGGTGATGATGGTCGCAATGATGACGCCCAGCGCGGCCCCGACTGCCCTATTGTTTGTGGCGTTGAAACGGGTTGGACCCGACAGGCAGCGCAGCGCCAGCTTCGGATTGGCCTTTCTGTCGGGGTATCTTTTTGCCTGGGCCGTGTTCAGCCTTGGGGCAACCGGACTGCAATGGGGCCTGCAACAGATCGGAGCGATGGATGGCCCGATGATGACCATCCGGTCCGGAATCTTGGCGGGCATCGTTCTCTGTGCTGCCGGGATGTATCAGTTCAGCGGGTTGAAATCCGCGTGCCTCCGCCATTGTCAGAGCCCGGCTGCCTTTCTGACCCGCCACAACCGGCCCGGGCATTGGGGTGCGTTTCGATGCGGCGCCCTGCACGGAGCCTACTGCTTGGGCTGCTGCTGGGCCTTGATGGCACTGCTGTTCGTCGGCGGCATCATGAACCTTTGGTGGATCGTCACAATCGCCGTCTACGTCGCGCTGGAAAAGCTGTTGCCCCGGGCGGGATGGCTGACGCCGGTCGTCGGTGTCGTTTTGATCGGATTGGGAGCCTGGGTGTCGATCACCGCATTGGTTTGATGCGGCAAGCCTGTCTTCCGGGCCAAGGAGCCGGCCAATTGGAGCGCTCTGCACATTTCATTCACGAGGAGATCGTCATGCCTGTCTTCATCACCTATGCCTCTTATTCCAACGCCGGTGTCAAAGGGATGCTGAAGAAACCGGAAAACCGCACCGGGCCGGTGGCGGCGCTGCTGGAGAAGGTTGGCGGCAAACTGCTGGCCTTCTACGTGACGACCGGAAGCAATGACGTGGTGGTCATCAGCGAAGCTCCGGACGGAACGGATGCCGTGGCAGTCGGTATGGCCGTTGCGGCTTCGGGGGCGGTTTCGCGGGTCGAGACGGTTCGGGCCTGGTCGGCCGACGAATTTGTTGCCATCACCGAGAAAGCCGCGAAACTGGTCGCGGCCTACACGCCGCCCGGAGGATGAAGAAAATACGCGCGGAGGGCCTGTAAGCCGGATCCTGTTCCGGGGTTGCCCCCTTCGATGACCATTCCTCTAGGCCGAGCATTGCTGCGCGGCTCGAGCTGCCAACCCGGTCCCTCTCGGCCAAGGCGAGCCTAGCGGCGGTATCGGCTGACGCCGACCGGCCCGCGCGGGGACCCTATTCGGCATTGCTCCCGGTGGGGCTTGCCGTGCCGCCGCTGTTGCCAGCGGCGCGGTGGGCTCTTACTCCACCGTTTCACCCTTGCCATGATGTGCCAGAGGCGAACCTCCGATCCGTCATGGCGGTCTGTTTTCTGTGGCGCTTTCCGTCGGGTTTCCCCGCCCGGGCGTTACCCGGCACCGTTGCCTTGTGGAGTCCGGACTTTCCTCTCGGGCCTGAGCCCCAGCGGCCATCCGGCCCTCCGCGCGGTTGCCGGGTTAAACGTCCACCCGAATACCGTCAAGGTGTTCCATCAAGGCAGCCAGTCGTTCGATGTCGCCCATATCCTTCTTGGACAGGGGCCCGCGCCGCCACGGGGCAAACCGGCTTCGGAACGCTTTCAGCAGATCAGCTATAGGGGCTTTGGGATACCCGGCCCTCATCGCAACCAATGCAAAGTATTCGTCGTCTGGCTGCATTTCTTCAAGGTATATACCCTTCAGAACGGCCGGCCCGGCCGCCAGTTTCTGGTGCGCGAGACGATCCCAATCAAACTTGGGACCGGGATCAAACTTTCGCTCGGGGGCCATGTCCGAATGGGCGATAACGTTCGAGGGCTTGATCCCCAACCGCTCTTGCAGATGTGAAAGCAGGTTTTCCAGCACCGCCATCTGCGGTTCGGAGAAAGGATGATCGCCGCGATTGTCGAGTTCGATCCCGATGGAGCGGGAATTGATGTCGCTGAACCCCCGCCATGCACCTGCACCGGCGTGCCAGGCGCGATCTTCCTCACGGACCATCTGCCAGAGCGTTCCGTCGCAGCCGATCAGATAGTGGGCCGATACCTCGGAGTCCGGGTCGCACAAACGCTCCAGCGCGGCTTGAGCGCCGTTCATCGCGGTGTAGTGAAGCACCACCAGCGACGGCTTCAACCCATCTCGGCGGGGGCCGAAATTGGGGGATGGGTGCCAGATCGGCGAGAGTTCAGTTGCCGACGGCACTGCGGAATGGGCTGGGGTCCCAGCCACAGGCAAATCCGTCGCCATCCGGGTCCAGGCCCTTGCGGTCGCGCTGGGGGCCACCATTGGCCAGGAAATCGATCTGGGCCTGGTCGGGCGATGCGTAGCCCGCGCAATTGCGTTGTGCCTTGGCCTGCAAATTGAACCCGGCTCGGCTATAGAGTTGTGTGCCTACTGGGTTGGTCGTGGTCAGAGCATATTGGACGATATTGGGCTGTCCGTCCGACCCGCGCTGCGGAACTGCTGTCGGCGCGACAACCTCGTATGTCTGACGGTTCTGCTGAATCAGCGCGGCATCATCCTGGATGCTGCGGCTGCTTGAAACCGCTGCGAAATCCTGCTCGTTCGAAATGCCGTTTGAGCTTACAGCCACCGGTGCAGTCGGCTGAGCCGATGTGCTCGCCAATGCCGCCGCAGTCTGGTTGGCAATGTCCGTGGCGCTGTCGCCCGTCGTGAAGGGGGCGGGACCGGCTTCGGCATTCAACTGCTCCTGCGAAATGGCCGGGGGCGGCAGCAGCGGGTTGCCTGCTGCGCCCTGCCCGGCCAGCTGCGCCTCGCGTTCGGCCTGATACTGCGGCGTATTGAAGCCGGAGTCCGTGACTGGTGCCACGGTATCGCAAGCCGCGACGAACCCGAAGGCCGGAATGAGAAGCATTTTGCGCATGGAACTGCTCCGTCCTCGCGTTGTTACCGCTGCCTGAGGGTTACCACCATTTGCCCGGCTTGGCCACAAACCCGGCGGCATTCTCAAGCGCGTAGGCGGTATTCAGAAGGTCACCTTCTTCCCACGGACGACCGATCAGCTGCAGCCCCAGCGGCAAGCCCTGCCCGTCAAGACCGGCGGGAACCGAGATGCCTGGAAGACCCGCGAGGTTGACGGTCACGGTGAACACGTCGTTCAGATACATCTGCACCGGGTCAGCCTCGGTCATTTCGCCCAGACCGAACGCCGCCGAAGGTGTCGCCGGTGTCAGGATCGCATCGACGCCTGCGGCAAAGACATCCTCGAAGTCTTTCTTGATCAGGGTCCGCACCTTGCGCGCGCGGTTGTAATAGGCGTCATAGAAACCGGCTGACAGCACGTAGGTGCCGACCATGACGCGGCGCTGCACCTCGTGGCCAAAGCCTTCGGCGCGGGTCTTTTCATACATCTCGGTGATGCCGTCGCCCTGCGCCAGCTGCGCACGGCGGCCATAGCGCACGCCGTCATAGCGCGCCAGGTTCGACGACGCCTCGGCCGGCGCGATCACGTAATAGGCGGGCAGCGCGTATTTGGTGTGCGGCAGCGAGATGTCGACGATCTCGGCCCCCGCATCACGCAGCATTTCGGCCCCATCGGCCCAGAGCTTTTCGATCTCGGCGGGCATGCCATCCATCCGGTATTCCTTTGGAATGCCGATTTTCTTGCCCTTGATGTCTCCGGTCAGCATGGCCTCAAAATTCGGAACAGCCAATTCTGCGCTGGTCGAGTCCTTCGGGTCGTGCCCGCACATCGCCTCAAGCATGATGGCCGCATCGCGCACGTTCTTGGTCATCGGCCCGGCCTGATCCAGCGAGGACGCAAAGGCCACGATGCCCCAGCGCGAGCAACGGCCATAGGTCGGCTTGATGCCGGTGATTCCGGTAAAGGCGGCGGGCTGCCGGATCGAGCCACCGGTGTCGGTTCCGGTCGCTGCCAGGCACAGATCGGCTGCGACGGCAGACGCCGAGCCACCCGAGGAACCGCCCGGGGTCAGCTGCGCGTCATCATTGCCGCGCCGCCAAGGGTTCACCGCATTGCCATAGACCGAGGTTTCGTTGGACGAACCCATGGCGAACTCGTCCATGTTCAGCTTGCCCAGCATCACCGCGCCCGCATCGGCCAGTTGCTGCGAGACCGTGGATTCGTATTCGGGCTTGAACCCGTCCAGAATCTTGGACGCAGCCTGCGAGGGCACGCCCTTGGTGCAGAACAGATCCTTGATGCCGATCGGAAGGCCACACATGGCAGGCGCGTCGCCCGCCTTGATCCGCTCGTCTGCGGCCTTCGCACGCTCCAGCGCGATTTCCGGGGTCTTGTGTACGAAAGCGTTCAGGACATCGGCTGCGTCAATCGCCTTCAGGCAGGCCTCGGTCAGCTCGACCGAGGTCACATCTCTGTTGCGCAGGGCGTCGCGGGCCTCGGCAAGGCTCAGTTTGTTCAGATCGGACATGTCTTACTCCACCACCTTGGGAACCGCGAAAAAGCCCTCGCGCGCGTCGGGGGCGTTGGACAGGATCTTGTCCTGCATGTTCCCGTCGGTCACCACGTCCTCGCGCCGCTTCAGCCGCATCGGCGTCACCGAGACCATCGGCTCGACCCCTTCGACGTCAACTTCGTTCAGCTGTTCGATGAACCCCAGGATCGTATTGAATTCCGAGGCCAGCGCGGGCAACGCGTCATCCTCGACCTTGATCCGGGCCAGTTTGGCCACCTTGGCGGCGGTGCTTTGGTCAATCGACATGGGAAACCTCATATGCGTTACAGGGGCATTTACCCGTCTGATGCAGCAGTCGCAAGACCACTGAGCCACAGCGATTTGTCCAAAGCCCACGCGGTTGCCGCCAAGCCAAACAATTTTGAATACCCGCTATGCAAAAAAGTGAACGAATTAGTTCACTTTGACGATTGAAGCCGGCGCAAAAAGTTACTTTATGTACTGAACGAAACAGTTCAGTCCGGAGAATAATCATGAAACGCATGTTGATTGCTGTGTCCGTTGTTCTGACAACCGCTGCCGCACCGGCGCTCGCGCTGGGGGTTCCCATGGGCGACCTGACACCGACGCTGACCTTCCCCGATCAGCACCCCTCGGACCAGGTGAGCCAGGAGAAATCTTCGCTCCGCAACTAACCCTACCGCTTCCCTGTTGGATCGGGCCGGTTCTCCCCCCTTTTTCCGCCCCGATCCTGCACCTGCCCTCGTGGCGCCGCCGGCCCTGAATGGGTCGGCGCTTTTTTGTTGAAGCACGGTGCTCTATCGTTCATTCACTCAAGAGTTTCAGGTCAGCATGACCGAATGTCCCGAGGTGCCGTTGCCAAAGCAGGAGATGCCATGACAGAGCGCAAGCAGAAGGTTCTGGATGCAATTGATACGGCCAATTCGGCCGATCCCACCCAGGAAGACGGCCGCCCCGCCGCGCTGCTTTATGGCGAACGGATGAGCGCTGAGTTGGATCGACTGTTCCCCGACGCCTCCGAGCCGTTGCAGATCGCCGCCCGCGGCCAGCATGTCGAGCGCTGGAAGCTGGCCCGCTCGGAATACCCTGAAGGGCGCGCGGGCTATCTGGCCTGGCGCAAGGCCCAGGCCGAGCATCACGCGCAGGTCGTGGCCGAGTTGATGTCCGAGGCCGGTTACGATCAGGCCGAGATCGACGCCGCCCGTCGCATGTTGCGCAAACAGGGCATCAAGCGTGACGACGACGTTCAGGCGCTGGAGGACGTGATCTGCTTTGTCTTTCTGAAATGGTATTTTGCGCCCTTCGCCACGAAACACTCGGACGAAAAGATCCAGCGCATCGTCGAAAAGACCGCCCGCAAGATGTCGGCCGAGGCGCGCCGACGCGTGCTGGACGAGTTCGACCTACCCGAAGACCTAGCCAGCGCCTTCAAGGATTGACGGGTCATGACTGATGACATGCAGCTGTTGATCGACCTGCACCTGCCCAACGACCGGCAAGGCCCCGGCAGCGACGCGGCAACGCAACTGGCGCTGACGCTGGCGGGCGTACAAGCCGATCCCGGACTGAAGATCGCTGATATTGGCTGCGGAACCGGCGCGGCGGCCTTCTGCCTTGCGCGCCATCTCGGCGCATCGGTTACGGCAGTGGATTTCCTGCCGGAGTTTCTGGCCGAGTTAAACAGGCGTGCACAGGACTCGGGTCTGGCGGCCCGGGTTCAGACGCTTGAGGCGTCGATGGAGGACCTGCCCTTCGACGATGCCAGCCTTGACGTGATCTGGTCGGAAGGCGCGATCTACAACATGGGGTTCGAGAACGGTTTGAAAGCCTGGCGTCGGTTCCTGAGACCCGGCGGGGTCCTGGCAGTGTCCGAGCTGACCTGGCTGACCGATCGACGCCCCGAACCGCTGACAAGGCACTGGGATGAGGCCTATCCCGAAGTTGCAACCGCCGGAGAGAAGATCCGCCAGATCGAGACCGCTGGCTATGAACCAGTCGGCTATTTCCCGCTGGGCACCGACTGCTGGATGGAGAACTACTACCTCCCCCTTCAACGCAGCTTCCCTGCCTTCCTTCACAGGCATGGCAATTCCGAGCAGGCCAAAGCCATTGTCGATGCCGAACAGGCCGAGATCGCTTTGTATGAAACCTATTCCGACTATGTCAGCTATGGGTTCTACGTGGCACGGCGTCTGCCGGACTGACCGAATCCGTCATGGCCCGGCGGTAAACCTCGATCATCCAGCCCAGCATGGTGGCGTTCAGGATGTGCCACATGAAATGCGTTCCCATCGGGATGCGGGCGCAAAGCGGAGCATCGAGCGCACGGAAGGTGATCGACGCGATCAGGATCGCAGCCCCGACCGCCAGGCCCCGGGCCAATTGCGGCCTGCGCACGCGAAAAAGATACGCATAGATCAGGATCAACAACGGCACCGGAGCATATGCGGACGACCCGCCCAGCCCGGGAACCAGTTGAAACAGCGGAATGGTTAACGCCGCATAGGGAATGAACAAGGCCGTCAGCCCCACCGCCTTCGGCGTGGATAGCCGCCAGATGTCCCGGTTCACAGCGAAGATATAGACAAGGATGAACAGCAGAATCGGCGTCGTATCCGCCAGCGCGGCCCAGACCTGCGCATGGGTATGAAACAGATAGCTGCCAATGCCAATCACCGCCAGAATGGCGACCAGCAGGTTGGCCAAGGGCAGACCCTGCCCCCGCACCCGCCGCCACATCACCCATGCCGCCAGCAGAAAGGCCGCGTTGGTCACGGCGTTTACGGGTTCGGCCCAATAGGCCGGCGACAGGCGCTCGCAATAGCCGTCGATTTCTCGCATCCAGTCCATGGATTTTTACATAGCCGATGCTAGGCTGGCCCTGAACCGGTTTCAGGAGGGTCTTTCATGAAAATCATCTGGTTGGGGCATGGCAGCTTTCGAATTCACGCGGCGGGACAGGTCCTGCTGATCGACCCCTGGCTGAGCGGCAACCCGATGCTGCCCGAGGATCAGCACGACGCGGCCGCCCAAGGCGCCACGCATATCCTGTTGACCCACGCGCATTTCGACCACGTCGCCGACGTTCTGCCGTTGGCCAAACGCCTGAACATTCCCGTCGTGGGCCAATACGACGTCATGGCGCATTGGGCCGAGGCCGAAGGGATCGAGACCATCGGCTTTAACAAGGGCGGCCGGGTCGACCTGAACGGGGTCAAGGTCGACATGGTGCCGGCCTCGCACAGCTCGACCTTCGCCACACCCGATGGCCCTCGCACCGGTGGGTCCGAGGTGGGGTTCATCCTGTCGGCCGATGGTCACACGGTCTATGTCTCGGGCGACACCACGATCATGGCCGACATGGAGTGGATCGGCGACTATTACAAACCCGATATCGGCGTTTTGTCGGCGGGCGGCTATTTCACGATGGACATGAAAGCCGCCGCCTATGCCGCCCGGCGGTATTTTGACTTCAAGACGGTGATCCCCTGCCACTACCGGACTTTTCCGATCCTGGAACAATCCGCCAAAGACCTGGCGGATGGGCTGCCGGGCGTGACCGTCATCGAACCCGAGGTCCTGCAGGAGATCGAGCTTTGACACCCGCGCTGGCCTTCTCGGCGGAAGAATACGCGGCGCGGCTGGCCAAGACCCGGTCCGCGATGGCCCAGCGGGGTGTCGAGACCCTGCTGGTTGCGGACCCGTCGAACATGGCCTGGCTGACGGGCTATGACGGCTGGAGCTTCTACGTCCCGCAGATGGTGATCGTCCCCCGCGACGGCGCGCCCTTGTGGTGGGGCCGGACGCAGGACAAGCCCGGCGCGGCGCAGACCACCTGGCTGGACCCCGCCGACCTGTTCGACTGGCCCGAGGAACATGTGCAGCACCCCGACCATCACCCGGTCGAGTCGCTGGCATCGCTGCTGCGCACGCGCGGCTGGACGACCCATCTGGGTGTCGAGCTGGACAATTATTACTACTCGGCCGCCAGCCACCGGATCCTTGAGACCGCGTTCGGCCGCGATGCGCTGGTCGACGCGACCGGGTTGGTGAACTGGCAGCGCGCGGTCAAAAGCGAGGCCGAGATCGCCTTGATGCGCAAGGCCGGTCAGTTGACCGCACACATGCACGCAGTGCTGCGCGACGGGTTCCGCGCCGGGGTTCACAAAAACGTGCTCGTGGCCGAGGTTCAGGCGGCGGGCATCGCCGGGCTGCCGGGGCTTGCGGGCGACTATCCCGCGATTGCGCCAATCGCGCCCTCGGGGGCCGAGGCCTCGGCCTCGCACATCACCTGGAACGACCGTCCGCTGACACCGGGCGAGGCGACCTATTTCGAGATCTCGGGCTGCCACCGCCGTTATCACTGCCCGGCCAGCCGCAGCCTGTTTCTGGGTGACCCACCCACCGATATCCGGCGCGCGGAAACCGCGATCCTGACCGCGATTGAGGACACGCTGGCCGCCGCCCGCCCCGGCGCCACCTGCGAAGAAATCGCCGCCTGCGTCTATGACAGCTTTGCCCGGGCCGGCTATGTCAAAGGCAATCGCACGGGCTATCCGGTGGGCCTGAGCTATCCGCCCGATTGGGGCGAGCGCACCATGAGCCTGCGCCCCGGCGACAGCACCGTTCTGCAGGACAACATGACCTTTCACCTGATGCCGGGCCTGTGGACGCCGGATTGGGGGCTGGCCATCACCGAAACCTTCGTGGTCACGCCGACGGGCGGGCAACCCTTGGCGGACATACCCCGCGAACTGGTCGTGAAACCGGCCTGAGCGCGCCTCAGCCCTTGGATCCGCCGCCACCGCGCTGCGCGGCAAAGAAATCGCGCAACAACCGGACGCAGTCCTCGGCCGCCATGCCGTCATAGACCTCCGGCCTGTGATGGGCCTGAGGGTGCGAGAACACCCGCGCCCCATGCGCCACGCCGCCCGATTTCGGATCGGCGGCCCCGTAGTAGACCCGCCGGATTCGCGCCGCCGCCAGCGCCGCGGCGCACATGGCGCAGGGCTCCAGCGTGACATACAGGTCATGCCCCGTCAGCCGCTCGGACCCGACGGCCCGGCAGGCGGCGCGCAGGGCCAGGATCTCGGCATGCGCGGTCGGGTCATGCAACTCACGCGTACGGTTGCCGTCTGCCGCGATGATCCGCCCATCGGGCGCCACGATCACCGCGCCCACCGGAACCTCGCCCCGATCACCTGCCGCGCGCGCCTGTTCCAGCGCCTTGTCCATATGCGTTCTGAAGACCATGCCCCTGACTGCCCCAGAAACCCACCTTTCGCAAGGCGCGCCGATGCGCTATGCGCAGGGCATGAGCAACACCCCTCCTCCTGGCGACCGGATCGCCAAAGTGCTGGCCCGCGCCGGCATCGCCTCGCGCCGTGAGGCCGAACGCATGATCGAAGCCGGCCGCGTAACCGTGAACGGCAAGACCATCGACAGCCCGGCGCTGAACGTCACGCCCAGCGACAAGATCACCGTCGACGGCAAGCCCGTGGCCGAGCCCGAACCCGCGCGTCTGTGGCTGTATCACAAGCCAACCGGCCTTGTGACCACGAACCGCGACGAAAAAGGCCGCCCCACGATCTTCGACAACCTGCCCGAGGACATGCCCCGCGTCATGAGCGTCGGCCGGCTGGACCTGAATTCCGAGGGCCTGCTGCTGCTGACCAATGACGGGGGCATCAAGCGCAAGCTTGAATTGCCCTCGACCGGCTGGCTTCGCAAATACCGGGTGCGGATCAACGGCCGCCCCAAGGACGAGGATTTCGCCCCCCTGCGCCAGGGCCTTGTGATCGAGGGCGAAAGGTTCCAGCCCATGACCGTGTCGCTGGACCGCCAGCAAGGTGCGAATGCATGGCTGACGATCGGACTGCGCGAGGGCAAGAACCGGGAAATCCGCCGCGCGATCGAAGACATCGGCTTTACCGTGAACCGGCTGTTGCGCGTGTCCTACGGGCCGTTCCAGCTGGGCGATCTCAAACCCGGCGAGGTCGAGGAAATCCGCCGCCGCGTTCTGCGCGACCAGCTGGGCCTGGAACCCGAAACCCCACCGGCTGTTGCGAAACGCCCAAGCCGCCCTCAAAGATCCCGCAGGCCGGTCGGCAAGAAATCACGCAATTGACGCGGGTTATCGAACCTTCCCCCTAGCGCCAAGCCCCTTGATCCCCTAGGTTTTCAAGGGGACAACCGCAGTTGGAGGACGTCATGTCCGGGACCGGAGTGCAAAAAATGGCCTACGCGGCCCTGCTGGTGCTGTTGTTCGGCGTCTGCACCGGTTGGCTTGGAGGGCTCTGACGCCATGGCCAAGCGATACGGCGGAAAGTTCAGCCCCGACGGCCAGTCTGACGCCGACGCGCCCGCCCCACGCGGGCAATACGATGGGGCCCGGGTAAACCCGGTCGGCGCACGCGCCAATGTCATGTTCGTTCCGGCGATCCCGCTGGTCTTTCTGTCGCTGAACGACGGCGCGATCGGGATGACCCTTGGATTGGTCGCCGCCGGCATTCTGACCGCTGCAGCTTTTCTGCTGCGCGAAGGGCTGAAGGCCGAGGATGCTTACAACGCGCGCCGCACCGCGCGCCGCCCAGCCTTTCCACGCAAGATCTTCTCATCCGTTTTGACCGGGCTGGGGGTGGGTCTGGCCGCCTATCGCAATGACTATCTGGATGCCGAGGCCGCCAGCCAGGTCAGCCTGCTGGCGCCGGTCTTGTTCGGCGGCGTGGCCACAGTGCTGCATTCCGTCGCCTTCGGCCTCGACCCGATGAAGAACAAGGGCATGGAGGGTGTGGACACCTATCAACAGGACCGGGTCGCCCGCGTAGTCGAAGATGCCGAAGCGCATCTGAACCAAATGACGGATGCCATCAAACGGGCCGGCGACCGCAGGATCGAAGCCCGGGTCGAGCGGTTCCAAACTACCGCCCGCGACCTGTTCCGTACGGTCGAGGAAGACCCGCGCGATCTGGCCGGTGCCCGCAAATACCTGACCGTCTATCTGCAGGGCGCCCGCGATGCGACGATCAAGTTTGCCGATGTCTATGCGCGCACCCGCGACCCTCAGGCTCTGTCAGATTACTCGGCGCTGCTGGACGACCTCGAGCAGAATTTTTCGGCCCGCACCCGAAAGATGCTATTGGATGACCGCAGTGATCTGACGGTCGAAATCGACGTGCTGCGCGAAAGGCTGCAGCGCGAAGGCGTCCGGCTCGACTGACCGGCCAAACCAAGAACAGGGAAGCTTCTCATGTCTGACGAAATCAAGAAAAAGGCGGCCGAGGCCGAAACGCTGGTTCAGGAAGTTGCAGCCGTCTCATTGCCCGAGCCGAGTTCCGAGATCGTGCCACTGGAAGAAGCCGACGAACCGGTGGGTGCCGAAATCCGCAAGCGCATGTCTGAAATCGACATGGGCGACACCAACTCGATCGTTGCTTTTGGATCGGCTGCGCAGGCCGAGCTGCAGGAAATCAGCCAGGCCATGCTGGCTGACGTGCGCAACAAGGACGTCGGCCCCGCCGGTGACAGCCTGCGCGACATCGTCACCACGATCCGCGGCTTTTCCGTGTCTGAACTGGACGTGCGCCGCGAGCGCAGCTGGTGGGAGAAACTGCTGGGCCGCGCCGCACCTTTCGCCAAGTTCACTGCGCGCTACGAAGAGGTTCAGGATCAGATCGACCGGATCACCGACAACCTTCTGTCGCACGAGCACACGCTGCTGAAGGACATCAAGTCGCTGGACCTGCTGTATGAAAAGACGCTGGATTTCTATGATGAACTGGCGTTGTACATCGCCGCCGGTGAAGAGAAGCTGACCGAACTTGACAGCCATGACATCCCCGAGAAAGAGGCCGAGGTGCAGGCCGCCCCGGAAGATCAGCAGGTGATGAAGGCGCAGGAACTGCGCGACCTGCGGGCGGCCCGCGACGATCTGGAACGCCGGGTGCATGACCTGAAGCTGACGCGGCAGGTGACGATGCAATCGCTGCCCTCGATCCGGCTGGTTCAGGAAAACGACAAGTCGCTGGTGACCAAGATCAACTCGACCTTGGTCAACACCGTGCCACTTTGGGAAACCCAGCTGGCACAGGCGGTCACCATCCAGCGCAGCGCCGAGGCCGCTGCCGCCGTGCGCGACGCCAACGATCTGACGAACGAGCTGCTGACCTCGAACGCCGCTAACCTGCGCCAGTCGAACAAGATGATCCGCGAGGAAATGGAGCGCGGGGTGTTCGACATCGAAGCCGTCAAGAAGGCCAACGAGGATCTGATCGGCACGATCAATGAAAGCCTCGCCATCGCTGACGAAGGCAAGGCGAAACGGGCCGCCGCAGAAGAAGAGCTGAAGAAGATGGAAGCCGAGCTGCGGGACACCTTGGCTTCGGCCAAGGCCCGGAAAGACGGGCTGGGCGACACGGCCGGAACCGCCGTTCCGGGCTAAGGAGAGATCGCAGGTGCGGCTTCGAAGATTTCTAGGGCACGGGTTGGGAGCAGCTGCTTTGCTGATCTTGGCCAATTGCGATGACGCGCTCGAGTCCTCGATTGCCCCGCAGGCGCGCCCGTCCCAGCCGCAGTTGGCCAATGCTTATGTCGAACCTTCGGCGGCAAGCCGGGATCTGGCGCGTTATTATCAGCGCGTCGAGCGCGACCTGTTGACCCGTGGCCTGATGCGTACAGACGGTGGCGGGCCGGACACCCCGTTTGATGCGGATGATTTGGCGCGGAATTTCGAAGCCATCGCGTTCTACAGCGAGTATCCCGGCGCCGCCGTATCCGGCAGCAGCCAACGCACCAGCGGAAGGCTAAGCCGCTGGTCTGGCCCGGTCCGAATACAGGCAGAGTTCGGGCCGTCAGTACCACTAGACCAACGCGCGGCCGACAAGGCACAGATCCGGGCCTATACCGAACGCATGTCGTCCTTGACTGGCCACCCGATCGCGACCGCAACCAGAAACGCGAACTTCCATGTCTTCGTCGCCGGCGATGACGATACGGAATTCGTGCAAACGCGACTGCGCCAGTTGTTTCCCAGTATCGGACAGGCTCAGTTGAACCTGTTTCAGGATTTACCGCGCTCGTTCTATTGCTTTGTCTTTGCCTCGGCGTCGAACGGGGCACCGAACACCTACACTGGTGCGGTTGCGTTGGTGCGGGCCGAGCACCCTGACTTGATGCGGCTGAGCTGCATCCACGAGGAAATCGCCCAAGGGCTGGGCTTGCCCAATGACAGCCCCCGGGCACGACCGTCGATCTTCAACGATGATGACGAATTCGCCCTGCTGACCAGCCATGACGAAAAGCTGCTGACGATGTTGTATGATCCGCGCCTGAAACCCGGCATGACCGCGCAGGAGGCCGCGCCGGTGGTGCGGATCATCGCCCGTGAATTGATGGGGCAGTCGCTCTGACCCCTTTGACAGGAGAACCCAGATGGGAATTTTTGATTTTCTGACCGGAGAATTCATTGATGTCATTCATTGGGTGGACGACACCCGCGACACGATGGTCTGGCGGTTCGAGCGCGAAGGCCACGAGATCAAGTATGGCGCCAAGCTGACCGTGCGCGAGGGCCAGGCGGCGGTGTTCGTACACGAGGGCCAGCTGGCCGACGTGTTCACGCCCGGCCTCTACATGCTTGAGACCAACAACATGCCGATCATGACGACGCTGCAGCACTGGGATCACGGATTCCAATCGCCGTTCAAGTCCGAGATCTATTTCGTCAACACGACCCGGTTCAACGACCTGAAATGGGGCACCAAGAACCCGATCATGCTGCGCGACCCGGAATTCGGCCCGACCCGGATCCGCGCCTATGGCACCTACACGATCCGGGTCAAGGACCCGGCCCGTTTCCTGGTCGAGATCGTGGGTACCGATGGCGAATTCACCATGGACGAGATCAGCTTTCAGATCCGCAACATCATCGTGCAGGAATTCAGCCGGGTCATCGCAGGCTCGGGCATTCCGGTTCTGGACATGGCCGCCAACACCGCCGATCTGGGCAAGCTGATCGCGGCCGAGGTCTCGCCCGTGCTGGACGGCTACGGCCTCGAGATACCGGAATTCTACATCGAGAACATCTCGCTGCCGCCGGCGGTCGAGGCGGCGCTGGACAAGCGTACCTCGATGGGGCTGGCGGGGGATCTGGGCAAATTCACCCAGTATTCGGCGGCCGAGGCGATGACGGCGGCCGCCAGCAACCCGAACGGAGGCGGTGGCATGGGTGCTGGCCTTGGTATGGGCATGGGAATGGCGATGGCGAACCAGATGTCGAACATGGCAACGGGTCGGCCGTCAGGCCCGTGGGGCGCGCCCGCGCCCGCTGCCCCGCAAGCGGCCGCGCATTTGGCCCCTCCGCCTCCACCCCCGGTCGAGCATGTCTGGCATATCGCGGTGGACGGACAGACCAGCGGCCCGTTCTCGAAGGCCAAGATGGGGCGCATGGCCAGCGACGGAGAAATTACGCGGGACACTTTCGTGTGGACGCCCGGTCAGGACGGATGGAAGAAAGCGGGCGAGGTGCAGGAACTCGCGCAGCTGTTCACGATTCTGCCGCCTCCGCCGCCCGGGGCGTGAGGCATCGGCATGTCCGCATTGCGGAAACGCTCGAAGACAGGCGGGCGCAAAGCGCCGCAGCCGCCACAATTCATCTGCCCGTGCTGCGGGTATGTCACCCTGGCCGAGCGCGGGGCCTATCTGATCTGCGCGATCTGCTTTTGGGAGGACGAGGACATTCTGTACGACAAGAACCCCCGCGAGCCCTCTGCCGCCAACCACGGCCTGACACTGGCCGAGGCGCGCGAGAATTTCAGGGCAATCGGTGCCTGCGAGGCCGCGATGCTGCCGCATGTCCTGCCCGAGGAGCAGCGCGCAGCCTATCTTCACGTTCCCCTCGACAAGTGACCACCTATGATCCAGCCCATTGCCCCGCCACCCGGTTCTGCGGAACACCGTTTTCCATGTGACAATTGCGGCGCGGACTATCGGTTCGACCCGCAATCCGGCGCGCTGACCTGTGACCATTGCGGCCATTCCGAACCGATCGGGGCTGGCCCCTGGGGCGGCGCCAGCCTGCGCGAACTGGACTTCGACGCGGCCATCGCCGACCGCCTGCCCGACAGCGAGATCGAAGAGACGCGGGTTCTGACCTGCCCCAACTGCGCGGCCCAAGTCGAGTTCGACCCCAACACCCACGCCGCGGAATGCCCGTTCTGCGCCACCCCGGTCGTGACCGATACCGGCGTGAACCGGCACATCAAGCCGCGCGGCGTACTGCCCTTTGCGCTGGACGAACGCGCCGCACACAAGGCCATGAGTGACTGGCTGGGGCGGCTGTGGTTCGCGCCGAACGGACTCAAGGACTATGCCCGCAAGGGCCGTAGGATGCAGGGCATCTATGTGCCCTATTGGACGTTCGACGCCGACACAAAATCGGCCTATCGCGGCGAACGGGGCGTGGTGTATTACGAAACCCGGACGGTGATGCGTGACGGCAAGCGGGTGCAGCAGCAGGTGCCCAAGGTGCGCTGGACACCGAAATCCGGCCGGGTGGCCCGGTTTTTCGACGACGTGCTGGTGCTGGCCTCGCAATCGCTACCCAAATCATACACCGACGCGCTGCAACCCTGGGACCTGCCCGCGCTCGAGCCCTATCAGCCCGAATACCTGGCCGGGTTCCGGGCCGAGGCCTATACGGTCGATCTGCAGCAAGGCTATCAGGAGGCCCGCGGCCACATGGCCCGCGTGATCGAGCGTGACGTCCGCTTTGACATCGGCGGTGATCGGCAGCGCATCCATTCGATCGACACCGACATCCGCGACGTGACCTTCAAGCACATCCTGCTGCCGGTCTGGATGGCCGCGTACAAGTATCGCGGCCAGACCTATCGCTTTGTCGTCAACGGCCGCACCGGTCAGGTGCAGGGCGAACGGCCCTGGTCGGCGATCAAGATCACGATTGCGGTGGTGCTGGGCCTGCTGGCGGCGGCCGGCATCGGGTATCTGGTGGCGACCGGACAGCAATGACCGCTGGGTTCCGTCGCCGAAAACTCTGCCGCGGAACCCCTTGAACATCCCCGGCTTCTCACCCATCCTGCCGCCGGCTGCCCCGGAGGAGAGGACGACGTGACCCTGGCCGATCTGAACACGCTTCTGACTGCGCGCCATTCCTGCCGCGCCTTCCGGCCCGATCCGGTGCCGCGGGGTGACATCGAACAGATCCTGACCAGCGCCGCCAGAGTGCCCAGCTGGTGCAACGCGCAGCCCTGGCAGGTGGTCGTGACCGGTGGTGCAGAAACCGATGCATTCCGCAGCGCCTTGCGGGCCGAAGCCGAGACCGGCCAGGCGCAGCCCGACCTGCCTTCTCCGACCGGCTATTCCGGCATCTATCAGGACCGGCGCCGCGCCTGCGGATGGGCCCTGTACGAGGCAGTCGGCGTTGAGAAGGGTGACCGCGCCGGGTCGGCCCGGCAGATGATGGAAAACTTCAACCTGTTCGGCGCCCCGCATTGCGCCATCCTGTCCAGCCCGGCGGAACTCGGTCCCTATGGCGCGATGGATTGCGGCGGGTTTGTCACGGCTTTCACCTTGGCGGCACAGGCCTTGGGCATCGCCACGATCCCGCAGGCGGCGGTGGCCGCCTATGGGCCGTTCCTGCACCGCTATTTCAACATCCCCGATGACCGGCTGATCCTGTGCGCGATTTCCTTCGGCTATCCGGATGCCGATCATCCGGCCAACCAATTCCGGACCGAGCGCGCCACGCTGGACGAATTCGTCACCTGGCGCGGGGCTTCGACCGAGTAAGCGAACTTTGAGAAAAACATCGACATGCGCGCATTGATACAAAGAGTGTCCGAGGCATCGGTCTCGGTCGAGGAGCAAGTCATAGGCCAGTGCGGGCCGGGGCTGCTGGTGCTGGTCTGCGCCATGCAGGGCGACGACGAGACCCGGGCCGAGCAACTGGCGGCCAAGATTGCCAAGCTGCGGATCTTCAAGGATGACGCGGGCAAGATGAACCGGTCGGTGCTGGATATCGGCGGCTCAGCCCTAGTGGTCAGCCAGTTCACGCTGGCCGCTGACACGTCGCGCGGGAACCGGCCCGGATTTGCGGCGGCGGCCGATCCGGCAACCGGTGAACGCCTGTACGAACATTTTGCCCGCGCGCTGGCCGCGCTTGGCGTTCCGACCGAAACCGGGTCTTTCGGTGCGGATATGGCGGTGTCCCTGATCAATGACGGCCCGGTCACGATCTGGATGGACATGTGATGACGATGCAGGATCAGGCGATCGCGATCTGGAAGGCGGGCGTTGCCGCCGTTGACGGCTATGGCGCGGTCAAGGCGGCGCTGTCCGATGTTCCGCGCCCCGATCAGATTCTGGCGGTGGGCAAGGCCGCGGCAGCGATGATAAACGCGGCGCAGGACCATTTCGGCAAAACACCGGGCATTGTGGTCACGAAAGACGGCCATGCCGTAGGGCTGCCGTCGCATCTGCAGGTCATCGAAGCCTCTCACCCCGTGCCCGATGCCCGCAGCCTGAAGGGCGGTCAGGCTCTGCGCGCGGCGGTTCAGGCCATGGAGCCCGGCACACATCTGTTGCTGCTGGTCTCGGGCGGTGCGTCCTCGCTGGCTGAGGATCTTGTGCCGGGGGCCACCCTCGAAGATCTGGCGCGGCTGAACGCGCAGCTGCTGTCCGAGGGGCTGGACATCACCGCCATGAACGCCCGCCGGCGCGAGATGTCGCGGATCAAGGGCGGCGGTCTGCTGGCCGGTTTCGGCGGAGCACGCGCGACGGTCCTGGCCATCTCGGACGTGCCGGGGGACGATATCGGCGTCATCGGATCGGGCATCGGCGCCTTGCCCGAAGCCCCTCAATTCGAATCGAGTGTCGAGATCATTGCCTCGAACGCCCATGCGCGCCGCGCCGCAGCCAACGCAGCACGTGCCGCCGGAAAGGAAATTCTTGCCGAGGAAGAGGCCCTGCACGACGACTATCTGTCCGTCGCCGCAGATATCGCCGCGCGGCTGCGTCAGATGCCGCCGGGCGCGATGATCTTTGGCGGAGAGCCGACCGTTGTCCTGCCCGAAAACCCGGGCCGAGGCGGACGCAACCAGGCGCTGGCCCTGGCGCTGGCGCGCGAGATTCAGGGATGCGAGGGGCTGTGTGTCGTGGTCGGCGGAACCGACGGCACCGACGGGCCGACCGATGCGGCCGGCGGTGTCGTGACCGGCGCGACATGGGCCGATGGGGCGGACCAAGCCTTGCGCGATGCCGATGCGGGGTCGTTCCTTGAGCGTGTTGGTGCTCTGCTGGTGACCGGCCCCACGGGAACCAATGTCATGGATCTGCTTGTCGCAACGAAGGAATGAATTGACGCTTTTCCTCGCACACCATCCGCCGAACCGCCTGAGACTGGGCACATGACTCAGGCGAAGAACTCACTGGCCGAGATCGAAGAGGTTCCGGATCAGGGCATCATTCTGTCGGACGGCTGCCGCCTGTCGGCGCGGATCTGGCGGCCTGTCGATGCGCCGCAGCACCCGGTGCCCGCCATTCTGGAATACCTGCCTTATCGCAAGCGCGACGGCACGACGGCGCGCGATGCCCTGACCCATCCCTGGTTTGCCAAACGTGGATACGCCTGCATCCGCGTCGACATGCGCGGCAACGGCGACAGCCAGGGACTGATGGAGGATGAATACACCCAGCAGGAACTGGACGACGCCGTCGAAGTGATCGAATGGCTGGCCCAACAGCCCTGGTGCAGCGGTGCGGTCGGGATGATGGGGATCAGCTGGGGCGGCTTCAACGCGCTGCAAGTGGCGGCGCTGCACCCCGCGCCGTTGAAGGCCATCATCACCCTGTGTTCGACCGCCGACCGCTATGCCGATGACATCCACTACAAGGGCGGCTGCCTGTTGAACGAGAACCTGGGCTGGGGGGCCACCATGTGGTCGTATTCGTCCCGCCCGCCCGACCCGGCGCTGCGTGACGACTGGCGCGAGATGTGGCTGCAGCGGTTGACGGCCGAACCGTTTCTGCCCTCGGTCTGGCTGCGGCATCAGACCCGCGATGCCTATTGGCGACATGGGTCTGTCTGCGAAGACCCCGGCGCGATCCGAGCCGCGACACTGGCGGTGGGCGGCTGGGGTGATGCCTACAAGAACACGGTGCCCTGGCTGGTCGAGAACCTGACTGCGCCGGTCAAGGGCATCGTCGGCCCCTGGGTGCACAAGTACCCGCATTTTGCCGTGCCCGAACCACGCATCGGCTTCCTGCAAGAGGCGCTGCGCTGGTGGGACCGCTGGCTGAAGGGCAAAAAGACCGGAGTTGAACAGGACCCGGCCTATCGCGCCTATCTGATGGATGGCGTGCGCCCGGCGCGCTGGTATGCCGAACGCCCGGGCCATTGGATCACCGAGGATGCCAGCGCCACGTCCCACCTGCCGACGGTCACCCTTCCGCTTTCCGAAGCCGGGCTGGGTAAGGACGGCCCCTTGGATACCAAAATCCGCTCGCCGCATCATTGCGGCATGGATGGCGGCGAATATTGCGCCATCTGGCTGGGTCCGGACATGCCGGGCGACCAGCGGGCAGATGACGCTCTGTCCGCCTGTTTCGACACGACCCCTCTGACCGCAGATCTGGACATTGTCGGTGCCCCGCGCCTGCGCTTGAAGCTGAGTGTCGACAAACCACAAGCCCAGATTGCCGTTCGGCTGAACCAAATCCACCCCGACGGAGCTGCGACTCGGATCACCTATGGTGTATTGAATCTGACCCATACGGAGGGGCATTCGTCCCCCAAAACGTTGATACCCGGACAGGTCTACGACATCGAAGTTGTGCTGGACCACGTCGCCTACCGGGTTCCCAAGGACCACAGCCTGCGCGTTGCCGTCTCAAGCGCCTATTGGCCGCTGATCTGGCCTTCGCCGGAAACAGCGGAGCTCCACCTGACAGGCGGCACGTTCACGATCCCCCAGCGCGACAGGTCGGATCGGGATGAATGGCAATTTGCCCCACCCGATGCGGACTCTCCGTGGCAAGTGACCCAATTGCGAGAGGCGACCCATGCGCGGCGCGTCGAAACTGACATGACGACCGGCGTCATCGATCTGGTCATCGAAGATGATTTCGGCTTGGTCGAAGACGCGGATCATGGTCTGGTCAGCGGCGGAACCGCTTTTGAACGGTGGTCGATCCATCCGGACGATCCGCTGAGCGCGCGCGGTCGCTGCGAATGGGTACAAGAGACCCGTCGCGACGGCATCCAACTGCGAACCGAGGCCAATTGCGAGATGTGGTCGGACCGATCCAGCTTTCATCTGCGCGCGACGCTTGATGCCTTTGAAAACGATGTGAAGATTTTTTCCAAAACCGTGGAGGACACCATACCTCGTGATCAGATGTGATTTTGCTGGTGGCAAGTCCCCGAGATTTGACCTTGCCCGCCGAGACGAAATGCGCCAACGTTGACTCATGCGTCAATAAAAAGCCCGTAAAACGGGCACACAAAACACTCAACTGGGAGATATCCGAATGAACGAACAACTCACTCACATGGCCAGCCAGGTGACCGCCGGGAAACTGACCCGACGTGAATTCATGGGGAAGGCAGCCGCATTGGGTGTATCGGCTGCCATGGCCAGCACCGTCTTCGCCGACGCGGCCCGCGCCGCTGGCGCCAAGAAAGGTGGCGATCTGAAACTGGGCCTGCAGGGCGGTGAATCCACGAACTCGCTGGACCCGGCCACCTATGCCAGCTCGGTTCCGTTCCAGAACGGCAAGCAGTTCGGCGACCAACTGGTCGAAGTCGCCCCCGACGGCACGATCGAGCCGCGCCTGGCCGAAAGCGTTGAAGGCAGCGCCGATGCCAAGGTGTGGACGTTCAAACTGCGTCAGGGGGTCGAGTTCCACAACGGCAAGACCATGACCAGCGAAGACGTGCTGAAAACGATGCAGCGCCATTCGAACGAAGATTCGAAGTCGGGCGCATTGGGCATCATGAAGGGCATCGAGTCGATGAAGGCCGATGGCGAGTATTTTCAGGTCACCCTGAACGAGCCGAACGCCGATCTGCCTTACCTGATGGCCGACTACCACCTGATCATCCAGCCGGACGGCGGAATGGACAACCCGGGCGCCGGTATCGGCACCGGTCCGTACAAGCTGGAAGCGGACGAGCCCGGTGTGCGCCACCTGTTCTCCAAATTCGAAAACCACTGGAACCCGGATTTCGGCAACTTTGACAGCGTCGAAGTTGTGGTCATCAACGATGCCACGGCCCGGACGGCCGCGCTGCAGTCGGGTCAGGTCCACGCGATCAACCGGGTTGAGCCCAAGGTTGCCGACCTCTTGGGTCGTGCACCCAACCTGACCGTACACTCCACGGCAGGACGCGGCCACTACGTGTTCATCATGCATTGTGACACGGCGCCGTTCGACGGCAACGAACTGCGGACCGCTCTGAAATACGCGATCAACCGCGAAGAGCTGGTCGAGAAGGTACTGCGCGGCTATGGCTCGGTCGGGAACGACATGCCGATCAACGCAGCATACCCGCTGTTCGATGAGACGATCCCGCAGCGTGAGTTCAGCGTCGAAAAAGCCGCCGAACATTACAAGAAGTCCGGCCATGACGGGTCGCCCATCATTCTGCGTGTGGCCGACGGAGCCTTCCCTGGCGCCGTGGATGCCGCAGCCCTGTTCCAGCAGACCGCCCAGCAGGCCGGCATCCCGCTTGAGATCAAGCGCGAGCCGAATGATGGCTACTGGTCCGAAGTCTGGAACGTACAGCCGTTCTGCGCGTCCTACTGGGGCGGCCGCCCGGTGCAGGACCAGATGTACGCAACTGCCTATCTGTCCACCGCCGACTGGAACGACACCCGGTTCAAGGTCAAAGAGTTCGACGACCTGCTGTTTGCCGCGCGTGCCGAGCTGGATCCGGCAAAGCGCAAGGCCATCTACAGCCAGATGGGCATGATGGTCCGTGACCAGGGCGGCCTGATCTGCCCGATGTTCAACGACTTTGTCGAGGGCATCAGCAACCAGCTGGATGGCTGGGAGACTGATCCGACCCAAGAGATGATGAACGGCAACATGTCCCGCAAGATGTGGTTCGTCTAACTCGGATCGACAGGTATGCATCCTATTATCAAACTGGTTTCCCAGCGCCTGGCGCTGGGATTCCTCTTGCTGTTTGGCGCTTCGGCCCTGATTTTCGGGTTGACCGAGGCCCTACCCGGAGACGCCGCGCAAGCCGTCCTGGGGCAGTCCGCCACCCCTGAATCCCTTGCCAACCTCCGTGAGGAGATGGGGCTGAACCGTCCCGCCTTGACCCGGTATTTCGAATGGCTTGGCGGAATTGTCCAAGGTGACATGGGCACGTCCCTGACCAACAAGCTGGACATCGCCGAGTCGGTCAGCAACCGATTGGGCAATACGTTGTTTCTTGCCTTTTGGGCGGCCATCGTCTCGGTGCCCCTTGCAATTTTTCTTGGCCTCGTCGCGGTACGCTACCGCAACCGCTGGCCCGACAAGCTGATCTCAGCCGTTACTCTGACGACAATCTCGATCCCGGAATTCCTGATCGGCTACGTCCTTGTCTATTTCATCGCGGTCAAGCTGGGCATGTTCTCGCCGCTGGCGATGATCAATGACAGCATGTCCATTTGGCAAAAGCTGAACTCGATCGCGCTGCCCGTCATCGTGCTGACCATGGTGGTTCTGGCGCATATGATGCGCATGACCCGCGCCGCGATTTTGAACGTGATGCAGTCGGCCTATGTCGAAACGGCCGAACTGAAGGGCCTGAGCAACTTCAAGGTCATCTGGCGCCATGCCTTCCCGAACGCCATCGCCCCCATCGTCAACGTGGTGATGCTGAACCTGGCCTATCTGGTCGTGGGTGTCGTCGTGGTCGAGGTCGTGTTCGTCTATCCCGGCATGGGACAGTACCTGGTGGACCACGTGACCAAACGCGACGTGCCGGTGGTTCTGGCCTGCGGTGTCATCTTCGCCGCCATCTATATCGGGCTGAATATGGTTGCCGACATCGTCGCGATCCTGGCCAACCCAAGGCTGAGGCACCCGAAATGAAGAACATCCCAATCTCTGCAATGATCGGGCTGGCCTTCACCGCCCTGTATTTCATCATCGCCGTCTTTGCACCCTTCCTGGCGCCCTACGGTATGGCCGAGGTTGTGGGCGACGTATGGGAGCCCTCAAGTTCGCAATTCTGGCTGGGCACCGACAATATCGGCCGCGATCTTCTCAGCCGCATGATCTATGGAGGGCGCACGACGATATTCATCGCCACCGCCGCCACCATCCTCAGCTTCGTCACCGGTTCGATCCTGGGCTTTCTGGCCGCCGTGCTGGGGGGCTGGGCCGATCAGGTGATGTCTCGGACCGTGGACCTGATCATGTCGATCCCGTCGCTGATCACCGCACTGGTGGTTCTGGCGATGGTGCCGGTCACCATCCCCGTCCTGATCGTGGTCATGGGCCTGCTGGACGCCACCCGCGTCTATCGTCTGGCCCGGGCCGTGGCTGTTGACATCGAAGTCATGGACTATGTCGAGGCCGCCAAGCTGCGCGGTGAGGGCCGCGGCTGGATCATCTTCCGCGAGATCCTGCCCAACGCGCTGTCACCGCTGGTGGCCGAACTGGGCCTGCGCTTCATCTTCATGGTCCTGTTCGTCTCGACCCTGTCATTCCTGGGCCTGGGCGTTCAGCCCCCGCTGGCCGATTGGGGCGGCATCGTGAAAGAAAACAAGGACGGCATCGTCTATGGCATCGGCGCGGCGCTGTATCCGGCAGTGGCCATCGCCACATTGGCCATCTCGGTCAACCTGGTGGCCGACTGGATCCTGAACCGCACCACATCGCTGAAAGGAGGCCGGGGATGAGCGATACCCTTCTCAAGGTCCGCGACCTCAAGATCGGCGCAACCGTATATCCGCCGGGCGAAAAGCCCCGTGACATCGAAATCGTGCACGGGGTCAGCTTTGACCTCGAGCGCGGCAAGGTGCTGGGTCTGATCGGGGAATCCGGTGCCGGGAAGTCGACCATCGGGCTGGCCTCGATGGCCTATGGCCGGGGCGGCGTGAAGATCACCGGCGGCGAGGTCTGGGTGAACGGGCGCGACATCCTCAAGACGTCGCTGTCGGATATCCGCAAACTGCGCGGCGGCGAGGTGACCTATGTGTCGCAATCGGCGGCAGCGTCCTTCAATCCCGCAAAGAAGATCATGGATCAGGTGGTCGAAGCCGCGGTCGAGCAGAAGAAGTTCAGCCGCAAAGAGGCCGAGGCCCGTGCGCGTGGACTGTTCGCCAAGCTGGGTCTTCCCGACCCGGACAACATCGGCAACCGCTATCCGCATCAGGTCTCGGGCGGGCAGTTGCAGCGTTGCATGACGGCGCTGGCGCTGTGTCCCGAACCGGATCTGGTGGTGTTCGACGAACCCACGACCGCGCTGGACGTGACCACGCAGATCGACGTCCTGATGGCCATCAAGGAAGCAATCCGCGACACCGGTGTGGCCGCGCTGTACATCACCCACGATCTGGCGGTGGTGGCGCAGGTCAGCGATGACATCATGGTGCTGCGCATGGGCGACACGGTCGAATACGGCACCACCGACCAGATCATCAACAACCCGCAGGAAGAGTACACGCAGGCGCTGGTTTCGGTCCGTTCGATCGAACACGAGGAAAAGCAGCCTACGCCCGAACCCGTGCTGCAGGTTGATGGCATCACGGCCCGTTACAAGGGGTTGAACTTCGACGTGCTGCACAACGTCAATGTCGAGCTTCATCCGGGGCAGACGCTGGCGGTCGTGGGGGAATCGGGATCGGGCAAATCCACGCTGGCTCGGGTGATCACCGGCCTGCTACCCCCGCGCGACGGCGAGATCACCTTTGCCGGGCGCAAGCTCAGCCCCGATCTGGCCGGACGCTCGCGCGAGGACCTGCGCGAGTTGCAGATGATCTATCAGATGGCCGATGTTGCGATGAACCCGCGCCAGACCGTGGGAACCATCATCGGCCGGCCGCTCGAGTTCTATTTCAACATGCGCGGCGCCGAGAAGCGCAAGCGCATCATCGAACTGTTGGACGAGATCGAACTGGGCGAAGGTTTCATCGACCGGTATCCGGCGGAGCTGTCGGGTGGTCAGAAGCAGCGTGTGTGCATTGCCCGCGCGCTGGCGGCCAAGCCCAAGATGATCATCTGTGACGAGGTCACCTCGGCGCTGGATCCGCTGGTGGCGGACGGCATTCTCAAGCTGTTGCTGGACCTGCAGAAGATCGAGGACGTGGCCTATCTGTTCATCACCCATGACCTGGCGACGGTGCGCGCGATCAGCGACAGCATAGCCGTGATGTATCAGGGGCGCGTGGTGCGCTATGGATCCAAATCGCAGGTGCTGAGCCCGCCATTCGACGATTATACCGATCTGCTGCTCAGCTCGGTGCCGGAAATGCATCTGGGCTGGCTGGAAGAGGTCGTGGCCCACCGAAAGATGGAGAGCGCCGGCAACTGATGCCGCAGGCTGTGAACGCCGGCAAAACACTCTGAAATCCCGACACTTTGTTTGTATCGAAGTGTCGGGATTTGCTCATTCCGGGCGCGAACGGGCAGCCTTGGCTGACCGAATCTCCTAGGGTGAGGCAAACAAGCCATCCAACACGAGGGCCATGCGATGGACCGCAAACTGCTGCTGATCATTCTCGACGGGGTGCCGTGGCGCAATTTCCGCCGGCTTTTCGGCAACCTCGAAGGCTGGGTCGACAGCGGCGAGGCGCGGGTTTGGAAACACCGCTCTGTGCTCCCGTCGATTTCGGCAAGCTGCTATGCCTCGATCCACACTGGCGTGACACCGCAGGAGCATGGCTGCACCGGAAACGGCAACGTATTCCGACTGGACCACAAAGACATCTTCAGCCAGGTGCGCGAGGCCGGCGGCGTGACCGGGGCCGTCACCCATAGCTTCTGGTCGCAGTTCTTCAATCGCCACCCATTCGACTATGTGCGCGATGTGGAATATGACGAACCGGACAGCCCCACCATCAACCACGGCCGCTTCCACTCGATGACGGGCTATGGCAAGGCCAACCAGATGACGCCGTCCGATGTCGACCTGTTCGCGACCCTGACCAACCTGTGCCTGCGCTTCGGGCTGGATTACGGCATTCTCCATACCTGTACGCTCGACAGCATGGGGCACCGGTTCCATCACGACTGTGAAGAGATGGATCACGCCTGTTTCGTCATGGACGAGATGCTGGCCCCTTTCATCCCCCGCTGGCGGCAGTTGGGATACGAGGTGATCGTGACCGCCGATCACGGCCAGGACGAGCGCGGCCACCACGGCGGGCGCAGCGCGATGCAGCAGGAAACGGCGCTGTACTACTTCGGCGATGCCGAGGGTCCCGATGCCGATACGGTCATCGATCAGTTGCAGTTGGCGCCCACGGTTCTGACCCGCATGGGCGCGCCGGTTGCCGAGACGATGAAGGCCAGGCCGTTCCTGCGCTGAGCGCGGTCAGTCGTAATTCCACAACCCCTGCCCCAGCGCCTCGACCGCGATCGAGATCCGCTCGAAGCTGTCGGCGGCGCGGGTCACCGAATGGCGGGCGCGCAGGTAGCCATGCACGAGTCCGGCCTCGTTGATCCAATGCGCCTGCCCGCCGGCAGCGGTGATTTTGGCGCAGTACACGGCTCCGTCATCACGCAGGGGATCGCAGTCGGCGGTCACGACCACCGTCGGCGGCAGCCCGGAAAAGTCGGTATCGTGCAGGGGGGCGAATGTGGGGTCATGTTCCGGGACGGCGCCGCCACACCGGACTTTCTCATAGAACTGGACCTCGTCGCGCGTCAGCATCGGGGCGTGGGCGTGTTCGATATACGATCCCTGGTTCGGGTCGCCCCCCAAACCGGGATAGATCAGAACCTGCCCTAGGATGTTCCCGATGCGCGCGCGCGCGTGATGGGCGACGGCTGCGGCCACGTTTCCGCCCGCGCTGTCCCCGGCCAGAACCAGCGGATCGCCGAATTCGGATTCCACCCAGTTCACCGCGGTCCAGCAATCCTGGAACTGCGCCGGATGAACATGTTCAGGACACAGGCGGTAGTCGACCGCCACCACCCGATAGCCAGTTTGGGCGCACAGTTCGGCGCAGACGTCATCGTGGCTGTCCAGCCCGCCGACGACGAAACCGCCGCCATGCATGTAGACGACGGTTCGGGTGGGATCTCCGCAGGAATAGACGCGCACCCCGACCCCATCGGCCGAGCTGTCCCGCGTTTCGACGCCCGGTGGACGCGGCTGCCGAAACGCGCGGCACATGTCGTCATAGACGCGGCGCTGGTCCTCGATGGACCGATCCACCGCGTCTTCGGGATAGCTTTCGGCGGTGCGCCGGATGAACGCCCAGGTCTCCTCGTCGATCAGACGTTCATAGTCCATTGCCCCTCCGGATCAGTCGGCCCACTCCCACGGCCGGGTGAAGTTGCCCAGCACTTGGTTCACATCGTCTTCGGATGAGCCGTTCGCGTCAAGCTGCGCGACAAGGCCGCGCTTTTTGTCGTCGATGACCGACACGACTCGCGCCGCAACGCCGGCGGTTTCCAACGCCTGGTTGTAGACCCGCGTGATCGCCTGTTTGCGCAGTTCTGGCTTGAAGACCTTGCCCACCGCCGTCTTCGGCAGTTCGGGCAGGATGGTCATGTGCTTGGGATGCGCCGCGCGTTCGTGCACGTGCACCTTGCAGTATTCCAGCAGTTCTTCCTCGGTCACGCTGGCGCCTTCGACCAGTTCGACAAAGGCACAGGGAACCTCGCCCGCATGGGCGTCGGGCTGGCCGATGGCGCCGGCAAAGGCCACCGCGTCATGGCCCAGCAAGGCCTCTTCGATCTCGGCCGGGTCGATATTGTGGCCGCCGCGAATGATCAGATCCTTGGCCCGGCCCGTGATCCACAGATACCCGTCCGCATCGAACCGCCCCAGGTCGCCGGTGCGCAGGTACTTGTCGAAATAGTAGAGATCGACGTTTTTGTCCTCCTCGGTATAGGTGTTCCCGGCATAGACACCCGGGTTCGACACGCAGATTTCGCCCACTTCGTCCACCGCGCATTCCTTGGGCCCGTCGGGGCTGTCGCGCAGGATCTTGACGTCGGTGTACGGGAACGGAATCCCGATCGAGCCAATTTTCTTCTCGCCATCCACCGGGTTGCAGGACACCAGGCAGGTGGCCTCGGTCAGGCCATAACCTTCGACGATGGTCACACCGGTCGCTTTCTCGAACCGGCGGAACAGTTCGACCGGCAGCGGAGCCGAACCCGAGAAGGCCGTCTTGACGGTCGAGATGTCGGCATCCACCGGGCGCTGCATCTTGGCCGAGATCGCCGTGGGCACGGTGATGATGAACGACACCTTCCAACGTTCGATCAGCTTCCAGAAGTTGTCGAACACGCCGTCGCCGCGATAACCGGCGGGGGTCGGGAACACCACATGGGCGCCCGACGACACCGCCGCCATCACGATCACATGGCAGGCAAAGACGTGGAACATCGGCAGCGGGCACATGATCACGTCCTCTTCCGAGAACAGCAGCGTGTGGCCCAGCCACCCATTGTAGATCATGCCGGAATATTTGTGCTGCGCGACCTTCGGCATACCTGTGGTGCCGCCGGTATGGAAATAGCAGGCGACCCGGTCCTCTTTGCTGTCCTCGAAGGTCAGCGTGGTGGGTTGCTTCGCCAGTTCCTTGTTGAAATCCAGGTAGTCGGCGTGGGCCAGATGCTCTTTGTCGGCCATCTTGGGCCGGACCAAAGGCACGATCCACGATTTCGGCGGCGTCAGGTACCGGTTCAGGTCAATCTCCAACACGGTGTTGACACCCGGCGCGTGGCGCACGGCCTCGGCGACCTTCTGCGCGACGTCCGTTTTCGGGAATGGCTTCAGCGTGACCACGACCTTGGCCTTGGTCTCACGCAGGATCGACGCGATCTGCTCTGGCTCGAGCAGCGGGTTGATCGGGTTCACGATCCCGGCCACCGCGCCGCCCATCATGGTGACCAGCGTCTCGTTGCAGTTGGGCAGCACATAGGCCACCACGTCGTTTTCCTTGACCCCCAAAGAGCGGAACAGGTTGGCCGCCTGGTTCGTCTTGGCCAGCAGTTGCGACCATGTCAGGGTTTCGGCCTTGTCCTTAGGGCCGGACAGGATCTGGAAACTGATCGCGTTGCGATCCGGGAACTTGGTGGCCGTCCGCGAGAGCAGTTGATGGAACGTGACGGGGACATCGCGGTCCTCCCACGGCATTTCCTGCTCCATTCTCAGTTTGTCTTCCTTGCCCACAAAGGCCATGTGGTTCCTCCCCTTTTTTACCCTGCATTTTTGCAGGCTGTCTTGCGTCCAAGATGTAAGCAAATGCAGCCCTGCGCAAGCGAGGGCTTACCCTCGGGCAAGGGGAAAAAGTAGAATGACGCTACGGCGGTTCGCGAAATGCCCGCGCGTCACCTCACTCGGCGGCCACACCATCGGTGAACTGGAGACGCGCCAGACGCGCATAAAGCCCATCTTGCGCCACCAGATCGTCATGGGTGCCCTGCGCCACGATCCGGCCGTTCTCCATCACCACGATGCGATCGGCCTTTTTCACGGTGGCCAGACGGTGCGCCACGATCAGGGTGGTGCGCCCGGCGCGCATCTGGTCGACAGCGGCCTGAACGGCGCGCTCGCTCTCGGCGTCCAGCGCCGAGGTCGCCTCGTCCAGCAGCAGAACCGGAGCGTCGCGCAAAATCGCCCGCGCGATGGCGATGCGCTGTTTCTGACCGCCCGACAGCATCACGCCGCGTTCGCCGACGAAACTGTCATAGCCTTCGGGCAGGGCCGAGATGAAGTCATGCGCCGCGGCGGCACGGGCCGCGGCCTCGACCTCGGCATCCGAGGCGTCCAGCCGTCCGAACCGGATGTTTTCGCGCGCCGAGGCCGCAAAGATCACCGGGTCCTGCGGAACCAGCGCCATGTGCTGCCGGAAATCCGAGCGGCGCATGTCGCCCAGATCGATCCCGTCTAGGCTGACCTGACCGGCCTCGGGGTCGTAGAACCGCTGGATCAACTGGATCACGGTCGTCTTGCCCGCGCCCGAGGGTCCGACGAAGGCCACGGTCTCGCCCGGGTTCACTGTCAGCGACAGGTCGTCCAGTGCCAGGACGTCGGGCCGGGCCGGGTAGCGGAAGGTGACGTTGTCAAAGGTGATCTGTCCCTTGACCGGCTGCGGCAGCGCCTTGGGTTGTGTCGGGTCGTTGACCGTATCTTCGGCGTTCAGCAACTCGACCAGCCGCTCGGTGGCGCCTGCGGCACGCTGCAGCTCGCTCCAGATTTCGGAAAGGGCGGCTACGGACCCGGCCATGATGATCGAATAGATCACGAACTGGATCAGCACGCCTTCGGTCATCACGCCGTTGCGCACATCGTTCGCCCCCATCCACAAAACGCCGACGATCCCCGAGAACACCAGGAAGATCACGATCACGGTCAGAACCGCCCGCGTCTGGATACGGCGCAGGGACACATGGTACGAGGTCTCGGTCATGTCGCCAAACTGGCGGCGGCTGGCGTCCTCATGGGTGAACGCCTGTACGGTCTGAACGGCGCCCAGCGCCTCGCCTGCATTGCCCGACGAGGCGGCGATCCAATCCTGGTTTTCGCGGCTGATGACCCTCAGCCGACGCCCGAGAACCAGGATCGGCACCACCACCACCGGGATCAGCAGCAGAACCAGCCCGGTCAGCTTGGCCGAAGTCAGCAACATCAGCACAAGCCCGCCGATGAACATCAGGAAATTCCGCAATGCGATCGACACTGACGACCCCAGAACGGATTGGATCAGCGTGGTATCGGTGGTGATACGGCTCAGGACCTCACCGGTCATGATGCGTTCGTAGAAGGCGGGGCTCATGCCGATGACGCGGTCAAAGACGGCCTTGCGGATGTCAGCCACGACCCGCTCGCCCAACCGGGTCACCAGCATGTACCGGATACCCGTTCCCACCGCCAGAACCGCCGCGATGCCCAGCGCCGCCAGGAAATACCAATCGAGCAGCTCACCGTCTTCAATGCGGAAGTTGTCGACCACGCGCCGCACGGCCAATGGCAACGTCAGCGTCATGCTGGCCGTCAGAACCAACGCCAGCGTCGCCCCAAGCATCAGCAGCCGGTAAGGCTTCATGAAAGGCCACAAAGAGGCCAGCACGCTCAGCTTCCGGGATCCAGGTCGATCTTCATGAGCACCGGGCGCTTGCACGTTTGCTTGGTTGGCGGAGCGTGTTCTTGCCATGCCTGACCCTTTTTACCTTCTGGGACTCGCGATACGGCTTCTTGGCGGTGCAGGCGCGCCGGGTCAAGGAGACTGCGCGGAATAGCACCCCGACAAGGGCTTTTTGACGCAACTTATTCCGGAGATTTTGGAGCGGGTAGACGGAATCGAACCGACATAGCCTGCTTGGAAGGCAGGGGCTTTACCATTAAGCTATACCCGCTTGGTGAAGGGCTGAGTAGTCCATGCCCGGGCCGTCGTCAAGAACCGAAATCCACCTGCGCATCGCTTTTGCGGCTGTCTGCGTGCGGTCACCCGGGACGGGCTGCGCGGCCAACCGCCAATCGCTCTGAATTGCACTTGTTTTGGGGCCGCGCACTGGCGCAGCATACGATTGCAGTGCTTGCCGTTCGCGAGAACCTGCCTAGCGTGTGTACCGCCCCAAACGGTTAATGGGGTTGTTAAGTACCTGTAACAATCAGTTCCTAAATCCGTTTCACAAATTCATTCCGACAGCGAGGAATCATCCAATGAAAGACGTTGATCCAGCCACCCTTTCCGCCGACAACTGGGACGAACTGCATTTTCCCCGCCCCGACGAAAACGACTTTGACCGCGTCGTCGAAAGCGCCCTGTCGCGACGCGGCTTTCTGGGCGGAGTGTTGGCCTTCGGGTCGGGCGCTGCGGCCATGGGCAGCGGTCTTTGGGGGTCGACCTCAGCCCACGCGCAGACCGCCTCTCGTTTTGCCTTCACTCCGATTGCGGCCCAGACCGATGGTACCGTGCATGTCCCCGAGGGGTATGAATGGAAGGTCCTCATGCGCTGGGGCGATCCGCTGTTCTCCGAGGCTGACGGGTATGACATCACCGATGGTGGACCGGTTGAAAACTCGGACAAGGTTTTTGGCGAAAACACTGATGGCATGGAGACCTTCTCGTTCCAAGGGCACCAGTTGATCGCCATCAATCACGAGTATCCCAACCGCAAAATCAACCTGCCCGCAGCGCAGGAAGGTGTACCCGCGAACGCGGATGACGTTCGAAAGTTGCAGAACCTGCAGGGTGTGACGGTGATGGAAATCGCCGAAACCCCGGATGGCTGGACCGTGGTTAAGGACAGCCCGTTCAATCGCCGCATTCACCACAACACACCCATGAAGATCGTGGGGCCAGCAGCTGGCCACGACCTGCTGAAGACCGAGGCGGACCCGACCGGCACAACGTCGCTGGGCACCATGAACAATTGCGGGTCGGGCAAGACACCTTGGGGTACCTACCTGACCTGCGAAGAGAACTTCAACGGCTACTTCGGCTCCAGCAACGAAAGCGCGACTTATACTCCCAAGGTCGCGGATGGCTTCAAGCGATACGGCATCAAGGCCGAGAGCTGGAACGGATACGAGCTGTTCGATCCGCGGTTTGACACCTCGAAGAACCCCAACGAACCACATCGCGTCGGCTGGGTGGTCGAAATCGATCCGACCGATCCCAACAGCACCCCGGTCAAGCATACCGGACTTGGGCGGTTCAAACATGAAAACGCCGCGGTCGAGCTGGCCAAGGATGGTCGCATTGTCGTCTATATGGGCGATGATGAGCGGGGCGAATACCTGTACAAATTCGTCTCGAACGGCGTCTACACCCCCGGCGGGGATACCGAAGGTCTGCTGGATGACGGCACGCTTTATGTGGCCAGATTCAACGACGACATGTCCGGTGAATGGGTGCCGCTGACACCGGAAACCACCGGCATGGACGAGGCCGAGATTCTGATCTTCGCCCGCATCGCTGCGTCTGAGGCCGGCGGAACCACGATGGACCGACCGGAATGGGTTGCAACCAGCCCGGTTCTTGCCGAGGCCTATTGCTGCCTGACCAACAACAAGAACCGTGGCGTCAAACCCAACGCGGGTGGCGATGATACTTCGGTCAATGGCCCCAACCCCCGGGAAGCCAACAAATACGGGCAGATTGTTCGCTGGCGGCCTGCCAACCAGGATCATGCAGAAACCGCGTTTCAGTGGGATCTGTACGTCATGGCCGGCAACCCGACAGTGCATTCCGATGCATATGCCGGGTCCGAGAACGTAAACGAAGGCAACCTGTTCAACTCGCCCGACGGGATGATGATCGACAGCACCGGTGTGGTCTGGATCCAGACCGACGGGAACGACGACAACGAAGGCGATTTTGCAGGCCACGGCAACAACCAGATGCTGGCCGGCGACCCGATCACGGGTGAAATCGTTCGCTTCATGACCGGCCCGAACGGCTGCGAGGTGACCGGTCTGACATGGTCGGCCGACCGCCGGACCATGTTTGTAGGCATCCAGCACCCCGGTGGATCCTGGCCAGATGGGGGCACGCCGCGTTCCTCGATCATCGCGATCAAACGCAAGGACAACGGACTGGTCGGCTGAACCGTCTTACCTCAGCGATCACCCCCGGCGAAGCGTCGGGGGTGACAGCGCTGTTCAGAGATCTTGGCCCGGCATCGCCAAAGGCCCACCATCGGCTGCAAGATGACGCTCGGGCAGCCACGGGTTCAGTTCCAGCGCCTCTGCCAGAGCAACGCGGGCTTCTTCCATTCTCTGCAGACCCATGAGGGTCAGCGCACGACCGCTCATCGCTGCGATATGGCTCGGCGACAGTTCCAGTGCGCGGTCCAGATCGGTCAGGGCCGATTCAAAATCCTGACGCAGGAAATTCACGAATGCGCGCTGGTTGTAGCCCTCGGCATACTCGGGGCAATACGCAATCAAACGATCGAAATCCTGAAGCGCGCCCAACAGATCCCAGGCATTTCGTCTGGACATGCCCTGATCCAATACGGTCTGCGCGGCCTCGTCAGGTGCGTCGGCCCACAGCTCCCACATCTGGTTCGAGATCTCGCGCGCTGCCATCTCGGTTTCGGCCTGCTGGATCTGACCGATTAGTTCACCCAGCCGGGCGGCGTGATCGGGCGCAGGCGGACAGGTCTCAGCAATTGCCGGGATCGCAACGCCCGCGCTCAGAACTGCGGAAAGAACTAGGTGTCTCATAGTTCAATGGTGACGCGGATCGCCCTTTCGTCAACCCGCGCCATCAATGGCATCGGCCAGCCCGGTCTCTTTCACCGCCTCCATCGCCACGAAGGTCGAGGTGCTGGCCACATGCGGCAGCGACGAGATCTTTTCGGCCAGAACCGCGCGATATTCCGTCATCGACCCGGTCCGTACCTTCAGCAGATAGTCGAAATTCGACGCGATCATATGCGCCTGTTCGATCTCGGGCACTTTGCGGACAGCCGCGTTGAATTCAGCCAGCGCCTTTTCCCGCGTGTCGGTCAGGCGCACCTCGACAAAAGCCACATGGTCCAGGCCCAGGCGGATCGGGTCCAGCATGGCCCGGTAGCCGGTGATGATCCCCTCGGACTCGAGCCGTTTCAGCCGCGCCTGTGTCGGCGATTTCGACAGCCCGATCCGCCGGGCCAGATCAGCGACCGAGATCCGCCCGTCCTCGGCCACGATGGACAGAATCGCGCGGTCGAACCGGTCCAACCCCGGAAAGTCGTTTCGCATGGCGTTTGATCCAAAATTCAGGACATCGGGCGCTCGATACTTCAATTTCGGTCCGATGTCCCGCAAAATCGCAACTATACTGCGTGAAAGACCGGAGGACACATGACTCACAGCCTGCGCCACACCATCGATTCCATGACCTACGCGGACCAGACCGCGTTGCTGAAATCCCTGACCGATCAGGCCGCCCTGACCCAAGCCGACCGCACCGCCATCTGCGAGGCGGCTGCGCAACTGGTGCGCGACATCCGGTCCAGCACATCGCCGGGGCTGATGGAAGTGTTTCTGGCGGAATACGGCCTGTCGACCGATGAAGGCATCGCCCTGATGTGTCTGGCGGAGGCACTGTTGCGCGTTCCCGACGCCGACACGATCGACGCGCTGATCGAGGACAAGATCGCGCCCTCGGACTGGGGCAAACACTTGGGCCACTCCTCGTCGTCGCTGGTCAACGCCTCGACCTGGGCGCTGATGCTGACGGGCAAGGTTCTGGACGAGGGCAAGGCCTCGCCGGTCAGCGCCCTGCGCGGCGCCATCAAGCGGCTGGGCGAGCCGGTGATCCGCACCGCTGTCGGGCGCGCGATGAAGGAAATGGGCCGGCAGTTCGTTCTCGGTGAGACCATCCAGTCCGCCATGAAACGCGCCGCCGGGATGGAGGCCAAGGGCTACACCTATTCCTACGACATGCTGGGCGAGGCCGCCCGCACCGAGGCGGATGCCGCGCGCTATCACCTTTCCTATTCCCGTGCCATCGCGGCGATTGCCGATGCCTGTACGCAGGACGACATCCGCGCCAATCCCGGCATCTCGGTCAAGCTGTCGGCGCTGCATCCGCGCTATGAGGTTGCCCAGGAACAGCGCGTGATGGACGAGCTGGTGCCGCGCCTGCGGGCGCTGGCCCTGCTGGCCAAGGCGGCCGGCATGGGCCTGAACGTGGACGCCGAAGAGGCTGACCGCCTGTCTCTGTCGCTGCAGGTGATTGAGGCGGTGCTGTCCGAGCCAGCGCTGGCCGGATGGGACGGGTTCGGCGTGGTGGTGCAGGCCTATGGGCCGCGTGCCGGGCTGGTGCTGGACACGCTTTATGACATGGCCGAGCGGTATGACCGCAAGCTGATGGTGCGTCTGGTCAAAGGCGCCTACTGGGACACCGAGATCAAGCGCGCGCAGGTCGAGGGCGTCGACGGCTTCCCGGTCTTCACCAACAAGGCGGCAACCGACATCTCTTACATCGCCAATGCCCGCAAGCTCTTGGGCATGACCGACCGGATCAATCCTCAGTTCGCGACCCACAACGCCCACACGGTCAGCGCGATCCTGCACATGGCCGAGGGCCAGCCCTTCGAGTTCCAGCGCCTGCACGGCATGGGCGAGACCCTGCACCAGATCGTCAAGGACCAACACAATACCCGCTGCCGCATCTACGCGCCGGTTGGCGCGCATCGCGACCTGCTGGCCTATCTGGTGCGGCGGCTGCTGGAAAACGGCGCCAACAGCTCGTTCGTCAACCAGATCGTGGACGAAGACGTGGCCCCCGAAGTGGTGGCCGCCGATCCGTTCGAGGCCGTGCGGAAACCTGCACGCCACATCCCAACCGGACCCGAACTGTTTCAACCTGAAAGACCAAACTCGCAGGGGTTCGACCTGCATCACACGCCGACATTGGACCGGATCGATGCCGCCCGCGACGCCTTTCGCGCGCATCACTGGTTCGCGCAGCCCCTGCTGGCCGGTGACGCGGCGCCCGAGGCCGAGGAACCTGTCATCAACCCCGCCCTGCCCGAGGACCGGCCAGGCGCGATCGCCCCGGCCAGCGCCGCGGATGTGGAGCTGGCGCTGGCCGCAGCTGCTCCGTGGCAGGCGCCAGCGGCCGAGCGCAGCCGCATCCTGAATGCCGCCGCCGACCTCTACGAGGAGCATTATGGCGAGCTCTTCGCCCTGCTGGCGCGCGAGGCCGGCAAATCACTGCCCGATGCGGTAGCCGAGCTGCGCGAGGCGGTGGATTTCCTGCGCTACTACGCCGCCAACATCCCCGACGCCGATCCGGCCGGGACCTTCACCTGCATCAGCCCGTGGAACTTCCCGCTGGCGATCTTCACGGGGCAGATCTCGGCAACGCTTGCCGTGGGCAATGCGGTTCTGGCCAAACCCGCGCCGCAGACGCCGCTGATCGCCCACCGGGCCGTGCAGCTGCTGCATCAGGCCGGCGTGCCGCGCGATGCGCTGCAATTGCTGCCGGGCGGGCCGTCGGTGGGCGCCGCGCTGACATCCGACCCGCGCGTTTCGGGCGTGGCCTTCACCGGCTCGACCGCGACGGCGCTGAAGATCCGCGCTGCAATGGCCGATCACATGCAGCCCGGCACGCCGCTGATCGCGGAAACCGGCGGGCTGAACGCGATGATCGTGGACAGCACCGCCCTGCCCGAACAGGCCGTGCAGTCAATCATCGAAAGCGCCTTCCAGTCGGCGGGCCAGCGGTGCTCGGCCCTGCGCTGTCTGTATCTGCAGGATGACATCGCCGATGACGTGCTGACCATGCTCAAGGGCGCGATGGACGCCCTGTCGGTGGGCGATCCGTGGCTGCTCTCGACCGATTGCGGCCCGGTGATCGACGAACAAGCCCGGCAGGGCATCGCCGATCACGTCGCCAAGGCCCGCGCCGAAGGTCGTGTGTTGAAAGAACTGGCGCTGCCGCCCGAGGGGATCTTCGTGGCGCCGACGCTGATCGAGGTCCTTGGCATCGGCGCGCTGGAACGCGAGATCTTCGGCCCCGTCCTGCACGTCGCAAGGTTCAAGTCGCACGAGATCGACCAGGTGATCGCCGACATCAACGCCACCGGCTACGGCCTGACCTTCGGTCTGCACACTCGAATCGACGACCGCGTACAGCACGTGACCGAGGCGATCCACGCCGGCAATATTTACGTGAACCGCAACCAGATCGGCGCGATCGTCGGCTCGCAGCCCTTCGGCGGCGAAGGTCTGTCCGGCACCGGCCCCAAGGCGGGCGGCCCGAACTATCTGGCCCGTTTCTGCGCCCCGGACCGACAGGTCGCGGCCGCGGAATGGTCCGCCCCAGCCGACCTACCCGCACCGATCGGGCAGCCTGCCGCGCCGACGACCCGTTCGATGCCCGGACCGACCGGCGAATCGAACCGACTGACCGAGTTCCCCCGCGCGCCGTTCCTGTGCCTGGGCCCCGGCCCCGAGGCGGCCAAGGCGCAGGCGGATGCCATACTCGCGCTTGGCGGCACCGCGATTCGGGCCGAGGGCGCGCTTGACCTGCACCGGCTTGAGAACCTGCCGGGAATATCTGGGGTTCTGTGGTGGGGCGATGCGGACACCGCGCGCCAGATCGAGCGCCATCTGGCGCGGCGAGACGGCCCCATCCTGCCGCTGATCCCCGGCTTGCCCGACCGGTCGCGGGTGATGGCCGAGCGCCATGTCTGCGTCGACACCACGGCCGCCGGAGGGAACGCCGTACTTCTGGGCGGTGCGGCATAAGCTGACTTGACGCTGGGCCGTGAAAAGCCCAGCGTCCCCCCATGTTTCCAATTCGAGACCACAACCCTTCGGGACGGACGCCCTTTGTCGTCTATGCGCTGATCGCGGCGAATGTCCTGATTTTCCTCAGCTATGTCGGATTCATGGACGACGCCCGGCTGATCAACCGGTTCTATTTCGACTATGCGATCATCCCTGCCCGCATCAGCGACGGCGTGGCGCTCGAGACGTTGGTGACGTCGATGTTCCTGCATGGCGGCTGGATGCACCTGATCGGCAACATGCTGTTCCTGTGGATCTTCGGCGACAACATGGAGGACGAGATGGGCCACCTGCCCTTCCTGCTGTTCTACATGGTCGCGGGTATCGGCGCCGGGCTGGTCCATATCGTCACGGCTCCCGGGTCGTTGGTTCCCACCATCGGCGCGTCCGGCGCAATTGCGGCCGTGATGGGGGGCTACCTGCTGATGTTCCCAAAGGCGCGTGTCGATATCCTGCTGATTCTGATCATCTACTTCCGGGTCTTCACCATCCCGGCCTTCGTGATGCTGGGCGTCTGGCTGGGAATGCAGTTCCTTGGCAGCGTGTCCAGCAACCCTGACGCCGGCGGTGTCGCCTATTGGGCGCATACGGGTGGCTTTGTGATCGGTTTGGTTCTGTGCATCCCGATGTGGCTGAAACGAGGCGGACCAGCTTATTGGAACCGTAACCATGGTCACCCGCCACATCCCGAACACCGCTACAAGCTCAGCCAGTCCCGTATACCCAGAGTACCTCGCCGATGACCCGAATGACTGCCATCTGCCATTGCGGCGCCGTGAAGATCGAGGCCGAGTTCCCCGGTGGCCTGTCCACGGCTGCCCGATGCGACTGTTCCTTCTGCATCCGCCGCGGGGCCGCCGCCGTGACGGCCACGACCGAGAGCCTGCGCATTCTTGAAGGCGCCGAGAACCTGAGCCTCTACACGTGGGGAACGCACACGGCGAAACACTATTTCTGCAAGACCTGCGGGATATACGTTCATCACCAAAGACGCTCGGATCCGGCGGAGTGTGGCGTCAACCTTGGCTGCATCGAGGGCGGAAACCCCAGAACCCACGGGCCGATTCCCTGGAACGACGGGGTCAATCACCCCTCTGATCGGCCTGACTGATCCGGACTTTGACCACCGCTTAGCCGCGTGATCTCTTGCGCAGCCTGAACGACGTGGGCGGCAAGCTCGGGTGCCCGGTCCGGATTGAATCGCGCGGTCGGCCCCGAGACAGAGATCCCGGCGCAAGGCTCCTGCTTGTCGTTGTAGATCGCTGCTCCGATGCAGCTCATGCCCGAGTGGCGCTCCTCTCGATCATAAGACCATCCGCGCAGCCGCGTTTCGGTCAGATCCTCGCGCAAGGTATCCAATGTGGCGCAAGTATTGGGCGTATACGGCACAAGCTGGGTGTCCGCCAACACCTTGGCCCGGGATGCCTCGGTCATGGCCGCCAGGATCGCTTTGCCCGTACCCGAGGCATACATCGGCGTACGAGCGCCCGGCGGAAAGAACGCCCGGATCGGGTTCGATGTCTCGACTTGCCCGACAAACACAACTTCCGACCCGTCGGGAACTGCAAGGTTCGCAGTTTCTCCGCTGTCCTGCATCAGGCGTCTAAGAACTGACCGGCCGATCTCGACAACGCTGTTGTGCCGCAGAAACGAAGCGCCTGTGCGATAGGCTTCGACTCCGATCATCCATTCCTGACGTTCTTCGCTGAAGCTGACGAACCCATGCTTTTGCAAGGTCGTCAGGATGCGATGCGTGGTTGCAGTAGGCACGTCGATCTCACGCGCGAGGTCGCTGAGCGCGGTGCGTTCAAGCCGTGCGACCGTGGTCAGGACCCCCAGCGCACGGTCCAACGCCTGCATGGTTCCGGCCGAGCTTTCCTTGAACAACGACTTGGGCCGTCCGCGCGGCCGCTTCTGGGCTGACATTGTGATTCTCCCTCATTTTGGCCGAACGGCCGTCTGGCTTTCTCAGTTGATCACAAACACTCAGCGAAATGAGAAAGTGAATATCCTGCGTTTATGGCAGGTTACGAATTTTTTCGAAATAATGAAAATATTTTTCAAGAAAATTGCATCATCGCCGACGCGGAAACAGACTTGGGGCAAAGCGGAGGACATGATGATGTCAAAACAGAACCCGGTCTTCATTCCCGGCCCGACGAATATCCCGGATCGCCTCCTGCGCGCGATGCAGGTCCAGACCATTGACCACCGCGCGCCGGATTTCGTTCAGGCCTTTGCTCCGGTACTCGAGGGCCTCAAGCAGGTCTTCCGGTCGACCACGGGTCAGATTGTGACCTTTCCATCCAGCGGCACAGGTGGGTGGGAAGCTGCGATCAGCAACACACTGAGCCCGGGCGACAAGGTTCTTGTGGCCCGCCATGGCGTATTCAGCCATCGCTGGATCGACCTTTGCCAACGGCATGGGCTGGATATGCAAGTCATCGATTGCCATTGGGGCAGCGGAGCACCTGCCGAACGGTTTCAGTCGATCCTCGCCGACGACCGGAACCACGACATTCGGGCGGTTCTGGTGACGCACAATGAAACGGCCACCGGCGTGCGATCCGATATCCAGTCGATCCGATCGGCGATGGATGCCTCGGCGCACCCTGCCCTGCTGATGGTCGATTGCGTCAGTTCGCTGGCCTCGATGCCGTTCGAATTCGATGGCTGGGGCGTCGATATTGCGGTTTCGGGGTCGCAAAAGGGGTTCATGCTGGCCGCTGGAATGGCAATCCTGTGCGTCAGCCCCAAAGCGCTGGCAGCGATGGATGGTGCGCGGCTGCCCCGCACCTATTTCGACTTTCGGGACATGTTGGACGCCAATGCCTCGGGCGGGTTTCCTTACACGCCGCCGCTGCAACTGATCTGCGGGCTGCAGGAAAGCCTGTCGATTCTGTTCGATGAAGGCCTGGACAACGTCTATGCCCGTCACTTCCGTCTGGCTGAAGGCGTGCGTCGGGCCGTCGACGCGTGGGGATTGAACCTGGTCGCTCAATCACCGGACCTCTACTCGGACACTGTCAGCGCAGTCTATGTACCCGATGGGTTCGACAGCAATGTCCTGACTAACCATACCTATGACACCTATGGAGTGTCCTTCGGGATCGGCCTGGGCCAATTGAACGGCAAGGCGTTTCGCATCGGGCACCTTGGCAGCCTGACGGACGTCATGGTTCTGTCCGGCCTCGCCACGATCGAGATGGCGATGGCCGATCTGAACTACCCGATACAACTGGGCAGCGGCGTGGCGGCAGCGCAGGAATACTTCCGTGCAAACGGCACCAACCGCTCGCGTGCTGCGGCTTGAGGAGATCGGTATGTTGGACACGCTTTCGGCTGCAGAGCTGACGATCGACGACATGCGCGCTGCGCATGAACGGATCAAACCACATATCCGGCGTACACCCGTCCTGTCGTCGGAGTATCTGAACGCACAAACTGGCGCGCGGCTCTTTTTCAAGTGCGAGAACCTGCAGGAGGCCGGAGCCTTCAAGGTCCGCGGCGCCTGCAATGCGGTATTTGGATTGCCCGACGAGATCGCCGGCAACGGCGTCTGCACCCACTCCAGCGGGAACCATGCACTGTCCCTGTCATATGCTGCCGGTCGGCGGGGCATTCCCTGCAACGTCGTCATGCCACGCACCGCACCTCAGGCCAAAAAGGACGCGGTTCGCAGGTTTGGTGGCACGATCACCGAATGTGAGCCTTCGACAACATCGCGCGAAGCGACCTTTGCCCAGGTGCAGGCCAAAACGGGTGGCGAATTCGTGCACCCCTACAACGATCCGCGTGTCATTGCAGGACAGGCCACATGCTCGGCCGAGATGCTGGAACAAACAGGTGGGCTTGATGCCGTTATCGCTCCGATCGGCGGCGGCGGTATGGTTTCGGGCACGTGCCTGACAGTATCGAATCTGGCCCCTGACACCGCGATCTATGCCGCGGAACCTCAGCAGGCTGATGACGCATACCGATCTTTCAAAGCCGGTCGGATCATCGCCGACGACGCACCCAAGACGGTGGCCGACGGCCTTCTGGTTCCGCTCAAGGAAAACACCTGGCACTTCGTGTCGCGGAACGTTGCCGACATCTTCACGGCCTCCGAAGACGAAATCGTGGCGGCCATGAAACTGGCCTGGAAACACCTGCGACTGGTGATTGAGCCATCTTCGGCCGTTCCGTTGGCAACCATTCTCAACAACCCCGAGGTTTTTCGAGGCAAACGCGTCGGCGTGATCCTGACCGGCGGCAATGTGGATTTGGACAAGCTGCCCTGGCTGGCCGGGCAAGGAGGAGAAGGATGAACAAACCCGTGAACATCGATCAGTTGGACGTCGGCTTCGACATCCCCGCAGCAATCGGCATGGATGAGAGCGAAATCCAGACTCCTTGCCTGATACTGGACCTCGACGCGCTGGAGCGGAACATCCGCAAAATGGGCGCCTACGCCAAAGCGCACGGCATGCGCCATCGGGTGCATGGCAAGATGCACAAGTCTGTGGACGTCGCGCGCCTGCAGGAAAAACTGGGCGGGGCAGTTGGCGTGTGCTGTCAGAAGGTCTCGGAGGCCGAGGTTTTTGCGCGCGGCGGGATCAAGGATATCCTTGTGTCCAACCAGGTGCGCGATCCGGCCAAAATTGACCGCTTGGCTCGGCTGCCGAAGCTGGGCGCGCGAACGCTGGTCTGCGTGGACGACATCGCGAATGTGCCCGAGCTGTCCTCTGCGGCGCAGACCCATGGAACGCAGCTGGAGATCCTAGTCGAGATCGACTGCGGCGCGGGGCGCTGTGGGGTGACCAGTACGGCTGACGTCATAGCCATTGCCCGCGCGGTCGAGGAGGCGCCGAACCTGAAGTTCACCGGCCTCCAAGCTTATCAGGGTGCGATGCAACATCTCGACAGCTATGACGCGCGAAAGGAAAAACTGGATGCAGCAATCGCCATGGTGCGGGACGCCGTCGACGGGTTGAAGGCGGACGGGATTGAGTGCGAACTGGTCTCGGGTGGCGGGACGGGATCCTATTATTTCGAAAGCAATTCTGGCGTTTACAACGAATTGCAGTGCGGGTCCTACGCGTTCATGGATGCCGACTATGGGCGGATTCTGGACCGGAATGGCCAAAGGATCGACCGGGGCGAATGGGAAAACGCCTTGTTCATTCTGACCAGCGTCATGAGCCATGCCAAACCGGATAAGGCGATCTGTGACGCAGGGCTCAAGGCGCAGTCGATCGACAGCGGTTTGCCGGTGATTTTTGGCCGCGATGATGTCGAATACCTGAAATGTTCGGACGAACACGGTGTGATCGGCGACCCCAACGGCGTGCTGCGGGTGAACGAAAAGTTGCGTTTGGTCCCCGGGCACTGCGATCCGACCTGCAACGTGCACGACTGGTATGTTGGCGTGCGCAACGGAAGGGTCGAGACCCTGTGGCCGGTCTCTGCTCGGGGCAAGGCGTTTTGATCATGAGGGACGAGATGAACGCTGAAACCAATTTGATACAGATCGTTGGCGAAGACCTCTGCAAGCAGCTGTTCAACCGCAAGCTGGCGTTTGACGCAATCCAAGACGTGTTCTCAGCGATGGCACGCGGCGGAGCGCGCAACTTCCCCGTCATCCGCGAAGGGCTGGGTCATGCCGGCGCCGTATATGGGTTCAAATCCGGCTTTGACGCCGAAGGCCTGGTTCTGGGTGTCAAATCTGGTGGATATTGGCCGGGAAACGCCGATCGCGGGCTGACCAACCACCAATCCACCGTCATCCTGTTCGATCCCGATACCGGGCGGCCCTCCGCGCTGGTCGGAGGAAACTACCTTACGGCTATCCGCACGGCTGCGTCCTCGGCAGTGTCGATTGCGCACCTGGCCCGCACGGACGCCAAGGTGCTTGGCATGGTCGGCGCGGGCCATCAATCGGCCTTTCAGTTGCGCGCCGCCGCCAAGCAGCGCGACTTCGAAAAGGTGGTGGCATGGAATCCCCATCCCGAAATGCTTCCGAAACTGGCCGCCGTCGCGCAGGACATCGGACTGGATTTCGAATCCGTCTCGCAGCGGGAACTGGGGGCACAGGCCGACGTCATCATCACGATCACATCGGCGTTCGAACCGATGTTGATGCGCGATTGGATCAAGCCCGGAACGCATCTGGCCTGCATGGGAACCGACACGAAGGGCAAGATGGAAGTCGACCCCGAACTGGTTGCTTCGGCTCAGGTCTTCACCGACGAGGTTGCCCAGTCCGTCACCATAGGTGAGGCGCAACATGCCGTGGCTTCGGGAGCGCTGGATCCTGACGTCATCACCCCGATTGGAGCGGTGATCAATGGCGATCATCCTGGCCGGACAAAGGTTGATCAGATCACCCTGTTCGATGGGACCGGAGTTGGGTTGCAGGACCTGGCTGTGGCATCCGTGGCCGCGCGGCTGGCCTCCGAGGCAGGTCTGGCAAGTACTGTACGGCTTTGAAACAAAACGCGCGGCCAATTCGGCCGCGCGATCTTAGAAATTGGTTCTGGTCGTTTCCGGCCGCCGTATTGACGGATCAGCCGCGGATCACCTTGGCGAACTGGTCGAAAATCGGTTCGTTGGCGCAGATGACTTCCCCGTCGGACAGAATGCTGCCTTCGGGGTTCAACGATTGAACGAACCCACCCGCTTCTTTCACGATGATGATGCCGGCGGCCATATCCCAGGCGTTCAGGCGACGCTCCCAGAAGCCTTCGTAGCGGCCAGCGGCAACATAGGCCATATCCAGCGCAGCTGCACCCCAGCGACGCACACCCGCGCACGCGGGCATCAGACGGGCCAGGTCCTGCAACGTGGCGGGCAGGTCCGAGCGGCCCCCAAACGGCAAACCGGTCGAGAAGATCGATTCGATCATCCGGCTGCGGCTCGACACGCGGATACGCATGTCGTTCATCCAGGCACCCTCGCCCTTTTCGGCAAAGAACATCTCGTCCTTCGCGGGATCGTAGATGACACCCGCGACGATCTTGCCTTTGTGTTCAAGTGCGATCGAAACCGCCCAGTGCGGCAGGCCGTGAAGAAAATTGGTCGTTCCATCCAGAGGATCAACGATCCAACGCCGGGTCGGGTCTTCGCCCTCGATCACGCCGCCTTCTTCGGCCAGCCAACCGTAGGTGGGGCGCGCGCCCAGCAGTTCTTCTTTCAGAATGTTCTCGGCTGCAATGTCTGCCTTCGAGACGAAATCACCCGCGCCCTTCATCGACACCTGCAGGTTCTCGACTTCGCGAAAGTCTTTTACCAGCGATCGGCCCGCTTTGCGCGCGGCCTTGATCATGATGTTGAGATTTGCACTGCCAACCATAGTTCCGAGGCTCCTGTCCGGTCAAACCGCGCGTATACTGGCGCAACGCCCCCTTGCCAAGAGGAATGATGCGCATAGCAGCATGCCGTTTCCCGCGTGGCCAAAACCTTATTGTTGCTGCAGCTTGCGCGCCTCTAGGCTGGCCAGCTTGACCAATTCCTGCACAAAGGGTTTTTCCATGTCCTCGGTTCGCACCGCGGCATAAAGCCGGCGCGTGATGCCATCCTTGGTCAGCGGACGGGTCACATAGTCCGAGTTGTACTTGACCTCGCGCACCACCCAGTCGGGCAGAACGGATATTCCACGGTTTGACGCCACAAGCAGCAGGATCACGGCGGTCAACTCGACTTGCCGGATCGCAGCAGGCTCCACGCGGGCCGGGATGAGAAGCTGGCTGAAGATATCGAGCCTCGTGCGTTCGACCGGATAAGTGATCAGCGTCTGACCGCGAAAATCCTCGGCCTCGATATACTGTTTCTCGGCCAGAGGGTGGGTCGATGCGGCGACAAAGACAGGATTGTAGTCGAACAGCTCGATGAACTCGACGCCCGGCAGGTCTTCGGGGTCCGAGGAGACGACCAGATCAACCTCCTCCTTCTGCAGCGCGGGCAGCGCGTCAAAGGCAAGGCCCGGCCGAATATCGACATCGACATCCGGCCACGACTTGCGGAAAGCCTCGAGCACCGGAAACAGCCATTCGAAACAGGCGTGGCATTCGATCGCGATGTGCATCCGCCCCGTGCGCCCGTCGCGTAGCGAAGAAAACTCCTCCTGCATCGCTTCGACCTGCGGCAGGATCTGTTCGGCCAGTCGCAACAGGCGCAGCCCTGCGGCCGACAGTTTCATCGGTTTCGACCGGCGCAGGAACAGTTCAACGCCGGCCTGATCCTCCAGCCCTTTGATCTGATGGCTGAGCGCCGACTGCGTGATGTTCAGTTGATCCGCCGCACGGGCCAACCCACCACATTCATGGATGGCTTTGATCGTGCGCAGGTGTCGAAATTCAATATGCATCTTTCGCGTCATTCATGTTGTTCTTGAATAATATGAGTTTGTCTCACAAAGAACTCCATGGCACAAGAGCCGCAACACAACCTGCGAGACTGCCATGACCCAGCCCGAGATTTCCTTTGAATTCTTTCCGCCTCAGACGCTCGAAGCGTCGTTTCGCCTGTGGGATACGGTCCAGACACTGGCGCCACTGGCACCCCGTTTTGTCTCGGTCACATATGGTGCGGGGGGCACCACCCGTGAATTGACCCGCGACGCGGTGGCAACGTTGCACAAATCCTCGGGATTGAAAGTCGCGGCCCATCTGACCTGTGTCGACGCTTCACGCAGCGAGACCTTGGCCATTGCCGACAGCTTTGCCGCGGCCGGCGTCACCGACATCGTTGCGTTGCGCGGCGACCCACCCAAGGGGCAGGAACGGTTCGTCCCGCATCCCGATGGGTTCGCCCACTCGGTCGAATTGATCGCAGCACTGGCGGAATCCGGCAGTTTCACCATCCGGGTCGGAGCTTATCCCGACACTCACCCCGAAGCGCCACATGCACAGGCTGACATCGACTGGTTGAAAGCCAAGTTGGACGCCGGCGCAGACGAGGCTTTGACGCAATTCTTCTTCGAGGCCGAAACGTTTTTGCGCTTTCGCGATGCCTGCGCCAAAGCAGGGATCGACAAGCCGATCGTGCCGGGCATCCTGCCAATCGAGAACTGGGCCGGTGCGAAGAAATTTGCCAAACGCTGTGGCGCCCAGGTGCCGGACTGGGTCGATCAGGCCTTTGACAAAGCGATCCGTGACAACCGGCACGACCTGTTGGCCACCGCGCTGTGCACCGAACTGTGTTCAGACCTGATCGACGAAGGCGTGGACAAGCTGCATTTTTATACGCTGAACCGCCCCGAACTGACCCGCGATGTGTGTTTTGCTCTTGGGATCACGCCCAAAGCCGATCTGCAAAACGTCGCCTGACTGTTCCTTGCATTTGCAGCGGCCAAAGGGGGATTGCCCTCTGCGGCCCGCTGCAAGGCGCGAACAATTCCCCCTGCAACGGCGCACTGTCCCCGTCAAGCCCACCAATTCACTGGATAATTTGACAGAAACTCAAGGCTCCGGAAAATAGGAGCCAGTTGTTTTATCGAGTGATTTTGGTATGGAGCCAGTCGAGAAAATTCAGGCTCGCGTAGAAGCACTGCACGTCTTGGGCCTTGATCAGACCGCCACCGCATCGGACATCCGGAATGCGTGGCGTGACATCGCCTTTCATGCACATCCCGACCATACAGGCGGTGACTGCAATCAGTTCGCACGGGCGAAGTCGGCATATGACTATCTCCGCAAAAATGGGTTGGCAGGCAAAGGCGCCGGGCCGGCCCAACCGCGACGCCCGAAACTCAGAAAGCGTATCATCGAGCTGGACGAGAAGGATATTTCCGCCTGTCTGAAACTGCTCGATCCAAGTCGCGCCCTATCCTTTGGCGAGACCAGCGCGGAAGACTGCCCGCAATCGGCGCGCAATTCGGACCATGTACCAGAGGCGATCGGATGCTATGGCCGCGACCTGACCTATTTCGTTGCGACGCCGGTTTGCGAGGGTGAAAACCGCGTTGCCCTGCCGACATCCGTTCTGGCAGGCTTTCGGACGGTCGAAACCGAAATACTGTCCTTTCAGGCCAAGAATGGCGGAGCCGGCGAGGTCGTTGTTCCCGATACCATTCGAGAACGCAAATTTCCCGGCGCGCGCAGCGTCAGGATCAGGTTCGAGGCGGATCAGGCCACCCGGGATCAGTTCTGGCAGGCTTGTTGAAAACCCAGCATTGAAAAAAGGCCCGGTGGGTCTGCCGGGCCTGCAACGCGCGTCACGTCAGTTTGCGATCGGGCCTTCGGACGTGAATTTCGGGATCACGTTGGTCGAGGCGTCATTAACCTCGAGACCCGGCCAGTTCCCCTCAGCTAGGTTGATATTGCCCGGGACGTCTTCTTCCCAGAAACCGACCACGACGTCGGTGATGTTCAGGTACAGCTTGTCGTCAACGATCCGCCAAAGGTTGGGGTTGCCGGGAACCTTGCCACCCTTGGACACGCCATAGGCGCAATGGCCATCATATTGCGGCGCATAGAACGCGGGGTTTTCAAGGAACTTCGCGCGGTTTTCTTCGGTCGCAAAGGCCCAGGTCGCCCCGTTGTATTCCGCAGTGATGTCCGACCGTCCGCGCACGCCTTCGGGCTGGGATTGTCCAATCGGCGATTGTGCAAGCCCACGGTAGGCCACCACATCATATCCGGACACGGCGAAGCCGGTCCCATCGACATATTGCGGGCCGGCAAAGGCGGGCACGGCCAACGCCATTGCAGCAGCAAAGGTCATAGCAAATCTGTTCATGTTTCATGTCCTCGTGTCTTGACGGGTTGCAGGGCCGGAGTGGCTGTCTGCAGAGACAATAAGCAATTCCCTTCGTCGGCGAAGACCCGTTAACGCCGCTGTGACCATTGACGAGCAAACGTGAGCAGTCTTGCCGCAATTGTTACAGAACAGCCGCCACGTCGGGGGTTGGCGTTCTTGTTCTGCAACACTAACTCTAGTCGGGCTGGGCGCGGCTCGGCTCTGGGACGAAAGGCAGAAGATGAGCGACACCACCACATACACCCCACCGAAAGTCTGGACATGGGATAGTGAAAGCGGAGGGCGTTTCGCGAACATCAACCGCCCCATTGCAGGGGCGACCCATGACAAGGAATTGCCCGTCGGCAAACATCCCTTGCAGTTGTATTCGCTTGCAACGCCAAACGGGGTGAAAGTGACGGTCATGCTGGAAGAGCTTTTGGCCTTGGGTCACGCGGGCGCGGAATATGACGCATGGCTGATCAATATCGGTGACGGCGATCAGTTCGGCTCGGATTTTGTCGCGATCAACCCGAACTCGAAGATCCCCGCTCTGATGGACCGCTCGGGTGAAACGCCGATCCGGGTGTTCGAAAGCGGTTCCATCCTTGTCCATCTGGCCGAAAAATTCGGTGCATTTCTGCCCGCATCCGGTCCCGAGCGCACCGAAGTGATGAACTGGCTTTTCTGGCAGATGGGCAGCGCGCCTTATCTGGGTGGCGGGTTCGGGCATTTCTACGCTTATGCGCCAGAGAAATGGGAATATCCGATCAACCGCTTTGCAATGGAAACCAAACGCCAGCTGGATGTTCTGGACCGCGAGCTTGCGGACAAAGCTTTTATCGCCGGCGCGGACTACTCCATCGCCGACATGGCGATCTGGCCGTGGTATGGGCAACTGGTTCTGGGTCGTTTGTACGACGCCGCCGAGTTCCTTGATGTCAAATCCTACAAGAACGTCATGCGATGGGCGCAAGAGATTGACGCGCGGCCAGCCGTGAAGCGGGGCCGCATGGTCAACCGCGCATTCGGAGAGTTGCACACCCAACTGCGCGAACGGCATGACGCAAGCGACTTCGAAACCCGTACGCAGGACAAGCTGGAAACAGCGGCCGAATAACTCTGTTCATTTGGCGCAGGGAGCAAATCATCCCTGCGCCGAAGCCTCGATTTCACTTCAAGATCGGGGGACTGTCCGGGTCGCTTCCGGGCGCTGGTCGGAACCCAGAGGCGCGCACTGGCTCGGGGATATCAAATCGCAGGCCCACTTTCGCCAATGCTGCGGCGGCAGGATCGCTGGCTGCGAAAAAACCGACATCCAAGGCACCAGCCTCAATCCCCGAGAATGTAAGAGATTCGGACACCGCCTTGGCCAGGGCCGTCTGGGCACCAGGCACCGCGTCAACGAAACCAAGAAGATGACCCTGCCCGCCGCCCTCGGCGCGGGTTCCGGCGAGATATGCGGCGGAGGCCAGACCTGAAGCTGTGGCCAGTTTGGTGTCCAGCGCCGTCAGCAAAATGTCGGGCAACCCCGCGGGCGCAAGGAACTCCGTCAGACGGGATTGCACTTCTTGCGGGGCATGGCTGAGGGTTTCCGCAAGCCAGGCCAACGCTTCGGCAGGGATGAGCATCGACGACGGCGCCACCTCGAGGTTCAGCCCCAAGCCGATGCCCTGCCCTGCAAGCATCCCCGCCAGAACACGTCCGGACAGAGCGGCATATGGGGCAGGACGGCCCGCAAACTGCGCCAGTCTGTCTTCGCGATCAAAGGCCAGCACAAACCGACCATCAGCCACGTCAAACAGCTCGGGCGAGATGTTTTCGTCTCGCGCCTCTTCGGTCAGCAACAGAAACAGTTCGTTGTCCGCGAGCCGTTCGAAAAACCTCAGCCGCGCGGCATCGTTCTGAGGGTCGGCCTCCATCTGGGCATGCGCAGTGTCCAACGAAGTTGTGTCAGTCATCCATCACCTCTTTGACCCGGGCACGCAGCACCGGCAGCAGGTCCGTTTCGAACCAGGGATTTTTCTTCAGCCATGCCGTATTGCGCCATGACGGATGAGGCAAGGCAAATACCCGCGGCGCATGCTGTTGCCAATTGCGCACCGTATCGGTCACCGAAGTTTGTGCGCCTAGATGGAATTTCTGCGCGTGCCCACCGACAAGAATGGTCAATGGAACATCGCCAAGTTCACTCATCACCCTGTGATGCCAGGTCTTCTTGCAGATCGCCGGCGGCGGCAAGTCCGCCTTTCGCGCATCGTACCCCGGAAAACAAAACGCCATCGGAACGATCGAAACCCGGGCCTGATCGTAGAATTGCTCTTCCTCCAACCCCAGCCAATCCCGCAGCCGGTCGCCAGAGGGGTCGGTGAACGGTCGGCCGCTCTCATGGACCCGTGCCCCGGGAGCTTGCCCTGCGATCAGGATGCGCGCACCGGGGCGGAACCACACCACCGGGCGCGGCTGATGCGCGGTCGCAGTCGCAGCGAAGCGGTCGGCGCACAAACGGCACGATCTGATTTCTTCCGCAAGTGGCTTCAACTGATCTCCAGCCCTTTGACGCTTGTTGCAATCCTAGGATGGATCATAGTCGTTCCCGCAAACCGATCCAGTTGTCGGCTCTGTGCGTCACAATTGTGGCCAGGCGTTTCGAACGCACATTGAACATTTGTTTCATATTTCGACATAATGTGGCCAACATGGAGCGGTAGAACACCCGGCCGTCAGCCAGCCACCGGTGGGCGCACCCAAAGCAAAAACATGAGCAGGCCGTGAATGCTTGAGTTCGAGAATGTCAGCAAGTCCTTCTGGACCGGGACTCGCCGCAAGGTGATCCTGGACAGGGTCTCGTTCCGGGTCGAACTGGGAAAATCACTTGGCGTTCTGGCCCCGAACGGCACCGGAAAAACCACGCTTATCAACATGATGGCCGGGCTCGAAAAGCCCGACGAAGGCGTTATCCGCCGAGAGTGCCGGGTGTCTTTCCCCATGGGCTTTGCCGGCGGCGTTTCCAAGAAGATGTCCGCGCTCGAGAATGCCCGTTACATCGCCAAGATTTATGGAATGGACCCCGACTATGTCGAGGCTTACTGCAGCTGGATGTGCGACTTGGGCGAGTATTTCAACCAACCCTTGGCGACATACTCAGCCGGCATGCGCGCCCGTTTCACATTTTCGTTGATGCTGGCCCTGGATTTCGACATGTACCTGATCGACGAAGGTATGCCTGCCACCACCGATGTCGAATTCAACAAAAAAGCAGGTTCAATCCTGCAGGAACGCTTGCGAACCACGACTTTGGTGATTGTGTCACACAATCCCAAAACCCTCGAAAAATTCGCCCGCCAGGCCGCCGTGCTTGTGGATGGGCAGCTTCATATGTTTGACTCCTTGGAAGAGGCGACGCAGCTATATGACTACCAAACCCAAGGTTAAAAAATACGACCCGAACCATGCCACGCATGCCGAAGGCACGGTCGAGGCGCGTGCCGAGGCGATTTCGCGCATCCGAAAAGCAACCCAACCGGCCGAGGAAGCCCCGGCCGGAACTGAACTGGATGCCATCAAGAAGGAAGGGTTGACCGGTCGTCAACTGCGCATAGCCCGACGCATGGCGCAGAAACACGGTCTGGCTGCGACGTCGGACTACGATGCCGTGCGTCTGCTACGAAAAAAGGGGATCGATCCGTTTCCGCGCTCCAACCTTCTGGATTTTGCGGCGGGTTCTTCCGATACCGCGGATGCGGAAGACCAGCCAAAAGACAAGGTCACGATCCAGCTGCCGCAAACGGTGAAAGAAAAGCAACAGACCCTTCCCGGCCCCGAATGGAGCCCGGCACAGCGGCGCGAATTCGAAATCGGCCAGATTCAGAAGGATATCGCCCGTCGGCGCAGACGAAAGCTGTTTGGTCTGTTTGCCCGTCTATTCGCCTTTGTTCTGCTGCCCACGATTATTGTCGGCTATTACTTCTATCGCATAGCCACTCCGATGTACGCCAGCGAGTCCGCGTTTTCCATTCTACAGGCAGATGGTGGCGCTGGTGAGATCGGCGGGCTTTTGGCCGGGACGCAATACGCAACCACGCAGGACTCGGTCGCGACCCAGGAGTTCCTTGAATCCAAGGATGCGCTCAACCGTCTGGAACGGGACACTGGTTTTGCCGAGATTTTCAAGCAGGACTGGATCGATCCGATTCAAAGACTGCCTCAGGACGCCACGCTGGAAGAGGCGTTCAAACTGTACAAGCGCATGGTCACAATCGGCTATGACCCCAGCGACGGCATCATCCGGATGGAGGTTGCAGCACCCGACCCGGACACTGCCGTCGACCTGTCAAATCTGCTGATCTCCTACGCCGAAGAAAAAATCAACGGCCTCACCGAGTTGAAGCGCGAAGATCAGATGCGGGACGCTCTGCAGTCCTTCGAGGACGCTCAGGAAGAACGGCGCAAAGCCCAGGAAGCGCTGATCGAACTACAGTTGCAGGGTGCCGTTCTGGACCCCGAAAACGTGATTGCCGGGCTGCGCGCCCGCATCAACGAGATCGAGATACAGCTTCAAGACAAGGAATTGGAACTGGCGGCGTTGCTGGACAACCTTCGGCCGAACAAAGCCAAGGTCGACGGCGTCCAAGCCGATATCAACCGGCTTGAGGCCGTGCTCGAAGAGCTCAATGCCGAGATGCTGGACGCCTCCGCCGGCGAAAACTCGCTGGCGCGGTTGAGCGTTCGGATCCAGATGGCACAGGCCGATCTGGCCGCACGGGACATGATGCTGCAATCGGCCATGCAGCAAATGGAAACCGCCCGGACCGAGGCCAACCGCAAGGTTCGATACCTCACCGTTTCCGTGAACCCGGTCGCCAGTCAGGAACCCACCTATCCGCGAAAGTTCGAAAATACGATTTTGGCTTTCCTGTTGTTTGCTGGTATCTACCTGATGATTTCGCTGACTACGTCAGTCCTTCGTGAACAGGTATCCTCGTAGAGCTCATGAAACATGTAAAAATAGCCAACGTCACCGTTGGCAACGACCTTCCGCTGACCATCATCGCGGGCCCTTGCCAGCTTGAAACGGCGGATCACGCACAGATGATCGCGGGAAGGATGAAAGAAGCCTGTGAAGCCGCGGGGGCACAGTATGTGTTCAAGGCCTCATATGACAAAGCCAACCGTACGTCCCTGTCCGGGAAACGCGGCATGGGGATCGAGGCCGGGCTGAAGGTGCTGGATGACATTCGCAAAACGATGGGTATTCCGGTCCTGACGGATGTCCACACTGAAGCGCAATGTGCCATCGCGGCCGAAGCAGTGGATATCCTGCAAATCCCGGCCTTCCTGTGCCGCCAGACAGACATGCTGCTGGCAGCCGGAGAAACAGGCAAGGCCGTCAACGTCAAGAAGGGTCAGTTCCTGGCCCCCTGGGAAATGCCAAACATCGTCGAAAAGATCGAAAGCACGGGCAACCACAACATCCTGCTGACCGAGCGCGGAACCTCGTTTGGCTACAATACGCTTGTCGCCGACATGCGATCCCTGCCGCAAATGGCGCAAACCGGGTATCCGGTTGTCATGGATGCAACCCATTCCGTTCAACAGCCCGGTGGCCGAGGCGGCTCGTCCGGCGGGCAGCGGGAATTTGCACCGGTAATGGCCCGCGCGGCCGTGGCCCTGGGCGTCGGTGCCGTATTCATTGAAACGCATCAGGATCCGGACACGGCGCCGTCTGATGGGCCGAATATGATCCCGTTGGACCAAATGGGCCAACTGATTGACACATTGATGCGTTTCGATGCCCTGGCCAAGGCCAACCCAGTTCAGATTTAACGATCGAGATTTTCCATGACCAAACCAATCCCCGAGGTGACCCCGAACACCTGGAGCTTTCTGCGCGATGCGATGATCAAACCCACCGGGTTTCGGGAATACGATGCCCGCTGGAAATACCCGGACGAGATCAACCTGCCGGGGATGACGGCTCTTGGTCTTGGTTTGGGCACTCAGATGCACAAGCGTGGGATCGAGCCGCTGATCGCGGTCGGCAACGACTACCGCGACTATTCTCTGGCGATCAAGAATGCGTTGATTCTGGGCCTCATGCAGGCCGGTATCCAGGTCAAGGATATTGGCCCTGCGCTGAGCCCGATGGCGTATTTCGCCCAATTCCACCTGGATGTTCCCGCGGTCGCCATGGTGACGGCCAGCCACAATCCCAACGGCTGGACCGGGGTGAAGATGGGCTTTGACCGTCCTCTGACCCACGGCCCTGACGAAATGGCCGAGCTGCGCGATATCGTGCTGAACGGCGAAGGCGTGGCACGCCCCGGCGGGTCCTATGAATTCGTGGACGGCGTGAAAGAGGCCTATATCGACGATCTTGTCGGTGATTTCAAAATGTCGCGCCCCCTTAAGGTGGTCTGCGCGACAGGGAACGGCACCGCATCTGCCTTTGCCCCCGAGATCTTTGAGCGGATCGGGGTCGAGGTCGTTCCCAGCCACAACCGGTTGGATTACACCTTCCCCAACTACAATCCGAACCCCGAAGCGATGGAGATGTTGCACGACATGGCTGACGCCGTCAAAGCCAGCGGGGCGGACCTGGCGCTTGGGTTTGACGGAGACGGCGATCGCTGCGGTGTGGTCGATGACGAGGGCGAGGAGATCTTTGCCGACAAGGTCGGTGTCATCATGGCGCGTGATTTGGCCAAGCTGCATCCCGGCGCGACCTTCGTGGCCGACGTTAAATCGACCGGCCTGTTTGCAAGCGATCCCGAACTGCAGGCCCATGGCGTCAAGGCGGATTACTGGAAAACCGGCCACAGCCACATGAAACGGCGCGTGAAGGAAATCGGCGCGTTGGCCGGGTTCGAAAAGTCGGGCCATTACTTTCTGGCCGAGCCAATCGGGCGTGGATACGACTGCGGAATGCGGGTCGCGGTGGAAATCTGCAAACTGATGGACCGCAATCCGGGACAGAGCATGTCCGATCTGCGTCGCGCCCTGCCCAAGACATGGTCGACCCCGACCATGTCGCCCTATGCTGCCGATACCGAAAAATATGACATCCTCGCCCGGTTGGTGGACAAGCTCGTTGCCAAGGCCGAGGCGGGCGAAACATTGGCCGGTCGGCCGATCAAGGAAGTCGTGACGGTCAATGGTGCCCGCGTCATCCTCGACAATGGCAGTTGGGGCCTGGTCCGGGCATCTTCGAACACGCCCAACCTAGTGGTGGTCTGCGAAAGCAGCGAGAGCGAAGATGAGATGCGGGCAATTTTCGCCGATATCGATGCCGTGATCCGTACCGAACCGGGTGTGGGCGACTACGACCAGACGATCTGAGCAAAAAAAGGGGCGCTGAGGCGCCCCTTTCTCAATCCCGTCCGAGCAGTTTCAGCAAGCCCTTTTTGGCCTCATCTTCAAGCTTTTGCTTCAGTGCATCTTCGACCTGTTCGCTGTCGGAGATGGTTGTATTCAACTCCTCTCCGGCCTTCTTCAGCGCCTTGTCCTTCGCGTCCTGCTCCAGTTCCTTGAGCTTCTCTTCCGTCGCAGCTTCAATCACCTTGCTCAGGTCGGGCTTGATCGACGGATCACTCCACGGCCCCTTGATCCGCACAGGCACGGCAATGCCATTGCCCCCGTTTGCCCGCAGCGCGACCGGTGTGAACACATAGTCGATATCGCGCGCACCCAGCCCGACACGGCCCGCGCCATCGGCACGGAAATTGTCAAGCTGCATCAGAAGATCGTTGTTCGTCAGGTTGCCGTCCTGCATCGTGTAGGTGGCAGTCAGGCTGTTGAAGACGGTGGTTCCTCCACTGCCTTCGCCGCGCCCCATCAAACGATCCAGATCAAACCCGGAGATCACCCCCTTGCCGACGTCCACACTGCCCTTGCCGCTGAGTGAGCGCATAATCTGCGCTTCGGTTTGCCCCACCCCCAGGAATTGCAACGTTCCCGACGCAGTACCGGACAGACGTTCGACACCGCCCAACGTGGTCAAAGCCTGCTTGAGGTCGATACCCGTGGCGGTCAGGTTGCCCCCGACCGACAGTCCGTTTCTATTGTTGGCCACGACTTCTCCGGTCAGCTTTCCGGAAAACAGCGTGGCCGGTTCCATTTTCAGAACCGCACGCGACCGATCCAGGCTGAGGCTCAGATCGCTGGGACCAAAGGTCATATCAGGAATGGCGATCGAATTGGCTTTCAACCGGATAGTTCCATTTGCCAACGAAAGGGGTGACGCGTCGATCGGCGCCTGGGACCAGCCTTCGGGCGCCTGTTTCCCTCCGCCCGTGCCGCCGCCGCTGCTGGGCGCGCTGCCGGCTGTTGCCTGCGTCAGGTCAAGGTCACCGGTACTCAGCCGCGCACTAATCTTTGGTGGGTTTGCGATAACAATATCTGCGGCACCGTCAAAACTGTTCTGATCTAGAACGGCGCGCATATCCCGCAAGGAAATGCGCCCATCCTTGGTGTAGGTCATCTGGCCGGACACATCCGCGACCCGTCCAAGTCCCATGGGGACTGACACCCCGCCCTGACCAAAAGCGGCCAGCATCGCGTCGGTGTTTGTGGTCCGGACATGAGTTTTGCCGTCCATTTCACCGGCCAGGTTGACGCGTCCGTCAAAGCTGATCTCTCCGCCCGGCGCTGTCAGGCCAAGAACCAATGGCGTCACCGCGCCACTGGAAAATGCAGGCAAATCAGGAATTTCCAAATCAACCTCAACCGCGCCACCGGGCACCGGCATTGATGCGCTCATCTTCATCGGCGCAGTGACATCGGGCCAATTGGCCTTCAGATCGACCCCGGAAAAATCCATCTGAGGGTCACCGTTTTCCACATAAACCAGACGCGCGTTGCTGAGCTCCAATCGGTCCAGGGTCACGGTTCCTGTTTCGGCCGGCGCCGCAGAGTTGGGTGCGGGTACATTTGCATTGCCAGAGCCCGTGTTTGACGCTCCGGTTTGCGGCGCCGTCATTTCCCAGTTGCCCCGCCCTTGTGACAGTTCCAGCCGCAAGACGGGATCCTCAGCCACGACGCGCCGGATACGCACATCCCCCGCCAGCAGCGCTGAGGCATCGACGCCAACTGCCAGGCTTTGCGCGCTCAGCATCGGTTCGGAGCTGGCCCAGGGCGCGTTCCCAAAAGTAACCGGCCCGGTTTCCATTCCCAGAACCGGCCAAAAGGATAGGCGGACATCGCCGGACAACGTCAGCTCACGTCCGGTCTGCGCCTTGACCTGTTCGGCGAGGATCTTGCCCAGCTTGTCGCCGGGCATCAATAGCAACGCCCCGATCACCAGCCCCGCGACCGCAACCAGAATGAATAGAATGCGTATCAGCCACTTCATGATTTGCTCTCTGCCTTGCCGGCTTTTAGCCTCATCTTCGATGTTCCTTGCGTGCGAAGGATTTGCAAGGGGAAGATTTCCCCACTATATGCCGCGCAATGAGCACCAACCCGCCAAACCTACGCCCCGATCTGGCACCCGCAGCCCGGATCACCGACGCACCGCGCAGCGGCCATCCCACCATCGGAATGGTGTCCTTGGGGTGTCCCAAGGCACTGGTCGACAGCGAGCGCATCCTGACGCGCCTGCGCGCCGAAGGATACGGGATCTCGCCCGACTATTCAGGTGCGGATGCCGTGATCGTGAACACCTGCGGGTTTCTGGACAGTGCCAAGGCCGAAAGCCTCGAAGCAATCGGCGAGGCGCTGGTGGAAAATGGCAAGGTCATCGTGACCGGGTGCCTGGGCGCGGAACCTGACTACATCCGCGAACATCACCCCCGTATCCTGGCCGTGACCGGGCCGCACCAGTATGAACAGGTGCTGGATGCCGTTCACGCCGCCGTTCCGCCTGATCCCAATCCATATGTGGATCTGTTGCCGCCTTCGGGCGTGAAGCTGACCCCGCGCCACTACAGCTATCTCAAGATATCCGAGGGCTGTAATCACAAGTGCAAGTTCTGCATCATCCCGGATATGCGCGGAAAACTGGCCAGCCGACCGGCCCACGCCGTTCTGCGCGAGGCTGAAAAACTGGTCGACAGCGGTGTGCGCGAATTGCTGGTGATCAGCCAGGACACCTCGGCCTTTGGTCTGGATCGCAAGTACGACGTAAACCCCTGGAAAGACAGGGAGGTGCGCAGCCACATTACCGACCTTGCCCGCGAATTGGGCCAACTGGATGCGTGGATACGACTGCACTACGTATACCCCTATCCACATGTGCGCGAGCTGATCCCGCTGATGGCGGATGCAGGCAGCAACCTTTTGCCCTACCTGGACATCCCGTTCCAACACGCGCATCCGGACGTTCTGAAACGAATGGCGCGCCCCGCTGCCGGCGCCAAGACACTGGACGAGATCGCCGCCTGGCGCGCGATATGCCCCGACATCACGCTGCGATCGACCTTCATTGTCGGCTACCCCGGGGAGACCGAGGCCGAGTTCCAGACCCTGCTGGATTGGATGGACGAGGCGCAGTTGGATCGCGTCGGGTGCTTCCAATACGAAAACGTTGAAGGGGCCCGCTCGAACGACTTGCCGGATCACGTCCCGGATGAGATCAAGCAAGAGCGCTGGGAGCGTTTCATGCAAAAGGCCCAGGCGATTTCCGAAGCCAAACTGGCGTCGAAAGTTGGTCAGAGAATCCAAGTGATCGTGGATGAGGTGGATGCCGAGGCCGCCACCTGCCGCACCAAGTCAGACGCGCCTGAGATCGATGGCAACCTGTTCATCGACGACGGTCATGAAAACCTGAAACCCGGCGACATCGTCCATGTTCAGGTCGACGAGGCTGGTGAATACGATCTGTGGGGGAAGCTGGTGCGCTGAACCGCCATCCGGCGGAAGAAGGCAGACGGCCCCCAAATCGGGACCGTCCGCAAAAAGCTTATTGAGTGACCGGGTTACACACGGTCTGGCCGGCCTCGGTGGTGGCCAGTTCATAGCCTGCCGAACAGCTGGGCGAGCCATATTTGTCATAGCTTGGCTGAACGTAAACCGGGGTGGGCTCTTCCTGCTGCGAGCAAGCAGTCAGGATCAAAACAAAGGCGCCGGCGGCAGCGAATTTCAGTTTCATGTCCATCAATCCTTTAATACTTTTCTGATATTGCCCAACTTTTCGGGGCCAGGTTAAGGATACGGGCAGTTCGGCTTTCTGGCAACAGATACGGTCACATCCGTGTGATCAGAGGCGAATCCACGCTTGCACCGCGACGTGACACCGCCGAACCGGGACGCGCGAACTACACATTTCTCTGCGTTGGGCTAAGCTTTCGGATGTCCCTTTCAACAGCCGGAGCGCCAGAATGCCAAAAGGATCTCAAATCGCCCAGAAATCGCCCTACCCCATCGAAGTGACTGAAGGCAAAAGCTACTTCTGGTGCGCTTGCGGACGCTCCAAACGTCAGCCATTCTGCGACGGTTCGCACAAGGAAACCGGGATCGAGCCGGTAAAATATGTAGCAGAATCAAGCAAGAAGGTCTTCTTCTGCGGATGCAAGCAAACCGCCAATCCGCCGCTGTGCGACGGAAGCCACTCCAAGCTTTAGGCCAATCAGGTCAGCGCATTCAAAGCTTTGGCATTGGCGCAAAAATCCGGGGCAGCGGTCGCCCGGCTTTGTTGGCACGCAAGCCAGACAGCACATCTTTCGCTGCAGTCAGCGGCTCGGCATCGGGTCACCATTTCGCTGTATCCCTGCGCGCTCAGCCGCCCTTCGGCGATGGCTTCGGACAGCGAGATTTCCATGCAGCGCGCAACCGACCGCGTCAGCCAGAAGTGTTTTTCTATGTCTCCGAGTCGCACATGTTTCATTGTTTTTCCTGATTCTGCAGCGTCTTAAGTTTGGCGAATCGGTTCCTGTTCGGGCATGTCTCCGGGGCCTCAACCCTGTCACCTCGGTGCGTCTGCCAGTCACTGCAGTCGCAAGCCCACTCGCAGCCCCGGCACCGTCCCACCATGCGCGCCCATTCGTCGGGACTGAGCCGACCCGTGCGATGGGCATTTACAAGGTCAACGCCGGTCGCCTGCCCCATCCGCAGAACAAGGCGTACATGCTTCATGGTCTGGCCAAGGACGTTCATGGTTCTGCCCGTCCGCGCTAGGGTGCAAGCCTGGCCAGCAACTCCTGGTTTCGGCAATACTCCGGTGGCCGTCCGTCGCTGTTTTGAAGCGCCAACGTGCGGTCGCAGTGATCGGGGTTTGTACAGCCTGTACAGCGCAGCACCGCGTCGGTGATTTCGTCGATGGAAACCGAACCGCCGATTGCGGCCTCCTGTAGGTCAACGCCCAGTGTTAGGGCCATACGATCCACCAAAGCGGCGTGGCGGCGCAGTTCTTCGCGTCTGGACATCCGAGTTCCTTTCGCTGTCTCGCTGAAGAGAACCCTAGCGCCATAACCCCACGGTGCCCTTGATTCAGGTCAAGAGACGACCCCCAGGTGGTCAAGGTAGGCCCGTGTGGCGTCCTGGACCCGCCTGAAACGATCTCCGCCCAGCTTTTTGCCGCCATACCATCGGGTCACAATGACCACGTGATCCTGCACACCGGCGCGTTCCAACATGCGCAATATGACCATCCCCGCACCGGTTTCGCCATCATCTGCCTTGAGAGCGCCGGTCGGCAAAATCGCGGCCCACGTGTTATGGGTCGCCTTGGCATATGCCTTGTCCGATTTAAGGTCGCGCAATACCGCATCGACCTCATCCCGCGACCTGACGGGAGCACCGCTCACCGCGTATTTCGAGCCTCGGTCCGTCAGAACGACCCCCATCCGCTGGATCTGGGTCATTGGGTCAGGCCGAGCTGGGCGGCTGTTTCCAGAACAACTTCGATGCGCTTGGCATTGGGCGGATGAGACGCCAGAAAGCGGTCACCCGGATCGGGAATCCGGCTGAAATAGGCCATGCCGACCAGCGGATTGTACCCGGCCGAGTGGGTGATCAAAGTTCCCATCCTGTCCGCTTCCAGCTCGAATTCTTTCGTATAGCTCTGAACTCCGACCTCGGCACCCAGCTTCTGGGCACGTTCAATTCCGGCCGCGTCCTCGCCTTGCGCCTCAGCCAGTTCTCCAAAAATTCGAGCCCCTTCCTTGGCGTTTTTTACCTGCCGGGCGATGTGGCCCAGGATGTGATGCGCCGCCTCGTGCCCCATGACGAACGCCATCTCGTCAGCGTTCTGCGTCGACTTGACCATTTCCTGCGTGAAAATGATGAACGGGCGCCCATCCTTGTCCAACGTCTGGAACGCATTTGGCTCCGCAAAAGGATCCGTGTCGATCAGAATGCCGAAATCGCAGTTCTGCCCCCGTGTCTCGCGCTGACAGACTTTTCGCGCGGCAGCCCTGACTGACCTGCTGACCTGCTGAAACGTCAGTGCCGAGTCGCGCAGTTCGGGCGAGGACGGTGACCAATCATCAACCGCAATGAACCCGCCCGCAGTGCACGCGGACACAACCAAGACCAGCAAAAACCTGAGGCGGTGCATTCCGGATCCTTTCTGTTCGTGCCGGCAGGAAAGCTTAGCGCGATGTGGCCCCCCTGACCACAGCCCGAAACCCAATCAGCGGGTTGCATTGCGATCGCAGGCTGGGCAGTCTGGGAACATGTTTTCGATTGAGCATGAATTCGACTCGACAGTCATTACCCTGGTGGACGAAGGCCCGGAGCCTTTGCAGGAAGACGTGGTAATCAACAGTTTCGCCGAGTGCGTTACGATAGAGCAGTTGGACCCCCGAACGGACCAGATGCAGAAAATCACCCTTTCGCCCGAACAGGTGCGCGATCTTGCGGCCGCCCTGGATCTGCCCGAAGGGGTGTATCAAATCAGGGAGACACCGGCCTAGGGATCGTAGACAAAGACCTTGTCGCGCCCTGTATGGCCTTTTTTCAGCGTCAAAGCCGACGGTGAGGCACCCATGGCCCGAGCCAGCAGCTTGACCACGGCTTGGTTCGCCTTTCCATCCTCGGGCACGGCGGTGACAGCGATGTGCACTGTCGCCCCGTCGAAAGAAATCCGGTCCTGCGCAGCTTTGGGAGTCACCCGCACGGGAATCGATTGCCCGGGTCGCGCCAGATGCGCAAGGTCCGGCAGGTTTCGCAGTTTCGGTTTTGCCATCACATTCTCTTCCGTATTTGGAAGGTGCAGGGTGGCACAATATCCAACAGTTTTGCATCTTGCCCTTGAAACCGGCGCGTGTCTGCCCGAGATACGACAGGACCATGTAAAGGAAGTTAACATATGACGCTGAAAAACCCGGCTGCGTTCGAGTTCCTGCAGTCGCGCAGGTCGCGGCCCGCCAAGACGTTGATGGCCCCGGCGCCGACCCGCGACGAGTTGATCCCGTTGCTGACCGCAGCCGCTCGCAGCCCCGACCATGGCAAGTTGGAACCTTGGCGGTTCATCGTCATCGAAAAAGGCGCAATGCCGCGATTGGCCGATCTGACCGAGGAGCGAGGCGTTGCGCTGGGAAAAAGCCCCGAAGATATCGCCAAGGCCCGCAATCAGTTCGTTATGGGGCATCTCGCTGTTGCCGTCATCGAAGTGCAGAAGCCATCGCCGAAAATTCCTGAAATCGAACAAACCTACTCGGCCGGGGCGGTCTGCCTTGCACTGCTCAACGCAGCCCTTGCAGCGGGTTGGGGTGCCAATTGGCTTTCAGGTTGGCAGTCGCACGACCGCGAATTCTGCGAACGCGGTTTGGGCCTGGCCGACAATGAACGCATTGCCGGACTGATTCACATCGCAACCGAAGGGGCCACGCCGCCCGAACGGCCTCGCCCGGACGTAGCCGCGATCACTGAGTGGGTGACGGAATGATTATCCTCAATGCGTTCTTCGCTGCCTTGGGGCAGCTCGGAGATGCCCGTTTCCGATCGGTGCTACTGCGCGGTGTCGGCCTGACGATTGTGCTGCTTGTTGTTGCCTGTGTGCTGGCGATTTGGGGCATCAACGCCCTTGCTGGTCAGGAGATCTCGCTGCCATTTGTCGGCGACGTCCCGTGGCTGAACGACGTTCTGAACTATTCAGGGATCTTTCTGGTTCTGATCCTGCCGGTGTTTCTGATGGTGCCGGTGGCCTCAGCCATCACATCGATGTTTCTGGATGAGGTCGCACAGGCCGTTGAAGACCGGCATTATCCGAACCTACCCCCTGTTCCGTCCGTCCCGATCTGGGATGCGCTGTTGGACTCGGTGGGATTCTTGGGCGTTTTGATTGTGGCCAACGTATTGGCTTTGGTCCTTTACGCGCTGTTCACACCCCTCGCTCCGTTCATTTTTTGGGGGATGAACGGGTTTTTGCTGGGTCGAGAATATTTCACGCTGGCGGCCATGCGCCGGATCGGGCGCGACGGTGCGCGGGCGTTGCGAGCACGCCATGCCGGGACGATCTGGGTCGCCGGAACCTTGATGGCCATCCCCCTGTCGGTCCCGCTGGTGAATCTTTTCATTCCGATCATCGGAGCCGCAACATTCACGCATATCTTTCATGGACTATCGCGACAGGCTGAGCGCTGATTACTCGCGCGGTTCCATCTGGTTCAACCAGTCAAAATCACGAACTGAGATTACGCCAGAAACAATGATCCCTGCGATCACCGCCCACAAAACGATGGAAATACCGGTGGTGATCCAGATCTTTTTCTTCATGTGGTGAACTTCCGGAGCACCCGCATGGGTCCCCGGCACTATGTCGCCCAGATCGCCTTGCGTTTTGATGCGGACCGGCAGCACGACCAACAAGGTCATGAACCAGATTACGGCGAACAATACCAGCGCAGCAGTGATTGTCATTTCGGCGCCTCCTCAGCCCGGCTCAGACTTGCTCCAGCTCCACAAGGCATCCGTTGAAGTCCTTAGGGTGCAAAAACAGCACGGGCTTGCCGTGCGCGCCGATTTTGGGTTCTCCGGTTCCGAGAACGCGGGCACCGGTCGCCTTCAGGTGATCCCGTGCGGCGATGATGTCTTCGACCTCATAACAGACATGGTGGATGCCACCCGCCGGGTTCTTTTCCAGGAAGCCGTTGATCGGGCTGTCGTCGCCCAGCGGGTACAGTAGCTCGATCTTGGTATTGGGCAGTTCGATGAAGACCACCGTAACGCCATGGTCCGGTTCATCCTGAGGTTCACCAACCTTGGCGCCCAGCGCGTTGCGGTATTGGGCGGATGCGGCCTCGAGGTCGGGCACGGCGATGGCGACATGGTTTAGGCGGCCAATCATGGCGGTCTCCTCTGTTCTGCGTTGCAGCGTTTATGGGGGCTGCCCTGTCAAAGGGCAAGTGCGCCAAAACGCGCGTTAACCCTGTGTTAGCCAGGAGTTCCTAGCGTGAGGCATCTGCTGAAAGGAGTTCTGCCATGGACGATTCGGTGCCGTTCGCCCCATCCACCGTCGCCCCCAGCGCCACCCGGCCTTTGCTGGGTCAGACCATTCTGGTTGTCGAGGACAGTCGTTATGCCTGTGATGCAATGCGACTGATGTGCCTGCACAGCGGCGCCCGCATCCGCCGGGCCGATTGCCTGAGGTCGGCGCGCAGGCACCTTCAGATCTATCGCCCGTCGGTGATCGTGGTTGATATGGGTCTCCCGGACGGCTCTGGCGCAGACCTGATCGCGGAACTGAACGCGGTTTCCCCACGTATCAGCGTCATCCTTGGTATGTCCGGCGACGACTGCGCCGAAACGCTTGCCTTGCAAGCCGGAGCCGATGGTTTTCTGGCGAAACCGTTGAATTCGCTGATCAGCTTCCAAAGGGCCATCCTGGAGAACCTCCCCGAAGACCGCCGTCCGGGTTCGCTCCAATCCGTCAAAGACGAACAGATCTGCCCCGATCCGCTGGCTTATCAGGATGACATGGCGCATATCGCAGATGTTCTGACCGGGCCAGCGGATTCACGCACTCTGGACTATGCCGCCCAATTCCTGCGCGGTGTTGCCCGAGATGCCGAGGATACGGTTTTGGAGCAGGCGGCCCATGACCTCGCATCCTCGCGCGCCAAGGGCGCTCCGGTAACAGCCTTGGCTGCGCGCGTTGCCGGCCTTGTCCAAAGCCGTCTTGAAAGACGAAAGGCGATCTGAATGACCTTGGCCTACTTCGTGACAACGGCCATGCTCTGCGCTTGGTGGTATTGGCACACCCGCAGATCCGCACGGACCATTCGCGCCAACCGCGAGAAACAGCCGAACTGGGTGGACTGAATTCAAGTTCAAGGGGTTTTAGCCACTTGGAAAACGCGGGCACCGATAAGCACTGAAGTACTTGGCGGAAAGTTCGCTTCGCGCCACCGCAGTAGTTTTGACCGCACCCAAAGGTTTTTTACACTCTGGGTACGGTCCTTGGCTCATTCCTGAGGGATGACCCGCAGGCCCAGTTCCATCAGCTGATCCGAAGTCGGGTCCGAAGGCGCTTGCATCATCAGATCTTCGGCACGCTGGTTCATCGGGAACATCATGACCTCGCGGATGTTGGCCTCGTCCGCAAGCAGCATGACGATCCGGTCGATACCGGCGGCGCAGCCCCCGTGCGGCGGAGCTCCATAGTGGAACGCGTTGAACAGCGCGCCAAAGCGGCTTTTGACCTCGTCCTCGCCGTAGCCGGCCAGTTCGAACGCCTTGAGCATGATTTCGGGCTTGTGGTTCCGGATCGCACCCGACACCAGCTCGTAACCGTTGCAGGCCAGGTCGTACTGATAGCCCTTGACCTCAAGCGGGTCGCCCTGCAGCGCCTCCATGCCACCCTGCGGCATCGAGAACGGGTTGTGTTCGAAATCGATCTCGCCGGTTTCCTCGTCCTTCTCGTAGATCGGGAAATCCACGATCCAGGCAAAGGCGAACCGGTCCTTGTCGGTCAGGCCCAGCTCTTCGCCGATAACGTCGCGCGCCTTGCCGGCGACTTTTTCAAAGGCTTTGGGCTTACCACCCAGGAAGAACGCCGCGTCACCGACCCCAAGGCCCAGCTGCTGGCGAATTGCCTCGGTGCGTTCAGGGCCGATGTTCTTGGCCAGCGGGCCGGCCGCTTCCATCCCCTCACCCTGATCGCGCCAGAAGATATAGCCCATACCGGGCAGACCTTCTTTCTGTGCAAAGGCGTTCATGCGGTCGCAGAACTTGCGGCTGCCGCCACCCGGCGCGGGGATCGCGCGGATCTCGGTACCTTCCTGTTCCAGCAGCTTGGCGAAAATCGCGAAACCGGACCCGCGGAAGTGTTCAGACACCACTTGCATCTTGATCGGGTTGCGCAGATCGGGCTTGTCGGTGCCATACCACAGCGCCGCGTCCTTGTAGGAAATCTGCGGCCATTCCTGATCAACCTTCCGGCCACCGCCGAATTCTTCAAAGATCCCCGTCAGAACTGGCTGGATGGTATCGAACACGTCCTGCTGGGTGACAAAGGACATCTCGAGGTCGAGTTGGTAGAAATCCGTGGGCGACCGGTCGGCGCGCGGGTCTTCGTCGCGGAAGCAGGGCGCGATTTGGAAATACTTGTCGAAGCCCGACACCATGATCAGCTGCTTGAACTGCTGCGGCGCCTGCGGCAACGCATAGAACTTGCCCGGATGCAGACGCGAGGGCACCAGGAAGTCGCGCGCGCCCTCGGGGCTGGAGGCGGTGATGATCGGCGTCTGATATTCGCGGAAGCCCTGATCCCACATGCGGCGGCGCATGCTGGCCACCACGTCCGAGCGCAGCGCCATATTGCGCTGCATCGCCTCGCGGCGCAGGTCCAGGTAGCGATAGCGCAGGCGGGTTTCTTCGGGGTATTCCTGATCGCCGAACACCATCAGCGGCAGTTCCTCGGCCGCGCCCAGCACTTCCAGTTCGCGGACATAGACCTCGATCTCGCCGGTGGGAAGCTTGGGGTTCACCAACTCGGGATCGCGCGCCTTGACCGTGCCGTCGATGCGGATGCACCATTCCGAGCGCACTTTCTCCAACGCGCTGAACGCGGCGCTGTCGCCGTCGCACAGGACCTGGGTCACGCCGTAGTGGTCACGCAGGTCGATGAACAGCACGCCGCCGTGATCTCGCACCCGGTGAACCCAGCCCGACAGGCGGACGGTTTCACCGACATTGGCGGCGGTCAGATCGGCGCAGGTGTGGCTGCGATAGGCGTGCATGGATGATATCCCTTCGGGCGCTGAATTCGTCGCGCCGATACACCGCGATCGGGTCGGGAAGTCAAGTGTCGGGGCGCGATGCGGGCCGGAATGCAGACAAATTCGAAAAAAATCGCTATGTTTCGGACATGTGAACTCAAATAGTTTTCCCGGCACGCGGGAGCCAGGCCCCTTGAGCAAGGAGGTTTTCGGCCGATGTGGCAAACTGTTTTGGATCGCGTATTGCGGGGTTTCATCACCCGCGGAACTCTGCGGATCACCTATCCTGACGGGACGGCGCGCACCTATGGCGACGCCACGCAGCCAGAGGCGCATATCACTCTGCATGACCCTGCATTGATGGCGCGCCTGGTGCGCAATCCCGAGATGGCTTTTGGTGAGGGCTACATGAACGGCACCCTGACCGTCGATGAGGGGGGCCTGGAAAGTGCCATGCGGATCGCGATTCGATGCGCGGCCAGCGGGTCATTGCCCATGCTGCAGCAGATCCAAGACTGGGCCGGGTATCTGCTGCGGCCGATCCTGCAGCGCAACTCGGTCCGCTCGGCGCGGCGCAACGTGGCGCATCACTATGACCTGTCCGACGACTTCTACCGGCTGATGCTGGACCCTGACATGCAGTACAGCTGCGCCTATTTCCAGCAGCCCTGGATGACTTTGGAACAAGCGCAAGCCGCCAAAAAGGCGCATATTGCGCGCAAGCTTTGCCTGGAGCCCGGAATGCGCGTACTGGATATCGGCTGCGGCTGGGGCGGTCTGGCCCTGACGCTGGCGCGTGACCACGGCGTGCAGGTGACCGGGCTGACCCTGTCACAGAACCAGCACCGCACCGCGACCGCGCGGGTGCAGCAGGCCGGGCTGGCCGACCGCGTCGACATTCGGCTGATGGACTACCGGCAGATGCAGGATCAGTTCGACCGGATTGTCTCAGTCGGGATGCTGGAGCATGTGGGCGCGCCACAGCTGCGCACCTATTTCGACCGGGTCGCCGCTCTGCTGAAGCCCGACGGTGTGGCGTTGATCCATTCCATCGGCCGCAACGGGCCGCCCACCGGCCAGTCGCCCTGGCTGAACAAGTACATCTTCCCGGGTGGCTATGTCCCGTCGCTCGAGGAAATCGTCAAACCCGTGGCGCGCACCGGTCTGTGGTTTCTGGATGTCGAAAGCCTGCGGTTGCATTATGCCCTGACCCTGCGCGCTTGGCGCGACCGGTTCGAGAGCAATCTGGATCAGGTGCGCGCGATGTATGACGACCGGTTCATCCGCATGTGGCGGTTCTATCTGACCGCCTGCATTTTGGTGTTCGAAGAGCGTGACCAGACCGTTTTCCAACTGCAGCTGAGTCATCGCCGCGACGCGGCGCCATTGACGCGGGACTATCTCTACCAGCCCGGTCAAGACATGCGCGACGCCGCCGAGTAGAGCCCCTAGAACGGGCGCTGCACGTTGCCGGAATAGAAGAACACGCCAAGCCCGGCGGCAAAGATGATGTTGCCCGCAATCGCGTGCAGCAGCACCGCATAGAAGAACGACCCACGCTTGCGGTAGGCCCATGAAAACAGCAGCCCGCCCGCGAATGTCATCACGGTGACGATCCAGCTCCAATACATCAGGTGCGCAAAGGCAAACAGCCCGGCGTTCAGCAACGGCAAGGCCGCGCCGTTAGGCAGGACCGCGTGATAGCGGCGATAGAACAGCGTGCGGAACAGCAGTTCTTGCGGCAGTGCCGACAGCAACGGATAGCCCAGCCAGATCACGGCCAGAAATTCGGGCCGGTGCAGCAGCAGAAAAAAGGCCGCATCCGGGCGCGTGGCCATCACCAGGGCCGAACAGATCGCGGCCATTGCCAGAATGAACCCGATCACCTCGGCCCAGCGCCAGTTGCGCCAACCATAGCGCAGCTCTGCCCAGGAAAAGCCCGGGGTGCGGTGCAGCAGGGCGATCCCGACAGCGGTGAAGAAGAACAGCGCCGGAAACATCCAGTCGGGTGGAAACAGAACGGCGATCAGCAAGGGGACCGCGACATAGAACGCCACGAACTCAGCCTTCAGGCGCAGGTTCGACACCTGCAATCCACGCGCAGAACTGCGGTCGCTCATGACAGCATCACCTCAGCCGGTATCAAACCGCGCAGGGAATTGCCCATCCAGACCCGGCGCGCGGCGGCCAGGTCATGCAGGGTCAAGACCGCTTCGACCGCGCGTCCGGTTTCGATCAACTCCTCGCGCAGGATGCCCGGCAGCAGGCCCGCCGCAACCGGAGGTGTCAGCAGGCGCCCATCTTCCGTTTTGACGAACAGGTTGGTGATGGTGCCCTCGCACAGTTCATCCCGTTCGTTCAGGAACAACAGCTCGTCCACGCCGTCGGGCAATTCCGCCCGTGCCTGATCATAGATCGCGCGGCGGGTGGTCTTGTGGCGCAGCCAGATGTCCGAGGACGTCAGCCTTGTCGTCGCCAGACCCACCGTCCAGTCCGGCGGGTTGTCCGCCAGAGGCCACGTGGTGATCTTGGGTGCACCGGTCAAGTCCAGCGTCAGCCGGCACCTTAGCGGGTCCGCGCCGATCACACCGTCCACCACTTCGCCGACGCGCCACACGTCGAACCGAACACCCAGCCAGTCCGCAGTCCGCGCCATGCGCCGCAGGTGGCGCTCCAGCCGCAAAAAGCCCTGCCCGGGCCGAAACGCAAAGGTTTCGATCAGGCGGAAATCAGGCTCAGTTGGTGCGCGAACCGGGCTTTCCATAGCGCTTCCTCGTATTCCGACGCGGCGGTGCTGTCCCAGACGACGCCTCCGCCGACGTTCAACGTGGCCCGATTGCCCTCGACCATCAAGGTCCGGATCGCGACGTTGAACTCCGACCGCCCGTCCGGGGCGGCCCAGCCGATGGTGCCGCAGTAGATGTCGCGCGGCCAAGGCTCCAGATCCGACAGGATCTCCATCGCACGGATCTTGGGGGCGCCGGTAATCGATCCACAGGGAAACAGCGCCGACAGGATGTCGGACAGTCCGGCCCCCACCTGCAGCCGCGCCTGCACCAGCGACACCATCTGATGCACGGTGGCGTAGGTCTCGACCTTGAACAGCTCGGGCACCTGAACGGTTCCCGGCAGCGCCACGCGACTGATGTCATTGCGCAGCAGGTCCACGATCATCAGGTTCTCGGCCCGGTTCTTTTCGTCCGAGGACAGGAAATCGCGCCGCCGCGCGTCCTCGGCCAGATCGGCGCTGCGCGGCTGGGTACCCTTCATCGGCCGGGTCTCGATCATCCCGTCGGCATCGGTGCGGAAGAACAGCTCGGGCGAGCGGCTGAGCAGATCGGGCAGCCCGTCCTGCTGGACCAGCGCGCCATGACCGACCGGCTGTCCGGCGGTCAGCGCGGCGTAGAGCGCGGCGCTGTCGCCCTCGGTTTCCAGGTCGATGGGAAAGGTCAGGTTGGCCTGATAGATGTCCCCGGCCCCGATCGCATCATGCACGATGCGGAAGGCTTCGGCATAACGCGCCTCGCTCCAACGCGGCTGAAACGCAGTCAGCCCTGCCGCACCGGGCGGCAGGTCCTGCGCGCTGGGGCCATCGAACACCCCAAAACACAGCAGCGGCAATCGACGGTTCGCGGGCAGCCTTGCGGTCAGTTTGGGCTCAAGCGCATAGCCCAGCTCGTAACTGGCATATCCGGCCAGCCAGCCGCCCTGCGCGCGTGCGTCATCCAGCGCCGCCAATGCTTGGGGCACCTGCTCCAACCGGTCGGCGCGGATCACCTGGGCGGCCCGGTCGAAACCGGTGCCCGGACCGGCGGGTCCCTGATCGAAACGAATCCGCAATTGCTTCCTCATCTGCCGTGCAGCGGCATATAGAGAATACGGTGCCAAGGGAAAGGGGGGAAAGCGGCAATTTCGCTTCCGTTTCCGATCCCCCTTGCACCTTTTGCCCGGGTCCCTATAACGCACGACAATTTGGGCGCATGGGCGGCGCCCGCGACTCGTGCAAAATCGAAGGGACCAGGCCATGCCGAAGAGAACCGACATCCAGTCGATCATGATCATCGGGGCGGGGCCCATTGTCATCGGGCAAGCCTGCGAATTCGACTATTCCGGCGCTCAGGCCTGCAAGGCCCTGCGCGAGGAAGGGTACCGGGTCATCCTGGTGAACTCGAACCCTGCCACGATCATGACCGACCCGGAACTGGCCGACGCCACCTATATCGAGCCGATCACGCCCGAGGTCGTCGCCAAGATCATCGAAAAGGAACGTCCCGACGCGCTGCTTCCCACGATGGGAGGTCAGACCGGCCTGAACACCTCCTTGGCGCTGGAGGAGATGGGCGTGCTGGAAAAATTCGGCGTCGAGATGATCGGCGCCAAGCGCGAGGCCATCGAAATGGCCGAGGACCGCAAGCTGTTCCGTGAGGCGATGGACCGCCTGGGCCTTGAAAACCCCAAGGCCACCATCGTCACCGCCCCCAAAAAGGCCGACGGCTCTGCCGATCTGGATGCCGGCGTGCAAATGGCCCTGGACGAGTTGGAAAACATCGGCTTGCCCGCGATCATCCGCCCGGCCTTTACCTTGGGCGGCACCGGCGGCGGTGTGGCTTACAACCGTGAGGATTACATCCACTTTTGCCGCTCGGGCATGGATGCCTCGCCGGTGAACCAGATCCTCGTCGACGAAAGCCTTCTGGGCTGGAAAGAATATGAAATGGAGGTGGTGCGCGACACTGCCGACAACGCGATCATCGTCTGCTCGATCGAGAACGTCGATCCGATGGGCGTGCATACCGGCGACTCGATCACCGTGGCCCCTGCCCTGACGCTGACCGACAAGGAATACCAGATCATGCGCAACGGCTCGATCGCCGTTCTGCGCGAGATTGGGGTCGAAACCGGTGGATCGAACGTGCAGTGGGCGATCAACCCTGATGATGGCCGTATGGTCGTGATCGAGATGAACCCGCGCGTGTCGCGGTCATCCGCACTGGCGTCCAAGGCAACCGGTTTCCCGATTGCCAAGATCGCAGCGAAGCTGGCCGTGGGATATACGCTGGACGAGCTGGACAACGACATCACCAAGGTCACGCCCGCGAGCTTTGAGCCCACCATTGACTATGTCGTCACCAAGATCCCGAAATTCGCCTTCGAGAAATTCCCCGGATCCGAGCCTTATCTGACCACCGCGATGAAATCGGTTGGCGAGGCGATGTCGATCGGCCGCACGATCCACGAATCGATGCAAAAGGCGCTGGCTTCGATGGAGTCGGGCCTGACCGGGTTTGACGAAGTTGAAATTCCGGGCCTGAGCATCGGCCCATGGGATGCGGTCGAAAGCAGCGACGACAAGGCACATGTCATTAAGGCCATCAGCCAGCAGACACCCGACCGTTTGCGCACCATCGCGCAGGCGATGCGCCACGGTCTGACCGACGACGAAATTTTTGCCGTCACCAAGTTCGACCCGTGGTTCCTGGCCCGTATCCGCGAGATCATCGACGCGGAACGCACCGTCCGCAAGGACGGCCTGCCGATGACCGAGGACGGCCTGCGCCGGCTCAAGATGCTGGGCTTTACCGACGCGCGTCTGGGCAATCTGGCCGGCCGCGACGAGGCCAACGTGCGCCGCGCCCGCCACAATCTGGGCGTCACCGCCGTTTTCAAGCGGATCGACACCTGCGCCGCCGAGTTCGAGGCGCAGACGCCCTACATGTACTCGACCTACGAGGCCCCAACGATGGGCGAGGTAGAATGCGAGGCGCGCCCAAGCGACCGCAAGAAGGTCGTCATTCTGGGCGGCGGCCCCAACCGGATCGGCCAGGGGATCGAGTTCGACTATTGCTGCTGCCACGCCTGTTTCGCGCTGACCGACGCGGGCTATGAAACCATCATGGTCAACTGCAACCCCGAGACGGTGTCGACCGACTACGACACCTCGGACCGGCTGTATTTCGAGCCGCTGACCTTTGAACACGTCATGGAAATCCTGCGGACCGAGCAGCAGAACGGCACACTGCACGGTGTGATCGTTCAGTTCGGTGGTCAGACCCCGCTGAAGCTGGCCAATGCGCTCGAGGCCGAAGGTATTCCGATCCTGGGCACCACGCCCGACGCGATCGACCTGGCCGAAGACCGCGAACGGTTCCAGGCACTGGTCAACGATCTGGGCCTGAAACAACCCAAGAACGGCATCGCTTCGACCGACGCGCAAGCGCTTGAGATTGCAGAAGAGATCGGGTTCCCGCTGGTGATCCGCCCGTCCTACGTTCTGGGCGGCCGCGCGATGGAGATCGTGCGCGACATGGATCAGCTGAAGCGCTACATCAACGAGGCCGTGGTGGTCTCGGGCGACAGTCCGGTGCTGCTGGACAGCTATCTGGCCGGCGCGGTCGAGCTGGACGTGGACGCGCTGTGCGACGGCAAGGATGTCCATGTGGCCGGCATCATGCAGCATATCGAAGAGGCCGGCGTGCACTCGGGCGATTCGGCCTGTTCGCTGCCGCCCTATTCACTGTCGAAAGAGATCATCTCCGAAATCAAGGACCAGACCTACAAGCTGGCCAAGGCGCTGAACGTCGTGGGCCTGATGAACGTGCAGTTCGCGATCAAGGATGACGAGATCTACCTGATCGAGGTCAACCCGCGCGCCAGCCGCACCGTGCCCTTCGTGGCCAAGGCGACCGACAGCGCAATCGCCTCGATCGCCGCACGGGTGATGGCGGGCGAGCCGCTTTCGAACTTCCCGCAACGCCCGCCCTACAAGGAGGGTCAGGATACCAAGATCGCTGACCAGATGACCCTGGCCGACCCGGACATGCCGTGGTTCTCGGTGAAAGAAGCGGTGCTGCCCTTCGCCCGCTTCCCCGGTGTCGATACCATCCTTGGCCCCGAGATGCGCTCGACCGGTGAGGTCATGGGCTGGGACCGCGACTTCCCCCGCGCCTTCCTCAAGGCGCAGATGGGCGCGGGCATGGTGCTGCCGTCCAAGGGACGGGCTTTCATCTCGATCAAGGATGCCGACAAGGGTCCGGCGATGATCGAGGCTGCGCAGGTTCTGGTCGAGCAGGGATTCTCGCTGGTGGCCACCCGCGGAACACAGACATGGCTGGAGTCCAAGGGCGTGCCCTGTGACGTGGTCAACAAGGTCTACGAGGGCCGCCCGGATGTGGTGGACATGTTGAAGGACGGTCAGGTCCAGTTGGTCATGAACACCACCGAAGGCGCGCAGGCAGTTGAGGACAGCAAGGCCATCCGCTCGATCGCGCTGTATGACAAGATCCCCTACTACACCACGGCTGCGGCCAGCCACGCCGCCGCGCTGGCGATCAAGGCGCAGGCTGAAGGGGATGTGGAGGTCAAATCGCTACAGGGTTGACGCCCACAGCGGACAAGCAAAAAGCCCCGGCCGTTCGCCGGGGCTTTTTTGTGGGATCATGCAGTCTGCGCCGCCAACCTGCGCTGTTCTTCCCGAGAGAAGAACAGCATGTAGAACACCGGCGCGGCGACCATGGTCAGGATCGTCGCGAAAGCCAGACCACCCATGATCGTCACTGCCATCGACACGAAGAACGCGTCGGTCAGCAGCGGCGCCATCCCCAGGATCGTGGTGATCGCCGCCAGCATGACCGGGCGCAGACGCGAGACCGAGGCTTCGATGATCGCTTCGCGCAGAGGCTTGCCCGTGGCGCGGACAAGGTCGATCTCTTCGACCAGAACAATACCGTTCTTGATCAGCATCCCTGACAGGCTGAGCAGCCCGAGAAGCGCGGTGAAGGTAAAGGGCAGGCCCGTGCCCAGCAGCCCGATCACCACGCCGTTCACCGACATCGGCACCAGCAGCCAGATGATGACCGGTTGCCGGATCGCGTTGAACAGCAGCACCGAGATCAGAACCATGATCAACAGGCTCAGCGGCAGCTGTTTGCCCAGGCTGGCTTGCGCTTTGCCGGAATCCTCGAACTCACCGCCCCATTCCAGCTTGTAGCCCAGCGGCAGCTCCATGTCCTCGATCGCGCCGCGAACCTCGGAATGAACCTGTGCCGCGGTCAGGCCGGCTGGGATGTCTGCGCCCACCGTGACGGTCAGAACGCGATCGCGCCTATGCACCAGTGTATTGAGCGCTTTGTACTGGAACCCGTCCACCATCTGCTCGATCGGCACGAATTTCTGTGACTGGTCCGAGTACACCACTTGATCCACGATCGAGTATTCTCCGTCCGCCGGGCGTCGCAGGATAATCGGGATCAGGCGGTCCCTCTCGCGGAACACGCCGCCGGTGATTCCGTCCGTCGAGAATTGCAGGGTGGCGGCAATGTCTTCGCGGGTAACACCGGCCGTCTGCGCACGTTCGGTCGCATAGATCGGCTGGACCGCCAATTCCATTTCACGCCAGTCGTGATGCACGTCCAGCGCATTTGGCGATGCCGCCGACATGCGCCGCACCGCCTCGTCGGCCAGTTGCCGCAGCACGACCGGATCGCTGCCCGAGAACCGCGCCTCGATCGGGGTACCGCCACCGGGGCCGAAGACCAGACGCTTGGTCCGGAATTCGCCTTCGGGGAATTGAGTTTCACCAAAGGCCTCCAGATCGGCGCGCAGGACAGGAATGTCCTCGAGCGTTTCGGTCCGGATGATCATGTGCCCATAGCTTGGGTTGGGCTTCTCGGCCGAATAGGTCAACATGAACCGCGTCGCGCCCTGCCCCACGAACGTGGTGACCGAGACGACATCATTCCGCTGGGCCAGCCAGTCTTCAAAGACTTGCATATCGGCACTCGTCCGCGCGACCGGAGTCCCCTGCGGCAGCTTGTAATGGACGAAGAACAGCGGCGTGTTGGAGTCCGGGAAAAACTGCTGTTTCACCATCGCGAAGCCGGCATAGCAGACCACGGTGACCCCGACCAAACCGGCCACCACCAGCCAACGGAACCGCAATGCCCAGCGCAGGATCGCCCCGTAGGTTCGGAACAGGATGCCGCTATAGGCGTCGACATCCACGTCCTTGCCCTGTTTGAAGAAATAATGCCCCAACAACGGTGTCGCCGTGATGGCCAGCACCCAACTCAGCAGCAAAGAGATCGCGATCACCGCAAATAGCGAGAACAGGAATTCGCCCGTCGCATCCGGGCTGAGCCCAATCCCAGCAAAGGCCATGATTCCGATGACCGTGGCCCCCAGAAGGGGGATCTGGGTCTTGGACGCGGCCTCGTCGGCAGCATCGCGCGAATTTTTTCCCTTGAGCATGGAGATCTGCATCCCCTCGGCCACCACGATGGCATTATCGACCAGCATCCCCATCGCAATGATCAGCGCGCCCAGCGAAATGCGCTCCATCTCGATGGAAAACAGCGCCATGAACAGCAGGGTCCCGACAACGGTCAACAAAAGGGTCGAGCCCACAACGACCGCCGCGCGCCAACCCATGAATATTCCAAGCACCGCCACCACGATGGCAACCGACATGGCCAGGTTCACTAGAAAATCGTTCGAAGCCTGCTCGACCACGACGTGCTGCTGGTAGATCGGCAATACATCGACGCCTGCGGGAATCTCCACATCCAGCTCGGCCAGCTTGGCGTCTACGCGCTTTCCGACTTCCACGATGTTTTCCGTCGACAGGCCGGCAATACCCAGGGTGAAAGCTTCGACGCCGTTGAACCGGATTATGATGTCAGGATCGGTCTGGCGGGCCCGGTAGACATCAGCCATGTCAAAGAGGTTGATCACTTGCCCCTGAGAGCCAACCGACAGCCCTGCGATCTCGGACACGCTGTCCGATCCGTCGGCCGTCAGGATCGTGGTGCGATCGTCGTCTGACCGGAGCGTCCCCGACGACTGGACCGAATTGGCGTTAGCGATCGCTTCGTTGATCGACTGCAACGGCACATTCTGGTTGACCGAAATGGCCAGGTCCGGCTCGATAAAAATGGCTTCGTCGGGCAATCCCTGCACTTCAACGTCTGCAACGCCCTCAACGGTCAGCAACTCGCGCCGCAAGAAGGTCGACAACTCGTGCTTTTCGGCGTCGCTGAACCCTTCCGCAGTGACTGCATAGAAAAGACCGAACACGTCACCGAACCCGTCATTCACATAGGGTTGGCTGACACCGGACGGCAATCCACGGGCCGCATCCCGGACCTTGGCGCGCAGTCGGGTCCAGATATCCGGCAATTCGCTGCCATCGTAGGTGGACTTGATCTCGACTTCGATCAGCGATTGACCGGGGCGGTTGACCGAAGTGATGACATCGACCTCGCCCATCTGCTGGATGGCGGATTCCAAAGGTTCCGAGACCTCCTCGGCCACCTGTTCAGCCGTCGCACCGGGATAAGTGGTCAACACTACGGCGTTCTTGATGGTAAAGGCCGGATCTTCGAGCCGCCCGAGCGACGAAAACCCCCAGATACCACCCAGCAGTGCAATCAGGATCACCAGCCACGTATAGATCGGCCTGTCGATCGAGGCGCGTGCGATATTCATCCTCGCCCCCTTCAGTTCGCAAAGCCGGCAAAGCGGCGCACGGTCTGCCCATCGGTCAGAACGGACCCTCCGGCCACTACGATTTCGTCGCCGTCCGACAAACCGGTCAAAACCCGGACGTCACCGGTCTGGGTAGGCTCGATGGTCACGGGAACACGCCGCACGGAACCGACATCTGCACCGACCGGCGAAAAGACCATAACGCCCAGATTGCCCTCGGCGTCGGCGACAATCGCGGTCGGGGGAACGATGATGCCAGTGCGTTTGTCATCGACCTGAACATTGACGGTTACCGACGAGCCGGGCAGCACCCGCAAGTCTTCCGGCGGCGTGAGGCCGAACTGAATCCGGAACGTCTGGCCGACGCTCGAAGTTTCGGCGTCGAATTCGCGGATTTCCAACGGGAAGACCTCGTCGCTTGCGGGGAATTTTGCCGTGATCGAAATGCCATCTTCCTGGCTGGTTCGCTGAAACAGGATTTCGGGCACATCGACCTCAATCCTCAATTCGGACAGATCGTGGATCCGGACGATCGGCGTTCCGGCGGCCACGGTGGTGAAGTTCTCGACCTCACGCCGCGATACCAGCGCGTCGAACGGCGCGGTCAGTGTCGTGTGCTCGAGGTTGTACTCGGCGTCACGCACCGCAATCGCGGCCAGTTGGGCGGCGGTTTCAGCGTCATCGACAGCGACCTGACTTGCAGTCGTCCCCCGCAGGCGCGACAGGCGGGCTACGGTGCGGTCAGCCTGATCCTTCTGAAGACGCGCACGTTCCAGTGCCAGTTCGAACGGCTCTTGGTCCAGCTTTGCAATCAGGCTGCCCTTGGGCACCTGGAACCCTTCGTTGACGGGCAGTTCCACGATCTGCCCGGCGACCTGAAACGCCAGATCGACAGTCTGTCGCGCGGCCACGCGCCCGAAGAACTGGCGTGAAAATCCGGGAGCGGTCTCATGCACCACCATAAGTTTCACAGGCTTGGTGTCGTCTTGCGCCGCAAGCGGTGCGGCCAGTACGGCAAGGGCAAGGCCCAGCGAAGTCAGCAGCTTCATTTCGTCAATCCCTCGGGTATTCCCGTTTTCAGAATGTTGTCCCGGATCTTGCGGGCAAGCCGGGCAAATTGAGCGGTTTCCTCGTCATCCAACCCAGAGGCACGGTGAAACAGCTCTCCGGCGGTGGTGACCAGCATGTTGCGGGCCTCGGCACCTTTGTCGGTCAACACCAGCAACCACGCACGGCGATCATCGGGGTCCTGTTGGCGGGTCAGATAACCGGCCGCCTCAAGCGCATCGGCGGTGGCCGTAATGGTCGACGGCACGGTCAGCATGTCGGCCGCCAACACTCCCATCCGCTTGGGCTGATCCAACTTGATCAACATGTGGCATTCCTGATGGCTGAGATCGGTATCGATGCAGCCGAAACTCTCTTCCAGTTTCCAGTACAGCGCATAGACGCCCATCATCGCCTGGATCTCAGGGGTCAGTCGGGCCAGCCGTTCACTGATGTCTTTGGTCATGGATGCTCTCCGCGCGAGTCGAGCGGTGATATACTTCGGATTCTGAACTATTCAAGATGTGAAGTTGAATTTGCGCAAACCTATGCCGTTCCCTTGGGTCAACATCTCTTGATCTGGGGGCGCTGTGACTGCATTTTGGGCGAATCCGAAACATTCAGGACCCGACATGTACACGCCCGCAATCACCGGTACCGGGGTTTTCACGCCCGAAAACGTCATCACCAATGCCGAGCTGGTCAAAGCCTTCAACGCCTATGCCGACAAGATGAATGCTGCCAACGCCGATGCCATCGCCGCGGGCGAGGTGGAGCCGATGCAGCATTCCTCGGAAGAGTTCATCGTCAAGGCATCCGGCATCGAGAACCGGTACGTCATGGACAAGACCGGCGTGCTGGACCCGGACGTGATGCACCCCCTGCTGCGCCCGCGCAGCGATGACGAGCCGGGCATAATGACCGAAATGGCACTGGACGCCTGCAAAAAAGCGCTGGCCCAGGCCGGGCGGACGGCGGCGGATGTCGATCTGGTGATCTGTGCCGCGTCGAACCATGAACGTGCCTATCCCGCCATTGCGGTCGAAATCCAGAACGCGTTGGGCATCACTGGTTTTGGGTTCGATATGAACGTGGCCTGTTCTTCGGCGACGTTCGGCATTCAGGCTGCGGCCGACATGATCCGGTCGGGGTCCGTACGGGCGGCGCTGGTGGTCAACCCCGAGATCTGCTCGGGGCACCTGGAGTGGCGCGACCGAGATTGTCACTTCATCTTCGGCGACGTGGCCACCGCCACGCTGATCGAACGGACCGAAGATGCCAAAGGCCCGCATTTCGAGATCCTGTCGACCCGCTGCGCGACCGAGTTTTCCAACAACATCCGCAACAACAACGGCTTTCTGCGGAGCACCCGGCCCGACGGGTTGACCGACCGGCGCGACATGCAGTTCATGCAGAACGGCCGCAAGGTGTTCAAGGAAGTGCTGCCGATGGTCAGCAAACACATCAGCGACCACATGGATTCCGAAGGGATCGAAAGCGGCGATCTCAAGCGGCTGTGGCTGCACCAGGCCAACAAAACGATGAATGATTTCATCGGCAAGAAGGTCTTGGGCCGAGAGCCGGAGCCGGGCGAACAGCCCAACATCCTGCAGGACTATGCCAATACATCGTCAGCCGGGTCGATCATCGCCTTTTCCAAATATTCAGACGATCTTCAGGATGGCGATGTCGGCCTGATCTGCTCGTTCGGCGCAGGGTATTCGGTTGGGTCCGTCATCGTCAAACGCCACGCCTGACACGCCGGCGCCGCCAGTCCACGTCCGGCGTAACAAGCGATAACCTCGAACATTTCGCCCGCGCAGGCGGACTGTTTTTGTATTCCTGAATACTTCTTCAGAATTGATACAGCACAGCTTAACCCGCGGCCTCCATCTGGAAGGCCATGCAATTCCGCATGTCAGGTGACGCTAGGTTTAGAAAGGTGCGCCATGTTCAAGAGTTCTAAGTCAGGAATGGCGGCCTGGGTTGTCGCCCCGTTATTGGGGGTTGCTGCAGCCAGCGCGGCCATGGCCGAGCCCCAGGTCTGCAACGCCAACACAGCACGGGTCGCGGCCAACAATGGTGATTATGCGGCCCTTTGCGGCTGTTCGCAGGTTACGCCCAGTTTCCTCTCGCATCTGCAACAACGGGCAGATTTCGGGTCGGTTCTTGCCAATACCTCGCAGCAGTGTCCGGGGCTGGCCAATCTGCTGAGCGATTTGCCGACCGGATCGATTTCCAACGCCAACAGCTTTGACGGCCGCGAAAACGACCCCAGCGGGTTTCAACCCGCATCGAGCACCGGCCCAGCCGCCGGCGGCGGATCCGGGTCGGGCGGCGGAAACAGTGGCCCCGGCAATGGCGGGGGGAACGATGACCCCGGTGATGGCGGATCCGACGATCCGGGCAACGGCGGCGGCAAGCCTGGCGATGGCGGCAGCAAGCCCGGCAAGGGTGGAGACAAACCCGGCAAGGGCGGTGGCAAGCCCGGCAAGGGTGGAGACAAACCCGGCAAGGGCGGTGGCAAGCCCGGCCATGGTGACGGCAAGCCCGGCAAGGTTGGCGGTCACGGCGGTGGTAAAGGCAAAAACGGCGACGGGAAAGGCGGCGGCAAGGGCAACAATGGCGGCGGCAAAGGCAACAACGGGGGCGGAAATGGGCCCGAAGGCTCAAGCCCTGGACGCGGGAACAACGCCAACAACGACGAAAACTGACAAAGGCTATGAGCTTCTTCAGCTCAGCTTGAAGAAGGCGATGCGCACATCGCCTTTTTCACCGCCCCATGACGGCTTGCCGGGAAATTAGGTCAGCTGACGCTTTCCTCTTCGAGGTGCAATTTCATCTCGATCAGAACCTGTTGCAGCAACGAGGTTTCTTTCAGCAGACGCTTGGCTTCGTTGACGGTAATGATGCCATCCTCGATCGCGGCCTGGTATTCGGTCATCAGCATCGCGAAACGCTGGCTCAGTGCGATCACGTCCGAATTGACGCCGCCGGTACGCGTACCGGTCGAATTGCGCTCATCATAGGACAAGGTGATGTTCTTCAGGTCCGCCAGGGCCGAAGTCACATGCGGGTAGCTGGCCGCGTTTTCCAGACGTGCAACCGCATCCACCGGCATGAACCGGTCACTGTGCTCGGGATTGTCGGAGTAATACCGACCTAATGTGGCCTTGGATTTCCCTGTGATCTCGCATGCTGCTTCGATCCCCACGTCCTTGACCAAAGCTTCGGTGTGCTTTTTCAGATAGGCCCCGATATCCGCCATTTTTGTACCTTTGTTCGCTGCGCCCTCTTGCCCGGCTGTCCGCACCGGGGAAAGGGAGGGGAAATTTCCCATACTCGAGTCATAATTGAAATGTCATATGTTGGCTATCCCTCAGATATGCGGGGGTTTTGTGAGTGAGTGGCGGCAGTTAATGCCGGTAAAGAGTGTTTGTGGGGCAGTATTTCAGGCCCTGCGCTGTTTCGGCCATTTCGTGGCCGGCGGTGTCGCTGTTGTGGAAGCGGGGTTATCCATCCCCAAGAGCATATGCTCGGCCTCTGCGACTGCAATGGCGGCGTCGATTCCTTTCAGGACATTGACGACTTGCTCGCGCAGCGTGAGCCGATTAGACCCAGCCCATGGCCAAGCTGTACTTTAACTACTCAACCATGAACGCAGGCAAGTCCACGGTGCTGCTTCAGGCGTCGCACAACTATCGCGAGCGCGGCATGGACACCTATCTGATGACCGCAGCCATTGACGGGCGCGCGGGCCAGGGACGTATAGCATCGCGGATCGGAATCTCGGAACAGGCCGATACGTTCAATCCCCGCGACGATGTGTTTGCGATGATTCAAGACCGTCTTGATCAGGGGAAAGTGGCCTGTGTTTTTGTGGACGAGGCGCAGTTTCTGACCGAAGAACAGGTCTGGCAATTGGCCCGCGCGGTGGATGACCTCAAAGTACCGGTTCTGGCCTACGGGTTGCGAGTGGATTTTCAAGGCAAGCTGTTCCCCGGTTCAGCGGCTCTGCTGGCCCTAGCCGATGAAATGCGCGAGGTCCGCACCATCTGCAGATGCGGGCGGAAAGCCACGATGGTGATCCGTCAGGACGAAAACGGCAAAACCATCACTCAAGGTGCGCAGGTGCAGATCGGCGGAAACGAGACCTATGTTTCACTCTGCCGGAGACACTGGCGCGAGGCCGTGGGCAGTTAGACCAGATTTGGCAACGGTCGGCCGGCGACAAAAGCCGCCACATTGTCCAAAGCCATGTGCCCCATATCCGTGCGCACTTCCTCGGTCGCGGTGCCCAGATGCGGCAACAGGGTGAGATTCTCCATCTCGCGCAGGGCCTGCGGCACGGCCGGTTCAAACTCATAGACATCCAGCCCGGCACCGGCGATCTGGCCGGTTTTCAACGCATGGATCAGTGCGGCTTCGTCCACGACTTCTCCGCGAGCGATGTTGACCAGAATAGCCGACGGCCGCATCGCTGAAAGAACCGAAGCGTCTATGAGGTGGAAGGTGTCAACACCACCGGGGACGGCGACGACCAGAAAATCGACCACAGCAGCCAGGGTCGCCAAGTCGGGAACGAACTCGGCAGGGAAATCCAGATCCTTGGGCGTTCGGGATTGATAGCTGACCTGCATCCCGAACCCGAAATGACAGCGCCGGGCAATGGCTTGCCCGATCCGTCCCATTCCGATGATTCCGACCCGTTTCCCGGTGACGTGCTGTCCCAGCATCTGGGTCGGGTGCCAGCCCCGCCAATTGCCGGACCGGACCAGCCGTTCACCCTCGCCCGCGCGGCGGGCCGTTGCCAGCAGCAGGGTCATGGCAATGTCCGCTGTTGCATCCGTGACCGCCCCCGGTGTGTTGGTCACGCGAACACCAGCAGCCTGCGCTGCCGCCACATCAATGTGATTGAAACCCACCCCGAAATTGGCCAGCAATTTGCACCGCGGAACCGTGACCATTTCAAAGACATTGGCCGAAAAGACATCGCCCAAAGTCGGAACGACCACGTCGTAGTCCCGCAATGCGCGCGCCAACTCATCAATGCTGAGCGGTGCGTTGCTATCTCGGATATCGACGTCGAACTCATCCCGCGCGCGGGCCGTGACCGCGGGGGTCATCGGTCGGGTGATCAACAGCTTCATCAGTGCATCCGCCCGCCCACGGGAACTTTGCCATCAGGACCGATCAAAACAATCTCGCCCGATTCGTCGGGCAGACCCAGAACAAGAACCTCAGACATGAACCGTCCGATCTGACGCGGCGGGAAATTGACCACGGCCAGCACTTGTTTGCCCACAAGGGATTCGGGCGTGTAATGCACGGTAACCTGTGCCGAGGTCTTGCGCTCGCCGATCTCGTCGCCGAAGTCGATCCACATCTTGATCGCGGGCTTGCGCGCCTCGGGATAGGGTTCGGCCCGGGTGACTTCACCTACGCGGATGTCGACTTTGAGGAAGTCGTCGAAGGATATTTCACTCACCGGACAACTCCTTGGATCGATCGGTTGCCGCCTTTACGGCTCGGTGCAACAGGTTTGGAAACCCTTCCTGTTCATGCATCAGGACTTCCAGCGCTGCCTGCGTCGTTCCGTTGGGTGACGTGACATTGATGCGCAATTGCGACGGATCTTCCTCGGACGCTATCGCCAGGGCCCCTGCCCCGGCAACCGTCGCCTTGGCCAAGCGCATGGCCAGATCATGCGGAAGGCCTTGCGCCTCGCCGGCGGCAGCCAGCGTTTCAATCAAATGAAAGACATAGGCCGGGCCCGAGCCGCTGAGACCGGTGACCGCGTCCATCTGCGCCTCATCCTGCAGGCGCACGGTATCACCGATGGCCGAAAGCAGATCTTCGGCCAGTGTCATGTCAGAACCCGACGTGCTGGCGTTTCCGATCAGCGCGGTAATGCCTTGCCGGATCGCCGCGGGCGTGTTCGGCATGGCCCGAATGATCGGTGTGCCAGCCCCCAGAACGCGCTCGAACGTGGCGATGGAAGTTCCGGCGGCGACCGAGATGAACAGGGTTCCACCTCCCCCAAACGCCTGAATTGCCGGCAATGCCTCGCCCATCATCTGAGGTTTGACGGCAACCAGAACGACGGCAGGTCTTTCAGGAAGTGGGGTGTTGATATTGACCCCTTGCGCCCTGAGCCAATCGGAAGGGTTGGGGTCGATCACCCATACGGATGCGGATGGCAGGCCATGTTCGAGCCAACCGGCCAACATGGCCGACCCCATCTTGCCGCATCCCAGAAGCACCAGCCCCTGATCCGCGACGCGTGACATGTCCATGATTGCCCCTCCCCTGCTTTTGCGGTTTGGGGCAAAGCTTTACGCGCGGCCGTAAGCCTCTGCAATGGCGACTTGCATCGCATCCTCGGGCGTACGGTTGCCCCAGGTTACCAACTGGATCGCAGGATAGTAACGCTCGGCGCTCAGGACAGCGGCGGTGATCATCGTGTCAATCTGTTCGGGGCTGGCCGATTGCCCGCCGCTGAGCACCAGACCGTAGCGGTAGACCATCAGCTTCTGATTGCCCCAGTAGGTGAAGGCGCCGGCCCAGCACTGGTCATTCATGCGGTTCAGCAATTCATAGAGATCGGAAACCCGGTCCTCGGGCGGCTCCATCTCGAACGAGCAGACCATCCGCAGGGTCTCGTCATAGTTGGACCAGGCCAACGTGATCGAGTAGGTGCGCCACTGTCCTTCGACCGCCATGGCGATCTGGTCGTCACCGATCCGGTCGAAATCCCAATCGTGGTGTTCAGCCAGATGTTCGACAATATCAATCGGATGAATGTCTTCTTCGAAATACTGCTCGGAAAGTGCCATGGTGCCACCTCACTTAATACCTAGCATTTCGGGGCTGGCAGCGCCCCAGCGCTAGTTGCCTGCTCTACAAGCCGGGCTTCCCCCATAGGCCTGTACTAAATATGGTGCGCTGTGGCTGGGACTCTGGCAACCCCCATTCTTGGGGATAACAGCAATAAGTTGTGGACAGCTGGCAACGGCCACCAAAATATTGGCGCACCCTGCAGCTTTGCCTTGATTTATTTTCGCAATGCGGCGAGACTCCCCACACTGCGACACCCAGCGCGGGTTGAGCGGTGTAGGGTCTTGCCAAAAATTCCGAAATGCCGATCTGCGGCTGGGCTTATTTGTCCAGCTTGGCTTCAAGCGCGGCGATCCGCGCTTCCAGTGACGCGTTTTCTTCGCGCGCTTTCTGGGCCATCGCGCGGACGGCATCGAACTCTTCTCGCGTGACAAAGTCGCGATCCGCCAGCCAGCGGTCGACCAAGGACTTCATCGCCGTTTCAGCCTCTTCTCGCGCACCCTGCGCCACGCCCATTGCGTTGGTCATCAACTGGGACATATCGTCCAGAAACTTGTTGCGGGTTTGCATGTGTCTACTCCGGAATCGCGAATGCCTTCTATATGGGGGATAGAGAGCCCAGTCTCAAGGTTGACTTGGTCAGCCAACCCCGGGCAATGAGACGCACATGCAAGCTGTTTTGAATTTCCCCGATCTGTCGCCCGAGCTGTTCTCGATTTCCGCCTTCGGGATCGAGTTCGCGCTGCGGTGGTATGCGCTGGCCTATATCGCGGGCATCCTGATCGCGTGGCGCATGGCGGTGATGGCGGTGCGCCGTCCCGCTTTGTGGCCGGATCAATCCCCTCCTCTGAGACCGGACCAGTTGGAGGACCTGATCACCTGGATCATCCTGGGGGTCATCATCGGCGGGCGGTTGGGCTTTGTCCTGTTCTATCAGCCCGAATACTACCTGTTCCACCCGCTTGAGATCCTGAAGGTCTGGCAGGGTGGCATGTCCTTTCACGGCGGCCTTCTGGGTGTGGTGACCGCAGCGCTGGTCTTCGCGCGACGCCATTCGGCCCCCTTGCTTTCACTGGCCGACTTGATCGCCCATACTGTTCCCCCCGGCCTTTTGCTTGGCCGTTTGGCCAATTTCGTCAATGCCGAGCTGTGGGGCCGACCCAGCGAACTGCCCTGGGCGGTGATCTTTCCCGGCGCAGCAGCTCAGGACTGCGCCAATGTCGCTGCTGGGCTTTGCGCCCGCCACCCGTCGCAGTTGTACGAGGCTGCGCTGGAAGGCGTGCTGTTGGGCCTGCTATTGTTGTGGCTGGTCTATCGGCGCGGCGCATTTCATTGGCCCGGTCGCATCATGGGCGTATTTCTGGCGGGCTATGGCGCTTCGCGCTTCATCGTCGAGTTCTTTCGTCAACCCGATGCGCAATTCGTTTCGGCCGGAAACCCGCTTGGACTTGCGTGGCAAGTGGGCGGGTACGGCCTGACGATGGGCCAGATCCTATCTGTACCGATGATCGCCGTCGGCTTGTGGTTCGCCCTACGGGCACGGCGGGCGGCATGAGCCTGCTTGGCCACCTGACCGACCGCATCCGGCAAGACGGGCCGATGAGCGTGGCGGACTACATGGCCGAATGTCTTCTGCATCCAACGCACGGCTACTACACCACTCGCGACCCATTGGGCACACATGGAGACTTTGTCACCGCTCCGGAAATCAGCCAGATGTTCGGCGAAGTGATTGGTCTTTGTCTCGCGCAGGGCTGGATTGATCAAGGCAGACCCGGCCGGTTTGCGCTCGCCGAGCTAGGCCCAGGGCGCGGAACACTCATGGCCGATATTCTGCGGGCTACCCGGGGCGTGCCCGGGTTTCACGACGCCGCGCAGGTGGTATTGCTCGAAGCCTCGCCCGTTCTGCGCGGACTTCAGGCCGAGGCCCTGGATGCGCACGCACCGAACTGGATCGTTTCGGTGGGCGATCTCCCAGAGCTTCCGCTATTTCTTGTGGCCAATGAATTTTTCGACGCTTTGCCCATCCGCCAGTTTCTGCGCGACGGCGACGGCTGGTGCGAACGTCTTGTGGGCCTGCAGGGCGATCAGCTGGCATTCGGCCTTGGCCCGAGGGCGACGCAAGCGGCCTTGGCGACGCGCCTCGAGGATACACGGGACGGTGATCTGGTCGAACTGTGCGCGGCGGCGGTTCCCATCGTGACCGAAACGGCCCGCATCATCCGTAGCCACGGTGGTATGGCTCTCGTCATCGACTATGGCGACTGGCGTTCGCTGGGCGACACGTTGCAGGCCGTCAAGGGGCACGAATACGTCGACCCGCTCGCCACACCGGGTCAGGCCGACCTGACTGCACATGTGGATTTCGAAACGCTGGCATTGGCGGCGGGCGCGACGGGCTGCGCCCATACGCGGCTGACGCCTCAGGGTGTGTTTCTTGAGCGTCTGGGCATCACCCAACGCGCACAATCTCTGGCCGGCGCGTTGACCGGATCAAAACTGGAAACGCTGGTTCGGGCACATCGGCGGTTGACGCACCCAGAGGAAATGGGAAACCTGTTCAAGGTGCTGGGCCTCTACCCGAAAACTGCGATGCCACCATCGGGACTTGGGACATGACTCTGGAAATTCTGACCTCGGATTTGCTGTCACCGATTCGACACGGGTTCTTCAGTCGCAAGGGCGGCGCCTCGTCCGGTATCTTCAGCGGGCTGAATTGTGGCACGGGCTCGTCCGACCTGAGCGAGGCGGTCGCGCTGAACCGAAGCAGAGTGGCCGAGGCCATGGGCGTCAAACTGGATGCATTGGTCGGCGTGCATCAGGTACATTCCCCACACGTGATCACCGTCGACAAGCCGATTGCAGGCGAGAAGCCAAGGGCCGATGCAATCGTTACCGCAACGCCGGGCCTCGCGCTGACGATCCTGACGGCAGACTGCCAGCCGGTACTGTTTGCGGATCCTCAAGCTAAAGTGATCGGGGCGGCACATGCGGGATGGCGCGGTGCTCTGGACGGTGTCCTTGAAGCGACGCTGGACGCCATGGAGGCGCTGGGTGCGCACCGCAAAAACATCATCGCAGTCATCGGCCCGACGATCTCGCAGCGCGCCTACGAGGTTGGCCCGGAGTTTCTGGAAGACTTCCTTTTGGAAAGCCAGGACAACGCGCGTTTCTTTGCAAATGGGCAAGGCGACCGGATGCATTTCGACCTGCCGGCCTTTGGCCTTCACAAGCTGCGTCAGGCCGGCGTCGGGCAGGCAGAATGGACGCGGCATTGCACCTATTCGGATCCCGACAAGTTCTATTCCTACCGGCGCGCGACCCACGCCGGCGAGGCGGATTACGGCCGCCTGATTTCCGCCATACGATTGTAAAGATCGACCGAATTAAGGCGAAAGCGCCACTTTTCCGCCACATTTATTGTGTCTATCTGTCATCAGAATCGTTGTTAATTTTTTGCCAGTGCTCAGATGGTTATCCGTTCTCCGAACGTCTGATTTCTGGCATCCGAACTCAGGGGGTGCCGCAAGACTTCATCATTGTCCTCAATTGATCCCGGAACAGCCACATCGCTGCCGCAAAGACGCGTCACATTGGCTTTACAAAGGGAAAAGGGCTTAGGCCCGAACTTCGAGCAGGACATGAATATGAAGTTGAAATCTCGCTTTCTTCGCGCCGTTGTCGCGGCCACCAGGGACCAACAACCGGAAATGCCCTGGAAGCGGGTTTCCAGTCACTCTGCAAGGGTCGTGCGCCGGTTGGCCGCGCGACGCTGATACGAAATCCCTCTGGGGCCAGCTGCCGGCCTCAACAGGGCAAGACGCGCACCGGAAGCTGCTCTGGGCCGGTGCGTGAACCGAGGCTGGTATTCGCAGCCGACGTTTTTCAGGGCGTTTGTGTGCGGACAATTACGTTCGCAGTGTACGAGTTTGTCTGGGGGGTCATTGTGTTGACCAAACGAATGCGAAATCCATTCGCCATGCGCGGCCATGTCGGTACCCGCATGGAGGTGGCGCACTTTTTTCAAGACAAAGAATCAAGCTGTCAGGCGGGCCTCCACGGGGATGTTTCCCGCCTGTTCGGCGTATTGGAAGGAACGGAATAATATGACTATTCCAAATTCACTGGCACGTGCCGCGCAGAATGCCCTCGACACTTCGGCATTGCTGCGCGAAGCACCGCGTCCAGGCACCAAACAGAAGGCGCAACTGCGTCGATACGAGGTGAGTGCGCTGCTGAAAAACGGGGAAGTTTCGCAGACACGCCACATCGCACCGGCGCTGCCCGTTTTCGAAGACGCGTTCTGCGCCTTTACACGTGGGTCTCTGGTCGAGACGGAACACGGCCCGGTCGCCATCGAGGACTTGATGCCGGGCGACACGGTCCTGACCCAGACCGACGCATCCGAAAAGGTGTTGTGGAAAGGCTCGGTCACTTTGGTACCTGGCCGCGAAGACTCGCGCGGGCGGACACGCCCTTTGACCCGCATCATGGCAGACACGTTCGGCATGCAAAAACCATTGTCCGGCGTCATTGCCGGCCCCGCAGCCCGCTTGCTGGCGACGCCGGCGCATCTAAGGCATCTCGGAGGTGGCCAGCCGATGTTGACACCCGTTGCCGAATTTCAGGACGGCATGTCCGTGATCGAAACGCAGCCGCCCACTCCGGTCGAGCTGTTCCATATCTGCCTGGAGCGCCACGCGGTCATCAATGTCGATGGGCTGCAGTTCGAAACCTATCATCCCGGCGTGAACGCGGTCCGGATGATGAGCCACTCGCTGCGCTCGATCTACCTGAACCTGTTCGCGCATATCCATTCGTTGCACGATTTCGGTCCGCTGCTCATGGCGCGCGCCGGGGAGGGCGAGATCGACGCCATCACGGCGTGACAGCTTTAACCATCACCACTGCATTTTGGGGGGCAACATGCAGATTTTACTGAGTTGGGCCATTTCTCTGGCCATCGTGGCGGTGCTGCCGCCATGCGCATCGCAAACCAGACGCGCCGGCTTTACGCCGTCCGGTTCATCCGTTCTTCCAATACGTCGAACGGCACGCCGGGTTCGTCTTTTGCACCGCGGATGACAAGCGAAGTCTTGACGCTGGCCACGTTCGGCGTGGTCAGCAACTCACCCGTAAGGAACTGTTGAAAACTGCTGAGGTCGGGGGCGACGCATTTCAGGATGAAGTCGACCTCGCCGTTCAGCATGTGGCATTCCCGGACCAGCGGCCAGTCTCGGCAGCGGTCTTCGAACGCCCGCAGCTCCGCCTCGGCTTGGCTTTCAAGGCCAACCATCGCAAAGACCTGAACTTCGAACCCCAGTTCCCGGGCGTTGACCTCAGCGTGGTATCCTCGGATAAAGCCGGCCTCCTCCAGCGTGCGTACGCGCCGCAGGCAGGGTGGGGCCGAGATTCCGACACGTTTGGCGAGCTCGACATTGGTCATTCGCCCGTCTGCCTGCAGTTCTGCAAGGATCTTTCGGTCGATCTCGTCCAGCCGTGTCGTGACCATGCGGTGCTCCTGAAATTTTCGGTTCTTATATCAGCGCAGGTGCCATGCGCAATATTCTTTCGCAACAGCGCAATAATCTTTGTCTGTCGATCAGGCAAGCCGGCACCTTAGTACAACATGACGGACGCGTGAGACGAAGGGGCTTTAAGCTGACCGATGCTGTCGCTATATCGAAGCCCGGCGCCCACGACGGCGCTCAGGCAATAATCGAGTGGGGGTTCCATGGCCGAGACACGACACACCAAGGTTCTGATCATCGGATCGGGGCCTGCCGGATACACTGCGGGCGTCTATGCCAGCCGCGCGATGCTGAACCCGATTCTGGTGCAGGGCATCGAACCGGGCGGCCAGCTGACCACCACCACCGAGGTCGAAAACTGGCCAGGCGACACCGAAGTTCAAGGCCCCGACCTGATGGTGCGCATGCAGGATCACGCCAAGGCCATGGGCTGCGAGGTGATCGGTGACATCATCAACGACCTGGATCTGTCGAAACGTCCCTTCACCGCCAAGGGCGACAGCGGCACCGTCTACACTGCGGACGCGGTCATCCTCGCGACCGGCGCACGCGCCAAATGGCTGGGGCTGCCGTCGGAAGAGAAATTCAAGGGCTTCGGCGTGTCGGCCTGCGCCACCTGTGACGGGTTCTTCTATCGCGGACAGGAGATCGTGGTGATCGGCGGCGGCAACACCGCCGTGGAAGAAGCGCTGTTCCTGACCAATTTCGCCAGCAAGGTCACGCTGATCCACCGCCGGGACGAACTGCGGGCCGAGAAGATCCTTCAGGACCGCCTGTTCAAGAACGACAAGATCGAGCCGTTGTGGTTCCACCAGCTGGAGGAAGTGATTGGCACCGATATCCCGCTGGGCGTCGAAGGCGTGCGGGTGAAGAACGTCAAGACGGGCGAAATCACCGAGATCCCCTGCAAGGGCGTGTTCGTCGCCATCGGCCACGCACCTGCCAACGAACTGGTCAAGGACGTGCTGGAAACCCACATGGGCGGCTATGTCAAAACCAAACCCGGCACCACGCAGACCTCGATCCCCGGCGTGTTCGCGGCCGGTGACCTGACCGACCATGTGTACCGGCAGGCGGTGACCTCGGCCGGAATGGGCTGCATGGCGGCGCTGGATGCCGAACGGTTCCTTGCCGAACAGGAATGACCGCGACGCGCAGCGCCTTCGGCGCTGCGTACCGCCCTCCTCTGGCACCTTGACCCGCACTGCGCGGCAACGCAGACTTGCCCCGAGCGCGGCAGATTTCAGGTGATCTTTTGAACACCCCCCTTTGGCAGGGCAGTTGGGCGACCCGTCTCAGGATCATCAGTGGTCTTGTGCTGTTTGCCTTTGCTTTCTTCCACTTCATCAATATTGGGTTGGGGCTGTTTCACACCGACTACCTGCATGACATGCAGGACTCTCGGAAAACGGTCACGCGCCATTCGATTGGCAGCGCTGTCCTGTATCTTGCCCTGATCGCACATGCAGGTCTGGCATTGGTGTCGATCGCCCAGCGCCGAACCCTGCGAATGCCTTTTCATACGGCCCTGCAGATCGTTCTTGGCCTTCTCATTCCGCTGCAACTGATCTCGCACGTCGTACAGACACGCTATGCGCATCAGGTTTTCGACGTGAATGATGAGATGGGCTACATCATCATTCTGATGTGGCCAAATTCGGCCATCTGGATGCAAAGCCTGCTGATGCTGATCGTCTGGATACACGGGTGCATCGGACTTCATATCTGGCTGCGACTGACCTCGTGGTGGCGTCAAACCGTACCCTATCTGATCGGAGTTGCCGTCTTCATCCCAAGCTTTGCCCTGGCCGGTTTGCTGACAGAAGGGCGGCGCATCTGGATGGATTTTGCGGATCCGGATCTACGCGAACAGTATATCGAGCATTACAACTGGCCCGGCCCCGAAGAGTTCCAGGTTTTGTTCAGCGTCAAGGACAAAGCCTTGATGGCCTTCTGGATCGCGCTTGCCGCAGCTCTTGCGTTCCATTTCGGGGGCAAGCTTTGGCGCAGACGACACTCGGTGCGCGTCAGATATGTCGATGGGCCGGAAGTGACCTCAGAGAAAGGCATGACACTGCTTGAGATGTCACAAGCCAACGGTATTCCGCATACCGCACTGTGCGGCGGCCGGGGGCGCTGCACCACCTGCCGTGTCATCGTCGAAGATGGCGCCGAGTCACTGCCACCGCCCAGCGAGGTCGAAGCCCGCAGCCTGAAAGCCGTGGGGGCCCCACAGCGCACGCGCCTTGCCTGCCAGGTCCGCCCCTCCAGCCCCTTGACGGTTTTCCGTGTTTTCCGGCCGGATGGTGGACGCCAGCGGGCGCATGCCAGCCAGGGGCAAGAGCGTAAACTGGCCGTGCTGTTTCTGGACATGCGCGGGTTTACCGCGCGCACAACGGGGCAACTGCCCTATGACATCGTGTTCCTGCTGAACCGGTTCTTTGACGCCATTGTTCCAGCCATTACCGCAGACGGCGGGGTCGTCGACAAATACATGGGCGATGGCCTTTTGGCCGTGTTCGAAACACCCGACACGTCCAGCTCGGCCCGTTCTGCCCTGAAAGCTGCGATCGACATCAGTCATGCGCTTGCGCAATTCAACCAGCAGCTGTCCCAGGAAAACAGCCCCGCGATCCGCATCGGCATGGGCCTGCACCTGGGCGACCTTGTGTTGGGAGAGATCGGTGCTGCCGGCCACGCCGCGCGGACCATCATCGGAGACGCCGTGAACGTCGCCAGTCGGCTGGAAGGAGAAACCAAGGCGCTCGGGGCCGAGCTGTTGGTCTCGGAAGCCGTGCTGCGCGCGGCCGGGTTTGAGACCGATGGGCTTGACCTGCGTCTGTTCCAACTGCGGGGCGTAACCCAGCCCGTCACTGCCCTGCCCGTCGAGCGCGCTCTGGATCTGGACCAACTTCTGTCCTCTCCAGAACAGATCGCCGCCGGGTGACGATATTGTCCCCATCCGGTGGGATTTTCGTCGCTTTTTCGGTTCCGGCCCGGAAAAACCTTCCATTCCGGGGAAAAACCGCGCATATCCTCCTTTGTTTCATGAATGTATATGGACTTCGACTGACGACCGGGGCACATGGCCCGGCAATGCACCTGAATCACTGACTGACCACACTGCCTCAAGAGTATTGCGATGACGATGTTGAGTAACCTGGCTCCGATCCCAGAACTGTATGTTTCCTATGAATCCGCCCAAAAGCTGAAAGTCGAAGCCGCCGACCTGACCAGCTGGGACCTGACCCCGCGCCAGATCTGTGATCTGGAATTGCTGATGAATGGCGGGTTCAACCCGCTCAAGGGCTTTCTGAGTCAGGAAGACTATGACAGCGTCGTCGAAAACATGCGCCTGGCCGACGGAAGCCTTTGGCCGATGCCGATCACACTGGATGTGAACGAAGATTTCGCCGATCAAATCGAACTGGGTCAGGACATTGCGCTGCGCGACCAGGAAGGCGTGATCCTGGCGACCATGACCGTTACCGACCGCTGGACCCCGGACAAATCGCGTGAGGCCGAGAAGGTGTTCGGCGCCGATGATGATGCGCATCCGGCCGTGAACTACCTGCACAACGTGGCAGGCAAGGTTTATCTGGGCGGCCCCGTGACCGGCATCCAGCCGCCGGTGCATTATGATTTCAAGGCGCGCCGCGACACCCCGAACGAGCTGCGCGCTTATTTTCGCAAGGTGGGTTGGCGCCGCATCGTGGCTTTCCAGACCCGCAACCCGCTGCACCGCGCACACCAGGAGCTGACCTTCCGTGCCGCGCGTGAGGCGCAGGCCAACCTGCTGATCCACCCGGTTGTGGGCATGACCAAGCCCGGCGATGTCGATCACTTCACCCGCGTGCGCTGCTATGAGGCGGTGCTGGACAAATACCCGGCCTCGACCACCACCATGAGCCTGCTGAACCTGGCGATGCGCATGGCTGGTCCGCGCGAAGCGGTCTGGCACGGCCTGATCCGCAAAAACCACGGCTGCACCCACTTCATCGTCGGCCGCGACCATGCCGGCCCCGGCAAGAACAGCCTGGGCGAGGATTTCTATGGCCCCTATGACGCCCAGGACCTGTTCCGCAAATTCCAGGACGAGATCGGCATCGAGATGGTCGATTTCAAACACATGGTCTATGTGCAGGAACGCGCCCAGTACGAACCCGCGGACGAGATCGAGGACCGCGACAACGTCACGATCCTGAACATCTCGGGCACCGAACTGCGCCGCCGCCTGCGCGAGGGGCTGGAGATCCCCGAGTGGTTCTCGTTCCCTGAGGTGGTCGAGCAGCTGCGCCGCCGCTATCCGCCGCGCAGCCAGCAGGGCTTTACCGTCTTCTTCACCGGTTTCTCGGGCTCGGGCAAATCGACCATCGCAAACGCTCTGATGGTCAAGCTGATGGAGATGGGCGGCCGTCCCGTCACGTTGCTGGACGGTGACATCGTCCGCAAGAACCTGAGCTCGGAACTGGGCTTCTCGAAGGAACACCGCGACCTGAACATCCGCCGCATCGGCTATGTGGCCTCCGAGATCACCAAGAACGGCGGCATCGCCATCTGTGCCCCGATCGCGCCCTACGCCACCACCCGCCGCGCCGTGCGCGAGGAGATCGAGCAATTCGGCGCGTTCTGCGAAGTTCACGTGGCCACCAGCATCGAGGAATGCGAACGCCGCGACCGCAAAGGCCTGTACAAGCTCGCGCGTGAAGGCAAGATCAAAGAGTTCACTGGTATTTCGGACCCTTACGATGTGCCGGAAAACCCGGAACTGCGCGTCGAGACCGAGAATGTGGACGTGGACAACTGCGCCCATCAGGTTCTGCTGAAGCTGGAAAGCATGGGATTGATCGCCGGATCCTGAGCCACAGCCAACTGCTATCAACACTGACCCCCGGAGACATCTCCGGGGGTCTTTCATTTCCAGAACACTGCTTTGAACACCCCCCTTCCATCCGCGCAGATTTGCGGTAGTTCGACGTTTCATCCAGAAAATGCTACTATTTGACATATTTTGCGCAGACATAATTTATCAGCATCCTTTGGGAGGGTGAACATATGGCAACTCAAAAAAGCACCGAAGATGGCGGAGCCATGTTTGCGGGAGACAACCGCGCAGCGGTAATTGCCGACTACAAGATCGCCCAGTTTTCCCGGTTGCAACTTCCGGCGTTGATGGCTTCGCCGGCTGTGGCTGGGTGCCTGACACCATTTATCCCCATAGACTGGCTGCTGGACCTTCTGAAATCGATCCGCACCTACGCGGATTGGGTGAAGGAATGCGACAAGATCAAAGCCAAGATTCAAAAGGCGCTGGATACACTGCAGCCGCCGCCCCAGGATCACCCTTTGGGGCTTGTCGTGCCACCGGTTCCGCCGACGCCCGGCACGACCCGTCTTCGCCAGATCCTTGAGGTCATCGATGCGGCCAAGACCGCTGCCGGCAACATGGAGCCAGACTCGGCGCGCGACAGTCTCAAAGAGGCCAAGGACATGATGCACCACGACTCGGTCAAAGCCGAGTTCCGCCGGCTGAACGACGTGGATGGCTGGTATGACATTCTGGAGGAATTGCAGGACGCGATCGATTATCTGGAACGTGTCTCGCGGCGCTGACCCACTCCGGCAGAGCCAAAGTGCGCGTGTTGCACAGTCAGCCTGCTGAAAGCTGATCCCGCAGGGCCTCGGCAGCCCTCAGTTCGAACTCTCCAAAGATGGCGGCTTGCGGCTGCATCGCCCGCAGATACGGCAGGCGTTTTTCATAGTCTTCCACCGACAGCATCTGCACGGCCTGCTGGATGTCCGCCTCGGTTTCGCACAGGATCATCCCCTTGGTATCGAGGAAGTCGCCGATATTGGGGCACCCCCAATAGATCGGGACTGTCGAACACAGAACGGCGTCGATCAGCTTCTCCGAGAAGTAGTTCCTCTCGCGCACGTTTTCGATGACGACCGAATAACGATAAGGTGCCAACCCGTCTGACTTGTGCTCGAACGGTTGATAGCCGCGGCCCATGATGTCGATGTCAGCGCCTGTGTCGCGGGCCCAATCGATCAGCCTGTGCCTCAGCTGGTGCCCCTCCAGATCGCGCTTCGCCGACGCGATCAGCGAGCATGACCGCGTCTTTACGACGCTCAGATCCTGCCACTCGGGGACTTGGGTCACGCCATAGGGCAGGAAAACCGCGTTGGGCAGGCTGTTCAGCAATACGTCGTGAAAGGTGAACACCCGGAAAAACCGCCGCCAGGTCCAGCGCAGCATCCGGTCGTGCTTGCCATGTATGGCCGATGGCTCGCCCATCATCAGCGATATCCGAGCCCGCGTGCCGCGTCGCATGCGCAGGTGTACGGTGGAATTGGGATACATGATCAGGTGGTCGGTGGGCGCGAGGTCACCTACGGTCTTTCCTGACAGGCGCTCGGGGCAGCCCAGCGGCCAATTCAGATCTGCCAGCGGAACCGAAGCGAGCTTTGGCCCCAAGCGGTGCCCATAGGGCAGAATCGCGATCGCAGGTTCGGTCATTGCAGGCTGTCCGGCAGGTCGGTCTGGCCGCGCATCAGGACAAACCCGCGGCCGGCAACCTTGATGCCCGTCATCGCATCCGTTGGCCCGACCCGCGTTACAGTCGCCTGACCAGGGCGGCCCATGTCGTGGCCTTGTTCGGCGACAAAGCTCTCGTTCGGCATCAGCCCGTATTTCCACAGGTAAGCCGCCATTGCACCGGTAGCGGAGCCGGTGAACGGATCTTCGGGTGGGCTGGGCGGTGCCAGCAACAAACGCGAGAACGTATCCCCTTGAGCCGTAGCCCCCTGCAGGGTCACAAGGAAAGGTTCGGCCATGTCAGAGCCGGCATATCCGGCAGTTTCCGCCACCCGTTGCAGTGCATCCACATTCAGTTGTGCCGCGCGCAAGGCTGCATGATCCCGCAGAACTGTAATGCAAAATGGAAGCCCGGTCGAAACCATCTGCGGCGGCGAAATGATCGCGCTTGCAGGTAGGCCGATCGCAGCGGCAACAAGGTCTTCTGGCACCCGCGTGCCGAATTCGGGCGCGATCTGGGTCATCTCAATCTGGTCGCCATGCAGCTGGATTGACACGATTCCTGCTCCGGTTTCCAGCGTCAGTGCGTCACCAGATATCATTCCACGATGGCGCATGGCAGCTACGGTCGCAATGGTCGGGTGTCCGGCAAAGGGAATTTCACGGCTGGCAAGGAAATACCGCACTCGAATATCCGCTACATCGGATGGTCCGGTAAATGTGCATTCGACCAAAGACGTCTCGCGGACAAACGCCGTGCAGACCGATTCCGGCAAATGCGCGCCACCATGCACGACTGCACAGCCATTTCCGCCGAATGCCGTGTCGCTGAAGGCATCCACCCAATCGAAATCGAACCAGCTCATGCGCCCTCTCGTGCTTGCAGTCAGAAAGTGCCGGGAATGCAAACCCGCGGGTGGCATGTTTGACGCCTCACACGCCGCTTGTCACGCTGAATCGGTCTGTGCCCGTGTCAGTGCACGGCCACCGGAGACAGGTCATGCTGCCGCGCCAGTACAAAGGCCAGCTTTCGATCGGCGACAAGCGCCAGTTGCTGCCCATCTGAATCGTGAACGGCATAAAGATGATCCAGATCACCCACCTGCGTGCGCACCTCGTGCGGCAGGTTGGCCACGTTCACGGCCTTCACATAGACGATCCGATTGCCTTCGGTGTTGATTTCATACGGTGTATTCATGGCTTACCCCTTCCTTATGTTGATCGTCTGCACAACGGTTTCGGGCACGGCGCGGGTCAGGTCGATATGAAGAAGACCATTTTCCATGATGGCCTCGCCGACCTCGACACCGTCGGCCAGCACGAACATGCGCTGGAACTGACGGGCCGCGATGCCGCGGTGCAGGAACACGCGCCCCTCGCTGTCGTCGCGCTGACGGCCCCGGATCACCAGTTGCCGATCTTCGATGGTGATCGACAGGTCATCCTCGGCAAACCCGGCCACGGCCAAGGTAATGCGGTAGGAATGATCCGACGTCTGTTCGATGTTGTAGGGCGGATACCCTTCGTTTCCGGCCTTTGCAGACCGTTCCAGAAGGCGTTCCAGCTGCTCGAACCCCAGAAGATGCGGGTATGAGCCAAGAGTAAGTTTTGACACGTTTTCTCGTCCTTCTTTGTCAAAGCGACGTGATGCGCGGCCCCGTAACGGCAGCTGCGCACAAGACAATATGGGATGAAACGTGTGTCTCCACAAGGTCTAGGCGGATTCACTTGAACGCACTATCTTGTGTAACACGCACCACCAGCCACACATGAGTCGCCCATGAATGCGCCCACCGACATTTCGATGAAAACCGACGAGGTTCTGCGCGTCGAGCTGGAGGTGTTTCGCCAGCAGCACCGCGACCTGGACGAGGCAATCAAGGCGCTCGAAGCGACCGGCACCGCTGATCAGTTGACGGTGAAGCGGCTGAAGAAACAAAAGCTGCGCCTGAAGGATATCATCCGGCTGATCGAGGATCGCCTGACCCCTGACATCATCGCCTGACCGGGCGCGCTCAACCGCATTGCCACGCAAGCGGATTTCACTATAGTGCGCGCTTCCTAACGCAGGCGGGGAACAGGGCGGATGAGCGAGATCAAGGTCGGAATCATCATGGGCAGCCAGTCGGACTGGCCCACCATGAAGGGCGCTGCAGAGATACTGGACGAACTGGGCGTGGCCTACGAGACCAAGATCGTCTCGGCCCACCGCACGCCGGATCGTTTGTGGGAGTACGGCAAGACCGCCGTGCAGCGCGGGCTTCAGGTAATCATCGCCGGCGCTGGCGGTGCCGCACATCTGCCGGGGATGATGGCGTCCAAGACGCGGGTGCCGGTGATCGGCGTTCCAGTTCAGACGCGGGCGCTGTCCGGTGTCGACTCGCTCTATTCCATCGTGCAGATGCCCAAGGGTTTCCCGGTTGCGACCATGGCCATCGGATCGGCCGGCGGCGCCAATGCCGGCCTGATGGCCGCTGCTATTCTGGCCCTGCAAGACTCAGCCCTGGCCGACCGGCTGGACGTTTGGCGCGCGGCGCTGTCGGACTCGATCCCCGAGGAGCCCCGCGATGAGTAACCCCTTGCAGCCCGGCGCAGTGATCGGAATTCTGGGCGGCGGCCAGCTGGGGCGGATGCTGTCGATGGCCGCGGCGCGGCTGGGCTTCGTGACCCATATCTTGGAGCCGGGCGCCAACCCGCCGGCGGGCCAGGTGGCGCATCGCGTGACCACCGCACCTTATGAGGATGCCGAGGCGCTGGCCGCTTTTGCGCAATCGGTCGATGTCATCACCTACGAGTTTGAAAACATCCCGACCGAAGCGCTGGACGTTCTGGAATCGCACCGCCCCATCCGACCCGGCCGCGAGGCGCTGCGGGTCAGTCAGGACCGGCTGACCGAAAAGACATTCCTGCAAGGCCTGGGCCTGAACACCGCACCCTTTGCCGATGTGACCGACCTGGACAGTCTGCAGGCCGCCATCGAACGGATCGGCACGCCGGCGATCCTCAAGACCCGCCGCTTCGGCTATGACGGAAAGGGGCAGGCGCGGCTGAAGTCGCCCGAGGACGCCCGGACCGCGCTGGCCGACATGCAGGGTGCACCCGCGATCCTGGAAGGCTTCGTCAATTTCAGCCACGAGGTGTCGATCATTGCCGCCCGCGGGCTGGACGGCCAGGTGGCCTGCTTCGACCCCGGCGAGAACGTGCATCGCGACGGCATCCTGCACACGACCACGGTGCCCGCGCGCCTGTCCCCTGCGCTGCGGACCGACGCGGTCCTGCTGGCCGCGAATATCCTGAACGCGCTGGACTATGTCGGCGTCATGGGGGTCGAACTGTTCGTGACGCCGCAGGGCCTGATCGTGAACGAGATCGCGCCGCGCGTTCACAACTCGGGCCACTGGACGCAGAACGGCTGTGCAGTCGATCAGTTCGAGCAGCATATCCGCGCCGTGGCCGGCTGGCCTCTGGGCGACGGGCAGCGTCACGCGGATGTGGTGATGGAGAACCTGATCGGCGACGACATGGACCGCGTACCCGAGCTTGCGCAACAGCGCGACGTGGCCCTGCACCTGTACGGCAAGGCCGAGGTCAAGCCGGGCCGCAAAATGGGCCATTTCAACCGGATCAAACGCTAGCGTGCCGCGGCGACAAACCGCCCGGCGATATCCCCCGACAGGAAACTGACCCGGCCGCCGGCGATGGTTGCCGCCACGCGCTGCGTTTCGGCGTCCAGAATGACCAGATCGGCGCGTTTGCCGGAGTGCAGCGACCCGCGGTCCCCGAGGCCAAGCACCCGCGCGGGCCTCGACGACACCAGCGCCCAAGCACCCGCCAGATCCAGCAACCCCGATTTCATCAGCATCAGCGCCGCCCTGCGCGGGCTGGGATAATGGTAATCCGACGCCAGCGCATCGCACAGCCCCATGGCGATCAGATCCAGCGCACTGACATTGCCCTTGTGCGATCCGCCCCGCACCACGTTGGGCGAGCCCAGAATGACGTGATCGCCCGCAGCCTTGGCTGCCTCGGCCGCCTCGAGCGTTTCGGGAAATTCGGCGATATGCACGCCGCGCGCGCGCCAGTGGAAACGGGTCTCTGCCGTCGCGTCGTCGTGGCTGCCCAGACGCACGCCTTGTTGGGCCAGCGCCCCGCACAGCGCATCAAGCGCAGCGGGTACCTCGGAAGTGCGGGCGTGCATGTCCTGCAGCATCTTCAGATGCGCCTCGGGGCTGCGACCGGCCTTGAGCGCCTGCCCGGTCAAACGCGGCGGGGTGCGCCCCTGTGCCAGACGGTCATGGGGCAGGTGATCATTGAACACGACATAGGGCACCTGCCAGTCGGCGATGCGCCCCGGCAGGTCGGCATAATCGTCCAGCAGGTGGGTTTCGAACCGCAGCTGCGGGATCAGGTCGGAGACCACGCTGCCCTTCACCGCCGCGATCGCGCGGAACACGTCGGCGGCGAACTTGGGGCCGCGTACGCCGCCCTCCCAGCTGTAGAATTGCGCTAGCACGGCGGTGGTGATGCCATTGGCCGCCAGCTCGGCCTCGGCAGCGCGGATGCCCTCGTCCATCTGCTTCATGGCCCCCCGGCGCGGGGCGATGTGACGCTCGAACCCGTCCCCGTGCAAGTCGATGATGCCCGGCAGGATCAGATAGCCGCTCAGATCAATCACTGGCGCACCGCCGCCTTCTTGGATCAAGCCATCCGCGATCGACAGATCGTCACCGACAAGTCCGCGATCAGGGTGCAGAACCTGCGCCCCGGAAAAGGTCAGTTCCAATGCGGTCATCGCGTGGGTTCCGAGGCGGGTTCGGCGCAGTCCTCTCCGATGCAGATCTCATCGATGATGTCCATCACACCGTCCAGCCAGGTTATGTTGGGATCGAATTCGCCGAACTCGATGAAGTGCAAAGCCTGCGCCATGACCTGCGGGTTGTTCATCATGAACGTATGAGTCACCGGCAGCACGATGTGGTCGGCCATGCCCTGGACTTTGGTTTCTTCGACAGCGACTTTGCCGTCATCCGGCCCATCGACCAGGGACGAAAACACCGGATTCAGCGAGTTCTCACCTGCAATCACCCCCAGTTCGAAGTCGACCGGCGGCAGGCGACGCGGAATGCCTTCGGGACCCGTACCCAGCTGCAGGCCGGCGGGGCCGTTCAACAGACCAAACACTTCCCAATCACCCAGTTCATCGACCAATTGGCTGCCTTGGTTGGGCGGGCCAAGCATGACGACGCGGCCCAGATTCTGCGGATGGTGATCCTGCAGCCAATAGCGCAACAGGATACCCCCCATCGAATGCGCAACAACGTTGACGGTGTCATCTCCGCACGCCGCAAACGCCTCGGGTATTGTCCGGTCGGCCAGTTCCGGAATCGGAAGATCCGTCGAGCGATAACCCGGCCGCACGACGGTGTACCCGTGCACCTTGAACAACTGCTCCATGACCGAAAACGATGCTTCGGTCCGGGCAAGCCCATGCAGCAGGACAACGCATTTTGCCTGCGCGGCGATCGGCATCAGGCAAAGCAATATGAAAAACAGGATCCGCATGGCTGCCAGATAATGGCTAATCTTCAGAGAGGAAAGACCTAGCGCCGCCTCACGCGCACAACTGCCAATGCAATACCGCCCAAAACCAACCCTGCTCCGGCCATCAGCCGCAGGCTCAGTTGCTCGCCGAGCAGCGCCACACCGGCAATGATCGCAATCACCGGGACGCTCAGCTGAACTACGGCTGCAACCGCAGGCGCCAGCTGGGGCAGCAGACGATACCACAGGGCGTACCCCAACCCCGAGGTCACCCCGCCGGATACGGCCGCCAGCCCCAAACCCGCCCAGGTCAAATGCCACGCCGGAGCGCCCACGACCAAAATGCCAGCGGTTACCGGCAGGGCGACCACAAAGTTTGAGGCAGTTCCAGCAAGCGCATCGGGCTCGGACCGACCGGCAATTGAATACGCAGCCCACCCGACCCCGGCGGCGACCATCAAGGCTGCTCCGGTCGGGTCCACACGCACCTCAGCGCCAGGCCACAGCACCCACGCCAATCCGGCCATTGCAATTGCTGCCCCCGCCACCTGTCGAAAAGTCGGGATCGCCCCGGCAAGGGAGCCGGCCAGAAACATCGTGATCTGGACCACCGCAAACAGGATCAAGGCGCCCAATCCCGCATCAAGTGACAGATAGGCCACCGAGAACCCGACCATGTACAACGACAAGGACCCTGCTCCGATTACTCGGCGCCTGTCGAACACCCGCAGGGTGCCACCCCGCGACACGACCAATGCGCACAGGACCAGCGCACCACAGAGTACACGAACAACGGCAAAACTCGCAGGGTCGCTGGCTCCGCTCTCCACGGCCAACCGGTTCAGGATGGAATTGGCCGCAAAGGCACACATTGTCAGGGCGGTCAGAAGAAACAGCGGCATGCCCCACCAATATCGTGTCCGCGTGCAATGGACACCCGGTTTCCTGCACTTCCGCGTGACCGGCTGCGGCGATCCCCAGAATTGCAAGCAGCGCCGGTCGAAACCCTGCGGAACACCAGAATAAACAATGCGGGGCCGCCCGAAGGCGACCCCGCTGAATTTTTTTTTGGTATGACTTTCCCTTGCGGGTTGTCTGAATTCGCTGACGCGAACCCGGACAGTCTTACATCATGCCGCCCATGCCGCCCATGTCGGGCATGCCAGCACCGGCGCCTGCACCTTCTTTGGCGGGCTTGTCGGCGACCATGGCTTCGGTGGTGATCAGCAGACCTGCAACCGAGGCAGCGTCTTCCAGAGCGGTACGCACCACTTTGGCCGGGTCGATCACGCCGAACTTGAACATGTCGCCATATTCTTCGGTCTGAGCGTTGAAGCCGAAGGCGGTGTCCGAGGACTCGCGCACCTTGCCGGCAACGACGGCACCGTCGACACCTGCGTTTTCAGCAATCTGACGCAGCGGTGCTTCGATGGCCTTGCGAACGATGTTGATACCGGCGTCCTGATCGGCGTTGACACCTTTCAGATCGGCCAAAGCCTTGCCGGCCTGAACCAGGGCAACACCGCCACCCACGACGACACCTTCCTGAACGGCGGCGCGCGTTGCGTTCAGAGCGTCGTCCACACGGTCCTTGCGCTCTTTCACTTCAACTTCGGTCATGCCACCGACGCGGATAACGGCAACACCGCCTGCCAGTTTGGCAACGCGCTCTTGCAGCTTCTCACGGTCGTAGTCGCTGGTGGTTTCTTCGATCTGGGTGCGGATCTGGGCAACACGTGCTTCGATCTCGGCCTTCTCGCCAGCACCGTCGACGATGGTGGTTTCGTCCTTGGTGATCGACACTTTCTTGGCGGTGCCAAGCATGTCCATGGTGACGTTTTCCAGCTTCATGCCCAGGTCTTCGCTGATGACCTGACCGCCGGTCAGGATTGCGATGTCCTGCAGCATTGCCTTGCGGCGATCGCCGAAGCCCGGAGCTTTGACGGCAGCGATCTTCAGACCACCGCGCAGCTTGTTGACAACCAGAGTTGCCAGCGCTTCGCCTTCCACGTCCTCGGCGATGATCAGCAGCGGCTTCTGCGACTGGATCACCTGCTCGAGCAGCGGAACCATCGGCTGCAGCGAAGAGAGTTTCTTCTCGTGCAGCAGGATCATGCAGTCCTCCAGCTCGGCAACCATCTTGTCAGCGTTGGTGACGAAGTAGGGCGACAGGTAGCCACGGTCGAACTGCATACCTTCGACGACGTCGGTCTCGGTTTCCAGACCTTTGTTCTCTTCGACGGTGATGACGCCTTCGTTGCCGACTTTCTGCATCGCGTCTGCGATCTGGCGGCCGATTTCAGCTTCGCCGTTGGCCGAGATGGTACCAACCTGCGCAACTTCGTCGCTGTCTTTGACTTCGCGGGCAGCGTTCTTGATTTCCTCGACGACTTTGGCAGTTGCCACGTCGATGCCGCGCTTCAGGTCCATCGGGTTCAGGCCGGCTGCGACCTGCTTGAGGCCTTCCTTGACAATGGCCTGGGCCAGAACGGTTGCGGTGGTGGTGCCGTCACCGGCTTCGTCATTGGTGCGGCTGGCGACTTCTTTCACCATCTGCGCGCCCATGTTCTCGAACTTGTCTTCCAGTTCGATTTCCTTGGCGACCGAAACACCGTCTTTGGTGATGCGCGGCGCGCCGAAGGATTTGTCTAGAACCACGTTGCGGCCTTTGGGGCCGAGGGTCACCTTCACAGCATCCGCCAGGATGTTCACACCCTTCAGCATGCGGTTGCGGGCATCGGTGTCGAACTTGACGTCCTTTGCAGACATGTCTTTTTCTCCTCGAGAAATGTGTTTGAAATGAAGATCAGAGCAAGCGCGTGCGCGTTACTCGATGATCCCCATGATGTCGCTTTCTTTCATCATCAGCAGCTCTTCGCCGTCGACGTGGACCTCGGTGCCGGACCATTTGCCGAACAGGATTTTGTCGCCGGGCTTCACAGCCATCGCGATCAGTTCGCCGCTGTCTTTCCGCGCGCCTTCGCCGGTTGCAACAACTTCGCCTTCGCTGGGCTTTTCTTTTGCGCTGTCGGGAATGATCAGGCCGCCTGCGGTTTTCTCTTCGCTTTCGGTACGGCGAACCAGCACGCGGTCATGAAGCGGTTTCAATGCCATCTTTGCAGCTCCTTGGGCTCAAAGGTTGTTTTCCTCCCCCCGCGGTCTTGCGGGGTGTTAGCACTCAACTTGGTCGAGTGCTAACGACGCATAGCTAGGGGGTGATTTCCGGCGAGTCAACAATCGGTGATGAATTTTTTTCGCGCGCAGCCTGAGGCCGGCCTAGTCAGGTCGGGTCTTCCCAGCTGTAAGCCCAGTGCTTCAGCCCTTCGGACCCGGAAGGCGACAGTTCATAGACGCCCGTTGCCACCTTTTCGAACCAGCCATAATGGTTTTCGCGCATGAGGCGCGTCGCCGCCGCAACGCCCGTGGCACTGGCGACCTCAGCGCCTTTGGTCGCCCCGTGTTCGGCCAGGTGCGCGGCACATTTCAGGGCATCCTGCCGATAGGCAGTGACGATACCGTGCCGAGTTGCCCCACCTGAGTTCGGATCCCCTTCCAGCCGCTCGAACTCGCGCAACAGTCGCGCAGCTTTGGCCTTGTTCTTTCGCGGCGTATAGGGGCCGGGGTCACAATGGACTTCAACCCGTCCATCCGCACGAACGGTGATCAACCCCAGCCCCAACCGACGACACAGGGACCGGTTGTCCCGCAGCGCCCGGCGCGCTGACCGGCCGGTGGGCTTGCAGACGGCCACATAGACCTGATCCGATACCTTCAACCGGGTCACGGCCTGATGGAACAAGGCCAGCGAAAACCTCAGCTTCAATTCAACAATCACTGGATTGCAACCGGGCTTGACGGCCACGATGTCGGCGGCGCCCACCTCTCCTTTCACGGTGTATCCTTGCCGCTGCAACAGCGCCTTGATCGGAGGATAGAGATCCTGTTCGCGGTTCATGACGCTATGCTATGGTTTTTTCAGAGAAACGCCATACGGATACACGGCTTGCGCGCGGTAGGCAGGCGTGGCTATCTGTTCCCAAGTTCTTTCAGCCACAATCGGAATGGTCTCGATGCGCGTGTTTCTTTTTGCCCTGCTTGCCGCTCTGCATCCAATTGTGGCCCATGCCGCCTGTGACGGGCGCGATTTGCGACAAGACATGACGCCTGAGGCCCGGGCCGAGTTGAACGCGGCCACCAGTCAGATGGCATATCCCGAAGGCAATCACTGGATTGCACAGAAGGACAACACTGTTTTGCATCTGATCGGCACATTGCACGTCAACGATCCGCGAATGGGCCCGGTGGTCGAGCGGTTGGCACCGACGTTGAGCGAGGCGGACGCGTTTTATTTCGAGATCACCCAATCCGACATGTCCGCTTTCGAACAAGACCTGGCCAAGGATTTCAGCCCGGTCCTGATCAACTCTGGACCAACTCTGATCGATCTGATGAGCGAAGAGGACTGGGCCGTGATTTCCAAGGCGCTTTCGGCACGCGGCATTCCCGGTTGGATGGCCGCGAAACTGCGCCCTTGGTTCCTGTCCATGATGCTGGGTATGCCACCCTGCATGCTTCAGGTGCCAGACGCAGACCGGGGAATGGATGCGCGCCTGACTGAACTGGCCGAAGCTGCGGGCAAGCCGCAATATTCGCTGGAACAGATCGAAGATCTGATCGCGATCTTCGACAGCCACACGCTTGAAGAGCAGGTGCAGTCTCTGGTGCGCTTGGTCGATGCGCTTGACGCCGGTGATGACCACATGGTGACCATGGCCAGCGCATATTTCGAGGAGAAACACGCAGAAATCTTGCAATTCGCAAAGATATATGGGCGCGATGCTTCGGGCCTGGCGCCTGATGTGTTTGCACAGGAATGGGCCGCATTCGAGGACCAGCTTCTGGTTCAACGCAACGACAACTGGATGGAAACGATCCTGATCATCGAAAACCAGACGGCGGTGATCGCGGTTGGTGCCGGTCATCTGGGTGGAGACCATGGACTTTTGCAACAGCTGGAACGCGCCGGATATCAACTGAGCCGCGCACAGTTCTGAGCGGTCAGCGCTTCTGTCAGACCAACCGTCGCAGCCGTGTATCTGCCGGGTGACAACGCCAATGGACCACCCTATAAGGCGCGCAAACTCCTTATGTGCAGGAAACAGACATGACCATCCAAGTATTTGGCCACAAATCTCCCGACACCGACTCAACCGGATCGCCGATCCTGTGGGCCTGGTATCTGAACGAAGTCAAAGGCGAAAAGGCCGAGGCCGTCCTGCTGGGCGAGCCCAACACCGAAGCCGCCTTCATGCTGCAGCGCTGGGACCTGCCCAAGCCGCGCATCATCGAGGATGTCGAGACCGATGCGCCAGTCATCATCGTCGACACCAACAACCCGGCCGAGCTTCCTGCCAATGTCAACAATGCCGATATCCGCGCCATCATCGACCATCACAAGCTGGTCGGTGGGCTGGAAACCAAAGGCCCGATCGACATTACCGTTCGCCCGCTGGCCTGCACGGCAACCATCATGATCAACCTGATGGGCGACGACGCCGCCAAGATGCCCGAGACCGTCAAGGGCGCGGCCCTGACCTGCATCCTGTCGGACACGCTGGAGTTCCGCTCGCCCACCACTACCGCGCATGACCGCGAAGTAGCCGAGAAGCTGGCCGCCGAGCTTGGTCTGGATGTTTCGGCCTATGCTGCCGAAATGTTCGCCGCGAAATCTGACGTATCGTCTTTCTCGGACGCCGAACTGATCCGCATGGACAGCAAGGAATATGAGGTCGACGGTACCAAGTTCCGAGTATCCGTTCTGGAAACCACCGCACCGGGCGTCGTGCTGGACCGCAAGGACAGCCTGGCCCAGTCGATGGTCGAGGTAGCCAAGGAAGACGGCGTGGACCAGGTACTGCTGTTCGTCGTCGACATCCTGAACGAAGAGGCCACCCTGTTGGTGCCGAACGACCTGGTCAAATCGGTTGCCGAGAAAAGCTTTGGCGCTTCGGTGTCCGGCGACACGGTTGTTCTGCCGGGCATCATGAGCCGTAAGAAGCAGATCATTCCGAACCTCAAGGTCTGATCCCGTTCACAGTTCAGCGAAAGGCGCCCTCAGCGGGCGCCTTTTTTGTTTGCGCGTCGAAAGGTTTGCCGGATGGCAAATCGTTGCTAGGCTGGACGCAGGGACAGGGTGGATCGGGACACGGTGGTCACACGGAAGTACAGTACGACACGCAGCATTCTGCTGTTCGAAGGCGGCGACAGGCTTGCCTATTGGCGGCGCTTTGCCATGCTACTGACCCTTTCCGTGATCATCGCAACCATGGGCCTGCTGCGGAACTCTGGCGCCGTGGTCATCGCCGCGATGTTGGTCGCGCCGCTGATGACACCAATTCTGGGCATTGCGGCTGCGATGGTCATGGGTTGGTTGAAACGCGCTTTCGTTCTGACCCTAACGGTCTGCATTGCGGCGGTTCTGTGTGTTCTGATGGCCTGGATCCTGGTTTATCTGGCCGATGTGCCGCGCGGCATCCTGATCCCCGATCAGGTCTTGGCCCGCACCGACCCGGGCACCGAAGACCTGATCGTGGCGCTGGCGGCCGGCGTGGCCGGCGCATACGTCCAGATCAACAAGGCCGAACTGAGCCTGTTGCCCGGCGCCGCCATCGGCGTGTCTCTGGTTCCGCCATTGTCCGCGTCCGGGATCCTGCTGTATTTCGGCGAACCCGCCGACGCCTACGAGGCGGGTCTTTTGTTCGCGACCAACCTTGGTGCGATCGTTCTGTCGGCCTGCGCGGTCTACATCGTCTATGCCGCAAGGTCGGTTGCATTCGGCAAGGGCCGGCGCAAGCTCAACTTTACTGCCGGTGTGGTCATAACCATGGCGTTCCTGGCCCTCGTCGTGGTCCAGTTGGGCAAATCGACTTACAACCGATACCTAGAAACTCGTACCGAGGCCGAGGTTGCGCAAGCGATCCGCGACTGGGCGGACCCGGTATCGGTCGAGATCATCCGCATCGACGTGAATGCCAAGCGCAAACGGGCCGAGGTTTGGGTGATCGTCGATCTGCCGCCCGAGGCGCAATTCAAGGTCTCGTCCGTTGCCGGGCTGTTGCCCGAGAGCCTGCGGGAAACGTCGTTGGTCGACGTCTTGCAGGATGAACTTGGCCCCGGCTACCTCGCCGTCATTCGGTACCAGACCCGCATCGGCGCGCAGGTCATTCTTGGAACCGAAACCGTGCAGCAGGCCCCGGATGTCGAAAAGTTGAGCGACGAGGAATGACGGCCTGCACCCGGCTGCCTCTGGTCAAGCGGGGCCAGCTTTGCCATAGGTGGCGCAACGCCGTTTCAACAGCCCGAGGCCCGCATGACCCAGATCATCTCCGCGCTTGACCAGATTTCCGACCGTTACAAGGCGTTGTTCGTGGATCTGTGGGGCTGCGTCCACAACGGCATCACCGCCTACCCTGAGGCTGTTGCCGCGCTGAAGGCTTATCGCGACCGGGGCGGCAAGGTGGTGTTGGTTACCAACTCTCCGAAGCCGCGTGCCGGGGTTGCCGAGCAGTTGAAACAGTTCAACGTCCCCGCGGACTGCTACGACACCATCGCGACCAGTGGTGACTCGGCCCGATCCGCCATGTTCCGCGGAGCCGTGGGTGAGAAAGTCTATTTCATGGGTGAATGGGAGCGCGACGCCGGCTTCTTCGAGCCGCTGAAAATCCTGGACCACCCGATCCACATCGAACGTGTGCCGCTGGACCAGGCCGAGGGGATCGTCTGCTGTGGCCCGTTCGACCCGATGGCCGATCCGGCCGTGAATCGGCCGGACTTCCTGTATGCCAAGCAGAAAGGCCTGAAGCTGCTGTGCGCCAATCCCGATATCGTCGTCGATCGGGGCGAAGTTCGGGAATGGTGCGCCGGTGCGCTGGCCAAGCTTTATACCGAAATGGGCGGCGAGAGCCTGTATTTCGGCAAACCACACCCGCCCATTTATGATCTGGCCCGGCGTCGCCTGCATGCGCTGGGAACGGACGTGCCGGATGACGAGATTCTGGCCATCGGCGACGGTCCGCATACCGACATCGCCGGCGGCATGGGAGAGGGAATTGATTCCCTGTTCATCAGCGGCGGTCTGGCCGCATCGGAAACAAAAACGTCGCACCAGCCGGATCCGGATGCTTTAAGCGATTATATTTCCAAGGAAAACATCAACCCAACCTATACGATCGGCCGTCTGCGCTAGGTAGAAAACGCTTGATTTTCTGCAGTTGCGAAGTAATAAAGTTGCCAACCTTGGGTCGTTGGTAATTTTTTGTTGCCGGACCGATGCATAGTGAGGGTAACATGTTGGACAATCTTCCGCGCGGAACGATCTGTATCGAAGACATCGAAATGGGCATGACCCGCTACCTGCGCAAAGTGGTGACGGACGAAGACATCGAGATGTTTGCCCAGGTCTCGACCGACCGGAACCCGGTGCATCTGGATGACGACTATGCCCGCGATACGATCTTCGAAGGGCGCATCGCCCACGGGATGCTGACCGCCGGTCTGATCTCGGCCGTGATTGGTGAACAGCTTCCGGGCCATGGGACCGTCTACATGGGTCAGTCGCTTAAATTCCTTGCGCCGGTCCGCCCCGGCGACACGGTTTATGCCGAAGTCAAGGTGATCGACATCGACTTCGCCAAGCGCCGGGTCAAGCTGGATTGCCATTGCGCGGTAGACGGCAAGAAGGTTCTGATTGGCGAGGCGATGGTTTTGGCTCCATCACGGAAATTCGACTGACGGCAGGTTTTGGCGCCCCACTGGACGCTGGTCCGGAACTGCCGCTTGAACCCGGCGGACAGTCCCGCTAGGCAAGCCCCATGCAGATCATCCGGGATTTCCAGTTTGTAGACCCAGAAGACCGCGGCGCTAGCGTTGCGATCGGGAATTTCGACGGCGTTCATATTGGCCACCAGTCGGTGATCGATCTGGCCCGGCAGGCATGCCCCGAGGCACCCCTGGGCGTTCTGACGTTCGAGCCGCACCCGCGCGAGTATTTCGCCCCGGATGCCCCGCCCTTTCGTCTGATGCGCGGCAATGCGCGTGCGCACCGGCTAGAGAAGCTGGGCGTGCAGAAGCTGTACGAACTGCCGTTCAACGCCGCGCTTTCCGGACTGACGCCCGAGGAATTCGCCCGCACCGTGATCTGCAAAGGCTTGGGTCTGGCCCATGTGGTGATCGGGGCCGATTTCTGTTTCGGTAAAGGCCGCAGCGGCACCGCGCAGGACATGGTGCAGTTTGGCCAGCAGATGGGGTTCGGTGTCACCATCGCCCCATTGATGCAGCAATCCGATCACGTGGTCTCGTCCACCGCGATCCGGCAAGCCCTGAGCGACGGCCGCCCGCGGGACGCGGCGGCCATGCTGGGCCACTGGCACCGGATCGAAGGCGAGGTGATCGGCGGCGAACAGCGCGGCCGCGAATTGGGCTTTCCCACGGCAAACATGTCGATCGAAGGAATCCATCCCCCGAAATTCGGCGTCTACGCGGTTCTGATCGACGTGCTGGATGGCCCGCATGCCGGCAGCTATCACGGTGCGGCCTCGGTCGGGGTGCGGCCGATGTTCCACGGCGAGGTGCCTAATATCGAAACCTTCCTGTTCGACTTCTCCGGCGATCTCTATGGTGCGACCCTCTCGGTTGGCCTGGTCGAATTTCTGCGCCCCGAGATGACCTTTGACGGCCTCGATGCTCTGATCGCCCAGATGACCGAAGATTGCGACCGCGCGCGCAAGATCCTGGCCGCGACATGAGCACGGATCCGATCGACCGCGCCGGGCTGGCCCCGCGTTTCTGGGAGCGCAAGCCCTTGCAAAAGATGAACCCGCGCGAATGGGAAGCCCTGTGCGACGGCTGCGGCAAATGCTGCCTGAACAAGCTGGAAGACGAGGACAGCGGCGAGGTTGCCCTGACCCGTGTCGCCTGCCGGCTTTTGGATGACGCAACTTGCCGCTGCACCCAGTATGACATCCGCCACCAATTCGTGCCGGAATGTATCGTCATGCGCCCGGACAACATTCACGAACACACCTACTGGCTGCCGCAGACCTGCGCCTACCGCCTGTTGTGGGAGGGCAAGCCCCTGTACGATTGGCACCCGTTGCTGTCAGGGTCGCCCGACAGCGTCCACGCCGCCGGCGTTTCGGTTCAGGGGCTTACCGTTTCCGAATTCGAGACGCCCGAGGAAGAGTGGGAAGACTACATTATCGAGGAGCCAACCTGATGCATTTCGCCTCTGACAATTCCGGGCCCGTCCACCCCGAGGTCCTGACCGCGCTGGCCGAGGCCAATCAGGGCTATCAGATGGCCTATGGCGCCGATGACCTGATGAACGAGGTGCGCGACCGAATCCGGGGCATATTCGAGGCGCCCGGGGCGGCGGTCTATCTGGTGGCGACCGGAACGGCGGCAAACTCGCTGGCTCTGGCGACCCTGTCGCAGCCGTGGGAGACCGTATTCTGCTCGTCCGTCGCGCATATTCATGAGGACGAGTGCAACGCGCCCGAATTCTACACCGGCGCCAAGCTGACGCTGGTTCCGGGTGGCGACAAGATGCAGCCGCATGCACTGCGCCGCACCATCGCCGCCGAAGAGACACGCGGCGTGCATGGGCCACAACGCGGTCCGGTGTCGATCACACAGGTGACCGAGCGGGGCTCGGTCTACTCGCTGGCCGAGTTGCAGGCCCTGTGCGGGGTCGCCAAGGAGTTCGGCCTGCCCGTCCACATGGATGGCGCGCGGTTCACCAATGCGCTGGTCGCGCTGAATTGTTCCCCGGCCGAGATGACATGGAAGGCGGGCGTGGATGCGGTCAGCTTTGGCGGCACCAAGAACGGGCTGATGGGTGTCGAAGCGGTAGTCTTCTTCGACGAAAGCAAGGCCTGGGAGTTCGAGCTGCGCCGCAAGCGCGGGGCGCATTTGTTTTCCAAGCACCGGTATCTGTCGGCCCAGATGGCGGCCTACCTGCGCGATGATCTGTGGCTGCGCTCGGCCCGAAAGGCCAACGCCAACTGTGCGCAGCTGGCCGAGGGGCTGCGGGCGGCGGGTGCGCAGTTCCTGCATGAACCCCAGGCCAACATCATCTTTGCCAGCTTTCCCCGCAGCCTGCACAAGCGGCTGCACGCGGCCGGTGCGGTCTATCACCTGTGGGGCGACCCCTTGGACGGCCCGGACGAGGACGAGATGCTGGCCTGCCGGTTCGTCTGCGACTGGTCGACTCCGACCGAAGAAATCGACCGGTTCCTGGCGCTGCTCTAGGCGCGCCAGAATGCGTCGATCTGCGCTGCCGTCTCGCCGGGGTGCGAGATGGGCAGCATATGCCCTGCCACCTCGACAACGCTCTGCCGCGCTTCGGGCAAGCGGGCGCGCAGCCCGGCATTGACCACTGCCATGATCGGGTGCGAGGCCGATCCATGCAGCAGCAGGATCGGCATTTCGGCCCGCGTCATGGCCGTCGGGGCCAGCAGGCCGGTGGTGTCGCGGAACAGCGGCCCCTCGACCGCGCCGACCACGCCAACACCCCGGATCATCGCATTCCGGGTTCGCTCGGGCAGATCCGGCCAGCGCGGGCTGCGGTCGGTCGTGCCCCACATGCGGTTGAACAGACGCGCGGCCCGGGGCGCGTCGCCTTCGGCAAGGGCGACCTTGTAGGGCTGGGATTCGGCCGCGTGCTGCGCCGCAAGCGCTGGCGCGTCTTGGTGGGCGACCGCAAAGAACACCGGCTCGATCAGAACGGCGCTGCGCACAAGGTCCGGGTATTCGATGGCCAGCCGCAGGGCGACCATCGCGCCGAAACTGTGCCCGATCACGTCCATCGGTTCGCTCAACTGCGCCCGCGACAAAGCTGTGGTCAGGTCGAAGAAATCTCCCTGCCCGTCCCATTCCGGGCTGCGTCCGTGCGACAGCATGTCGGGTGCAGTCAGTGTCGCCTGGTCGCCCAAAGCGGCCGCCAGACCGGACCACGCACCAGAATGCGCAATCGTGCAATGCAGCGCCAGCACCTTGCGAGCACCCGCCCCAAGAGTGCGAACGTGTACGGGCGGCAGCACGGCCTTGGCCACGGTCATGCTTTGAGCGTCGCCAGATGCTCGTCCAGATCGTCAAGCCGGTCCTGCCCCCAGAACCGCTGATCGTCCTGCGTGATATAGAAAGGCGCGCCGAACACGCCGCGGTCCACCGCCTCTTCGAGGTTGGCCGCATAGGTCTCGGCCCCGACCAGCAGTCCGCTGTCGGCCAGCGCCGGATCAAAGCCCGCTCCGGCCAGACAGTTACGGATCACGTCGTCCTGTGCGATGTCCTTGTCCTCGGCCCAGCAGGCGCGCAGAAAAGAATGGCAGAGTTTTCCCACATCACCCGACCCATCCTGAATGGCCGCGATGATGGCGTATGAGGACGGCGCCGCGTTGGTCGGCCAATGTGCAGGTTGCAGGTTGAACGGCAGGCCCGTCTTTTTGGCCTGACGCACCAGTTCCTGCGCCCGGTATTCGATGCGCGACGGGTGGCGGTCTTTAGGGGGCACGCCGCCGGTGCGCCCGAACAGCGCAATGATGTCGACCGGCTTGTAGGCGATGGTGGCGCCGTGCTTGGCCGCGATCTCCTCCAGCCGCAGCCCGGCGAGATAGGAATAGGGCGACAGTGTCGCAAAAAAGTAGTCAATGTCGGCCATGTGCACTTTCTCCACCCAGTTACCTTTGCGGAACGGTAAGGCCATGCTAAGCGGTGTCAACATCACGAATCTGTCACATTGCCACTGCTGCCCGGGGACCTCAGCCGATGCCGACACATCACGAACCCAAGCTTATTGCTGGGAACGCAAACCTTCCGCTTGCCGAAACCATCGCGCGCCGCATGAGCCTGCACCGCGGCGTCAACCAGCGTCTGGTCGATGCGCGTGTCGAACGGTTCAACGATGGCGAGATTTTTGTCGAGGTTTTCGAGAACGTCCGGGGCGAGGACATGTTCATCATCCAGCCCACCTCGAACCCGGCCAATGACAACCTGATGGAGCTACTGATCATCGCCGATGCACTGCGCCGATCGTCGGCGGCGCGGATCACCGCGGTTATCCCCTATTTCGGATATGCCCGCCAGGATCGCCGCACCAAGGCACGCACCCCGATCAGCGCCAAGCTGGTGGCCAACATGCTGACCGGTGCCGGGATCGAACGCATCCTGACGATGGACCTGCATGCGGCACAGATCCAAGGGTTCTTCGACATGCCGGTCGACAACCTGTATGCCTCTCCGATCTTTGCGCTGGACGTGAAGGACCAGTTCCGCGACCAGATGGACGACCTGATGGTGGTTTCGCCGGACGTCGGCGGTGTGGCTCGTGCCCGCGAGCTGGCCAAGCGGATCAGCGCTCCTCTGTCGATCGTCGACAAACGGCGTGAAAAAGCCGGGGAAGTGGCCGAGATGACCGTGATCGGCGACGTGAAGGACAAGATCTGCCTGATCGTCGACGACATTTGCGACACGGCCGGTACGCTGTGCAAGGCGGCGCAGGTGCTGATAGACAACGGCGCACGCGAGGTTCACTCGTACATCACCCATGGCGTCATGAGCGGCCCGGCCGTTGAACGCGTCTCGAACTCGGTGATGAAATCGCTTGTTTTGACCGACACGATCATGCCGACCGAAGACATCAAGAAGGCCAAGAATATCCGCACGGTGCCGACGGCCCCGATCTTCACACAGGCCATTCTGAACATCTGGCAGGGCACATCAGTATCGTCGCTGTTCGAAGACAAGACCCTGATCCCGATCTACGAATCCCTGTACCACACCGACTGAAGAAACCGGAAAGCCATTCCCATGACCGCCAACAAACGTCTGGTTCTTTCCAGCGATCACGCTGCCATCGACCTGCGCAAGGAAGTTGCCGCTTTTGCAGCGGCACAAGGCTGGGACGTTCTGGATCTCGGCCCTGACAGCCCCGAAAGCACCGATTACCCCAAGCACGGCAAAGCCGCCGCCGAGGCCGTCGTCTCGGGCGAGTGCCAATTGGGCATTGTCCTGTGCGGCACGGGGCAAGGTATCATGATGGCTGCAAACAAGGTTCCCGGCATCCGCTGCGGCGTCTGTTCGGATACGTTCTCTGCCCGCATGATCCGCCAGCACAATGACGCCAACATGTTGTCGATCGGCGCGCGTGTTGTTGGCACTGGATTGGCGCTGGATATTGTCGATGCCTTTCTGAGCACCGAATTCGAAGGCGGCCGGCACGCGAAACGCGTGGCGATGATCGAACCCTAAATCATTACGGAGCGCCCGCTGGGAACGGCGGGTCAGGAGATATCCCAGTCGTCCTCGTGGGCAACTTCCCCGATCGCGGTCCATGCCACGCGGATCCGGGCGATTCGTGTGTCCGACCATGTCCGGAACACCGCGTCAAAGCCCGTGGTTGTAACATTTTCGGACAGCAGCTCGGCACGCAAGGCCGATGAGGTATCGACATCCCACAAGGACACTCCAATCTGCACGACGGGCGGGGTGCGGAAGGGTTGGCTGAAGGTGACGGGCCGGCGACGTTCCCGCGGCCCCTCGCCCGTCCACATGTCTCCGCCATCTGCGAATTCCGAGAACAGAACCTCTTCACCTCGGTCAATTCCGATGGGGTGGGTCAAAAATTTCTTCATTGCGCATCAATTCCTATGAATTTCCGCAACTTATCCTGACCTTTCGGCGAAATCACGACAAAAAAACGGCCCCGCAGCAGCAGGGCCGTTTCCAATTCTGACAGTGCATCGGCCGTTACAGGCTCATATGCGTTCCCAGCGCTTCCATGTCGGCCAGCAGCTTGGCTGCCTCGTCGACAATGGTCTGTTCGCCGTTTTCCTTCGCCGCCTCGTGCGAGGCGCGGGCCTCGGCAATCAGCTCGTCCAGATGGGAGCGGGTCACTTCGTCAACCGGGATGGCCTTTTCGGCCAGTACCGAAAGGGCATCGCCGTTGATCTGGGCAAACCCGCCGGTGACCAGGTATTCGCTGGACCCTTCGGGCGCTTCGACCTTCAGGATGCCCGGACGCAGCGTGGTGATGGTGGGGGCATGATCGGGCATCGCCGTCATGTCCCCGTCCGCGCCGGGAATCTGGACCGCGCTGGCCTGAAGCGAAGCAAGGCTCCGCTCCGGGCTGACGAGGTCGAATTGCATCGTGTTTGCCATCGGGGATACTCCTTAGGCAGCTGCTGCGGCCATCTTCTCGGCTTTGGCGATCACTTCGTCGATGCCGCCGACCATCAGGAAGGCCGCTTCGGGCAGGTGGTCGAATTCGCCGGCCACGACACGCTCGAACGAGTCGATGGTGACTTCCAGCGGAACCTGAACACCCGGCGAACCGGTGAAGACCTCGGCCACGTCGAACGGCTGCGACAGGAAGCGCTCGATCTTACGGGCACGGGCCACGGTCAGCTTGTCCTCTTCCGACAGTTCGTCCATGCCGAGGATGGCGATGATGTCCTGCAGCGACTTGTAGCGCTGGAGGATCTGCTGAACGTCGGTCGCAACCTTGTAGTGACGCTCGCCGACGATGGCCGGGTCAAGCAGGCGCGAGGTCGAGTCGAGCGGGTCCACGGCCGGATAGATACCCTTTTCCGAGATCGCACGGTTCAGAACGGTGGTTGCGTCGAGGTGCGCGAACGAGGTTGCCGGCGCGGGGTCGGTCAGGTCGTCCGCAGGCACGTAGATCGCCTGCACCGAGGTGATCGAGCCCTTCTTGGTCGAGGTGATGCGTTCCTGCAGAGCGCCCATGTCGGTGGCCAGCGTCGGCTGGTAGCCCACGGCCGAAGGAATACGACCCAGCAGAGCCGACACTTCGGAGCCCGCCTGCGTGAAGCGGAAGATGTTGTCGACGAAGAACAGAACGTCGGTACCGGACTGGTCGCGGAACTGCTCGGCCAGGGTCAGACCGGTCAGAGCAACACGGGCACGCGCCCCCGGAGGTTCGTTCATCTGACCGTAGACCAGGGCCACTTGGCTTTCCGACAGGTTGTCGGGCTTGATGACGTTCGATTCGATCATCTCGTGGTACAGGTCGTTGCCTTCACGGGTCCGTTCACCAACACCGGCGAACACCGAGAAGCCCGAGTGCACTTTCGCGATGTTGTTGATCAGTTCCATGATCAGAACGGTCTTGCCCACGCCGGCGCCGCCGAACAGGCCGATCTTGCCGCCTTTGGCGTAGGGGGCCAGCAGGTCAACCACCTTGATGCCGGTGACCAGGATTTCCGACTCGGTCGACTGTTCGTCGAACTCGGGCGCGGGCTGGTGGATGGCACGGGTTTCAGTCGCTTCGACCGGGCCTTTTTCGTCGATCGGCTCGCCGACAACGTTCAGGATGCGACCCAGGGTGGCGTTGCCAACCGGAACCGAGATCGGTGCGCCGGTGTCGACAACATCCGCGCCACGGACCAGACCTTCGGTCGCGTCCATCGCGATGGTCCGGACGGTGTTTTCACCCAGGTGCTGGGCAACTTCCAGCACCAGGCGCTTGCCGTTGTTTTCAGTTTCAAGTGCGTTCAGAATTTCAGGCAACTGATCTTCGAAGTGCACGTCGACGACGGCCCCGATGATCTGTGTGACTTTGCCTTTTGCATTCGCCATGTTTCGTCTCCGGTTTGTCTCTACAGCGCTTCGGCGCCGGAAATAATTTCAATCAGCTCGTTGGTGATCACGGCCTGACGTGAGCGGTTGAACTGGATCGTCAGCTTGTCGATCATCTCGCCCGCGTTGCGCGTCGCGTTGTCCATCGCGGACATCCGTGCACCCTGTTCCGAGGCCCCGTTTTCAAGCAGAGCCGAGAAGATCGCCGTGGCGACCCCCTTGGGCAGCAATTCGGCCAGGATGGCCTCTTCGCTGGGCTCGTAATCGAACACGGCGCCGCTGTCGTCCCCTTCGGTCTCCTCGAACGAGGCGGGGATGATCTGCTGGGCCGTCGGGATCTGGGTCACGACGTTCTGGAACTTCGCGTAGAAGATCGTTGCAACGTCGAACTCGCCCGCGTCGAAACGCGACAGGATGTCCTTTGCGATGTCCTGCGCGTTGGCATAGCCGATGCGCTTGACCTCGCTCAGGTCGATGTGACCGACGAACAGATCGCCATATTCACGCTTGAGCGCGTCGCGGCCTTTCTTGCCGACGGTCAGGATCTTGACCGTCTTGCCCTTGCCGCGAAGCTCATCCGCCTTGGCGCGAGCCAGCTTGGAGATGTTCGAGTTGAAGCCGCCGCAGAGCCCACGTTCGGCCGTCATGACGACCAGAAGGTGGACATCGTCGCTGCCCGTGCCGCGCAGCAGCTTGGGGGCGCTGTCGCTGCCCCCGACCGATGCTGCCAGCCCTGCCATCACGGCATTGAACCGCTCGGCATAGGGGCGCGAGGCTTCGGCAGATTCTTGGGCGCGGCGCAGTTTTGCAGCCGCGACCATCTGCATGGCCTTGGTGATCTTGCGGGTCGATTTGACCGACTCGATCCTGTTTTTAAGGTCCTTTAGACTTGGCATCGCCGCGTCTCCTTAAGCGAAGGTTGCGGCGTATTCGTCCAGCGCAGCCTTGATCTTGTCGGCAGCCTCGCCCTTGATCTTGGGATCTTCGTCGGTGATCCACTGCAGCAGATCGGCATGCTTGCCGCGCAGATGCGCCAGCAGACCGGCCTCGTAGCGGCCAACGTCCGAAACGTCGATCTTGTCGAGATAGCCGTTGGTGCCGGCGAAGATCACGCATACGATTTCCGCGTTGGTCAGCGGCGAGTACTGCGGCTGCTTCATCAACTCGGTCAGACGCGCACCACGGTTCAGCAGCTGCTGGGTTGCGGCGTCGAGGTCCGAACCGAACTGCGCAAATGCAGCCATTTCACGATACTGGGCCAGTTCCAGTTTCACCGGACCAGCGACCGATTTCATCGCGTTGGTTTGAGCCGACGAGCCCACACGCGAAACCGACAGACCGGTGTTCACGGCGGGGCGGATGCCCTGATAGAACAGCTCGGTTTCCAGAAAGATCTGGCCGTCGGTGATCGAGATCACGTTGGTCGGAATAAAGGCCGACACGTCGCCGCCCTGGGTTTCGATGACCGGCAGAGCGGTCAGCGAACCGGCGCCGAAGTCTTCGTTCAGCTTGGCCGAACGCTCCAGCAGGCGCGAGTGCAGGTAGAAAACGTCACCCGGATAGGCTTCGCGGCCCGGCGGACGGCGCAGCAGCAGCGACATCTGACGATAAGCGACGGCCTGTTTCGACAGGTCATCGTAGATGATCAGAGCGTGGCGGCCGTTGTCGCGGAAGTATTCGGCCATCGCGGTTGCGGCATAGGGTGCCAGGAACTGCATCGGCGCCGGGTCGGACGCGGTTGCGGCTACGACGATCGAGTATTCGATGGCGCCGGATTCTTCCAGTTTCTTCACCAGCTGAGCCACGGTCGAACGCTTCTGGCCGATGGCCACGTAGACGCAGTACAGCTTCTTCGATTCATCGTCGCCAGCGGCTTCGTTGTAGACCTTCTGGTTCAGGATGGTGTCCAGAGCCACGGCGGTCTTGCCGGTCTGACGGTCGCCGATAATCAGCTCACGCTGGCCACGGCCGATCGGGATCATCGCGTCAACCGACTTCAGGCCGGTCGCCATCGGCTCGTGCACCGACTTACGCGGGATGATGCCCGGCGCCTTGACGTCTGCGACGCCGCGCTGCTTGGCATTGATCGGGCCTTTGCCGTCCAGCGGGTTGCCCAGACCGTCAACAACACGGCCCAGCAGTTCGTCACCAACCGGAACGTCCACGATCGAGTTGGTGCGCTTGACGGTGTCACCTTCCTTGATGTCACGGTCCGAGCCGAAGATCACGACACCGACGTTGTCGGCTTCGAGGTTCAGCGCCATGCCCATGATGCCGCCGGGGAACTCGACCATTTCACCCGCCTGCACATTGTCCAGGCCGTAAACACGGGCAATACCGTCACCGACGCTCAGCACGCGGCCGATTTCGGCCACCTCTGCTTCTTGACCAAAATTCTTGATCTGGTCTTTCAGGATTGCAGAAATCTCTGCGGCTTGGATACCCATTTATCCGACCTCTTTCATTGCATTCTGTAGGGAGTTGAGCTTGGAGCGGATCGAACTGTCGATCATCTGCGAGCCCACTTTGACGACAAGACCACCGATGAGGCTTTCATCGACGGTCGCATTGATGGTCACGTCCTTGCCTACGCGCTCGGACAGTGTCTTGGACAGTTTTTCCAGCTGGGTTTTGGTCAGCGCCTTGGCCGAGGCAACTTCGGCAGTCACTTCGCCGCGCTCGTCGGCCAGCATTTCGCGCAGAACCTTGATCAGCTGCGGCAGCACGAACAGACGGCGCTTCTGCGCCATCAGAGCCAGCGTGTTGCGCATGATCGGGTGCAGGCCCATCTTGTCGGCCACGGCGGTGATGGCCGCCTGCTGGTCGGCCCGAGAGATCAGCGGCGAAGAGATCACCTCGCGCAGGTCCGCGCTTTCACTCAATGCAGCCGAAAGGTCATTGATGCCGGTTTCCAGACCTGCAAGGTCCTTGTTCTCTTTTGCGATCTCGAAGATCGCCGTTGCATAGCGCTTGGCTATGCCGGTCGAAATCGAAGCTGGTTCGGACACGTCCACCCTTCCGATATTTTGGGCCCCGATTTCGCGTGCGGCAGCTGAACCGGGGGCGTGAGGAAACCCCGTCCTGAAAGGGCGGGGATCAAAATCACCGGGGATGTAGCAGAGCCTAAGCCACCTAGCAATATGTTATGCCGGGGTCAGCTTTATCCACAAAATCTTTCTTTTCAATTGGTTACGTAAACTGCGACGGTTTGAACCCATTCGCCGGCGTGAAAAATGTTACCAAGTTGCCTGTTTTTGCGATTCCTGTGGCCTTTTTCCCTCATGTTTCCGGGGATCCCGCGCTCGTGGATGCGCGCAGGTTCACGCCGGCTTCAACAATCCGTCCAGCGCTTTGATGGGGCGTTTTTCGGCATCCTTGGTCACGCTGCCGCTTGGTGGCCGCACAAGCTTGCTGGCTTCGACCATCAGAACACCACCGGCCATGATGGTCGGGATCCGTTGCCCTGTCTTTTCGATCAACCCACCCGAGCGCAGCCAGAACCGCCGGAACGAGGGCGGCAGATAAAGCGCGGAACAGTGCATCTCGGGCACGAAATGATGTGCGCGCAGCTGGTTCTCCAATTGCGTTGCCGAATACGGATGTCCGTAGCCAAAGGGTGTTCGGTCCGTTCGGGACCAAAGCCCGGCCCGATTGGGAACGACAAACACCGCCCGACCGCCCGGCCCCAGAACACGCCAGCATTCTTCAAGCAGTTGACTGGGCCGTTCCGAGGTCTCGAGCCCGTGCATGACCACCAGCTTGTCCACATGACCGGTTTCGATCGGCCACCGGGTTTCCTCGGTCAGCACCGATACATTCTGCATACCGGCGGGCCAAGGCATCACCCCTTGCGGTCCGGGCATCAGGCCGATGACACGCCGCGCGTCAGCAAGATAAGGGCGCAACAAAGGCACCGCAAAGCCGAATCCGGCCACCGTCTGGCCCTTGGCCTCGGGCCACAGTTCGATCAGCCGGCCACGAATGGCAGCCTGCGCCGCACGCCCCAGCGTGCTGCGGTAATAGAAGTTCCTAAGATCCTGCACATCAAGATGCATTGCAGATACCCGGTCGATCGGCTTAGCTGAGCGCAGTCTAACAACGAAAGGGCAAAAGGCCATGCCTCTTGAGATCGTCACCATCCCCTGCCTTTCCGACAATTATGCTTTTCTGGCACATGACCCGACAAGCGGACAGACGGCCCTGGTCGACGCCCCGGAGGCCGGGCCCATTCTGGCCGAATTGACCGCACGCGGCTGGCGCCTGAGCCATGTCCTTCTGACCCATCACCACTGGGATCACGTCGATGGCTTGCCGGGCATCCTCGAGCAGCACCCAGCACAGGTGATTGGTGCGGTGGCCGACGCTCACCGACTTCCTCCCCTCGACAAACAGGTGGCTGACGGAGACCAGTTCGAGATTGGGGGCGAACCTGTCGAGGTCCTGGATGTCTCGGGGCATACGGTGGGACATGTGGCCTATTATTTGCCCCAAAGCGCGGTGGTGTTCACGGCCGACAGCCTGATGGCGCTGGGGTGCGGCCGCTTGTTCGAAGGAGACGCGGCACAAATGTGGACCTCGCTTTCGAAACTCGCTGCTTTGCCCGACGAGACGTCGGTCTGCTCGGGTCACGAATATACCCAGTCAAACGCCCGGTTTGCGGTGACCATTGATCCTGACAACACAGCGCTGCTGCAACGAGTGCATGAGATCGATCAGGCACGGGCAGAGGGCCGCGCGACCGTGCCGTCAAATCTGGGCGAGGAAAAGGCGACCAATCCGTTCCTGCGCGCCACTGATCCCAAGATTCAGGCGCAGCTTGGAATGGTGGGGGCTGACCCGGTCGCCGTTTTTGCCGAGATCCGGGGTAGAAAAGACCGGTTCTAATGCCTAATTGGTCTTCTTCACGGCCACGGTCACATTAAATGTGACTGTCAAGTGAAAGAAAACCCTTGAAGCCGCGCCATGATCAACCAAACTCTAAAAGTATGAGGTCATGGTTGGGATGGGGATCCGGCCAATACTCGAACCCCTTCCGGCCCAATACAGAGGAGCACCCGCGTGCCTTCATTCTCGAGCACACTGGAACAAGCCATTCACGCGGCCCTGGCGGCTGCAAACGAACGGCGTCACGAATTCGCAACGCTGGAGCATCTGCTGCTGGCGCTGCTGGAAGAACCCGATGCGGTGCGCGTCATGAAGGCGTGCAGCGTGGATCTGGACGAATTGCGCAGCTCTCTGGTCGAGTTCATCGACGAGGATCTGTCCAATCTGGTGACAGACATCGACGGGTCCGAAGCCGTACCGACAGCCGCGTTCCAGCGTGTTATCCAGCGCGCCGCGATCCATGTGCAAAGCTCGGGCCGGACCGAGGTGACCGGGGCGAATGTTCTGGTGGCCATCTTTGCCGAACGGGAAAGCAACGCGGCATACTTCCTGCAAGAGCAGGACATGACGCGTTATGACGCGGTGAATTTCATCGCCCACGGCGTCGCCAAAGACCCGGCATTTGGTGAAAACCGTCCGGTGACCGGCGCTGATCAGGGTGAAGAGGAAGCGCAGAACGCCTCCGGTGACGCCGACCAGAAGGAAAGCGCGTTGGGCAAGTATTGCGTGGACCTGAACGCCAAGTCCCGCGCCGGCGATGTAGACCCTCTGATCGGTCGCGCCGACGAGGTCGAGCGGTGCATCCAGGTTCTGTGCCGCCGCCGCAAGAACAACCCGCTGCTGGTGGGTGATCCGGGCGTGGGCAAGACGGCGATTGCCGAAGGACTGGCCTACAAGATCGTTCAGGGCGACGCGCCCGAGGTTCTGTCGAACACGACCATCTATTCGCTGGACATGGGCGCATTGCTGGCCGGCACGCGCTATCGCGGCGATTTCGAAGAGCGGCTCAAGGCCGTGGTGACCGAGCTTGAGGATCACCCCGACGCCGTGCTGTTCATCGACGAGATTCACACCGTGATCGGTGCGGGTGCCACTTCGGGCGGCGCCATGGATGCCTCGAACCTGCTGAAACCCGCGTTGCAGGGCGGCAAGCTGCGCACCATGGGCTCGACCACCTACAAGGAGTTCCGCCAGCACTTCGAGAAGGACCGCGCGCTGTCGCGTCGGTTCCAGAAGATCGACGTGAACGAGCCGTCGGTCGAGGACAGCGTGAAGATCCTGCGCGGTCTCAAGCCCTATTTCGAAGAGCATCACGACATCAAATACACCGCCGACGCAATCAAAACCGCGGTCGAGCTGTCTGCGCGTTACATCAACGACCGCAAGCTGCCCGACAAAGCGATCGACGTGATCGACGAGGCCGGTGCCGCACAGCATCTGGTCGCGGAAAGCAAGCGGCGCAAGACCATCGGCGTTAAGGAGATCGAGGCCGTGGTGGCCAAGATCGCGCGCATTCCGCCGAAGAACGTCACCAAGGACGATGCCGAGGTTCTGAAGGACCTTGAGAACTCGTTGAAACGGGTGGTGTTCGGGCAGGACCAGGCAATCGAGGCTCTGTCCAGCGCAATCAAGCTGGCAAGGGCCGGTCTGCGCGAGCCGGAAAAACCGATCGGCAACTACCTGTTCGCCGGCCCGACCGGTGTCGGCAAAACCGAGGTCGCCAAGCAACTGGCCGATACGCTCGGCGTGGAACTGCTGCGCTTCGACATGTCGGAATACATGGAAAAACACGCGGTCAGCCGTCTGATCGGTGCGCCTCCGGGCTATGTCGGGTTTGATCAGGGCGGACTGCTGACCGACGGCGTCGACCAGCACCCGCATTGCGTGCTGCTGCTGGACGAGATCGAGAAGGCCCACCCGGACGTGTTCAACATCCTGCTGCAGGTGATGGACCACGGCGAGCTGACCGATCACAACGGCCGGACGGTGAACTTCCGCAATGTGGTGTTGATCATGACCTCGAACGCAGGCGCGCAAGAACAGGCCAAGGCCGCAATCGGCTTTGCCCGCGACCGGCGTGAGGGTGAAGATACCGCCGCGATCGAACGGATGTTCACGCCTGAATTCCGCAACCGTTTGGACGCAGTAATCTCGTTCGCGCCGCTGCCCAAAGAGGTCATCCTGCAAGTGGTCGAAAAATTCGTCCTGCAGCTTGAGGCGCAACTGCTGGATCGTGGCGTGACCATCGACCTGACTCCGAAAGCCGCCGAGTGGCTGGCCGACAAGGGGTATGACGACAAGATGGGCGCACGGCCGCTGGGCCGGGTCATCCAGGAGCACATCAAGAAACCGTTGGCCGAAGAACTGCTGTTCGGAAAGCTGGCCAAGGGCGGTGTTGTGCGGGTCTCGGTCAAGAAAGGCGATCTGGATCTCGAGATTGTCGGCCCCGACAATCCGCGGATCTCGGGCGACAAGCCGCCGCTGCTGACCGCGGATTAGACCTAGGTCCAATCAAACAAGTCTCGTCGCCCGGCAGCCAGTTCTGCCGGGCGATTTCGTGAGTGGCCGCCCCCCTCTCCTGCCAGTATCCTCCAAAAAGACAGTTCCCAGCGACGGAAACCGCTGCGCGCCACGTTTCAAACCAAAGCCTTTGGAGTGGAGCAGCACAGTGTCCAGAAAAATCGCCGTCATTTGGAGCATCGCCTTCGCGGCCTCGGTCGTCGGCGTAATCGCCTCTGCCCAGCATCGGTTTCGCTTTCATGACGAAACCCGTGCGGAACCGTTGAACCTGGAACCGGCGACCGTCGACCCAGGCGTCAACAGGTCAGAGATCACCGAACAAGGCCGCGCCTTGTCGATTACCGGCAATGGCATCCCCAATCATCTGGTCGGTCGCTTTCCGAACAAAGGCAACCCGCATCAAATCGCCGAGCAGTCGGTCAAGTTGAACCTGCCGGCCGTTCCGAGGGCGAATGCAACCCCGACGCCTCTGCGCATGGGGTGGAATTTTGGCGTGTCCCTGACTGGGGTCGTCTTTGACCCACTGGCCGCTGAATTCTGGCACGGCGATCCCCGATCGGGCTGGTCCTACAATGCCTTGGGCGGCGCGATCGCCCTTGGACTCGATGCCAATTTCGCGCATGTCCAACCAAACGGAAAATATCACTACCACGGGGTTCCGACCGGCCTGATCGAAATGCAGGGCTGGTCACCGAAAAAACACTCTCCGTTGATCGGATATGCAGCGGACGGGTTTCCGATTTACGCCCGAACCGGTTTGGTGGGCGGCAAGGTCACGCAAATGACCTCTTCCTACCGGCTGAAGGCCGGACAGCGCCCGGGCGGCGCCGCTCCTGACGGACGACATGATGGAACGTTCAACGAAGACTACGAGTTCGTGGCGGGGCTTGGAACGCTCGATGAATGCAATGGCGCCATGACCGTTTCGACCGAGTTTCCTTCGGGCACCTACGCGTATTTTCTGACCGATGACTACCCGGTTGTTCCACGCTGTTTTGCGGGCACACCCGATCCCAGCTTCCGCTTCGGGCCGCGCTGACACTGGCTTAGCGTTCGGTCAGCTTCAATTCGATGCGACGGTTCTTTGCCCGCGCTTCCGGAGTGTCCGCCGTATCGACAGGTTGAAACTCTCCAAATCCGTTTGCTGACAGACGTTCCGGCGGAATGCCCAACTGTTCGACCATGTAGCGCACGACCGACAGCGCCCGCCCTTGGCTGAGCTCCCAATTGTCTCGATACCGTCCTGTTCCGTTCAGCGGGATATTGTCCGTGTGACCGTCGACCCGGATGACCCAGTTCAATTCGGGCGGAATGTCCGCCGCAATCCCACTCAGAATGCCCGCCACTTTCGCGACCTCGCGCCGGCCATCCTCGGACAGAACCGCCGAACCGGGTGGGAACAGCACCTCGGACGAGAATACGAAGCGGTCGCCCTCGATCCGAACGCCTTCCTGGTTGCCCAGTACGTCGCGCAGGCGACCAAAGAACTCGGAGCGGTACCGCTGCAGGTCTTCGGCCTGTGCCGTAAGTTCCTGATTCTGGCCGGCCAGTTTCTCGGCCTCGGCCTCCAGGCGGACGCGTTCGGCCTCTTCCAACAAGCGGCGGCGCCGTTCTTCGGAAGCGGCCCGGGCAAGGGCCGCGTTCAGGTCCTGACCAAGGGTCTGAATTTGCACCTCGGCCTCGGCATTCCTGTCCTTGTAGTCATCCAGCAGCGCCTGCAACGACCCCAATTGGCCGCGCAATGCGGCGATCTGCTGGTTCAACAGGGCCGTCTGGCGTTGCGCCTTGGCGGAAAGAGCCTTTTCGGTGGCGATCGTTTCCCGGGCAACGGCAAGCAAGGCGTCACGCTGCTCGGCCAGCGTCCGCTGACTTTCGGCCTCGGCCTCAGCTTCGGTTCGCGCCGCAAGGGCTGCTTCAAGCTGAGCCTTGAGCTCTTCGTCATTCAACTCACCGAATTGCCGCTCAAGCTCGGCTTTGGCCGTCTGAGCGGCGGCCAACAGTGTCAGTGTTTCCTCGGCCTGTTTACGCTGCTCTTCCAGTGCCAGGGTCATGGCCGTCAATTCGGCATCCGCATTCTGCAATCTGTTGCGCAGTGCCTCAGCGGCAGCAGCCTCGGCGACGCGGGCGGCTTCCTCTTCAGTCAGTTGGCTTTGCAATTCCGCGATCTGGGCCGCGCGCGCACTGTCCGCTTGCTCAAGGTCGGCTACCAAGGCCTCCAGCGCTTCGCGGCGTGCAGCCGCCAGCCGTGCGGCCTCGGCCTGGGCATCCACCTCCGCACGGCTTTGTGCCAAGGCAAGGTTCAATGCCTCCTGCTCGGAAAGCAGTTGCTCGCGCTGGGATTCCAGTTCGGCAATATCGCCCTGCGCGCGCGCCTGATCAGCCAAAAGCGCGGCAACTTGCGCTTCGAACCCCGTGATACGAGTCTGCGCCTCTTCCAACTCGGTAGCGCGCTGGTCTCGCTCCGAGGTGAGTGACGAGATCAAGGCCTGCGCCTGGCTCAGATCCTCTTCGGCCTGCGACAGCGTCGTGTTCAGCGCCCCCAACCGGGCCTGCAGACGGCTGTTCTCGCGCTCTTCCAGGCCCAAGGCATCCGCAAGGGCGGCCACTTCGTCCGACAGGGCCGTCAGCTCGTCTTCCTGTCCGGAGATGGTTTCGCGCAGCACGAACTGCACGACCATGAAAATGGTCAGCACAAAGGTCATAACCATCAGCAGCCCCGTGATTGCATCAACGAAGCCGGGCCAAACCGAGCCTTGGAAACGCTGACCGGTTCGACGAGACAGGGCCATGTGTTATTCTCCGCCCGGTGTGTGGCGCGCCGCCCCGCGCGGAAGCGTCAGCGCCTTGACCAGCAGCTCGAAATCCTTGCGCAGTTCGTTCATGCTGTCCTGGCGACCGGCCGAGATTTCTTCGAGAATGCGCAGAAGCTGCACGTCCATCGACCGCAGCCGCATTCGGCTTTCGGCGTCGATCCCCTCGCCCGCACCATGTTCACGCATGTGATCCAGCAGCGCGTCCTGCCCCAACGCGATCCGCTCGAGCGCGGCGGTGACCCCTTCGGTTTCCGCCTGTCGTTGGTTCATGTCCGCGATGACATCGACCAATGCACCCAGCTTGGCCGATACCTCGGCGCGATCCGCCTCCTGGGCCGCGAACAGGTCCTGCAGCGCGTCCATCTGCTCGGACATGGAATCAAGGACCGGGGTCAGCACCGCAAGTTCCGCACCGCCTTCATCTCCGGCGGCAAATCCGACGCGCGTGATCGACGACAGCCATTCCTCAAGCTCACGGTAGAAGCGGTTCTGCCCGTGGCCGGCGAACAATTCGAGCAAACCCACGATAAGCGATCCGGCAAGCCCCAACAGGGAGGACCCGAACGCCACGCCCATGCCTTGCAGCTGGGATTCGAGGCCACTCATCAGACGATTGAATACGGCCAGGCCTTCTTCGCCCTCTTGCGGGTTCAGGCTGCGAATGGTGTCGACAATTGCAGGAACCGTTGTTGCCAAGCCGAAGAACGTACCCAGAAGACCCAGATAGATCAGTACGTTGGTGATGTAGCGGGTGAATTCCCGCTCTTCCTCGACCCGTTCCGCGACCGAATCCAGGATCGACCGGGTCGATGTCGAGCTGATCTGCGATTTCGCCCCGCGTGCGCGAAGCAGCGACGCCAGAGGGGCCAACAGCTGCGGTGTACTAGCGTCTTCGCGCACGACGCCGCCCACGAACGCTTCGATCCAGCGAACCGAACCGATCAACTGGGTCACCTGATAGAAACAGGCCACGACGCCGATGACAAAGACCAGCAGGATGAATCCGTTCAGATAGGGGTTGGCATAAAAAACCGGCAGCACGTAGGGCAGAGCCATGAACACGCCCAGGCCCGACAGCCCGATGGCGATCAGCATCATCACGATTTGACGGATCGGTTGCGAGAAATGCGGTCTCGCGCCCTGCTGTACATGCGCCATGCGCGTCTTTCCCGGTTTTGCCTGCTCTGAGGCGAATCTATCGAAAATCTGGTGGCAAGGCCAAGGGTTTATGCGGTCAGGCTGCGCACCCGTTGCGCCAACCACTCAAGATCCGGGTCGTGCAACCCGATCTCGGACAGGTGTTCAGCGGTATTGTAAAGATACTCGGGGTTGGGGCCGCGGCCGCCCACGGCCTGCGCGATGATTTGCGCCTGCTCCTCCAGCGGCAGACCCCCGCAATACTGCACGTGGTCGGGATCGATCACATAGGTCACTGCCGTCACCGTCTGGCCGCTGTCCAGATGCACATCCAGCATCTTCTCCACGTAGGCGGACGAGATCAGTTCACGCTCGCGCAGTTCCTCGAGGGTGCGGTCCTCATGGCCTGGTTCGACCGCCAGCGCCAAGCCCTTGCAATGGGCATCCGGGTGTTCGTCCAAAGCCAAGACAAGTCCGGGGTTCTCCTCGGTTCCGCGGTGATGGATCGACCGCATGCAGAATGACCGCGCATAGCCGTGAAGTGTAGCCTGCTCGCGCCGGGCCACCGGAAAGCCCGGATTCCACAACAGCGACCCGTATCCGAATACCCACATCGTCATAGTTCTGGTCCTTGCCCGTTTAGGCCTATAAACATCAATTCCAAGGCAGGAAAAAGGGCCATTTGCGATGCGCCGACTGGTACGAGTGTTCATATTTCTGGCCATCCTCTGGGGCGGGTATTGGGCCATAGCCGGGTATGGGCTGCGCAGCGCCATCACCGGTTGGTTCGCGCATCAGCAGGATCTTGGATGGCAGGCCGACTATTCCGACGTGGAAATCGCCGGGTTTCCGCTGCACCACGTGACCCGCTTGAACAGTGTCGCGCTGGCCGATCCGGTGAATGGCACAGCCTGGAGCGCGGATTGGATCGAATTCGAAAGCCCGGCCATCTGGCCCGGACGACAGATCTTGCGCTTTGCGGATACGCCGCAGCGGCTGTCCTATTTCGACCAGACCGCAATCATTCTGGCAGACAGCCTTCAGGCGGAACTGAACCTGCGTCCGGGCGTCGCGTTGGAGTTGGAGAAGATGGCTCTGACATCGGGCAACTGGTCGGTGACCCAGGACGGAACCGACATGGCTGCCGGTCAGTCACTTGCCCTGGTCATGGAACAAGGCACCCAGCCCGAGAGCTATGCGATCGGGGTCAGTTCGGATGCCTTCACGCCCGGTGAAGACCTGCGCGCGCTGATGCGAACGGCTGCTTCGCTGCCCCAAGCCTTCGAGACGCTTGAACTGGACATGAATGTTACCTTCGACAAAACCTGGGACCGCTCCGCGCTGGAAGAACGTCGCCCTCAACCTCGTTTGATCGACTTGCATCTTGCCGAGGTGCAATGGGGCGAATTGCGTCTGTTTGCAACCGGCGAACTGGAGGTTGATGAACAGGGCATTCCGGTTGGAGAGATTGCGGTCAAAGCCGAGAACTGGCGTGACATGATTGCCATGGCCAACGCTGCAGGTGCCTTGTCCGATCAGGCCGTTGATCCGGTCACGCGGGCGTTGAACCTGCTGGCCGGCCTCGGAGGCAACCCCAACGCGCTGGACCTGCAGCTGAATTTCCGCGACGGATTCGTGGCTTTGGGACCGTTGCCGTTGGGGCCGGCCCCGCGTCTGATCCTGCGTTAGCGGCAGTAGGGTCCGCTGCGGTAACGGGCGGTATCAAGGTGGAAATGGTTCTGGTGATAGCGGTCTGAATTCGGGCCCAGCACCGTGCCGAAGGGCCCGCACGCCCCGCGCCAGATCTTGGTCAGCTGCTTCTTCGAGGGGTTTTTACGCCAACCGTCCAGAACAGTCACCACCTCGCCATCGGCCATTTTGAACCCCGAGATATCAATGGCCCGACCCTTGCCGTGTTCCGAGATCCTTGCACCTTTCCGGTTGTTCCGGGTACGGCAAGCGTAATGTGCGGCAACCTGCAGTTCGACTACTGGGCCGCGCCGTTTGAACGTCGGCTTGACGGTCTTGTCGACCCATTTTTTCAAGGCGATCGCCGTACCGCAATCCATCGTGGATGGGCGGCTGAGAACCACGCCCGACACCGATGTGATCTGGACGGCATCCTTGATCCCGCAGGCTTTGATCTTGCCCGGAACCGAGCCCACGGCCTTGCCCTGAATGGCGATATCACCGCACACTGATCCTTTGCGCAGTTTTCGCTTTTTGAACAGGACTTGCTGTTCCAACGCCTCGGGCCGCAGATAGGGTTTGAGCGACGTATCCGGTCCAAGCAGCGGAAGGTCGGCCGGGCGTGCCGCCACGACCAACACCTGAGGAGATACGGGCCGCACCGCGGGTCGCATCTTCGCAGGCACAGCGATCGGCGTCGCCGGACTTGCCGGGACATAAGCGGCCTGCACCAGCTCTGCCGCCGGGGATGGCCGCGCAACCGGAACCAGTGATGTGTCTGGGGCCGATGCAGTGGCTGCGCCGGCCCAAACCATCGCAACCATCGACAGAGCTTTGCCTTTGATCAGTTTCATGACTTGGCCTTCACACGCCCGAAATCAGGAGCGTCGGTGTCCTGACCCGCGTCGATGATGCCGCGCCGGATCGCCCTGGTGTGGGTAAAATAGTCGAACAGGTGCTGACCGTCGCCCGTGCGGATCGCGCGCTGCAGGGCAAACAGCTCTTCGGTGAAACGGCCGAGGATTTCCAGCGTCGCATCCTTGTTGGTCAGGAACACGTCGCGCCACATGGTCGGGTCCGAGGCCGCGATCCGGGTGAAATCGCGGAAACCGGCAGCCGAGTACTTGATGACCTCGGAGTCGGTGACGCGCCGCAGGTCGTCGGCGACGCCCACCATCGTATAGGCGATCAGGTGCGGCGCGTGGCTGGTGACGGCCAGAACCAGATCATGGTGATCGGCATCCATCTCGTCGACATTGGATCCCATCCCTTCCCACAAGGCGCGCAAGCGGACGATGGCCTCGGGATCAGACCCTTCAACCGGAACCAGCAGGCACCAGCGGTTGTCGAACAGCTCGGCAAAACCGGATTCGGGGCCGGAATGCTCGGTCCCGGCCAGCGGGTGGGCGGGCACGAAATGCACGCCTTTAGGAATATGCGGGCCAACGTCTTCAATGACGTGCCGCTTGACCGAACCGACATCCGACACGGTTGCGCCGGGCTTGAGCACCGGCGCGATGTCTTTGGCGACGGCGCCCATTGCGCCCACCGGCACGCAGAGCACGACCAGATCGGCACCCGCGACCGCCTCTTGCGCGGTGTCGCAGACCCGGTCGCACAGACCGATGCGCCGCGCGGTGTCCCGGGTGGCCTCGGACCGGGCATAGCCGGTCACCTCGCCCGCCAGCCCGGCGCGCTTGATCGCCCAGTACATCGACGAGGCGATCAGACCCAACCCGATCAGCGCCACGCGGTCATAGATCTGGCTCATGCGGCGCCCCCTTTGAACGCGGTGATGGCCGCAACCACGCGGCGACAGGCCTTTTCGTCGCCCACGGTGATCCGCAGAGCGTTGGGCAGCTTGTAGCCCGCAACCCGGCGCACGATCAAACCTTTCGATTGCAGATAGGCGTCGCAGGCCTCGGCCTCGGCCTGATCCGCGAACCGCGCGAGGATGAAATTGGTGCAGGACGGATCGGACGGAACGCCGATCTTGGCCAGCTCGGCCGACAGCCATTCGCGCAGGCGCGCGTTTTCAGCCCGGCAGAACTCGACGTATTCCACATCGGCCACGGCGGCCTCGGCCGCGGCGATGGCCGTCAGCGACAGGTTAAAGGGCTGGCGCACGCGGTTCAGCACGTCGATGATTTCGCGATGCGCATAGCCCCAGCCGACCCGCATCCCGCCCAGCCCGTAAATCTTCGAGAAGGTCCGGGTCATGATCACGTTGTCGAACCGGTCCACCAGACCGGCGCCGCCGTCAAAGCCCGCCACGAATTCCGCATAGGCGCCGTCCAGAACCATCAGGCAGGTCTGCGGCAGGCCCTCGGCCAGGCGCGTCAGTTCGGCGTCCGAGATCATGGTAGAGGTCGGATTGCCCGGGTTGGTCACGAAAACGATCCGGGTGCGGTCGGTCACCGCGGCGAGGATCGCATCGACATCGACCTTGCGGTCGCGCTCGGGCACCTCGACCGGGGTCGCGCCGGCCATACGGGCGATGATCGGGTACATCGAGAATCCATGCTCGGTATGGATCACCTCGTCCCCCGGCCCGGCATAGGCCTGGGCCACGAATTGCAGCACTTCGTCACTGCCCACGCCACAAATGATCCGGTCGGGGTCCAGCCCGTGCCGCTCGCCGATCGCGGCGCGCAGGTTGTAGTGATCGGTCACCGGATAGCGATGCAGCAACGTGGCACTGTCGCGCACGGCTTCGATCGCCTTGGGGCTGGGGCCAAAGGGGTTTTCGTTGGAACTCAGCTTGATGACGTTTTCCACGCCCTCGACATGCGACTGACCGCCCTGATACAGCGCGATATCCATGATGCCGGGTTGCGGGGTGATCTTGTTCATGAGGGGCTCCGTTGGTTGCGCCCCTCATACAGGTCTCAAGGCCTTGGGAAAAGCGGCAATTCCGTCACGCCGCCTTGAAGCGGGCGGTTGCCGGATCGGCGGCGTAGAACGGGGCGTATTCCTGCGTGCGGCGCGACAGGTCATTGACGCTGTCGATGATGAACTGAACCGTGTCCTCGGTCATCATGTACGAGAAGTTCAGCCGCACCCAACCCGGTTTCTTCATCTCTTCACCGGCCGACAACGCCGCGTGCAGCGCTTCCGAGGCCGCCTTGTCGATGCCCAGCAGCCGATGCGCATAGGGGCCGGCGCAGGCACACCCGCCGCGCGCCTGAATGCCGTAGATGTCGCTGAGCATCCGGGTGAACAGCTGTTGGTGCACCGGTTGCCCTGCAGTGTCGCGGACCAGGAAGGAAAAGATCGGCAGGCGGTGCGGGTGGTCCACGCCCAGCAGGGTCAGGTGTGGATTGTCACGCCACCCATCCAACGCCATGCGGTTGTACAGCGCCTCGCGCCGGGCGATCTCGTCGGTGCCCACGGCATCCTTGACGATGAAGGCCAGGGCCGCGCGGATGTCGCCGATCACGTTCGGGGTCCCCGCCTCTTCGCGGGTGGCCAGATCAGTACTGTAGTCGTGGCGCCAGGGCGAAACGAAGCTGACCGTGCCCCCGCCCGGCCAGCTGGGACAGGTGCGGCGCACGGCGCTCTGGTTCACGATCAGAACACCCGAAGCCCCCGGCCCGCCCGGAAACTTGTGCGGAGACACGACGATGGCATCCTTGCGCGCATCGTCCGGCCCCATATCCATCGGCAGGTAGGGCCCACCCCCGGCGTAATCCCAGACCGCGCGCGCCCCGTGCCGTTTCAGCAGCCGCGTCACCGGATCGGGGTCAGTGACCACGCCCGTAACGTTCGACGCCGCCGAAAATGACCCAATCACCAGATCCGAGTCCCCATGGTCGATCAGCGTCTGTTTCAACACCGCCATGTCCGGCCCGCCCTCGGGGCCTTCGGGGATCTCGATGACCTGCGCCTTGCTCTCGCGCCAGGGCAGGATGTTCGAATGGTGCTCGTACGGGCCAATCAAGACAACCGGCTGGTCAGCCTCTTGCACTCCCATCAAACTGACCAGCCGGTTGAGTCCCGCAGTGGCACCAGACCCGGTGAAAATCACCGCGTCATCTCCCCTCGCGCCAACGATGCGGGCTATTTCCGCGCGCGCCTCGCGGCGCAGTCGCGTCATGTAGGAACCGCAATAGGAGGCCTCGGTGTGGCTGTTCGCATAGAAAGACAAAACATGCTGGGCCACAAAATCCTCGACCTGCCGCAATGCGCGGCCCGACGCAACGTAGTCCGCGTACACAAGCGGCACGTCCCCATGAAGACCCGGGATCAGAACGTTCTCTCCGATCAGCCCGTCGCGCAGGGTCGAATTGTGAGTGGCGGCTTGGATTTCTGCACGAAAATGGGACAGGGTCATGTCATTGGCTCCATATTGCATTTCCAATATGATCTACTTTAGCCGAGTAATCTTCACCTATCTTTGCTTGATTTGTTAATTTTTTGGGTCATATGATCTGGAATGAATGAAAAGGTAGATCAAATTGACAAGCGCCTTCTGCGCGAACTGCAAAAAGATGCGACCCTTTCCCAGCGCGAACTGGCCGAGCGAGTCGGACTGTCGCAAAACGCCTGCTGGCGGCGGTTGAAGGCGCTGAACGACGCAGGCGTCCTGACAGGGTCGACAGCCCGGATAGCACGCGAAAAACTGGGGTTGAATCTGGTGGTTTTCGTGATGCTGCGGACCCGGCACCACTCGGCCGAGTGGCTGCAGGCCTTTCGCAGCCATGTCCTGACCATTCCAGAAGTCGTGGATTTCCACCGGATCGGCGGCGACTACGACTATCAGCTACGGGTCGTGACGCAGGATATGGCGACCTATGACAAAGTCTATCAGCGCCTGATCGAGAAGGTCGAACTGGACAGCGTGACCTCGTATTTCGCGATGGAGGCCATCGCAGAAGACCGCCCTCTGCCGATCTGAGTGCTGGCCATGAAAAAGGGCCGCACCTTCGCAGGTACGGCCCGTTTTCTGAAACTGTCTGCGAAGATCAGTTCTTCGCGTAGAATTCGACGACCAGGTTCGGTTCCATCATGACCGGGTACGGCACGTCGCCCAGCGACGGGGTGCGCACGAAGGTCGCGGTCATCTTCGAGTGGTCAACTTCCAGGTAATCCGGAACATCACGCTCGGCCAGGCCAACGGCTTCCAGAACGACGGCCAGTTGCTTGGACTTGTCGCGGACCTCGATCACGTCGCCTTCCTTGACGCGGTAGCTGGGGATGTTCACCCGCTTGCCGTTCACCTTGACGTGGCCGTGGTTCACGAACTGACGTGCGGCGAACACGGTCGGCACGAATTTGGCGCGGTAGACAACAGCGTCCAGACGGCGCTCCAGCAGACCGATCAGGTTTTCACCGGTGTCGCCGTTCACACGTACGGCTTCGGCGTAGATGCGGCGGAACTGCTTTTCGGTCAGGTCGCCGTAATAGCCTTTCAGCTTCTGCTTGGCGCGAAGCTGCAGACCGAAGTCCGAAAGTTTGCCTTTGCGGCGCTGACCATGCTGGCCAGGGCCGTATTCACGACGGTTGACCGGGGATTTCGGGCGACCCCAGATGTTTTCGCCCATCCGGCGGTCGATTTTGTGCTTGGCAGACGTGCGTTTGGTCACGGCTGATCTCCTTCTTAAGGTCGAGGCCCTGACAGGCCACTATGAAGGGCGTTGTCCTCTTGAGGTTTCCCCCATGACAGGCATCCCCTTGCGAGGGCCACCAACACCAATGAAGCCGCGCTTATATCTGCGGACAGACCAGAGTCAACACGCTGCGATGCGTGGACGAAGAAATAGTTCCTAGGGAATGGGCCGTTTATTCAGCGGCGGTCGCCGTCATGTGCGGCGCAAGAACCAACGTTTGCTCCGTTGACCTGCGATGCGTGGGGAAGGAAACAACGTTGCCCGCACCCGATTGGCTTGCGTCGGCATATTCTTCGACGGCGCTCACCCAGAAGTCCTGACCCCGCGAGGGGCAGCTATTTTCGAACAGAAGAACCGCGTCCTTCTGACCTTCGACCAACGTCAACTCGGCCTCGTAGGTCTGCGCCCCATTCGTCAATGAGATAACTGCAAGCGTGGCGATCGGCTTCAGCGTTGCGGCTTCGGGGCCATGCCCGGCCAACGCCATCAACGCCTGATCATGTCCAGTCTTCACGGAATATTCCGCGTCACAATCCGGCAAGCGTGTCATGCACCCATGCCACGACCAAGACGCTCCAATGGCCAAATCTGCCACAGGCGCTGCTTCAAGCCCGTCAATTTCCGTCTGGGACCAAAATACTGCTACGCGACCGTTATACCCGGCTGTCATCTGCCCGCCCGACCTTTCAAACTCATCACCCCGTACACTAGCGTGTGTATCAACGATGAATCCGGCGGAAAAGAGACGGAATTGCAGCTTTCACGAGAATGTTGCCGGAGAGTCAAATCAAATTGAGACTCCGGCGAAACACAATACAACTTTAACGACAGTTATGTGGCATTCGTCAACCGCATTTCGAGTGTCCGCAGCTGCGGCAGGTCATGCAGCCCTCGATCATCACCATGTCATACTGGCCGCAAGACGGGCAGGCCTTGCCGCGTGGTGCGTCCATGTTGACCACCTGCGCCTGCGGGTCAGACTTCAGCCCCATGCCTTCGCCTTCGAGAAACCCGATCGCGATCATGTGCTGCTCGATCACGCCTCCGATCGCCGCCAGGATCGAGGGGATGTACTTGCCCTGCACCCAGGCCCCGCCGCGCGGGTCGAATACGGCCTTCAGCTCTTCGACAACAAAGGACACGTCACCACCGCGCCGGAACACGGCCGAGATCATCCGGGTCAGGGCCAGCGTCCAGGCGTAATGCTCCATGTTCTTCGAGTTGATGAACACTTCGAACGGACGCCGCCGACCACCAATGACGATGTCGTTGATCGTCAGATAGATCGCGTGCTCGCTGTCGGGCCATTTCAACTTGTAGGTCGACCCTTCAAGCGATTGCGGACGATCCAGCGGTTCGGACATGTAGATCACGTCACCGCCATCCACCTCGTGCGGGGCATCGGCGCTCTCGCCCGGCACTTTGTCGTCGCTCTCCGAAACGGTCAGGACCGAACCGGTCACGTCGTTCGGGCGATAGGTGGTGCAGCCCTTGCAGCCCATGTCCCAAGCCTGCAAGTACACGTCCTTGAAGGCATCGAATGAGATGTCCTCGGGGCAGTTGATCGTCTTTGAGATCGAGCTGTCGATCCATTTCTGCGCCGCCGCCTGCATCTTGACATGCTCGGCCGGGGTCAGGGTCTGGGCGTTCACGAAATAGTCGGGCAGTTCCACGTCGCCGAACTTGTCGCGCCACATCTGAACGGCATAGTCCACCACCTCTTCCTCGGTGCGCGAGCCGTCCTTCTGCAGCACCTTGCGGGTGTAGGCATAGGCAAAGACCGGCTCGATCCCCGACGACACGTTGCCCGCATAGAGCGAGATCGTCCCAGTGGGTGCGATCGAGGTCAGTAGCGCATTGCGGATCCCATGGTCGCGGATGGCCTGGCGTACATCGTCATCCATCTGCTGCATGGTGCCGCTGGCAAGGTATTTCTCGGCATCGAACAGGGGAAAGGCCCCTTTTTCTTTGGCCAAGTCGACCGACGCCAGATACGCGGCGCGGGCGATCGCGTGCAGCCAGCGCTCGGTCTGACGCGCCGCCTCGTCCGAGCCATAGCGCAGGCCCAGCATCAACAGAGCATCCGCCAACCCGGTCACGCCCAGACCGATGCGGCGCTTGGCCTGCGCCTCGGCAGCCTGCTGTGGCAGCGGGAATTTCGAGGCATCCACCACGTTGTCCATCATGCGAACGGCCGTTGCGACAAGCTCCTGCAACGCGGCCTCGTCCAGTTGGGCCGCGTCTTCGAACGGTGCCGACACCAGCCGTGCCAAGTTGATCGAACCCAACAGACAGGCGCCATAGGGCGGCAGGGGCTGCTCGCCGCACGGGTTGGTGGCGGCGATGGTCTCGGCATAGCTCAGGTTGTTGGCCTGGTTGATCCGGTCGATGAAGATCACGCCCGGCTCGGCATAGTCATAGGTGGCCTGCATGATCTTGTTCCACAGATCACGGGCCTGCACCGTGTGATAGACCTTGCCGTCAAAGACCAGATCCCACGAAGCATCGGCCTTGACCGCCTCCATGAAGGCATCGGTCACCAGCACCGACATGTTGAACATGCGCAGGCGGGCCGGGTCGGATTTCGCGGTGATGAACTGTTCGATGTCCGGGTGGTCACAGCGCATGGTCGCCATCATTGCGCCCCGGCGCGAGCCCGCCGACATGATCGTGCGGCACATGGCGTCCCATACATCCATGAACGACAGCGGCCCCGAGGCATCGGCGGCCACCCCATGCACATCCGCGCCGCGCGGCCGGATGGTCGAGAAATCATAGCCGATCCCCCCACCCTGCTGCATGGTCAGCGCGGCCTCTTTCAGCATGTCGAAGATGCCGCCCATGCTGTCGGGGATCGTGCCCATGACGAAACAGTTGAACAGGGTCACCTGCCGCGCGGTGCCTGCTCCGGCCGTGATGCGCCCGGCGGGCAGGTATTTGAAATCCTCAAGCGCTTCGTAGAACTTCTGCTCCCAATGCGAGGGGTCCTTTTCCACCCGAGCCAGATCGCGCGCAATCCGCCGCCACGTATCTTCAACCGACTTGTCGATCGGCGTGCCATCCGCCTGTTTGAAGCGGTATTTCATGTCCCATATCTGCTCGGCGATGGGGGCGGCAAAGCGGCTCATTGGTGATTCCCTGTCTTGAAAGAGGCATCCAGATTAGACCAAATCCGCGCCGAACCACAACAGCTTGATAGCGCGCAACGGTAAGCTACAATATAAAGATAGTCCGTGGGACGACTCTGTGGGAAAGCTGTGGATAATTACATCAACCTCGTGAAACTCTCGGTCGGGTCCGAGAGCGTGGACAGCCTGATCGCCTGGCAGGACAGCTATCGCCGGCGCTTCGCGGACGGCCTGCCCCGCCACATCACGCGCATGTGGCCCAAGCGCGAGGCCGAGATTCTGAACGGCGGATCGATATTCTGGGTCATCAAGGGTGTCATCCAGTGCCGCCAGCGCATTTTGCGGTTGGACGAGGTGACGGGTGAGGATGGCATCCGCCGCTGCGCCATCGTGCTGGACCCTCAGGTTCACCGCACCCAAGGCGCACAGAAACGACCGTTTCAGGGCTGGCGCTATCTGAAACCCGAGGACAGCCCCGCAGACCTGCCCGAAAGCCGCGCGCAGGACGACGCCCTGCCCGAGGATCTGAACCGCGCGTTGGCCGAGATCGGCGTCCTCTGACCTCAGCCCAGACGGCGCATCACTTCTGCCAGAGCGGCCTTTTCCGCGGCGCCGTACTCCGCAACCCGGCTGCGCCACAGAGTGGCCTGCGATTGCAGGATCAACCCATCTGACAGGATCTTGAGGTGGTTCGCGCGCAGGGTCTCGCCGGTCGTGGTGATGTCGGCAATCGCCTCGGCGGTTTCGTTCATCACCGTGCCCTCGGTCGCTCCCTGGCTGTCGACCAGCGTATAATCGGCAACCCCGGAATCGGTCAGGAACTCGCGCACCAGACGGTGGTACTTCGTGGCGATCCGCAGGCGGTGCCCATGCGTGGCCCGAAAGGCGGCGGCGGCGGCGTCCAGGTCATCCAGCGTCTCGACATCGACCCAGCAGGCCGGAACCGCGATCACCAGATCGGCCTGACCAAAGCCCAGCGGCGCGATTTCTTCGACCTGCTGTTCCCAGCGTGGCAGTTTCTCGTGCACCAGATCGGTGCCGGTCACGCCCAGATGAATACGGCCGGCAGCCAGCTCACGCGGGATCTCTCCGGCCGACAGCAGGATCAGCGAGACATCCTCGATCCCGTCCACCTTGCCCGCATATTCCCGGTCGGACCCGGCCCGCGACAGCTCGATCCCGTGGCGGGCGAACCAGGCAAAGGTTTTCTCCATCAGCCGCCCCTTGGACGGCACGCCCAGCTTCAGGGTCATTGGCCCGCCTCCTCGATTTCCAGCATCAGGTCGGGGCGCAGCACGCCACCCACCGCCGGGATCTCGGCCCCGTTGCCCAGCCGCCGCGTCAGCGCATCATAGCGCCCACCGGTGGCGATGGGCGGCAGGTCGGGGCGGCGCTCGGCGTAGAAGCCGAAAACGAACCCGTCGTAATATTCCATCGAGGTGCGCCCATACGAGGCTTCGAAATCCAGCCTGCCGACATCAACGCCACGCGCCTGCAGGGCGGCGATCCGCGCCTCGAGCCGGTCCAGCGCGGGGATGATCTGAGGTAGATCGACGGCGATATCGCGCAGGTGCTCCAGCGCATAGGGCATGGTCTCGCGCACGCCCAGCAGCGAGTCCAGCCCGGCCATTTCCGTGTCGGAAATCGGCGGCGTGTCGCGGTCGGCGCGCAGGGCGTCGATACGGGCGGCAATCTCGGCCGGTCGGCGCTTACCGATCACCGGCGCGTCGCAGGCCATCGGGTCGGCCGCCGCGAGCAACGCGGCGCGGTGGTCCGGCTCGGGCTTGCGACCCGCGAACCGGTCCAGCAGAGCCCGGAACCGGCGCGGACGCCACAGGTGGCGCATCAGCGCGGCCTTGCGTTGGTCGGAGGTGCGCAGGCCCTGAACGGCTGCGGTCAGAATGCCGATGTCCCCGGTCGCCGCGCGCAACGGCAGACCCCGCAATTGCAGGGCAAATAGCGAGAATACCTCGGCATCGGCCCCTGCCGGATCGTCGCGTTCAAAGACCTCGTAGCCCACCTGGATGTATTCATTGGCGCGGTCGGAGTCATGTTCCTGACGCCGGAAAACCTCGCCCGAATAGGTATAACGCGCCGGTTCGGCCCCGTCGCGCATGTGCATCTGCACCACCGGCAGAGTGAAATCCGGGCGCAGCATCTGTTCGCCGCGCAGCGCGTCCGAGGTGACATAGGCGCGCGCGCGGATATCCTCGCCGTAGAGGTCCAGCAGCGTCTCGGCCGATTGCAGCAGCGGCGGGTCGACGACCTGCGCCCCGGCGGCCTCGAATCGCACGCGCATCATCGCGGCCCGGGCCTGAATCTGGGATCGGTTGGGCATGGCTCAGTCCTGACTGTCCAGAATCTCGCGCACCTTGGCGACCAGATCGCCGCGCGGCACCTCAAACTGGCTGGGGCGTTCCTTCCATTCCTCAAGCGTGGCGCTTTCGGCGATCTTGGCGCCCAGAATCAGGTCCTTGATCTGAACCACGCTGCGGTCCTTCTCGTCCCCGCCCTCGATCACCGCGACGGGCGAGTTGCGCTTGTCTGCGTATTTCAGCTGATTGCCGAAATTCTTGGGGTTACCCAAATAAACCTCGGCGCGGATGCCGGCATTGCGCAACTCGGCCACCATCGCCTGATAGTCGGCCATGCGGTCCCGGTCCATCACGGTCACGACGACCGGCCCGGTGTCATGTGACTTGATCCGACCTTTCTCGCGCAGCGCGGCCAGCAACCGGTCGACCCCGATCGAGATGCCCGTCGCGGGCACTTCCTGCCCGGTGAAGCGCTTGACCAGATCATCATAGCGCCCGCCACCCGAGACCGACCCGAACTGCCGTTTGCGGCCCTTTTCGTCAAAGATCTCGAAGGTCAGCTCGGCCTCGTAAACCGGACCGGTGTAGTATCCCAGCCCACGCACGACCGAGGGGTCGATCTGGATGCGATCGGCACCATAGCCGCCCGCGGCCAGCAGCTCGCCGATCTGTTCCAATTCCGAGATGCCTTCGGCGCCGATCTTGCTGTCGCCCACGGCCGCGCGCAGGTTGGCCAGCGTTCCGGCGGCGTCATCAGCCTTGGATGTCAGGAAGGCGATCACCGGCTCGGCCTGATCGTCGGACAGGCCAACACCCTCGATGAACGCGCCCGAGGCATCCAGCCGGCCCTTGGTCAGCAACTCGCGCACGCCCTGCTCGCCCACTTTGTCGAACTTGTCGATGGTGCGCAGAACGTCATCGCGCGCCGCCGCGTCCGCGCCCAGGCCCATGGCCTCGAGCACGCCGTTGAGGACCTTGCGGTTGTTGACCCGCACCAGATAGTCGCCGCGCGGGATGCCCACGGTTTCCAGCGTATCCGACAGCATGGCGCAGATCTCGGCATCGGCAGCCATGCTGGCCGTGCCCACAGTATCCGCATCACACTGATAGAACTGGCGATACCGCCCCGGCCCCGGCTTTTCGTTGCGCCAGACCGGACCCATCGCATAGCGGCGATAGGGTGTGGGCAGGTCGTTTCGGTGTTGGGCATAGACCCGGGCCAGCGGCGCGGTCAGGTCATAACGCAGCGCCATCCAGTCGCCGTTGCCGCCTTCGTCAAACTCTTGCCAGGCGAACACGCCTTCGTTCGGGCGATCGACATCGGGCAGAAACTTGCCCAGCGCCTCGACCGTTTCCACGGCGCTGCTTTCCAGCGCATCAAACCCATAGCGATGATAGACGTCCGCAATCGTCCGCAGCATCTCGGTGCGCTGCGTGACTTCCTGGCCGAAATAGTCGCGGAACCCTTTCGGCGTGACGGCCTTGGGGCGGGGCTGTTTCTTGGGCTTGGCCATGTGGGGCGTCCTTGGGATTTCATCACTTGCGCGCGCGGTCTATCCCATGGTCTGGGTCGGGGCAAGCCAGCGCTGGCATTGCGCGCGCCACAGCGGTATGACCGCACCAGATCACAGGAGCCCCATCGATGCAGCATCTGGAAGAGAAAATCGCCCACCTGACCCGCACCGTGGATGACCTGAGCATGGTCGTCGCCAAGCAGCAGGACGAGATCGATCGCCTGACCCGCCACGTCGCTATGCTGATGCAGCGCGAAGCCGAACGTGCGCAGGAAGGATCCGGCGGGGTCATTCTGGGCGACGAGCGCCCACCGCACTATTGAGCCCGCCCCCTACAGCCCAAGCGTTGATCTAACGGCATCGTCGACGACACCGCCCAACAGGGCATCCTCATCGCCTGCGCAGCCTTCGGTCAACGCTGAAAGAAAAGCCTCACGTAGCTTGGCCTTTTCTTCGTCCGAGGATGCAAACTCTTCGATATCAACCTGACGGTTGTAGAGCGAAAGAGCGGTCATCTTTCTGACGACGTCGAAAACGTATTCATCATTCCCATCAGCCTCTTCGATGACCGAAGCGCAGGTGTGGTACATCAGCGGAAGCGCGTCTTGCGCCATCTGGTCGGCGGCCTCGTCCGCCGTGCCGATGGACGGGAGAAGGATCAAGCCAGCCAGAACAGGTTTGAAATCAAGCAGTCGCATCAGGGCTCCTTTCTGAAGGCGGTCAGTCATGGACACCCCCGTCACTTGCGGTTTGCCCCAATGATTGCTCCGACAACCGCACCTGCGGCCGCGCCTTTGCCATCTCCGATCAACGCTCCGACGCCGGCGCCGATCAGGGCACCCTTCAGCGCGTCTTCTTCCTTCTTCTCCGCCAAAGCGGCTGACGCAGGCAAGACGATCAGCGATGCCGCCAATATGCAGGCTGGCGCCTGCGCGCATTTCCTTAAGATCCGCATTTGGTTGCCCTCCCGTGACCAAGCCCGAACCGGGTGGTCAGCGTAGCCCGCTCCAGGAATTCTGGCAACAAAGGCCATCCCCGGGCTATTTGCGCCGAATGCCGATTGGTCTGCCGATCTGCGGCTCGGGGGGCAATGTGGCATGGTCGGACACCATTCGCGCCAGCCGCGCCGCGGCCCAGTCCGGATAGGGTTCCGACCGGCCTGTTGTGTGGCTGACATTCATGAACAGGGCCTCTTGGGTGGCACAGACCACGCCATCCTCGGCCGACACCATCTGCGCAAAATAGTGACCACGCTTGTGATCGGCGTCCAGCATCCGAAACCGGAACACCAGCGCCTCACCCTCGCGAACCTCGCGCAGGAAATGCAGATGCGATTGCAGGATGTACGGCCCCTGCCTCAGCGCCGCGACCTGTGGTTCGCCCAGGCCGAGATGATCGACCAGCAGCCGTTCAAAGGCCAGATCGAACACCACGCCGTAATACCCCACATTCATGTGGCTGTTGTAATCGATCCAGTCTGGCCGAACCGTGAAACCGGTGATTTCGACCGGCGCGGGGTACGGTCCGTCATGGCCGCCCAAAGGCTCGGATTGCGGGGTCATTGCGCACTGTCCTCCTCGAAGATCGCCACCGCGCGGACGAACCCGGCCGAGGCGCCCTTAATCTTGAACGGAAAGCAAGAGATCTCGAACCCCGTGGGCGGCAGGCTTTCCAGATTGGTCATCTTCTCCATGTGGCAATAGCCGATCTCCATCGACGCGCGATGCCCCTCCCAGATGATCGAGGGATCATGGGTTTCCGCGTATTCCTGCGCGGTTAGCGGAAAGGGCGCGTCCCAGCTCCAGGCGTCGGTGCCGGTCACCCGTACGCCGCGCTCGGTCAGGTACAGCGTGGCCTCGCGCCCCATTCCGCAGCCTTTCATCAGGTAATCCGGCTGGCCATAGCAGGTGCCGGCGGAGGTGTTGACCACGACGATATCCAGCGGTTGCAGGTCATGCCCGATCCGCTTCAGCTCGGCCTCGACATCGGCGGCGGTGACGACGTAGCCATCCTCGAAATGCCGGAAATCCAACTTCACGCCCGGGTTCATACACCACTCCAGCGGCACCTCGTCGATGGTGATCGCCCGCTCGCCCCGGTTCATGGTCGAGTGGTGGTGGTACGGCGCGTCCAGATGGGTGCCGTTGTGGGTGGCGATCTGCAGCCGTTCGATGGCCCAGCCCTCGCCGCCGGGCAGGTCCTCTTTTTTCAGGCCGGGGAAAAATGCCATCACCTGCTCGGCCGTCTGGTCGTGGCTCATGTATTCGATCTGCGGCAGCATGATCGGTGGGTCCGACACGATGCCGGTTTCCAGCGGGACGGACAGATCGACGAAACGGCGGGCCATGAACTCCTCCGGGATTGCGCGGCTCAAGGGTTGGCTGGCTGCAAGCATCTGTCAAGCCAAGAAAAAGGCGGGCATGTAGGCCCGCCTTTTCAAGGTTTTGGTGAGTGGTGGCAGTCGTTACTCGGCCGCGATGGCGTCCTCGATCTTTTCAACACGGATGGCCGAGAACTTGAACTCGGGGATCTTGCCATAGGGGTCGATGGCCGAGTTCGTCAGGATGTTCGCCGCCGCTTCGACATAGGCGAAGGGGATGAACACCATGTCCTCGGCGATCGCCCGGTCGGCGCGCACCATGATCTCGATCGAGCCGCGCCGGGTGGTCAGACGCACCATCTCGCCGGGTTCGATCCCCATCAGCTTGAGCGTACGCGGATTCATCGAACAGTTCGCCTCGGGCTCGACCGCGTCCAGAACCTTGGCACGACGGGTCATGGACCCGGTGTGCCAGTGTTCCAGCTGCCGTCCTGTGGTGGCAATCATCGGGAATTCCTCGTCCGGGGCCTCATCCGGAGGAATGATGCTGGCAGGGGTGAATTTCGCACGGCCATCCGGGCGCGGGAAGCCGTCTCCGAACACGATCGACTGGCCCGGATCGGTCTCGGACAGCGACGGATAGGTGATGCTCTCGGTCTCGAGCCGCTCCCATGTGATGTTGTCCAGCGAAGCCATGGTCAGCTTCATCTCGTTGAACACCTGCGAAACATCCGTGTAATCCCAGTTCAGCCCGATGCGCTTTGCCAGATCGACGGTGATCGCCCAGTCCTCGCGCGCCTGGCCCGGCGGCGGTACCGCGGGGCGCACGCGCTGCACCTGACGGTTCGTGTTCGATACCGTGCCGTTCTTTTCATACAGCGCCGAGGCCGGCAGGATGATGTCGGCATAGTTCGCCGTCTCGGTCAAAAAGATGTCCTGCACGATCATCAGATCCAGCTTGGCCAGCGCCTCGCGGGCGTGGTGCACGTCGGGGTCGGACATGGCCGGGTTTTCGCCCAGGATGTACATGCCTTTGATCTTGCCCGCATAGGCGTGGTCGATGATCTCGGTCACGGTCAAGCCCTTCTCGTTCGAGAAATCGCCCGAGTTCCAGACCTGGCTGAACTTGGCACGCACGGCGTCGTCGGTGACCGACTGGTAGTCAGGCAGGAACATCGGGATCAGGCCGGCATCCGAGGCCCCCTGCACGTTGTTCTGCCCGCGCAGCGGGTGCAGGCCCGCACCCGGCTTGCCCAAATTGCCCGTCATCAGCGCAAGGCTGATCAGGCAGCGCGAATTGTCGGTGCCGTGGATATGCTGGCTGACGCCCATGCCCCAGAAGATCAGACCCGCATTCGCATTGGCGAAAATCCGGGCCACGCGGCGCAGCTGATCCGGTTCGATGCCGCAGATCGGGGCCATCTTCTCGGGGGTGAACTGGCGCAGGTGCTCCTTCTCGGCCTCCCAGTTCTCGGTCCAGCGGTGGATGTACTGGCTGTCATACAGCTCTTCCTCGACGATCACGTTCATGATCGCGTTCAGCATCGAGACATCGGCACCGGGCCGGAACTGCAGCATCTCGGTCGCGAATTTGCGCATGCCCACGCCGCGCGGGTCCATCACGATCAGCTTGCCGCCGCGCTTGGCGAACTGCTTGAAATAGGTGGCTGCGACGGGGTGGTTCTCGATCGGGTTGGCGCCGATGATGATCGCGACATCGGCGTTCTCGATCTCGTTGAAGGTCGCGGTCACCGCGCCCGAGCCCACGTTCTCGATCAGCGCCGCCACCGACGAGGCGTGGCACAGCCGCGTGCAATGGTCCAAGTTGTTGTGGCCAAAGCCCTGCCGGATGAACTTCTGGAACAGATAGGCCTCTTCGTTGGTGCATTTGGCCGAGCCAAAGCCCGCAACGCTGCGCGGATCCTCACTCCGCAGCTTCATCAGCCCCTTGGCGGCCAGGTCCAGCGCTTCGTCCCAGGTGGCCTCGCGGAAATGGGTGCTCCAGTCGGCAGGATCGACGTTCAACCCCTTGGGCGGCGCATCCTCGCGCCGGATCAGCGGCTTGGTCAGGCGGTGCGGGTGGTGGATGTAGTCGAACCCGAACCGGCCCTTGACGCACAGGCGGCCTTCATTGGCTGGGCCGTTGATGCCCTCGACATATTTGACCTTGCCGTCCTTGACCTTGAGGCTGACCTTGCAGCCCACCCCGCAGAAGGGGCAGACGCTTTCGGTCTCGGAATCGTAATCCTTGCTGTCGCCGCGCTGCTGGTCGTCCAGCACGGTGGCGGGCATCAGCGCGCCGGTGGGGCAAGCCTGAACGCATTCGCCGCAAGCCACGCAGGTTGAGTCACCCATCGGGTCGTTCTGGTCGAACACCACCTGGGCGGTATGCCCGCGGCCGGCCATGCCGATCACGTCATTCACCTGCACGTCGCGGCAGGCACGGACGCAGAGGTTGCAGTTGATGCAGGCATCCAGATTGACCCGCATCGCCACATGGCTGTCATCCAGAAGAGGGATCTTCTCGGGCTCTTTCGCCGGAAAGCGGCTGTCGCTGACATCGTTCAGCTTGGCCATGTCCCAAAAATGGCTCGAGGCATCATGCGGCTGTTCGGGCTGGTCGGCCACCAGCAGTTCCATCACCAGCGCGCGCGATTTCTCGGCGCGGTCGGTGTCGGTTTTCACGACCATTCCTTCAGCCGCCGGACGGATGCACGAGGCGACCAGCGTGCGCTCGCCCTCGACCTCGACCATGCAGGCGCGGCAGTTGCCGTCGGGGCGATAGCCCGGCGCGGGCTTGTGGCACAGATGCGGGATGACCAGACCCTTCCCGTTGGCCGCTTCCCAGATCGTGGTGCCTTCGGGCACGGTCACGTCTTCGCCGTTCAGGTTGAAGGTGACGGTCTTGGTTTCGCTTGCGTCAAGCATGGCTGTCTCCCTCAAATCTCGTCTGCGAAATGTTTCATGACCAGGCGGATCGGGTTCGGGGCCGCCTGCCCCAGACCGCAGATCGAGGCATCGCCCATCACCTGGCACAGGTCCTCCAGCAGGTCGGTGTCCCACTTGTCGGCCTGCATCAGCTTGACTGCCTTCTCGCAGCCCGCCCGGCAGGGCGTACACTGGCCACAGCTTTCGTCTTCGAAGAAGCGCAGCATGTTCAGCGCCGCATCGCGGGCCGTGTCCTGATCGGACAGGACAACCACTGCGGCGGACCCGATGAAGGTGCCGTGCGGTTGCAGAGTGTCGAAGTCCAACGGGATGTCGTCCATCGACGCGGGCAGCAGGCCCGAAGACGGCCCGCCCGGTTGATACGCCTTGAAGACGTGGCCCTCGGCCATGCCCCCGGCGGCATCAATCACGTCCAAAATGGTCGAGCCTGCCGGCAGCAGGTAGACGCCCGGCTTGGCCACCCGGCCCGAAACCGAATAGCTGCGCAGGCCCTTGCGGCCATTCTTTTCGACTGAGCTGAGGATTTCCTGGCCTTCCCGGCAGATCTTCGAGACCCAGTAGAGCGTCTCGACATTGTGCACCAGCGTCGGGCGGCCGAAAACGCCGACCTGCGCCACGAAAGGCGGGCGGTGGCGGGGCAGGCCCTTCTTGCCCTCGATCGACTCGATCATCGCGGATTCTTCACCGCAGATATAGGCACCCGCACCGCGGCGCAGGTCGATATAGCCTTTCTCGACGATCCCGTCCTGTTCCAGCGCCGCGATCTCGCGCCGCAGGATCTCGAGTACCGCCGGGTATTCGTCGCGCATGTAGATGAAGCAGGTCTGTGCCTCGACCGCCCAGGCGGCGATCAGCATGCCTTCGAGGAAAACATGCGGCGTGCGCTCCAGGTAATAGCGGTCCTTGAAGGTGCCGGGCTCGCCCTCATCCCCGTTCACGGCCAGATAGCGCGGGCCGTCATTCATGCGGACAAAACCCCATTTCTTGCCCGACGGGAAACCGGCACCGCCGAGGCCCCGCAGGCCCGAGGCCAGAACCTGTTCCTGAACCTCTTCCCAGTCGCCACCTTCGCGCAGTTCTTTCAGTTTGGCGTAACCGCCGCTTTCGACATAGGTCGCAAAGGTCTCATAGTCGGGCAGATGAGCGTGGGTGTCGCCCGCCGCGACGGCGGCCTGCACCTTTTCGGGGGTCGCGTGGTCGATATGGTTATGCCCGATTTCCAGCACCGGCGCGGTGTCGCAGCGCCCCATGCAGGGCGCGCGCAGAACGCGCACCTCGGACGGGTCCAGCCCATCCTCCAGCGCCTTCTTCAGCTGTTGTGCGCCAGCCATTTCACAGGACAGTGAGTCGCAGACGCGGATCGTCAGAGCCGGGGGAGGAGTTTCACCCTCTTTCACCACGTCGAAATGGGCATAGAAAGTCGCGGTCTCGTAGATCTCGGCCTGACCGATCCGCATCTCGACGGCCAACGCGGCGATGTGGTCGGAACTGATATGGCCGTGCGTGTCCTGGATCAGATGCAGAAACTCGATCAGCAGGTCGCGGCGGCGCGGGCGGTCGCCCAGCAGGCGCTGAATCTCGGCCTGCGCCTCGTCCGTGAACTGACGGCCCTTGGGCGTGTGCCGCCCCTTGCCTTTACCTGACTTCCAGACGCCCTTTGGCGCGCCTGATGGCTTGGTATCCAATGGTGCCATGATGCCCTCCGATCGAGCCTCGTCTCTCATCAGAGTAGCATATCGTCAAATCGCAAAAACCAATCGCACGATAACGACAGTTTATCACCGCAAAGACGTCACGACCTGCCGCAATGCCCCAACGGTGGGCAATTCTGGATCCCGCGCCAGCGTCGCCAGACAGATCGGCTTGCTGACCACAGGATCAACCAGAGGCAGGACACGCGTGCCTTTCAAATCGCCGAGCGCCCGTACCAGAACCCGTGGTACGACCGTCGCCGCCAGCCCCTCACGCGCCATGACCATCGAGGCAGTAAACCCGCTGGTTTCGGCCACCACACGCGGATGCAACCCCTGTTCGGCAAATATCCTGTCGAGGATGCGCCTGTTCTGCATCTGAGGCTCCAGCAAACTGAGCGGAAACTCGGCGACCTGCGCCCACGGGATCGGGCCCTTGCCCTGCGTCATATGCTCGGGGATGAGCAAAACATAGGTTTCCTCGTACAAAGGCTGCACATAGCGCAGGTCAGTGCCGATGCTGTCGCCATAGGTGATGCCGGCATCCAGGCTGCCTTCGTCCAGGCGGTGCTGGATTGCCGTGGCCGACATCGTCTCGATCCGCGACAGGATACGCGGATGCGCCTGCTGCAGCCGCTTAACCAAGCGGCCAGTAAACGCGATGGCGGTCGGGATCACGCCCAGGATCAGTGTACCGGTGATCTCGCCCTTGATCGCCTGCACCTCCTGCTCGAGCGCTTTGGCGTCATCCAGTATGCGGCGAGCGCGGCGGACGATCATCTCGCCCTCTTCGGTCAGGCCCTGAAAGCGGTTCGCACGGCGGACGATGGACACGCCAAGCCGATCCTCGAGGTTGCGGATACGCATCGAGAACGCGGGCTGCGAAATACCGCACTCCTCGGCCGCCTTGGCAAAATGGCGGTGACGCGCCAAGGCGCTGAGCAACTGCAGATCGCGGATTTCGAACACGTGCGGGCCTCGGGCGGACAGGAGCGATACCTCAAGATACCGCCAATGCCGGCCCAGAAAAGCTGTTTCGAGATCAAGTGTTGAAGAGGAAGTGCATCACGTCGCCATCCTTGACGACATAGCTTTTGCCTTCTGCACGCATCTTCCCGGCCTCTTTGGCGCCCTGTTCGCCATTGCACGCCACGAAATCATCATAGGCAATTGTCTCGGCGCGGATGAAGCCCTTTTCAAAGTCGCCGTGGATGACACCGGCCGCCTGAGGTGCCGCAGTGCCCCTGCGAATGGTCCAGGCGCGCGCCTCTTTCGGGCCAACCGTGAAATAGGTTTCCAGCTTGAGCAGGTCGTACCCCGCACGAATCAGTCGATCGAGGCCCGGTTCTTCGAGCCCCATCTCTTCGAGGAACATCTGCGCCTCTTCAGGCTCCAGCAGACTGATCTCTTCTTCGATCTTGGCGCTGATGATGACATGGGCATTGCCCTGCGCCGCGGCCATCTCGGCCACACGCGCGGAATATTCATTGCCTTCGGCCGCGTCTTCTTCCGAGACATTGCAGACATACAAGACCGGCTTGGTAGTCAGCAACTGCAGCATCTTCCAGGCTTTTGCATCCTCGTCGGACACCTCGACCAAACGGGCGGGCTTGCCGCTTTCCAGCATCTCTTGCGCGGTGGCCAGCAACCGGTCTTGCTGCTGCGCCTCCTTGTCGTTGCCCTTGAGCTTGCGTACGAGGTTGGCGCGACGCTTTTCGATGCTTTCCAGATCGGCCAGCATCAGTTCGGTCTCGATGGTCTCGGCATCGGCCACCGGATCGACCTTGCCTTCGACATGGGTCACGTCACCATCTTCGAAACAGCGCAATACATGAGCGATGGCATCGGTTTCGCGAATGTTGGCCAGAAACTGGTTCCCCAGCCCCTCACCTTTCGAAGCGCCTTTGACCAGGCCCGCAATATCCACGAACGTCATACGCGTCGGGATGATCTGCTTCGATTTGGCGATCGCAGCCAACTTGTCCAGACGCGCATCGGGAACGGCCACGTCACCCACATTGGGCTCGATCGTGCAGAACGGGAAATTCGCCGCCTGCGCGGCCGCGGTCTTGGTCAACGCGTTGAACAGGGTCGACTTGCCGACATTCGGCAGACCCACGATACCCATTTTAAAGCCCATGACGGCCTCCTGATGCCATTCGCGGGCTGCTTCTATGCGGGTCCGGTGCGATGCGCAAGGCACCCGTGGCAGCTGGCCCTGAGTCCAATCTGCAACATCACGAAAATGTAGGGAAAACGTGTGCTTGTTGACATTGAACACGAGAGAATAGTGTCAAACTTTAACTTTGTAACGAATATCAACAGCGAACATCCCTATGAAAAACCTCCTTTCAAGCGCCGCTTTTCTGGCCTTTTCAACAGCCGCGCAGGCGCAGTCGGTGATTTTCGGCGCCGGCTACGCCGACTATTCGGACAGCAGCTCGATTGACCAGGCGATCTTTTCCCTCGAATACCAGCACCGGCCATTTCACGACGCCACCCGCTTCAGCGCTGCGCTCGGGGCCGCGCTGTCGGTGGACGAGGATGGAAACACACATATCGGCGCCGGGGTGATCGGGATCTATTCCTTTGCCGACAGATGGTTCGTGGAAGGCAGCGTGATGCCGGGTTTCTACAGCGAAGCCAACGAGTTGAACGACCTGGGCGGGAGCTTCGAAATCCGAAGCCTTTTCGGGCTGGGCTATACGTTGAACAACGGCAATGAAATATCGCTGGCCGTGACCCACAAATCGAACGCCAGCACGCAAGAGGAAAACCCCGGCGTGAACGCGCTGTTGCTGCGGTATCATCTGAACTTCTGACCCCACCGCTCAGGACGGGATTGATTTTCGGCCAAAGTTTCTGCACATCAGGTCCAAATCTGTATGCAAGGATCGTCCATGACCCGTATCGACGCCAAGTTCGCCGCCCTCAAAGCCGAAGGGAAGAAGGCCTTTGTCGCCTATATCATGGCCGGGGATCCCGACTATGACACCTCGCTTGAGATCGTTCGCGGCCTGCCGGGTGCCGGCGTGGACGTGATCGAACTGGGCCTGCCCTTCACCGACCCGATGGCGGACGGCCCCACCATTCAGGCGGCTGGTCAAAGGGCGCTGGACGGTGGCATGACGCTGCAGCGCACGCTGGATCTGGCCAAGGCATTTCGGGCAACCGATGACACCACCCCGATCGTACTAATGGGCTATTACAACCCGATCTACAGCCGCGGTGTGGACAAGTTCCTGGCCGACGCCAAAGAGGCCGGCATCGACGGCCTGATCGTCGTAGACCTGCCGCCCGAGGAAGATGACGAGCTGTGCTTGCCCGCGCAGGCGGCCGGGCTGAACTTCATCCGGCTGGCAACGCCCACCACAGATGACAAGCGCCTGCCGAGAGTGCTGCAGAACACCTCGGGCTTTGTCTATTATGTCTCGATCACCGGCATCACCGGTGCGGCCGAAGCCGAGGCCACCGATGTCGGCCCCGAGGTCGCGCGCATCAAGGCGGCGACCGATCTTCCGGTGATCGTGGGCTTCGGCATCAACACGCCCGAGAAATCACGCGCCATCGCCAGCGTTGCCGACGGGGCGGTGGTCGGCTCAGCCATCGTCAGCCAAATCGCCGCCGGCAAACCCGTGGCCGAGGTTCTGGATTTCGTGAAATCGCTGTCAGACGGCGCCCACAGCGCCTGAAGCCAAAACCCCAATCGGTCTCAACCGCTGCAGGCCGCACGCCTGCGGCGGTTTTTCTTTGCGCCTTCGTCCCACCTGACCACTTGCGCAACTGGCCGTTGCGCCGCGGTGGAAGAATTGGTAAAGAAACCTAACCAATCTGCAGAAAGGCGCGGCCATGCCTGTCATTACCAATATCGACGACCTCAAACGCATCTATGAACGCCGGGTGCCCCGGATGTTTTATGACTATGCCGAAAGCGGCAGCTGGACCGAGCAGACCTTCCGCGACAACAGCTCGGACTTCCACGACATCCGTCTGCGCCAAAAGGTTGCGGTGGACATGTCCGGCCGCTCGACCGCATCGCAGATGATTGGACAGGACGTGGCCATGCCGGTGGCCCTCGCGCCCGTGGGTCTGACCGGGATGCAGCATGCGGATGGTGAAATGAAGGCCGCCAAGGCCGCGCTGGATTTCGGCGTGCCCTTCACGCTGTCGACCATGTCGATCAACTCGATCGAGGATGTGGCCGAACATACCGGCGCGCCGTTCTGGTTCCAGCTGTACACCATGAAGGACGAGGACTATGTCCGCCGCCTGATCCAGCGCGCCAAGGATGCCAAATGCTCGGCCCTGGTTATCACTCTTGATCTGCAAATCCTCGGCCAACGGCACAAGGACCTGAAGAACGGCCTGTCCGCCCCGCCGAAACTGACGGCCAAAACCATCGCAAACCTGATGACGAAATGGGCCTGGGGCATCGAGATGCTGGGCGCCAAGAGGCGCGAGTTCGGCAATATCGTGGGCCATGTTCAGGGCATCTCGGACGCCTCGTCACTGGGCGCGTGGACCGCGGAACAATTCGATCCCAGCCTCGACTGGACGAAGATCGAGAAACTGATGGAGCAATGGGGCGGCAAGGTGATCCTGAAGGGCATCCTTGACCCCGAAGACGCGAAGATGGCGGCCAAGCTGGGCGCCGACGCCATCGTGGTCTCGAACCATGGCGGGCGGCAACTGGACGGCGCGCTCAGCTCGATCCGGATGCTGCCGCGGATCATGGATGCGGTGGGCGGCGAGGTCGAAGTGCATCTCGACAGCGGCATCCGCTCGGGGCAGGACGTGCTCAAGGCGCTGGCGCTGGGGGCCAAGGGCACCTATATCGGGCGCGCTTTCGTCTACGGGCTGGGCGCGATGGGCCAAAAGGGCGTGACCACCGCGCTGGAAGTGATCCAGAAGGAACTGGACACCACCATGGCCCTGTGCGGCGAGCGCAACGTGGCCGATCTGGGGCCGCACAATCTGCTTGTTCCGCAAGATTTCTGCGGCCGCTGGCAGGAATGACGCGGAAATCGTTTTTACCCCTTTCCAAATGGCCGGATTCGGTCTAAGGACGCCGCTTCACGCGGGGTGACAGCCTTGGAGGCACCCCGCCCTAACATTGGAGATTTATCATGGCTGGTGAGATTCCTGATCTCGTAGCTCTGGAACGGACGGGGACGGGCAAGGGCGCCGCTCGTCAGGCACGCCGCGACGGCATGGTTCCGGGCATCGTATTTGGTGGCGAGAAAGACCCGCTGCCGATCCAGATTCCGTTCAACGAACTGTTCAAGCGCCTGAAGGCAGGCCGCTTCAAGTCGACCCTGTGGAACCTGAAGGTCGAAGGCCACGAAGACGTCCGCGTCATCTGCCGCGACGTTCAGCGTGATGTCGTCAAGGACCTGCCGACCCACCTGGACCTGATGCGTCTGCGTCGCACGACCAAGATCGCCCTGTACATCCCCGTCGAGTTCATCAACGAGGAAGAAGCCCCCGGCATCAAGAAGGGCGGCGTTCTGACCGTTGTCCGTCCCGAGGTCGAGCTGGTCTGCACCGCCGGCGACATCCCCGAAAAGATCACCGTCGATCTGACCGGTCTGGAAATCAACGACGTTGTCACCATCTCGTCGGTTGACCTGCCCAACGGCACCAAACCGACCATCGACCGTGATTTCGTGATTGCGAACATCTCGGCACCGACCGGCCTGGCGTCCAGCGACGACGAAGAAGGCGAAGGTGAAGAGGAAGTCGCAGCCGACGAAGTTGAAGTCGTAGGCAAAGACGAAGAATAGTTTCGGATCCTTCGGATTGGAATTTGAAGCGGGGCCTCGTCCAGGGCCCCGTTTTTCTTTGAACGACCGGCTGGCACTGGAAAGGCATCTCGTGCAATTCTGCGCCGGACCGAAACGCACAAGGAATTCGCGATGAAGCTGTTTGTCGGATTGGGCAATCCGGGCGCAAAGTATGCCCGCAACCGGCACAATATCGGTTTCATGGCGGTGGATGCCATCGCCAGGGATCATGGCTTTGGGCCATGGCGTTCGAAATTTCAGGGTGAAATATCCGAAGGAATGCTCGGCCGAGAGAAGGTCCTGCTGCTGAAGCCCATGACCTTCATGAACCGTTCGGGCCAATCGGTCGGCGAGGCCATGCGGTTCTTCAAGCTCGGCTCAACCGATGTGACCGTTTTCCATGACGAATTGGACCTTGCACCCGGGAAGGTTCGCGCCAAGGCAGGTGGCGGCCATGCCGGGCATAACGGCCTGCGGTCGATCCACGACCATATCGGTGCAGCGTATGACCGTGTCCGGCTGGGGATCGGCCATCCCGGACGCAAAGAGCTGGTCTCGCCCCACGTTCTGGGCGATTTCGCCAAGGCCGACACCGACTGGCTGGATGATGTTCTGCAAGGCGTTGCAGACGGAGCGGTTCATCTCGCTGCGGGCGATACGGCCAAGTTCATGAACGCCGTGGCGCTGCGAACAGCGCCGCCGCGCAGTTCCGCCACGACGCCCAAGTCCGAAACCAAGACCTCTCCTGCCCCGAAAGCCGAGACGGCAACGCCCGATGACCGTTCGGCGATGCAGAAGCTGTTGGACAAGTTCCGATAGCGGCAAAGACCTTCCGCAACGTAGCAATTGCGGAATTTCAGTCATCACGATCCAATGCCGCCAAACGGGAGGAATATCATGAAAACAGGTCTGAAATGGCTGCTGCGAATCGTCCTGACGCTGGTCTTGGCCGCTGCAGTTGTCGGTTTCTGGAAGCGCGAGGAAATTCAGCGCCTTCTGGCGGTGAACTCTCTGTTTTCCGAAGAAAAAATCGTTCAGAATTTCTCTCACATGGACGCGGCGTTTCTGACTGTCGACCTCCCTCGCGGGAACGGCCCCTCTTGGGACCTGCCCTATGGCGCTGAATTCGACCTGCCCGCCGAGACGCCGGACTGGATCGAAGAGCGTGCCGTTACATCCCTGCTGGTGATTCAGGACGGGCAGATCCGGTTCGAGGAGTATTTCCTGGGCACATCGCCGGAAGACCGCCGGATCTCGTGGTCGATGGCCAAAAGCTATTTATCCGCTCTGTTCGGCATCCTTCTTGAGGAGGGCGCCATAGCCTCGCTGGATGATCCGGTCATCAAATATGCCCCCAAGTTGCAGGGCAGCGCCTATGAAACAGCAACGATCCGCAACGTGCTGAACATGGCCAGCGGTGTAACCTTTGACGAAGACTATCTGGACCCGAAATCCGACATCAATCGGATGGGTCGGGTCGTCGCCCTTGGGGGCGAGTTGGATGATTTTGCGGCCTCGTTGAAGGACAGTTTCGCGGCACCGGGAGAGACTTGGCAGTATGTTTCCATCGATACCCATGTCATAGGAATGGTGATCCGAGGGGCGACGGGTCAAAGCGTCACCGCGTTGCTGGACGAAAAGATCCTGCAGCACCTCGGTCTTGAGCGGGACGGATACTATATCACCGACGGCGCCGGTGTAGCCTTTGTTCTGGGTGGCTTGAATTTCACGACGCGGGATTACGCCCGCTTTGGCCAAATGATCCTGCAGAACGGCATGCGCGATGGACGCCAGATCGTTCCGGCCGACTGGATCAAGGAATCCACCTTGCCAAGCGCGCCGACCGAGCCCGGCAAGATCGGCTACGGATATCAATGGTGGATCCCCGTCGGTGCCCATGACGGTGAGTTTCTGGCACGCGGCGTTTATGGTCAGTACATGTATTTCGACCAGTCGCGCGGCGTGCTGATCGTAGCCACGGGCGCTGATCGGAAGTTCCGCGAGCCCGGGGTCAATGAGCAGAACATCGAAATGTTCCGCAAGATCGCGCAAAGCCTGTAAGGTAGCTGCATGCAAAAGCAGGACAGCATAAATGTTCTGGGCGGCGTGCTGGCTCCGTGTTCGCGAAAGCCCCTGACCGGCTTTTTCCGCGACGGGGCCTGCAACACCTGCCCTGAGGATCGCGGCAGCCACACGGTCTGCGCGGTGATGACCGCTGAATTTCTGGCCTATTCAAAATATGTCGGCAACGACCTGAGCACGCCACGGCCTGAGTTCGATTTCCCGGGCCTGAAGCCCGGTGACAGCTGGTGCCTGTGTGCCGCGCGGTTCATGCAGGCCCATGACGAGGGCTGTGCGCCAAAGGTTCATCTTGAGGCGACTCACCAGCGCGCATTGGAAATCGTGCCGCTGCACGTTCTGACCAGCCACCGTGCAGACTCTGGACAGTGAACCGGGAATGAAAAACCCGGCACGGTCGAAGCGTGCCGGGTCCGGATCTTTGGGCTGCCCTTAGGTTGCGTCGCGACCCTCGGTATCAGACATGTCGAAGTTCAGATACTTGGCGACCGTTTGAACATCCTTGTCGCCACGTCCGCACATGTTCATGCAGATGATGTGATGCTTTGGCAGCTCCGGCGCGATCTTCATGACATGCGCCAGCGCGTGGCTGGGTTCGAGCGCGGGGATGATGCCCTCGGTCGCGCAGCACAGTTGGAACGCCGCAAGAGCCTCTTTGTCAGTGATCGAGACATATTGCGCGCGCCCGTTATCGTGCAGCCAGGAATGTTCGGGGCCGATGCCCGGATAGTCGAGCCCGGCCGAAATCGAGTACCCCTCGAGGATCTGGCCGTCGTCGTCCTGCAGCAGATAGGTACGGTTGCCATGCAGAACACCAGGCCGGCCGCCCGTGAGCGAGGCGCAATGCTCCATCTTTTCGTTGACGCCCTTGCCGCCCGCTTCGACGCCGATGATGTTGACCGATTTGTCGTCGAGGAAGGGATAGAACAGACCCATGGCGTTCGAGCCGCCACCGATCGCCGCGATGATCGTGTCCGGCAGGCGACCCTCGGCCTTCATCATCTGTTCCTTGGCTTCCTTGCCGATGATCGACTGAAAGTCGCGCACCATCGCCGGGTACGGATGCGGTCCGGCCACAGTACCGATGCAGTAGAACGTGTCGCGCACGTTGGTCACCCAGTCGCGCAGCGCGTCGTTCATCGCGTCCTTCAGGGTGCCGCGGCCCGAGGTCACCGGAATCACCTCGGCCCCCAGCAAGCGCATACGGAACACGTTGGGCGCTTGCCGCTGGACATCATGTGCGCCCATATAGACCACGCATTTCAGGCCGAACTTGGCGCAGACGGTCGCTGTAGCGACGCCGTGCTGCCCGGCCCCGGTTTCGGCGATGATCCGGGTCTTTCCCATGCGGCGCGCCAGGATGATCTGGCCCAGCACGTTGTTGATCTTGTGCGCGCCGGTGTGGTTCAACTCGTCGCGCTTCATATAGATCTTGGCGCCGCCCAGATGCTCGGTCAGGCGCTCGGCGTGATACAGTGGCGACGGACGGCCCACATAGTTGGCCCACAGATCATCCATCTCGGCCCAGAAGCTCGGGTCGGTCTTGGCCTTCTCGTATTCCTCCTCCAGCGACAGGATCAACGGCATCAGAGTCTCGCTGACGAACCGCCCGCCGAAAATACCGAAGCGGCCGTTTTCATCCGGGCCGGACATGAAGGAATTGAACAGATCATTGGCCATGGTGGTCTCCATCGTCGTGCCTGTTGTTATTAGGAGGTGCCGGCGGGATTTGCCATCGCAAATCGCACTATTCCGCCGCGGTACTGCCGTTCATCCAGATAGTCAGCGCCTGATCCCGGGTCGGAATGGCGATGCAGGCAAAGTGACGGAAGTGGTAGGTATTGGCCAAACGGGGGGCGGCTTGCATCACCCCTCGGTGCGGGTTCGACTGGGCAAAGGTCAGCATTGCTTCGACGTCGTGCCAAACGCTCAGCGAGAAATACGCGCCCTCATGCAAAAACACCTCGGCATGGAGGCACAAGGGATCGCCCTTGGCTTGGCGCAAGGCCTTGCCCGCACGCCAGAAAAACTCGGGCCCATGGTACCATCGCTTCAGTGAAACCGCGCCAATTGCAGCCAGCATCCTTCATCCTCCCCTTTGAGAAGGATACGCAAGCGCGTTCTGGTCAGATCACCGTGCCGCTTCAATAAATGAGCGGATCAGGCACGGATCCTTGACTCCCGGGGCGCTTTCCACGCCCGATGCCACATCGACCTGCCTTGCACCGGTCATACGGATCGCCTCGGCTACGTTGCCCGGGTTGAGTCCCCCCGACAGCATCCACGGCGTCCGCCAGTATTTACGACCGGCGAGCAGACGCCAGTCAAAAGGCAATCCGTTGCCGCCGGGCAGCTCAGAGTTCTTCGGCGGCTTGGCGTCAACCAACAACTGATCGGCCACGTCCGAGTAGAGGTCTATTGCGGCCAAATCCTCGGCTTCAGCCACTCCAATCGCCTTGATCACCGGCAAGCCGTAGCGTGATTTGACCTCGGCCACGCGCTCGGGGCTTTCGGCACCATGCAGCTGCAGCATATCCAGTGGAACCCCCGCCACGATCTCATCCAACTGCGCGTCGGTGAAGTTTACCGCCAGGGCCACTTTGGCCACGCCGACCGGCACGTCACTGGCCAGCGCCGCTGCCTGGGCAATCGGTGCATAGCGTGGAGACTTGGGAAAGAAATTGAACCCAATGTATCGCGCACCTGCTTCGACGGCTGCCCGCACATGCTCGGGTGCGGTCAAGCCGCAGATTTTTACGCTGATCTCGGCAGACATCGGCTCTCAGCTGGCCTCGTCCAGAAGGGCAAGCACATCGTCCTGACCTTCGTTCTGCTTCTTCTTGAGCTTCTTGACCTCGCGCTCGAGCTTCTTGACCTCGGTCTTTTTGACTGTGGCGTCCTTGCGGTGCTTGTGCTCGCGCAGCCACTCCCACAGAAAGCCGATGATAAGGCCAGCCACGATCCCGCCAAGAACCACAAGAAACAGCGGCAGCGAGGTGGCCAGATTGAAGCCAAGCAGGTCAGATAAGGCGTCCGGCATCAACTGCAACTGCACCATCTGGCGATTGGCCAGCGAGACCGAGACAAGGACGATCCCCAGGACCGCAAGAAAACCGTATCGAATGTAGCGCATCATGAGATCACGCTTTACCGTTCAAACGATCCCTTAGCAACTTGCCGGTCTTAAAAAACGGCACGCACTTTTCTTCGACCTGAACCGTCTCGCCAGTGCGAGGGTTCCGGCCGACGCGCGCATCACGTTTCTTGACCGAAAAAGCTCCGAAGCCCCGCAGTTCGACACGGTCACCGCGCGCCATCGCGTCTGTGACTTCCTCGAATACGGTATTCACGATCCGCTCGACATCACGTTGGTACAGATGTGGATTTTCGTCGGCGATTTTCTGAATCAGTTCTGAACGGATCATGCGTGCTACCCTCCCAGGTCACCGTGTCATCTCGTCTACTGGTTTGGCCAGTATAGGAAAAAACGGTGCCGGGTGGAATGTAAACTCTGTGTGTCCGGGGTGCATTTTCCAAGAAAGCACCGGAAATTCGCGTGTACAGACGCGAATCCGGCAGTTCATGCCTGCACCTATCGCCGAATAACTCGCAAAACCGGAACACATTGATTCGCAAAAGAAACGGCCCCGCTCGGGATGAGCGGGGCCGTTTGAGTGTTCAAAACTGCAAGTCTGGCTTAGTCGCCGGACTTCAGCGCTGCGCCAAGAATGTCGCCCAGCGATGCGCCCGAGTCCGACGAACCGTACTGTTGAACGGCCTCTTTCTCTTCGGCGATTTCGCGCGCCTTGATCGACAGGCCCAGACGGCGGGTCTTGCTGTCCACGTTGGTGACGCGGACGTCGACCTTGTCACCGACCGAGAAACGCTCGGGGCGCTGTTCGGCACGGTCGCGGCTCAGGTCCGAACGGCGGATGAAGGACTTCATGCCTTCGTACTCCACCTCGATGCCGCCATCTTCGATCGCGGTCACTTCGACGGTGATGACCGAGCCACGCTTCACGCCGCCCACGGCTTCGGCAAACTTGTCACCGCCCAGAGCTTTGATCGACAGCGAAATACGCTCTTTTTCAACATCAACTTCCGAGACGACCGCCTGAACGACGTCGCCCTTGCGGTAGTTCTGGATGGCATCCTCGCCACGCTCGTCCCACGACAGGTCCGACAGGTGAACCATGCCGTCGATGTCGCCTTCCAGACCGATGAACAGACCAAATTCGGTGATGTTCTTGACTTCGCCTTCGACCTGCGTGCCCTCGGGGTGCGTTTCTGCAAACACTTCCCACGGGTTGCGCTGGGTCTGCTTGAGGCCCAGGGACACGCGACGCTTGGCGCCGTCGATTTCCAGAACCATAACGTCGACTTCCTGGCTGGTCGAAACGATCTTGCCGGGGTGGACGTTTTTCTTGGTCCAGGACATCTCGGACACGTGCACCAGACCTTCGACACCGGGCTCCAGCTCGACGAACGCGCCGTAGTCGGTGATGTTGGTGACGCGACCCTTGTGCACCGAACCCAGCGGGTACTTGGCGCCAACCAGATCCCACGGATCTTCCTGCAGCTGCTTCATGCCCAGGCTGATGCGGTGGGTTTCCTTGTTGATCTTGATGACCTGAACCTTGATGGTTTCGCCGATCGTCAGGATCTCGGACGGGTGGTTCACACGGCGCCATGCCATGTCGGTGACGTGCAGCAGGCCGTCAACGCCGCCCAGGTCAACGAATGCACCGTACTCGGTGATGTTCTTGACGACACCCTCGACGGTCTGACCTTCGGACAGGTTGCCGATGACTTCGGCACGCTGTTCGGCACGCGATTCTTCCAGGATTGCACGACGCGAGACAACGATGTTGCCACGGCGGCGGTCCATTTTCAGAATCTGGAACGGCTGCTTCAGACCCATCAGCGGGCCAGCGTCGCGCACGGGACGAACGTCAACCTGGCTGCCGGGCAAGAACGCAACTGCGCCACCCAGATCCACGGTGAAGCCACCTTTGACGCGACCAAAGATAGCACCTTCGACGCGCTGGTCGTCGGCATATGCTTTTTCCAGGCGGTCCCATGCCTCTTCACGGCGGGCCATCTCGCGCGAGATGACTGCTTCGCCACGGGCGTTTTCTGCGGCGCGCAGGTAGACTTCGACCTCGTCGCCAACAGCGATTTCAGGAGCTTCGCCAGGATTTGCGAATTCTTTCAGATCGACACGGCCTTCCATCTTGTAGCCTACGTCGATGATGGCTTGGCCCGCTTCGATCGCGATGACCTTGCCTTTGACAACCGAACCCTCTTCGGGGGTGTCCATTTCGAAGCTTTCGTTCAGGAGGGCTTCGAATTCCTCCATGGATGCGTTAGCCATGTGGCGTTGTTTTCCTTTACATAACGTTTTTGCTGGCCGAGCGGTTGTCTCCGCCGGTCTTGTTTCATGATGTCCTCTGGCGTGACCCGGTGCGCATCTGGCTAAACAAACACAAAGGGCCGAGGAAACCCGGCCCTGCTCAGATACGTCGCCCGGGCGTTGACCGCCCTTGTTCAGACAGCGCGCGTATAGGCGGATTCTAGGCGCAGCGCAAGCAGAAAGGCCCATATTGCAAGCCGACGCAGAATTCCGCTTGCGTTTTCCGGGCCAGCTACTCCTCCCAAATCCGGGCATCCCTCAGCAGCATGGCCTGCTCGATCGCTTTCAAACGCGCCAGAGCGTCGGCCGGGGCCTTTGCCCCACCGGCGGCCTTCCAAATCTTGAGGGCCGAGTTCGGACTCCACGGCAAGCAGGCATTCGCAAGCCACTGACGCAACTCAGGCGGAAGGGTGTCATAGGCCTGCATCGCGGGGCGGTGCCGTCTCCGGCGGTTCAGGCGGCTGCGCAGATTGCGTCTTTGAATGGTCATGGGCATCGACTGTACCAATGCGAATTTTCAGAGCTGGAACTGGACCGAACAGAATGGGTTGGGGAAACGTCCCAACTGGCATGTTATGTTATTACGTAACATACTTTTGTTGCGCAACCCCGGATTGAGGTCAAAAAAGGCAGGGTTCTGCAACCCTGCCCTCAACCATTTCGAAGCTCTCAATATCAGCCGAAGCCGAGAGACCTAGAACAGTTGCAGGTCTTTCTTGCCGCTTTGAATCTCGGCCAGGTTCGGCATGTTCTGGATGACCACCGGTTCGGGCGCGGCACCCGGCATCGGAACGGTCGGCTGTGCCGCCTTGGCCATCGCAAAGGTGGGTTGCTTGAGCTCTCCGCGAATGTCGCGCAGAAGGGTTTTGTGATCCGGCATCGCTTTCAGGATCTGCGCAAGGTCCACTTTCGCGCCCTTCCACCATTGGAACCAAATGTCCTTCCGCAATGGTCGAATGCGATCACGAATTCCAGTGCCATACCCCGTATCATAGACCTGCTTGCCCAGCAGAACCGTCTGATAGACGCGATGGTCAAACAGCGTTGCAAACTCGACATCGTGCTGCATCGGAAGGCGGTTCTTCCAAAGCTCGAGGTTTTCAGCAAGCCTGTCCGGCACCTTCATCTCGGTCCGCGCGTCGATCCAGTATTGATCATCGGTGCGATTGTTCAGCTTGTAATGCAGGCAAATGAAATCCAGCACCTCGTCATAGAGCTTGTTCATCTGACGATTGTACCTGTCCCTCAGTGAGGGTTCGATATCGCGGGTCGGCAAATGCTCGGCGAACCAGCGCACAGCATGGTCGACCATATGGATCGCAGTGCTTTCAAGCGGCTCGATGAACCCACCGGCCAGCCCGATTGCAACGCAGTTCTTCACCCACGCATTGCGAACGCGCCCGATCCGCATGGGGATCACCCGCGGCGTCGCGCCTTTGCCGCTGTCACCCAGCCACTCCAGATATTCGTCCGCCGCTTGATCATCCGTCCGGTGCGCGGATGAATACACGTATCCCGTACCCACACGGTTGTAGAGAGGCACGCGCCATGTCCAACCAGCGCCAAGTGCAGTCGATCGCGTGACGCTTTCGATCTTCCGCGGATTGGGGTGCTCGATCTGCAACGCCATGGCACGGTCGTTCGGCAGATAGTCCGAATAATCCATGAACGGCTCGCCCAGTGCCTGATTGATGATCAGGCCGCGGAAACCGGTGCAGTCCACGACCATTTCAATATCGTGGCGGCCTGCACGCTCAAGCATCAGATGGCTGACATTGCCCTGTTCATTTAACTCGACCGACTGCACCTCGTCGCGGATATGTTCGACGCCACGCTGCGTACAGACCCTTGTCAACATGCCTGCGAATTTTACGGCGTCCAGGTGATAGGCATAGCCAAACCGCTGCTCGAATTCGGGTTGCCCCAGAAGCCGCGCGCCCTTGCACAGCCGAGCCAGGTCATCATGCGGCGAGATGGACTGAGTGAAATCCCGGTCCCCGTTGCCAAACCGAAGGAAGTATTCGGCGGCCTCGAGGCCCTCCAGCATCTGGCCATGGGCAAATGGGTTCACATAGTCGATGCGTTTTCCCTTTGCGTCCTTGTTCCAGTTGCAGAATTTGACGCCCAACTTGAACGACGCATTGGTTTCGCGGAAAAAGTCTCGCTCGGAAATTCCAGCCTGCCGGAGCGTGACCGGCATACGCGGCACGGTCGCTTCACCAACGCCGACCGTGGCGATGTTCGGGCTTTCGATCAGGCAGATCCGCGGACGATCCTTGGGTGCTGAAGTGCGCGAAAACACCATCTCGAGAAGCAGCGCCGTCATCCAGCCGGCCGTACCGCCACCCACGATGGTGATTTTTTGCAAACGATTATTCATGTTGTTCTGTCCCTGTTGGCTGTGAGGATTATGCGGCCGCCTGCCCGTTTTTCCGGGCCTCGGTGGCGACCTCCCCTTATCGCTGAGGGAAACTATAGCAGCTTTCAGGCATCCAGCTAGGGCCAATGGCGGCATCAAGTAGGCCCAAACGGGCGCCTTTGCCAAAGCAACGTATGGTCACGACCTGCTTCCCTTGCACTGAACGGACAGCGATGACGGTTGAGCCTTCCGAGGCAGCCTCAGATGTCCTCGCCTTTCTTCAGAAGATCGTCGATCAGTTCGCGTTGCAGGTCATGGCTGTCGCCACCGCCGAACTCGGCCGCACCCCCGGAATAGAGAGTGCCATAGGTCAGGGCGATATTGACGGTCTGCGCCAGGCCCGAGATCAGTTGATCCTTGTTCAGCCGTGACAGCGGGTGGATGAACACGGCCCACAAGGTACCATTGGCGATCGCATAGCGCGCGTCCAGCGTACTGTCGAAATTGGCCTGCATCATGCGCTGCAAGTCTTCGGCCGAAAGCTCTGAGGTGCCGCTGATCGCAACCATTGCCCGCATCCGGTCGGCATGCACATCACTAACAACCAGCACCGGAACATCCGAAATCGTCATGGTAAAGCCCGGACCCTGCGGCTCGGCATCGGGGTCGAGGGCAAAGATGATCTTGCCCAGTCTCTCGTAGGTCATCGGTGGCTCGGCTTCCTGTGCCAACGCATGGCCGGCCAACAAAATCCAAATCAGGGCAAATCGGATCATCCGTTCTCTCAACCATAGACGCGTTCAGCCTAAGCGGGGACTGATCAACTGGCCAAACACAGCTTGGTGAGCCGGTTTGGCAGACTCCCGGCAAGTGCGAACGATCTGCAAGGTTTTCCGTTCGCCCTGCGATTACGCGTCCGCACGCCCGCATTTATCTGTTCAACACGGGTCGGCGCGCGTGCCGGCCACAACTGAACACGAAAGGAACACACAATGAAATCTGTTGTACTCAGCGCCCTTGTCGCCGTCCTGCCGATGATCGCCGCACCGGCTTTTGCGGCGGATGAGATCAATGTTTCGAACGGGATCTCGGCCGGCGGTGCGCCGCTGGCTGCTCACGGGGTCGATCTGGTTGCGCTGGTCACCGACGGCAACCCGGTCGAAGGGTTCGCCACGCATTCGGCCACCTATGACGGCGCGTCATACTACTTCACCTCGGCCGAGAACCGCGAAGCTTTCGAGGCCAACCCCGAAGCATACCTGCCGCAGCACGGCGGCTTCTGCTCGTATGGTGTTTCCGTGGGCAAGAAGTTCGATGGCGATCCGGATCAGTACCTGCTGGCCGATGGCAAGCTGTTCCTGTTTCTGAACGCGGCAACTCGCGCCAAGTTCCTCGAAGACGTGTCCGGCACCGCCAAGACTGCGGATGACCAGTGGGCGAATATCAAGTCGATTGCGGTCGGCGAACTGTAATCGGACTGTCGCCAAGCGCTGTCCGCGGTCTCACCTTGCCGCGGGCAGCTTTCCTTGAATAACCGCGACCGCCTTTTCCAGCGCGGCCTCGATGCTCAGGTCCGAAGTGTCCAGAATTACGGCATCGTAGGCCGGTTTCATCGGGGCCGTGTTGCGCTCGGCGTCCCGCGCGTCGCGCTCGCGGACATCGGCCAGAACCTGCGCGCGGGTTACATCCGCGCTTTTGTCTGCCAGTTCCAGATAGCGTCGCTCGGCGCGCACTTCGGGGCTGGCGGTGACGAACAGCTTCACCTCGGCCTCGGGGCAGATCACCGTGCCGATGTCCCGCCCGTCCAGCACCGCGCCGCCGGCCCGCCGGGCAAAGCTGCGCTGGAAATCGACCAGAGCTGCGCGCACCTCGGGGATCACCGCCACTTTCGACGCCGCCTGCGCGATTTCGGCGGTGCGCAGGTCGCCCTGCTCCAACTCCTCGGCCGTGAGGGACCGCGCCGCCTCGACCGGGTCGGTGCCGTCCAACGTGCGTCGGCCGACCGCGCGATAGAGAAGCCCCGTATCCAGATGCGCCAGACCGAAATGCGCAGCCACGGCCTTGGAGATCGTGCCCTTGCCCGCAGCGGCCGGGCCGTCGATGGCGACGGTAAAGCTCATGTGCGCTCGACCTTGGCACCCAGGCCCTTCATCAACGGCTCGAAGATCGGGAACGAGGTCGCGATGGGGCTGCCGTCATCGACCGAGACCGCCTGTTGCGCGCCCATGCCCATCACCATGAACGACATGGCGATGCGATGGTCCAGAAAGCTTTCGCAGGTGCCGCCGCCGGGAACGCCGCCGATGCCCAGCCCGTCGACCGACCACCAGTCATCGCCCTCGTCAACCGTGACGCCGTTGGCCCGCAAGCCACGCGCCATGGCGTCGATGCGGTCGCTTTCCTTGACGCGCAGTTCCTTGACGCCGCCCATCATCGTCTTACCGGTGGCGTTGGCCGCAACCACCGACAGCACCGGATATTCGTCGATCATCGAAGCCGCGCGTTCGGGCGGGACGTCGATGCCCTTCATGTCGGGCGAGTAACGCGCGCGCAGGTCGGCGACCGGCTCGCCGCCTTCCTCGCGCATGTTCTCATAGGTCAGATCGGCACCCATCTCACGCAGCGTGGTGAACAGGCCGGCGCGCGTGGGGTTCAGGCCGATGCCCGGCACCAAAACGTCCGATCCCGGCGTGATCAGCGCCGCGCAGACCGGGAAGGCCGCGCTGGAGGGATCGCGCGGCACGGCGATCACCTGCGGTTTCAACTCAGGCCGGCCGGTCAATGTGATGACCCGGCCTTCGTCGGTGTCCTCGACGGTGATTTCGGCGCCGAACCCGGCCAGCATTCGTTCGGAATGGTCACGGGTGGCTTCCTTCTCGATCACCACGGTCTTGCCGGGCGCGTTCAGGCCGGCCAGCAGAACGGCAGATTTCACCTGGGCCGAAGGCACAGGCACTTCGTACCAGACCGGCACCGGATCGGCCGCGCCGACGATGGTCATGGGCAGACGCCCGCCCGAACGGCCCACGGCCTGTGCCCCGAACAGGGCCAACGGATCGGTCACCCGCGCCATCGGGCGTTTGTTCAGGCTGGCGTCGCCGGTGAAGGTCGCGCTGATCGGGCTGGTCGCCATCGCGCCCATGATCAGGCGCACGCCCGTGCCCGAGTTGCCGCAGTCGATCACATGATCCGGCTCGGCAAAACCGCCCACGCCGACGCCATGCACCGTCCATTCGCCATTCCCGTGCGAGATCACCTCGGCCCCGAAGGCGCGCATCGCCTTGGCGGTGTCCAGAACGTCTTCGCCTTCCAGCAGGCCCGAGATCCGGGTCTCGCCCACGGCCATCGCCCCAAGGATCAGAGAGCGGTGCGAAATCGACTTGTCACCCGGCACTTCGGCCGTGCCGGTCAGCGGGCCGCAGGGATGCGAGGTCATCGGGATGGGCGTGCCGTGTCCGGACATGAGGGCTCCTTTTGCGCTATCAGTGCCCCTGCCGATTAGCGAATTGGCGCCGCAGCGTCCAGCCGCAATCACCCGTTGCGGCGGAAGGTCAGGTAGTGCGGCGTGCGGCCTTCACGCAGGGCCTTCTGCTCGTAGCGGGTGGAAATCCAGTCATCCCACGGCTTGCGCCAATCTTCGGGCCCCTCGGCCAGCCATTCGAAACCGGCGCCGGGTACCTCCTCGAGCGTCTGGCGGACGTAGTCCGGGATGTCGGTCGCCACGCGGAAAATCGCGCCGGGTTTCAACACACGTGCCAAGGGTTCCAGGTGCTCGGGCGTCACGAAGCGGCGGCGGTGGTGCCGCTTTTTGGGCCACGGATCGGGATAGAGCAGAAACGCGCGCGAGATGCTGGCATCGGGCAGCACGTCGAACAGGTCGCGCACATCGCCGGGATGCACCGCCAGGTTGGTCACTTCGGCCCGGCGGATCTTGCCCAATAGCATGGCCACGCCGTTGATGAACGGCTCGGCGCCGATGATACCGATATCGGGGTTCTGCTGCGCCTGATGCACCAGATGCTCGCCGCCGCCGAACCCGACCTCGAGCCATACCGGCTTGCCGTCGAACAGCGCGTTCAGGTCGATCGGGGTGCGGTCGGGGTTGCTGTCCCAATCCACCGCGCCGGGCGACAGGGCGGCCAGGTCCTCGGACAGATAGGTCTTTTGGCTGGGCTTCAGGGTCTTGCCCTTGAAGCGGCCATAGAAGTTTCTGCGGGGGCGTTCGGGTGACTGGGTGTTCATGCCGGTGCCCTTACTGCGGCGGCGTTGGCGTTGCAAGGGTCGGGCTGTGTCGGAGAGGCGACCTTCGAAACGGAAAAGGCCCGCCAAATCGGACGCGCCTTGCCGTGTTTGGTTCCCGATGCCGGCTCAGACAGCCTTTTTCAAGGCCTCAACCAGATCGGTCCGCTCCCAACTGAAGCCGCCGTCCGCACCCGGTTCCCGACCGAAATGCCCATAGGCCGCGGTGCGCTGGTAGATCGGCTTGTTCAGTTGCAGGTGTTCGCGGATGCCGCGCGGGGTCAGGTCCATCACCTGTCCGACCGCCTTCTCGATCTCGGCGTCGGCAACCTGTCCTGTGCCATGGGTGTCGGCGTAGATCGACAACGGCTTGGAAACGCCAATCGCATAGCTCAGCTGGATCGTGCAACGCTCGGCCATGCCGGCGGCCACGACGTTCTTGGCCAGATACCGCGCGGCATAGGCCGCCGACCGGTCGACCTTGGTCGGGTCCTTGCCCGAGAACGCCCCGCCGCCGTGCGGAGCCGCGCCGCCATATGTATCGACGATGATCTTGCGCCCGGTCAGGCCAGCATCCCCGTCAGGTCCGCCGATGACGAACTTGCCGGTTGGGTTCACATGCCATTCCGTCTGGTCGCTCAGCCAGCCATCGGGCAGAGACTCGCGGATGTAGGGCTCGACGATCTGGCGAATATCGTCCGAGGTCAGCGCCTCATCCAGATGCTGGGTGGACAGCACGACCGAACTGACACCGACTGGCCGCCCGTCACGGTAGATCACCGACAACTGCGATTTGGCATCGGGACCCAGAGCGGGTTCAGACCCGTTCTTGCGCACTTCCGCCAGACGGCGCAGGATGGCGTGCGCGTATTGGATCGGAGCCGGCATCAGGGCCGGGGTTTCGGTGGTGGCATATCCAAACATGATGCCCTGGTCACCGGCGCCTTCATCCTTGTCAGCAGACGCATCGACCCCTTGGGCGATGTGCGCCGACTGCTCGTGCAGCAGGTTCGTCACCTCGACCGTTTCGTGGTGGAACTTGTCCTGCTCGTAACCGATGTCCTTGATGCAAGCGCGGGCGATCTCTTCGATCTTGCCCATGTAGTCGTGCAGCTTTTCCTGATCCGACAGACCGACCTCGCCGCCGATGACCACCCGATCAGTGGTGGCAAAGGTTTCGCACGCGACGCGCGCTTCGGGCTCTTCATTCAGAAAGGCATCCAGGACCGCATCTGAAATTCGGTCGCACACCTTGTCGGGATGCCCTTCGGAAACGGATTCCGAAGTGAAAATGTAGTTCTGTCGGGACATGAAAGCGCTCCATTAAGATTTCCCCGTCACGCCAGGAAGCCGTTGTGACAGGCATTCGACGGGATACGCCCGAAGAAACAGAGGGTCAATCGGTAATTATGCCCTGCCAAACCGAACGTTGCGCCGAAACAGCAGCAGAAGCATCAACAATAGCCCAAGCGTCAGCCCGTCGCCGGTTCGCGCATACAGTGTTGGCGGCAATGGCGCCGGAAGATGAGCATCCACGAAACCCGCCTGTCCCAAAGGCAGGGACGCGACTACGTTGCCATAAGGATCGACCATCGCCGAAACACCGGTATTTGCCGACCGCGCCAGCGGCAGACCTTGTTCGATGGCCCGCATCCTTGCCTGCGCCAGATGCTGGAATGGTCCTGTACGTGTCCCGAACCAGGCATCATTGGTTATCTGCAGAAGGAAATCCGGACGCTGCGGTGCGGCCGAGACATCCTGCGGAAAGATCGCCTCGTAGCAGATCAGCGGCAGCGCCAGACCCAGCTTGCCGGCGTTCAGCATCGCCGCTCCGGGACCGGCGCTGAAGCCACTTCCGGTGGTCGCGGCCATACCGTGTATTCCGAACTTGCCCATCAGATCGCCAAAGGGGACATACTCGCCAAAGGGCACCAAATGATGCTTGTCGTACAGGCCGGTCTGGCGCCCCTGCTCGTCGAGGTAGATCATCGAGTTGTAGATGCGCGGCCCGTCTCCGCGTTGGATACCGAGGATGACGGGCGTTCCCCGAGCGGCCTCGGCAATCGCTTCCAGATAGGGACCCGCACTGCCCAGCCAAGCCGGAACCGACGTCTCGGGCCATACGATCAAGTCCGGACGCGGATCGGCGGCAGTGAATTCAATCTGTCGAGCAAAAAACAGCGGGGCAAAAGACGGGTCCCATTTCTGCTCTTGCGGCGCGTTGGGTTGGACCAGACGAACGATGTGACCGGTCTCTGCAACCTCTGGGCGGTTGCTGACTTGAACCAGCGCCAAACCGGCAAAGATGACAACTGCCACGACGGGCCAAAGTAACGCCGAACCATTGCGAGGATCGGCGACAGCAGCGCCCAAGGGCAGGGCCAGCAAAAAGGTCGCGGCCCCCAGCCCATAAGGACCAACCCAAGCAAGGAGTTGCCCGGCCGGGGCGTCCACCCAAATCTGCGCCATTCCCGCCCATGGAAATCCGGTCAGAACATAGCCGCGCGCCATTTCAACCAGCGACAGGATCAGGGCCAGAACGATGGCCTGCCGCGGCCCCACCTCTCGGGTTCCGCGCGCGAACCAGAAAGCAAACGCCCAGAACAGGGCCAAGCCAGCAGCCATGAACACCAGCGCAAAAGGGGCCATCCAAGCATAACGCTCAGCGTCGATCTGAAAGGGCTCGATGATCCAGCTCAGGGCATTGGCGAAGTAACCGGTTGCGAAAGCCCAGCCCACCCACGCCGCGCGAGCGCGCGTGGAACTGGCCAGAAACAACGGCGCGACGGATGCAAGCGCAATGCAGGTGATTGTCCAATAGCCAAACGGCGACAAGCCAAAGGCCGCCAGCGCTCCGAACATCGCGGCCAGTACCACGTGCAGCCAATGCGGCCACCGCAAGGCAGGATTCATGCAGCCATATCCGGCAGCATCACCCGCAGGCGCTTGATGCGCCGCGGATCCGCGTCGATAATCTCAAATTCGGGGCCTTCGGGGTGCAAAACCACCTCACCGCGAGCTGGAACCCGCCCCGACAGCATGAAGACCAGCCCGCCCAAGGTCTCGATCTCTTCCTCGTCCACGTCCTCGTGACTGGTCAGCGACCGGCCGATTTCGGCCTCGAATTCTTCAAGTGGGGCCTTGGCCTGAACGATATAGCACCCGGGCTTTTCTTGCACCCACAGCTGATTTTCGTCGGCGTCATGCTCATCGGCGATTTCTCCGACGACCTGTTCGATCAGATCTTCGATCGTGACAAGCCCGTCGACGCCGCCATATTCATCGATCACCAACGCCATGTGGCGGCGCTCGGTCTGCATCTTGGTCAGCAAAACACCGATCGGCATTGAGGGTGGGACGAACAGCAGCGGGCGGAGCATCGAGATCAGATCAAATTCCGCCGACCCACCGTTGAACCCATGCGTCAGCGCAAAATCCTTGAGGTGGACAAAGCCCAGCGGCGTGTCCAGCGTACCCTCATAGACCGGTACTCGCGACAGACCGCTATCCCGGAAGACCTGGGCCAGTTCCTCTTTGGTGATGGTCGAAGGCACAGACACGATATCAGCGGAAGGGATTGCCACATCCTCGACCCGCATGCGCCGCAGATTGATCATGCCGCGTGGCTGAGGGGTCACAACCTCATTCCCGTTCACGACGACTTCGGCGTCATCCTCGGCGGAAGAAAAAGCATCAAGAATACGAGAGAAAAGCCCGCTTTTCTCTTTGGTTTCATCGCTGCTCTGCGAGTGCGCGCTCTGCGCCGCTCCAGAACTGCCGTCAATATCGCCCATTTTCCTGTTCCAATAGATCGGGCACCAAGGCCCACATTACCCATTATATGGGTCATCAATACCCATTTTGCCAAGTATCTCGACCTCGGCACGTTCCATCAAAGTGGCGTCAAGGTCACGAATGTGATCATACCCCAGCAAATGCAACACTCCGTGAACCAGCAAATGGGTCACGTGGTCATCCATGGATTTCCCGGCCTCCTGAGCCTCGCGCCAACAAGTGTCATACGAAATCGCGATGTCACCAAGCGCGATGTCACCCGTGAAATCCGGCTGGGGCACAAGCGGTGTGCCGCCGGGCTGATCCGCAGCAAGGTCCTCAGCTGGCCAGCTCAGCACATTCGTCGGCGAAGGCTTTTCACGAAATTCAGCATTCAACTCGGCAATCCGGTTGTCGTCGCAACCCAGCACGCTGACTTCGCACAAATCGGCATCCACACCGCAATGCGCCAGCGTCGCGGCCACGGCCTTGCGCGCCAATGGCTCAAGACCCTGCCAACGCGGGTCTTCGATCGTGATCTCCAAGTTCATCTCGTGACGCTCCGAGGCCGATTTGCCCAGGTCCGACGGTTCAACCCGTTTCCCGGCCCGAGTCGGCCTCATACGCCTCGATGATCGCTGCGACAAGCGGATGGCGCACCACGTCCTTGGATGTGAAGTAGTTGAAGCTGATATTCGGGATCGTCTTCAGCAACCGCTCGGCATCCGCAAGCCCTGAAGCCACGCCACGCGGCAGATCCACCTGCGACCGGTCGCCGGTGATCACCATCCGGCTACCCTCGCCCAAGCGCGTCAGGAACATCTTCATCTGCATCGTCGTGGCGTTCTGGGCCTCGTCCAATACAACGAAGGCATTGGCCAGAGTCCGCCCGCGCATGAACGCCAGCGGGGCGATTTCGATCCGCTTTTCCTCAATCAGCTTGGCCAGTTGCTTGCCAGGCAGAAAGTCATTCAACGCGTCGTATAGCGGCTGCATATACGGATCGACCTTGTCCTTCATGTCACCGGGCAGGTAACCCAGCTTTTCGCCGGCTTCAACGGCTGGGCGGCTGAGGATGATTCGATCCACATGCCCGCCGATGAACATCGACACACCCACAGCCACGGCAAGGTAGGTCTTGCCCGTTCCCGCCGGGCCGATGCCAAAGGCGAGTTCGTTGTTGAACAGCGACTGCACATAAGCCTTTTGCGCGTCAGTACGGGGTTCAACCAGCTTTTTTCGGGTCTTGATTTCGACAGTTCCGCCCTTGAACATTTCAAGCTGGTCGCCATCACGCGAGCCGGTTCCGGCTTCGGAATTGCCCATCCGCAATTCGCGATCAACGTCGGCAGCTTCGACGTCGCGCCCGCCTTCCAGACGGGTGTAAAGGGCCTGCAAAACCTCGATCGCCTGCTTCTGAAGCTCGTCTTCGCCCATGACGACAAGTTGGTTGCCGCGGCGCACGATCTGAACGGAAAGTTTCCGCTCGATCTCGGCCAGGTTGCGGTCGTATTCGCCGCAAAGATCAATCAACAATCGGTTGTCAGGGAATTCAACAAACGCCTCGTTCGCGGGCATTTCATCTTGCGGTGGGGTAAGGGCACCGATGGCCAATCCGTTCTCCTGTCTTGGCGTTGTCACCCCAAGCGTAGACAACAAGAGTCGGTCGGCGCAAGCCACAGAATCAAAAATCTGAGCAACTGATCGCAAATCGGTCAGGCGGAAGGGAATTCATGGCCTGGCGTGGTGAAATCTCAGGCCGGAATCCGCCGGCGGGATCAGAACTTGTAGTTCAACCCGACGCGAATCCCCTGGTAGCTGGGCGTGGACTTGGTCGAGAAGCCCGAGCCAAAATCGACGACCTTCGACTGGAACTGCACATATTCGAATTCGCCGGTGACGGACCAATTGTCGTTCAACTGATGCTCGGCCCCGATGCTGGCCACGAATCCGTTGCGTCGGTCATCGCTTGCGAAAGACTGAGTGGTGCCGCCGCTGGACAGGCTGTTGGTCGTTTCGATTTCACCCTGAACGAACCCGACGGTAACGAAATACAGAACCGAACCGCTGGGGTTGGTCAGTCCGTTCTTGAACCGCAGCGACAGCACATCCGATATCTCGGAACCTCCCTGAACGGTCGTGGTGCCTATCTGTGTCGTGACACTGTCATCCAGCGAAGCGAAATCGTACCCGATCTCAAACCCGTAGACGTAATCGCGCCCACCACGCGCAGGCAGCACACCGCGCCAACCGCCCCGTATCCCGCCGTAGGCACCACTCAGGTCAAGTTTGCCGATGGGAAAGGTGCCCGCATTGGTAGCCAGCCCGAACTGGTCTGTTCCGCCTGATCCATACCCGGCGCTGAACCCCAGATAGAAGGCGCTGACGTCTTTGGAGTAACGCTCCGGCCCCAACACGACCGGATCGGAAACGGCGCCGTCCAAATCCCCCGCATGAGTGGGAATACCTGCGCTTGCGGCCAGCAATAGGCCGGCCAGAACACGGCCCACCCCTGTTTGTCGAATACCTGCCTGACGTGTCACTCGTACCCTCCATTGCGGTGCCCGGGCGACCCGAAGCCCCGCCGATGTAAAGCCCGAAGGCCACCTGAAACACGGCCCCGAGAATTCTGGCTATTCTCCGACCATAGTTCCAAGCGATAAATCAAGGGTAAATTTTGGAAACAAACGCCACGAGTGCTGCTTGAGCGGTGAAACGCGGCCTTGTCACAGCACCTCGCCGGCCAGTGAATTGGCGCCCGAGGCCGTGATCCGGACGTTGCGAAGATCTCCCGCCGAAAGATCGGCTCCGGAAACGTGGACAGCATGCAGATACTCGGACTTGCCCACCATCTGTCCGGCCAGACGCCCGGGTTTCTCAAACAGAACCTGGACTGTCCGACCAACCATCGCATCCTGGATCTCGCGCTGGTGCCGCGTGATCAGGGCCTGCAAGCGTTGCAGACGGTCGTCCGCCTCCTGCGGATCGACCTGCGGACGCTCGGCCGCAGGCGTGCCCGGCCGGGTCGAATACTTGAACGAATACGCATAGCCATAGCGGACCTGCTCGACCAGATCCAACGTGGCCTGGAAATCCTCTTCGGTTTCTTCGGGGAAGCCCACGATGAAATCGCCCGACATCAGGATATCGGGGCGCGCTTCGCGGATCCGCTCGATCAGACGCAGATAGCTTTCGGCCGTGTGGCTGCGGTTCATCCGCTTGAGGATCTTGTCCGACCCCGACTGCACCGGCAGGTGCAGATAGGGCATCAGTTTTTCGCAGGTGCCGTGCGCCTCGATCAGGTCGTCGGTCATGTCGTTGGGATGCGAGGTGGTGAACCGGATGCGCTCCAGCCCGTCGATCTTGTTCAATTCCCAGATCAGCCCGGACAAAGTCATGTCGCCATCGGGACCGGCCCCGTGATAGGCGTTGACGTTCTGGCCCAGTAGCGTGATCTCACGCACGCCGCGCTCGACCAGGTCCTGCGCCTCGCGCAGGATGCGGTCGGCGGGGCGGCTGACCTCGGCCCCGCGAGTATAGGGCACGACGCAGAAGGCACAGAACTTGTCACAACCTTCCTGCACGGTCAGAAACGCCGTCGGGCCGCGTTTGGCCTTGGGACGGTTCTTGAGTTTCTCGAACTTGTCCTCTTCGGGGAAATCGGTATCCAACGCCTTTTCGCCCGCACGCGCCTTGGCCTCCAACTCGGGCAGGCGGTGGTAGCTTTGCGGGCCGACGACCAGATCGACCAGCGGCTGCCGACGCATGATCTCTTCGCCCTCGGCCTGCGCCACACAACCGGCCACGCCGATCTTCAGATCGGGCTTTTCGGCCTTCAACCCCTTGAACCGGCCCAGTTCGGAATACACCTTCTCGGCCGCCTTTTCGCGGATGTGGCAGGTGTTCAGCAGGATCATGTCCGCATCTTCGGGCGACTGCGTTTCCACATAGCCCTGCCCGCCCAACGCCTCGGACATGCGTTCGCTGTCATAGACGTTCATCTGACAGCCATAGGTCTTGATATACAGCTTTTTCGGTTCGGACATGGGCTGGGCCTTTTGCGTTCGCTGGATCGGCGTCGTCTATACGCATCGAACGCCGCTTGCAATGCTGGCGCAATTACCCGAATTTGACGGGTATTTCCAGCAAGGCAGGCTACAAGCGGGCAATGAAATACGAATCCCTCGACCACTTTCTGAAATCGGGCCGGGCAGCGTTGACCAAGGGGCCGGTCGCATTGGTTTTTGCCGAAGACGATGTCGAGCTTGATGGGACCCTGCGCCATCACTTGGACTTGGGGTTCAAATCCGTGATCGTATTTGCACCGGCCCAGTTTTCGATCCTGCCTGAAATCTTGGACCGGGTGCACCGGGTCACGATGCGCTGTTCGCCCAGAAATTTGGTGTTCGACACCATAAATCGCGTCATTCAGGCGGAGCCAAACATCTGGCTGTACTACTGCTACAACTCGGAATACCTGTTCTTTCCGTTTTGCGAAACGCGCACGGTCGGAGAGATGCTGGCCTTTCACGCCGAGGAGCGGCGCGACGCGATGCTCTGCCACGTGATCGACATCTACGCCGACGACCTGTCGGCCTATCCCAACGGCGTGGCCCCGGATCATGCGATGCTGGACAGCACTGGATACTACGCTCATTCCCGGCACGACCGGTCGGGACAACCGCTGGAGCGTCAGCTGGACATGTCCGGTGGCCTGCGTTGGCGGTTCGAGGATCACATCCCGTACGAACGGCGCCGGATCGATCGGATCGCGCTGTTCAAAAGCTGCAAGGGCCTGACCCTCCAACCCGATCACACCTTTAGTGAGCCCGAGTACAACACCTATGCCTGCCCCTGGCATCACAACCTGACGGCCGCCATCTGTTCGTTCCGTGCCGCCAAAGCTCTGAAAAGCAACGCGGGATCGACCTTTGATATTCCCAGTTTCCGCTGCCCCTCCTCGGTTCCTTTCCAATGGAATTCGCACCAGTTGCTGGACCTTGGCCTGATGGAACCTGGCCAGTGGTTCTGAGCGGGCCGGAACGGCTCAGCGATTGAGCAGAATCGGGAACCAGTCCTCGCGCAGTCGTTGCCCAGCCCGCATTTCATGCCCCGGAAACGGCGGCGACGTCCGGCCCGGACGCTCGACATACCGGGCGTCATCCCCGACCAGCCGCAGCGAGAAGGCGCGGCGCCGGCTGTCCGACTGGTTTCCTCGGGCACCGTGCAGGGTTCGGAAGTTGAAGGCGACCGCATCGCCGGGTTCCATGTCGAACTCAACGATCCGCATCCCTTCGGCCTCGGGGTCTGGCACCGCGATGTACTGGCCCTCGTCAGGAAAGAAATCCTCTTCCGAAACCCAGCGCGTCGGCAACACTTCCTTTTCCCACAGGTGCGACCCGGCCACGCACCGCAGAGTTGCCTGCGTCACCGGGTCGAGCGGCGACCAGAAGCTTATCGTCTGACGCCCTTCCACAAAGTAATAGGGCCCATCCTGATGCCACGGCGTGGCCATCGAGGTGCCGGGCTCCTTTACCAGAACGTGCTCGTGGAACATCTGGACCGAACGGGACTCCATCAGGTCGGCAGCGACCTCGGCAACCGGCGAGGCTTGAATGACCTGCCGAAACTCGGGGATGCGAGACCAGTTGCAGTAGTCGTCAAAGAAACGGCCGGTTTCGCCTTCTTTCTTGTTTTCCGACGCATATGGCCCGGGATCAGCCATGTTGCGTGCCACCCCTTCCCGCAAGGCATCAACGTGATCGGCGAACAGGCCCTTGACCAGAACAACCCCGTCATTGCGATAGGTTTCGATCATCTCCGGGGAAACAAGAGGGTGTGGCATGTTGGTCTCCGTCATTTGCTGAGACCGATTTGCACATGTCCGGCACCCCTGTTCAAATCATATCTTTCAAAATAAGCATTAACTCCATGTTATATATCACCTTGCGCCAATACGAATATGTTTGCGCCATTGGGCGACACGGAAGCCTGTCCGCCGCGGCACAGCACCTGAACGTTTCGCAACCTGCGCTTTCAAACGCGCTGACCCGGGTCGAAGAACACCTGGGCCATCCGCTGTTCTCGCGCCGACGCGGCGCGGCAATGTCGCTGACGCCTCAGGGGCGCAAGTTCATCGACAAGGCCGAAGCCTTGCTGACGAGCGCTGCCCGGATCGAAGAGGCGAAAGCCCCGGTTGCCGGAACAAGCCGTTTGAAGTTGGGCTGCTTTGTGGATCTTGCGCCGTTCCTGCTGGCGCGGGCAATGCAGACGATCAGGGACACTCTTCCCGATATCGTTCTGACCCACGGTGTTGACACTTTCGAAGGCTTGATCAGCGGATTGACCGACGGCCGTTTCGATCTGGCGCTCACCTATGATCTGGGCCTCGATGCCGGTTTCTCACGCCACAAGCTGCTGGACAGTACGCCAAACGCGCTGGTCAGTCCCGCGCACCCTCTGGCCGGGCAAGGCAGCGTTTTACTTGCCGAGCTTGAGCAATACCCGCTCATCCTGTCCAAAGAAGGTCTGTCAGCACAGCATGTCCTGGGTCTGTTCCGACGTCATGGACTGCACCCCAGCGTGTCCTACCGCGCGGAATCGCTCGAGATCCAACGCAGTCTTGCGGCCCATGGTGAAGGGGTGGGCATCAGCTATGCCAGCCCGCAAAACGGCCTCAGCTATGATCGGATGCCGCTGCTGAGCCTGCCGATCACCGACCCCGATGCAACCGAGGCCGTGATTCTGGCTCGTCACGGCATCGGCCCTGCGGACACGACAGTCGCCGCTGCTGAACAGGCTCTGGTTAGGTCGCTTGGGAAACTGTGATCAGCGCTTTTTGCGCAGCCGGATGACAACGTCCACCGACGCGATCTCGACCCCGGCTGGCGCTTCGGGCAGACGCTGGATAACCAGTTGGTCGGACGGCGCATCGCTCAGGCGGCCCTCGTCCTCCCAGAAGAAATGCGGGTGGTCATGGGTGTTGGTGTCGAAATAGCTTTTTGAGCCGTCCACGGTGATTTCCTGCAGAACGCCGGCATCGCAGAAGGCGCGCAGGGTATTGTAGACCGTTGCAAGGGAAACAGCATCGCCCTTGTTCTTGGCCGACTCGAACAGGCTTTCGGCGGTGACATGTCGGTGGCGGCCATCGCCCACCAGCAATTCGGCCAAGGCAACACGCTGGCGCGTCGGGCGCAGCCCGGCGTCAACCAACCAGTTCGTAGCGATGTCCCGGCTTTGAGCTGTCATGAAACCATTACCCAATTTCCCCTGCCCCAATATATAAGTGCCGACCACCACCAATTTCAAATGAAATTCATTCGCAACCAGCGGCTCCGGCGGGCCGGATGTGTTCGGGTGGTCTTGCAGGACCTTGCAAACGGGTGATAGACGAGGCCAGATTGAATAAACAGACCCCTGGCAGGAGACGCGGCAGAATGGCCCAATTCCCAAGCAGCTTTGACAAGGACGACCTGCTGAAATGCGCCCGCGGCGAACTCTTCGGCCCCGGAAATGCTCAGCTTCCGGCTCCCCCGATGCTGATGATGGACCGCATCACCGACATTTCAGGCGACGGCGGCGCGCACGGCAAGGGGCATGTCGTGGCGGAATTCGACATCACACCGGACCTTTGGTTCTTCGATTGCCACTTTCCAGGAAACCCGATCATGCCGGGTTGTCTGGGTCTTGACGGACTGTGGCAGCTGACTGGTTTCAACCTCGGCTGGCGTGGCTGGCAGGGTCGCGGCTATGCGCTGGGTGTGGGCGAAGTGAAACTGACAGGCATGGTGCGCCCCGACCGCAAGATGCTGACCTATTACGTGGACTTCACCAAGGCAGTCCAGACCCGCCGCCTGACCATGGGTGTGGCGGATGGCCGGGTCGAAGCGGATGGCGAAGTCATCTATCAGGTCAAGGACATGAAGGTTGCATTGTCGGAAAGCTGACCCCAGCTGACTGACAGTCAACAGGGAATGGAACACAGGAGAACGCAAATGCGTCGCGTCGTCGTCACCGGTTTGGGGGTTGTCTCTTCCATCGGGAACAATGCCCAAGAGGTTCTGGCCTCGCTCAAGGCGGGTAAGTCCGGCATCGAGGCCAGCGAGCAGATGGTCGAGCACGGCTTCCGCAGCCAGGTTGCAGGGACGCTCAAGATCGATGTGTCGGAACAGGTCGACAAGCGCACTTTGCGGTTCATGGGGCCAGGCGCCGCGTATGCCCATATCGCGATGAGCCAGGCAATCGCTGACGCGGGGCTGAGCGAAGATCAGGTCGTCAATCCGCGTACGGGTCTTGTTGCCGGGTCCGGTGGCCCTTCCACCAGCGCCATGCTGACGGCGCACCAGACCGTTCTGAAAACCGGCGCAACCAAGCGCATCGGACCGTTTGCCGTTCCGAAATGCATGTGCTCGACGATCTCGGCCAACCTTGCGACCGCGTTCAAGATCAAGGGCATCAACTACTCGATCACTTCGGCCTGCTCGACGTCGCTGCATTGCATCGGAAACGCGGCCGAGCAGATCATGCTGGGCAAACAGGACGTGATGTTCGCCGGTGGCGGCGAAGAACTGGACTGGACCCTGTCCTGCCTGTTCGATGCGATGGGCGCGATGTCCTCGAAATACAACGACACGCCCGAAAAAGCCTCGCGCGCGTTTGATCAGAACCGCGACGGGTTCGTGATCTCGGGCGGCGGCGGCATCGTCGTTCTGGAAGAGCTGGAACATGCTCTGGCCCGGGGCGCGAAGATCTATGCCGAGGTGACGGGATATGCCGCAACCTCGGACGGGCACGACATGGTCGCGCCCTCGGGAGAAGGTGGAGAGCGCGCGATGCGCCTCGCCTTGTCCACCCTGCCGGAAGGCCGCAAGGTCGGCTACATCAACGCCCACGGGACCTCGACACCGGTCGGAGATGTGGGCGAAGTCGAAGCCGTCCGCCGGATTTTCGGCGAGGGCAATGTGCCGCCGATCTCCTCGACCAAGTCGATGACCGGCCACGCTCAGGGTGCTGCCGGCGCGCTCGAGGCGATTTTCTGCCTCTTGATGCTGCAGCATGATTTCATTGCGCCGTCGATCAATGTCGACACGCTGGCCGAAGGCATCCAGCCCGGCGAAATCGCAACTGAGGTTGTTGAAAACGCAGGTTTGGACAGTGTCATGACCAATAGCTTCGGCTTTGGTGGCACCAACGGTTCCATGATTCTGTCCAAGTATAACGGGTGATTATGATGTCGGATTCTATGAAGGGTAAGCGCGGGCTGATCATGGGCGTCGCCAATGATCGGTCGATCGCCTGGGGCATTGCCAAGGCCATGCACGAGGCAGGCGCTGAACTGGCATTCACATACCAGGGCGAGGCTTTCGGAAAACGGCTGGAACCGCTTGCACAGAGCCTGGGCAGCGACTTCATGGTCGATGCGGACGTGACCGATGACGCATCGCTGGACCGTGCCTTCGACGAGCTGGCCGCCCGTTGGCCAACGATTGATTTCCTCGTCCACGCCATCGCCTACTCGGACAAGACCGAGCTGACCGGGCGGTTTCTGAACACCACGCGGGCGAATTTCAAGCACTCGCTGGATGTCTCGGCCTATTCATTCATCGAAGTGGCCCGTCGCGCCTATCCGATGATGAAGGAAAACGGCGGGACGCTGCTCACCCTGACCTATCAGGGTTCGAACAAGGTCGTGCCGAACTACAATGTCATGGGTGTTGCAAAGGCTGCACTGGAATCGGCGACGCGCTATCTTGCAAACGATCTGGGCCCCGACGGAATCCGGGTCAACGCCATCTCGCCCGGACCTATGAAAACCCTGGCCGGCGCGGCAATCGGGGGGGCTCGCAAGACCTACAAGTTCTGCGACCAGAACGCCCCGCTGCGATCGAACGCCACGCTCGAAGCGGTTGGCGGCACGGCCGTTTACCTTGCGTCGGACGCGGGGGCCTGCACCACCGGTGAAATCATTCGCGTAGACGGCGGTTTCCACATCTTGGGAATGCCTCAGCCCGACTTCATGTGACGCGATCTTTCCCTGTCGTTGCCAAGATTTTACCAAACTTCCGCGGCAGGGATATCACATGAGCAAACTAGACCGGATAATCGCGACCAATTCGCGTGCATCTCACTCTCGTCGCAAGACCGGAGTGCTCAGCAGCCGCGCGCGAACGCTGCTGCTGACCCTGACGACATTGTTGGTATTGTGGATCTTCTATACCCAACCGCAGCTTCGTGAGGCGGTTGGGTCATTGTTGGGCGGCTGAACGCGCGCTGATCAGTTGATCGAAACGACCTCGATGTCGAAGATCAGATCCTGGCCCGCCAACGGGTGATTTGCGTCCAGGGTCACGGTTTCTTCGTTGGCGTCCACCACCATCACAGGCAGCGCCTGACCATCGGGGGTCTGCATCTGCAGCTGAGTGCCGGGGTCCAGCGGGATGTCGTCCGGGATGCCTTCCCGCGGGACGTCCTGGCGCATAGCGGGATTGATCGGCCCATAGGCGTCCTGACAATCCACTTCGACCCGCTTCTTCTCGCCGATTTCCATACCCGGCAGAGCGGCGTCCAGACCGGGAATGATCTGGCCGGACCCCACGGCGAACTCAAGCGGATCGCGTCCTTCCGAGCTGTCGAAAACGTTGCCGTCCCGCAAAGTTCCAGTGTAGTGAATGCGAACCGTGTCGCCTTGTTTGATTGCGGTCATGACTGTCTCCGACCTGAGTTTGGAATGAGCGGTCCAACCTAGAGACTGACCCGGCAATGTAAACCCTTTTACGCTTTAACCCGCGCATGGCCTGTGCCAACCTGCCCCGGAAGATGGGGAGAGGCAGATGGCGATCACAACCTGCGTTTTCGATGCGTACGGAACCCTTTTCGACGTGGCCGCAGCCGCACGTCAGGCGGCCGCCGAACCGGGCCAGGATGCGCTGCGTGACAAGTGGCCTGAACTGGCCAACCACTGGCGGTTGAAGCAGCTGCAATACACGTGGCTGCGTGCTGTGGCGGACGCACATGCCGATTTCTGGGACGTAACGCAGGATGGCCTGGACTGGGCGCTCGAGGCGACAGGCTTGCAGAGGGACCCAGCGCTGCGGCAGAGACTGCTGGACCTGTATTGGGAACTGCAGGCCTATCCCGAGGTTCCCGCCATGCTGAAGGCGCTCAAGGATGGCGGGATGCAGACCGCGATCCTGTCCAACGGATCGCCGCCCATGCTGGAAGGCGCGGTCAGATCTGCGGGTATCGCCGGCGTATTGGACGACATTCTGTCAGTCGAAAGCGTCGGCGTCTTCAAACCGCATGCACGGGTCTATGATCTTGTGTGCGACCGTTTCGGGTGCGAACGATCGAACGTTCTGTTCGTCAGCTCGAATGGTTGGGACGCCGCCGGAGCCAGCGGGTACGGGTTCGTTACAGCCTGGGTCAACCGCGCCGGCGAACCAATGGACCGATTGCCGTGGACCCCGGCGCATGTCCTGTCCGACCTGACCTCGATTCCGGAACTGGCGGGCGTTTGATGCCGCAATTCACGACGTCTGACGGTCTGCGCCTGACCTACGAAGAAACAGGCAGCGGCAAGCCACTGCTGTGCCTTGCCGGCCTGACCAGAAACAGCCGGGATTTTTCCTTCTTCGCGCCGCACGCCAACGGACTGCGTGTCATTGCGATGGACTATCGGGGGCGCGGCGACTCGGATTTTGATCCGGATTATCGCAACTATTCCGTTCCGCGCGAGGCACAGGACGTGATCGAGTTGCTGGATCACCTCAAGCTAGATCGGGTCAGCATCCTTGGCACCTCGCGTGGCGGGTTGATTGCCATGACCCTCGCCGCAATTCGCCCCGAACGTCTGAGTGCCGTCATTCTGAATGATGTGGGCCCCGAAATCGAACCGTCGGCCATCGGCCGCATTATGGATTATGTCGGCAAGGCTCCTGCCGCAACAACGCTGGAACAGGCCGCTTTTGCGCTGAAACAGGCAATGGACCCGCAGTTTCCGGGCGTATCGATTGAAACCTGGAGAAAGCAGGCCGCATTCCAATACGAAGAAACCGGCACCGGCCTTCGGTTGCGCTATGACCCCGCATTGAGAACCGCGTTGAAAGAACAGATTGCAGCGGGCCCGCCCGCTGATTTGTGGCCATTGTTCGAAGCCCTGAACCCGCTTCCCACCGGAGTGATCCGTGGAGCGAACTCGGACTTGCTGAGCGCCGAGACCCTTACAGAGATGCACCGGCGTCACGCGGGGCTGATTTCGGCTGAAGTGCCCGACCGGGGCCATGTTCCATTTCTGGACGAACCGCAGTCCATTACCGTCATTCGCAAAGTACTGGATTTGATATGAGCACAATTGACCTGATCGAAGCCGCTGCCGTGCGCCTGCAAGGGCACGCGCGCGAAACCCCGATCCTCACATCGCCGTTTCTGGACGACCTTGCCGGGCGGAGCGTTCTGGTCAAGCCCGAGTGTCTTCAACACACTGGAAGCTTCAAGTTTCGCGGCGCGTGGTCTGCGATTTCCGCCCTGGATTCCGAGGCTCGCAAACGCGGGGTGATCGCGTATTCATCAGGCAACCATGCGCAGGGCGTGGCGCATGCCGCTACGCTTCATGGTGTTCAGTCCGTCATCATCATGCCATCCGACGCACCGGCTCTGAAAATCAAAAACACTCGCGCGTTGGGCGCCGAGGTCATCCTATATGATCGCGCCAATGAAAGCCGCGAAGAGATCGGCGAGGCGTTGTCCCGGGAGCGCGGTCTTACGTTGATCCGCCCGTATGACGAACCGCAGGTGATCGCCGGTCAGGGCACCGTCGGCCTCGAGGTGGCGCGGCAGGCGCGCGATCTCGGTGTGACCGACGCCGATGTTCTGGTATGCTGTGGTGGCGGTGGACTGACCTCAGGCGTGGCACTTGCCCTGGAAAAACATGCGCCGGGTCTCAGGGCGCGCCCCTGCGAACCCGAAGGATTCGACGATGTCAAAAGATCCCTGGCCTCGGGGTCCGTTCAGACCAACAACGCAGCCGCAGGCAATATCTGCGACGCGATCCTGACACCGCGGCCCGGTGATATTACCTTTCCGATCCTCCGTCGCCTCTGCGGACCGGGATTGGCGGTATCGGAAGACGAGGCTCTCCGCGCCATGGCCTTTGCGTTCCTGCGCCTCAAGGTCGTTCTGGAACCGGGCGGGGCAGTCTCGTTGGCGTCGGCGTTGTTCCGCAAGGACGATATCCAGGGCGACGCCGTTATCGTCGTGGCATCGGGCGGGAATGTCGATCCACAGGTCTTTGCCCGCGCGTTGGAATTCCTTACCTGACAACGGGTTAGGACAGATGCAATAAATCGCGGCGTAAACTGTCGGAATGATACCAGCAAAAAAGGCTGACCAGATGCACATCGCTGATTTCGGAGATGTTCAGATTCACTATCGCTTGGACGGTGACCCGGATGGCCCACATTTGGTCTTTGCCAATTCGTTGGGCACCGACATGCGCTTGTGGGACCCCGTGCTACCTCTGCTTCCCAAAGGTCTGCGCATCATCCGTTATGACAAGCGCGGGCACGGCCTGTCCTCGCAACCGGATGGCCCCTATTCGATGGGAAGTCTGGTGCGCGATGCCGAGCGGCTTCTGGACTTTCTCGAGGTACGGGATTGCATCTTCGTCGGCCTGTCGATTGGCGGAATGATCGCGCAGGGGCTGGCCGTCAAGCGGATGGATCAGATCCGGGCGATGGTCCTGTCCAACACGGCCGCCAAAATGGGGACGCCCTCTATGTGGGCCGATCGGATGGCAGCCGTTCGTACAGGTGGGATCGAGGCGCTGGCCGAAGCAACCATGGAGCGCTGGTTTTCGAAAGCATTTCGGGAAACCCCCGATGTTGAGCTATGGCGCAATATGATGGTACGCCAACCGGTCCAGGGGTATCTGGGCTGCTGCTCCGCCATCTCGGGCACGGATTTCTATACGCCAACCAGCGGGCTCAGACTGCCGACGTTGGGAATTGCGGGCTCGGAAGATGGCTCGACCCCTCCCGATCTGGTGCGCGAAACCATCGACCTGATCCCCGGCTCCCGGTTCGAGCTGATCCGCAAGGCCGGGCACCTGCCCTGCGTCGAGCGGCCCGAGGTCTACGCAGAGTTGCTGAACGCTTTTCTGCGAGAAACCGGACATATTTGAAGGAGGTCACGGTGGCGGAATTTCTTCTTGTTCACGGGTCTTGCCACGGCGCATGGTGCTGGCGCGATCTGATACCGGTACTTGAGAATCTGGGGCATTCGGTCCGTGCGATCGATCTGCCTAGCCATGGTTCTGACCCGACCCCAGTGTCCGAGGTCACGCTCGAGATGTGCCGAGATGCGGTTTTGAATGCCACGACCCCGCAAACGATCCTTGTCGGCCATTCCTGGGGCGGCTACCCGATCAGTGCGGCCGCTGAATTCGCCCCAGACCGGATGCGGGCCCTGATCTATGTCTGCGCCTACGTGCCGGTCTCCGGGCTGTCGATGATCGAAATGCGCCGGCGTGCACCAAGACAGCTGATTGGCGATGCGGTCGAGAAATCGGCAGACGGACTGTCCTACAGCGTGTTGCCGGACCGGGTGCAATCCCTCTTCTACCACGACTGTCCGGCCGACGTTGTCACCTATGCCCTAGCCCGCCTGTGCCCGCAGGCGATCCGCCCGCAGGACACGCCGTTGGATCTGAGCGAGCGTTTTGACGGAATTCCCAAGGCCTATATCCGCACCATGGATGACCGGACGATTCCAACTGAATACCAGGAAGAGATGAGCCATTGCGCGCCGCCCGAATTGCGCCTGACGATCGACAGCTCCCATTCTCCATTCTTCTCGCATCCCGCGGATCTGGCCCGTCAATTGGACGCAATCGCCACCCGCGTCTGAGATCCGGCCGGGTCAAGGCTGACGTACCGTCGGTCGAGAATTTCGCCTCGATCACAAATGACCGGGTTACAACACGACAGGCGGGCGACTAAGGTCCTGCAAAATAAGTCATTCGTTCGGTTTCATGCGTCTTCCTTTTCTTTTCGTACTGGGCACTGTCATGATCGATGCCATGGGCATCGGACTGGTCATGCCGATCATGCCCCAGCTGATCGTCGAGGTTCAGGGCGGCTCTCTGGCATCGGCAGCCATTTGGGGAGGGATCCTCAGCACGGCCTTTGCCGCGATGCAATTCCTGTTCGGTCCGGTGCTGGGCAACCTGTCGGATGCTTACGGACGCCGCGCGGTCTTGCTGGCTTCTCTGTTTGTCATGAGCTTGGACTACGTGGTCATGGCCATGGCCGGCAGCATCTGGCTGCTGCTGATCGGCCGCATCGTGGGTGGCATCACCGCGGCGACCCACTCTACCGCAGCGGCCTTTATGGCGGACGTTTCGAAACCTCATGAAAAAGCCGCCAATTTCGGTCTCATCGGAGCGGCTTTTGGTGTAGGTTTTGTCCTCGGCCCTTTGATGGGAGGATTGCTGAGCGAATACGGAACCCGCGCCCCGTTCTGGGCGGCCGCCGGATTGTCATTTGCAAATTTCCTGCTGGGCCTCGCGGTCATGCCTGAGACGGTCACGGACAAAAACCGCCGCGGATTCCGCTGGCACCGCGCGCGTCCTGACAGCGCATTGCGTGCCATCGCCGCCCTGCCCGGCATCCGACCGTTGCTGTGGGTATACTTTTTGTACTCGGTATCGATCTACGTCTATCCCGCCATCTGGTCATACTTCACGACCGAGCGTTTCGGTTGGTCGCCGCAGATGATCGGGTTGTCACTTGCGGTCTACGGATTGGGAATGGCTGCGGTTCAGGGCGGCTTGATCCGCCCCGCCACCCGCCACTTGGGAGAGCGGACCACGATCGTTTGGGGCATGATCTTCGAGATCGTCAGCTTTCTGGCTCTGGGTTTTCTCACAAACGGCACGATTGCCTTGATGCTGATTCCGATCACCGCACTGGGCGCCGTCGTGACGCCAGCCCTTCAGGCACAGATGTCACGCGCAACGCCGGATTCGCAGCAGGGAGAGCTTCAGGGGGTTCTGGCCGCTCTCCACGCGCTGTCGATGGTGATCTCCCCGTTGGTTATGACCACCGTTTTCGCCCAATTCGCGCGGGTTGATGCAGCGTTCTACCTTCCAGGGGCCCCGTTCCTGTTGGCATTGCTGCTGATGCTGGCCGGATTCGTCCTGTTTCTGCGCGCACATCGCAGCGAAACGTAACAACGACACGGGAATGACGGTTTCAGCCTTGCGGACCGCAGGTTCCCGCGTCACCGTGGCCCAAACCAAACGAGGGATCCATGCAGACCATCAAAGCCGCCGTATGCCGCGCCTTCAACGAACCGCTTGTCATCGAAGACATCCAGATCGCGCCGCCCGGCATGGGCGAGGTCGAGGTCACGTTGGATGCGGTGGCGATCTGCCATTCCGACATCACCTATGCCAGCGGCGCTTGGGGCGGGTTTCTGCCCGCCGTCTACGGGCACGAGGCTGCCGGTGTGGTCTCGGCCGTCGGAGAAGCCAGCGGAGGGTTCAAGGTTGGCGATGCGGTCGTGGTGACCCTGATCCGCGCTTGCGGATCGTGCCCGTCCTGCGCCAGCGGCAAGCCGGTGATCTGCGAAACGCCCTATGACACCGTCAAGGGTCCGCTGCGCACGGCGGACGGTGGGCCGCTGGAACAGGCGATGGCCTGTGGTGCCTTTGCCGAAAAGGTCGTGGTCAGCCACCGCCAGATCGTCAAGATACCCGACGCGATGCCCAAGGACGTGGCCAGCCTGCTGTCCTGCGGGGTGATCACCGGTGTGGGGGCGGCGGTCAACGCCGCGCAGTTGCGCCCGGGTCAGGATGTCGTGGTCGTCGGCGCCGGCGGTGTGGGCCTGAACGCCATCCAGGGCGCGCGGCTGGCCGGGGCCCGGCGGATCGTGGCCGTCGACATGACCGAGGAAAAGCTGGAAATCGCGAAGGAATTTGGCGCCACGCACGGGGTGCTGGCCACGCTGAAAGAACCGTGGAAAGCAGCCTACAAGGCCCTGGGCGGTCGCGGGGCCGATGCGGTTCTGATCACCGTCGGTGCAATCCCCGCTTATGATCAGGCGCCCCGCTATCTGGGTCGCGGTGGCAAGGCGGTTATGATCGGCATGCCGCATTCCGGTGCGCAATCCAGCTATGAGCCGGTCATTCTGGCGGCCCTCGGTCAGGGCATGGTCGGGTCGAAGATGGGCGACGTGGTGATCCAGCGCGACATTCCGTGGATGATCGATCTGTATGAACAGGGGCGACTGAAGTTGGACGAGCTGATCTCGGGGCGCTGGACGCTGGAACAGATCAACGAGGCCATCGAAGACACCAAGACCGGGTCGGCCAAGCGCAACGTGATCGTATTCGACCGGGGCTGACGGCCCCGGACCACCGGCGGGAGGAGACCGGATGAAACTGCAGGATCTCGACATCATCGTGACCGCCCCGCCCGCGCCGGGCTGGGGTGGGCGCTATTGGATTCTGGTGAAAGTCACCACCGATACCGGCATCACGGGTTGGGGCGAGTGTTATGCCTCCTCGGTCGGTCCCGAGGCGATGAAACACGTCATCCGTGACGTCTTCGACCGCCACATGGCCGGCGAAAACCCCGAGAATATCGAGCTGATGTTCCGCCGCGCCTATTCCAGCGGCTTCACCCAGCGCCCCGACTTGACGGTGATGGGCGCATTCTCGGGGCTGGAAATCGCGTGTTGGGACATTCTGGGCAAGGACCGGGACCGCCCGGTATACGCTTTGATCGGCGGCCGGATGAACGACCGCATCCGCGCCTACACCTATCTGTACCCGCTGCCGCAGCACAATCTGACCGATTTCTGGACCTCGCCCGAACAGGCCGGGGAAAGCGCCGCCGAAATGGTCCGGCGCGGCTTTACCGCAGTCAAGTTCGACCCGGCGGGCCCCTACACGATGCGCGGCGGGCATATGCCGGCCATGTCCGACATCTCGATGTCGGTGGCCTTCTGCAAGGCGATCCGTGACGCCGTAGGCGACAAGGCCGACCTGCTGTTCGGCACCCATGGCCAGTTCAACACTGCCGGCGCCATCCGCCTTGGGCAGGCGATCGAGCCTTTCTCGCCGCTGTGGTTCGAGGAGCCCACCCCCCCGGACATGATCGAGGACATGGCCCGCGTCGCCCGCAATGTCCGCATCCCAGTGGCCACGGGCGAGCGGATGACCACCAAGGCCGAATTCGGCGCGGTTCTGCGCGCCGGCGCGGCCGAAATCCTGCAGCCCGCCTTGGGTCGGGCCGGTGGGATCTGGGAGATGAAGAAGGTCGCCGCCATGGCCGAGGTCTTCAATGCGCAGATGGCGCCGCATCTCTATGCCGGGCCGGTGGAATGGGCCGCCAACATCCATCTCGCGGCCTCGATCCCAAACCTGCTGCTGCTCGAGACCATCGAAACGCCGTTTCATGACCAGCTGATCAAGGGCTCGATCCGGGTCGAGAACGGTTTTGTCGAGCCGCCTTCGGCCCCCGGCCTGGGCATCGAGGTCGACGAGGATCTGGCCCGCGCCCACCCCTTTTCCGGCGACGGTCTGCACCTGCATATGCAGGAAGATCCCTGCGACTATGTCAACGGCAATGCGTTTCAGGGCGGAGCCCCGGCAACCGAGGGATGACAATTTCAGACAAGTTGGTGCATACTGCGTCCACCCCTTATCCCCATCCCCAAGGTTCCACGTGACTTTCACTGACGCCGAATTGACGACCCCACAATCCGAATTGCCCTCGGAAATGGAGGAAAGCGCCGCGCAAGCTGCGGCATTCCTCAAGACGCTGGCGCATCAGGGCCGCTTGATGATCCTGTGCCATCTCGCCGCTGGAGAACGCTCGGTGGGCGAGCTTGAAGCCTTGCTCAAGTTGCGCCAGGCCGCGGTCAGCCAGATGCTGGCGCGCCTGCGAACCGAAGGCCTGGTTTCAACCCGCCGAGAGGGCAAGACGATCTACTATTCGCTGCGCGACGGCAAAGCCAAGCAGGTGATCGAGTTGATGCATTCCCTGTTCTGTAGCCCGCAGGCCTGAACCTGTCAGCGTGATACATAGCCTGCGATCACCTGCAACAGCTTGAACGCGGTCGCAGCATCGTTTTCCACCACGGCCAGGAACTCTTCCTCGCCGATACGCAGGCAGGTCAGATCAGTTTCGGCCACCATGCTGAGTGCACGGGGCTCTTTGCGGATCAGGCCCAGTTCGCCCACCAGGGTGCCGCTGCCGACGCGGGTCACCAGCCGATCCTCCTCGGGCGGCTGCGGCAGGTACAGACCCGCTTCGCCGTCGATGATCATGTAGGCACCATCGGTCGGCTGGTCATCCTTGAGGAACACGACTTCGCCGGCCTTTGCCTCGTACCAGCGCGCACCAAAGGCCAGCAGCCGCAGCTGACGACGATCCAGCCCCGAAAACAGCGGCGTCTGTTCCAAGGCACGCAGCTTTCGCGTGAGGTCCGCCGAGGCTGCACTGTCACCTTCGACATCCGACGGAACCTGATCGGACACTACGCGCCCTTGTCGGATCTCGACGAACATGTCGAAAGCGCCGGGGTTCTTGAACTGTTCGTTCAGGTAGATGATCGTGGCGTCCGGAAGCAGCTCTCGCAGGTTCCTGAACACAGCCACCTGCGTGTCCATGCCATAACTCGCCAGTGCGTTTTCCAGTATCAGGATATCCGGCTTCTTGATCGTCGCGCGGGTAAAGGCCAAAGGCTCGGCCAGCGCGGCCGGCAGGTTCTGCCCGCCCAGCGCGACCGGTACATCGTAGATCAGTTCAACCACCAGCGGACGGGCTCCGTTTTCGGTCAGTACGTCTGCGATCACTTTCCGTACCTCGTCCGACCGCGCGCCCCCGATCTGGCTGACCTTGCCAAAAAGCGCATTCTCCATAACCGTCAATCCCGGCGCAAAGGTGGCCGGGTCCAGCGGCTCGAACACGTCGTTCAGGCGCTCCATCAACTTGTCGGAATGGCTGTGCCGCAGTTCGAGGATGCGGTTCTTGAGCTCTTCGGAAAATGCCGGCCCAATCTGTTCAGCCGAGATCACGAAAGGCACGGCCAGCAGGCTGGCCAACTGGTCATCGTCCACCCCTGACGCGCCGGTTTCCCGGGTCTTTTCCACGAGGTCGACAGCAGCTTCGTAGGTGGCGGCCTCGAGTCCCAGCTTGCGGAACAACGGGTGATCCGTCCCGTCCAGACCAAAGATCTGACGCAGCATTTCGATCACGTCACGAGTCAGGCCGACCAGTGTTTCATCCAGACCCAACTCGCGCAACTGCCCGAGGAAAACGGTCTGCCGGGCCAGCAACTCTTGCGTCACCTGCACGCGTGGCACAGCAAACAGCAGGTTTTCGGCAACGGGCAGTGCAGCGTTGTACGTCATGCGGTCGAAAATCAGGGCTTGCGACTCCAGACCGGCCTTTTTGACGGCGTCCTGCACCAAGGGCCGCAGCTCGATCAGCTTGGCAGCAAGGTCGGGGTGCTTTTCAGGATCGAAACCCAACTCGGCCCCGCGTTGGAACAAGATGGGCCCAGAGCCCAGTCCGTCGATCAGCTTCAACCACCAATCGCGCAGCTGCTCGGCCGTTTCGAACCCGGCCAGTGAAGGGTCCAGCCAAGTGGCCCGGAAGGGATCGGGGCTGTTTCCCGCACGCAGCGTTTCAAGGTGGTCCGCGTCCTCCGGTGGAGCGGTCAGAGGCCTGAGCTGCATCGGCATCATCACATTGCCGCCAACGGTTCCCTGGAACATCACCGGTCGCGATGTGGCATGACCGATCCGGGCCGCCACGACGGCCTGGTGCAGCGAGGACAGGTTAACACCCCCGATTTCGACCCGGCCCGAACTTGGCAGGATCTCCCGGGTCAATAGATCCGCCAGGGCCCGGCGGTCCTCTTCGCTGGGGGCCGCGATCCCTATGGTCTTGCCGGCAGGGAAGGTCAGGTTCAGATCATCCAGAACCTGGTTGCCATCCAGATCACGCACCGAGACCTGCTCCAACTCGATCGGGCCATTCAGGTGCGGTCGGCTGTCGGGCTCGCCTTCGAACAGGCTTTCATCCAGCATGCCGCTTGGGGCGAACCGTTCGATGACCACCTCCCAGCGCAGAGACATGTCCTGTGTCTGGTTGTAATAAGTCAGCAGCTCCTTCCAGGGCGAGCTGAGGTCCTTGTAGGCAGCGAGCGCGGCCACGAGAGCACCGAGTGAAACTGACCCCTGCAAAACCAGCAAACCACCGACCAGGTAGAATAGGAACGGAGTCAATTGAGAGATGAAGTTGTTGATGAACTTCATGAAGAATTTTTTCTGGTAGATCTCGAACCGGATGCTGAACAGCCGGGACAGTTGATCTGAAATCAGCGCTCGGCGATGGCGCCAGCCGCCGTTCTGCCGCAGGGTTGCCGCGCCTGCTGCATTCTCGCCGATCTGAGCCGCCAGTACGCGCACCTCTTGGATCCGGCGCTTGTTCAACAGGTTGATCTGGCGCTGCAATCGCGGGATCAGCCAGGCCTGCAATGGGATCAGCGCGACAGCAGCCAATCCGAACCAGACGCTTTGCAGGAATAGAAAGGACAGGATTGTCAGCATCTGCCCCGCCTGAAGGACAGGCTGGCTGATCGCATCGCCCATCAGCCCGCCCATCGGCTCGCTTTCGGCGGTGATCATCGAGACCAGTTCGCCCTGACTGACGCGCTCGAAATAGGGTTGAGGAAACAACAGTGCGCGATTGATCAACTGGTATCTGAACCGGCGCAGCATTCGTTCGCTGAGAACGCCTTTCATCGTGTTGATGCGCATCTTCATCAAACCATGCGCCAACACCGCCGCCAAAAAGGCGAAGCACAAAATTACCAGAAACGTCGTCTGCGACAGACTGTATCCCCAGACATCCACGATCTCGCTGGAGGCGCCGATTGCGTCGTTGATGATGCGTTTGGGCAATTCAAGCGTCAGGTACAGCAGCGGGAACAAAGTTGCCGTCACGGCCAGCAGAACAAGCTGATCACGCTTGGAATACTTCCAAATAAATCCAAAAATTGAACGTTCTATGGCCCCTGCCCCTACTGGTGACCCGAAACTGTTTTGCAGCGATCCTGCCGCGGTCAAAGCAGCACGACGGTACTGCAATCGCGCTTGGATAGGCAAATGGTTTCCAAGGCGAAAACTATTTCGACTTGTGTGAACTAGTTCATTTGCGATCCTGTCTCATAGCCCTTAGTCTGAAGGTCAGGACGATATCGGGAGGGTAGTTTTTGCCTGCTACACTTGGCACTGTGTTGCTTCTGCTGTGTGCACTGCAGATCAAACACATGTTTGCCGATTTCTACCTCCAAACGCCCAAGATGCTGTCTGGGCGGGGGGAGTACCTGCATGTCGGGCGCGCGCAGCATGCTGCGGTGCATGTTGTGGGTTCAGTCGTGGTTTTCCTGATATTCGGCGCGCCGCTTTCGTTCATTCTGATCATTGGTGCGCTTGAGTGGATTGTGCATTTCAATATCGATTTCGCCAAAGCCAGCTATTCCGACAAGAAACAATTGCAACCTGATCAGGCCGCCTTTTGGCGGGCCGCCGGTTTGGATCAATGCCTGCACAACCTCACTTACATCGCGATGGCCTGGGCCTGGGTTGAATTCGTCGCGCGGTAGTCAGAACTCGACCGAACGATTGCGTTTGACCGCGCGCAGAACCACATTCGTCTGCGCACTTGCCACGGCCGGCAAACGAAACAGAAACCTCTCCAAAAAGACGTTGTAGGCGGCAAGATCGAAACACTGCACTCGCAGGTGATAGTCTGCCTGACCGGTCGTTGCGAAACATTCCTGAACTTCCTTGCAGGTTTCGATTGCCCGGATGAACTCCACGATCTTGTCGGGATCATGCCGCGTCAGATGCACATGTACGATCGCCTCGAACCCCAACCCCAGCGCGACCGAGTTCACAACTGCGCCGTAGCGTTCAATGATGCCGACCTCTTCCAATGCGCGCACCCGTCTCCAAAGGGCCGAGGTCGACATCCCGACCGCATCGGCCAGGTCCGCATTCGACACGCGGCTGTCCCTTTGTAGCAGGGTCAGAATCCGGCGATCCCTGTCGTCCAGCTGCATCATTTGGTAAGCCATTTCGTGTTTTTCGTGTTTTTTGGGTAATTCTATCGGAGTTTTATCAGAACCGCGGATCCATTGGTACAACATTTCGTAAGTACCGAACTACAGTTGTTCATCTCAAAGCCAATCCAGGTCCAAGCCATGAGCCGCCACGACAGCAATCTTCGCACTTATCAACTCGCAGACCGGTACGAACAGACCGAGGGTCGCGTGTTCCTGACCGGGACACAGGCGCTGGCGCGTATCCTGATGGATCAGGCGCGGCGCGATCGCGATGCCGGGCTGAACACGGGCGGGTTCGTCTCGGGCTATCGTGGATCGCCCTTGGGCGGGCTCGACCTGGAGCTGTGGCGCGCGCGCGAACGGCTGAAATCCGACCGCATCACCTTCATGCCCGCCGTGAACGAGGATCTGGGCGCAACCGCCGTTCTGGGCGCGCAGCAGGCGACTCTGGACCCGCAGTGCGAATTCGAGGGCATCTTCTCGATGTGGTACGGCAAGGGGCCGGGCGTCGACCGCTCGGGCGATGCGCTGAAGCACGGCAATGCCTATGGCTCGGCCCCCAAGGGCGGCGTGCTGGTCGTGGCCGGTGACGACCACGGCTGCGTCAGTTCCTCCATGCCGCACCAGTCCGACGTGGCCTTCATGGCATGGTTCATGCCTACGCTGAACCCCGCCTCGGTCGAGGAGTATCTGGAATTCGGCGAATACGGCTTTGCGCTGTCGCGGTTTTCCGGCACCTGGGTCGGGTTCAAGGCGATCTCGGAAACCGTCGAAAGCGCCCGCTCGGTCGAGCTGCGCCCCGACCGACAGTTCATCCTGCCCGAGATCGACCTGCCCCCCGGCGGGTTGCATGTGCGCGCCGCCGACCTGCCCTCGCCCGAGATCGAGACCCGCATCCAGCACAAGCTGCGCGCCGTGCGCGCCTTTGCCGAGGCCAATCCGATCGACCAGCGCATCTATGACATCGACCACGCCAAGTTCGGCTTTGTCACCACCGGAAAGGCGCATCTGGACCTGATGGAGGCGCTGCGCCTGCTGGGACTGGACGAGGCCGCCTGCCGCCGTCTGGGCATCGACATCTACAAGGTCGGCATGGTCTGGCCGCTGGCCCGACGCAACGCGCTGCGCTTCGTGAAGGGCAAAGCCGAGGTTCTGGTGGTCGAGGAAAAGCGCGGCATCATCGAAAGCCAGTTCAAGGAATATTTCTATGACTGGCCCGGCGACAAGCCGCACAAGATGGTGGGCAAATACGACAGCCACGGCGAGCCGCTGATCCCCTGGACGGGTGAACTTAGCCCGCTGATGCTGGTGCCGATCGTGGCCGACCGCCTGCACCGGTTTTTCCCCGAAGAGGACCTGCCCGCCAAGGCCAAGGCGCTGACGGACCAGCCGCCGCAACTGATCAACGTGCCCGGTGCGACCCGCACGCCCTATTTCTGCTCGGGCTGTCCGCACAACACCTCGACCAAGGTGCCCGATGATTCGATCGCGGCCAGTGGCATCGGCTGCCACGTCATGGCCTCGTGGATGGATCGCCACACCGTCGGCTATGCCCAGATGGGCGGCGAAGGCGTGCCGCATGTGGTTGCGTCCAAGTTCAACGGCGGAAAGCACATCTTCCAGAACCTCGGCGAAGGCACCTGGTATCACTCGGGCTCGCTGGCGATCCGACAGGCGGTCGCGGCCGGGACCAACATCACCTACAAGATCCTCTACAACGACGCCGTGGCCATGACCGGCGGCCAGCCGGTGGACGGCCCGGTCAGCGTCGCCGGCATCGCCCAGACCTGCCGCGCCGAGGGCGTGGAGCGGATCGCCATCGTGTCTGACGACATCTCGAAGTTCCACCACGCGGATTTCCCGTCGGAAACCACGTTCCACAACCGGGCGGAGCTGGACACCCTGCAGCGCGAACTGCGCGAGATCCCGGGCGTGACCGTTCTGATCTACGAACAGACCTGCGCCACCGAAAAACGCCGCCGCCGCAAGCGCGGCACGATGGAGGACCCCAAGCGGTTCGTCTGGATCAACGATCTGGTCTGCGAAGGCTGTGGCGACTGCTCGGTCGAATCCAACTGCCTGAGCGTCGAGCCGCGCGAAACCCCGCTGGGCCGCAAGCGCAAGATCAATTTGAGCTCGTGCAACAAGGATTTCTCGTGCCTCAACGGATTCTGCCCCAGCTTCGTGACCATCGAAGGCGGCGAACGCCGCAAACGCATTACAAAGCTGGATCTGGGAACACTCGAGGACGGGCTCCCCGACACTACCCTGCCCCGCCTGGACAAACCGTTCGAGTTGCTGGTAACCGGCGTGGGCGGCACAGGCGTGGTGACGGTTGGTGCGCTGATCACGATGGCGGCCCATCTCGAAGGGAAAGGCGCCTCGGTCCTGGATTTCACAGGCTTTGCTCAGAAATTCGGAACCGTTCTCAGCTATATCCGTTTGGGAGACACTCCAAACGCGCTGAACCAGGTCCGCATTGATCAGGGCGCGGCCGATGCGGTGATTGGTTGCGACGTCGTCGTCAGTTCGGCCCCCAAAGCCTCGGCGCATTACCGCAAGGGTACGCGCGTGGTCCTGAACCGGGCTGAAATGCCGACCGGTGATATCGTTCTGCGCCGCGACGCTCAGTTGCAGGCAAATGCCCGTGAACAGGCCATTCAGAACGTGGTCGGGGCTGAAAACCTGTTCGGTTTCGACGCCAACGCGGTGGCGGAAACCCTGCTGGGTGATGCGGTGTTTGCCAATGTGATAATGCTGGGTTTTGCGTGGCAGCACGGTCTTGTGCCGGTATCGCATGTCGCGCTGGGTCAGGCGATTCTGCTGAATGGCGTCGCTGTCGAGAAGAACCGTCTGGCTTTTGCAATCGGGCGCAACATGGCAGTTCGTCCGGACGTTCTGGCGCTGCCTTCCGACGACGTTGGTTCAGAAGAAACACTGGATCAGATGATTGCGCGCCGTACCGCCTACCTGACCGAGTATCAAAGCGCGAAATACGCGCAGGCCTATGCCGATCGTATCGCCACCTTCCGCTCGGCTCTGCCGCAGGCTGACGAGACCCTGCTGCGCAGCGTCGCTCGCAACCTGTTCCGCTTCATGGCCTACAAGGATGAGTTCGAAGTCGCGCGGCTGATGACTTCGGACCATTTCGCGCAGGATCTGGCCAACCAGTTCGAGGGCGATTTTGCGGTCCGCTTCCATATGGCCCCGCCCCTGCTGAGCCGCAGAACGGACGTCCGGGGCCGACCGCTGAAAAAGGCGTTCGGACCTTGGATGCAGCCGGTTCTGCGGGGCCTGTCAAAGATGCGGGCGCTGCGCGGAACAGCTCTCAATCCGTTCGGCTATCACGCCGAAGCGCGCCTGCACCGCGATCTGCTGAATTGGTACCAAGGGCTATTGGACCTTGTTGCGGCCGAGTACGGCGATCGGGATGCCGAAACGTGGCAAAGCATCCTGGCCTGCGCTGACGAGATCCGCGGTTACGGCCCGGTTCGGATACAAGCGGCCGAGACCGCCAGACGAAAGGTCGATGACTTGTTTCGCGTGCCGCGCGCTCAGGCCGCCTGATCCAGCGCCGAGGCCTTGTAGGCCGCAAGCCAAGCCGCATCCAGCCGGTCGACAACGGCTGGATCGAACCGCTCTTCGACCTCCCAATACCGGCCGGATGGCACCACGTAACCTACCTCACACTCGGCTTGAAGCAGGGCATCGACGTGTTCGGTGCTCGGCAGGGCCTCGGAGGTCATTCCGGTATGCGAGACGGACGGATAGACCAGCCGGCTGGGGCCAGAGGACAACCGCACCATATTGCAATCCTGACGCGCCGCCAGCAGCGCCAGCCGTGCCGATTTCGCCTCGAGCGAGCGCAGGGTGACGTCGGCGCGCAAGGGATCGGCTGTTCCCTGGCCGTAGAAATGTGTGTTGCCCGAGCGCGGATAGACCATGTCGCAGCCAAAGAAGGCCATCACCGATGGTTTGAGAGCACCCAGCGCCCAGTACCCGGCGGTAAAGGCCATGGTGCCACCGGCATAGACGAAGCCGCCATACGCGTTCTGGATCGGAACATAATCCTGCGCCGTCACGATGCGCTGCGTCGCTGTCGAACAGTCGGGGCGGTTCTCAGCCGGAAAATCCTCGGGATGGATCAGGAAATCCCAATCTTCGCGGATGCGCCAGGCGTTGTTGATGGCCACGATATGAGTGAACGACCCACGCGCCCAATCCCGCGCCGCCAGCGCCGCAGGCGCACTTCCCAAGATCAGAACTCTGGTGTCATTCTCCGCCATCGCGCCCGCCCTTTCTCAGTGTTTCCCGAGAGCTAGCGCATTTGTCCGGCATGGCTAGCCAAGGACCGAAAAACTGCTCTCGGCGTTGATCGGGCGCCTGCGGGAGTAAAAGCCCGCGTCGATGGTGCGTTTGATATGGGGCAGCTCGAATTGCAGGGGCTGGGCGTCGTGATCCGCCCCGCCCTCGCAATACTCGACCAACGCGGCCATCATCTTGCCCGCGATCGGCGCGTTCTTGTACTGGTTCCCGCTGGTGCCGCAGGCCATGTAAAACCCTGGCAGGCTGGACTTGTCATAGATCGGGATCCAGTCGGTCGAAGCGTCGTACAGATCGACCACACCTCGCGTTCTGGACGGGATGCCCAGGCTGGGAACGCGCTGCGCGTATCGCATGGCCTGCGTCGTCCACTGGTCGGTGAAGTCGTGGTTGTAGCGGACATCGTCCTCGCACCACTGATGCGGGTCGCAGTCCGGGTCTTCCGAGCCGATCAGGATATGGTTGCCATGTTCCGGCCGGCAGTAGCAGGCGATATCGCCGTCCGATACGATGGTTCCCTGACGCTCGAAATCGAACCCTTCCGGCGCGGGAACGTGGACCACCTCCTGCCGCAGCGGGCGGGTTTCGATGGTCATGTCGTCCAGCACACCCGCCATGCGGTTGATGATCGACGATCCCGGCCCGGCCACGTTGATCACCACCGGCGCGTAAATCTCTTCGCCCGAGGCCAGCCTGACGCCTTTGACTCTGCCACCTTCCTGCAAGATTTCGACGACCTCGGCCCCGGTCCGCACCTGCGCGCCGCGCTGCGTGGCCGCTTGCATCAGGTTCTGCGCCGACAGGGCCGGGTCTGTGACATAGCCGGCCTTGGGCCAGAACACCGCCCCCTGCATCCTGCTGCCATTGGGCTGACCGAAGGCTGGGTCGTCCATCCGTTTGGCCGGGGCAAAACTGTCCAGCGAATAGATCGGCAGGCGGTTGAGTATCTGCTCGGTTGCCCATTCCTCGAACGGGCAATCCAACTCGGCGCTGTATTTCATGTGCTTTGACAGGTGGCCGTTGGCCTCGGTCTTCATGACAAGGCACCCAGTCTCGCGGAACTGCGCCAGATCGGCCCCGTTGGGCAGACCCAGATAGTCGGCCCAGTCGCGCCAGTAATGATAGCCCTCCCAAGCAAAGGCGGTGCCGTCGAAGGTGGAGTAATGCATCCGGATGATCGCGCAGGACCCGGCGGTCGAGCCATGCCCCACCTGCGCGTTGCGGTCCAGCGACAGAGTCTTCCAGCCGGCCTTGACCATCTCGAACGCGATGGCCGCGCCGATCACGCCGGTTCCGATGATGATTGCGTCAGGCTGGCTCATGGTCCGCTCCTCCCTCCCAACAGCGCTTGGCATAGGCGCTGAATTCCTCGATTTCCTCGGGACGCGGTTCGACCCCGGTAAAGACGTACAGGTAATGCGGCACCAGAGACAGGCGCGTGGCCAACGGCTCGTTCAACTGCGCCAGATCATAGCCGATCTGCATGTAGTACAGCACGCGCGCGCGGGTCTCGGCCTCGACCGCCTCATAGCCATGACGGGTGAACATGGCTCGCAGCGCGGCCAGGCGGCGCGCATCGGACTGGTCCAGCATCCGCCGCACCTTGCCCGACCGCCGAGCCCAGTCGCGCACGGCAAAGTCCAGCGCCGTGTCGAACAAGGCGGTGTTGACCACGCAGCGATGCACGTTGCAGACGGCGGCGGTGATGGTCTCGGCCGGCGCTTCGGCCTGCGCGATCAGGGCGGCGGTGTTGGTGGCCTGCCAGCGATCCAGCAGCGCATCCAGCAGGTGCTGCCGGGACTTGAAGTACCAGTAAAACGAGGACCGCGACACCGCCATGCGCTCGGCCAGGTTCAGCACCTTGACCTGCTCGACCCCGTCCGAGATCAGCACGTCCATCGCCACGTTCAGCCAGTCGTCGCGCGTGACCTTGACGTTGCCGACCAGAGGCTCGGCCTTGGGGTCGTCACGATGCAGGATGGGTTTGCTGTTCATCTCAACTCTCCGGCGGCGCGCCGCCCTCAGCGGTTCGAAGGGCGATGAAATCACGCATGGCGTCCAGCCCGGGCTGGCCCTGCGCGGGTGGTTCGAAATTGTTCAGAATGTCCCGCCAGACCGCGGTGGCCCGATGGTTCGCATCGAGCGATCCGCGTTCGGTCCAAGTGCCGAAATTGGCATAGTCATGCAGGTGCGGTTCGTAGAACTCGGTAGTGTAGCGCTCCATCGTCTGGCTGGCGGCGAAGAAATGGCTGCCGGGCTCGACCTCGCGCAACGCAGTGTCAAACCCGATCTCGGCCGAACCCGCCTGAGCCCCTGCGCACAGCTCGGCTACCATGTTCAGCACCTCGGCATCGCAGACCAGCTTTTCGAAGGACACGGTCAGCCCCCCTTCCAGCCACCCGGCCGAATGGATGATCACCGTGGCCCCCGCCATCAGGCAACCCCACAGCCCGAACTGATTTTCATTGGCGGCCTGCACGTCATTGGCGTTCGAGGCCGACCCGGCCGCCGACCGCCACGGCAGGCCCAGATGCCGCGCCAGTTGCCCCGCCGCCAGCGAGGCCTGGAAATGCGAGGGCGTGCCAAAGGCCGGGGCGCCGGATTTCATGTCCACGTTGCTGGTGAAGGTGCCATAGCAGACCGGCGCGCCGGGTTTTGCCAGTTGGGTCAGCGTCAGGGCCGCCAGCGCCTCGGCATGGGAGAGGGTGATCGCGCCCGCGACCGTGATCGGCGCCATCGCCCCCATCAGCGTGAACGGCGTGATGATCGACATCTGCCCGTGACGGGCAAAGTCGATCAGCCCCTGCGCCATCGGAATGTCCAGCGTGCGCGGGCTGTTGGTGTTGATGATCGTGTAGCAATGCGGCCGGGCGCGGAACTCGTTGTCGGACAGGCCTCGCGCGACGGCCAGCATCTGGAAACAGTCCATCACCTGCGGCGTCCCGCGCGAGAAGAAGAACGGGAACTTGTCGGTCAACTCCACCTGCGCCTGCGTGGTGAAATAGTGGCGCAGGTGTGTGGGCACGTCCTGCGGCTCGACCTGCGGCGAGATCATCTGGAACACGTCGAAATGATGGGTGAGCTTCAGGAACTCGAGGTAATCCTGCCCGCTGGCCGGGCGGCGGCCGCGCTCCAGATCGGTGGCATTGGGCGCCCCTGCGCCGGGCTGGAACACAAGACTGCCCAGCTCCAGCGTGAAGTCGCGATGCCGCGCCCCGGCCCGGCAGTCGATGGATTTCGGGGCCGAGGATACCGCGGCCTCGACCAGATCACGACCGATGAACACCATCTCGCTGTTTTCATCCACCCGCGCGCCCGCGGCGGCAAACAGGCGCCGCGCCTCGGGCAGCAGAACGTTGACGCCCAGTTCCTCCAGCGTGCGCATAGCAGTTTCGTGCATGTCGGCGATTTGATCGGCGGGAAAGACCTCCATCACCGGAAACGGGTTGCGCAACTGGCGATAGTTCACATCACGGCTCGCGGGCGCGGCCTCCGCGCCCCGGCCCCGCCGACGGCGATCCCTGCCCCGCGCCGCCATGATCAGCCCCGCATCGCCTTGCCCTCAGGGTCATAGGGCGACGGCGCGATCACCCGCGCGGGCCGCTCCACCCCAACCACGTGCACCGACAGTTCGGTGCCCGGCTGCGCCTTGTCGCGGTCCACCAGCGCCATGGCCAGCGACTTGCCGATGTAATGGCCATACCCGCCCGAGGTCACGAAACCCACGCGCTGGTCGCCCGCCCAGACCGGTTCGTACCCGCTGGAATCCGCATCCAGCGCGTCCACCTCGAGAGTCACCTGAACCTGTGCCGGGCCGTTGCCCTCACGCTCGGCCAGTGCCGCTTCCTTGCCGATGAAATCCTTGCTCCAGTCGATCCAGCGGTCCATGCCGGTCATGCCGGGGGTGTAGGCCTGGGTGAACTCGGCCGACCAGATGCCAAAGCTTTTTTCAAGCCGCGTGGACAGCATCGCGTTGAAGCCGCATTCGCGGATACCTTCGCTGGCCCCGGCCTCGAGCAGCGCGCGGCGCAGGGCGATGTGGTCGCCATAGCGACAGTTGATCTCATAACCTTTCTCGCCGGTGACCGACATGCGGGCCACGCGGGCGCGCACGAGGCCGATGTCATAGTCACCGCAACCCATGAATTTCAGGGTTGAAATGTCCTGCTCGGCCAGCTTCTCGACCACCGCCTGCGATTTCGGGCCGACCACGGCAAAGCCGCAGACCTCCTCGCCCAGGTCGCGTACGGTGACCCCGTCGATCCTGTGATCGTCGAACCAGCGCATGTGCCAGGCCCGCAGGTAATAGCTGCCCATGATCCACCAGGTGCCGTCTCCCCAGTTCAGAACCGTCAGGTCGCCCTTGAGCCGCCCGTTCTCGCCCAGCATCGGCGCCAGTTTCGCGCGGCCCGGTCCCGGCAATTTCGAGGCCATCACCTTGTTAAGCCAGATTTCCGCATTCGGCCCCGAAACTTCGAACCGCGAGAACCCGGTGATGTCCATCAGGCCCACGCCTTCGCGGATGGTGCGGCATTCCTCGGCCACCATGTCGAAGGCGTTCGAGCGTTTCAGGGTCGGCGTTTCCTCGAACCCCTTGGGCGCGAAATAGAGCGGTACCTCGAGATCCCAACTGACGCCCCATTTGCAACCCGCTTCGGTCATCGCGTCATGGGCCGGCGACATTTTCAACGGGCGTCCGGCGGGCAGTTGCTCGTTCGGATAGGTCATCACGAAGCGGCGGGAATAGAACTGGCCGGTGGTTTCGCGGATGTAGCGCTTGTTCCGGGCAAAGTCGCCATAGCGCGCCACGTCCATCGGCCAGGCGTCGGCCTCGGGCTCGCCATGGATCATCCATTCGGCCAGCGTCTTGCCAACGCCGCCGCCTTGCAGAAACCCGGCCATCACCGCGCAGGCGGTCCAATAGCCGAGCTTGCCCGGGACCGGACCGACCAGAGGGTTGCCGTCCGGCGAGAAGGTGAAGGCGCCGTTCACCCATGTCTTGATGCCCACGTTCTGGATCGCCGGATAGCGTTCGAACCCCAGCATCAGTTCGTTCTCGATGCGGTCCAGCTGTTCCTGAAACAGCTCCTCGCCATAGTTCCACGGCGCACCGTCCATGGCCCAGTGCTCGTGATCGACCTCGTAGATGCCGACCAGAACACCTTTCTGGTCCTGCCGCATATAGGTGAAGCCCTCGAGATCCACGGTCATCGGCATCTCGAAATCGGCCGCCGCGACCTCGGGCACCGTGTCGGTGATCAGGTAATGGTGCTTCAGCGGAGAGACCGGCAGTTCGACCCCTGCCATGCGCCCCACCTGCTTGGCCCACAGGCCGGCAGCGTTGACCACATGTTCGCAGGTGATCGTGCCCCGGTCGGTCAACACCTGCCAGCCATCGGCGGTCTGGATCAGTTCCTCAACCTTGGTTTCCTCGTAGTATTCCGCCCCGCGCTTTTTGGCTGCGGTGGCATAAGCCTGCACGGTGCCCGTGGTATCAATATAGCCTTCGCGGTCGGCCCACATCGCGCCCAGAATGCCGTCGGTGGACATGATCGGGCAACGTTTCTGCGCCTCTTCCGGGCTCAGCAATTCGCAATCGTCTATGCCGATGGACTGGAAGATGCGGTAATTCGCCTGCAACCACTCCCACCGTTCGGGGGTTCCGGCCAATGTCAGACCACCGGTCATGTGCAGGCCGATATTCTGACCCGATTCCTTCTCGATCTCGCTCAGAAGGTCGATCGTATAGGCCTGCAGCGCCGCCATGTTCGGATCGGCGTTCAGCGCGTGGATGCCCCCCGCCGCATGCCATGACGACCCCGACGCCAGACGCCGGCGTTCCAGCATGACCACATCCGACCAGCCGAACTTGGCCAGATGATACAGAACCGAGGCGCCGACGACGCCGCCCCCGATGACCACAACGCGATACTGCGACTTCATCCCGACCTCCCCTGGACGATTCCCAAAGGACGCTAGGGGCACTGTTCACTTCTGTCTAGACATTTCTGTACAGTGCTGTCAGGCGCTGGCGCTGGGCCGCGCCTGCACGCTGTCGAACCAGGCTCGGGTTGCCGTGTTGCCCTCGGGGATGCGCATCTTGATGACGCGGGCGAAATCCACGAACACGAAGGTCGAAATATCGGCCAGCGAGAACGCCTCGCCCGCGATGAAGGGGCTGTCTTGCAGGCGCTCTTCGAGCAGGTCGAAAAACGCTCCGACGCGCGCGATGCCACGTTCGGCCAGTTCCGGGATCTGCGCGTGGTTCTGCGGGCCTGGGATGGCGCGGTCCTTGAAGGCCGGATGCGTGTTGCGCAGCGCGTCGGCGATGGGCGCCCCGCCCTGCTGTTCGACGATCGCGTTCCACATCAGCACCAGCCCTTTCTCGTCCGGTGTCCGCCCCATCAACGGGGGCTCGGGGAAGCGCGCCTCGAGATAGGCGGCGATGCCGAGGTTCTCGGTCAGAACGGTCCCCTCGTCGGTGACCAGAACCGGGATGGTGGCGCGGGGGTTCACCTTGCGAAACGCCTCGCTCATTTGCTCGCCCTTGGCTATCGAGATGTCGCGGGTTTCGATCTGCAGCCCCTTTTCGGCGATAAACATGCGGGCGCGGCGCGGGTTCGGGGCGGTCGAGCAATCGTAAAACAGCATGGGCGGTCCTTTGCGTGAGCGTCACGCGAAGGTTAGACCGCCCGCCGTGCCGGGATCGAGTCCCCGCGCAAAGTGACCCTGCGGAACGCCGCTCAGCGCCGATAGATGAAGCAGCGACCCGGAACCGCGTCTTCGGGAAGGGGTTGTTCCGTCAGCATTTCGAAATACATCCGGTCGCTCGAGACCATCAGCCCGCCCTTGGCCAGCAGCGGTTCGATCAGGGGTGACACAAAGCGGGCGAAAGCGTCGTTCTTTTCGCGGTTGTGACCGCCCAGATCGGCATGAATCACGCTGGCAGTTGCGCCGAACCGATCAAGCGCGGCGGGCAGAGTCTCGCGCACGTCGCCCAGGATCAGGCGATCTTCGGGCGGAGTGGAATCGGGGTGCGAGGCCACAGCGCGCTCGAACACATAGACGGGTCGGTTCCGGACCCGGTTCATCATGTGATGATAGGTACGCCCGTTGCCCAGACCCAGTTCGAACACCGGACCGGCCAAGTCTGCCGTGTCGGCGATCGCGAAATCCAGACATGCCCGCTGCGAGACCATGCGATCAATGAACAGATCCAGTCGGCTTTGCGCGTCGGACATTGCGAAATATCTCCCTGATACCTTAACGACCACCAATCATGGTCAATCGCGGCTTTGATGACAAAAACTCAAGACTTTGTGTAGGCACAATGCACTGTTCGTCACGTTTCCGCGACATTTCAGCCCAAGAAGGTATTTGACTAGTCGCCCCCAAGCGCGCGAAACTGCGACAAAAAACCAGGGAGTTCAAAACCAATGTCACGCGGTGGCCACACGGGTGGAAAGCCCGAATGACGGCCTTGTTGTCTGTCCGAGATCTGACCATCGGTTTCGGCGCCGGGGAGCCCGTCGTCAGAGATGTGAATTTCGATGTCGAGGCCGGGCAAACGCTGGCATTGGTCGGGGAATCCGGGTCGGGCAAGACGATCTCTTGCCGGGCGGTGCTGCGCATTCTGCCCAGGACAGCCCAGATCCGCAGCGGCGTAATGCAGCTGAACACTTCCAAGGGCAGCGTCGCGCTGTCCGAAATTTCCGAACGTGAGATGCGTGGCATCCGCGGCAATCGAATTTCGATGATCTTTCAAGAGCCTATGCGGTCGCTTTCTCCGTTGCACAAGATCGGCAACCAAGTCAGCGAGGTTCTGTGGCTCCATCGGGGCGCCTCCGAGTCTGAGGCTCGCAAGGAAGTGCTGTCGCAGTTCGAACGCGTGGGCTTTCCCGATCCGGCTCGTGCCTATGACTCGTATCCCTTCGAACTTTCGGGTGGGATGCGTCAACGCGCGATGATCGCGATGGCGATGGTGTCCAAACCGGAACTGCTGATTGCCGACGAACCAACAACTGCACTGGATGTGACGACCCAGGCTCAGGTGCTGGGCCTTATCAAGGATCTACAGAAAGAAACTGGTATGGCGCTGGTTCTGGTGACGCATGACCTGGGCGTGGTCGCCAATATGGCCGAACAGGTCGTCGTCATGCACAAAGGCCGGGTGATGGAGGCGGGTTCGGCCGAGCTGATCCTGAATGCTCCGGCCCATCCCTATACCCGCCAGCTGTTTGATGCGGCACCCGAGATCCCGGACAAGGAAGCCGTGGGAATCCCGATGCCGAACGAGGATCTGATCCTCGACATGAAGGATGTGTGCAAGACCTACACGATGCGGTCGTCGCGCGGTTGGAAAGCGGACAAGCTGATTTATGCCTGCCGGGGCGTCGACCTGAAACTGGCCCGCGGCAAGACGCTGGCCGTAGTCGGTGAAAGCGGATCGGGCAAAACCACCGCGGCCCGGATTGCGCTGGGGGCCGAGCTGCCAGACCCGGGCGGCGAGGTGCTTTTTCGAGCCGCGCCGGGCGAAAACCCGATCCGCGTCCACCAGATGACCCGCGAGGAGCGCAAGGCGTTTCAGCGCAAGGCTCAGATGGTGTTTCAGGATCCCTACAGTTCTCTGAGCCCGCGCATGCGCATTCAGGATGCGATGACCGAACCGCTGGAGATCCACAATATCGGCACGACGGCCGAACGCCGCGACAAAGCCGCTGAGATGCTTGAACGTGTGGGACTGAACGCCGGGATGCTCAAACGCTACCCGCACGCTTTTTCCGGCGGTCAACGCCAACGCCTGTCAATCGCCCGTGCGATGATGCTGGATCCGTCCCTGATCGTCTGCGACGAGCCGACATCAGCTTTGGATGTTTCGGTCCAGGAACAGATCCTGACCCTTCTGGAGAGACTGCAGGACAGTCTGAACCTTTCCTATCTTTTCATTTCTCACGATCTGGCCGTGGTCGCCCGCATCGCGGACGAGGTCGCGGTCATGCGCCAAGGGCTGGTCGTCGAACAGGCTCCGCCCGAGACCTTGTTCTACAACCCGCGCCACCCCTACACCAAGGCCCTGATTGCCGCACAACCCGAACCCGATATCAATCGTCCCATCGATCTGAAACTGGTCGCCCTTGGCGCCGGCTCCCCGGACAGTTGGGATGACGCCTTTAGATTCTCTGACACCATGATACCTTCACTCGTGGAAATGGAGCCCGGCCATAAGGTACGTTGCCATGTTTAAGACCACTCGATTCAAGTTTCTGGCCGCCGCGCTGACGCTGGGCGCGGCCCTGCCCGCCTGGGCCGACACCCTTCCCGACCTGCAGGAAAGCACCTTCTGGAAAGCCGAGGTGGACATCGGAAACCTGCCCCCGGTGCAAGATCGCATCCCGCAGGAACCGCTGATCGTCGACCTGTCTTCGAAAGGGCGCGAATTCGGCAAACAGGGCGGAACCTTGCGCACGATGGTCACCCGGTCCAAGGATATCCGGCAGATGGTGGTCTATGGCTACGCCCGACTGGTGGGCTTCGATGCCCAGTACAACCTGGTCCCCGATCTGCTGGCGTCTTACGACAACGACGAAAACCGCAAGTACACACTGCACCTGCGCAAGGGGCACAAATGGTCGGACGGCACACCGTTCACCTCGGAAGACTTCCGATACTGGTGGGAAGACGTGGCCAACAACGAGCTTCTCAGCCCGTCCGGCCCCCCTGATTTCCTGCGGGTTGAGGGCAAGCTCCCCACGGTCACGTTCCCGGACGAAACGACGGTGATCTACGAATGGGACGACCCGAACCCAAACTTTCTGGCCTCACTGGCGCAGGCGCGACCGCCATTCATCTACCGCCCTGCTGCGTTCCTGAAGCGTTATCACGAGAAATATGCCGACAAGGAAAAACTGGACTTCGAGGTCAGTGACGCACGTGTCAAAAGCTGGGCTGCCCTGCACAACAAGTTGGACAACCTCTACAAGTACGACAATCACGAACTGCCCACTCTGCAGCCTTGGCTGAACGCCAGCTCGGGCAAGAAGATCCGGCACAATTTCGTCCGCAACCCATATTACCACCGCATCGACTCGAAGGGTTTGCAACTGCCATACATCGACGTAATCGAGATGGAGATCGTGGCTCCCGGCCTGGTGGCGGCCAAGGCCAATGCCGGTGAGACCGACCTGCAGGGTCGTGGGCTTGATTTTCGGGATGCGTCGATCCTGAAAAAGGGCGAAACCAACGGAAATTATAAGACGCTACTCTGGAAAACCGGTGTCGCGTCACAGATCGCGATCTACCCCAACCTGAATTTCGAAGACGAGGTCTGGCGCAATGTGCTGCGCGATGTCCGTGTCCGTCGCGCTCTTTCGCTGGCCATCGACCGGCAGACCATCAACCAGGCGCTGTACTTCAAACTGGCGCATCCGGCCGCCATGTCCGTTCTGCCTGCCTCGCCCTTCTACAGTGAAGAGAACGCGCAGGCCTGGGCGCAATACGACGTCGCACAGGCCAACGCCCTGCTGGACGAGGTCGGGCTGACGCAGCGCGACAAGAACGGCACACGCCTGTTGCCGGACGGCCGCCCCATGGAGCTGGTGATCGAGACGGCCGGGGAACGCCAAGAGGTCGAGAACGCGCTGCAGATCGTGACTGATACCTGGCGGGAAATCGGGGTGAAACTGGTCATGCGACCGCTTGACCGCGACATCCTGCGCAACCGCGTATTCGCCGGCAATACGATGGCTTCGGTCTGGTATGGCTGGGATGATGGCATCCCGCAACTGCATACGTCACCGGTTTACCTGGCCCCGACCGACCAGGTGTTTCTGGCCTGGCCAAAATGGGGGCAGCACTATCAAACCGGCGGCGAAGCCGGCGAGCCGCCCGACCTGCCCGAAGCCCAGCGCTTGCTGGAGTTGAACCACGTCTGGGAACTTGCAAAAACCGAGGATGAACGCCGGGCGGTCTGGGAGGAGATGTTGAAGATACACGCCGACCAGATCTATGGCATCGGAATTCTGAACGGGGCGCCCCAGCCGATCGTGGTTTCAAACCGTCTGCGCAATGTTCCCGAACAGGCCATGTGGGCGTGGGAACCCGGCGCGCATTTCGGAGTGCACCGCCCAGACGAATTCTTTCTCGCCGACTGACAGGAGCGGATAGATGATCATGCTCCGCTACGCGGTGTATCGCTTTTTCACGATGCTGCTGACCCTGTTGGTGGTATCGATGCTGATCTTCGTGATCATCAACCTGCCGCCGGGAGATTATCTCAGCAACCAGATTGCCGAACTGCAAGCTTCGGGGCAGTCGGCCGGTGTGGCCAAGGCGGAATTCCTGCGAAAGGAATACGCTCTGGACCGCCCGATGTGGGAACAATACCTGATCTGGGTCGGCTTCTTTCCCGGCCCTCATGGGTTTGAGGGGTTGCTGCAGGGCAACTACGGCTGGTCCTTTGAATTCGATCGTCCGGTGGCCGACATCGTCGGGGACACGCTGTGGCTGACCGTGGTCGTGAACCTTGCCGCGATCCTGTTCGTCTATGCCGTGGCCTTGCCTCTGGGCGTAATGGCGGCGGCCAAATCGCGGACCTGGGTGGACTATTCGACCGCCTTCGTGGGGTATCTGGGATTGGCGACGCCCAACTTTCTGCTGGCGCTCATCCTGTTCTACTACGGTCACCGTTACCTCGATTTGCCCATCGGCGGGTTGATGGACCCGGTGTACGAGGGGCAACCCATGAGCTGGGACAAGATGAAGTCCATCTTGGTTCATCTGATCGTGCCCACATTCGTGATCGGCACCTCGGGCGCCTCGGCCATGATGCAGCGCCTGCGCGCCAACATGCTGGACGAATTGGGCAAGCCTTATGTTGAAACCGCTATCGCCAAGGGTATGTCGCCGTCGCGGATGCTGACCAAGTACCCGTTGCGTGTGGCCTTCAACCCCTTTGTGGCCGATATTGGCAACCTGCTGCCCTCTATGGTGTCGGGATCGGTTCTGGTTTCGGTGGTGCTGGGTTTGCAGACCATCGGCCCCACGCTGCTGACGGCGCTCAAGACACAGGACCAGTTCCTGTCAGCCTTCATTCTGATGTTCGTGGCACTGCTGACGCTGATCGGCACCATGATCTCCGACATTCTGCTGGTCATGCTTGACCCGCGTATCCGGTACGAGGGGCGCGAAGCATGAGCAAACTTCCCGACGGTCGCTTTGTCGACGACGCTCCCTTCGATCCCGAAGCATCTTTGCAGCAATTGGAGCGCAGGGATCTGGACGCCCCGAATTGGGTTCTGGTCTGGCGCAAGTTCAAGACACACCGGCTGGGTCTGATATCGGGCATTTTCCTGCTGCTGTGCTACCTGATGCTCCCGTTTGCAGGGTTCATCGCGCCTTATGGCCCGAACGAACGAAATGGCGAACATCTCTACGCACCGCCCCAATCGGTGAACTGGTTCCACCAAGGCGAGTTCATCGGGCCGTACGTCTACCCGATCGTGGCCGAGGCCGACCTCGAGACGTTTCAATGGAAATTCGTCCCTGACACCGAGGATCCGCGACCCGTGCGGTTCTTCTGCGAGGCATCCGAGTACAAGCTGGCCGGGCTCATCCGGTCAAACACGCATCTGTTCTGCGCCCCGGAAGGCACGACTCTGTTCCTCTGGGGCTCGGACCGGCTGGGCCGCGATATCTTCAGCCGCATCCTATACGGCGCACAGCTTTCGTTGACCGTTGGCCTGATCGGCATTTCGGTCTCGTTCTTCCTTGGCATCCTCTTCGGGTCGCTGGCCGGCTATTTCGGCGGACGGATCGACTGGGTCATCAACCGCGTGATCGAAATCCTGCGGTCTTTGCCCGAACTCCCCCTGTGGCTGGCACTATCGGCCGCGGTTCCGTCGAACTGGTCGCCTGTTGCGGTGTTCTTCATCATCTCGATCATCCTCGGCATCCTCGACTGGCCCGGGCTGGCCCGATCCGTGCGCGCCAAATTCCTGTCGCTGCGCGAAGAAGAATATGTGCGCGCCGCCGAGATGATGGGTGCCAGTTCCGGCCGGGTAATCCGCAAGCATCTGCTGCCCAACTTCATGTCTCACCTGATTGCCTCGGCCACGCTGTCGATCCCAGCCATGATCCTGGGGGAAACGGCGCTCAGCTTCCTTGGCTTGGGCCTACGGGCACCGGCGGTCAGCTGGGGCGTGATGCTGAACGACGCGCAAAACCTCGCCTCGATCGAGATCTATCCGTGGACGGCCATCCCGATGCTACCGATCATCGTGGTGGTGCTGGCCTTCAATTTCCTGGGTGACGGGCTGCGCGACAGTCTGGACCCTTATCAGCAATGAGCCTGCTGGCTTCGCTTCCACCGTCCGAGGCCTATCAGGTCGCCGGCTCCGGTGCGCTTCCCAGCGCCTTTGCCGTGTCCGAGCTGGCAACAGCCAGCTTTGCAGCCGTGGGCCACGAGCTTGCACGGTTCATGCAGGCCACCAATCTTGTCTCGCTCCCACCAAAGTCATTGGTCGATCACCGCCTCGCGTCGCTGTGGTTCGGGTATTCGTTCAAGCCCGAAGGCTGGGATATGCAAAGCCTCTGGGATCCGATCGCGGGCGACTATCGGGGAGCCGATGGCTGGATCAGGTTGCACACCAACCTCCCCCACCATAGGGAAGCGGCCCTCAAGGTTTTGGCGACCGAGGGGGATCGTGCCGCGGTGACGCAGGCCATCAAGAGCTGGTCGGTCTCGAACCTTGAAACGGATATCGTGGCGCAGGGTGGTGTTGCCGCCGCCATGCGCAGCCGGGCCGAGTGGCTGGACCACCCGCAAGGCCGGGCCGTGACGCGGGATCCGTTGATCGGCTGGCACGGTCCACGCCGGATCACCCTACGCGACAGGCGACAGGCACGCGCGGATCGGCCTTTAGCCGGGCTTCGGGTTCTCGACATGACACGCGTGCTGGCCGGCCCGGTTTCCACCCGAACGCTGGCCGGGTTCGGAGCCGAAGTGCTGCGCATCGACCCACCAGGTTGGGATGAGCCGGGCGTGATCCCCGATATCTCGCTCGGCAAGCGCTGCGCGTATCTGGACCTCAAGACACCCGCCGGCCTGGAAAAGCTGCAAGAGCTGCTGGCGCAAGCGGATGTCTTTGTCCACGGCTACCGTCCCGGTGCGCTGGAGGCCCTGGGCCTGACCAAAGAGGTGCGCGATACGGTCGCTCCAAACCGGGTCGAAGTTACGCTGGATGCCTATGGTTGGCAGGGACCCTGGGCCACCCGTCGCGGATTTGACAGCCTCGTCCAGATGAGCGCAGGAATCGCTGACGCCGGCCGCGTTTGGGCCGGAGCGGACAAGCCCACACCGTTGCCTGTTCAGGCACTTGACCATGCCACCGGCTATTTGATGGCCGCCGCTGTCCTGTCGGCCCTGACAGAAGCGGCTTCGGGGCATTCGATCATGGATGGGCGCCTGTCGCTTGCCCGTACTGCCGAGTTACTGGCCAGCCTCGCGAAATCCGGGACAGGCGACCCGATCACCGCTGCCGAACCCGGGGACTACGCATCCCGATCAGAAGAGTCCGGCTGGGGTCCCGGCAAACGGTTGAACCCCGCGCTCAGCGTCGGTGAGGCAAAGATGCACTGGCCCGTCCCGGCATCCCGGCTCGGCACGTCCGATCCCACGTGGCAAACCACCTGAACAAAGACCAAACCGCCGCGCGGAACGCGCGGCCTTGCCCAACGCTTTGAACGGCGGCGCGGCGGCGCCGCAGGTCAAAGGGGCGGGAGCGCCCTAGCGGTCGTCTCCACCGGGGCCGATATCGTCCAGATACTCCTCGTCAATTGCGGCTTGCACCGCACCGGTGACTGCCTCGCGTTGTTTCGGAGACAGGTCTTCGGGGTCCTTGCCATCGGCCAGTCGTACCGTGACTTCGCGGTGGGCAAACTTGATGCCTTCGCGCGCGAACAACTCGCGGATTTCTTGATACACCTTCTTGCGCACCAGCCACTGGTCGCCCGGCTTGGTCATGAACTTGACCCGGATGATCATCGCGGAATCCTGCATCTCGATAACGCCCTGCGACTTGAGCGGCTGGATGAAGTTGTCCCCGATCACCGGATCCTCCAGCAACTCCTGCCCCAGTTTCTTGATCAGCTTTCGGACCTTCTCGACGTCCGTGTCGTAGGTCACCCGCAGCGGAAGTTTCATGATCACCCAGTCGCGCGAGTAGTTGGTCAGAACCTTGATTTCACCAAACGGGATCGTGTTCAGTGCCCCCAGATGGTGGCGCAGCTGGAAAGACCGGACCGAGATTTTTTCGACCGTACCTTTGACATCTCCGATGTCGATGTATTCCCCCTTGCGGAACGCGTCATCCATCAGGAAGAACGCGCCTGAGAAAATGTCCCGCACCAGTGTTTGCGAGCCAAAGCCCACGGCCAGACCGACAACGCCGGCGCCTGCAAACAGCGGGCTGACATTTATGCCCAGCTCCATCAGAACGATCAGCACGATGGTCACGACCACCACAGCCAGTATGGCGCCCCGAAACAGCGGCAGCAGCGTGGCAAGGCGGCTTTGACCGCCCTCTCCGCCCTCGTCACCCAACTCGGCTTCGGCGGCTCCATCATCGGTTTCTTCAGCGATCTTGGTGTCGATCCAGATCCGGAAGAAGTGGAACAGGATGTAGCCGATGAACAGGATCACCATCACATCCAACGCCCGGCCAATGGGCAAATCCTCGCTCCAGCTGGCTTCGGGATTCCAGATGACGACCAGTGCATAGATGCCGACGACAAAGGCCAGGATACCCGCGACACGCCGCGCAAGATCTTCGTAGGTCACCAATGTGTGCTTGCGCTGCTCCGCCTCAGGCGTCTCCGAGGTGCGAACGGCCTCCTCATCGGAATCGAGTTCGGCATTCAGAGCCTCGATCTGCCGATTGCGATCGAAGTACCGCTCGAGCAGATAGTTCATGGCGCCATAGGCGATGACGACCGACATGAAGATCATGTAGCTGCTTGCGACGATCGGCAGCGAGTCCTCGGTCTCGAGCACCAGATCCACCGCCAGCTTGAACCAGCTGAAGACCAGATAGACGATCAGGGCCGGGGCCCAGCCAAATGACACGAACCGCAGCAGCCAGGACACCTGGTCCGGCTGACGGCCGCCTCGGATCGCGTTCGAAATGGCCCGGGCGTTGAACAGGATCATCAGGATGTTTCCGACCATCCCGATCAGGGTCAGCCCGCCATAAACCATCGCGTAGACGTTGTAGTTCAACCCGAAATCCGCCACCCAGGTGGAAAACAGAACAGCGGTGATGTCATAGGTCGCCAGCGCCGATGCCCAGATGTACAGCCGCTTGGCGTCACGGTCCGAGAATGGCGGCAACCTGTATTGGCTGAGATACGGCGACAGCACCATCCGCCATAAGTCGGATACCGTACGTGACAGAAAAAACGCGGTGAAAATCGCCGTGACGGTGAACTGGATCGAGATATCTTCGGCCTCGCCAAAGAACAGATACCCGACGATCAGAGCCATCAGCATTGCGAACACCGTGGCTCCGATACCCATCAGGAACCGGAACACAAGGAACGGCATCTTTTCCCGATACCCCTGCGGGTTTTCCTTGATCCGGGCGACGACCCACCGTCGGGCAAAGCGCTTGCCGTACAGCTCGATCGACAGCCATCGACCAACCATCAGGAACAGGATGTTCCATCCCAGCACCTCGACATAGGTGAATATCCGGCCATCAGGACTGGTTTGCTCCAGGATGTAGCGCACCTCGAAGATCGAATAGGGCAACGCCTCAAGGCGGGATCGCACGGCTTCGCTGAACTTGGCAAAGCGCTCCTGCGCCTTCATCAACTGCGAACTTTCCGCCATCGGATCGTGGACGACGTCCTCGGGCTGGCCACCAGCCTGCCCAACCGAGGATACGACCTGCCCGGCGCTGTCGATGACGATCACGCTGGCGCCCGCCTCGGTCGCTGCGCGGATCGCGGCCGCAACATCGTTGTCCTGCGGGGCCTCTGTTTCACTGGACGCCCCGGGATACCCCGGGATCAGCGAGGTCTGCGCCGCCGCACCGGTCGCGCAGGCCAGAGCGATTGTCCACGTCAAGAACAGCACACGGACAAGAAAGTTCGGTTTCATAAGGTCTTGCATCCTGATCTCTTGCTGCACGACAGCCTATAGAAGGCACCGGCCTTGATCAAACGATCCACTCGTCGCTTCCCGACATCGTGTAGGACCGTGTTTTTGGCGCAAGCCCAAAGGCAGGATGTTTCCAACCCTCTGGAATTCCTATAAGAGCAGGCAGCATCCGGCAAATCCGGGTTTTGCCAACTTCGGGGAATGTTGCAGGCTTCGCGTTATTGGTGACTTGCGCAATGGCTGTTGCCAAATCGCAATGATTGACGCATTTGCGGCTTTGACACAGACCCTTTGGCAGGCGGCGTCAAAAAATATAAGATAACTGGTGCGAAACGCGCGGAAACTGCACCGTAACAAAGATACGAGCGAGGGCATGAGCCTAGGCATCGACGACAAACAGACCGGTCGCGCTCCGCGCATAATGTTCTACAGTCACGATACGTTCGGACTGGGTCATCTCAGACGCTCCCGAGCGCTGGCTGCGGCAATGACGCGGGCGAACCCGCGGGCCTCGGCCCTGATCCTGACGGGCTCGCCCGTTGCCGGGCGCTTCACTTTTCCGCGGCGCGTGGACCATGTGCGCCTGCCGGGTGTGACCAAGCGGGCTGACGGCTCGTATGCCGCGCGCACGATCGGAATGGGGATTGACGAGGTCACCGAACTGCGTTCGGGACTGATCCAGACCACCATGCGCCAATTCGACCCGGACGTCGTCGTCGTCGACAAGGAGCCAACCGGGTTCCGGGGCGAACTGCTGCCTACCTTGGAACAGCTGCATCAATCCGGGCGCGCCAAACTGGTGCTGGGCCTTCGCGACGTTCTGGACGAACCCGAGGTTCTGGCGGCGGAATGGGCCCGAAAGGATGCCGCCGCCGCGACCGAGAAATACTATCACGAAATCTGGGTCTACGGCCTGCGGTCTGTTTATGACCCGACAGAAGGATTGCCGCTCAGCCCGTCGGCGCAGGCCCGCATTCACTGGACCGGTTATCTGCGCCGCGATCTCGGCCCTGTCGGCGAACCTCCCGAGCAGCCCTATATCCTTATCACGCCCGGAGGCGGTGGCGACGGGAAGGCGATGGTCAACCTTGTCCTGTCTGCATATGAAAAAGACCCTGATCTGTCCCCCCGAGCTGTGCTTGTCTATGGCCCTTTCCTGTCCGGTGAGTTGCGCGAAGAGTTCGAGACCCGCGTGGCGGCCCTGAACGGTCGTGTGACGGCGGTCGGGTTCGAATCCCAGATCGAAACCCTGTTCGCCGGCGCGGCGGGTGTGGTCTGCATGGGCGGATACAACACGTTCTGCGAGGTGCTGTCCTTTGACAAACGCGCGGTGATCGTCCCGCGAACGACCCCGCGGCTGGAACAGTGGATCCGCGCCTCGCGCGCCGAGGAACTGGGCCTTGTGCGGATGCTGGACGAAACCCGCGACGGGTTGACGGCCGATGCGATGATCACGGCCATTCGCAACCTGCCGCAGCAGCCCCTTCCGTCGGAGGCGATCAAGGCAGGTTTGCTGGATGGCTTGGACTATGTCTCTGATCGGGTCGAGGCCCTGCTAAGCGTCGAAAAGGAACGAGCGACCGGATGACCGACGCAGAGCCGAGACTGGCGGTGTTGGTCAAAGGTTGGCCGCGCCTGTCCGAGACGTTCATCGCTCAGGAACTGGTTGCTTTGCAGGATGCCGGCCAGGCTTTCGACATCTGGTCATTGCGCCACCCGACCGACACCAAACGCCACCCCCTGCACAACCGGTTTCAGGGGCGGGTGCATTATCTTCCCGAATATCTGTACCAGGAACCCCAACGCGTATGGGCGGCGAGACGAACCGCACAGGCGCTTCCGGGTTACGCACAGGCCTACCGGGTGTGGCGACAGGATCTGCGTCGTGATCCCACGCACAACCGAATCCGCCGCTTTGGGCAGGCTTGCGTTCTGGCCGCGGAATTGCCCGGCGGTACACGCGCGCTGTATGCCCACTTCCTGCATACCCCGTCCTCGGTTGCCCGTTATGCTGCAATCATGCGCGGCCTGCCGTGGAGCTTTTCGGCTCACGCCAAGGATATCTGGACGTCGCCCGAGTGGGAAAAGCGCGAGAAACTCCATGCCGACACCTTCGGAGCGGCATTTGGCGCAACTTGCACCGATATCGGCGCGCGGCATTTGCGCGATCTGGCCGATGACCCCGCCCGTGTCGATCTGATCTATCACGGGTTGGACCTGACGCGATTTCCTGAGCCGCCCGTACGAAAGCTGCGATCCGTCGATGACCGGTTCCATATGGTGTCCGTCGGACGACTGGTGGAAAAGAAAGGCTTTGATCGCTTGATCCACGCCTTGGCCATGCTCCCCCCAGAGCTTGACTGGCACTGGACCCACATTGGCGGCGGCACCTTGTCGGACAACCTGCGCAGCCTGGCGGAAAACCTGCGCCTACAGGATCGCATCACCTGGAAGGGCGCCTGCGATCAACCCGAGGTCATTGCGGCCATGCGCGAGGCGGATCTGTTCGTGCTTCCCAGCCGCATCGCCGCGGATGGGGACCGGGACGGCCTGCCCAATGTCCTGATGGAAGCCGCGTCGCAAAAACTGCCGATCCTGTCCACTCCGGTCTCGGCCATACCCGAATTCATCCAGACCAACGTGCACGGCATCTTGTCCGATGACGAACCCACAGCGCTTGCAGACGCCATATCCACCCTGTCCGCCGACCCGCAGAAAGCGGCAATCATGGCCGATGCGGCTTATGACCGCTTGCTTGCGAATTTTCGCATGGACCCCGGCATTGCACGCCTGTCCCGCCGCCTGAAAGCCTTGTGCGCGGAGGGTGCCTGATGGTTCGGGTCGCCTTCTATGCGCCGATGAAAGCCCCAGACAGCCCGGTACCATCCGGCGACCGCGAAATGGCTCGTAACCTGATGGCTGCAATCGGGGCCGATGGGCATCGCGTTGATCTGGTCTCGCGGCTGCGCATCTATGACAAGACCGGAGACCTGGACCTCCAGAACCGTCTCTACCGCGAAGCCGCGACCGAGGCCACCCGACTGAGCGCAGAACTACCTGCGGATACAGGCCTCTGGGTGACCTATCACAACTACTACAAAGCTCCGGACCTTTTGGGGCCGGCGGTCTGCCGGGCGCGCGGAATACCCTATGTTCAGCTTGAGAGCACCCGCGCCATGTCGCGCCTTTCCGGGCCCTGGGCCGGCTTTGCCAAAGCTGCGCACGATGCCTGCAACGCCGCACAGATGATCTTCTACCACACAGCAAATGACTTGATCACACTGGAACGCGAGCGGTTCGGTGATCAGTCATTGATTGAACTCCCACCCTTCCTACCCCGATCGGACCTGCCTCGGCCCTCTCGATGCGCCGGGCCGATGCTGACAGTGGGAATGATGCGTTACGGGGACAAGCTGGAGTCCTTCCGCATTCTGGCCGATACACTGGCTTTGCTGAAGGGGGATTGGACGCTGAACATCGCCGGCGACGGGCCAGCCCGCCCGGAAGTCGAGGCTTTGATGTCCTCCTTCGGCACACGTGTCCGTTTTCTGGGCCTGCTGAGCCGCGATGACCTTGAAACGATCTACTCCGATGCTGCTCTGTTGGTTTGGCCGGGCGTCAACGAAGCCTACGGGATGACCTATATCGAGGCGCAGTCCGCGGGCGTCCCTGTTGTCGCCCAGGATCGCCCCGGTGTGCGCGACGTACTGGCGCCTGCCGATCATCCTGCCCCAGAATACGGCGCCGCCGCGCTGGCCGAGCGAGTTGACCGGCTGCTGTCCGATCCCGAACTGCGTCGGAGCGAAGGTCAAAAAGCGCGCGACTACGTGGCCGGCCGTCATTTGATGCCAAACGCAACACGGACGTTCTGGTCGGGTGTTTCTTCGCTGGTAGGGGAAATGTCATGACACGTCTGGCCCTTCTGCGCCACGGTCATACCGCCTGGAACCGCGCAGGACGCATTCAGGGGCGCAGCGACATCAGCCTCGATGATCAGGCAAAGGCCGAACTGGCCGGATATCGCTTGCCCGCCCCTTGGGACCGGGCCGAACTATGGTCAAGCCCCCTGACCCGCGCCAGCGAAACTGCGCAGCTGGTGGCGGGGCGCGAACCCGCAACCTCGGCCGCTTTGGTCGAGATGAATTGGGGCGACTGGGAAGGCCAACGCGGGGAAGACCTGATTGCAGATGCCAACACTGGATACCGGCATATCGAGGATTGGAGCTGGGAATTTCGTCCCCCCAAGGGCGAAAGCCCGGCCGACATTCGCCGCCGCCTTATGCCATGGCTGTCCAGCCTGACTGGTGACAACGTAGCTGTCTGCCATATCGGAATCATGCGGGTCATCCTGGCGCTTGCCTGGGGGTGGGAGTTCACAGGCCCCGCGCCGTTCCGCATCAAACGCAATCGCCTTTATGTGGTCGATTTGGAGCAAATGCGACCGGAGGCAGAGCCCGTCCGGCTTATTCCGCGCGAGGCCGGGTCATGAGGACCATGATCATCGTCACCCATCTGCTGGGGACCGGACATCTCAGCCGCGCATTGACCTTGGGTCGGGCTTTTGCGGATGCCGGGCACGACGTGACCGTCGCATCCGGCGGGATGCCTGCACCACAACTGAACACGGATGGAGTTTCCCTGCTGGCGCTGCCACCGCTGCGTTCGGATGGTACCGATTTCACGCGGTTGCTGACGGCCGACGGAAATATTGCAGACGCGACCTATCTGAACTCCCGCGCTATTGCCCTGACCGAGGCTGTTCGCCGGGTAAACCCCGATGTCCTGATAACGGAACTCTATCCCTTCGGCCGCCGAAGCCTGGCCGACGAATTTCTGGCCTTGTTGTCCACTGTGCGGTCACTGCCGTACAGACCGGTTGTTCTGAGTTCGATCCGGGACATCCTCGCGCCACCGTCGAAACCCGCCAAGGCTGTGCGGACCGAAGAAATCATTACGCGTTTCTATGACGGCGTACTGGTCCATTCCGACCCCGAAATCACGCCGCTGCATTCCAGCTGGCCGGTTACAGACAATTTGGCCGGACGCCTGTTCTATACCGGCTTTGTTGCCCCGCCTGCGACGGGCCCTCATGAACAAGGGGAAGGAGCGAATGAAATCCTGGTTAGCGCTGGCGGCGGATCGGTCGGGCAACCGATCTTTCGCGCGGCCATCGAGGCCGCCCAAAAGATGCCCAACAGGCGCTGGCGCCTGCTGGTCGGCGGTCGGGATTCCGAAGACCGGATTGCCGAACTGAGGCACATGACACATGGCGAAAAAGTCATTCTGGAGCCCGTACGTCCGGATTTCAGACAAATGCTACCGCTGGCCGCGGCCTCGGTCAGCATGTGCGGGTACAACACCGCCATGGACTTGCTGCAATGCGCGACCCCGGCCGTTCTGATCCCATTTGACGATGGCAAGGAAGTGGAACAGACCCTGAGGGCAAACAGCCTGGCGCGCCTGCCTGCCGTCGACGTGCTGCCCAGCGCGAAGCTGACCGGAGAGACATTGGCCCAAGCAGTCGACCGCGTCCTACATCAAGGCCCGCGCAAACCATTGGATGGCGGGTTTGACGGAGCCCGCAAGTCGGTAGAGATTGCCACTTCGCTTTGGGAGGCTCGGCAATGACAACCGATTGGACACCGCTGCGGTCCGAATTGCAGGTGTGGCGAGAGGCTGGGCTTACGCTTCCACTGTGGTGGCGGGACGATGACGCGATCGCGCCCAGCCGGCAATTGGACCGTTTGGTGGACCTGTCATCCCGAACCGGGCTGCCGGTTCATCTGGCCGTCATTCCACGCGATGCCAGTCAGGGTCTGGTCAACCAGGTCGCCGAACAGCCCAGCTTGGTTCCGGTGGTTCACGGCTGGGCGCACCAGAACCACGCACCAAAGGGCGAAAAGAAATCCGAGTTCCGCCTGCATCGTCCGCTCGCCTCAATTGTGTCTGATGCACGCCTTGGCTTCATGAGTCTGCAGGAGTCCTTCGGTGATCGTCTGTGCCCGATGTTCGTCCCCCCTTGGAACCGCATCGCGCCCGAGGTGACGGCAGAGCTTGCGGAAATCGGCTATCAGTTCCTGTCCACGGCCACGCCCAGAACGCGCAGAGACGCCGCACCGGGCCTGACTCAGGTCAATACCCATCTGGATCCGATCGACTGGCGCGGTACGCGTGGGTTGGCCGATCCGAATGCGTTGATCGCCAAAACCGTTTCGATGCTGCAGGGCCGTCGCGAGGGACGTGCCGACCCAACCGAACCTTTTGGCGTGTTGACCCATCATCTTGTCCATGATCAACAGATCTGGGACTTTACCGAGGCGCTGTTGGATTGCCTCATGGCTGGCCCCACACGCGTCTGGTCCGCAGGACCACACTGATTACCCGAGGAGACCTTGATGAGCCGACTGGATTCCATGCTGCGACGCCTGACCGCCCAGCGCGACGGGCTGAACTGGGCTGCGGCGCGGATCAAAGGGCTGAAAGGCGATGTGCTGGACATGGGTTTGGGCAACGGCCGCACCTATGACCACCTACGCGAGATCCTGCCCGACCGGCGTATCTGGGTCATGGACCGGGTTCTGCAATGTCACCCGGACAGCACCCCGCCGGCCGAGGATTTTCTGCAGGGCGAGGCCGAACCGATGCTGAAAAAGCTGGCCGAAGACGGCCCGCGGATCGCATTAGCGCATTATGATTTTGGTCGCGGGATCAAACATGAAGACGTGGCCGAAGCGGCGAGGCTCAGCAAGCTGATTGGCTCGGTCATGGTCCCAGGCGGATTGCTGATTTCCGGCCAACCGCTGGAAGGGTTCGAGCAGATCAACGGCCCGGACTCCATCGCGCCCGACCGCTATCTGTTCTACCTCGCCTGATCAGGCCACGCGCTGTCCGCGCGACCAGACGGCAGTCAGGGCCGGGACGTCACCCCGCATTCGAAAACGGATCAGGTCTGCCCGCAGCCCCGGTTTCAGAGCGCCGCGATCCGCAAGGCCCGCCGCCTGTGCCGGAGCCCGTGTGACAGTGGCGATGCCACGCGCCATGTCATCCCAGATGCGCCCAAGGGTAACGGCTGACAACAGCAAGGCTGACGGCACATAGTCCGACGACAGAATGTCCAAACACCCCAAGTCGGCCAGTTCCCCTGCTGCCACATTCCCAGAATGTGACCCGCCCCGGATCAGGTTTGGCGCGCCCATCATGACCTGAATGTCATGAGCGTGACAGGCCTGTGCGGCCTCGACCGTCGTTGGAAACTCGGCCAGCCGAATGCCATGACGGGCGGATATTGCTACTTGCGCCTCGGTCGTGTCGTCGTGGCTGGCCAGAACCGCTCCGAAGCGACGCGCGGCGTCCACGGCCTCCTGCTCGTGGCGGTCTCCATTGCGGTCCCTCAGCCCCCGCAACTGGTCGACGTGCCGTGCGAACATGTCGTCATCCATTGCGTACTTGCCTTTGAGATAGGCTTCGAACTTGGACAGGTCCCGAAACTGGCGCTGGCCCGGCGTGTGATCCATCAACGAAACGATACCCACCCGGTCTTCTGGACCGAATTCCTGCAGTTCCTCGACCAGCGTCTCAGAACAGACTTCGGCGCGCAGATGCAGAAAGTGGCTGATCTTGAGTGCGTCCTGCTCTCGCAACTCCCACAGCTCGCGCGACAGTCCGCGCGCGTATTTCAGATACCGTCCAGCACCGGACGGGATCGACCCCACGCGCATAGCGTCAAAGACGGTCGTGATCCCGGTGCTGGCCAGTTCCGCGTCATGCGCAAGAATGGCTGCGGCATGGGGCCAGTCCACCCTGGGCCGCGGCTGGATGTGGCGTTCCAGGTTGTCGGTGTGCAACTCGACCAGGCCGGGCGACACATAGTCCCCGTCACAGTCAATCGCGCCTTTCGGAACAGCCGCGCCGGTGTCTATGTCAGCGATCATCTGGCCAACGATACGGACACACCCACGGACAGTCTCATCCGGCAGAACAAGCAACGCATTGGCAAGGGTCAGTTCATCTGTCATCGGAATTTCACGTGGTTTGAGGTAAGGAGAGGCCACGCAACAGGAGGCCATTGTGAATTTTGCGCGATACGCGATCTATTTCGTTCCCCCAGCCCAATCCGACTGGAGCAGGTTTGCAACTTCGTGGCTGGGGTGGGACATCGATGCGGGACGCACCGTCGACCATCCGATCATCGACGGGTTGGACGTCGCCTCGGTAACACAAGTGCCGCGCAAATACGGGCTTCATGCCACGATGAAGCCGCCGTTTCGCCTGCGTGAAGATCAGTCGCTGTCCGCTTTGCAGGATACCTGCGCCCGTCTGGCCGGTAAATTCGCCCCCGTTTTGCTGGACAGGCTCGAAGTTGCCCGCCTTGGTCGGTTTCTTGCTTTGCGGCCCGTGGGCGACACACGGGACCTGAACGCGCTTGCGGCGGCTTGTGTCCGCGACCTGGACCCTTTTCGTGCCCCGGCATCGGAAACCGAGATGAACCGGCGCCGAGCGGCCGGGTTGACCATGGAGCAGGACGCAAATCTGACGAATTGGGGCTACCCATACGTTCTGGAGGCTTTCCGTTTTCACATCACCCTGTCCGGTCGCCTGAGCAAGCCGATGCTGGCAAACGTGCAAACCGTGCTGAACCAACGGCTTGTCCCATTGCTGCCAGCCCCCTTTGACATAAGGGACCTGGCCCTTGTGGGCGAGGCTGAAGACGGGCGGTTCCATATGCTTCAACGGTACGCCCTTTCGGGTTGAAGGCCGGACAAGATGGTTTCAACGGTCGCATCCAGTGACCCGGAATTGTCGACCTCGATCACGTGGTTCAAACCTTCGGGCAGGGCTGCAGTGGCGCGCCCCAAACGCCGGGCTTGATCGGCCGCGCTTTCCCGGTCACGCACTGCCAGACGTTGTGCCAGAACCTTTGGGTCGGCCGTCAGGGATATCACGATCAGCTCACGAAATTCCTTCTGCGCCTCGGGCAACACAGCCCTTGAGAGGTTGACCAGAACGGCGTCGGCCCTTTGGCGTTGTTCCGTGATCGCAACGGGTATGCCGTAGTGCAGCCCGTGCGCGGCCCAGTGCAGAACAAAGCCGCCCTCTTGGACCATTGTTTGAAACGCCCGGTCGGACACGCGGTCAAAATCCTCGCCGCCTTCGCCATGGGGACGGGTGATGACTCTACGCACCCTTTCGAAGTTCGGCGCGCGCGCCAGCAGTGCTTGGATTACGCTGTCTTTTCCAACACCCGAAGGCCCGACAACCGCAATGACCGGGGCCATCTTCATGCCGCGGCCCTTGGCGAAAACTGAGTGACGTCAACCACGCGGTTGCAGACCCGGTCACGGGCCTCTTGGTCGTGGAATATCCCGATGATAGCCGCACCGCGAGCCTTTGCCTCTTGGATCAGGGACAGCACGGTTTCGCGGTTCCGTGCGTCAAGGCTGGCCGTGGGTTCATCTAGCAACAGCGCCGGATAGTCATGCGCAAAACCACGCGCGATATTCACCCGTTGCTGTTCACCGCCCGAAAATGTCGTGGGGCTGAGGCGCCAAAGCGGTTCCGGAATATTCAGGCGCTGAAGGAGGCCCGCTGCCTTGTCCAGTGCGGTCTGCCGCTCGCACCCCTGAACCAGAAGCGGTTCGGCAACGACCTCCAGCGTCGGCACACGCGGTACGACACGGAGAAACTGGCTGACATAGCCCAGAGTTTCCCGGCGCAGTTGCAGTATCTCGCGCGGTTGGGCCCGGGCGACGTCCAGGCCGCCCACCCGCACCTGCCCCGAGGCCGCCAGGTAATTGCCATAGATCACCCGCATCAGCGTGGACTTCCCGGCCCCGCTGGCCCCGGTCAGGGCCACGCATTCTCCGGCCCCGACCTGCAGCGACGCGCCCGCCATCACGGGGATCACGGCGCCGCCCTGATTGTGCAGGGTAAAGCTCTTGCTCACGTCGATCAGTTCAATCATCGGATTTCATCTTTTCTGTAGCATTCAAACCTGCAGCACGCTGGACACGAGCAGTTGCGTATAGGCATGCTGCGGGTCGTCCAGCACCTGATCGGTCAGCCCCGCCTCGACCACCTCGCCATCCTTCATCACCATCAACCGGTCCGCCAACAGCCGCACCACGGCCAGATCATGGGTGACGATGATAGCGCTCAGCCCCATCTCGCGCACAAGGCCGCGCAGCAGGTCCAGCAGCCGCGCCTGCACCGAGACATCCAACCCGCCGGTCGGTTCATCCATGAAGACCAGCCGCGGACCGGTCACCAGGTTGCGCGCGATCTGCAACCGTTGCTGCATGCCGCCCGAAAACGCGCTGGGTCGGTCGTCCACGCGGCTTTCTGCAATCTCGACCCGGCCGAGCCAATCCAGCGCCTGCCCGCGGATCTGACCATAGTCCCGGCTCCCCACGGCCATCAGTCGCTCGCCGATATTGCCGCCGGCGCTGACCGACATGCGCAGCCCGTCGCGGGCATGCTGATGCACAAAGGCCCAGTCGGTGCGCCCCAGCATCCGGCGGGCCGGCTCGGACATCGTGACCGTGTCCACCGGCCCGTCGGCGCGGGTATCAAAGATCACCTGCCCGGCATCCGGCTTAAGATGCCCGGCCAGACAGTTCAGCAGGGTCGACTTGCCCGACCCGCTTTCGCCGACAATCCCCATCACCTCACCGGGGTAGAGGTCGAAACTGACATCCCGGCACCCGATCCGCGCGCCATAGCGTTTCTCGATGCCTTTGACCTGCAACAGCGGGGTCATGCCGCGCCCTCCTGCGTCAAACGCCCTTGGTGTCCGGCGTCGCGGCGGGACCGGCAGTAATCGGTGTCCGAGCACACGAACATCCGGTTGCCTGCATCGTCCGTGATCACCTCGTCCAGATAGCTGTCTTCGGCCCCACACAGATCGCAGGCATGATCGGCCTTGGCGGCCTCGAACGGGTAGTCCTCGAAATCGAGGCTGACCACCCGCGTATGCGGCGGCACCGCATAGATCCGCTGCTCGCGCCCGGCCCCGAACAGCTGGATCGCGTCCATTTCCAGTTTCGGATTGTCGAATTTCGGGATCGGAGACGGGTCCATCACATAGCGCTCAGCCACCCGGACCGGATAGGCATAGGCCGTGGAAATCGCGCCGTGCTGGCTGATGTCTTCGTAGAGTTTCACATGCATCAACCCGTATTCCTGCAGGCTGTGCATCTTGCGTGTCTCGGTTTCGCGCGGTTCCAGAAACCGCAGTGGTTCGGGGATCGGGACCTGATAGACCAGGATCTGATCGGCGCGCAGCCGGGCCTCGGGGATACGGTGGCGGGTCTGGATGATGGTCGCCTTCCCGGTCTCTTCGGTCGTGACCACGCCCGCCGTCTTTTCAAAGAACTTTCGGATCGACACGGCATTGGTCGTGTCATCGGCACCCTGATCGATGACCTTGAACGTATCGTCGGGGGTCAGCGTCGCGGCCGAGACCTGAACCCCGCCCGTGCCCCAGCCATAGGGCATGGGCATCTCGCGGCTTGCAAAAGGCACCTGATAGCCGGGCACCGCCAAAGCCTTGAGAATGGCCCGACGGATCATCCGCTTGGTTTGTTCGTCCAAATATGCGAAGTTATACTCATTCATTTGATGTATCACTTTCGGTTTTTGGTGTTGTTGTGGACGGTTATCTGGTTGCCTCGGCCTTCGCGGTCGTCATGGTGTACTTTCTCTGGCGCAGGATACACTCCCGGCGACGGCGCCGGGCCATGCGACGCGACCAACATGGCGAACGGTCCACGATCGGCTCGGAAACCGCCACTCAGCCATTGGCCGCCGATAAAACAACCCATCAAGCGGACAGGATGCAGGAAGGTCACTGGAGTCATTCAGCCGCCTCCGGTGACGCCAAGCGTCCTTCGGCCTCGCGGCGCAATTTGCGCACCAGTTCCAGTTCGGACTGGAAATCGACGTAATGCGGCAGCTTGATATGCTCCAGAAAGCCGGTCGCCTGAATGTTGTCGGCATGGCTGAGGACGAATTCCTGATCCTGCGCCGGAGCGCCCAGATCGTCTTCGCCCAATTCCTCCCAGCGCAAGGCGCGGTCCACCAGCGCCATCGCGATGGCTTTGCGCTCGGACTGGCCGAAGACCAGCCCATAGCCGCGTGTGAACTGCGGCGGCTCGGTTTTTGATCCCTTGAACTGGTTCACCGTTTCGCATTCGGTCAGGGCGATCTCGCCGATCTCAATCGCGAAACCCAGTTCGGGGATTTCCATCTCGACCCCGACGGTGCCGATGCGCAGCTCACCCACGAAAGCGTGGTTGCGGGCATAGCCGCGCTGGGTCGAATAGGCCATGCCCAGCACGAACCCCTCGTCCCCGCGCGTCAGCGCTTGCAGGCGCAGGGGGCGGTCGGCCGGGAACTCCATCGGTTCGCGCGTCAGGTCACCGGGCGGCTCATCGCTGGCGGGTTCATCCTGGATTAGGCCTTCGTCCTTGAGGAATTCGGTGATGTGTGGGGTCGGCTCGTGACGCGGCGCGGCAGTGGGGGCCGCGGGCACCGCGCCATCGGCCGCCAGTTTGAAATCCAGCAGGCGGTGCGTGTAGTCGAAGGTCGGGCCCAGAACCTGCCCGCCCGGTGCATCCTTGAACGTGGCCGAGATCCGGCGGTCGCAGGTCATGCCGCCGGTATCGACTGGGGACGAACAACCAAACCGCGGCAGGGTGGTGCGGTAGGCGCGGATCAGGAAGATCGCCTCGATCAGATCACCGCGCGCCTGTTTGATCGCAAGTGCGGCCAGATCGGGATCGTACAGAGAGCCCTCGGCCATCACGCGGTTCACCGCAAGGCTGAGTTGTTCGCGGATTTGGGCCAAGGACAATTCAGCCACGCCAAGATCGCCCCGGCGTCCCTCGGCCAGCCAGGCATGGGCGTTTTCGATCGCCTTTTCGCCCCCTTTGACGGCTACGTACATGGCCTAACCCTCAGGCTGGATGCGAGTGCTGCGCGGCAGGGCCGCGACCGTATCCCCGCAGGTGAAGAAGAAATCGCACCCCAACGGGTACAGGTCCGAATTGGCCTGAAGCGCCGCAATGTCGGGCACGGCCAGGCGTGCAGTGTCGCGGATGCCTGGGCCTCGCAGGGTGGCGCCGGATTTGCGCAACACGTCGCACTCCACGATCAGGGTGGCGGATCGGTCGGGATATTCCGGCGTTCCGATCCGGTATTGGTCCAGCGGCACCAGATCCTGCCAGAAACCGACGGCGAAGTCCGCCTGCGCGGCGGGCACGAGGGGCGCACCGGTGTGGAAAGTCAGCCACTGGCGAATGGCCGGGTTGTCGGCCGTGCCCGCCAGATAAACGCCCGTATCCGCGTCACACAGCGTCAGCAGCAGCGTTCCGGCGGCGACCGACAGGCCTTCGGGCGGGGTCGCGCCGACCTGCTGCCGCAACTCGCCCGGCCGCGCCATCACGGTCATGGCCGCACGAAAGGCGTGCGCCGCCTGAACCGGAGCATCGGTGAAACCGCCTGAAAAACGGGTCTGTGGGGTCATTGGTCCTCTCCGCGAACCATCGTGAAAAACTCGACCTTGGTGGCCGCGGCCTTGGCGGCACGGGCCGATCTGGCCGCCTGAACCTGACGGGTCAGCGGCTCCAGGATTTTGGCACGCACCGTGTCCGCATCACCGGTCTGCATCAGCGCGTCGATCAGAGCGGCGGTTTCGGCATGGGTCTTGTCGCGCCCCTGCACATATCCGTGGCCCTCGGTTCCGTCGGCCAAGACCAGAGCGCAGCGCGTGACCGTCATCTCGCCCAGGTTGAACGGTGCGCCGATGCCGCCTGCCCGCCCCCGCACCATGACGCCGCCGATCTCGGGCGTGCGCAACCACTGGAATTCGGGGCGCGCGCCATAGGCGGCCCATAAGGCCGCCAGCGCCTCGGCCGGCGCACGTGCCAGAAGGCCCAACCAGGCCTGTCGATCACCTGTCGCAATTTTTGTCTGATCCGCCATCAAAGCCTCTTGGCCAAGTTGTCTACAACTACTATACAACTAGACAAATCATAGTGGGACAACGGGTGACTCGCAACGAATATGCTGTGAAGTTTTGATGACATGAGCCAAACACGGATCTGGAAGACCATCGCGCTGGCGCTGACCGCCGACATCGCCGAGGGGCGCTTTGCAACCGGCGACCGCCTGCCGACCGAGGCGCAGTTGGCCGCGACCCACGGCGTGAACCGCCACACGGTGCGCCGGGCCCTGGCCGAACTGGCCAGGCAAGGGCTGGTGCATCCCCGCCGCGGGGCAGGCGTGTTTGTTTCGGCGGCTGCAACCGATTACCCGATCGGCAAACGGGTCCGGTACCACCGGAACATCTCGGCCAGCGGCAAGATTCCGGGCAAGCGGGTGCTGTCTCTGATCACCCGCGCCGCCGACAAGACCGAGGCCGAGGCGCTGGCCCTGGCCCCCGGCGACCCGGTGCATGTCTATGACGGGTTGTCGCTGGCCGATGGCCAACCGATCGCGGTGTTCCAAAGCGTCTTTCCCGCCGCGCGCCTGCCCGACCTGCCCGAAGCGCTGGCCCAGAACGGCTCGGTCACGCGGGCGCTGCGGCACTGCGGCGTGGCGGACTATACCCGGATCTCGACCCGCCTGACCGCCCGCGCGGCCGATGCGGTTCAGGCCCGGCACCTGCAACTGATTGAGGGCGCGCCGGTTCTGCATTCGGTCGGCATCAATGCCGATCCGCAGGGGCATCCGGTTGAATACGGCAAGACCGTCTTTGCCGGTGAGCGGGTCACTCTGACGCTGGATGACGATCACGGGTGATGCCGGTCAATCCTCGTATTTCTCCAGAAAGACCTCGGCGGGCAACGCGCGAAAATCCGGCAGCGCCGCGCGCAGGCGGGCATTGTCCCATTCCCACCAGGCCAGAGCCATCATCCGCTCGGCGACCTGCTCGGGGAACCGGCGGCGGATGGGTTGGGCGGTGACACCCCCGACGATTGTATAGGGCGGCACATCCTTGGTCACGATCGCCCCGGAGGCGACGATTGCCCCGTGCCCGATCGTCACCTCGGGCTTGATGATGGCCGCGTGGCCGATCCATGTGTCATGCCCGATATGCGCCAGCCGCCCGGCGCGCCGGGCGAACCAGTCCGCGTCGTCCTCGGCATCGTCCCAATAGTCGGCTGAGCGGTAGTGGAAGTGATGCAGCGACGCTTTCTCGATCGGATGGTCGGTGGCGCCGATCCGGGTGAAACTGGCGATATTGGCGAATTTCCCGATCCGTGCATTGGCGATGTCGCAGGTGCGGTCGCAATAGGTATAGTCCCCAAACACCGAATTCGTCACCCGCGTTCCGGCACCGATTTCGACAAAGGCGCCAAAGCTGCTGCCGGTTATCTGGCAATCCGGGTGAATGAAAGGCTGGTCCGGTCGCAAGCGCGCCATGGTCTGCAAGTCCTCGTATACGGTTCAAGGCAACATCAGGGGCTTGGCCTGCGGGTCGCGCTGTTTGCGCGACTTGGGCGGCCCGCCCTGGATCAGCCGCCTGCGCAGCCAGCCCGAAAACCAGTCCATCAGCATGACCATCAGGATGATCAGCACGATGTAATAGGCGACTTCCTCCCAGTCTTTCTGGGTGATAATCGCCTGTGTCAGCAACAGACCGATCCCGCCCCCGGTTATCGCCCCGATCACGGTTGCGCTGCGGGTGTTGGATTCCAGGAAGTACAGGAGCTGACTGAGCAGAACCGGCGTGATCTGCGGGATCACACCGAAACGATATTTCTGCGGCGCATTGGCCCCGGTAGACTGCACGCCCTCGATTTGCTTCTGATCAACATTTTCCAGCGCCTCGGAGAAGATCTTGCCGAAGGTGCCGGTATCGGTGACCAGGATGGCCAGCGCCCCTGTTAGCGGCCCTGGCCCGAAGGCGCGTGCCAGAACCACCGTCCAGATCAACGCATCAACACCGCGCACGAAGTCAAAGATACGACGAGTGGCAAATCGGACCGTTCTAAACGGATTGAAATTTCGTGTCGCCAGAAATGCGAGGGGCAAAGCGATCATCCCTGCCCCCAATGTGCCCAGAAAAGCCATCAGAAGCGTTTCAAAGATCGCCCACGCAACATCCTGATGGCGCCACATTTTGTTGGTCCAGAAATCGTCAAATATTTCCGCGGCCTCGCCCGATGCGGCACGCCCCATCAACTGGCTGAAAGACTGACCGTGATAGGGGCTGTCCAGTGTGAACCAGAACAGTTCCCACCCGTTGAAATACCGGAACACCTCGGCCCGGTTGCGTGTCACGGTCAGCCGGCCCGCCGGCGTGGTGATCGCCAGGCGGTTCTTTGAAATGTTGATCCAGTCCGGCACCTCGGCAGTCGGCAGCTCGGCCTGCACTCCGGCAGACCGGCTGGGCGTTGCGCGCACGGTTCCGTAACCGGGGATGTCATATTCCACGGTTTCAGGTCCAAAACGAACGATATGGCCATCTTCCAGGTCAATCACCGTGGTTTCGCCCAAAGCGACCCATTCCGGCGCAGTGCCATCCGGGTAAGCACCCTTGCGCTCTCCCCCGATCGCAACGGACACTTCTCCGTTGCGATTGTCCCGGGTCACGTGTGTCTTGTAGCTGTAGCTGTCGGATACAAGCGTCTTGCCGTTTTCCCAGTTGGCCCGCTCGGCCAAGCCGGGCACGTCAAAGGCAAAGAAAACATAGATCAGGTATAGAATGACCAGCCCCGGCAACCCGAAACTCAGCGCCCGTTTGCGCCGAAAGATGTGGTCGGTTTTGGCTTTCAGGTCATTGATCTGCAGATCAGTGGCAAAGGTGCTCATGCTGCGGCTCCTTTGGCGGAACCATGTGTCAGGCGGTCACGCAAAACGCCGGACAGCTGATCCACGGCCACGATGGTGACGAACAGAAGCAGAAAGATGGCCGCCGCCTCGTCGTAACGCCCCTGCCCCCAGGACATGGCGTTGCGCAACTCGTACCCCAAGCCGCCTGCCCCCACGAAACCAAGAATGGCTGAGGCGCGGATGTTGATCTCGAACCGCAGCAGAGCGTAGCTGACGTAGTTTGGCCCGACCTGCGGGATCACGCCCAAATACATCCGCTGCAACCAGTTGGCGCCAACCGACTGCAACCCCTCTACCGGTTTCAGAGAAGCGTTTTCGTTCACTTCGGAAAACAATTTGCCCAGAGCACCGGCAGTGTGAATGGCGATGGCAATCATTGCAGGCACAGGCCCGCCGCCCAGAACAAAGATCAGTACCAACGCGATGACGATTTCCGGAACGGCCCGGCAAATATCAGAAATACGGCGAAAAACGGGGATCAATGACGGCCACAGCGCCATGCCGCGGGTGGACATCAGCGCCATAAAGGTGCCGCCCAGAGTGCCCACCAGCGTGGCCGCGGCGGCGATATTCAGTGTTTCGATCAGCGCGGGAAAGAACTCGACCAAATTTGCGGGCAATTCCCCGATTTTCTCCCAGGCCTCAGTCAGAACCTCGGCAGGGTAATCGAAAATGCGGTTCCACCCATCGGCAAAACTACCGGCGTTTCGCATGTCGGCGGTCCGGAATCCGGCCGCCATAAGAGCCACGAACAGGATCAGGAGTATCCCACCGTAAACCCGTTTGCGACGGGTCATGATGGTGTAATCCTCCCGAATCCGGTCGAGTCCGGCGGTTCCCGCGGTCAGGTCGGTCATGAAAGGCTCCGATGGGGATAGTGGGGTCCGGTTCACCGCCGGACCCCGAACAGAAGTTACGCAGGCTTAGTTTGACTTCAGCTTGCGGGCTTCAATGATGATTTCGTAGGCCTCGTGGGTGATCGGCTCGAATGCTTTGGCTTCACCTGCGGCCACGCCATAGAAACACTCACGGTCTTTGTCGGCCAGCCCGGCCATCAGAGCCGTCATCTTCTCTTTGACATCTGCCGGCAATGCCTTGCGTAGAACCACCGGACCTTCGGGGATCGGCTTCGATTTCCAGATTTCGACCATGTCGTTCATGTCGACCAGTCCGGCATCCACGGCGCGGCGCAGCGCGCCCGAATTGTAGCCGTCTTCCCAGTTGCCCAGACCATCGGCCCAGGTCACGCCACCATCCACGTCACCGTTGTTCACGGCGACGATTGTCTGCTCGTGACCACCGGTGAACTTTACTTCACCGAAGTAGTCACCCGACTCCATCGTCGCACCCGTTGCCTGAGGGATTTCGATCGAGGGGATCAGGTAGCCCGAGGTCGAGTTCGGATCACCAAAGCCAAATACCTTGCCTTTCATGTCATCAAGCGAGGTGATGCCGCTATCCTTGCGGGCGAACCCGACCGAGTAGTAGCCATACCCACCATCTACGTTCACCTTGACCAGAACCGGTTCGACCGCCTCGGGGTCGCTGAGATAGGTCTTGGCATAGGCGGAGGCGCCCAGCCAGGCCATGTCGATCGTGCCGCCCAGCAGGCCCTGGATCACGCCGTTGTAGTCCGCCGGGGCGAACAGCTTGGTTTCGACACCCAGCGCGTCCTCGGTGTATTCACGCAGACATTCGTTGTTGTTCAGACGGTCCTGTGCGTTTTCTCCGCCCAGAATGCCGATACGGAATTCGCTGATCTCCTCTGCCATGGCAGGCGCGCTCAGGGCAGTGGTCGCGACCAGGGCGGCAACAAGTTTCTTCATCTGTCTCTCTCCAGGTTGATTGGCCCACCCCATTCATCGGGCCGGGCGATGAATGAGGTGTTTGGGGCTCAGATCGTGGCCTCGGCTTCCATCAGAGCTTTCCGGTTGGCATCCAGCGTTTCGATCTCGGTCGAGGTCGCGGCCTCGGAGAAGCTGGCATCAGCGCCGTAGATCTCGCGGGCGACGCCGGTGGTCAGCTGCTCGGGCAGGCCGTCGAACACGATGCGACCGTCGCGCATGCCGACCACGCGGTCGCAATAGCGGCGCGCAGTGTCCAAAGTGTGCAGATTGGCGATCACGGTACGGCCGTCCTCTTCGTGGATGCGGCGCAGGGCCTGCATCACGACTTGCGCGTTCATCGGGTCCAGCGAGGCGATGGGTTCATCGGCCAGGATGATCTTGGGGTCCTGCATCAGCGCCCGCGCGATGGCGACACGCTGCTGCTGTCCGCCGGAAAGCGCCTCGGCCCGTTTGGGGGCATGTTCGGCGATGCCAAGACGGTCGAGAATGTCGATGGCGCGATGGATGTCTTCCATCGGGAAAAGGTTGAACATGGTCGCCAGCGTCGAGTGCCGGTTCAGCGTTCCATGCAGCACGTTCGAGACCACGTCCATGCGGGGCACAAGGTTGAATTGCTGGAAGATCATCGCGCAATCGGCCTGCCACGCACGTTTTTCGCGCCCTTTCAACTTGGTCACGTCGCGCCCGTGAAACAGGATCTGCCCTGCGCTGGCATCGGTCAGGCGGTTGATCATACGCAGCAGGGTGGACTTGCCCGCGCCCGACCGCCCGATGATCCCGATCATGCATGGCTTGTCGACGTCCAGCGTTGCGGTATCGACGGCAGTATTGTCGCCGAAGCGCTTGGTCAGTTTTTCGATGCGCAGCACGTGCCACCCCCAATTCGTGATGGAGGTCGTCTACAGCTGGTGCTCAACGGTGATGTGTCGATCCGGTGAAGCTTTTGTAACGGGCTGAAAGCGGATGGCCTATGCAAGGGCTGGGCAATGCCGCTCGTCCCGTCTATACGCGAGCTCAACACCTGAACCGTCAGATCTGTCACATGAGGCCGCCATGAGCTTTGACCGCAAGATCAAGATCGCACCGTCGATCCTGTCCGCCGATTTCGCCAATTTCGGACAGGAAATCCAAGCCATCGAGACCCAGGGCGCCGACTGGGTCCATGTTGACGTGATGGACGGTCATTTCGTGCCAAATCTCACCTTCGGCCCGCCGGCGGTCAAAGCGTTCCGCCCGCATGTCAAGACGGTGATGGATGTGCACCTGATGATCACGCCGGTCGATCCTTACATCCAGGCCTATGCCGATGCCGGCGCGGACTATCTGACGGCCCATGTCGAGGCCGGTCCGCACACGCACCGCACGTTGCAGGCGATCCGCGCGGCCGGAATGAAGGCAGGCGTGGCACTGAACCCGGGTACTCCGGCCGACGCGGTCGAGCACCTGCTGGATCTGGCCGATCTGGTCTGCGTGATGACGGTGAACCCCGGCTTTGGCGGGCAGAAATTCATCGACATGACCACGAAGGTCCGCCGCCTGCGCGAGATGATCGGCGACCGCCCGGTGCATATCCAAATCGACGGGGGAGTCGATCCCTCGACCGCCCCGTTGGTCGCAGCGGCCGGTGCCGACGTTCTTGTTGCCGGTTCAGCGGTCTTCAAGGGCGGGTCGGTTGCGAACCCGGACATCTATGGCCAGAACATCCGTGCCATTCGCGCAGCAGCCGAAGGCCACGCGGTCTGACGGCGGCTCCCGCCCGTCGTCTACGTTTTTGCAAAACGTCTCCTCCTGTTGGGCCCGGCATCGCGCATGGCGCGATGCCGGGCCCAAGGCCGCAAGCGGGATCGGCGCAGCCGATGTCGCGCGGACGCGGGAGCGTTTTGCCGGCCCTGCCCCTAGGCCAGTTGATCCGCGAAATGTGCAAGCAGCCTGTGCTTGAGGATCTTCCCCGTGGGCGCGGCGGGCAGTGACTTGGCCAGCACGATCCGGCTGGGCCGTTTGTAGCCCGCAAGACGTTCCGCCACGAACACCGCCAACTCTGCCTCGGACACAGCGCCGATTTCAGGCACCTGAACAAAGGCCAGCACCTGTTCGTCGCCGCCCACCCGATGCCCGATCACCGCAGACTGGATCACCTGCGGGTGGTCGTTCAGCGCGGCCTCGACCTCGGGCGGATAGACGTTGAAGCCGCCGTGAATGATCAGTTCCTTGGCGCGGCCGACGACGTGCAGATTGCCCTGCGCGTCCAGACGGCCGAGGTCGCCCGTGCGCAACCATCCCTGGGCCAGAACCCGGCCCGTTTCTTCCGCATTGCGATAGTACCCTTTCATCACATGCGGGCCGCGCGTCAGGATCTCGCCCACGCCATCTCCGCCGCCGGGTATGGTTTCGTCAATGCGCAGATCGACCCCCGGCAAGGGCGGGCCGACCGAGATATCCGGATCCCCGATCCGGTTGTGCGAGGCGCAGATCCCCGCCGTGCTTTCGGTCATGCCATAGCCGTTCTGCAGCGCGACGCCATAGAACGCCTCGGCCTTGCGTTTCCACGCCGGATCCAGCGGGGCAGCCCCGGACGAAGTGTAGCGCAGGGCGCCCGAGGGCAACCGCTCCAACCCCTGTTCCTTGGCATATTGCATCAGCAGCGCATGCATCTGCGGCACACCCGAAAACACCGTGACGCCCGCATTCAACGCGGCAAAGGCGCGGTCCGCTGCGAACCGGGCATCCAGCTGGACGAAGGCCCCGGCCAACTCCGACCCAGTGACGATCGAAGCCAGCCCGAAGATGTGCGAAATCGGCAGAACGCCATAGACCACGTCATCCTGCGTCAACCCCCGGAAATTCGCCGAGGTCAGCCCGCCGAACCGCAGGTTTTCGTGGGTCAGCATCACGCCCTTGGGCGTTCCGGTCGTGCCGGTGGTGAAAAGCATCGCCGCGACATCCGCCAGATCGGGGTCGGGCGCGCTCGAGTACGGCGCGGCCAGGTGCATCTGCCCGAAGGCCCCGGAAACGGGCTGGGCCCCGGCCATTCTCGCATGGTCGCGCGCCTCCGGCGACGCCGCCGACGTGAACAGGATTACCGCCGGAGTCACGTGACCCACGATGCGTGCCAATTCAGCCTCGGTCTGGCGGGCGTTCACCGGCACCACGCAAGCGCCGATCCGGGAACAGGCAAACAGCGCGGCTACCGCCGCATTGCAATTCTCAAGCACCAGCATGACCCGATCGCACGGGCGCACCCCCGAGGCCAGCAGGATGTCTGACAGCTCGGCAATCGCGCGGTCGAGGTCAGCAAAGCTCCAATCGGCGCCGAACCCGTCGGCAAAGGCGCGAGCCCGCGGGCGGGCCCGGATCTGGGCATCCGGATAGTCGTGCCATTTGTTCATGTTCCTTCGCCCTCCCCTGCACCGGAACCGGTTTTGCGCTCAGCGTTTCGTGGTGCGCTTGAACACTCCCGCCGCCGTCGCGATCAGGGTTCCGTCGTCGCTGTGCAACTCTCCGGTCACATAGGCCAGCGTGCGCCCGCCACCCGTTGCGCGCCCCGTGGCCGTCACGCGCCCCTGACGCACTGCCGCTACATAGCTTGTGTTCAGCGACAGGGTCAGAACCAGCGGATGGTCGTCCCGGTCGAACCAGGCCGAGGCGGTGTTGCCGCAAGCCACGTCCAGCAGCATGGCGATGATGCCGCCATGCAGGATGCCCTGGCTGTTCAGGTGATCCGCCCGGATGGTCAGATGGCACCGGGCACGGCCGTCGGGGTCGGACAGATCCACCTCGAACCCGATCGCGTTCTGGCAGCCCGACCGCCGGACCTTTGGGTCGTCTTCAGGCCGCGCCGAGTGCAATGAACCGCTCCAAATGATAATCCGCGTCGCCGAACCTGTGATCCGACATGACGATCCGCTTGGCTATATGCGCCAGCTCATATTCCTGCGTCATGGCGATGCCGCCATGCATCTGGATCGTTTCCTCGGCCACCAACCGGCCCACCCGCGACACCAGGTTGCGGGCCGCGGCGATCTGCCGGTCGCGATCGGGTGCTGCAACGTGACCGGCCGCGTTGATCACCGCTGAGCGCGCCTGCTCCAGCTCGATCAGCATGTCCGCGAACCGGTGCTGCAAGGCCTGAAAGGTCCCGATCGGGCGGCCGAACTGCTTGCGCGTCATCAGGTATTGCCGGGTCAGTTCCACCGCGCTTTCCATCGCGCCCAGCACCTCGGCGACCAGCGCGACATTGGCTGCGGCCACAACGTTCATCAGCGGCTCGAACCCCTGCCCCGCGGCACCCAGACGCGCGGTTTCCGGCAGGCGCACATCGTCCAGAGTGACCTCGGCCGCGCGGCCCCCGGCCAGCACCGGATACCCGCGCAAGCCCAGACCCGGTGTGCCAGCAGGCACCAGAAACAGCGAAATGCCGTCCAGATCGAACGGCCCGCCCGTTTCGCGCGCGGATACGATCAACTGCCCGGCGGCCTCGGCATTCACGACCACGGCCTTGCGCCCGTTCAGGATCAGGTCCGTGCCGTCGGTCCGCACGGTGGTCTCGACCCGGCTCAGGTCATACCGGCTGGCAGGCTCACCATGCGCCAGCGCCATATGCAGCTTGCCCGAGATTACCTGATCCAGCAGGGCCCGCTGATCGGGGCTGCCCACCTGCGCGATCAGCCGACCGCCCAGAATGCAGCTGTCCAGAACCGGCTCGACCACCCCGGCCCGGCCCAGTTCCTCGGACACGGTGGCGATGTCAAAGCCCGCCCCGCCGAACCCGCCATCCGCTTCGTCGAACAACGCGCCCAGAACGCCCAGATCGGCCAGTTCGCGCCAGATGTCGGCGCTGAACCCCGCCGCGCTGTCCAGAATGTCGTTGCGCATCGGAGTCGTGTAGCGATCGGCCAGATAGCGCCGCAGCGTGTCCTGCAGCATCTGCCGTTCTTCGATCAGGTTGAAATCCATCTCAGCCCCCCATCTTGACCTTGGCGATGATCCCGCGTTGGATCTCGTTCGACCCGCCGAAGATCGACAGTTTCCGGTTGTTGAAATACTGGGCGGCGACCGGCGCGGCATAGTCCGGCCCGATCGGGTCGTTGTCGCCCGCCACCGCCTCGGAGGCGAAAGGCATCGCATAAGGCCCCACCGCGCGGCGGGCCAGGTCGTTGATCTCCTGGCGGATGATCGTGCCCTTGACCTTCAGCATCGAGCTTTCGACCCCCGGTGCCTGTCCGGCCGCAGCCTTGCTGATGATGCGCATGTTGGTGGTGGCCATGGCCATCAGGTCGATCTCGACCCGCGCCAGCCGGGCGGCGAAATGCGGGTTCTCGATCAGAGGGCGGCCATTCGCGGTTTCGATCCGGGCAATCCGCTTGACCATGTCCAGCCCCGCCTGGCTGAAGCCAACCCCGGCGATGTTGGTGCGTTCATGCGTCAGCAGATACTTGGCATAGGTCCAGCCCTTGTTCTCTTCGCCCACCAGGTTTTCGACCGGGACGCGCACATCGTCAAAGAACACCTCGTTGACCTCGGGCGTTCCGTCCAGCAGGACGATGGGGCGCACCTCGATCCCCGGCGTGTTCATGTCGATCAGCAGGAACGAGATCCCCTCCTGCGCCTTGGCCTCGGGGTCGGTGCGAACCAGGCAGAAGATCCAGTTGGCGTATTGCGCCAGCGTGGTCCAGGTCTTCTGCCCATTGACGACATAGTGGTCGCCGTCCCGCACCGCGCGGGTCTTCAGCGAGGCCAGGTCCGACCCGGCACCCGGCTCGGAATAGCCTTGGCACCACCAGTGTTCACCATTCAGGATGCGCGGCAGGAAATAGTCCTGCTGCGCCTTCGAGCCGAATTTCTGCAGCACCGGGCCCAGCATCGACAGTCCAAACGGCACGATGCGCGGCGCATAGGCGGCGGCGCATTCCTCCTCGAAGATATGGCGCTGAACCGCGTTCCACTCGGCGCCGCCAAACTCCTTCGGCCAGTTGAAATTCAACCAGCCGCGCTCGTTCAGCGTGGCATGCCACCACTCATACCCTTCCTTGCCGATGTTCCGGCCAGCCCGGATCTTGTCCAAGATCTCCTTGGGCAGTTTCTCGGCCAGAAAGGCGCGAACCTCGTCGCGAAAGGCCTTCTCCTCGTCCGTATAATTCAAGTCCACAGCCGCCCTCCTCCTCGACGCGATCGGAACCTTGCCTGCTCGGCCCCACGGGCCGGGCTGCGCCGGGCCGGCCCTCGATGGGCTGGCCCGGCGCCCCTTTCTTCAATAGATCTCGAACAAACCGGCCGCGCCCATGCCGCCGCCGATGCACATGGTCACGACACCCAGCTTGGCCCCGCGCCGCCGCCCTTCGCGCAGCAGATGCCCGACCATCCGCGCGCCGGTCATGCCGAACGGATGCCCGATGGCGATCGATCCGCCGTTCACGTTGCATTTCTCGTCATCGATTCCCAGACGGTTGCGGCAGTACAGCGCTTGCGAGGCGAAGGCCTCGTTCAGTTCCCACAGGTCGATGTCCTCGACCCTCAGACCATGCCGTTCCAGCAGGTGCGGCACCGCAAAGACCGGTCCGATTCCCATCTCGTCGGGCTCGCACCCCGCCACGCAGAATCCCTTGAACGCGCCCATGGGCTCCAGACCCCGACGCTCGGCTTCGGCGCTGTCCATCACGACCACCGCGGCCGCGCCGTCCGACAGCTGGCTGGCATTGCCGGCGGTGATGTAGTTTCCGGGGCCCCGCACCGGCTCCAGCGAGGCCAGACCCTCCAGCGTCGTGTTCGGCCGGTTGCATTCATCCCGGTCCACGGTGACCTGCCGGTGCGAGACCTCGCCGGTCTCTTTGTCCTTGACCGCCATGGTGGTCTGCATCGGTACGATTTCGTCGTCGAACTTGCCCGCCGCCTGCGCCGCCGCGATGCGCTGTTGCGACCGCAGGCCGTAGGCGTCCTGTTCTTCGCGGCTGATGCCATAGCGCTCGGCCACGATGTCGGCGGTCTCGATCATCGGCATGTAGATCGCCGGCTTGTGCTCCTGAATCCACGCCTCGGGCACGGGGCGGGTTTTCGGCTGGACCAGCGAGATGCTTTCGATCCCGCCAGCCACGATGGGGCCCGCGCCGCCCTCGGTGATGGCCTGCGCCGCAAGCGCCACGGTCTGCAGCCCCGACGAGCAGAACCGGTTCACGGTCATCCCCGAAACACTGACCGGCAGACCGGCCCGGATGGCGATCTGGCGGGCGATGTTGCCACCGGTCTCGCCTTCGGGGAAACCACAGCCGATGATGCAATCCTCGATCTCGGCCCCATCCAAGCCCGACCGCGCGACCGCGGCCTGAACCGCGTGGCCGCCCATCGTGGCACCGTGGGTCATGTTGAACGAGCCCCGGAACGACTTGGCCAGCCCGGTGCGCGCGGCGGATACGATTACGGCTTGTTTCATCACTGGGCGTCCTTGTTCAGATCGTCAAAGCTGCGGCCCTCGGCCACCAGTTTTTCCAGCAGCGGCGCGGGCTGCCAGAAATAGTCATCCTCGGCCGACCAGGCGCGGATGTCCTCCAGAATACCCGGCAGGCCCTGCAGATCGGCCCATTTCAGCGGCCCGCCGCGATAACGCGGGAAGCCATAGCCATAGAGCAGCACCACATCCACGTCCAAGGGGCGGCGGGCGATGCCCTCGCCCACCACCTTGGCGGCCTCGTTGACCATCGAGACCATATATCGCCGCACGATCTCGTCATCCGTGAACGTGCGCGGGGTGATGCCCTGCGCCGCGCGGTCGGCCGCGATCAAGTCCAGAACCTCGGGGTTCGGCGTGCCGCCGCGCTTGCCTCTTTCATAGACATAGAAGCCCTTGCCGGTCTTCTGCCCGAAATGCCCGGCCTCGCAGAGTTTGTCGGCATAGCTGCTGTCGCGGGCGCGCGGGTCCAGCCCCTCGGCGCGTTTGCGTTTGCGTACCGCCCAGCCGATATCCAGCCCGGCCAGATCGGACACCGCGAACGGCCCCATGGCAAAGCCGAAATCGGTCAGCGCCTTGTCGATCTGGAACGGGCTTGCCCCGTCCAGAACCATGTGGTCGGCGCAGGTGCGATAGGTACTGAGGATCCGGTTGCCGATGAACCCGTCGCACACCCCTGCGCGCACCGAGACCTTCTTCAGCCGATGCCCCAGCGCAAAGCCGGTTGCGACCACCTCGGGCGCGGTCTTGTCGGCCACCACGATCTCAAGCAGCTTCATCACATGCGCGGGCGAGAAGAAATGCAGCCCGATCACGTCCTGCGGCCGCGTGGTGGTGGCGGCGATCTCGTTGACGTCCAGATACGAGGTGTTGGTCGCCAGAACCGCCCCGGGCTTGCAGACCGCGTCCAGCTGAGAAAAGACCTGCTTCTTGACGTCCATATCCTCGAACACGGCCTCGATCACCAGATCGACGGCGCTCAGCGCGTCATACCCAGTGGCAAGCTGCAATTGGTCCGACAGGATCGCGTCGTGCTGCTGCTGGCTGATCTTGCCGCGCTTCAGGGCCCCTGCCAGGTTTCCGGCGATCCGTTCCTTGGCCGCATGGGCGGCCTCCTGCGTCATCTCCAGCAAAGTCACGGGCAGACCCGCCAACAAGGCGGCGGTGGCGATCCCCGCGCCCATCGTGCCGCCGCCGATGACCCCGATCTGATGCACCGGACGCGGCTCGACACCCTTCAGTTCGGGCAGTTTGCCCACGGCGCGTTCGGCAAAGAAGGCGTGGATCAGGCCCTTGCGCTGATCCGATTCCATCAACTGCATGAACAGTTCCCGCTCGCGCGCCATGCCCTCGGCAAAGCTGGGCGCCTCGCAGGCGGCTTGCACGGCACGCACGGCAACGGCGGGGGACAACTGGCCGCGGCCCTTCTTCAGAACGGCCTCGTAGACCGCATCGAATTCGACGGGGTCCGGCGCAGGCATCTCTCCGACCGCGCGGCGGGGCGCACCCGAGTCAAGCAGCTCCTGCGCATAGGCCAGCCCGATCTCGCGCGGGTCGCCATCCTGCACCTTGTCGATCACGCCCAGCTTCAGCGCCTCGTCGGCGCGGACATGGCGACCGGTTGTGATCATGTCCAGTGCGGCCTCGACCCCGGCCACGCGCGGCAGACGCTGGGTGCCCCCGGCACCGGGCAGGATGCCCAGATTGACCTCGGGCAGGCCGACCTTGGCCGAGGGAACCGCGATGCGGTAGTGGCTGGACAGCGCAACCTCGAGCCCGCCGCCAAGCGCTGTGCCGTGCAGCGCCGAAACCACCAGCAGGGGCGAGGCCTCGATCCGGTCGCACAGGCCCGGCAGCCAGGGCTCTTGCGGGGGTTTGCCGAACTCGCGGATATCGGCCCCCGCGAAATAGGTCCGGCCCTTGCCGTAGATCAGCACCGCCTTTGCGCGCTCGGCCTCGGCCCGTTCGATTCCGGCCAGCAGGCCCCGGCGCACATCCACGCCAAGCGCATTGACCGGCGGGTTGTTCGCCGCCAGCACCGCGATATCGCCAATCCGTTCGTATTCCACCGCCTCGGACATCAGACTTGGTCTCCTCTTGCCAACCCCAGCTTGTTCCGCATTGCGGAACAACATTCCGCAACAGATTGAACCCGTCCGCGCGCGGGTTCAACCCCTTATACCCGACTGCGCCGCCGGGCCGCATTTCTTGCCCGCGAGCAGGCCCCAAACAACTTGTGAACCGGATCGCGGAAAACCGTGCTAGGCTTTGCCCACCCGGCCAATGAATTCGGCCCGGAACGAAAACAGATTGCAGAACAGGGAGTTTTGAAATGTGTGACGTTTGCGTAATGAACGCGGTGAAAGACCGGATGCTGTCGCGTCGATCCTTTTTCAAGGCTGGCGCAGCGATGGCGGCAGGCACGGCGCTTGGGACGGTGGCTGCCCCACCAGCGCTTGCGGCCGGCCATGGCGAGGTGCTGGACATGACCCATGTCTACGATGCCGATTTCCCCACCTATTTCGGCCAGCCGGGGATCGAGGCGACACAGGCCTTCAATTTCAAGGAACATGGCTTCAACCTGTTCAACCTGGCCGTCAACGAACACACCGGCACGCATGTCGATGCCCCGCTGCATTTCTCGGCGGATGGGCAGTCGGTGGACGAAATCCCTGTGTCGAACCTCGTTTGCCCTCTGTGCGTGGTGGACATTGCCGCCCGCGCGGCCGAGGACCCGGATGCGCAGGTGACCCCCGACGATCTGAAGGCGTGGATCGCAGCAAATGGCGACATCCCCGATGGCGCCTGTGTCGCCATGCATTCGGGATGGGCCGGGAAAACCGCGACTCCCGAGTTCCGCAACGCCGACGGCGACGGCAAGATGCATTTCCCTGGCTTCCACGTCGAAGCGGCACAGATGCTGATCGAAGGAACCGGCGCGGTTGCTCTGGCCGTCGACACGCTGTCGCTGGACCACGGGCCATCGGCTGATTTCGTGACGCATTACGCGTGGCTGCCCACCAACCGTTACGGCATCGAGAACCTGGCCAATCTCGACAAGGTGCCCGCCAGCGGAGCGACGCTGGTGGTCGGCGCGCCGGCCCATCGTGGCGGGTCGGGCGGCCCGGCGCGCATCTTTGCGATGGTCTGAGCATGGCAACGGTTCGCCTGTTGACGGACGAAGAGGTCAGCGCCGAGGCGCTGGCCGTCTTCGATGACATCCGCGCCACCCGCAACACCGATTACATCAACAATTTCTGGCGCGCACTGGCCCACGACCCGGCACTGCTGAAAACGACGTGGGAGCGGCTCAAGACCGTCATGGCCCCCGGCGCGCTGGACCCGCTTGTGAAAGAGATGCTTTATGTGGCGGTCTCGGTCGCCAACAATTGCGAATACTGCGTGTACTCCCATTCGGCCGCGGCCCGCGCCAAGGGCATGACCGATCAGATGCAGGCCGAACTGCTGGCGGTGATCGCGATGGCCAGCCAGACCAACGCCCTGGCCACCGCCTTGCAGGTGCCGGTAGACGACCAGTTCAAGGCCTGAGGCTGCGCCTGTCGGGCCAGACTTGCACCAGATGCACAGCGGCTATTCCCTCAAGTGCCTAGCCGCACTGCAGCATCAGGTCTAAATCTCTTTGGTCACATACAGACCAGAGAGGCCCGCTCATGGCACAGACAAGCACGCACCGCCCTGCAATCCTGAACCTGTTCTCGGCCGTCGCCGATGTGTTCAGTGGCATCTATGATGCTTTGATCCGCATGGGCGAAGCAAATGCCAAGGTCATCAAGATCAAGCAACTCAGCGAGTTGACCGACGAAGAACTGGCTGCGCGCGGCCTCAAGCGCGAAGACATCGTGCGCCTGGTGATGGCGGGCGTCTACTAGGACACGCCCGCACTCTGCATTTCGGCCACGGCCTGCGCCGCCTTGGCATAAGCGGCTTTGCACAGGTCAAAGTCCGCTTCGGTCAGCGCCAGGGACGGATAGGTCTTGCCCGGCGACTTGAACATCCCGTTCTGCATCAGAACCGCATTGAACCGGGTTGCCTTGGCCGTGTCCGCGCGGACCACATGGCGATAATCCCGCACCCTTCCTTCCGTGAACACAATTTCGAACAGGGTCGGATCGCCGATGACGCGATGGGCAACCCCCCGCTTGGTCAGCGCGGCCGAGGCCATGTCTATCAGACGCTGACCATTGGCGCGCAGCCGGTCGTACTGACCGGGACGGCGCAGCACCTCCATCGTCTTGAGCCCGGCCACCGCGGCCACCGGATTGCCCGACAGTGTCCCCAGCTGCATCAGCCACTTCTCTGGCCCAACGGCGGATTTGTCGAAATGGGCCATGATCTCGGCCCGCCCGGCGATCGCGGCCAGGGGAAAGCCGCCGCCGATGATCTTGCCCAGCGTGGCGATGTCGGGGGTCACGCCATACAGCTCCTGCGCGCCGCCATAGGCGAAACGAAACCCGGTCACCACCTCGTCGAAGATCAGCACGATGCCGTACTTGTCGGCCTCGTCCCGCAGAAGCTGCAAGAAACCGGGTTCGGGCGGGATGATGCGTTGCAAAGGCTCGACGATGATGCCCGCGACCTGGTTGCCGTGCTCGGCCAGCAGCGAGCGGATGTAGTCCGGGTCATTGAACGGCGCGATTAGCATTTCGGCCTGAACGCTGGCCGGTATGCCCGCGCTGTCGGGAACCGCCTGCGGGAAATTCACCATCCGTGACGGGGCCAGGCTCATCTGCGCCTCGGCGCTCATGCCGTGATAACCGCCTTCGAACTTCACGATCTTGTCGCGGCCGGTAAAGGCGCGGGCCAGCCGGATCGCGTACATGTCAGCCTCACCGCCGGACGAGACATAGCGGATCTGATCGGCGCAGGGCACGGCGGCGCAGATTTCCTCGGCCAGTTCGACTGCGCGCGCGTTGTTGGCGAAGAACGTCATGCCCTTGGGCATCTGTTCGGCGACAGCCTCCAACACCTCGGGGTGGCCGTGGCCCAGCAGCACCGGCCCCGAGCCGATCAGCAGGTCGACATATTCCATCCCGTCTTCGTCCCAGACGCGGCTGCCCCGGCCCTCGCGGATAAAGACCGACGGGTCGAAATTGCCAAAGCCGCTGCCGGGCAGAACCGTGCGGGCGCGTTGGCCCCAATCGGATTGGCTGAGATGTCGCGGCATGGTCGCCTCCCTAATCCAGTATCACGTCCGGCGCGCCCAGGAATTCGCGGTCTGGCGCGATGCCCAGGCCGATCCCGTCGGGCGGCGCGATCCGGCCGCCCTTGCGGGTCGGGCCATCCGGCGCCAGCCGCGGCGCGACATAGCCCGACAGGTCGCACACGTTCATCAGGCGCGCCGGTTCAGTTGCTGCGCCCAGATGCAACAGGGCGGCGGTGGTGATGTCAGACCCCCAGGTGTCTTCGACGCACATCTTCGCCCCCAGATGCAGGCACAGATCACGCGCGCGGCGCGCCGCCGACAGCCCGCCGAATTTCGACAGCTTCACCGCGACCGCATCCATGCAGCCCAGCGCATGCGCAGCCATCAGGTTTGCGGTGTCGTGTGCGCATTCGTCCAGCTTCATCGGCAGGCCGGTGGCGACGCGCACGCGCGCGCAATCCTCGATCGTGGCACAGGGTTGTTCCAGCATCACATCCAGATCCGCGACCGCCCGCCCCACCCGGCTGGCGTCCAACGACGTGGCGCCGCAGTTCCAGTCACCATAGACCAGCGGCCCGTCGCCCACCGCCTCGCGCACCAGACGCAGGCGTTCGACATCGGCCTGCCAATCGGCATCCGCGCCCAGCTTGACCTGGAACTGGGTGATGCCCTGCGCCTGCGCCTCGCGGGCGATGCGGGCCATCTCGGCCGGGGCGATACAGGTGATCGAGTGATAGAGCGGCATCGTCTGCGCCTGCCGCCCCCCCAGCAGCGCGTGCAGGGGCAGCCCTGCCACCTGCCCCGTCAGATCCCACAGCGCGATGTCGATCGCCGATTTGGCATAGACATGCCCCGGCAGGTGCCGGTCCAGCCGCGCCATCAACGCCTCGGGTCCGATCGGGTCGGCGCCCAGCAGAACCGCGGCCATGTCCTGCACCGCCGGGGCCACACCGCGCGCATAGGCGGGCAGGTAATGCGGAATCGGGCAGACCTCGCCCCAGCCGGTCAGATCGTCATCGGTGTCCAGCGCCAGAACCACCGTTTCAACCGTGTCGCAGGCCTTGCCGTCAGCCATGTAATAGGCCTGATGGCTGGTCAGCGGTACATGCCAGAGCGAGATGCGGGTGATGCGGGTCATTGGTACACGGCCTTTGGTTCCCCCAGTGCATCTTCATCCGGGGCTACGCCGAGGCCGGGTGCCTCGGGCAGTTCGAGATGACCCTGACGGTTGCGCGGGCCGCGCCCGCCCGCGACATCCAGCGTCAGCATGTCCTGACAGGCCCAGACGCCCAAACGGTTGTGATCCGGGATGGTGGCGGCCAGATGCAGCGCCTCGGTATCGGCCAGAACCGAGCCGCCGGTGGCCATCACATACATGTCGATACCATGCGCCAGCGCGATGTCCCGCATCCGCGCGGCCTTGGTCAGGCCGCCGACACGGTTGAGCTTGATTCCGAAAACCTCGGCCAGCCCGTCGCGGGCAATGCGCGCGGCGTCCTGCAGGGTGACCAGGCTTTCATCCACGCTGACCGGGGCGGAATGCAGGGTCCGGATGGCGGCGATGTCGTCCAGCGTCTCGCCCGGTTGTTCGAACATCACGCCCAGATCCTCGGTGGCCTTCATCACCCGCAGCGCCTGCTGCCGCGTCCAGGCGCGATTGACGTCATAGAGGATGCGCTCACCCGCCGGGCGGTGCGCCTCGACATCGCGGATGCGTTCTATGTCGCGATCCACGTCGCCACCCACTTTGACCGAATGCACCCAATAGCCGCGGCCGCGATAGCGATCCATCACCGCGCGGGTTTCCTCGACGGTCTTGGCCCCGACCGAGGAGGCGATCGGCGCGGGGCTGCGCGACCCGCCGCCCATCAGATCGGCAATCGGCAACCCCGCCGCCTGTCCGGCAATGTCCCAGCAGGCCATGTCGATCGGCGACTTGGCATAAAGATGCCCGGGCAGCGCGTGGTCCATCGCCCGCTCGACCGCCAAAACCCGACGTGGGTCCAGCCCCAGTACGAAGGGCGCCATGGTCTCGATCCCCGCCCGGATGCCCGGCCCGTGCGCGGGCACATAGGTGTGGCCCCATGGCGTGCCCTCGCCCCAGCCGGTCAGCCCGGCATCGGTTTCGATCTTGACGAAAGTGGCATCCAGCACCTCGAATTTCAGACGTCCGCCGGACAGCCAATAGGGGTGTTCAAGCGGCAGATCGACTTGAAAGACCGAGATGCGGGTGATCTTCATGCGGCGTCCATCCTGGGCAGGTCGTTCAATCCCTCGCCCCGCCACAGTACGAATGTCAGGATCGGCTGATCCCCCGTGGACATGGCATGGCTTTGCCAACTGGCGTGCAACCGCGTGCCCTCAGCGCCAACAAAGGCCCGATCTCCTTCAACCTTGAAGACCGCGCCACCCGCCAGCGTCAGGTAAAGCTCCTCGGCCTGATGGCTGTGCCAGTCATAGTCCAGCCCGGCGCCCCAATAGGCGACATAGCCCCGCAGCTGGGTCGAATGGAAATGACCGGTTGGCCCGAACAGCTCGAAATACCCGTACCGATTGCGGAAATCGGCGCCGACTTCAGCCTCGGTATAGGTGCGTTTCCAATGGGCAAGATGCGCCGCCGACCGGATCGCCTGAACCAACCCCGTTGTCCGGGGCGATCCGGGTTGATCCAGCCCCTGCACCAGTGTCGTGGCGGGGATCGCCCGCGGTTGCAAACCGGTTGCGGTCAGGTCGGTGGGCCAGTTGCCGAATTCGGACAGCGCCGGCATGCTCTGATGCAGGTGCCGCGCGGCTTCGAGAACGTTTTCCAGGGTCATGGGATCACCACGATGTTGCCGGTATGTTGCTTGTCGATGAAGGCCTGCTGGGCCTCTCGCAGCTCAGTCAACGGGTAAGTGGCGGCCAAAGCTGGCTTGATTTGCCCATTTTCTATGTATTTCACGACATCAAAGAAGTTCTTCGGCGTGTTCACGGTCGACCCGGTGAAGGTCAGATCGCGCAGATAGAAGGTGCGCAGGTCGAATTGCACGATCGGACCGGCAATCGCGCCCGAACAGGTATAGCGCCCGCCACGCTCCAGCATGTCGATCAGTTTGGGCCACATCTCTCCGCCCACGACATCAGCGACGACGGTGATCCGTTCGCCTTTCAGCTCGGCCCGCAGGTTCCTGGGGTTGCGCGGCAGGATGCGATCCGGGCCCAGTTTGGCGACCTCCGGGTGCTTGGCCGCGCTGGCCATGGCGATCACGCGTGCGCCGCGCAGCTTGGACAGCTGGATCAGCGCCCCGCCCACACCGCCCGAGGCACCGGGGATCAGAACCGTGTCGCTCTCGCCCACCTGCGCCCTGTCCAACATGCCCTCGGCCGTCACGTAGGAGCAACTGAAGGTCGCCAGCTCGGCATCGCTCAGGTCGGAGTCGATCGCCGCCACGCCGCGGATGTCGGCCTTGGTGTATTCGGCAAAGCCGCCGTCACATTCCGAGCCGAAATATCCCGCCTTGTCGCGGTTCATCGGATCGGACCAGTCGCGCAGCCAGCCCGCCACGATCACCCGCCGGCCGATGATCGCAGGATCGGCCCCCTCGCCCACGGCCACGACCGTGCCGACCGCGTCCGCGCCCTGAATACGCGGGAAGGTCAGGGGCGCGCCGCCCCAGGTGCTGTCGTCGTCGTCCACCTCGGAATAGGCGCCGCCGGTGGTGGCCTCGTCCACCGCCTTGGAATACCAGCCGGTGCGGGTGTTCACATCCGTGTTGTTCAGCCCGCAGGCGCCCACCCTGATCAACACCTCCATCGGGCCGGCTGTGGGGGTGGGCCAGTCCTCGTGCCATTCGTATTTGTCCAGATCGCCATGCCCCGTCAGGACCATGGCCTTCATGGTCTTCGGGATCATTCCGCAGCCTCCATCGCGGCATCGGTGCGGGGCCGGAGGCTTTGCGGGTCATAGGCGGGCGCGCCCAGGATCCGCCCGGGACGCGGCGCGCCGGCGATTACCACCTGCACTTCGGTTCCCGGCACATTGGCCTGCGGTTTGACATAGGCAAAGGCAAGGATCTTGCCGACCGTATGCCCGTAGGCCACCGAGGCGGTGGAACCCACAACCTTGCCGTCCAGCAGGACCGCCTCGCCGCCATGCCCATCGTTCTGGCCATCCGGTTCGATCTCCAGATAAGCGCAGAGCCAGCGCAGATCGGGGTTCAGGGTCCGGTCCTTGCCCAGGTATTCCTTGTCGGTGCGGGCAAAGCGCAGCACGTCGGCCTCGGCCAGGGTGACCTCGTTGGTCAACTCGCCCGCGCCCTTGAAGGCCTTTTCCATCCGCAGCGCGTTCATCGCGAACGACCCGTAATCGGCGATGCCCAGCGGCGCGCCCGCGGCCCAGAGCGTATCGTAGACGGCCAAGGCGCTGTCACGCGGCATGTGCAGTTCCCACCCCAATTCACCGGCATAGGACATGCGGAAAACCCAGAGCCGGTGACCCGCCACGTCGATTTCCTGCGCGGTCAGCCATTTGAAAGCGGCATTGCTCAGGTCGGCATCGGTGCAGGCGGCCAGAACCTCGCGCGCCCTAGGGCCATTGAGGCTGAGCGCGGCCCAGTCGTCGGATCGCAGGATGATATCGACGTTTTCTTCGTCGCGATGCTGGGTCAGGTGATCCAGCATGCGCCGCTCGAAGAAGGCAGCACAGACGAGGTAGTACCGGTCCTCGGCCAGCTTCACGACCGTGGTCTCCAGCTCGATCCGTCCACGGCGGTTGAGCATGTGGGTCAGCGCGATGCCGCCCACCTTTTGCGGCAGGCGGTTGGCGACCAGCCGGTCCAGCAGGACCCGGGCATCCGGGCCGCTTACCTCGACCTTGGTGAAGGCCGAGATATCCATGATGCCGACCGCCTCGCGCACGGCCCTGCATTCGGAGGCGACCATGTCGTGCACCACATTGCGGCGGAAGGAATAATGGTCGCACTGTTCAACGCCATGCTTTGCGAACCAGCGGGGGCGCTCGTGGCCATAGACCTCTTCGAACACCGCCCCCTTGGCTTTCAGCCGGTCATACAGCGGGGACGGCTTGATCGGCCGCCCGGCAAGACGGTTGAAATGCGGAAACGGAATTTCGTGGCGCAGTTTGTAATCCTCATGCGCCTTGGTGACCTGCCAGTCTTTGGTGGCATAGGCCCCGAACCGGCGCGGATCATAGTCGCGCATCGAGATGTCCGCCGCCCCATGCACCATCCACCGCGCCAGTTCGCGCGTCAGCCCCGGGCCCCAGCCGATGCCGATCTGCGTGCCGCAGCAGCACCAATAGTTTCGCACCCCCGGCGCCGGGCCGATCAGCGGATTGCCGTCAGGCGGGTGCGAGATCGCCCCGTGAACCTCGCGCTGGATCCCCAGATCGGCAAAAACCGGCATCCGGTTCAGGCTCTCCTCAAGCCACGGCATAACCCGGTCGTAATCGGCATCGAACAGCCAGTTTTCATAGTCCCACGGGCAATGGTCATGCCAGACCGAATTCGAATTTTCCTTCTCGTAGATCCCGATCAGCCCGCGCTTCTGCTCCATGCGGATATAGCCCGAGACCTTGCGATCATCGCGGATCACCGGCAGCTCGTGATCGAGGTCCTGGAACTGTGGCACCGGTTCGGTCACGAAATAGTGGTGAGTCATCGAGGTCATCGGCAGTTGCAGCCCCGACCATTCGCCCATCTGTCGGGCATAGGTGCCGCCCGCATTCACCACGTGTTCGCAGCGGATCGTGCCCCGTTCGGACTGGACCACCCATTCGCCATTGGCCGCCTGGGTGATGTTGGTGGCCCGGCAGCGGCGGATGATCCGCGCGCCCAGCTGACGCGCCCCCGCCGCCATGGCCATGGTCACGTTCGTCGGGTCCACATGCCCGTCGTCCGGCGTATGCAGCGCGCCCAGAACCCCGTCGAGGTTGTAGAACGGGTGCAGTTCGGCCACGCGGTCGGCACCGACCAGTTCAATGTTGAAGCCCAGCGACCGGCCCACCGACAGGGTATGGCGCAGCCAGTCCATCTCGTCCTCGGTATAGGCCAGCCGAAACGAGCCGCAGCCGTGCCATGTCACCGCCTGCCCGGTCTCGGCCTCAAGCGCACCGGAATAAAGCCCGATGTTGTAGTCCACGCATTTGCCCAGACCAAAGGAACTTGTCGAATGGGTGATCTGCCCGGCCGCATGCCAGGTGCTGCCGCTGGTCAGCTCGGCCTTTTCCAGCAGAACGACATCCGTCCAGCCCTCATGCGCCAGGTGATAGGCCAGACCGACGCCCATGACACCCCCGCCCACGATCACCACGCGGGCCTGTGACGGCAGTTCCTTCCCGGACATGATTTTTCCTCTCACCGAGTCGCATTTCTACTCGACAGGCTAAGGTCACATTTGTACCATCGTCAATCATGAATGACACAAATGTATCAAAAACCGTTCTTGACCGGCTGACCCGTGAATGGGATGCCCTGACGCCCGAGGCGCAGAAGGCCGCCCGCTATGTGCTGGAGAACCCGGCGGATGTGGGCGTTTCGACCGTGCGCGAGATCGCCGAGGCCGCAAACGTGAAACCCAACACCTTCGTCCGCATGGCACGGCAGGTGGGGTTTGAGGGCTACGAGGATTTCCGCGCGCCGTTCCGCGACGCCATCCGGCGTGGCACCGTGTCGTTCCCCGACCGCGCCCGCTGGCTGCAGGAGATCGGCAAATCCGGCGAGTTGGGCGGGCTCTATGCCGATATGGTCGGGGCTGCGATCCGAAATATCGAGGAAACCTTCGCCGGGATCGACGCCACCCGGATGCAGGCCGCGGCCGAGGCGATCTGGACATCGCGGCAGGTTTTCACGCTGGGCGTCGGCGTCAACAACGCGAACGCGCGTAACTTTACCTACCTCGCCTCGACCGGGATGAAGCAGTTCCACGCCATTCCCCGCCCCGGCTCGACCCCGGTGGACGATCTGGCCTGGGCCGATGAACAGGACGTGCTGATCGCGATGACCTGCCACCCCTACCGGACCGAGGTGATCGAGGCGGTGAAGCTGGCCCGCGAACAGGGCATGACTGTGGTCGGCATTTCCGACAGCCCCGCCAGCCCGGTCGTTCTGAACGCGCAACATGGGTTTGTCGTCGCCGCCGACACGCCCCAGTTCTTTCCGTCATCGGTTTCGACCATCGCGCTGCTGGAGACACTTCTGTCCTTCGTGGTCGCCCTGTCCAGCGATGAAATCGTCGAGCGTGTGGAGCGGTTTCACCGCCGCCGGCACCAACTTGGCCTCTATGCGGAGGAGCCTGAATGACCGCACCGCTGACCCGCTCCTTGGAAGCCCGCTACTACACCAACCCGGCGATATTCGAGCAGGAGAAACAGGGCCTTCTGGCCCGCACTTGGCAATTTGCCGGCCATGTGGCGCAGGTGCGCGAGCCGGGCGACTATTTCGCCTTTGAAATCGCGGGCCAGAACCTGTTCTGCATCCGCGGGCGCGACGGCGAAATCCGCACCTTCTACAACGTCTGCCAACACCGCGCGCATGAGATGGTGACCGGGGCCGGCAACACCCGCGTCGTCGTCTGCCCCTATCACGCCTGGACCTATGAACTCACCGGGCAACTGCGCGCCGGGCCGAACATCAAATCGGTTCCGGGCTTCGACCGCAGCGCGATCTGCCTGACGCCGGTGCGGACCGAGCTGTTCAACGGCTTCATCTTCGTCAACCTCGACGACGATGCAGCGCCAATGGACGACTGGTACCCCGGCGTGCGCGCGGAAATCCGCGCCTTTGTCCCGCACATTGACGATCTTGAGCCGCTGGAGTGGGTCGAGATCCCCGAAAACTGCAACTGGAAGGTCAGTATCGAGAACTACTCGGAATGCTATCACTGCCCGACCAATCACCCGACTTTTGCCACCGGTGTGGTCAAACCCGAAACCTATGACATTCAACCCGATGCAGGCGGCGGATACGTCCTGCGCCATACCACCGAGTGTCAGAGCCTCGACAAGATGACCTATCCCATCGACCTTTCGGTGCCACATGCGGGCGACTATCAGTCATGGTTTCTGTGGCCGATGTTCTCGTTCCAGTGCTATCCCGGTAATGTGCTGAACACCTATCACTGGCGCGCGCAGGATGCCGATCACTGCACCGTCTGGCGCGGATGGTACACCGAGGGCGGGTCCGAAAGCGCGGTGATCCGCCAACTGGCGGTGCAGGACCGGGAAACCACCGTCGAAGAAGACATCCGGCTGGTTGAAAGCGTGCATCGCGGCCTGAAATCGCGCGGCTATCGCCCCGGCCCTCTGGTGCTGGACCCGGCTTGCGGCGTAATGTCGGAACATTCGATCGCCCGCTTGCAGCAATGGATGCGCGAGGCGGTAGATACAAATGCAAGCGGAGTAGACGATGGCCGACATCTTTGACGAAGACCTTTTCCTGAAAGGACTGGCACAGCGCAAGGCGACGCTGGGCGACGAATACGTGGAACGGAACCTGGCCGCGGCGGACGAATTTACCCGCCCGTTTCAGGAGGCCATGACAGCCTGGTGCTGGGGCTTTGGCTGGGGGGACGAGGTGATCGACCCCAAGACCCGCTCGATGATGAACCTGTCGATGATCGGTGCCTTGGGCAAGATGCACGAGTGGGAGATCCACTGTCGCGGAGCCCTGAACAACGGCGTCAGCAAGGAGGAAATCCGGGCGATCATCCATGTCGTCGGCATCTATTGCGGCGTCCCGCAGGCGCTGGAGTGCTTTCGCGTGGCGCGCAAGGTTCTGACCGAGGCCGGTCAGCTTTAGCCGGTTCCTGTCCCGAAGATCGAGATCGCCCGCCCCCGTGCGGGTTTTCTCATGTCAGCACAAATACGTTACTGAATTTCGATTTGATGCCCAATTGCGTTACATTTTTCTTGCCGCGAATCGCTTCCGGGCGTATTACCCGACCAAACGGTCACTTATTGACCCCGGACGCAAGACACGAGGTTCTGACGCATGGACGCATTCATCTGCGACGCACAGCGCACCCCGATCGGACGCTATGGCGGGGCCCTGTCCCAGGTTCGCACCGACGATCTGGCCGCGATCCCGCTGGTTGCGCTGAAAGAGCGGAACCCGCAAGTGGACTGGGCCAGCCTGGATGACGTGATCCTGGGCGATGCCAACCAGGCCGGCGAAAGCAACCGGAACGTGGCGCGCATGGCCGCCCTGCTGGCCGGCTTCCCGGTTCAAGTGCCCGGCACCACGATCAACCGCCTGTGCGCCAGCGGCATGGATGCGGTCGGCATGGCCGCTCGAGCCATCAAGGCGGGCGACTATGACATGGCGATTGCCGGTGGCGTCGAAAGCATGTCGCGCGCGCCCTTCGTGATGCCCAAGGCCGCCAGCGCCTTTTCCCGCGCCAACGCGGTCTATGACACCACGATCGGCTGGCGTTTCGTGAACCCGAAGATGCAGCAGATGTACGGCACGGATTCGATGCCGCAAACCGCCGACAACGTGGCCGAGGACTATGACATCAGCCGCGCCGATCAGGATGCCTTTGCAGCGCGCAGCCAGGCCCGCTGGGCGGCGGCGCATCAGACCGGGGTGTTCTCCGAGGAAATTACCCCCGTCACCATCCCCCAGCGCAAGGGCGACCCGCTGGTGGTGGACACCGACGAACATCCCCGCCCCGGCACCACGGCCGAAAAGCTGGCAGGCCTGAAGGGCGTCAACGGGCCGGACAAGACGGTGACGGCAGGCAATGCCTCGGGCGTCAATGACGGCGCCGCGGCCATTCTGCTGGCCAACGAAGCTGCCGCGCAGAAGAACGGCCTGACCCCGATGGCCCGTGTCGTGGGCATGGCGGTCGCGGGGGTCGAGCCTCGGGTCATGGGAATCGGCCCGGTCCCGGCCACCCGCAAAGTGCTGGCCCGCACGGGGCTGAGCATCGAGCAGATGGATGTGATAGAATTGAACGAAGCTTTCGCGGCCCAGGGTCTCGCCACCCTGCGTGAACTTGGCGTGGCCGATGATGCACCCCATGTGAATCCCAATGGTGGTGCCATCGCCATCGGCCATCCGCTGGGCATGTCCGGCGCGCGGCTGGTCATGACGGCGGCCTATCAGCTGCGCCGCACCGGCGGGCGCTATGCCTTGTGCACCATGTGCGTGGGCGTAGGCCAAGGCGCCGCGCTTATTCTCGAACGCGTGTAAGGGAGGAGACCCGACATGTACGCTCAGATGATCAAGACGGCAGGAACAGGCGTCAAATCCCGCGAGGAAATGACCGAGCAGGAACGCGCCTTTCAGGACAAGATCGACGCCGACATCAAGATCGAGCCCAAGGACTGGATGCCCGACGACTATCGCGCGACGCTGATCCGCCAGATCGGCCAGCACGCCCATTCCGAGATCGTCGGACAGCTGCCCGAAGGCAACTGGATCACCCGCGCGCCCACGCTGGAACGCAAGGCGATCCTGCTGGCCAAGGTGCAGGACGAGGCCGGGCATGGCCTGTACCTGTACTGCGCCGCCGAAACCCTGGGCGTCAGCCGCGACGAACTGACCGAGATGCTGCTGGACGGGCGGATGAAATACAGCTCGATCTTCAACTATCCCACGCTGAACTGGGCCGATATCGGCGCGGTGGGCTGGCTGGTCGACGGGGCGGCGATCATGAACCAGGTGCCGCTGCAGCGCACCTCGTTCGGGCCGTATTCGCGCGCGATGATCCGCATCTGCAAGGAAGAAAGCTTTCACCAGCGCCAGGGCTATGACGCGATCCGCAAGATGGCCGAGGGCACGCCTGAACAGCGCAAGATGGCGCAGGACGCGCTGAACCGGTTCTGGTACCCGTCGCTGATGATGTTCGGCCCGTCCGACAAGGACTCGGTGCATTCGGCCCAGTCGATGGCGTGGAAGATCAAGATCAACACCAATGACGAGCTGCGCCAGAAATTCGTGGATCAGACTGTGCCGCAGGCCGAGTATCTGGGCCTGACCATCCCTGACCCGGACCTGAAGTGGAACGAAGAGCGCGGGCATTACGATTTCACTCAGCCCGACTGGTCGGAATTCTTTGACGTGATCAAGGGCAACGGCCCCTGCAACACCGACCGCCTGGCCGCCCGCAACAAGGCCTGGGACGAGGGCAAATGGGTGCGTGACGGTCTGCTGGAACATGCCCGCAAGAAACGCGCCCGCAAGGTCGCAGCCGAATAACCCACCCGATAGGAGGACACCTGATGAAAAACGAATGGCCCCTGTGGGAAATCTTCATCCGCGGCCAGCACGGCATGAGCCACCGCCATGTCGGCTCGCTGCACGCGCCCGATGCCGAAATGGCGATCAAGAACGCCCGCGACGTCTATACCCGCCGCAACGAGGGCGTATCGATCTGGGTGGTCGAGGCCAACAACATCACCGCCAGTTCGCCCAGCGACAAGGGCCCGCTGTACGAGCCCAGCGAGAGCAAGGTCTATCGTCATCCGACCTTTTTCGACATCCCCGAAGAAGTGGGGGCGATGTGATGACCCGCGACGAGGCATTCCTGCAATTCCTGCTGCGGATGGGTGACAACACGCTGATCCTGGGCCATCGCGTCAGCGAGTGGTGCGGCCACGCGCCGGTTCTGGAGGAGGACATCGCGCTGGCCAACACCGCGCTGGACCTGATCGGCCAGACGCAGATGTGGCTGGGCCTGGCCGGAGAGGTTCAGGGCGAAGGCAAGTCCGCCGACGATCTGGCCTTTCTGCGCGACGCCTGGGATTTCCGCAACGTGCTGCTGGTTGAGGTGCCCAACGGTGATTTCGGCCGCACCCTGATGCGCCAGTTCCTGTTTGATGCGTGGCACTCGATCATGCTGGGCCGGCTGATGAAATCGTCCGACGACCGGGTCGCGGCGATTGCCGAGAAAGCCAGCAAAGAGGTCGCCTATCACCTGGAACGGTCCAGCGACACGGTTGTAGGCCTGGGCGACGGCACCGAGGAAAGCCACAGGCGCATGCAAGAGGCGCTGGATTACCTCTGGCCCTATGTGGGCGAGATGTTCGCCAGCGACGAGGTCGATGCCGAGATGGCCGCCGCGGGCATCGCCCCCGATCCGGCCAGCCTGCGCGAGGAATACGACGTGCTGGTTCAGCGCGTACTGACCGAAGCCACCCTGACCATTCCCGACAGCCGCTTTGCCCACAAGGGCGGCCGCGACGGGCGCATGCATACCGAACATCTGGGCCACCTGTTGACCCAGATGCAATGGCTGCAGCGGGCCTATCCGGGCGCAACCTGGTAAAGGCCGATGAACCGTGCAACCGTAGAGCAGGTCTGGGAATGGCTCGACGCCGTGCCCGACCCCGAGATCCCCGTGATCTCGGTCGTCGATCTGGGCATCGTGCGTGATGTGACATGGGAGGGCGACACGCTGAAGGTTGCCGTGACGCCCACCTATTCCGGCTGCCCGGCGACCTCGGTCATCGCGATGGACATCGAAACCGCCCTGCGCGACCACGGCATCGACAAGATCAAGCTGGAGACCCGCATCTCTCCGGCCTGGACGACCGATTGGCTCAGCGACAAGGGCCGAGCGAAGCTTGAGGAATACGGCATTGCACCGCCCCAGCCCGCAGGCGGACCCGACCGCTGCCCGCATTGCGGCAGCACGGCAGTTGAAAAGGTCAGCCAGTTCGGCTCGACCCCGTGCAAGGCGCATTGGCGCTGCACCGACTGCCTGGAACCCTTCGACTATTTTAAGTGCATCTGAGGAGGACCGGATGGCACGTTTTCACGATCTGGAAGTCACCGACATCCACAAGACCATCCGCGACGCGGTCGTGGTCACGCTGAAGCCGGTGAACGGCGCGGCCGAGGAATTCGACTTTGTCCAGGGCCAGTACCTGACCTTCCGCCGCGAATTTGACGGGGAAGAGCTGCGCCGATCCTACTCGATCTGCGCGGGCAAGGATGACGGCGTTCTGCAGGTGGGCATCAAGCGGGTCGAGGGCGGCGCCTTTTCGACCTGGGCCAATACCGAGCTGAAAGTGGGCGACAGGCTGCAGGCGATGCCGCCGATGGGGGCCTTCCACACGCCGCTGGATCCGGCCGCGCACCGGCAGTACCTGGGCTTTGCCGGCGGGTCGGGCATCACGCCGGTGCTGTCGATCCTCAAGACCACGCTGGCACGCGAACCGCATTCGCGCTTCACGCTGGTCTATGCCAACAAGGGTGTGAACACGATCATGTTCCGCGAAGAGTTGGAAGACCTGAAAAACCAGTACATGGGCCGACTGAACGTGATCCATATCCTGGAAACCGACGCGCAGGAGATCGACCTGTTCACCGGGCTGGTGACCAAGGAAAAATGCGCCGAACTTTTCCAGCATTGGATCGACGTCGAAAACACCGACACCGCCTTCATCTGCGGCCCCGAGCCGATGATGCTGGGCATTGCCGAGGCGCTGCGCGAACACGGGCTGGACGACAGCCAGATCAAGTTCGAGCTGTTCGCGAGCGCCCAACCGGGCCGCGCCAAACGCAAGCAGGGCGATACCGCCAGCGCCGCGCAGGCCAACCAGACCCAGGCGCGGGTCACGCTGGATGGCGCCACGCAGACCATCACCATGCCCAAGGACCAGACCATTCTGGACGCGGCGCTGGAAAACGCGATGGACGCCCCCTTTGCCTGCAAGGCCGGTGTCTGTTCGACCTGTCGCTGCAAGGTGATCGAAGGCGAGATCGAAATGGTCGCCAACCATGCGCTCGAGGATTACGAGGTCGAAAAAGGCTATGTGCTCAGCTGCCAGGCCTACCCGCTGACCGACAATGTCGTCGTCGATTACGACCAGTAAAGGGAGAGGGACCATGGCCGAAGACATGAGCATCGAAAGCTACCTGGCCGCAGGCGGCGTTCTGACCAACCCGACCAACGTGCCGCCCCGATACCGGGCCGAGCTGATGAAGCTGATGGCGACCTTCGTCGACAGCGAACTGGCCGGTGCGGCGGGCTTTGCCGACATCATCAACCAGGGTCCGGGCATCAAGGAACGCATCGCGGCGGCGAAGATCGTTCTGGAAAAGACCGACAATGCCGACCGCGTTCTGAAGATCATGGGCGAGTTCGGCGCGGATACCGACCGCTACGCCACGCATCACCCGTGGACCGCGCGGCTGGACCGTTCCGCCGATATCGGGGCCACGCGCAGCGAACATGACATGCGCCTTGCGGTCTTCAACTATCCGATCGAAGGCTGGACCGATGCGGTGGTGATGAACCTGCTGATGAGCCGGGCCGTGGGCGTGCAACTGGCCGAGTTCGCGCTGGTGTCCTATCAGCCGCTGGCCGAGGCGTTCCGCGCTATCGCCCCGATCGAGGCGCATCACGGTGAATTGGCCCTAGAAGGCGCGGTCAAGCTGTTGGAACAGGGCGCGGCGCCGGCGATGCAGGAATCGGTCGATTACTGGTGGCCCCGGGTGGCCGCAGGTTTCGGAGCGGGCAACCCCGAGCGGATGGAAAAGCTGCGCCAGATAGGCCTGCGCCGGGCCTCGGGGGTCGAACTGAAAAACCGCTGGCTGGCCGAGGCCGCCGAGGTCGTCACAAGGCTGGGCCTGCGCACCCCGTGATCACCGCCCGCTGGGGCGGCTGATCAGGCCGTATTTCAGGGCAAGCGATCGCAGGCCGCGACGCCGTGGCCTGGCCACCTTGCCCGTGCCCGCGTCACGCGCACCGGACTTGCGGTTGAATTCATAGACGTCGATGATGCGCTCGGCGCAGCCGCAGGCCTCGCCCATCCCGACCTTGGCGAAATAGAATTTGTCGAAACGTTCCGGGTTTTGCATGGCACCCTCCGACCGCAAGTAAACGCCGGGACACCCACAAAAGCCAAATCACAATGCCGGCAGGGCCGGAGCTACAGCGCCTTGACGCCCGACAGGGTCAGGTTGCTGACCAGCGCGGCATAGTCCCGGCGTGCCTGTGCATCGGCACCGGAATTCCACATGTAATACCAGTTCAGCATGCCGAAGACCGACATCGTGGCCGACCGCAGCTTTGCTCCGTCGCCCTGGAACACGTCGGGTGCGACCTCGGACAGGATCCCGCTGAGGAAATTCACCATGTCGCGCTGATATCCGCGCAACAGGCGCTGCTGATCCTCGGGCAGAGCCGACATGCCGCTGGTCTGGACCCGGTGTTCGTCATCCACACCCTGATAGGCCAGCAGGATCTCGGCCACCACGCGGTGCAGTTTTTCGGGCGGGCTGAGGCCGTCCATCTCGAGCCCGCAGATCAGGTCGCGCAGTTCCCGCAGATAGGTCTCGAGAATGTCGAACAGGATCGCGTCTTTGCTGTCGTAGTAGTGATAGATGTTGGCCTTCGAGATCCCGCATTCGCGCGCAAGCTGGGTCATCGAGGCGCGGTCGAAGCCTTCGCGGGCAAAGACCCGCGCCGCCGATTTCAGGATCTGGGCGCGTTTCTGGTCGTGATCTTTTGCAATCGTACGGGCCAAACCTCACTCCTTGTCTCGGTTGTCGACGACACGCTTGGCCTTGCCCTGGCTGCGCTCGACTTCGCCGGGGTCCCCTACAACGATCTCGGTGGAAACGCCAACGATGTCCTTGATCCGCTTGGTCAGCATCCGCGCGGCGGCGGTCTTGCTGAGTTCATCGGCCGCGTCGGGCATCGCCTCGACATAGACGCGCATCGCGTCCATGCGGCCGGATTTGTACAGCTCGATCTGGTAATGCGCGGCGATGCCGCCGGTGGCCATGACCTGCTCCTCGATCTGGCTGGGGAAGACGTTGACCCCGCGCAGGATGATCATGTCGTCGCTGCGGCCGGTGATCTTCTCCATCCGCCGCATCGAACGCGCGGTGCCCGGCAGCAGCCGCGTCAGGTCGCGGGTGCGGTAGCGGATCATCGGCAGGCCTTCCTTGGTCAGCGTGGTAAAGACCAACTCGCCCATTTCGCCGTCGGGCAGAACCTGGCCGGTCTGCGGGTCAATGATCTCGGGGTAGAAGTGATCCTCCCAGATGACCGGGCCATCTTTGGTTTCCACGCATTCGTTGGCGACGCCCGGCCCCATGATCTCGGACAGGCCGTAGATGTCGACGGCGTGCATGTCAAAGGCCTGCTCGACCTCTTTGCGCATCGCATCCGTCCAGGGTTCGGCCCCGAACACGCCCACCGACAGAGAGCTTTCGCGCGGGTCCATGCCGACCTTGTGATACTGCTCGAGGATGTTGAGCATGTAGGACGGCGTGACCATGATGCCGTCGGGTTTGAAATCGGTGATCAGGGCCACCTGTTTCTCGGTCTGACCACCGGACATGGGAACGACCGTGGCGCCCAGACGCTCGATTCCGTAATGCGCGCCCAGACCGCCCGTGAACAGGCCATAGCCGTAGGCGTTGTGGATCATGTCGCCCTTGCGCAGACCGCTGGCGCGCAGGCTGCGGGCCACCAGATCGGCCCAGTTGTCGATGTCGTTCCTGGTGTACCCCACCACGGTCGGCTTGCCCGTGGTGCCGGACGAGGCATGCAGGCGGATGATCTGTTCGCGCGGCACGGCAAACAGGCCGAACGGATAGTGGTCGCGCAGGTCATTCTTGTAGGTGAAGGGAAACTTGGCCAGATCGGTCAGGGTTTTCAGATCGTCGGGATGCACCCCGGCCTCGTCGAACCGCTGCTTGTACATCGGCACGTTCTCATAGGCATGGCGCAGCGACCATTTCAGGCGGTCCAACTGCAAGCTGCGGATTTCATCGATCGACGCAATCTCGATCGGGTCAAGATCCGCTTTGTTCGGGGTCAGATCCTTCATGATGTCCTCCTCACCTCAAGATTCTGGAAACAGGGTGCCGTTGATCGCGCGGGAAAAGCCCCGGAACTCGGCGATCTTGCGGCCGTCCTGGTTGGTCACTGTAACGTCATAGATGCCGCTGCGGCCGGTCAGGCTCTGCTCAGTCGCGCGGGCGGTCAGCCGGTCGCCCAGCCGGCCCGGCGCGACATAGCTGATCACGTTGTGCTGGGCCACGGTCGACTGGTTGCGGCTGTTGCAGGCAAAGGCAAAGGCGCTGTCGGCCAGCATGAAGGTCACGCCGCCATGGCAGATCCCGTGCCCGTTGCAATGGTGCTGCTGCACGGTCAGCGCCAGCGTCGCCGTGCCCTCGTCGACCTCGATCAGTTCCATCCCCACCCATTTCGAGGCATGGTCCTGCGCCCACATCGCGGCGGCGGCTTTTTCGGCGCGTTCTTTCGGCGTCATGCTCATTTGCCCCGAAACTCCGGGCTGCGCTTTTCCAGAAAGGCTGCGACACCCTCGGCATAGTCAGCGGATTCACCGCAGGTCTTCATGGCGTCGGCCTCGATCTCCAGATGATCGGTCAGGCTGTTGGTCGCGGCGGCCTGGATGGTCTGCTTGGTCAGGCCGAGGCCCAGCGTGGGGCCGTTCGACAGGCGTTCGGCCAGCGCGCGCGCCTCGGTCATCAGATCGGCATCGGGCAGGGCTTTCCAGATCAGGCCCCAGTCTTCAGCCGCTTTCGCCGCCAAGGGCTCGCCGGTCAGCGCCAGCCCCTTGGCACGCGCCTCGCCCAGAAGATGCGGCAGGTGCCAGCTGCCTCCGGTATCGGGGATCAGCCCGACCTTGGCGAAAGATTGGATGAATTTCGCGGACTCGGCGGCCAGCACGATATCGCAGGCCAGCGCCAGATTGGCGCCCGCGCCTGCGGCCACGCCGTTGACCGCGCAGATCACCGGAAAGTTCAGCGACCGGATCAACCGCACCAGCGGCGCATAGAAGGTGCGCACCGTGTGGCCCAGATCCGGTGGGCCGTCCATTTTCGACGGATCGCGATCAGCCAGATCCTGCCCCGCGCAGAACCCGCGCCCGGCTCCGGTCAGCAGGATCGCCCGCGCGCCCTCATCGCGCGCGCCTTCGATGGCGCGGCGCAGGGCGTGGTGCATTTCCTCGGTGAAACTGTTCAGGCGATCAGGGCGGTTGAGAGTGATTTCCACATAATTTCCACGCCGCTGCGCAAGAATCGTATCGCTCATGGGCCGCTCGCTTTGCATTCGTTTCGATATTCTTCTTGCATTAACCGAACGGTTGGTCAATAAATTTCTCCGACGAAGCGCCGAATCCGGGCTTTCGGCCGGTTGATGGTTACAAAAAGGACCATTAACGCATTTATGACTCATGTTTTGGAGGAGGAAACCAGTCATGAAACTCAACGGGATCAAAACGCTGTTGGCGACGGCTGCCTTGGCAGTGTCGGGCAGCGTGGCATTTGCGGCGGATTACACCCTGACGATTTCCAGCTGGGCGCCGCCCACCCACGGGATCAACGCCAAGATGTGGCCCAAATTCGTCGAGATGGTCGAAGAGGCCACCGACGGCAAGGTGACCGCCGAGCTGAAGCTGGGCATCGCCCCGCCCCCGGCCCAGATGGACCTGATCATGGATGGTGCGGCGGATGCGTCGATCATCTTCCACGGCTATCAGCCGGGCCGCTTCGTGACGACCAAGCTGATCGAGCTGCCGGGCTATGAAGGCTCGGCCGAGGCCGCCTCGGTTGCTTATTGGCGCGCCTATGACAAGTATCTGAAGGCCGCCGACGAACATCGCGGCGTCAAGGTCATCGCCCTGCACACCCACGGCCCGGCCCAGCTGCACACTAGCAGCCCGGTGACCTCGATGGACCAAATCTCGGGCCTCAAGGTGCGGATCCCCGGTGGCGTCGGTGGCGACGTGGGCACCGCGCTGGGTGCGACCGGCATCCAGGTTCCGGCGCCGAAGGTCTATGAGACGCTGGCCTCGAAGGCCGCCGACGGCGTGGTCATGCCCCTCGAATCGCGCAAGGGCTTCAAGCTGACCGAGGTTGCCCCGAACGTCTATGAGATGCCGGGCGGCCTGTATCGCGGGTCGTTTGCCTTCATCATGAACGAAGACACGTTTGCCGACCTGCCGGAAGACATCCAGCAAGCGCTGGAGGAAAACGTGTTCGGCGAACCGCTGAGCCGCGAAATCGGCAAGATCTGGGACGAGATTGACACCATCGGCCGTGAAGCGACCCAAAGCACCGAAGGCAATGCGATCCACGAAGCCGCTGCCGAGGACATGGAGAAATTCTCGACGATCGCCGAGGACGTGCGCGCCAAGGTTATTGCCGAAGTCAACGAAGCCGGCGTCGATGCGCAAGCCGCCTACGACATGATCAAGTCGGAAATGTCCTCGAACTGATCCCTGATGCGGGGCGGCACAGGCCGCCCCCACCCAGCCCCATTCGGAGCCACCCGATGACCCCTCTCATCCAGCTTGTACGGCGCGCCAGCGTCCTGCCGGTGATCGTCGCCTGCACGGCCCTGTTCATCCTGATGGTGATGACCTTCTGCGACGTGATCCTGCGGTCGGCCTTCAACGCGCCGATCGAGGCCGCCACTGAACTGACGCGCATCCTGATGGCGATTCTGGTGTTCTCGGTGCTGCCCATCATCTCGGTCACCAACGGGCATATCGCCGTGGACCTGACCGACGGTATCTTTCACCGCCTGCGCCTCAGCCGCCTGCGTGACGCGGTGATCTATATCCTCAGCGGCGCCATGCTATATTGGCCGGTCCAGCGCGTGTGGATTCTGGCCGAACGCGCCCGCGACTATGGTGATGTCACCGAATACCTCAGCATCCCGACATACCTCGTCGGCTGGTTCATCACTGCGTCGGTGGCGATCACCGCCGTGGTGATGATCATCACCGGACTGCTGCACCTGTTTGCCCCCAAGACCCTGACGGAATCCACTCAATGACCGCTGCCCTCATCGGATTTGCCCTTGTCCTGATCCTGGTGCTGATGCGCCTGCCCATCGTCTTTGCCATGGGGCTGGTCGGCACGTTGGGCTTTGCCTATGAACGCGGCGGCTCGATCTTTGACGAGCGCGGGCTGAAGGCCGCGATGTCGATGGTTGGCCGCCAGATCACCGATACCGCGCAGGATTACGGCCTGTCGGTCGTGCCGCTGTTCATCCTGATGGGCCTGTTCGTCAACAAGGGCGGCATGGCGCGCGAGCTTTATGCCGTTTCCAACGCCTTTCTGGGCCATATGCGCGGCGGTATCGCCATGGCGACCGTCGCGGCCTGCGGCGGGTTTTCGGCCATCTGCGGATCGTCGCTGGCCACCGCCGCGACCATGTCCAAGGTGGCGATGCCGCAGATGCGCCGTTATGGGTATTCCGACGAACTGTCGACCGCCTCGATCGCGGCCGGCGGCACGCTGGGCATCCTGATCCCGCCCTCTGTCATCCTGGTCATCTACGGGCTGCTGACCGAAACCTCGATCGGCAAGCTGTTCATGGCCGGCATCATCCCCGGCATTCTGGGCATCCTGTTCTACCTTTTTGCGGTGCGCTGGACCGTGTGGCGCAACCCGGAGGCCGGCCCGGCCGGTGAACGCGCCAGCTGGGGCGAGCGCATCAGCGCGCTGGGGTCCGTTTGGGCGGTGCTGCTGCTGTTCTTCCTGGTGATCGGCGGGCTGTATGGCGTGTTCGATTTCGAACCACTGAACCTGACCTTTTCGCCGACCGAGGCCGCAGGCATGGGCGCCGCCGGGGCTTTTCTGATCGCGCTGTTCCGCGGCGGGCTGACCGTGGGATCGACCTTTGAGGTGCTGAAGGAAACCTGCTTTACGGCCGCCGCGCTGTTCGCGGTGCTGATCGGCGCGCAGATCTTTTCGAATTTCATCAACCTGGCCGGCCTGCCCGAGGCGCTGATCGCCATGGTCACTGCCTATGACGTGGCACCCTTCGTTGTGATCCTGATGATCCTCGGTATCTACATCATCCTAGGCTGCGTATTCGAATCCCTGTCGATGCTGCTGCTGACGGTTCCGATCTTCTTCCCGCTGGTGACCTCGCTGGGCTATGACCCGATCTGGTTCGGCATCGTCGTGGTGGTGGTGACCGAGATTTCGCTGATCACCCCGCCGGTGGGCTTGAACGTGTTCATCCTGAAGGGCGTGGTGGGCGACGTCTCGACTGGCACGATCTTTCGCGGCGTGACCCCGTTCTGGGTGGCCGACATCTTCCGCCTGGCGCTGATCGTCCTAGTTCCCGTCATCGTTCTGTACCTGCCGCAACAGATGGGCGCGCTGGGTCACTGAGCTCATTTCGCCGCGCAAGGCGGCCCCAATACAGGAGCATCTCATGTCTCTGAAACAGATTTCCAGTTTCGCCGCGGGCCAGTGGGTTGCGCCCGGCGCCGGGGCCCGCACCATCGCCTCGGCCATCACCGGCGCGCCCTTCGCCACCGCCGGCAATGACACGCTGGACGTGCAGGCGATGCTGGCCCATGCCCGCGACGTGGGCGGGCCTGCCCTGCGCCGGCTGACTTTCCATGAACGCGCCAAGATGCTCAAGGCGCTGGCGCAGGCGCTGTCGGAACGCAAACAGGCGCTCTATGACCTGAGTTTTGAAACCGGCGCCACGCAGAAGGATCACCTGATCGACATCGATGGCGGTATCGGCACCATGTTTGTCTTTGCCTCGAAAGGGCGGCGCGAGATGCCCGACGGCCATGTCTATTTGGATGGCGATGTCGAGCAACTGTCGCGGAACGGCACCTTCCTGGGCCAGCATGTCTGCACCCCGCTGCAGGGTGTCGCGGTGCATATCAACGCCTTCAACTTCCCGGTCTGGGGGATGCTTGAGAAACTGGCCCCCACCCTGCTGGCCGGGGTTCCGGCGATCGTGAAACCGGCCACAAACAGCTGCTATGTCACCGAACTGGCCGTGCGGATCATGCTGGACAGCGGCATCCTGCCCGACGGCGCACTGCAGCTGGTCTCGGGCGGGCTGGGCGACATGCTGGATCACCTGACCTGTCAGGACGTGGTCAGCTTTACCGGATCGGCCGACACCGCGATGAAGCTGCGGCAGAACCCGGTGATCGTGACCAACTCGGTGCGGTTCGTGGCCGAGCAGGACAGCCTCAACGCGTCGATCCTTGGCCCCGACGCGGCACCCGACACGCCCGAATTTGACCTGTTCGTCAAGGAAGTCGTGCGCGAGATGACGACGAAGGCCGGGCAGAAATGCACCGCTATCCGCCGCATCATCGCTCCGCAGGCGCAGGTCCAGCCGCTGATCGCGGCGATCTCGGCCAAGCTGGCGCAGACCACGATCGGCGATCCGCGGCTGGACGGCACGCGCATGGGCGCGCTGGTCTCGAACGGGCAGAAGGCCGACGTTCTGGCCAAGGCCCGCCTCATCGGGCAAGAGGCCGAACGCGTGTTCGGCGACCCGGATGCCTTCGAGGTGGTCGGCGCCGATGCCGAAAAGGGCGCCTTCGTCCCGCCGATGCTGTTTCACTGCGCCGATCCCGACGCCGCCCGGCACGTGCATGACACCGAGGCGTTCGGCCCGGTCTCGACCATCATGGGCTATCGCGATCTGGACCACGCCATCGCGCTGGCCAATCGCGGCCAGGGGTCGCTGGTCACCTCGCTGATCACCCATGACCCCGAGGTCGCGCGTCAGCTGGTGATGGGTGCTGCCGCCTTCAACGGGCGGATCTACATCAACGACCGCGACTCGATGCAGGAATCCACCGGCCATGGCTCGCCTCTGCCGCACATGGTCCATGGCGGCCCCGGTCGCGCCGGCGGCGGCGAGGAAATGGGCGGCGTACGCGGCGTGAAACACTACATGCAGCGCACGGCCCTGCAGGGCTCGCCCCGGATGCTGGCGACGATCGGCCGGAAATGGATTCCCGGCGCGCCCGAGATCCAAGGCCCCGCGCATCCCTTCACCCGCAAGTTCACGGACCTGCAGATCGGCGAGACGCTGCACACGGCGCCCCGAACCATCACGCTGGACGACATCGAACACTTCGCCCATTTCACCGGCGACACATTCTATGCCCACATGGACGAGGACGCGGCGGCCAGAAACCCGTTCTTTCCGGGCCGGGTGGCGCATGGCTATCTGCTGCTGAGTTTTGCCGCCGGCCTGTTCGTCGAGCCGAACGAAGGGCCGGTGCTGGCCAATACCGGGCTGGACGGTCTGCGCTTCATGAAGCCGGTCGTGGCCGGCGACAGCATCAAGGTCCGGCTGACGGTCAAGCAAAAGACCCGCCGCACCGACGACTATGGCGAGGTGCGCTGGCATGTGACCCTGACCAATCAGGATGACGAGAAGGTCGCCGAATACGAACTGCTGACCATGAACGCCTACTGAGCGCAGAGCAAAGTGTTTTTCTTGCACCGTCGGGCCGGATAGACTGGGCGCATGACCAACGCCCATCCGTGGTTCACCCAGGCCGTGGCCGAACTGGCCGACCCGCAAAATCAGCGGGTCTGGTCGATCATCGTGTCGCTGTTCGGCGACATGGCGCAGGAGCGCGGCGCCAAGATATCGGGCGGGGCGCTGGGCCGCATCATCGAACCGATGGGCATCAAGCCCGAGGCGATCCGCGTCGCCCTGCACCGTCTGCGCAAGGATGGCTGGATCGAAAGCGACCGGGTCGGGCGCGTTTCGATGCATTTCCTGACCGAATATGGCCGCACGCAATCGGCCCGGGTCACGCCGCGCATCTATGCGCGTGACCCTGCGCCGGATACGCCGCTGCACCTGCTGATCGCCGAGGATGGCACTGGCACCCGGCTGCTGGAAGACATCCTGCTCAGCCACGATTACACGCCGATCGGCCGCAACGCCGCGTTGGGATCGGGGGCACCACCCGTGGACCAGGACGAGTTGCTGATCCTTGAGGTCACCGCCCGCTCGGTCCCGCAATGGGTGCATGAAAAGCTGTTTCCGCCCGAATTGCGGACGGCTTGCCGGTCCCTGCACGAGGCCGTACGCCACGTGTCCCAAGGCCGCCCGGCCAGTTGGGAGCCCACGCCCTGTCAGATCGCGACACTGCGCACGTTGATCGTGCATCGGTGGCGGCGCGTCGTTCTGCGTCTGCCCGACCTGCCCGACAGTTTCTGCCCGCCGGACTGGACCGGCCCGGCCTGTCGCGCGCAGGTGTTCCGCCTGCTGGACCAACTGCCGCGCCCCCTGCCCGAGGATCTGAACCAAGACTGACCCCACGGCAGGTTTTCCTGAAACGCGGTTTGACCCTATCCTGACCTTGTACCTTTGGGAGGAGGTGCAGGCATGACCCACGACATCGACATGCTGATTGTAGGGGCCGGGTTCTCGGGGCTGATCATGGCGATCGAAGCCCGCAAACGCGGCATCCACAACATCGCGATCCTTGAAAAAGCCGACGACATCGGCGGCACATGGCGAGAGAACACCTATCCCGGCGTGGCCTGCGATGTGCCCTCGCACCTGTATTCGATGGCCACCCATCCGAACCCGGACTGGACCCGAGCCTATGCAGGCGGGGCCGAAATCTGGGACTACATGCGCCGCGTTGCGCGTGACGAAGGGCTGTACGAACTGTGCCATTTCCACACCGAACTGAAGTCGGCCCGCTGGGACGGCACGCATTGGCAGGTCGAGACGACCGGCGGCGCGCAGTGGACGGCACGGTTCCTGGTGTCGGCCATCGGCGCCCTGCACATCCCCAGCATTCCCGAGATCCCGGGAGCAGCGGGCTTTCAGAGTCCGGCATTCCACTCGGCCCAATGGGACCACACGGTGCCGCTGCAGGGCAAACGCATAGCAGTTGTCGGCACCGGCGCGTCCGCCGTTCAGTTCGTGCCGGCAATCGCCAAAACCGCCGCCCATGTCACCATCTTCCAACGCAGCGCGCCTTACGTTCTGCCGCGTCCCGACGGGCCGATTGCGCCCTGGGTCCGGCACCTCTATCGCCGCATTCCGCTGCTGCCGCGCATCCGCAGGCAGTGCATCTATTGGCTGTTCGAATTCCGCCACCGCGTGTTTCGCGGCGAAAAACGCGCGGTCGACTTTGCCATGAAGATGTGGCGCAAAGGGCTGGAGGAGGCCATATCCGACCCCGAGATGCGCCGCATTCTGACACCGGACTACCGGATCGGCTGCAAGCGCGTCCTCAGCTCGAACGACTGGTACCCGGCACTGGCCCGCGACAATGTCAGCGTGATCCCGCATGGGGTCGAGCGGATCGAAGGATCCGAGATCATCGCGACCGACGGCAGTCGGACGTCGGCCGACATTCTGATCTGGGGCACCGGTTTCCATGTGACGGACGCGGTCCAAAGGCTGGACATCCGCGGCGCGGACGGGCTGAGCCTGCAAGACGCCTGGGCCGACGGCATGCAGGCCAATCTGGGCACCGCCATTGCCGGGTTTCCCAACTTTTTCTTCCTGCTGGGTCCGCATACCGGGTTGGGTCACAATTCGGTCGTTCTGATGATCGAAGCGCAAGTTGCCCATATCGGAAGGGTGCTGGAGGCGATGCGGCGCGCGGGTCTGCCCGCGATTGCTCCAAACGCTGACCGGCAGGCCGACTTCACCCGCGAAATGCAGGAGCGTCATGCCGACAGTGTGTGGCAGGCCGGCGGATGCACTTCGTGGTATCAGGACGCACAGGGGCGCAATACGACGCTGTGGCCCGGCACAGTTTCGGAATTCCGCAAACGTCTGGCGAAGGCCGGGCTCGAGCATTACCATCCCGTTGATCCCGCCCAGACCAAAGGACCTCCGACATGACCACCCTGCTGACCATTGCGCTGATCATCGGCGTCGCGTTGATCCTGATGCATCTGTGGACCCGGCGCCTGACGCGGATGGGAGTCCAATCCGTGCCTCAGCCCGGGCAGATCCTGCCGGTGAACGGCGGTACGATCCATTATGTCGAACAGGGCGATCCAGAGAAGCCGACGGTGGTGATGATCCACGGATTGACCGGCCAGTTGCAGCACTTCACCTATGCCATGACCGACCTTCTGGCCGACGACTTTCACGTCATCGCGGTTGACCGGCCTGGGTGCGGTTATTCGACCCGCGACCACGCGCGACTGGCTACCCCGCCGGAACAGGCGCGGATGATCCACGAATTCCTCGAAGCCAAGGGCGTATCGCAGGCCATTCTGGTCGGACACTCGCTCGGGGGCGCGGTGTCGCTCGCCATGGCGCTGGACAATCCTGAACGGGTTCGGGCACTGGCCCTGCTGGCTCCGCTGACGCATCGGGTACCCAGCACACCCGCCATCTTCAAGGCGCTGGAGATCCGAACCGAATGGCTGCGCAGCCTGATCGCCAACACAATCGCTGTTCCCCTGGCAAAAACCACGGCTCCGCATGTGATCGATGAGGCGTTTGCCCCGGAACCGGCCCCGAGTGATTTCCTGGACCGCGCCGGTGGCGCCTTGGGGCTGCGCCCGTCAGCCTATATCACCGGATCGCAGGATCTGGCGGGCGTGGATGCCAGCATCGACGCCCAGTCCCAGCGTTACCACGAACTGCAGGTTGGGGGTGGCATCCTGTACGGGGCCGAGGATCCGATCCTGTCACCCAGCCAGCAAGGCGCACCTATGGTGGACTACGGGCTGAGCTTTGAAGAGCTCGAGAACCGCGGCCACATGATCCCCCTGACGGCGCCCGAGGCCTGCGCAGAGTTCGTCCGCCGCATGGCCAGCGCTTCGCAATCGCCGTCGAAACCCGCCAACACGGCCGGATGAAGAATCCCGCATTTTCGTAGCATTTCCCTCTTGACCCTCTCCGGCCCCTCCCTTAAATCGCCTCTCACCGTGGCGGAGTAGCTCAGTTGGTTAGAGCAGCGGAATCATAATCCGCGTGTCGGGGGTTCAAGTCCCTCCTCCGCTACCACTTCCCTGAAATCCTCGAGTTTGGCCTTGGGCAGCGTCCTCTGAGCCAGTCGCCGTTGATATCGACTGCCGCCTATGCCCTCATGCCACCCGTCTGCATTTAGCGGTTTGCCCAAACGGGCTGTTTCCCCCTCCTCCAATTATCGACGCCGCAGGTTTGACTTTGGATGGCCGGCCCTATCATATTCAAATTTAGGATAATGATAGCCAAACAGGCACAAGCGGGAGGAACAGTGATGCAACGTCTATACCTTGGAGTGGTCTGTGCCCTCAGTTTCGCTTGGCCGGCGGCGGCCCAGGATGAAAAGCCAGCTCAAACACTGTTCACCAACGTGCATGTCTTCGACGGCACAAGCGAACAACGCATCGAAAACGCCAGTGTTCTGGTCGAAGGGAATCTGATCAAAACGGTTTCGACCGAAGCGATCGACGCCCCAGACGCCACGGTGATCGACGGCGAGGGGCGCACACTGACACCTGGGTTCATCGAGAACCACGCGCATCTCATGTTGATGGGGCCAAGTCTCAGCGCCATGGAAGCCAATTCGACATGGGAGGATTTCGGAATCCATGCCACAAGGATGGCCGAAATGTATCTGATGCAGGGTTTCACAACGGTCAGGGATGCAGGCGGGGCCAACGGTGGACTTCGCCGGGCTATCGACTCGGGTCAGATTCCAGGGCCACGCTATTATCCGTCGGGCGCTTTTCTAAGCACTCGTGGAGGCCACGCCGACTTTGGCAACTTCACTGCACCTCCGGGGACGGACACCAATTTCAGCCGCCTGAACATGGCACAGGAAATCAGCGGCGTTGACGACGTTTACAAATTCGGACGCAACAACTTCCGGATGGGCGCGACCCAGCTCAAATTCATGCAATCGGGCGGTGTCGTTTCGGCCTTCGACCCTTGGCAGTTGCTGGCCGGATCGCCAGAAGAGATCAAAGCCGCCGTGCAGGTCGCGAATGAATATGGTAGCTATGTCATGGCTCATTCCTATCGGAAGGAAGCAATTCTGGGTGCGCTCGACGCGGGAGTGATGTCCATCGAACACGGATTTTCGTTCGACTGCGAAATCGCTGAAAAGATGAACGAAATGGGCGCGTATATCACGACCAATCTAACAGCGTTCGATCCGGGCCTTCTAGATATACCGGCGGTCAAGAACCAACCATCGAGCCTTGCCAAGGCAATCTCGGCTTCGGCGACCTTCGAGAACTACATCCCGAACATGAAGGAATGCCCGGTCAAGCGCGGGTTCCAGACCGATTGCGTAGGCACAGTCGAAGCCTGCAACATCCAGATCGCGTATGAAAAACACCTGAACAACGAATTCTTCGGTCCCTATCAATCAATGGTCACACTGACCTCGATCGGAGGCGAGATCGCCCAGTTGTCCGGCGATTTCACCAATCCCTACACCGCCGGTAAGCTTGGAGTGATTGAGGAAGGCGCTTATGCAGACATTCTGCTGATCGACGGCAACCCGCTCGAAGATTTCTCGGTCGTGGGTACAGGTGACCAGTGGTTCGGTGCGGACCCGCGGCCTGACAGCCCCGAGACCATCCGCCTGATCATGAAGGATGGCGTGATCTACAAAAATACGCTCAACTAGGGCCATGATGAGGATTCGCGGACGGGACCGCCATGACAAGCCCGCTTTTCTGAACTCCGTCCGAACTCTGCTGATTGCGGCGACGCTCAGCTTGGGTGCGGGCGCGCCGTCCTGGGCTGGCCTCTCGGTTGGTTGGGACGATCTGCCCGACCCGACCGTTCAGACCTTCGAAGACCCCTATCGCGATCTCAGCCCCGAACAGTTCGACGACGTCCTGTTCGTCGTGCGACTGCGTGGCCGGCTGCAGCAGGATGTCGGAACGGACGAGGACCGCCAGAAGTGGCAGGAGCTTCTGCACGAGACCGAGGACGCGCTGGCCGCGGGCGGTGTCGACGTGGACTGGCTGTTGGGTCAACGCGAGGTCGTGAGCGAACGCAGGGAAAAAGCAGCCACGCTTGGCAACCCCTTGTATGACGGGCAAGAGGTCACGCTGTCCGGTTTCGCCGTTCCGGCTCCTGCGGACGCAGACGGGCGGTCCGTTGTCTATCTGGTGCCCGAACGGGGCATGTGCAGTCATATGCCGCCGCCGCCGCCGAACCAGATGATCCGTGTGATGCTGGATGCCGACTGGGTTCCCAGCTATGTCCACGAACCCGTCCGCCTGACGGGGCGTCTGACGATTTCGCCGACCGATCACCAGATGGTGGTGGTGGACGGGCTGATGCCGATGCGCGCCACATTCCAATTGGAGGCAGACAAGGTCGAGACGCTCCAGAACCGCACCGACGGGCTGGAGTGGAGCGAGGATGCGACAGATCTTCTTCGGGCCGCGGGGCGGCGCAAAACCGGTGGTCAGGCGGCCTCGGAATGATCCGGCAGATTGCGCTGGTGCTGGCGGCCTTTGTCTGGGCCTCGGGTGCGGTCGCTCAGGGATTGTCAGGTCCCTCGTCGGTGAATGCCGAGCTTGGACCCGGAGACGGCTTGACCGATCCGCAATTCCGGTCGGATTTTCCACGCAATATCGCGCCTGGATGGTTTGCCTGGAAGGATCGTCTGGCCGAAGACGGGTTCCGTTTCAACATTGACTATCTGGCCCTTGGGCAAACGACGGATGCCGATCTGGGCGCCGGAGAAGCCGCCAGCGGAATTGCCCGTTTCTATGGCAGCTGGCAGGCGACCGAACAGGGTTCGGTGACGTTCAAGGTCGAACACCGGCACAGCTTTACCGATGTCGCGCCACAGTTTCTGGGCCTGGACGGAGGCGCGCTTTCGATCACAGGAACCGCCTTTAACGACACGGGTTTGCTGCTGACGAACCTGTTCTGGTCACAGCGGGCCGCGGACGGGTCATGGACGCTGCAATTCGGTCAGATCGACGTGACCGACTTCGTCGACATCTATGGCCTTGTCAGTCCCTATAGCGGTTTCCAGAATCTGTCGTTCAACACCAACCCTACGATAAACGCCCCGAACCCCGGACTGGGTCTTGCCGGGGGCGTGCGGCTGGGCAGCAATTTCTATGCTGTGGCCAGTGTCGCTGACGCTAACGCCGATCCGTCCGATCCGAACTTCGACGTTTTCAGCGACGGCAACCTCTTCAAATCGCTCGAGCTGGGCTACACGTCGGGCTTCGATCGGATCTATTTCGACAACATCCATCTGACACTTTGGCACGCGGACGCAGCCGATGACGGAAGCCGGGCCGAAGATTATGGCGCGGCCTTCTCCGCCGCGTGGTTCGTGGGCAACCAATGGATGCCGTTCCTGCGCGCCGGCGCGGCAAAGGGAACGGCGGCGCTGTATGATCGGTCCCTGTCAGCCGGCATCGGGCACTACGGCCGGAACACCGATCTGGCTGGGCTGGGGCTGAACTGGGCCGAAGCCCGTGGCATCGACGGCGATCAGTTCACCCTCGAGGCTTTCTACCGTTTTTCGATTTCGCCCGGCCTGCAGATCACGCCGTCTGTGCAGTTCATCTCGAACCCACTGCTGAACCCCGGCCAGGACAACGTGGCCCTGTTCGGCCTGCGGACAAGGCTCGTGTTCTGACGCTGGCCGGGTCTGCCCGCTTGAGGCAATGCAACCCATGGAAGGACACTCGATGAAGCCACTGATGACTGCAGCCGCAACTGTCCTGGCAATCGCCGCCCCCCTTCACGCCAGCGAAGAAAGCAAGACCTGGGACGCATCGGACGAAGCCAGGCAGTTCGTGCAGGACACGATCGTACTGGGCATGCTGGCCAGCCCCTACGGAACCGGCTGGACCGAAGACGAGCAACTGCACACCTACTTCCAACGCGCCCGGGACAACGGCATCACCGGCCATGAAATGACATTGGCCGCCGCTGACATGTCGTTCGATGTGTTGCTTGAACAGCACTATCATTTCCGCGCAGCCATGGCGCAGCAGCCCGAGAATTATCTGATCGTGAATGAAACACGCGATATCGAGGCCGCGCATGCTCAGGGCAAGACGGCTGTGATCTGGAACAGCCAAACGGCAACGGTTCTGGATGGAGACCTCAAGAAGATGGCCATGCTCAAGGACATGGGCATCAAAAGCATGATCCTGGCGTACAACGACATTTTCCGAACCGGATCAGGGCAGTTGGCAGCTTACAACGGTCGGGACATCGGTCTGACCCCATGGGGCAAATCCGTGATCGATGAGATGGTGCGCTTTGGCATCCTGCTGGACCTTAGCCACACCGGGTCGAAAACGGCCAACGACGCGATGGACTACATGGATGAGAACTATCCCGGCGTGCCCTATGTCTACACCCACTCGGTTCCGGCGGGGCTCTACGCGAATGAGCCCAACGCCACGACCAAGGGCTGTTACCGAGCCATCCCGGACGACGAGGCACTGCGGGCAGCCAAGTCCGGAGGATACATATCGCCCACATTCACAGAATGGATGATGGACGGGGTATGGCCCGAAGATATCTCACCCAAACAAGCCGCCGATATGATCGACTATTATGTCCAACTTGTCGGCGTCGACCATGTCGGGATCGCGACGGACGACATGTTTTCAACCGAGCTTGTCGTTCAGTTCGCGACCGCGAATGCCAGCATGTATGACGACGGCGGCTACATGATTGATGCGTTCAACAAAGGCGCAACCGGGAATGGTGAATTGGCCAAGATCCTTGCCGCGATAACCGACGATCTATGGGCGCGGGGCTATTCAAACGAGGACCTCGCCAAAATCTACGGTGGCAACAAAATGCGCGTCTACGTCCAGGTCTGGGAGGGCAAGCCGCCCGAACGGTTTTTGCAGGAATACCCAGAACGCCTGCGGATGAGGCAGGAGTTCCAGAACCTGTTCCACTCGCGCTAGTCTCCGTCCGGTCGTTGAATCTCTGACAAGGTGCTGACACCGATCTGGGCCATGGCGATGTCCATCTCCTCGGACAGCACCGCCCACAACCTGTGCAAACCGGCCTCGCCGCCCGCCGCGATGGCGAACTGCAGGATCCGCCCGAAGAACAGGAAATCGGCGCCGGCCATCAGAGCCTTGAGCGCATCTTCTCCGGACCGCAGGCCGCTGTCGTAGAACAGCGGATAGTCGTCGCCGACCGCTGCGCGGATCTGCGGCAAGACCGAGATCGGTGCGGGTGCGCTTTCCAACTGGCGGGCGCCGTGGCTAGAGACCTGGATAGCGTCGACACCGGCCGCCTTCAGCGCAACCGCGTCTTCGACGTCCAGCACGCCCTTGACCACCAGCTTGCCCGGCCACCGGTCGCGCAACCTTGCCAGCGTGTCCCAATCGGCCTTTGCACGGCTTTCGGTGCGGTCGAACTCGAACCCCTCCATCAGGAAATTCGCCATCTGCGGTTTGCCCTTCAGCAAGGTCGAGATCGACCAGCGCGGATGCAGCGCGAAATCCAGAAACTGCCGCGGCCCGATCCGGAACGGCATGCGGAAGCCGCGGCGCAGTTCGCGCGGGCGGCGGCCAACTTCGGGCACGTCAACCGTCAGGATCAGGGTCTTGTAGCCCGCGGCCTTTGCCCGATCGACCAGCTTGAACGTGCCGCTGCCATCGCCGCTGAAATACAGCTGAAACCAGGCATGGCCCCGGGCCTCTTCGATCAGCGCCTCCATCGGTGTCGAGGCCACCGTGGAAACGCCCAGCGGCACCCCGTATTGCGCCGCCAGCCGCGCCAGCATCAGGTCGGCGCCCGGTGCGGACAGGTTGCACATGCCCATGGGCGCGATGCCGAAGGGCCTGTCGGCCGGTTGCCCGAACACGCGGGTTGCCAGTGACCGGCTACTGACATCGCGCAGGATCCGGGGCCACAGGGTCATCGCGTCCAGCGCCGCGCGGGTGCGCCGGGCCCCGGCCTCGGACCCGGCGGCCCCGTCGATATAGTCAAACACCATCCATGGCAGACGCCGCCGGGCCAGCCGGCGGGCGTCTTCGGCGCTGTGGATGGCGCTTGCGCCCATCAGGCCTGAACGGCCTTCATGAAGCGGTCGCGGATGACGACCGGGTCCATCGTGATCGGCGGCATCTTGGCGTTTCCGCTTTCACATTTGCTGACGATGATGGTCATCTGGCGGGCGTCCAGCGCCTCTTGCAGCACGCGGCCGGTCTCTTCGGCCCGGCATTCGATCACGCGCTCGCATCCCGCCGCCTCGGCCATCTTGGCCAGCGAGGTCTTCTGCCCCGCATAGGTCGGCTGATCGCCGGTCGAGCCGTAGGAGCCGTTGTCGATGATCAGCAGGATATAGTTGTCGGCCACGTTGTTGGCGATGGTCGGCAGCGTCCCCAGGTTGGTCAGGATCGAGCCGTCGCCGTCGATCACGATCACCGGTTTCGGCTGGGCCAGCGCCAGCCCCAAACCGATGCTCGAGGCCAGCCCCATCGTGCCCAGCATATAGAAATTGGTGGGCTGATCGTCGATGGCATGCAGTTCCTGGCTGGGGATGCCGATGTTGCACACCACCAGTTGGTCGCGCAGGATCGGGGCGATTTCCTTCAGGATTTCAGAACGGATCATTGGTCGCCATAGCCTCCCCAGAAATTGGCGTCGGTCAGGATCGCGACGGGCTTGTTGCACATGAAGGTGTATTTCAGGATCGCGTCCAGTTCGGCCACGTCTTCCTGATGATGGAAATGGTAGGTCGGAATGTGCATCTGCGCCAGCAGGGCCTTGGTGTGAACGGCCATCTCGACCTGGCAGGCGATGGGCTCGCGCAGTTCGCCCCGGTACGAGATCAGCATCGGCAGCGGCATTCGGTAATACTGAATCAGCGTCGCCAGCGTGTTGATCGTGACCCCGATCGCGGTGTTCTGCATGATGATCGCGGGGCGCTTGCCGCCCATCCAGGCCCCGGCGCACAGGCCCATGCCTTCGTCCTCTTTGTTCGAGGGGATGTGGTAGATGGAGTCGTGGGCGTCGATCTCGGCGATGACGCCGGCCAATTGCTTGCATGGCACCGTGGTGACGAACGAGATGTCGTTGGCCACCAGATCTTCGGTGATCTTCTTGTCTATGTTCATGTCGAAACTTCTGTTCCTGGGTTGGGGCGCCGAGGGCGCGATGGACGGGTCAGGCCCTGCGGTGGACGTGGACGGCACATTTTGCATGCCGCACCACGCGCGACGCGGTGGAGCCAAGGAAATAATCAGTCAGTCCGGGACGGTGCGAGCCAATGACGACGCAATCGAACCCGTGGTCGTTGGCATAGTCGATGATCGTGCGCGCGGTGTGGCCCTTGACCAGTTCGGGCTTTACATCCGGCAGGCCTTTCAGCTTTTCCATCAGGACTTCGCGGGCCCGGGCAAAGCCATCGGCCACGGCATCCTTGTCCAGATAGACGCTGACCGATCCCTGAGGCATCTCATAGACATGCAGAGCCACGATCTCGGCGGATCCGCCGCCCAAGGCACGGGCGATCTCGAGCGTTTGCGGTGAAATGCCGTGGTCAAGCGCCATGGGGACAAGAATTTTCTTATACATGGTTACCTCCAGTTCCGGGCGGTCAGGCCCACGGGGACAGCACGATTTTCGGAACCGCGACCTCGCCCGAGCGTAGCTGGGCAAAGGCCCGGGCGCCATCGGCCAGATCGCGTTCTTCGATCCAGTCCAGAGGCCCCAGCGCGCCGTCAAAGATGGCTTGGGCGGTCTGACGGAAATCCTGCGCGGTATAAGTGTAGGTTCCGATGAAGGTGATCTCTTGCAGGGTCATGCGCCGTACGTCCAGCCCGCCGGCGTCCTCGCCCAGGCCCACATGCGCGATCACCCCGCCGGGTTGGGCCCGTTCCGAGGCCACCGCACGGGTGGCGGCAAAGCCCACGGCATCGACCACGATCGGGAAGTCGCCCTGCGCTTCAGCTACGACCTTGGCGCAATTCAGCCTTTGCAGGAACGTCCGCCGCAGGTCGTTGGGTTCGACCACGGTCACATCCACGACATCCATCGCCCGCAGCGCCAGCGCCGCCGCAAGGCCAATCGCCCCACCCCCGATCACCAGCGCACGACGCTCCATCGCCGGGTGCAGCGCCTCGAGCGCGAGGCGTGCGGCGTGCCAGCTGACGGCCAGCGGCTCGGCCAAGGCGGCTTTGGCGAAGGGTACATGGTCCGGCACCTCGACCAGATTGTCCCAGGGCATCGAAACATATTGGGCAAAGGCACCTTCGCGCGGGGGCATCGAGATGATCTGACGGTCGGGGCACAGGTTTTCCCGTCCCGCTTGGCAGGCCGGACACTGCCCGCAGTTTACAAGCGGATTGATCGTGACCCGCGTTCCGTCCTTGGGGCCGCCGATCACTGTGCCCGCCGCCTCGTGCCCCAGGATCAAGGGCGCCGGGCGGCGTGCATCATGACCCAAGTAGGCATGCATGTCGGACCCGCAGATCCCAGCGGCCTCGACCCGGATCAGGTGCTCGCCAGGTTGCGGCGCGGCGTCCGGTACGTCGCGATAGACCAACTGTTCGACACCTTCATAAACCAGAGCTTTCATTTCGCCGTGAACCCCCCGTCAACCATCAGGATCTGCCCGGTGACATAGTCGGATGCCTGCGAGCACAGAAAAAGGATCGGCCCGTCGATGTCGTCCATGCGGCCATTGCGACCGATGCAGGTCTGCGCCGCGTTGCGGGCCGCGCGGGCCGGGTCATCAAACACTGCCTGCGTCAGCTCGGTCGGAAAGAAGCCCGGGCCGATGGCGTTGGCGGTGATCCCGTGGGACGACCAGGCCTCGGCCATGGCGCGGGTCAACTGTGCGATCCCGCCCTTGCTGGCCCCATAGGCGATCCCGCCGGGAAAGGCCCGCGTCGTCTGCAGCGAGGCGAAATTCACGATCCGGCCCCAACCACGCGCCTTCATCGCAGGCACCATGGCCTGGCTGAGGAAGAACGGCGCACCGAGATTCAGGCCCAGCGTCGCGTCCCAGCCTTCGGGCGTGACGTCATCGGCGGCCTGTCGCGTGTTCACCCCGGCGGCATGAACCACGATATCCGGCGCGCCGAACGGGGCCGCGATTTGTTCGACCAGCCTTGGCAGGCCGTCCCGGTCGGCCACGTCACCTGCGACCACCGCAGCGCTTAAACCGATCTCGGCCTGCAACTCGGCCAGTGCCTCGGCCCGTCGGGCAACGCCCACCACCTTCGCGCCTGCAGCCGCCAGCACCTGCGCAACGCGCCGGCCCAGCCCCGAACTGGCGCCCGTGACGCAGGCCACCCGGCCGGTCAGATCGAACAGGTCGAGGGGGTCATTCATCTGCGGTCAGGTCAAAATTTTCGTCCGGGAAATACTTGGCCAGACGCACATCGGCCGCGCGGGCGTGGCCCTCCATCCCTTCCAGCCGCGAAATCCGCGCGGTCGCCTCGGCGATGGGTTTCGAACCCTCGCGCGTGGCCCGCTGCCAGGTGACGATCTTCATGTATTTGTGCACGCTCAACCCGCCGGTATAGCTGGCCGCGCCCGAGGTGGGCAGGACGTGGTTCGTTCCGGTGGCCTTGTCGCCATAGGACACGGTCGTTTCTTCGCCCAGGAACAACGAGCCATAGCAGGTCAGCCGATCCAGCCACCAATCCAGATCCGCGGCCTGCACGGTCAGATGCTCGGGGGCGTAGTCGTCGGAACACGCGGCCATCTCTTCGCGGTCCGCGCACAGGATCACCTCGGCATAGTCGCGCCAGGCGGCGGCGGCATTGTCGCGGTTCAGCTCAGGCAGATCGGCGATCAGGGTCGGAACCATCTCCATCACCCGGGTCGCCAAATCGCGGTCATCGGTCACCAGCCAGACGGGCGAGTTGTAGCCATGCTCGGCCTGACTCACCAGGTCGGTGGCCACGACGAAGGGGTCGGCCGTGGCATCCGCCAGGATCAGGCTGTCGGTCGGGCCGGCGATCATGTCGATGCCGACCTTACCGTACAGAATGCGCTTGGCCTCGGCCACGAACTGGTTGCCCGGCCCCACAAGGATGTTGGCGCGCGGCAGCCCGAACAAGCCATAGGTCATGGCGGCCACGCCTTGCACGCCCCCCATGGCCAGGATGCTGTCAGCGCCGCTGATATGGGCGGCGTAGACGATCGCCGGGGCCACGCCCTCGCCCGGGCGGGGCGGCGAACAGGCGGTGATGTGACGGCACCCCGCCACTTTGGCGGTGGTCACGGTCATGATGGCGCTGGCGATGTGGCTATACCGCCCGCCGGGCACGTAGCAGCCCGCCGCATCGACCGGGATGGCCTTCTGCCCCGCGATGAAGCCCGGCACGATTTCCAGCTGCACATCCGACACGGTGGCCTTCTGCGCCTCGGCAAAGCGGCGCACGTTGTCCTGGGCAAAGCGGATGTCGGCCTTGAGCTTTTCCGGCACCCGCGCGCAGGCGGCGTCGATTTCCGCGGGGGTCATCAGTACGTTGCCCTCGAACTTGTCGAACTTGGCCGCGTATTCCATCGCCTTGGCGTCGCCGCCGGCCTCGATGTCGGCCAGAATGGTCTTGACCGTGTCATGCACCTCGGACGCGTGGGATTGTGCGGTCAGGGTGGCCTTCTTGAGGTATTCACGCGACATATTCAGAAGATCCTATTGGTAGATTTCAGGAAGCAAAGTGGTCGACAGCGCCGGAACGTAGGCGATCAGGATGACGACGATCAGCATGGTCAGCACGAAGGGCACGGCGCGGGCCGCGATCTTGAGGATGGATTCACCCGTGATCCCCGACACCACGAACAGGTTCAGCCCCAGTGGCGGCGTAATGAAGCCCACCCCCAAGGCGGTGATCATCATGATGCAGAACTGGATCTCGTTCATGCCGATATTGTCCGCCAGCGGTTTCAGGATCGGGGCTAGGATGACGATATTCGGTGTCGTCTCCATGACGCAACCGGCCGCGATCAGAATGCCGATCATCAGCAGGATCAGCAGGAACGGATCCTCGGTCAGCGAGGTCACCGAGGCCACGAAGCCCTGCGGCACGCCCATGATCGCCAGCGCCTCGGCCAGCGGGGCCGAGAAGGCGATGATCGGCAGGATAACCCCGTTCACCTTGGCCGAGCTGACCAGCATCGACGGGAAGTCCGCCAGCGTCAGCGTGCGCAGGATGAACCCCATGATGATGGTGACGACGACGGCGGTCGCGCCGGCCTCGGTCGGGGTCAGGCGACCCGAAAAGATGCCATAGAAGATGATGCCCGGCACGATGAAGGCGTACCAGCCCGACTTCAGCGCCTTGCCCAGGTTGGCCAGCCATTCGCCCATGGTCATCATCCCGCCGCCCTCATAGGCGTAGAGACGGTTCATGATGATATTGGTCACGAGGATCGAGATCAGGATCGCCAACCCCGGGATCAGAGCAGCCAGAAACAGGGTCGAGGCCGAGATGCCCAGCACGAGCCCGATGATGATATAGGCGATCGAAGGCGGGATCAGGATGCCGGTACAGGCCCCCGCCGCCACCAGCGCACAGGCATAGGGGCGCGGATAGCCGCTTTCGACCAGTCGGTTGATCGTCATCCGACCCACCGCCGCCGCCCCCGCCGCGTCAGAGCCTGAGATGGCCGCGAACATGCCGCAGACCAGAACCGTGGCTGAACCGAACCCGCCCTTGGCAAAACAAGTCAGCGCCTCGGCCACGTCCAGAAACTTGCGCGACAGCCCGGTGCGCACCAGCACGTCGCCGGTCAGGATGAACAGCGGCACCGCTGTCAGGGCAAAGGCGTCGATGCCGGTGAACAGGCTTTCGCCCACAAGGCTCAGCGGCAGGTCGCCCGACATGACCAGCATCACGATCGCGGCCGAGCCGATCGCGGCCCAGACCGGTACCGCCAGCGCGATCAGGCCGACGAACAGGATCACGGGCAGGTAGAAATCCCAGCCCAGTTCAACCGTTTGATTGAGAGAACTCCAAAGCATCCGGTTTCTCCTCAGTCAAACAGCTTGTCGCCTTCGAAGACGGGCGTGCCGTCACGAAGACTTTTGATGTCATTCATCAACGATTGGATCAGGCGCCAGATCATCAGAGCAAAGCCCGTGGGCACCGCCATCAGGAACCACACCTTCGAGACCCGCAACCCGTCAGTGACCGAACCGAACTTGGCCGAGACATGCACCGCCTCGTAGGACCAGTAGAGCGCGATGACCGCCACCGCGAACATCACCAGATCACCGAAGATATACAGCACCGCCTTGGGCCGGGGGCCGAGGTAATGCATGATCACGTCGATCCGGATATGGGCGCGTTCCTTGACCGCCGCCGCTGCGCCGATCCAGGCCAGATAGATGAAGGAATAGCGGACGATCTCCTCGCCCCAGATCGAGGAATAGGCGAAGATCTCGCGCCGCAGCACCTCGATTGCCATCGTGATGACGAGCATCACGTAGAACACCAGAAGCAGCCAGCGTTCGGCATTGCGGTCTATGGTTTTGAGTAAGGACATCGCTTCCCTCGGCAAGGCTGGGGGGATGGGCCTGAAAGCTCAGGCCCTGCAGGTCTGACGAAAAGGCGGGCGCGCGTCCGGCGCCCGCCCGGTTCGCATCAGGCGTCGTGGACGTAGTATTTGCCTTGGGTACCGGCCGCCTCGACCAGCTTTTCGAAGGCATCCATCGACCCGGCCAGCTCGGTCTTGAATGGGTCCCATTCCGAGCGCTGATAACCGCCGGCCTCCTGCCACTCGGCCAGTTGGTCGTCGGTCAGCGAGTGGAACTGAACCCCGGCCTTGTTCAGTTCGGCCATTGCATAGGCGCGAGCCGAGGGAACCTTGGCGAGGTTCTGGTGTCCGGTCATCTCCGCGCCCCACATGATGCCCTCTTGCACGTCGGCCGGCATCGAGTTGAACCATTCCAGGTTGCAGGAATAGACTTGGCTGTCCGGCACCGCCTGAGTGAAGGTGACGTGAGACAGAATGTCCTTGAAGCCAAACACATACAGCGCGCCGACCGACGGGTCGAGCGCATCCGCCACGCCCTGCTTGATGGCCGAGGGGGTCTCACCCCAAGCAACCGGGGTCGGGTTGGCGCCGACCATGCGGTAGTATTGCTGCAGCATCTTGGACCCGGGCACGCGGAATTTGATCCCGCTCATGTCCGAGGGGGTGATAATGGCATTTCCGCCCTGGCGCACGGCCACGACGCGCGGGTCGATCACGACATAGAACAGCGCCTTGAAGCCTGCGGCCTCGACCTTGGGATGCACTTCGTTCTTCCAGGTGTCGGAATGCACCAGGTTGGTGAACCGCTGGTTCGAGCCGCACAGATACGGCATGTTGATCAGGTCCACGGTCGAGGCAAAGGGTGCGAAGTTCGACAGCGAATGCTGCGCGGCCTGGATGGTTCCGCCCTGAACCTTCTGCACCAACGCGCCGCCCGCGCCCAGCTGCCCGCCCGGGGCCAGCTTGACATAGACCTTGCCGTTGGTTGCGTTCTGGATGTTCTCCTTCAGGTCCAGCTGCATGATCGGATAGCTGCGCGAGGCGCCCAGCACATAGGCTGTAGCGACCGTCATCACATGCTCGGCAGCTTGTTCGCGTTCCTTTTCCTCCTTCGCGGTCTGCGCTGCGGCCTCGGATGACCACAAAACGCCGCTTGCGCCCGCCACCAGTGCGGCCGTGAACGCGCCACTGGCACTGAGTTTGAGGAAATTGCGGCGTTCAGCTGACGCCAGTTCCATTTGATCTTTGTTCATTGATTGCCCTCCCATTGGAAAAATTCAGCCGCCGTTCTCCTCGCGCGCGGCCTCTTTTTTCAGAATTGCGACAACGAACAGGATCGACGCCGCGAACAGAACCAGCATCTCGCCCACATCCCCAAGAAACGCGCGGCCTGCAAACGCACCCAGCGCCACGTTCGCGAAATAGACGACGAAGACGATGACGGATGCGGCAAGGAACATGTTCGGGACTCCGGGTAGAATCGGCACTGATGCCATTTGTAAGCGCTTACATAGAAAATGCAAGCGCTTACATTTCACCTTTCATTGCCAATCCGATCCGGTTAGAATTGAAGAGAACAAAGATTAGGTTTGGAAATGTCGAAGCTGAAGCCCGCCCCGACACTGGATGACGTTGCCAGAAGGGCAGGCGTTTCCACGGCTACGGTCTCGCGTTGCATCAACACCCCGGACAGGGTGGTCGAAGCGACCCGAAAACGCGTGCAATCGGCGATCGAGGCCTTGGGCTATACACCGAATTTCGCGGCTCGGGTCATGGCGGCCAAGCGCACGTTTACCATTGGCGCGATCATCCCGACGATGGAAAACGCCATCTTTGCGCGCGGCTTGCAGGCCTTTCAGGAAGAGCTGCACCAACATGGCTATACGCTACTGGTATCCAGTTCGGCCTACAAACCGGCAACCGAAGAAGAGCAGATCCGAACTTTAGTCGCCCGCGGCGCCGATGGCCTGCTGCTGATCGGTCACGACCGGGCGCCGCGCATCTACGAATTTCTTGAACACCGCGAAATTCCGGCGCTGGTTGCGTGGTCGTTTTCCCCGGACGGGCGTCTGCCCTCCATCGGATTCGACAACCGGGCGGCCATGTACGAGCTGGCGAAATGGGTCCTCGACCTCGGACACAGACGGCTTGCGGTGATATCCGGCATTACCCACGGCAACGACCGCGCGCGCCTTCGACTGGACGGCGTGCGCGACGCTGTTCGGCAGCACGGGCTTGACCCGCAGGTGCTTCAGGTCATCGAGACCCCGTATGAAATCGAAAACGGCGCCGAAGCGTTCGCGCGTTTCATGTCGCAGGACACGCCGCCGACGGCTGTCATGTGCGGCAACGATGTGTTGGCCGCTGGCGCTTTGCTCAGGGCTCAGGACATGGGGCTGAAAGTGCCGCAGGATGTCTCGATCACCGGGTTCGATGACATCGAACTGGCCCGGATCCTGCGCCCGGCTTTGACAACTGTGCATGTGCCGCATCGGGAAATGGGCGGAAAAGCCGCGAAGGCATTGATCGAAATGGTTGAAAAAAGGACCCCGGCGGCCGGTGAACACCTGTACACGCATATCGTCGAACGGCAGTCCCTGGGTCCTGCCAACTCGCGGTAATCCGCGTGCCCGGGTCAGGCGGCCTGATCTTCCATCGTCCGGAAATCACCCTTCAGCCACAAATGCCGTTTGCACATCGGCTCGGTGAAATACTGCCGGATCAAGCTGCTGAGGGCCTTGTGGATCAGTTTAGAAGTGGTGTCAGGATAGACCTCGGTCGTGAACAGGGAAACGATCCTGACAAAGTTCCGCCCCGGAAAAGGCGTTGCCCGAACCGAGTCATGATAGCGATGCGCCCGGTGGAAACACCCGGCAGTAGTGATCGCCCATCCGCTGCCTTCGGCCACCAACCCCATGATCGACTGGTTGCATTCCAGCTCGAACCGGTTGGGCAGGTTGTACTTGTTGCGCGTCAGCTGGATCTCGATCTGCTTGCCGATCGTGTAGTCTCGCGAATACCGCAGCAGCGGCAGGTCGGAATGGGGCGAGAACAGGTCCTGCACCTCGCCCTTGAACTTTTCGGGCACGATCACGATGAACGGATCGCGCATCAAAGGATATTCGATCAGCCCCTGTGTGCCGCCGGGCGGTCGGGTCGCCACACCTGCGTCCAGCTTGTGCTCCTGCAATTTCTCGATGATTTCGTGGCTGGGCCGCGTGAAATGCCGGAAATTGCAGCGCGGCAGCGCATGGGCCAGGAACCGGATCAGTTCGGGCGCGATCTGGTTGTCGAAATCGTCCACCAGGGCCAGCCGCAGATCGGTGGCGTGGCGCCAGTTGCCAGACCGGATCTCGGCCTCGCCCCGCTTCAACACGGTCAGGCCATCCCGTACATAACGCGAAAATACTTCGCCAGCCGGTGTCAGGCTCATCGGACGACGGCCGTGATCCACCAATGCGATGCCAAGGGCGTCTTCCAGACTGCGAAGATGGTTGGACACGGTGCTGATCGACAAACCCGTTTCCGAGGCCACCTGTTGAATCGAACCGGACTTGGCGATCAGGCGAAATACTTCCAACCAGCGCAAGCTCAGTGTTTTGGACACGGGGCAAAACCCTCCCGCAATTTCGATTTCATCGAAACTAGCGAAACAGAGTTTTGGCTTTCGGGCAATGGTGAATGTTGGTCACCCCAATTAGCTGCGCATGTGGATGAAGTCGGGATCGTAGGGGCAGGCAGGAATCACCCGCGCCGGAACCCTGTCACCGCACAGGTCCAGCATCATCTCGCTGCCCTCGGGCGACTGGTGTGGCTCGACAAAGGCATGCGCAAGGTTCAGCCCGGTACGATGCCCCCAGTCGCCCGAGGTCACCGTTCCCACCACCCGATCCCCTGCCATCAGCGACGCACCGGGATGCGCGGGCGCGTGCGCGGCCTGCACCTGCAGGGCAACCAACTTGCGTGACGGCCCCTTGGCCTGCCGTTCGATCAGCGCCGCGCGCCCGATGAACTCCGGTTTGTCCAGCCGAACAAAGCGGCCCAACCCGGTTTCGAACGGGTCGAACTCGGTGATCAGGTCCGCCTTCCAATGCAGGAAGGTTTTCTCCATCCGCATCGACTCGACTGCCCGCGCGCCGAACAGTTGCAGGCCAAAGGCCTGTCCGGCCTGCCGCAGCGCAAGATAGGCCGCATGGAGCGAGGCGTTGGGCACATGGATCTCATAGGCCAACTCGCCCGAGAAACTGACGCCCATCACGGTAGCGGGCGCGATCCCGACAAAGCACTCGCGTGCGCTGAGCCATGGGAAGGCGTCCCGCGACCAATCCCCGCGCGAGCAGGCCGACAACACGTCACGCGCCCGTGGTCCGGCCAGAACCAGGATGGTCTGGTCGTTGGTCAGGCTGCGCAATTGCACGTCCTCGTCGGGAGCGATGTATCGGGACAGCCAATCCATGTCGTGCAGCTCGGCCGCGGCGGCCGAGCCGTACCAGACGCGATCCGGCCCCCGGTCGCTGGCGGGCAGATTGGCGATGGTCGCCTCGGCCTTGACCATGCCCTGATGGTTCAGCAGATAGGCCAACCCCACCCGACCCGGGCGACGGGGCAGCGCGCCGCAGATCATCCGGTCAAGGAACGCATGCCGGTCGGCGCCGGTGATCTCGATCCGGTTGAACCCGTTGACCTCGGCCAGCCCGACATTCTGCTGCACGTTGGCGACCTCGGCGGCGATCACGTCGAAGGTTTCGTCAAAATCGAAACTGAGCGTCGGCGTGAAATCGGGCGTGGGCTTGATGTACTCGACCCGCTCCCACCCATTCACCACGGTAAACTCCGCGCCCTCGGCGGCCAGAACCGGGGTCAGCGGCGTGGTCTTGGCGGGCCGCCCGGCGGGGCGGTGCTCGTGCGGAAAATGAAAGCGGAACTCGTTCTGATAATCCTCGATCGCCTTCAGCGCGGTCAGCTCGACATTGGCGTGCCCGGCGAACCGGCGCGGGTCGAGGCACCAAGTGTCATAACAGGCCTCGCCATGCACGATCTGCTGGGCCAGCAGCCAGCCGTGGCCGCCCCCCTCGCCCAGCCCGGCCCGCAGCCCGATGATGCAGAATGCGTTGCGCTTGCCGGGGATCGGCCCGACCAGAGGCGCGCCGTCGATCGTGTAGGTGATCGGGCCGTTGACGACCGTGTGGATCCCTGCCTCCATCAGCGCGGGCATGCGGGCAAACGCGCCTTCCAGCACATCGGTCACCCGATCCAGATCGTCGGGACACAGCGCGTTGACGAAGTTCGGGTCGATCCCGTCCATGCCCCAGGTCTTGCAGTCCTGTTCGTAGAAGCCCAACAGCAGGCCGTTCTTTTCCTGCCGGCAGTAATAATCGCTGATCGGGCAGCGCAGCAGCGGCATGCGGTGGCCAGCGTCGCGGATCGCGGGGATTTCCTCGGTCAGGAAATACTGGTGCTCCATCGAGGCCACCGGATGGTGCACGCCCATCATCGCGCCCACCTCGTTCACGCGGTAGCCACAGGCATTCACCACGATGTCGCAGTCGATGTCGCCGTGCTCGGTATGAACGGTCCAAGTGTCGTCCCCATGCTGGCTCAGAGCAATGACCGGCGTGTTGCGATAGACCTCGGCCCCGGCCTTGCGCGCCCGCCGCGCCAGCGCCTGGCACAGCTGTGCCGGGTCGATGTCCCCGTCCAGCGGATCCCACAGGCCACCCAGCAGGCTCTCGGTGGAAATCAGCGGGTGGCGGCGGGCGCATTCCTGCGCGTCGATCACCTCGAAATGCACGTCCATCCCTCGCGCCATCGACGCGAAATGGCGATAGCCCTGCATCTGCGCTTCGGTATTGGCCAACCGGATGCCGCCGTCGCCATGATGGTAGTTGATCGGATAGTCCGGGTCCTCGGCCAGTTCCTTATACAGGCGGATCGAATGCGACTTGAGCCCCACCATCGTCTGGTTCATTCCGAAATTCGTCACCTGCGCGGCCGAATGCCATGTGGTGCCGGATGTCAGCTCGTTGCGCTCTACCAGAACCACGTCGCTCCAGCCTTCCTGCGTCAGGTGATACAGGGTTGAACAGCCGGCGATTCCGCCGCCGATCACCACGACTTTGGTGCGCGATTTCATGGGTGTGCTCCTTCTGAGGTTCTCCGAACCCTGCCGAACGGCGCAGCGGGCGGGCAATGGCGCAGTGGCCGGTCCCGAAAAATCGAAACGGGAATTGAGATTTCTCAAAACGGCATTTCCGCTTTGGCTGCACCCCGCGTTGCCGCATACCCTGCAGGGCAGGATCGGATCAGGAGCCTTCGGAGATGCCAGAACAGGGCAAACGCGGCGGGCGGCGGGCCAGGCTGGCGCAACGGGCGGCCAAACCGGCATTTGACCCCTGCCCGCCCGGCCAGATCGGCGGGCAGTACAAACCCCTGACCTTGCCCGAGATCGCGGCGATCCACGACACCGCCCTGCGCCTGCTGGAAACGCTGGGCATGGGCGAGGTGCCCGACCGCCTGGCACAAGACCTGATCGCCGCAGGTGCGCGGCCAGGCCCGCCGGGACGGCTGGTCTTTCCACGAGCGATGGTCGAAGGCGCGGTCCGGCGGGCCGCCAAGCGGTTTACCCTGCACGGGCGCGACCCGGCCCGGTCAATCGAAGTGGGCGGCGACCGCGTGCATTTCGGCACCGGCGGAGCAGCGGTCCAGACGCTGGACCTGGACAGCGGGCTCTATCGCCCGTCGACCCTGGCCGATCTGCATGATTTCACCCGCCTTCAGGACACGCTGGCCAATGTCAGCTGGTTCACCCGATGCTGCGTCGCCACCGACGTGCCGGACAATTTCGATCTGGACGTGAATACCGCCTATGCGCTGATCCGGAATACCACCAAACCGGTGGCGACCTCGTTCACGCTGGCCGAACATGTCGCGCCCATCGTGCGGATGCTGGATATCGCCGCCGGAGGCCAAGGCGCCTTTGCGGAACGCCCGTTCCTGAAGGCGCATATCAGCCCGGTGATCTCGCCCTTGCGGTACGGCGAAGATGCGGTGGACGTGGTCTATGAATGCATCGCGCACAACATCCCGATGTCCTGCATCACAGCAGCCCAGGCCGGGGCGACCGCGCCCGCCACCATGGCCGGGTTTCTGACCCAGTCTCTGGCCGAAACTCTGGCCAGCCTGGTCATGGTCAACGCGATCCGGCCGGGCTTTTCCATGGTGTTTTCCAACTGGCCCTTCATCATCGATCTGCGCACCGGCGCGTTTTCGGGCGGCAGTGGCGAAACCGCCGTGCTGAACGCGGCCTCGGCCCAGATCACCAACTGGCTGGGGCTGCCCTCGGGCGTGGCCTGTTCGATGACCGATGCCAAGGCCATCGACGCGCAATACGGCGCCGAAAAAGGCATCACCTCGCTGGCCGCCGCGCTGGCCGGGGGCAACCTGATCTATGAAAGCTCGGGCATGACGGCCTCGCTGCTGGGGGTCAGCTTCGAGGGGTTCGTGCTGGATGACGAAATGCACTCGCACACCTATCGCGCCCTGCGCGGGATCGAGGTGACCGAAGAAAACCTGGGTTTTGACGCGATCTGCCAATCAGTTCTGGGCGAGGGCCATTTTCTGGGCAGCGCCCACACCCATGCGGCGATGGAGCGTGACTATTTCTACCCCGCCCTTGCCGACCGGGCCGAGCCGCGCAGCTGGCAGGACAGCGGCGCCCGCGATGCCTGGTCCACCGCCCGCGACCGCGCGCGTGAAATCCTGCGCACGCATCACCCGCAATACCTCAGCCCCGAACAGGAGGCCGAGATCCGCGCCATTTTCCGGATTCTGTCCTGATCCGACGTTGCTGTGTCGCGGACTGGGTGTTTTTGACGCGGGCTTGGCGCTAGGCTCGGGCAAATGACGACACAGGGGGCCTCATGGCAAATGCGTTCTTTCAACCCGTCTCGGCGATGGAGCTGGCGCGCTTCGCCGGTGTCCCTACCTTCATGCGTCTGCCGGCCCTGACCGCGGACGACGACCGGATGGATCTGGTCGAGCTTGGGCTGGTCGGCATCCCCTGGGACGGGGGCACCACCAACCGGCCCGGCGCGCGGCATGGGCCGCGGCAGTTGCGCGACCAATCCACCATGATCCGCGCCATGAACCCGGTGACCGGGGTTGCCCCGTTCGAGTTGGTCAACTGTGCCGACCTGGGCGACGTGCCGCCCAACCCGGTGGATATCGAGGATACGCTGGACCGCGTCACCCGCTTCTACACCGACCTGACGCTGCGCGGCATCGTGCCCCTGACGGCGGGCGGCGATCACCTGACCACCCTTCCCGTCCTGCGGGCGCTGGCCAGCGACGGCCCGCTGGGGCTGATCCAGTTCGACAGCCATACCGACCTGTTCGACAGCTATTTCGGCGGGCACAAATACACCCATGGCACCCCGTTCCGCCGCGCGGTCGAGGAAGGATTGGTCGATCCCGAACGCTTCGTGCAGGTGGGCATTCGCGGCACCGCCTACAACACCGAGGATATCGAATGGGGCGAGGCGCAGGGCATCCGCATCATTCGCATCGAAGAGTTGTTCGACCGCGGCATCGACGATGTCATGGCCGAGGTCCGCTCCATCGTCGGCGACGCGCCCTGCTATTGCACCTATGACATCGATTTCGTGGACCCAACCCATGCCCCCGGCACCGGAACGCCCGAGATTGGCGGCCCCAACAGCTTTCAGGCCCAGCAGGTCATTCGCAAGCTGGAAGGTCTGAACCTTGTGGGCGCGGATCTGGTCGAGGTCTCGCCGCCCTTTGACCCGGCGGGCGGCACCGCGTGGCTGGGCATTTCGCTGATGTTCGAACTGCTGTGCGTGCTGGCCCAGGCGATCGACGCGCGGCGCTAGGCCCGCGCGACGTTCTCGGCGATCATCGAGATCATCTCGAACATCACCGCCGCCGCCGTCAGCGCGGTGATGTTGTTGGGGCTGTCCTTGGTCGGCATCATGCAGACCACATCGCCCCCGACGATGTTGAGCCCCCGCGCGGCATGCAGAATGCCTACGGCTTCGTCGATGTCAAAACCCTTCTCGCCGGGTTCCAGGTTCGACACGCCCGGCGCGATGGTCGGATCAAGGCAGTCGAGATCGAAGGTGATGTAGACCGGCCGGTCGCCCAGAACATCGCGCGTTTGGGCCACCACATCGGCCAAGCCACGCTGGCGGAACTCGCGCATGGTGACGATGTTGTAGCCATAGTCATATGAAGGCTGCAGCCAGTCCAGGCTGCGCGGATGCCCCCGCAACCCGATCTGCATCGACCGGGTCGGGTCCACCTGCCCCTGATCGGCCAAGTAAGCCCCCCAATGCGCGGCGGACTTCTTGGCCCCCAGGAAATGATCGACCTTGGTGAACACATCCGTATGCGCATCCAGATGCAGAAAGCTGACCGGTTGCCCGCCCGCCAGTTCGCCTCGGCCCAACGCCTGCACGATCCCGCCCGTGATCGAGTGATCGCCACCGATCGACACGGGCCGCGCACCGGCCGCGTCTATGTCACGGTAGAAGGCGGTGATACGCTCGATGCAGTCTTCGTTGTCGTTGGCGCGCGGAAACGGTACGTCGCCCACATCGGCGATGCGCGCGCTCGACCACGGGTCGATCTGGAACAGCGAATGCACCCGGCGCTGCACGGCCGAGACATGACGCAGCGCACGCGGGCCCAGATGCTGGTCGCGCTCGGTGGTGCCGTTGCCGGCGGAATGCGGCACGCCCACAAGGGCGATATCCTGGTCCTGCGGCCCCACATGGGGGCACCGGAACAGCGTGGGCACGCCCCACCAGTAAAGGTTGTCCATCATGGATTGTTCGTAGCGGTCCGCCATCGTGTCTCCCCGCTCTGAAATGAAACCGCCCCCACTGGTATTCCAGGGGGGGCGGCTGTCGCGTCAGATCTTTTCGTCTTCGCGTCGGAAGGCGCCCTGAACGATGCGGTCCATGACCATGGCCAGGAACAGGATCGCAAAACCGCCCAGCAGGCCCGGCCCCTTGGCCGCGTATTGCAGCGCCTCAAGGATTTCCTTGCCCAGGCCCCCGCCGCCGATCAGCGAGATGATCACGACCATCGACAGACACATCAGGATGGTCTGGTTCACGCCGGTCATGATCGACGGCAGCGCCAGCGGGATTTCCACGTCCTTCAGCAACTGCCATTTCGAGGCACCAAAGGCCACGGCGGCCTCTTTGATGCTTTCAGGCACCCCGCGCATGCCCAGCGCCGTCAGGCGGATCACCGGCGGCATGCCGAAGATGATCGTGGCCAGGATGCCCGGCGGGTTGCCGGTGCCAAAGAAGGCAATGATCGGGATCAGGTAAACGAAGGCCGGCAGAGTCTGCATCAGGTCCAGCACCGGCTCGGCCGCGCGATAGGCGCGTTTGGATTTGCCGAACCAGATGCCCAGCGGAATGCCGAAGGTGACGCACAGCAGCACGGCCGCGCCCACCAGTGCCACCGTCTCCATCGCAACGTCCCAATAGCCCAGCAGCGCGATATAGGCCAGCGACGCGGCGGTGAAGATCGCCACGCGCGGACCCGCTGCGCGCCACGCGGTCACGCAGATCACCAGCATGACCACGGGCCAGGGCGACCCGATCAGGGCCACGGTCAGCCCGTCCAGAACCGAGCGTACACCGGCAACGATCCCGTCGAAAATGTCTCCGCCCGCGGCGGCGGCGGCGTCGATCCGGGCCTCCATCCAGCTGGCCACGACCGAGAACAATGTTCCCTGATCAGGCCCGAGTATCATCTCGGACACTTGTTTTTCGGGGAAGGCATCCAGCAGCGGAAGCGAGGCATTCACTGTGAACTTGTAAACGATCAGCGGTCCGATCGCAGCGATCAGAACCGCCCCCAGAACCGTGTTCCGCGCCGAGCGGCCGCTTTCGGTGTTGTCGGGGTTGATCCGCCAGTTCGAGTACTGCTTTTCGTACACCCGGTCAGCGTAGAACCCCTGAACCAGCTTGAATACCAGCAGCATCAGTAGACCGGTGACCATGATCCCAAGGGCTTCGGACTGTGCCAGCTGCGCTTTCTCAAGGCTGCTGTCTGCCGCTTTCTGGATATTCGCGGCCAGTTTGTTGAACCGGTCTATGTCTGCCTTCTCGGTTGCATCCGCCGCGCGGGCCAGCAGCTCGTTTGCGCGTTCCTGCTGACGGGCCGCGCGTTCGGCCAGATCGGCCCCCGGGTTGCCCCAGGCTCCCCGCCCGATCTGCACCCAAGCGATGATCTCAAGGATCAGGAAGGTCCAGAACATCCCCCAGATCGCCCGCGAGGCGGACCAGAACGGCCCCAGCACCGCCGCCCACAGGTTGAACGTGTTCGGGATCGGGCTGGTTGCATCGTGGATCTTGTGAAAGGCGTTGACGTAATAATCACCATTGGGGCCTGCGAATTCGTGGATCGACCGATCCAGCGCCTCGCGGTCCACTTCGATGTCGGAGGCGGCCGTGACTTTCAATTCCGTGGTTGCATCAGTCATTTTTGCCCCCCTGAATTCCGCGCAACAGGCGTGGTTTGGTCACGACGCCGACATCCTGACCGCCATCGGTAATCACCACCGGAAGCTCGGTGTTCACGGCCAGATCGATCAGCTGGTCGAGGTCTGCGCCCTCATCGGCACGCGGCGCGCCATCCAGCGGGCCGGTATAACTCTCCAACGGCTCCATGATCGAATGTGCCTTGACCAGTTTGAGTTTGGATATGCCCTGCACGAACTCGCGCACATAGTCGTCGGCCGGGTTCATCACGATGTCCTCGGGCGTGCCGATCTGGACGATCACACCGTCCTTCATGATGGCGATGCGGTGGCCGATGCGGATCGCCTCGTCCAGGTCATGGGTGATGAACAGCGTGGTCTTTTTCAGCTGCGCAACCAGAGCCTTGAACTGATCCTGCAACTGTAGCCGGATCAGCGGGTCCAGCGCCGAGAATGGTTCGTCCATCAACAGGATTTCCGGGTCCGAAGCCAGCGCGCGCGCAATGCCCACGCGCTGCTGCATCCCGCCCGACAGTTCCTTGGGCAACCGGTCCTCGTAGCCGGTCAGGTCCACCAGGCCCAGCGCATGATCGGAGACCGCCCAGCGCTTGGATTTCGAGACTTTGCGGATCTCAAGCGGATAGGCCACGTTGTCGCGCACGGAACGGTGCGGCATCAGCGCCATGTGCTGGAATACCATTCCGATCTGCTGCGCGCGGATGCGGCGCAGCTCGGACTCGGAGATCTTGGACACGTCCTGCCCCATGATCTCGATCTTTCCGGCCGTGGGCTCGATCAGGCGATTGACATGGCGCACAAGGGTCGACTTGCCTGAACCCGACAGGCCCATTATGCAAAAAATCTCGCCACGCGGCACTTCGAACGTGGCGCCTTGAACACCCACCACGCAATTGAATCTTTCAAGAACTTCAGGTTTTCCAATACCTTCATTCCGGACCGCAGCCATGGCTTCTTCGGCCCGTGCGCCGAAAATTTTCCAGACATTTTCTAGTTTTACGACAGGTTCGTCCATTTGCCCCTCATCTACGGGGTTGCATCCCGGCAAACAGGCAAAGGGCCGCCGCGATCAGTCGCGACGGCCCCATGCGTTTGTGATTTAGTTCGTCAGCCAGCCGATAACGGTGTCTTCGTTTTCAGCCACCCACTGGCGGGCGAAATCGGCTGCTTCGATGTTGTCCACAGCCAGCGCCTTGCCCATCGCGCTCAGATCATCACCCTGCATCTGGTAGTTGCGGAACAGGGCCGCGACCTCGGGATGGTTTTCCTCAAGCTCTTTGGCGTAGTGCAGGTGCAGAGTTGCCCCGTTCCACGCGGTCGAGGCCTCGGATTTGTCCAGCCAGTCCGGGTCATCGGTGGGCTGAACGATCGTCCAAGTGGCCGGATCATGCGGCGGCTCTTCCAGCACGGTCAGTTCTTGGGTCACGAAGATGTAGTGCGGGCTGTAGCAGAACCCGATCCACGGATCGCCGGCCTTGGTCGCGTTTGCCAAATTGGCGTAGGCGATGGTTTCTTCGTACTCGGTCAGCTCGAAGATCTGGTCATAGCCATAGGACTTGGCGCGGATCTTCTCGACCACGGTCGACGCCCAGCCGGGTGCGCCGATCCAAACCTCGGGGGTACCGTTTCCGTCAGTGTCGAAGATGGCCATCTTGTCCGGATCGCTCAGGTCGTCGATGGATTTGATGTCATATTCCTCGGCAATGTAGGTCGGAACGCACATACCCTGCTCGGCCTGAACCGGGTTCTCGTTCATCACGACTGTGCCGTTCTGTTTGACATAGGTGTCGTGCAGGTTCTGCTGGTTCGGCATCCAGACTTCCGGGTGGACGTGCATCGCGCCGGAATCCATCGCTTCGAACACGATGGGGTTGGTCCCGTTCTGCAATTCGACATCAAGGCCCAGGTTTTCTTCGATAACGACTTCAAGAATGTGCGCGGTGGCGTTCACCGACGCCCAGTTCGGGACACCGATCACGATATCGGCAGCAAAAACCGGGGCAGCGACCGCCATCGATGCGCCCCCCAGTAACGTAGCAAGTTTGTTCATGTTGCATCTCTCCATGTTGGTCGTCTTCGGCGCTGATTCTCGTTGATCGAAAGCGATCAGGCGGACGGGCCTGATCGTCGAGATCGGGTCAGCGTCTCGGGTGTATTGAGCGCGTTTCGCATGTGAACACGCCCCGCACTGAAAAAAGTGAAGCACCTGCCGTTTGACCCATCAAGCGCAACTTCGAACCGGGGTCACGGTTTCGAAATTCTCGCAGAGTGGTTTCGCTAAATTCCGAATAGCGGTCCCACGCGTCATGGTGAAACCCGTGAGACCGTGCGTTGGATTGGTACGCCTGCTGCATGAAATCTGGCTGCCATGCAGTTTGGCTCAGTGGGGATTGGGCCTCAAACCAGAGCCTGCGGCAAGACAAACGGAACGTCAGTTGCCGGCAGCGTGCTGACCGGCAGATCGATGCCGTAGACCTGCCGCATCACCTCGTCGGTCATGACGTCCGAAACCGCCCCGGTGCGCCAGACCTCTCCGTTCGACAGAACGCAGACCTTGTCGGCGAACAACGCGGTCAGGTTCAGGTCATGCATCACGACCACGACGCCCCCGCCCTGATCGGCGAATTCGCGCGCGATGCGCAGAACCGTGAACTGATGCGCGATGTCCAGGCTGGCGACGGGCTCGTCCAGTAACAGCCAGCGCGGCCGGTCGCGCCGCACCGAGCTCCAGACCTGGGTCAGAACGCGCGCAAGCTGCACGCGTTGCTGCTCGCCGCCGGACAGGTTCTGGTACGAGCGCGGCTCGAACCCCGCAAGATCGACATGCGCCATCGCGCGCGACGGCAGGGCGTCGTCGCCGTTGGCCAGGCCGCCGGGCAGGCCCAGGCGTACGACTTCCAGCGCGGTGAAGGGAAAGGCGACGGCCGAGGATTGCGGAAGAACGCCCCGCATCGCCGCCAGTTCCCAGGGCTGCAGAGCCGCGATGTCCTGGCCGTTCAAGGTGATACGGCCGGTGTACAGGATGTCGCCCGACAGCGCCCTAAGCAAGGTGGATTTGCCCGAGCCGTTGGGCCCGATGATCGCGGTGACCTGTCCGGGTTCGGCCAGGAAATCCACATCGCGCAGGATCTGCTTGCGCCCGATGCGGACGCTGACATTTTCAGCTTTCATCATTCACATACCCATCGATCCGTGGCGGCGCAGCAGGATCCAGAAGAACACCGGCGCGCCCAGAATGGCCGTGACGATGCCGATCGGCAGCTCGGCCGGGGCCACGATCACCCGGCTGATCATGTCGGCGGCCAGCAGCAGGGCGGCGCCCAGCAAGGCCGCATTCACCAGCAACCGGTGGTGATCGGGGCCGGTGCCCAGCCGCAGCAGATGCGGCACGACGATGCCGATGAACCCGATCCCACCCGACACGGCCACGGCCGCGCCGGTGGCGGCGGCCACAGTCAGGATCGCGATGCTCTTGCTGCGTTGCACCGGAATACCGATGTGATGCGCCACCGCTTCGCCCATGGCCAGGCCATTCAAGGCGCGGGCCAGACGCTGCGCGCACAGGATCGACGCCAGTATCAGAGGCGCGGCGGTCGCCACCTTGGTCCAGGTCGCGCCGGCCAGAGACCCCATGCCCCAGAATGTCAGATCGCGCAGCTGCTGATCGTCGGCGATGTACACCATGACCCCCGACACCGCGCCCGACAGGGCCGCCAGGGCGATTCCGGCCAGCAGCATCGTGGCCACCGAGGTCTGCCCTTGACGCGTCGAAACGCGATAGAGGATCAGGACCGACGCCCAGCCGCCCAGAAAGGCGGCAACCGCGACCAGGCCACTGCTGACCCAGGCCAGAACGGCGGCGGGCAGAAGGTTGCCGAAGACGATGGCGGTGATCGCGCCCAGCCCTGCCCCCGCGCTGACGCCGACAATGCCCGGATCCGCCAGCGGGTTGCGGAACAGCCCCTGCATCACCACGCCCGACACCGCCAGCGCCGCGCCGACCAGGATGCCCATCGCCAGCCGCGGCAGGCGGATGTCCCACAGCACGATCCGGTTCAGATCCGACAGGCCCCGGCCATGCAGCAGATCTGAAACGGCCATCTTCAACGAGGCCTCGGACGCGCCGACCGAGATGCTGGCCACGCTGGTCACGGCCAGAAGGCCGATCAAGGCCAGCGTCACCCATGCAGCCCGCGACCTGCGGGCCGCGGCGGTCGGGGGCGCGCCGTTGTCCAGTGGCAGCGTCATGAGCCCCTGACGCTCCGCAATGCGGCCGACAGATCCATAACCGCGTCGGCGGTGCGCGGGCCGAAGCCCAGCAGATAGGCGCCGGGCATCCGGATCAGCGCCCGGTTCCGCCCCGCCGGAGTCAGCCGGACCGCGGGCAGCGCGAACAGCTCTTCATCCGAGATGGTCGGCTCGCCTTGGCGCTCCATCATCAGGATCACGTCCGGCGCGGTGGCGGCCATGGCTTCGGGCGTCATCGTCTTGAAACCCGTCACATCCGCGGCCCCGTTTTTGCCTCCGGCCATCCGGATGATGGTGTCTGCCTGGGTCTCGGCCCCGCCGACGACAAATTCGCTGCCCCGAGCCGAAAGCAGGAACAGCACGTTCACCGGCGCGTCCTGCGCGTCGGGCGCCTGGGCCAGCGCCCGGTCCAGCCGGCGTGCGGTTTCGGCCGCCAGGGCTTCGGCCTCGGCCTCGACCCCCAGCGCGACACCCACGGCGCGGATCTTGTCGATGACGCCATCACGCGAGAATTCGTCGGCAATGGTGACGTAATCCACGCCGGCCTCTTGCAGCACCACGATGGTCTCGGGCGGGCCCGACCCTTCGAGCGCCAGGATCAGGTCGGGGGCAACCGACAGCACGCCCTCGGGCGACAGGGCCCGGCGATACCCGACATCGGGCAGATCCGCCGCCTCGGGCGGATAGATCGAACTGCGGTCACGGCCGACCAGCCGGTGCTGCTGGCCCAGGGCATGGACGATCTCGGTCAGCGAGCTGCCGATGGCGATCACGCGTTTGCTCTCGGCCTGCGCGGCCGCGGCCGAAACCAGCAATGCCGCACAGAGTGTCACCAGGCCCCGCATCATGCCGCTCCGGTATCGGCCGGGCCGGGCAGCGCGGCCACCAGCGCATCCCAGGCGGGGCGATGATCGGCCTCGCCGGTGCGGCGCCCGAAGATCTGCAGGATCAGGGCGCCGTCCGCGTCGAAGGCTTCGACCGAGATTGCCGGGCCGCGCTGGGTCGGCTTGTCGACGGCCCAGACCTCGGCGATGTGATCGCTGCGCAGATGCAGGTTGAAGCCCGGATCCAGCACGTTGAACCACGGCCCCATCTGCTGAAGATTCCGCACCCGCCCGCCGTGGATCTCGATGCAGCCGCGGTTGCCGACGAAGATCATCACCTCGATCTGCTGATCCCTCACCTGTTCGAACAGGCCGGTGACCGCCGCGGGATCAACCGCGCGGGCCAGCGGTTCGCCCGCGATGCGATAGGCGCCCAGCCGGTTCATTTTGAGCTTGGAGGTCAGGCGCAGGAACTGGTGCGTGTCCGTCATCTTTGCCCATTCGTGGCGCAGGGCGTCGGCCTTGTCGGCATTGGCCTTGGGTCCTTCGGCCGGTTTGCGCGGCGCGACCGCCATCGTCTGGCCTTGATCCTCGGCGGCCAGTGTCCGGACCAAGCTGCCCCAGTGGCCTAGGTCCGAGCCATCGCGCAGGATGATCTTGTGAACCGCGTCCCCGGCCGCATCGAACACCTGGATCGAGCGGCGCAGACCGGCCTCGGTTTCCCGCTCGACGGCAAAGACATGGTGCCATTGCGCGGGGAACATGCGCAGGTCGATCTCTTCGGTCAGCACCATCGCGGCATGCTGGCCGCTGTGGTAATTGTCGTATCGCCCGATCTTTTCGATCACGCAGGACGGGTTGCGCGTCAGCGCCATGACCTCGCCCAAACCAGCCAACTGGCCGAACAGCCCGTCAAGGCCGGGGTTCAGCCGCGTTACGCCCTGCCCGGCAAAGGCCGCGACCAGCTGGCCCTCGCTCAACCCCAGCGATTCCGCGAAATCGCGGTCTCGCTGGCCTGTCTTCTGCGCATAGGCGGCACGAATATCCTGAGGAGCCATAAGCACCTGTTCCATAGCGGGTTTCCCGTCTTCTTCGTGGTTCCAAGGGGGTGCTGGCCCGGGCGCTGATCGCAATCAGAGACCTGCTGGCAGTGCCGAAATTACAGGCACGAAATTATGTTGACTGTTTTAGTCACCTTTATTAACGAGCACAAGTCGCCGCGAACAGGCGATTCCAAAAAACAGAAAAAAAAACTGACCAGCGCCAGCGAACTGCAAGCATCTCCGGTCCTCACACTTGTTTCGAAGGGACAGAAATGCGTGCGCGTACTCATATTGCAGGCCTGCTTGGGACTGCCTCTTGCCTTGGTTTGATGGCGTCCATGGTTTGGGCGCAGGAACAGGATGACGGGTTCCTCGGGACCCTGGAACTGGGCGAAAGCAAACGCGAGATCCAGACCGGCACCGCGGTTCCGGTCACGAATATCGACCAGGAAGAGATCAACGACCGTCAGGCCAACACGGTGGCCGAGCTGATCGATTCGGTTCCCGGCGTCACCTTGGTGAACGGCTCGACCCCGCAAGGATCGGGCATCAACATCCGCGGATACGGGGCCAACGGCACCTTCGGCACCGACCAGAAGGTTCTGATCCTGGTCGACGGCGCCACCACCGGCGCGGAAGAGCTGTACCGGATCGGCAACCAGCTGTTCACCGATCCGCAGCTGTACAAAAGCGTCTCGGTCATCCGCGGCACGGTCGGGTCCTTCGAATACGGCTCGGGCGTCGTCGGCGGCGTGGTTCAGCTGGAAACCAAGGACGCGTCGGACTTCACCGGCGGCGAGCCGGGGTTCCGCTTCCGCCAGACGCTCGAGGGGTATTCCAACGGCAACGGCTTTGCCTCGTCGTCGATCCTGGCGTGGCAACCCAACCGGCAGACCGAATTCCTGTTCAACTATACCTATCGCGACCAAAGCGATCAGAAGGACGGGAACGGCGACACGATCGGCAACAGCGCCTTTACCCTGCCGTCGCTGCTGGCCAAAGGGAAATACAGCTTTGGCGACAACCTTGAACATTCGATCACCGCGTCCTGGAACCAGTCCACCTCGGAAGAGCGCGACGTGCCCTATGATTCCTTCGGCACGACGGCGGACGCCTTCGGCAACGTGGACCGCGACATCGAAACCCGGATCGCCGTTCTGCGCTATCAGTACCGGCCGGCCAGCAACGATCTGGTCGATCTGGACGTCAATCTCAGCTATTCCGAGCAGGCCATCGACAGCAGCTATGTGCCCGGTTCGTCCAGTTTGGAGGGAACGCCCTTCTTCCCCGGCATCCGGGCGCTGGCCGATGCCACGCACAATTACGAAACCACCAAGCTTACGATCAAGAACAGTTCGTATTTCCAGACCGGGGCCGCGTCGCATGATCTGCGGTTCGGGGTGGAATTCATCGACCGCGAGCGGCTGGATGCCCCATCGGCGCCGGGCGGCACCGACCGCCGCATCGCGCTGTTTGCGGTTGACGACGTCCAGTTCAACGACCGGCTGACCGTCACGCCCGCGCTGCGGTACGAAACGCAGGACATCAAGGGCAACGGCGACGCGGCCGCGCCCTTCAACGGCAGCTATGACAACGACGCGCTGATGGGCGGCCTGTCGGCCCGTTATGAATTCGCCAGCGGCTTCGCGGTATTCGCGGGCGGGGCCTATACCGAAAGCCTGCCGATCATCGACGATCTGGGCACACCGCTCTACATGACCAAGCCCGAGAAATCCCGCACCTGGGAGGCCGGCATTTCCTATGACAGCGGCGACATCTTCGCCACCGGCGACGTCCTGCGCGCCAAGGTCAATGTATACAGCACCGATCTGTGGGACATCACCTCGTACGTGTCGGGCACTCCGTCCCAGCCCCTGTCCAAGGTCGAAACCGAGGGCGTCGAGATTGAAGCCTCCTATGCCCATGCCACGGGCTTCTACTTCGATTTCAACGCCAACATCGTCAGCGCCACCGAGTTCAGCGCGGCGGGCATCGGATCGCCGTGGCGCAACGAACCCACGGATTCGGCGCGGATAACCCTGGGCAAGCGGTTTGGCGAAACCCTGGATGTCAGCTGGGAGATCTTCGGCGCCAAGTCGGGGCTCAATACCTCGGGCGATCCAGTAGCCGGATACGGGGTGAACACCCTGCGCGCGACCTATCTGCCGCAAGAGGGCGCGCTGGCCGGGTTCGAGCTGCGCGCGGGGATCGAGAACATCTTTGACAAGGCCTATCAGCCGAACCTGTCGACCCGCAATTCGCCGGGCCGGAATTTCAAGCTGACCGTGGCCAAGACCTTCTGAACCCCTCAGGGAAAGGACCCGTCATGACAAAAGCTGTGCAAAATCTTGTTCGGGCGGTCCTGCTGGCCCTGCCCCCCATCGCGGCGGCGGGGTTGGCCAGTGCCGAAGACACGCAGGGCGCGGGCGGCGTCACGATCGAGCTCAGCTCGGCCGTGGACCAGGATCAGGGCTGCCTGCTGAGCTTCGTGGTCGAAAACGCCCACCCCGCCGATATCGGCGGCGCCGTCTATGAAACGGTGCTGTTCGGCGCGCAAGGCGAAGTGGCCCTGCTGACACTGCTGGATTTCCAGGACCTGCCCGCCGGGCGGCCCCGCGTGCGCCAGTTCAAATTCGCCGGCCTGGCCTGCAATCAGATCAGCCGGATCCTGATCAACGGGGTGCAGGACTGCGCCTATCCCGGCGATCTGGCCGATGCCTGCCTGTCCGGTCTGACGCTGCGCAGCCGCCTTGAGACCGAATTGATTGGATGATCCGATGGATGCGTTTCTGCAAAGACTGACCGCAATTCTGGACCTGGGCGGCCCGGTCGTGGCGGTGTTGATCGCGACCTCGGTCGCGACAATGGCGCTGATCCTCTACAAGCTGTGGCAATACAAGGCCGCCGGGGTCGGGAGGCATGTCGAGCTGTCGCTGGCCATCGAAGCCTGGGACCGCAGCGACCGGGCAACCGCGCGCGCGCATCTGGACCGAAGCCGCAGCTATCTGGCGCCGGTGGTCGCCATGGCGCTGGACGGGCACGGCCCGGAACTGATGGACCGCGCCGATGCCGAGGCCGAGGCGCGCTTTGCCGGGCTGGAACGCGGGCTGAACGTGCTGGACATAATCTCGCAGCTTGCGCCGCTGCTGGGGCTGTTCGGCACCGTGCTGGGCATGATCGAGGCCTTCCGCACCCTTCAGGAGGCCGGCAACGCGGTGGATCCGGCGCTGCTGGCCGGCGGCATCTGGGTTGCGTTGATGACGACCGCCGCAGGGCTGGCCGTGGCCATGCCCACCTCGCTGGTCCTGACCTGGTTCGAGGCGCGCATGACCCGCGAACGGGTCTTTGCCAACCGCGCCCTGCGCACGGTGTTTGCCCCCGGCCACGCCGCCGCGCCACGCCCGGCCATCCCGCCATCCGAGGCGCTGGCCCATGGCGCTTGAACCCCGCACGAGGCGGCGCCGGCGCCTGTCGATGACATCCCTGATCGATGTCATCTTTCTGCTGCTGCTGTTCTTCATGCTCACCTCGACCTTCTCGAAATATGCCGAGATCGAACTGACCACCGCCGCGGCGGGCGGGTCGCAGGCCCAGCGGTCCATCCGCTTCATCAAGCTGGAACGCGACCGCATCCTGATCGACGGCACCGAAGTCGCGCCCGACGCCGTCGCCGCCCGGTTCGACGGCCGAACCGACCAGCTGGCCTTGATCAGCCTGGGCGGCGGGGCGACCTCGCAGCAGTTGATCGACTTGTTGACCGCCCTTGAACCCGTGTCCCGCCTCAGCACGCAGGTCATCGGATGATCCGGCTGACCCCCAAAACGAAACCCGGCCGCGAACCGACGATCGCCCTGATCAACGTGGTCTTTCTGATGCTGGTCTTCTTCATGATCGCGGGCACGCTGGCGCCGCCCCTGGGCAAGTCGGTGCAACTGGTGCGGACGGCGGATCTTGAAGGGCGCGAGCCCCCGGATGCGCTGGTCATCCGCGCCGACGGCGTGCTGGAATATCGCGGAGCCGAGCTGACGGATGTGGCGGCCTATGTCGAGCGCGCCTCGATTGACCTGCCATTGGATGCCGTGCGGCTGGTGCCCGACCGGGCCTTGCCGGCGGTGCGGCTGAAACAGGTCAGCGACGCCCTGCGGGCCCTGGGCGCCAATAGGGTCTTCGTCGTGACCGAACGGGGCCTGCCATGATCCCGCAATCCCGCACTATGGCCACCGTGCTGGTCGTGCTGGCCGCCGCGACCCACGCCGCCGCCCTGTTCGAATTCGACACGGACGAGGCAGTTCTCATCGAAGGCGGTGGCGCAGTTGCCCCTGTGGCGCTGGGGTCCTCGTTCCGGGACTATGCGGCCGGAACCGTGTCCCCGCCCCCCGCCACCACCCGTCACTCACCCGTTGCCCCAGCACAGACCTCGCCAGAGGCCCCGGCGGACCGTGCGCGCGCGCAGCCGGCCACCAGGTTACAGGCGCAGGCCCTGGCCCAGCGGCAGAACTCCCATACGCCGACCCTGCAAAAACCCGAGCCGCAGCAGGCCCGGCCTCCAAAACCACCCACCCCGACCGGCAATGCCGCGGTCAGCCGTAAAAAGGGCAGCGCCACCGGCAACGCGGCGACCGGGGCGGCCTCGGCGAAACGGACGAACCGCGCCGCGCAGGAGCAGGGCAATGCCGAGGCCAGCACGTATTCTGGTCTGGTCAAGCGCAAGATTCTGCGAGCCCAGCGCAAAAGCGTGAAAATCCAAGGCTCGGTTCTGGTGGCCTTTCGCATCGCCGACAACGGCGCGCTGGCTTCGGTCAGCGTTGCCCGCAGTTCGGGCTCGTCCCGGCTGGATCAGGTCGCACTGGCACAGGTCCGGGCTGCCGCGCCCTTCCCGCCGCCGCCGGCCTCGGCCCGCCGCGCCTATTCAATGGAAATCGTCAGCAAATAGAAACTCAAACCATGCTAATCCGACTACCTGGTGTCCAGCGGCTTCAGCAGATCGAACACCTGTTGCCGCATCCATTTTGCCATCGGATTTGCATCCGATCGTCTGTGCCAGATAGCTATGATGTTGACGGGTTCGATTTCGAACGGCGGGGCAAGGACCTTCAGGCCGAACTCCGGCGCAAACTTCCTGGCCAGCTGAGAAGGCACCAAGGCCACAAGATCGCTTGCACTGACTACTCGGCACACCCCTGAAAACACCGGAAGCGTCATCGCGACGTGCCTTTTCCGACCAACTTTCGCCAGAGCCGCATCACCCATCGCCGCCAGTTTGCCCTCGGGTGAGAACAGCACATGCGACAAGGCGCAGAACGTTTCCATCGGGAGTTCAGCACCGTCTTCGATCTGTACAAAGAATGGGTTGTCAACGCGGCCGACTACCATGAAGGACGACCGAAACAGCACCTCTCGGCTGATCCAATCCGGTGCATCTGTATCCGGGATCAACGCGAGATCAGCATTGTAGCGCTCAAGACTCTCGACATAGTTCTCGGGAACAAGATCCACCAATTGCGCGACCATCTTCGGAGCCTTGCGGTTCAGAACACCCCCCAGGCCGGGCATCAGCAGCTCGGCGAAAAAGTCGCTGGCCGCGATCTTGAAGGTTTCGGATGCTTGCCTGGGATCGAAATCGTCATTGCGGCTCAGCAGACTTTCCAGTCGATTGAGTTCCTCACGCAGCCCGTCCTTGATCGAAACCGCAAAATCCGTTGGGACAAGCTGATTTCCCCGCCGCACAAACAGATCGTCACCCAAGGCGTGCCGCAGGCGGTTCAACGCATTCGACACTGCCGATTGCGAAACCCCAAGTCTTTCCCCTGCCTTGGTGGTGGACCCCGCCGTCAGAATCGCATCAAGAACACGGAGCAGGTTCAGATCAAGCGTTGCGAAATTCATGTCGGTAATACCGCGTATTATGAACTTTCGTTAGATTGATACCGTTTTTTTCGCCTACAAGTAAGGTACCGAAAGCGCTTTCGTTTCATGTCGGATCAGAGGACAGAAGCGATGCATGATCATCTGGTTGATGACGCCACGCTTGAATGGCAGGGCGTTCGTTACAAAACAATTCTGGACCCCGCCGAAACCGGGGGCGCCATGTCGATTGTAGACAGCCTTTCGCCGGTCGGAAGCGGTCCACCACGGCACATCCATCACGCTGAAGACGAAGTCTTCGTGATTTTGACCGGTGTCTGCAAAGTCTGGGTCGAAGGTGTCGAAACGCGTGTCGGCCCGGGCGAAAGCATCTTCATACCCCGCGGAAAGGAGCACACGTTCAAGGTCATCAGTGATGAGCCCAGCCGTCACCTTGTCATTCTCACACCGGGAGGTTTCGAGGGCTTTTTCCACGCCATGGCAACGGCCCAGCACAAAATTCCGGAAGACATGCCGGACATCGAGGCCGTAGCCGCCAAGTATAACCTGTCATTTACTGGCCCTCCATTGGATTGAACGTCATGACCCAGCACATCGTCTATCATATTCCCGTGTGTCCCTTTTCACAGCGGCTTGAAATTCTGCTGGCGTTGCGGGGGATGAGGGACCGGGTGGAGTTCCGCGTCGTGGACATCACCAAACCCCGCGATCCAGAGCTGCTGAAGAAAACGCGCGGAACGACCGCTCTGCCGGTTCTCGAGACTCCGGACGGGCAGATCATCAAGGAAAGCCTCGTGATCCTGCGCTATCTCGATGAAATGCTCGAAGGGCCAAAGCTGCGGCGCAGCGACCCGGCCGAGCATGCGGTCGAGTCGATGCTGATTGCCAAAGAGGGCGCCTTCACGATGACCGGCTACGTCTATGTGATGAACCAGGACCCCGCGCAGAAAGATGCCCACAACGAAAAACTGCTCGCGCTTTATCGTGACCTCAATGACTTTCTTCTGACCCACAACCCGAACGGTGTTTTTCTGTTCGATCAGTTCGGGTTGGCCGAGGCGGTATTAACACCGATGTTCCAACGCTTCTGGTTTCTGGAATACTACGAAGACTTTGAACTCCCGCAAAACGGCGAGTACGACAGAGTCCGAAACTGGAAAGCCGCCTGCATGGCCCATGAGGCCACGGGGCAGGTGACACAAGAAGAAATCGTGAAACTCTACTACGACTATGCCTTGGGTGCCGGAAACGGAGCGTTGGTGGGCGGCCGCAAAGTGTCGAGCTTTGCGTTCGAGCCACATTGGAAGTTGAGGCCAATGCCGCCGCGGGACAAATACGCCGGGACGGCATCGGACAAAGAACTTGGGCTGGTAGTCCCGGCATCTGATTGAATCCAGAAGGCCCCCGGGTCAATTGTCCCCCCTCCGCGGGGTCCGACGCCCACAACACGCATTCGGATATGGCCCGGTGGTGCACCGCCGGTCTTACGTCGCGAGTACCGGCTGATGAAACCGGACCAATCCGAGGCTTCTGGGCGCGGAACCGTTGAACCTTTAGCCGTCAGACAAACCTGTTGACGTAGTTCTCCAAGCGCTCCTGCCTTCCGGATCGAGGCTCGGGATTGATACCTTCGGCCAACACACGGGCTGCGATTTCATCCAGCGATGAAGCAAGCATCGATTGCGCCTTCGGGCTATCCCATCCGGAATATCTGTCGGTCAACGCGGCATCAAGCCCGCCATCCTCGATCATCGCGGCCGCGGCCTTCAACCCGCGGGCACAGACGTCCATGCTGCCCACATGCGCCGCGACAAGATCCTCGGGGTCGATTGACTGGCGGCGGATCTTGGCGTCGAAATTCGTGCCCCCGGTCGAAAACCCTCCGGCCTTGAGGATGTAGTAGTAGGCCAACGCGACTTCGGGCACGTTGTTGGGAAACTGGTCGGTGTCCCATCCAGATTGATAATCGTTCCGGTTCATGTCGATCGAACCCAGCATACCCTCGGCCGCCGCTACGGCGATCTCATGTTCAAAGCTGTGGCCAGCCAGGATCGCGTGGCCTTGTTCCAGGTTCAGCTTCACTTCGTTTTCCAGCCCGTATTTCCTGAGAAACCCGATGCAGGTTGCGGCGTCATAGTCGTACTGGTGCTTGGAGGGTTCCTGTGGCTTCGGCTCGACCAGGATGGTGCCCTTGAACCCGATCTTGTGCTTGTAGTCGACCACCATGTTCAGGAACCGTCCCATATGGTCCAGTTCCAGCCCCAGATCGGTGTTCAGCAACGTCTCGTAGCCTTCGCGCCCGCCCCACAACACATAGTTCTCGCCGCCCAGCTTGTGGGTCGCGTCCATACAGGATTTCACAGTTGCTGCGGCAAAAGCAAAGACGTCCGGATCAGGGTTCGTGCTGGCACCCCCCATCCAGCGGCGATGGCTGAACATGTTGGCGGTGCCCCAAAGCAGCTTGGTTCCCGACGCCTGCATCTTTTCACCGATATAGTCGGTGATTTCCTCGAGCGTGCGCAAGTTTTCGGCAAAGTTGCCCTGTTCGGGGCGAATATCCGCGTCGTGCCAGCAGAAATAGGGCTGTCCCAGTATTTCAAACATCTCAAAGGCGACATCGGCCTTCATCCGGGCGCGTCCCATGTCGTCTTGCGGGTGCCACGGGCGAACAAGGGTCGGACCGCCGAACGGGTCTCCGCCCTCCCATGCGAAAGAGTGCCACCAGGCGACGGCAAAGCGCAGATGGTCCTCCATGCGCTTGCCCAACACCACTTCGTCCGGGTCATAGTGACGGAACGCCAGCGGGTTCCGACTGTCTACGCCTTCGTACCGGACCTTTTCGATACCCTCGAAGAAACCGCTTGTCATACCTGCCCCCTATTCCGAGTTTTGCCCGGGCTGCTTACCCAGAATGATCATCGACAGCAGATCGTCGTCGGTCACGTCCGCGATATCGACCGTGCCGACCAGCTTGCCGTTCTTCATGACCGAGGCCCGATCACACAAATCCATGACTGCGTGTACGTCGTGGTCGATCAGGAAAATTCCGATCCCCTGCGCCTTGAGCTGGTGAATCAGATCGGCCACCATCTGCGTCTCGTGCGGACCCAAGGCGGCCGTCGGTTCGTCCATGATCAGGATGCGGGCGTTGAAATAGACAGCCCGCGCGATGGCCACCGACTGTCTCTGGCCACCGGACAGAGCCGAAACCGGATCGTTGAACTTCTGAAAGTTGGGGTTCAGCTGCGCCATGATTTTACGGCATTCGGCCTCCATCGCCGCGTCGTTGACCAGACCGAAAGGCGTCGTCATTTCGCGTCCCAGGAACAGGTTCGAGGTGGCGTCCAGATTGTCGGCCAGGGCCAAGGTCTGGTAGATCGTCTCGATATTGTTGGCCCGCGCGTCGCGCGGGTTGTTGATCTCGACCGGTTTGCCATCGATCAGGATCTGCCCGTGGTCCATCTGATAGGCTCCGGACAGGACCTTGATCAGCGTCGATTTGCCAGCCCCGTTGTGCCCCAGCAGTCCCACCACCTCGCCGGGATACAGGTCGACCGAGACTTGGTCGACGGCCTTGATCCCGCCGAACGAGATCGAAATGTCTCGCATCTCGACCAGAGGTGGTTGCCCGGATCCGCGACCGGATGCCGGCGGCGTTTTCTTAGTTCCCTGCGCTTGCGTCATTTTCCACCCAATCGCTTGCGGTAGACGATGTCGATATAGACGGCCAGAACCAGCACACTGCCGACGACGATGTTCTGGAACGGCGCATCCACGCCGACCATGGCCATGCCCGATTGCAGTGCCTGCATGATCAGCGCACCAAGGATCGCGCCATAGATGGTGCCGATGCCACCAGACAGGGCGGTTCCGCCAATGACCGCTGCCGCGATCACCCGCAGTTCGTCCAGTGTTCCGATGTCGTTGGAATGGTTGGCCAGCCGCGCCGAGGCGACCACCGCCGAAACCGCGCAAAGGAAGCCCATCAGCGCAAAGATCTTGACGGTCAGCAGGCGGGTATTTATGCCGGACAGCTCGGCTGCGTCCGGGTTGCCGCCGGTCGCGAAGATGTAGCGCCCAAACCGGGTTTTGCGGGCCACGACCGTCAGGGTCACGGCGACAATGATCAGGATCAGGACCGAGATCGGGATGCCGTACCCGACGATCAGGCCCTCGGGCATCGTCTCGCCACGGGCTTCGAACATACGCTGCAACCGGCGCGTCGGAATGGCATAGCTGTTCAGGATGTACACATATCCCAGGATGCTCGCCGCAATGATACCGGCGAGCGTTGCCTCGGCCCAGACGGGTTTGACCGGGAAGCCATGCGCCGCCTTGGCCCGGCGACTGCCCCACAGCGCCCAGATCGCAATGGCCGCCGCAAACAACCCGAACAGCCAGCTTGCCGTTGTTCCCAAGGTTCCGTTCGTTCCCCCGAACATCAAGAAATTGCTGTCCAGCGGCCCGATTGTCTGCCCGCTGGTCAGATACCAGGCGACGTTGCGCCAGACCAGAAAGCCTCCCAAAGTCACGATGAACGCCGGAATGGTCAGGTAGCCGACCATCCAGCCGTGAAACGCTCCGATCAGCGTTCCGATGGCAAGACCGACCAGGATGGTGATGATCCAGGTGGCGGGATGGTCCAGCCCCATCCCCAACACGCGCGGCAACAACTCGGTCTGCGTCATGGCCATCACCGCCGAGGTGGTCGCCAGCAACGCGCCAACGGACAGGTCGATGTGCCGGGTTACGATGATGAACACCATACCACAGGCCATGATCGCCACCGAAACCGATTGGATCGACAGGTTGAACAGGTTGCGGGGCGTCAGGAACCGTCCGTCAGTGACGATATTGAACCCGATGCACAGGATCACGAATGCGCCGATCATGCCCAAAAGCCGCATGTCCAGTTCCAGCTGTTGGAACAGGCTTGGCTTGGTTTTCTGAGGTATCGGCTGAGACGAAGTTTCGGTCATTTCCGATCTTTCAAATTCAGCAAGGGTCCCCGGCCCGCCCATGCAGGCCGGGGACTTTGGAGTTTAGTTGCAGGGTGCGGGGCCGTTCTCGACGCCTTGGCACAGATCTTCCAGCGCGATCCATCCGGCATCCACAACAACCGACAGATTGTCCTTGGTGATCGGAACCGGAGCCAGGAAGACAGAATTCATCGTCGTTCCACCCGGCGAGGTCCAGCTGACCACTCCGTCGATTTCCGACGGGTCGGTGCCACTGCTGAGTGCGACGGCAATCTCGCCGGCGGCCTTGCCCAGCTCGCGTGCGTCCTTCCAGACGGAAACGGTCTGCGTACCCAAGGCCACGCGGTTCAGCGCGGCGTGATCGCCATCCTGACCCGACACTGGGATACCTTCCATGCCCTGCGCGGTCAGCGCCGCGACAACGCCACCTGCGGTCCCGTCATTCGACGCGACAACCGCATCGACCTTGTTTTCATTGGCGGTCAGGATCTGTTCCATGTTCCGCTGCGCATTGGCGGGCAACCAGCCATCGGTATAGGCTTCACCGACGATCACGATGTCACCACTGTCCAGCGCCGCCTGAAGGATTTCCTGCTGGCCACCGCGCAGGAAGTCCGCGTTCGGATCCGTAGGCGAACCCTTGATCATGACGTAGTTTCCCTTGGGCATCGCCTCGTACACGGCGCGCGCCTGCATGCGCCCCACTTCGACATTGTCGAAGGTCAGGTAGAAGGCGCGATCGTCCTCGATCAGGCGGTCGTAGGCGATGACGGGAATGCCCTCATCCGCGGCGGCCTGTACGGCCGGACCGATGGCCTGCGCGTCCTGCGCCAGAATGATCAGGGCGTCCACACCCTGTGCGATCAGGCTTTCGATGTCGGACAGCTGCTTGGCCGAGGACGACTGGGCGTCCGCCGAGATATATTCGGCCCCACCGGCCTCAAGCGCAGACTTGATTGCCGCTTCGTCCGTTTTCCAGCGCTCTTCCTGAAAGTTGGACCAGCTTACGCCGACGACCGGCTCGGCAAAGACAGCCGAGCCAACCATGGCAACAGCAGCTGAAAAGCTGAGAATTCGTTTCATGATTTCCTCCCGTTGATGGGGCCATCGCGTCATGATTCGCGGCCCTCGTGTTTCTGCGTATCATATTTATTTCAGCGGGTAAAATATTTACTCTGTTCGCAGGCTCCAAATCCCAATAGATTGAGGCCAACAGAAGATTCGCGGAGACAAGATGCTGAAAAGCAAGGCTTCTCAAAACTCGCTGGACCAACGGAATGCCACGCGCCTGCGGGTGTTGGAGCATATCCGAACCAAGGGGTCGATTTCGCGGATCGATATCGCATCGGCCCTGCAGACCAGCCCGGCCACCGTCACCGCCGCAACCGCTGACCTGATTTCCGCCGGCCTGGTGCGAGAGACCGAGGGCGAGGCGCATTCCAGATCGGCCAAACGCGGGCGGCCGCGGGTTCTTCTGCAACTGGACGGGCCCTCCTATCTTGTGGCGGGCCTCAAGGTCGCGCGTCAGGTCATCTCGGTCATTCTGGTCGATTTCGAAGGCAACGAAGTCACCTCGCACATGTACGCCCTGCAAGATGCCAGGATGTCCCCGCGCGATTTCGTCCGCACCGTGCGCCTTGCGCTTGAGGAGACCTGCGCAAAGATCGACCGTACGATCGACGGGCTTTCAGGTGTTTCCATAGGCATCGCCGGATTGGTCGATGCCGAAAGGAATTTCGTGCACTGGTCATCTTCGATCACCGAGCGCAATGTGAACTTCGCCGCGTTTCTGGACGAAGGCCTGCCCTGCCCGGCCTTCATTGAAAACGATGCAAACCTGGTGGCCAAGGCCGAACAGCTCTTCGGCTTGGGCAAGGGCCTGTCGAACTTTCTTGTCGTCACGATCGAACACGGTGTCGGACTGGGCATCGTTCTGGACGGCAAGCTGTTCCGGGGCAACCATGGCTGCGGGGCCGAATTCGGGCACGCCAAGGTCCAGTTGGACGGGGCGCTGTGCCAATGCGGGCAACGGGGATGCCTCGAGGCCTATGTCGGCGACTATGCATTGATCCGAGAAATGACGGTCGCCGGGCAAAGCAGCGCGCTGGAAACCGTTTCCGACATTCACGACCGCGCGCACGCCGGGGACCAACGGGCGATTTCCGTTCTGGCCCGCGCGGGCCAGATGTTCGGCTTGGGCCTGTCCAACCTGATCAATCTGTTTGCCCCCGATTGCATCATTCTGTCCGGAGCCCGGGTCAGCTTTGAGCACCTGTGTTCGGACGACGTGATGGCGCGCATTCGAAACGGAGTGGTGAATGTCGACACCGCCCTGCCCGAGATCAAGGTACATCATTGGGGCGACCTCATGTGGGCCAAGGGCGCGGCGGCCTACGGGATCGAACAAGTGTCGATCCTAAAGGTGCAAGAGATCGCAGCCCATGCGAGCTGAACTCGCCTTGGTGGCGGCCTTCGCCACGACCGCCAGTGCCGATCCTGCCATCCCCCGGTATCAACCGATCGACATTCCCTCTCATGTCTACGACGGCGGCTGGGAGCATTTTGTGGGTGGCGGCGTCGCGGTTTTCGACTGCAGCGGGGACGGCTTGCCGGAACTCTTCCTTGCTGGTGGGGCGAACCCATCGCAGCTGTTCCGAAACACCTCTCAGGCGCAAATCTCCTTTCAGGCAAACACGCCGGAGCCGCTGTCACTGACAGGTGTGACCGGCGCCTACCCGATGGACATCGACGGCGACGCCATCCTGGACCTTGTGGTTCTGCGCGTTGGGGCGGACCTGTTGCTCAAAGGTGGGCCCGATTGCCGGTTCAGCCCATTCGCGGGGCTTGGTTTTAACTCCGATGACCATTGGACCACGGCCTTCTCGGCAACATGGGAACCCGGGCAGACACTGCCCACTCTGGCCTTCGGAACCTATGTGGACCGCGATAATCCGAATGGCCCATTCGAGGCATGCGGCCCCACTCTGCTGTACCGCCCCCTTGGCGAAACCTATGGCCCGCCCGTTCGGCTGGAACCCGGATACTGTGCGCTGTCGGCTTTGTTCTCGGATTGGGGCCGGACCGGGCGCGCGGATCTGCGGATCAGCAACGATCGGCACTACTATGTCCGAGACGGACAGGAACAGATGTGGGCGATGGAAGATACTCCGCGCCTGTATGATCAAGCCGAAGGCTGGCTGCCCTATTCGATCTGGGGCATGGGCATCGCGTCGCGCGATCTGACGGGGGATGGCTATCCCGATGTCTACCTGACCTCGATGGGAGATCAAAAGTTCCAGATTTTCGACCCCGAAGCCGGCGGTCCCACATGGCGTGATGCGACCTATGACAAGGGCACGACCGCACACCGGCCGCACATCGGCGCGGACGGGCGACCATCGACCGGTTGGCACGCGCAATTCGCGGATGTGAACAACGATGGGCGTGACGACATTTTCGTCGCCAAGGGCAATGTCGAGCAGATGCCGGATGCGGCGCAGGACGACCCCAACAGCCTGTTGCTGCAGCTGGAATCCGGTCAGTTTTTCGAATCCGCGGCTGAGGCCGGTGTGGCATCGATGGCAAAATCTCGCGGCGCCGCACTGCATGATCTGAACAATGACGGCTGGCTGGACCTGGTTGTGGTCAATCGCGGATCACCGGCCGAAATCTATCAGAACCAGCCCGCCGCGGGGAACTGGATCATGGTGGATCTGGGCCAGCATGACGTCAATTCGCAGGCCATCGGTGCCTTTGTCGAAGTCCGGACCGCTGCCGGAATTCAGACCCGCGAGATCACGATCGGCGGCGGCCATGCCAGCGGGATGGCCGGGCCGCAGCATTTCGGTCTGGGCAATGCCAAGACCGTGGACACTCGTGTTGTCTGGCCCGGCGGAGACCCCTCGGACTGGGAGACATACGACACCAACCGGATCATCCGACTGCGGCGCTGATCACTTGTCGACTGGCAGCCCACTGGGCACCCGCTCTGGTACACCCAGCCGTTCGGCGGGATCCTCCAGCGCGGCCAGAAAACTCAGGATGTCGTTGATCTCTGCGTCTGACAGAGCAATCGGTTGCAACTCGTTGGCCGCGGCGATGGCATCGACCAAGGCCGGATCCTGTAGCGGCCGTTGATCATCGGCTCCGGGAAAGGCGGGCAGCTCTGCCATTTCGATCGAGTAGCGCCGCAACGCGCCTTCGGGGTCAAGGTGGTGCCTAACCACGTCCTCGAGCCGAGCATAGGCGCCATCGTGGCCATAGGGCGCAGTCAGCGTGACATTGCGCAGCGACGGCGTTCGGAACGCAAACGCATCTTCGGCTGCACCGGTTACGCGCAGTCGGCCATCATCTCGGAAGTGGTTTTCAAACCGAGCAGCCTTTCCCGGGCCGATCTGCGGCATCGCGATCGCATGAAACCCGTGGTCGGTCTGAAACCACCCCGAATGGCACGATCCGCAGCCGGCCTTGCCGTAAAACAGCTGCATACCGCGCGCCGCGTCGGGCGGCAGTGGTTCCTCTCCGCGCATCGCGCGATCAAAGGGGCTGTTGTCGGCACGCCATTCAAAGGCGATGAAATCGGCAATCGCGTTGGCGATGGCTGCGAACGAGACCTCCTTTTCGGGGGTCACGTCGCGGAACATCCGTTGATACTCCGTAACCGCAACCACCCGCCCGGCGATCAGGTCCCATGCACCACCCTGTTGCGTCAGAAGGCCCAGGCGCACCGCCTTGCTGATCGGGTTTTCCGAGTAATGTCCGGCCATCTCATCCGGCGACAGAACCGGGAACATGGCCTGAGCCGCCAATGCCGAGCGGAACCCCGGCCGCATATGCTGCCCCAACGGTGTTCTGATGCCGAAAGGTTGCTCTGGATCATCCTCGAGCCTGCCATCGTGGAAGAACGTCGTGAACTCGGTCGCGCCAAGGTTCCAGAGGGCCGGGGAGTTGCGCGGGATGCGCTGTTCGGGCAGGTTGTCGGACCCAAGCCCGCGGGCGCTGCCCAGCCCCACCCCGCCTTCTCCGACGCCCAGCGACATCCCGTCCGAGGTCCCAAACCTTGGGTGGTGGCAGGTGGCGCAACTGATGTTTTCGTTTCCCGACAGGATCGGGTCGTAGAACAGCATTTGACCCAGTTCCACGATGGCAAGGTCGGGCTCGATGAACTCGGGAGGCGGGCCCAGGTTCTGGGCCGCTGTCCCGGTGGCAAAGCTGGCGAGAACAGCCAAGGCCGATAAGGAACGGATCACGCTCATGCCCCTGCCTCGGAGATCTCAAGTATCAGCGTCTGGTGATACGGCTTGTCGGGCGTGCATATGATCGAAGGGAACGCGGCGACGTTCGGCGCATTCGGATAGCCTGATGGTTCGATACAGACCCCGGCATGCGGCGCAAATGGCGCGGACAGATGGGCGGCAGAGTAGATCTGCGCCCCGGGCTGATCGGAATGGACCGTCATCGTCAGACCCGACGGCGCCGCAAGGGTGGCCACCGGTTGGGCCACCATACCGCGGGTGCGGGACAGAAAGAAATGATCGAGGTCCATGGCGGCCTGCCCGATCGGTTGGGGGGCGGCGAAATCCAGCCCGACCGATGCAGAGTCGACGATCCCGCCATGCGGTATCCCCTGATCGTCCAGCTCCAAGTGACGATCCGACGCCAACTGCAATCGGTGCTCGGAGATGCCTTGAGCAGACCCCAACGTATAGTAGTTGTGTTGCGCGATGCTGATCGGGGTCGGCCTGTCCGGCCAGGCGGAGATCGAATATGTCAGGCGAGGGAATTCCAACCGGACCCCGACCTCGAACCGAACAGCCCCCGGAAATCCGCCCACGCCGTGACGTGAGACATGGACCAGCACCGCCTCGCGCGGCGAGAGCTGCTCGACCTGCCAAAACTGGCGCGAGAGCCCTTCATGCCCCCCATGCAGCGTATTCGACCCTTCGTTCGCAATCAGCGCATGATGGGTGCCGTCCAAATCGAACCCTGCGCCGCCGATCCGGTTGGCGACCCGCCCGACGAGCGCGCCCAGATAGAACGGGTCGTTCAGGTATTCGGTCGGGTCGTCATAGCCAAGGATCAGCGGTTGGTCCTTGTACCACCACCCTTGCGTGATCGCCCCATAGCCCAGCAATGACACCCGCATGTCCCCATCTCGCAGGTCGGCAACCGGGATATCAGTGCAATCATTGCGACTTTTGTTCATCATCCAGCCAATGGCGCCAGGGCCTTGTAATACGCTCTGTATCGTCTGTAGGCGCTGTCATAGGCTTCGGTCAAATCACTCTGCGGCTCGATGACGGCGTCGATCTCTGGTGGGGTCATGACCTGTTCGGGTGTTGCGTCCCCGGCAGCGCACATGGCCAGCCGCGCGGCACCAGTCGCAGCCCCGAACGCGCTCCCCTTGGGCAGGGCCAGCGGCACATTCAGCGTGGTGGCGATGGTCTGAAGCCAATACCGGGACCGCGCACCGCCGCCTACGGCAATCAACTGCGACGGTTCGGTGCCTGTGCTCCTCAGGGCCTCAAGGCAATCCCGCATTGCGAAACCGACGCCCTCCATCACCGCCTGCACCAGATCCGCCGACCCCGAGGCGATGTCGAGGCCCAGAAAAGCCCCTCGGATGGCGCTGTCATTGTGCGGCGTCCGCTCGCCGGACAGGTAGGGCAGAAAGGTCAACGACGACGGCCCGTTTGGCTGGGCGGGCAGCGCCCCTGCCAGCGCCTCGACCGACTGGCCGAGGTTGCGTGACAGCCAGTTCAGGCTGTTGGTCGCCGACAGGATGACGCCCATCTGTATCCAACGCCGGGGGACCGCATGGCAAAAGCAATGAACCGCCGTCTCGGGGGCAGGTGCATAGCTATTCCGGGCCATCAGCAGCACACCCGAGGTGCCAAGGGACAAAAACCCGGACCCTTCGTCGATGCTGCCGATACCGCAAGCGGCCGCGGCGTTGTCGCCAGCGCTGCCAGCGACCACAACCGGGCCGGACAGCCCCCACTCCCGGAGCAGTTCCTCCCGCAGCTCGCCACCGGGGTCGGCGCCCTCGACCAGCCGCGGCATCTGATCGGGCCTCATGTGACCCAACTCCAGCGCCCTGTCCGACCAGTCTCGCGCGCCGACATCCAGCCACGACGTTCCCGCGCTGTCGGACATGTCACTGACATACTCCCCGGTCAGCCAGAACCGCAGATAATCCTTCGGCAACAACACCATGGCCGTACGGGCGAACAGGTCGGGCTCATGGGCACGGACCCATTCCAGCTTGGGCGCGGTGAACCCGGGAAACACGATATTGCCCGTGATCTCGCGCATCCCTGGGGTCTGGTCCAATTCTTTGGCCTCTTGCGCGGATCTGGTGTCATTCCACAGAACGCACGGCCGCAGGACGGCGCCGTCCCGATCCAACAGCGTTGCGCCGTGCATATGGCCGCTCAGTCCGATCGCCCGCAGTTGCGCCAGCGCATCGCCGTTCGTCTCATGCAGTCGGCCCATTACGGTTACACAGGCGTCGATCCAGTCCTGCGGGGCTTGTTCGGACCAGCCCGGTTGCGGGTTCGACGTGGCGATCTCAGCCTCGGCCTCGGCCAGAACCTGCCCGGCCTCGTCCACAAGAATTCCCCTGAGACCCGAGGTCCCCAGATCCAAACCCAGATACACGAGACGCGCCCTCACCCACATTATTTTAGTTGGTAAAATTATTAACCGAGATCAGAAAATGTCAACACCGGAATCCGGCGCGCATATTCATATGACGCAAATAGGGCGGAATGCCAGGTCCTCACCCGGTTTCCTTGATCGGCAGCAGATCAAAAGGTTCTCCGCCAAAACGCTGTTTGGGCGCTCAAGACTTAGTTCGCTGTTGGTTGTCTACTCTTGCGCATGCTGCCCTATATCTCGGAGATCGAGGCGGGTGTCTCGTTGCATGACGACCGCAGCATGGGGCATGGCTGCAATTCAACCTGCAGGGAAAACGCGCGCGTTCTTTGGGTTACGTCCATCAGGTTTGACGGATGGTGACATCCCCTTTCCCGGCAAACGGGCCTCAAGGATCCGGGCGCAGGCACAGCCAGATCAGAAAGCCCAAGTAAAGAAAGACGGTGACGTTCAGAACGGTATCCAGAAACTCGCCTGTCATGGCCCTTCCTCCAGCGCCAGCACCCGGAACAGACAGACCACCAGAACCGGAACGATGAAAACAAAGGCGATCGCCGAAATTGCGATGACAGATCGCACCAGCCCGATATCTCCGACAAAGACCATGGCAAGCCCCAACGCACCCAGAATTGCCCCCCACACCGTGCGGATCCGGGGAGACGGGTTTTCATCACCACCGGTTCCGATCATCGCAAGGGTAAATCCGGCGCTGACAACGCTGGTGACCACAAACAGAAACGCCGCGACGATGGTCGCTGTCTGCGTTAGCCCCGACAGTGGAAACCGCTGAAGCAACGCGAATGTGGTCGCATCCAGGTTCTGCTGATTGACCACGGACAGGGAGCCTTGCTGCCGCAGCGCATCAAAAAACCCAAGCCCGCCAAACACGCCAAACCAAAGGATCGAGAACAAGGTTGGTGCGACGATCACACCCAGAAGAAACGCCCGGATCGTTCTGCCCCGGGAAATCCGGGCGATGAAGATACCGACGAACGGCGACCAGGCCAGCCACCAGATCATATAGTTCAGAGTCCAATCCTGGAACCAGTTGACGAGATCGTCACCAAAGAACTCGGCTGTGGCAAACCCGGCGGGCAGAACGTGGAACACGTATCTCCCGAAGCCGCTCACGATACCGTTCATCAGGTATGAGGTGGGGCCAAGGATCAACAGATAGATCATCATTGCCACGGCAATCAGCATCGCAGCATTGGACAGTTTGGCCATGCCGTCCCCCAAATCCCGGCGCAGAGGGATGACAAAGGCCACACACATGGCGAAAAAGACCGGAAGCGTCAGAGCCGCCGAATCCGCTACGCCAAGCAATCCGGCCAACCCGGTTTGCACCTGAAACACCCCCATGGCCAGCGAGCCAGCCAAACCCACGGCAATGGCAACGATTGACAGAAGGTCAAAGCCCCAGCCCATCGCCCGAACCCACGGGGCCGACCCCAGAGCGTCGTTCAACGGCGCGCTCAGCAGCAGAGTGCCCCCACGGCGGAAGGCGAAATAGGCAATGATCAGACCGACCACCCCGTAGATTGCCCAAGCATGAAAGCCCCAGTTCAGGTAAGTTACGAACAGCGCGTTCCCGGCGGCCCTCGGATCGGGCTCGTATTTTCTGAGCGCTTCGAAATGGGTCAGCGGCTCGGCTGCACCATAAAACAGCAGCCCAACCCCCATCCCGGCCGCAAACAGCATGGCGATCCATGCGGGGGTCGAAAACTCGGGCTCGGCACCATCCGGCCCCAACCGGATGCGCCCAAAGCGCGAAAAGGCCAGAAACAGCGCAACGAACAACAGGCCGCTGGCCTCGAGCATGATGAACCAGCCCCGGCTTTCGAACTGCGTCGCAACCGCGGCAGACGCCAACCGGCCCAGCCCCGCCGGGTCGACAAGACCCCAAATCGCGATGCCTGCGCTGATCGCAAGTGCGATGACAAGCAGCGAGTTGGTCGATGTGCGGCGCATGGGCTTTGGTCCTTGGATTTGATCCAAGGCCGAGCGTAGAGACCCGTTTGCAACCTGTCCAGAAATCAACTCTTTCGAGAATTTTGTTTGAGAACAGCCGAATATCTGTGCCTAATGGCGGAACCGACCAACGGTGGCGGGCCGCAATGGTGCTGAGCCCGCAGGAGACGTGCATGGCAACTCAACCCAAGGCCGACAACCAGCGCGTGGGCAAGCCTGGGCTGACCTTCTGGTATCAGCTGGTTGTTCTGCTGTTTCTGACCATCGCGTCATTGGTGCTGGCGTCCTCGGTTCTAATACCGCTTTCCTTCGCCATACTGTTGTTTGTGCTGCTTACTGCAACATCTGACCGGATCCACCGGATCGTCATTCTGGGCCATTCCGTACCGAAATGGATGGCGCATCTTGGGGCCTTGTGCCTGATCCTGTTTGGATTGCTGATCATCCTGTCGATCCTGTCCAGCCAGGCCAGTCTGGTGTCCGAGGCTTTCCCGAAATACGAAGAGCGCTTGTCCGGTATTCTGGCAAAACTTGTCGCCCTCGTCGGCAACGAGAACTATGCCGCGGCCCAGAAGGCGCTGAGCCAGATCAACCTGTCGGGTTTTGCCGGCAGCATCATCGGGTCCGCCGGCGCCTTTCTCAGCGCCTTCTTCCTTGTACTGCTCTATGTGCCGTTCATGCTGGTTGAACGCGTGCCGATGCAAACCAAGATTGACCTCGCGATCTCGGATCCAATGCTTGCCAACAAAGTTCGCAACGTGCTGCACAGCACGTCCGCCAGCATCCAGCGCTATGTCGGGATTAAGACTTTCGTCAGCGCGCTAACCGGGTTCGGCAGCTTTCTTGTCATGTGGGCGGTCGGGTTGGATTTCGCCGAGACCTGGGCGGTTCTGGCCTTTCTGTTGAATTTCATCCCCACGGTCGGCTCGATCATCGGTGTCGCCCTGCCCTCTCTGGTCGCTCTTGTCCAGTTCGAGGAACTGAGCCCGTTCCTGATGGTGCTGTTGGGATGCGGGGCCGTGCAATTCTCGGTCGGAAATATTCTTGAGCCGACCTTGCTGGGCAAAAGCCTGAACTTGTCCCCCCTCATGGTCATACTGGCCCTGACATTCTGGACCGCGATCTGGGGCATTCCCGGTGCGCTGATGAGCGTGCCGATCACTGTCTGCATCATGATCATTCTGACCCACATTCCGGCTACGCGCCCCATCGCCATACTGATGTCGGGCGATGGCCGTGTGGGCCCCAAAGACTGATCTCGATGCCGCCAAACCGAATTTTCGGCCCATCGCCCGCGCGACTGGCCGCTCCACGAAAGGACAACGCCAATGGTTACCAAAGCGGAACTTGAACAGCAGGTCGCTGAGTTGAAGCGGCAGCTTGAAGAGCAGGCCGAGGAGAAAAAAACGGGCGCGCGCAAGGCGGGCGAAAAGGTGAAAGAGGCCGTCCAGGACATTCCCGATAAGCTGTCGGCCGAGTTCGAAGACTGGTCCGGTGAGATCGAGACCGCGCTGGCCGAGTTGGATGCCATGCCACACAAGAAAGCCATCCTGTTCGCCCTGGGCGTTTTTGCTCTGGGCTACGTGATCGGTCGGTCCAGGTAGGAGACAGTCAGATGAGCCGCATTTCCCGAAACATTTCCATCATCCTGCGCACCGAACGGCTGATCGCTCAGCGGAACATGACCGTCTTGGCCAAACGCGCAGGTTTTTTCGCCGCGGCCGGATTGGCGGGCGGGTTGGCCATCATCATGCTGAATGTCGCGGGCTATCTTGCTCTGGCGTCAGTGATGTCCAAACCGTTGGCTGCACTGGTCATCGCCCTGATCAACCTGATCGTGGCGCTGATACTCGCGGCTATCGCCAACTCGGTCAGCGCCGAGGCCGACACTGCGCCAGTAGCAGAACTGCGCGACATGGCGATCGGCGATATCGAGGCCGAGGTTCAGGACATGATGTCAGAGGCTCGCGAGACGGTCCGCGACCTTAGAACCGTCTCACGCGACCCTCTGGGAACGCTTGCCCCCGGGTTGGTGACCATGATCGCAAGCGCCGTTCTGAAACACCTGAAGAACCGCAAAGAGTAAGCGGCGACTGTCGCCTAGACGGTCGCCCCTTTCTGGCGGATCAGACAACCAATGCTGCTGGCGCAAACACCGACCAGAACGCCGATGATCAGCTCCATGGGCTCGACCTTGGCAAAGGTCCAATGCGCGAAAGCCAGGGTTTCCAGTATGCCGATCACCGCGCCCATCGTCGCGGCCAACCACAGTTGGCGGGTCATCATGCCCACCGCAAGGCCCAGAATGCCGGGCAGGCTCAGGATGTTGCCGCCGATTGTTCCAAGAATCTCAAGCATGTCGTGCCACTCCTAGTCGGATGCGCTGTTCAGGAATGATCGGATCTCGGCCGCGCCGGTACTCTGCGCAATTTCAGTGCCGGTCACCGGATCCAGCGAGGCGACCACTTTCTGATACTCCTCCAGATAGCCCGGCGGCAGGCTGTGCGCGATGCCCTGGTGGCAGTCGATGCAGGTCATGTTCTCGTCGATCGCACGCTGATGTTCGTTGGCGGCTCGCGTTTCCTGAATGGTGAAGTCCATGTATTCGAAATTGTGGCAGTTGCGGCATTCGCGGCTGTCCGACGCCTTCATCTTTTTCCACACGGCCGAGGCCATCTGCAGGCGGTGATCCTCGTATTTCTCGGGCGTGCTGATGGTGCCGACCAGCTCGTGATAGACGTCTTTCACCGCCATGATCTTGGCTTCGATCTTGAAGCTCCATTCCTTGGGCACGTGGCAATCGGAACAGATGGCCCGTACGCCGGAATGGTTGTTGTAGTGGATGGTTTCCCGGTATTCGCCAAGGTTGGTTTCCATCGTGTGGCACGAGACGCAGAATTCTTCGGTATTCGTCATCTCAAGCGTCCAGTGGAACCCACCCCAGAACAGGATGCCGGCCAGAAAGCCCGCCAGAACCAGAAAGCCTGCGCTGAACGCGGCGGCCGGTGTCCAGATCCACGCCCAGATGCGACCGATCAAGCCGCGCTTTTCAGGAGAGTCTGCCATATTCGGTGCTCCTTTCAGTCCAAAGCTGGATCAGTTTCCGGCCGAGGGCTGGAACAGGTTGTCGACCAGGGCCGGCGCATCCGCCTGCGGCACATGGCACTGGTTGCAGAAATACCGGGTGCCCGCGATCTGATCGAGCTCGTTGCCTTCGCGATCCAGATAGTGGGTCATCGACAGGGTCGGCGCGTTGCGCTCACCGGCCTTGGTCCAGTCGTGGCAGGACAGGCACTGATTGGTGCGGATGTCGATTTGGTACTGGTCGATCTTGTGCGGAATCAGCGGCGGCTGCTGGCGATAGTTGCGCTGCATGCGCCCTTCGATGTTGCGGTGCACATCATCTAGGATGGCCGGATCATCGATGTCCACGCCTCGCAACGTGGTCACGGACGCGGATTGCGCAAAGGCAAGCCCGGTCACAAGAAGAACAGGGATCAGGGCTATTGCGCCTGTCGCTATTGATTTTTTCATCTTGGCACTCCCTTAGGCAGGTCTGGCGGCGCGCGGTTCTGGCGCGGCGGCTGGATCGGGTGGCGCGACGACGGCGTCATCGAACCGGTGGGTAAGTTTGAAGACATCGACCGAGCACACATCGATGCAGCGGCCGCACGTGGTGCAATCGGGCGATAGGATCAGCGGGCTGGATCCCGGCTTGCCCTTCAGTGCGGGCGAAATAACCTGGCTCTCCGGACAGACCGCATAGCAATCCATGCAGTCGTCACAGGCGGCACGGTTGCTGGCGCTGACCCGCAGCAGGCTTTTGGCGCCAATCAGGCCGTAGAAGGCCCCGACCGGGCAGATATGGCCACACCATCCATGCCGGGCCACGAAAAGGTCAAAGACAAAGATCGCCACGACCATCGCCCAGACAAAACCCATGCCAAAGACCAGCCCGCGGTGCAGCATGGTGATGGGGTTCACCAGTTCCCATGCGATTACGCCGGTCAGCGCCGACACGACCAAAACGGTCGCCAATATCCACAGCCGGGTGCTGCGTTTGGGCTGCCAGCCCTTGGGCAGGTCCAGCCGACGGTGCAGCCAATGCGCGGCATCCGTAACCGGGTTGATCGGGCACACCCACGAGCAATAGACCCGCCCGCCGATCAGCGCATAGGCCACCAGAACGATCAGCCCGCCGACCAGCGCGGTCATTTCCGGCCAATGGCCGGCCACCAGCCCCTGCAGCAGGATGAACGGATCGGTCAGCGGCAGCACGTCCAGCGTCAGCGATCCGGCCAGCGTGCCCTTGACGATCCAGATGCCGAACCACGGCCCCAGCAGGAACAGGACCAGAAAGAACACCTGACTGAACCGCCGCAGCAGCAGGAACCGATGGGCGCCGAACCATCCCTTGACCTCGCGGGCCTCGTGCCCGACGGGCATATGTGTCCGCGCCGTCATTGGCCTGCCCCCGGAAGGTTGTAGCCCGGTTCGTATCCGCCCGGCGCGGCAAGGTTGTCCGCGCCCGGTCCGGGCAGGCGATCGGGCAGATCGATGATGCCTTCGACCAGCGGTCCGCCCTTTTCGGCCTTTTCTTCCCATCCCTTGCGGTAATGTTCGGCCGAACTGCCGCGCGCCAGGCGGGCGGGCAAAACCTTGATCGCGGCCTCGGGCAAAACGCAGCTTTTCTCGCAGACGCCACAGCCGGTGCAGCGGTCGGCATGAACCGTCGGCGCAAAGATCGCATGGTGGCCGGACCGGTCATTGTGCGACAGCTCCAGCGTGATCGCCTCGTCGATGACAGGGCAGACCCGATAGCACACGTCGCAGCGCAGCCCCAGGAAGTTCAGGCAGTTCTCCTGGTCCACAAGAACCGCAACACCCATCTTGGCGTCGTCAATGTCCTGCAACCCCTTGTCCAGCGCCCCGGTCGGGCAGGCCGCAACACAGGGGATGTCTTCGCACATTTCGCAGGGCACGTCGCGGGCGATGAAGTACGGCGTACCTGTCGCAACCGCATCGATGCCCAACTCGGCCAGCTTCAGCGTGTCATAGGGACAATCACGGACGCACAGCCCGCAGCGAACGCAGGCGCCCAGAAAGCCATCTTCGGGCAACGCCCCCGGTGGGCGCAAGGCCTCGGCCGGCAGGGCGCGGGCGTCGCGGGCCAGATAGGCCAGCAAAGACCCGGCGACCAAACAGCCACCCGCCGCGCGCGCCGAATCCTGCAGGAACCGGCGCCGTTGCGGCGAAAGAGGTTTGCCGACCAGAGACATCACACCCGTCCTCTGCGATTCCTGCCCTTACGCCCGCTCGACCTTGCAGGCGCATTTCTTGAAGTCCGTCTCTTTGGACAGCGGGCAGGTCGCATCCAGCGTCAGCTTGTTGGTAAGCTGGCCCTCGTCGAACCACGGCATGAACACGAGGCCACGCGGCACCTTGTTGCGCCCGCGGGTCTCGACCCGGCTGATCACCTCGCCGCGGCGCGTGGACAGCACGATCTCCTGCCCGCGGCGCACACCGCGTTCCTTGGCGTCCTCGGGGTGCATGAACACCACGGCGGCGGGGAAGGCGCGGTGAAGCTCGGGTACGCGGCGGGTCATCGACCCGGAATGCCAGTGCTCCAGCACCCGGCCGGTGCACAGCCACAGATCGAACTCTTCGTCCGGCTCCTCTGCTGCCGGTTCGTAGGGCGCAAAGATGATTTTGGCCTTGCCGTCTTTGTGACCATAGAATTTGACGCCGGCACCCTCAGGCACATAGGAATCGTAGCCCTCGCGGAAGCGATAGAGCGTCTCTTTCCCGTCCACGACCGGCCAGCGCAGCCCGCGAGCCTGATGATAGGTTTCGAAGGGCGCCAGATCGTGCCCGTGGCCGCGGCCAAAGCTGGCATATTCCTCGAACAGGCCCTTCTGGACGTAGAAGCCGAAATGCTCGGACTCATCGTTGTGGAACCCTTCGGCGGTTTCCGACAGCGGATACTGGTCGATCTTGCCGTTGGCAAACAGTACGTCGAACAGGGTCTTGCCGCGATGCTCGGGCATCTTGGCCAGCAGCTCTTCGTCCCAAACCTCCTCGACGGTGAAGCGTTTCGAGAACTCCATCAGCTGCCACAGGTCCGACTTGGCCTCGCCCGGGGCCTTGACCTGCTGACGCCAGAACTGGGTGCGGCGTTCGGCGTTGCCATAGGCGCCTTCTTTCTCGACCCACATGGCGGTGGGCAGGATCAGGTCGGCCGCAACGGCAGTCACCGTTGGGTACGGATCCGATACGACGATGAAGTTTTCTGGGTTGCGATAGCCGGGATAGCCTTCCTCGTTGATATTGGGCGCGGCCTGCATGTTGTTGTTGCACTGCACCCAATAGACGTTCAGGTCACCATCCTTCAGCTTGCGGTTCTGCAGAACCGCGTGGAAACCCGGCTTGGGCGGAATGGTGCCTGCGGGAATGTTCCACTTGGTCTCGGTGATCTTGCGGTGTTCATCATTGGTCACCACCATGTCGGCGGGCAGACGGTGCGCAAAAGTGCCAACCTCGCGCGCGGTGCCACAGGCCGAAGGCTGACCGGTCAGCGAGAACGGCGAGTTGCCCGGCTCGGAGATTTTGCCCACCAGCAGGTGCACGTTGTACATCAACGAGTTCACCCAGGACCCTCGTGTGTGCTGATTGAAGCCCATGGTCCACAGGCTCATGACCTTGCGGTTCGGGTCGGCATATTCCTTGGCCAGTTGCTCAAGCTGGTTCGCCGGCACGCCCGACAACTCGGAGACGTACTCCAGCGTGTAGTCGGCAACCGAGGCGGCGTATTCCTCGAACGAGATCGGCTCCAGCTTGCCCGAGTCCGGGTTCGCAGCGGCCTGTTGCAGCGGGTTGGTCTCGCGCAGGCCGTAACCGATGTCGGTAGCGGTCTTGGTGATGTTGACGTGGTTCTTGACGAACTCCTCGTTCACCGCGCCGGTCTGGATGATGTGGTTTGCGATGTAGTTCAGGATCGCCAGATCGGTCTGCGGCTTGAAGATGATACCGTTGTCGGCCAGCTCGAACGAGCGGTGCTCGAAGGTCGACAGCACATGTACCTGCGCGCCCGGCTTGGTCAGGCGCGTGTCGGTCAGGCGCGACCACAGGATCGGGTGCATCTCGGCCATGTTCGAACCCCACAGCACGAACGTGTCGGCATGTTCGAGGTCGTCATAGCAGCCCATCGGTTCATCAATGCCGAAGGTACGCATGAAGCCCACCACGGCCGAGGCCATGCAGTGCCGCGCGTTCGGGTCGATGTTGTTCGTGCGGAACCCGGCCTTCATCACTTTGGCCGCAGCGTAGCCCTCCCACACGGTCCACTGTCCCGAGCCGAACATGCCCACGCTGGTCGGGCCTTTCTTGGCCAGCGCCTCTTTCCACTTCTCGGCCATCACGTCGAAGGCTTCGTCCCAGCTGACAGGTTCGAAGTCACCGTTCTTGTCATAGACGCCGTTAGATTTGCGCAGCAACGGGGTGGTCAGACGGTCCTTGCCGTACATGATCTTGGAGAGGAAATAGCCCTTGATGCAGTTCAGCCCCCGGTTCACCGGAGCGTCCGGGTCGCCTTGCGTGGCAACCACGCGGTCTTCCTTGGTGCCCACCAAAACCGAGCAGCCCGTGCCGCAGAACCGGCAAGGTGCCTTGTCCCAGCGGATGTCGGCATTGGCGACTTGGGCGGCAGCTTGGCCAGTCGCCAGCGGGATACCGGCCGCGGACGCTGTCGCTGCGGCGGCGGTTGCTTTCAGAAACGTACGGCGAGATTCGGAAATGGTCATGACAAGGGCCTCCGGCTGGAATCTTGGCTGGGAGTTTCAGGACGCGGACGGGTCTCCGCGAGATCTTCGAAATGGTGATATGTCAGGGTCAGTGAAACGACCCCGGGGATCTGGTGCAGGTCCATGATGATCTCGGACGCCAACCGTGTCGGCGTGTCCTCGACGACGACAACGAACCGGCTGTCGTCGGATTCGGCATGGATTTCGACCCCGTCGAACGCGGTCATCGCCGACCGTGCCGCTGAGGTCTGGTCCGGCGCGACATGCACGAGGCATCCACAGATATTCATTCACGCACCTCCACTGTGGCGGGCTGGTATCTCTCGAGGGAAACGGCACCGGTCGGGCATGCGGCCGAGCAGGCCCCGCAACCGACACATGATGCCAGGTCCAGGTTCACTTCGGCGCGGCCTCCGGTTTTCAGGCGGAATCGGATGGCCCCTTGATCGCAGCTGTCCTGGCACACCCGGCAACTGACTCCATTTGCCGAAAGGCAGGTGTCGGACACTTTCGCGCGCCACGGCCACTCGGCGAACCGGTCCAGGCTCAATGCGTCGGTCTTGCAGGCATCCGCGCAGCCTCCGCAAAAGGTGCAGCCACCCTGCTGCGGCTGAAACACCGGCAAGCCCGCGTCGTCCATCGCCAGGACATCCTCGGGGCAAACCGAGACACAGTCGCCGCATCGAGTGCAGAGATCGTGGAAGTTTTCGCGCGCCGCTCCTGGCGGCCGCTTCACGCTGTCGTCTTCGCGAGGCAGGCGTCCTGTCAGGAACGCGCGCCTGCTGGCTACTGCAGACATGTGCCGCCCACCTGTTCTAGAAACATTTGTGGTACTCCGTTCATGCTGCGTGGATAGCGGATACGAGTCAACTCTGACTTGATCTTGATCAGATTTGCTCATGGATTGAGCAAACGAATCCTTCCTGAAATCCAACTCTGGAAAGGCGCGGCACAAAGCTGATCCGAAAAACCGGAAACGGCGGATTGCGCAGTCATAATCGAATATTACTATAAAAAATGCAGACTCGACCCGGTGGTCTGTACTAGGCTGCCTGCGGGTGGATACTTCTGAGGGCACCAATGTCTGGCGACCTAAGGGAATGGCTGAGCGCCCTTGGGTTGTCCGATTACACCCAAGCGTTCGCGGAAAACAAAATCGACTTTGCAATTCTTCCTGAACTTACGGGCGAGGATTTGCGCGAGATCGGGGTGACCGCCGTCGGCGACCGTCGCCGGTTGCTGCGCGCGATATCCGAGCTGGACGTCCCGGAAACCGTCGGCGCGTTTGAACCCGAGGTCGAACTGGAGCCGGCAAAACGTCAGGTCACGGTTCTGTTCGCGGACCTGACCGGCTTTACCAAATTGTCCAGCGAACACGACGCCGAAGACATGCACGCGCTGCTGAATGCGTTCTTTGGCAAGGTCGACCGCGCCGTCGAGAAATTTGGAGGCCGGATCGACAAGCATATCGGAGACGCCGTAATGGCGGTGTTCGGGGCGCCGATCTCGCACACCAACGACACCGAACGGGCGGCCCGGGCTGCGTTGGAGATTCACGCCGCGCTGCCCACACTTGACCCGCCCCTGTCGTGCCATATCGGCATCGCCTCGGGGCAGGTCATCGCCAGCACCACCGGAAGCGAGGCCCATACCGAATACACCGTGACCGGGGACGGCGTGAATCTTGCGTCCCGCCTGACCGACATCTCTGCGCCGGGTCAAACGCTGGTGTCGGATGACATCCAGCGCGCGCTTGGCCCTCTGTTCGTGGGCGAGGCGATCGGCACCAAGGCAATCAAAGGCCTGAACAAGGATGTCGAAATCTGGCGTCTGGACCGCCTGGCCCGGAACATCCGCACGCGGCGCCACAAATTCATCGGGCGGGAACGCGAGATGTCGTTGTTCTCGGCGACATTCGACCGGTGCCAGCGCCATGGAAAAGGTGAGGTTCACATCATTCTTGGCGAACCCGGTATCGGCAAGACCCACTTTTCGGAACAGGTGGCCGAGCTGGCCGCAAACCGGTCCTATTCGATCCACGGGGGCGTGGTGATGGATTTCGGCACACGCGAGGGACATTCGGCCATCCAGTCCATCGCCCGCAGCCTTCTGGGACTCGACCCGACCGACGACTCCGATGCCAGCACCGCGGCCGCTAATGACGCGATCAGCCGGGGGTGGATCAACCCCGCCAGTTCAGCCCATCTGAGCGCTTTGCTCGAGCTTGAACAGGATCCCGGATTGGCCGAAGTTTATGCCGCAATGGACAACGCCGCACGCATGCGGGGTCGGCGACAGGTTATCGACGAACTGCTGCAGGCCCGCAGCCGCGAGGCCCCCCTTCTGCTCCAGGTCGAGGACATACATTGGGCGCCACCGGACATTCTGACAATGTGTTCGTACATGGCTGCCGCGACGCGGGACCTGCCTTGCGTTCTGATGATGACCAGCCGGGTCGAAGGCGACCCGGTCGATCGGGAATGGCAGATGGGAACGGACGGTGCGCTGGTGTCCAAGCTTGAGCTTTCGCCGATGGGCGACGAACAGGCGCGGAAACTGGTCGAAGAATTCACCGCCATCGACCCCGAACTGTTGGAAACCTGCGTGCAACGTGCCGGAGGCAATCCGCTGTTTCTCGAGCAACTGCTGCGCAATATCGACGGCCTGACCCGCGACACCGTCCCCGGCAGCATCCAAGGCATCGTGCAATCCCGTCTGGACGGGTTGGATCGTCGAAGCAGAACGGCGATTCAAGCAGCATCGGTTCTGGGGCAGCGGTTCTCGCCCGAAGTTCTGAATTATCTGCTGGGTGAAGGCCATCTGGACACGTCCGACCTGATCCGCTCGGCCCTGATCCGCGAGGCCGGGGCAGATCTGATGTTTGCGCATGCTCTGATCCGCGACGGATCCTATGCTACGCTGGTCAAGTCCGAGCGCGCCCGACTGCACCGGCAGGCAGCAAGCTGGTACGAAGGCAAGGACGCCACATTGCGCGCCCAACACCTGGACCGTGCCGACGCCTCCAATGCAGCCGAAGCCTATCTGGAGGCCGCTGAAAACCTGATCCAGGCCTTCCAGTTTGACGAGGCCAGCCCGCTGATCGAACGCGCGCTCGAGCTTTCGGCTCCGCCGGGTATCCGGTTTGACCTGATGTGTGCCCGGGCGGAAACCCATCGCCTTCAGGGCCTGTCGGACAAGGCCCTGAGCGAGTTCAACGAAGCCGCCGCCCTGGCCGAGACTGACGCGCAGATCTGCCGCGTTCATATCGGTCTGGCACAGGCCGCGCGCCAGGCCAGCCTGTACGAGGATGCGCTGCACAGCCTCGACATCGCCGAGGCCGCCGCTGACCGTATAGGATCGGAACGGGATCTGGCCCAGATCAGCTATGTCCGCGGAAACATCTATTTCCCGCTGGGACGGGTCTCGGATGCTCTGCAAAGCAACGAAACAGCGCTGACGCTGGCGCGCAAGCTGGAATCCGTTCGGCTTGAGGTCGGCGCGCTCAGCGGCTTTGGCGATGCAAATTTCATGAATGCCGCAATGCGCACCGCCGCAGGGTTCTACACTCAGGCCGTCGAAAGAGCGCGGGACAAAGGATTGGTCCGGGACTTGGCCGCCAACCTTCACAATCTCAGTGTTGCCCGCAGTTACTCAGGTGACGTGGCGCAGGGCCGGGCCGATGCGCAGGAAGCCATCGAAATCTCGCAGAAGTACTTTGCCTTCGTGCCGGAATGTGTCGCGCAGACCTGCTTGGGCGTCGCGTGCACCTTTCAGGATGACATGGACGGTGCGCTGCAGGCCTTCATCCGATCCGCCGATATCGCCCAGCGCGTCGGTGCCAAGCGACTCGAGGCTCAGGCGCTGGAACATCTGGCCCGGGCGCAGGTTTATGCCGGGCAAAGGCACGAGGCTGAACAGGTGGGGCGGCGCGCCGTGGAAATCGCGTTGGAACATGGCCGCAACTTTGTCGGCCCCAAGGCACTGTCGGCATTGGCCTTGGCTTTGGACGATCCGGATGCCCAGGATGATTTGTTGGATCAGGGCGTCAGGATACTGAGTGAAGGCTGCGTTGGGCATAGCCACTTGCATTTCTACGCAGATGCCTGCGCCGTGATGCTGGCCCGCCAGGATTGGGACCGCGCGATCCGCTTTGCCGACGCCTTGTCCGAGTTCACCGCCCCAGAACCGCTGCCGATGGCCGATCTGTCCATCCGTCACACGCGCCTTCTGGCTGCGACCGGGCAACAGGGCCTCGCCCTGTCTGACCACGCCGAGTTTCCCGAACTTCGATCGCAGTTCGATGACCTGGGCGTGGTGCGGTCGCTGATGGGGCATCTGGATTTCCCGGTGGCCGGGATGGCCGGTCAACCGACGGCATGAACCGCATGACGATAGAACAACACGAAAAAACAGGGCGCGGAATGGCGGTAGAGAAAAAGGTCTGGGGCCTGTCAGGCCTCGTGTCGCTGATACTGACGGCCGTATTGTTCTACCTTTGGGCATCGCTGAACCATTTCGAGCAGGACCCGACCCAATTGCCGGATCAGGCCTCGGTCGATTCCTATCTGGAGTCGCTGGAGAACGCGCCGGATTATCGGGTCAGGACGGGAATATTCCTCAAATCCTTCAGTTTCGTCGATGCAAGCGATATCCACGTCACGGGCTATGTCTGGCAACACTATCAAACCGGCGTCCATGACGCGATCAAACCCGAACCCGGTCAGGCCGGGTTCCTTCTGCCCGAGTCCGTGGATGTCGGGAGCGGTCTTATCGAAGAAGCCTACCGGATGCCAGAACCCGGTGGCGAAGTGATTGGCTGGTACTTTGAGCAGACCCTGCGCCAGTCCTTCGACTACACCAGCTATCCTTTCGACCACAAAACCGTCTGGGTGCGGTTCTGGCCGGGCCGGTTTGACGTGAACGTCGCCTTGGTTCCCGACTTCGACGCCTATCCCGCGACTGGGCCAAAGGACATTTTCGGGATCGACAACCGCATCGTCATGGGCACCTGGGAACGCGAAAACACCTATTTTGACTACAAGCTGTCCGATTTGGACACGACGCTGGGCATCAACCAGAACGAGTTTCAGACCAGACTGCCCGAGCTGCACTACAACTTTGTCATAAAACGCAACTTTGCGAACGCCTTCGTGGTGCACATGATCCCATTGATCGTGGTCACGATGCTTCTGTTCGGCGCCGTAATGACGGTGACGCGGAAGCCAAACCTGGTCGAACGGCACGATTTCAGCACCTCAAGCGTGATCGGAACCTGCTCGGTCCTGTTCTTCGTGATCCTGCTGGCCCATGTGCAATTGCGCGAGGGTTTTGCCGGGTCACCGGTGATCTACATGGAGTCCTTCTTTTTCCTGATGTATTTCATGCTGCTTGTGGTGTCGGTGAACACCTATCTGTTCGTCTCCGAGTCCGCGCCGTCGCTGCGCTTGATCCACTACCGTGACAACCTGATTCCAAAGGCCGCGTTCTGGCCATTTGTCCTGAGCTGCATGATCGCGATCACCGCCTACAACCTCAGCCTCAAGTCACCTCCGTCAAGGGATGTACCCGAGGCCATCACGCATCAGGACGGCTAGCGGCCGCCTCATACCCGGGCTTGAGCGTCCCGGTGGCCATGTCGATCGAGTATTCGTCGACCAACTCGGACGCACCACTTTCCAGTTCGGCAAGATATTTTTCCGGATTGGCGATGACGTAGACGTAGGCCGGTTTTTTGACCCCATCCATCAGAACATTGATCCGCTTGCGGACATAGACATTGTCAGCCGCGCCCGGTCCGTGAAAGCCCTCGAGCTTGTCCAACTCCTTCAACCCGCCCGAGGTGACCCGGTAGACCTCGCCCTTGATCGGACGGCCAGTACCCTTGCGATCCACCAGTGTGGCCATGCGGTGCAGATAGGCACAGTTTGGGTTGTCGCAAAACGGCTCTTTCGGAACGATCAGGGGCATGGGCTGCCGAGTGACCGCCTGTCCAACGAAATCATCCAGAACGTCCGCATGAGCGTCGTGGTTGGGAAATCCTTTCTTGAGCGATCCGTAGGTGAAATACAGATAGGTCTTTTCGCGTTCATCGATCAGGTCGTCCTCGTCTTCAACCTCTTCCGGTTCTGACAGGGCGTGCGTGTTGGCCCATTCGTCCAACATCGCGCGGATCTTGTCCGACACCCTGATGCCCCTGGACCGCACCGGATCCTGCAGAAAGTGGATCAGAGGGCTTGCATCGATGCTATCCGCCGCCAGCAGGGTTTCGACCATCTCGGCCGAGTTGTTCATCACGGCGACATGCAGGCTGGTAAATCCGTGGTCATTGACCGCGTTCACGTTGATACCTCTTGCGATCAGCGCTTTGGCCGCCTCGATGTCCGGTTTTCCCAGATCTTGCCCGTTCTCGGTCAGCTCGCCCTCGCCCCCGGCCGCATAGTGCAGCAGCGTGTCGCCATTATGGTCATCGACAATGTCGATACCGGCGACCCCATCATCTATGGCCTGAAACACGGGCTCCCATTGGGCGAAGTCATCCGAGGCCGCAGCATCCTGCGCCCATTTGCAGATATTGTGTTCGTGGTTTTCCAGCTCTTCGAAGGCTTCTTCCAGCACCTCCATGATCTGGTCGGGCGTGGCCATCATGCCGATGCCCATCATCCCGTTCGACAAGCGCCCCTTGCGGGGACCGACAAGATCGATCCCCAGATCGCGCAGCTTTTCGACATTGTTCTGGGTGGTGACGTTGTTCCACATGTTGGTGTTGCAGGCCGGACAGAGGATCGCCGGCTTGTTGCGGTATTGCCAGGCCACAAAGACCGAGGTCAGCAAGTTGTCTGCAATGCCGTTGGCGATCTTGCCCATCGTGTTGCAGGTGACCGGTGCGACGATCACGCAATCGGCCCAGTCGCACAGCGCCAGATGCGAGGCGCGCAACGGCATCCCGAACTCGGTATAGCGAAAGTTCCACTCGTCATCGTCGCGGTAGTAATCGTTGTGGGTGATGTAGTCGTCGACCGTTTTGGTTTTCTTCCCGGTCTTTTTTGCCTTGCGGGCCTCGCTGGCCTTGTCGGTTCCAATATCGCGAAAGAACTTTTCGGCCGAAACCGAAGGGATCAGTTTCACATTGTGACCTGCCTCGGTGATCCGGGCGACCAACTGTGGCACCTTGTCCGCAGCCGACGAGCCGCAGGCGCACAGCAGAACGTTCCGGCGACCGTTTGGCGGGGCCGTCAACCCGCCCTTGGGATACCCGAAGATGTTCTTGTCGAGGCTCGGCGACTCGTGGCGCAGCAAGACAGGCAGACCGGCTTTCTTCATGTCTTCCTGCAGGCTGCCGTCCAGGATCATGTCGACGATGTCGCTGCGCTTGCCCAGGCATTTCCCATGAAAGAACAGGTAAGGCACCTTTTCCTTACTGCTTTCGGCCACCAGTTGCCGGCGCATTTTCATGGCGTTGGCCCCGTGCCCGGCGACATCGACCAATTTCAGACCTGTCGCGCCGATATTGGCCAGAATGTTCTTCAGCATGTTCGACCACGGGTCCTCATCCTCGTAGAACAGAACCAGCGGGTTTTCCCGGACGATCCGAGCCACGTCGCTGGGGTCTTCCGGGGGCTGGGTCTCCTCGATCACCAGCATGGCCGGGCTTTTCAGGTCGCGTAGCCCGCGAAAGATTTGCCCGCGCGGCGCCTGCCAGACCTGCGAAGTCGCCGGGCTCATATCTACGACGGTGACAAGGTCGGCCTTCTCGTCATAGGCCACGCACAGGCACCAGAACTCTTCCAGCAGCGCCGTCTCGCGGAACACGTTTTCGGGCGGCCGGATCACCTCGAACCCCAACACGCGGTTGAAGTCGATATTGATCATAAGGTGGCGCCCCTCATGTTCGTTCAGACTGCGCAGCTGATCCCGGAACCAGTCTTGCGGCGACCTTTTGTCCTTGCCGGGTCGTTCCGCATAGCTGCGGAAAGTGCTGCCGATATGCACCTCGGAGGTGCCGGCCAGATACCGCTGGGCCATCTCGCTCATCTTCTTGGCGGTCGAAACGCGGCTCAGCGCCTCGGTGTACGAGGTCTGGGTCGCGATCAGCAGCTTGTCTTCGGTGACCTGGACATCGCCCAAAATCTGCAGGCTTTCGGCCAGAACGCCCAGGCTGTTCATGTTCGGGCTGGCCCGCCGGAACAGGTTGCGGCGCTTCTTGGGATCGCGGGCCAGATACCTGGTGCTGTCCACATAGTTGCAGTCCTGCCGGAAGGTCTGCAGCGTGGTCTTGACCGCTTCGCGCGCGGAGAACCGCAGCAGCCCGCGCGCGCGCATCGAAGTGCCGTCGCGGTCGGACATGGCCGCGTACAGGCGGTCGATCGTGGTGACCCACAGCTTGCCGTATTTTTCGGGATGCACATCCATCATGTGCACCAACCCGGTGCTGGGGTTGCACTTGGCGATCACCGCGAAATGGCCGCCGGGCATGGTGGGCTTGCCATGCGCGACCCCAACCTGAAAATTCGCCACCAGGATATCGTTGTCTCCGCCCAGTCGATTGGATTCGTCAATCGCCTCAAGCAGCAGCGGCACCGAGGTCGTCGCCTCGTCCATGAAGTAGGCCTGGACCTGCACAAGGTCGCGCAGACCCTGCGAATGGATATAGGTGCACGCCACGTCGAACAGTTCACCCAGCGAGATGCCGTCATTGACGACAAAGCTGGTGGGCAGTTCGCAGACGCGGAAGATGTCGTTCACCTCGCAGCTGAAGCCCAGCGCCGACATGCTCAGCGCGGCCGCGGTCACGCTGCAGCAGTTGATCGGCTGCTGGAAATTCTGAAGATGCACGCTGACCAGATCGCCGAACAGCGTGGCGTAGCATTCGCGTCGAATTTCCGCGGGAATATCCAGCCACTCGTTACTGGCCAGAAAGGCCAGCCGAGTGCCGGGCAAGGCCACGGCCTTCAGGCTGACCGGTATGTCGCGGATCTCCAGATGCTCTTCGTAGAAATAGTCCCCGGTATCGGCGGTCGCCAGATCAACGTCGTTCTGGCGCAGCTTCACGATGCCGTCCAAAACCACATACATCCCGCGCGGCGGTAGTACCGTGTCCTCTAGAACTTCGAACAGATCGAAATGCTGCCTGAGCCGCTCGGCGCTCTGCCGCACCTTTTCGCCGGGGAGGACGGCGAATATCTTCTCCCAATCGGCAGATGTGGCTTCAATCGGTTTTGAATTGGAAATCGTCTGTGTGGTCACGGCCAGTTCCTCCCCCAAAAAGTCAGTGGCGCAATGGTTTCGTATTTCGTGGTCACTTTCCTGAAATCAGCATTTGTACTTTGCAGTCTCCCCCGCCGGACAAACGGCAGACCGCCCGACGCGTGGCGCCATTCAATGCTGGCTCCACCCCTCAATTTGCGCAGGCAATACGAGCGATACCTGCATTCTTAGTACAGATTTTCAGAAAAATCACTGGGATTGTGGGGTTTACCCAGCTTCGCGAACTGATGCACCGCTGGGGCAGAGCGGCCTTGATTGATCGGGTGATAGACGCCAACGTGCAAGCAACCCGCCAGACCCGCGGCCGGTTCAAAGCAACGGAGCCCCCAATGTCAAAACATGGATATGAATCCGGCCGCCTGAATCTGCCGTTCGTCGGCATCGCCACATTCGGCAAGAAGCCATATGTGCAGGACTGGGACCAGATCGATGCCGATGTCGCCATCCTGGGCGCCCCGTTCGACTTCGGCTGCCAATACCGGTCCGGAGCCCGGTTCGGCCCGCGTGCGGTGCGCGAGGCATCGACTCTGTTCAGCTTTGGTCATGCAGGTGCTTATGATCACGAGGACGATGCCACCTATTTGGGCGAAGAGGTGCGCATCGTCGATCTGGGGGATGCCGACATCATCCACACCAAAACCGAAGCCAGCCACGCGAATATCGAATACGGGGTACGCAAGATCCTTGAGGCCGGCGCTCTGCCCGTGACGATCGGTGGTGACCATTCCATCAACATTCCCTGCATCAACGCCTTTGATCAGGACTGCGCCCGAAACGGTCCCATTCACGTGGTCCAGATCGACGCACATCTGGATTTCGTGGACGAGCGTCATGGCGTTACGGCGGGCCATGGAAACCCGATGCGGCGGGCGATCGAGAAGGACTATGTCTCGGGTATGACCCAGCTGGGCATCCGCAATGTCTCATCGACCGCGAAAGAAGGTTACGAGGATGCACGCGCGCGCGGCTCCGACATCTTGTCGGTACGGCAGGTCCGCAACCTGGGAACCCAGGGGGTATTGGACCGCATCCCCTCGGGCGTCCGATACTACGTGACCATCGACATTGACGCGTTTTGCCCATCCATTGCACCGGGCACCGGAACACCAAGCCACGGCGGTTTTTTGTACTACGACGTTCTGGAAATCCTGCAGGGCCTTGCCCGGAAAGGGCAGGTCGCCGGCATCGACCTCGTCGAAGTTGCCCCGGCCTATGACCCGACCGAAAGCACGCAGATCCTTGCCGCGCAGCTGTTGCTGAACTTCATCGGCTTCATCTTTCACCACAAGGAATGAAAGAAACCCCGGTCACATCAACTCGGAGAGATCAACCAACGGGGTCTCTCGTGTGACCGCGACGGCGTGACTACCACCCGGGGACTGAACCCGCACGTCCACGCGTTCAGCCTGCGAAAACCGGTCGAAGTAATCAAATCTCATTTCACCAAGCGCCTGAAGGTTGCTGCACCTGATCGTGTATTCGGCCTGAAATTCGGGCCGGTGATCGTCAGACCCCAAGGCCGACCCGGCTTCACCGCCCACCAGCGCCACGTTCGCCGTGGACGCGGCACAACCCGCCTCGGCCGTGACCGCGAACAGGGTCATGGGCTGTGACAGGTCCGAAATGGCGACCGCGACCTTCGCCTTTTCCTCTGCGCTCGAAGCGGGAAGATCAAAGTCAACGATTTCTGACGCGGGAACAGACAGAGACAGCGTGTACCCCGAAGCCAAAAACGCGATCTCCAGTGCTGCGGGCTTTGGCGCCCCTTCCTGCTGCGCGTCCAACGCAAGGGGAAACACGCAAAGGGCAAACGCCAGGGATCTCATCACGCAACCACCACCAACTCAAGAATCACACCATCATTTTATCTGCGCGCCATCGGCAGGCAACGGCGCGCAACCCCGTCTGACCCCGCCGGAAATGGCTAGACAGATCCGGAGAACCCATCCAGCCAATCCGCATTTGGCCAAAACAGCGGCGTGTTTCCCAATTTATTCCCGACTTAAAGACTCGGGTTGACATAACTTACAATTTCACTCAGTTAATATTCATCTCTGCACCCGCACCGGGTGCTCTTGCCCATTTTTTTCGACAGGAAGGCCTGAACTTCATGACCCGCGTATTTTCGACGACCAGCCTGGCAGCCTTGCTGATGGCAACAGCGGCAGCCGCCGGCGACGCCCCTGCCAAGGTCGACATCCTGGACACCTATGCTGACATTGCCGAAGCAAAATATGACGACAGTTTGCGTGCTGCCCGCAGGTTGCAGGCCGCCGTTGCCGCACTGGTTGAACAGCCTTCTGCTGAAAACCTGACCGCCGCACGCCAGGCCTGGATTGCGGCGCGCGTTCCCTACCAACAGACCGAGGTCTATCGCTTCGGTAATCCCATCGTCGACGAATGGGAAGGCAAGGTGAACGCGTGGCCTCTGGACGAGGGTCTGATCGACTATGTGGATGCGGCCTATGACGGCGCGACGGACCAAAACGAGCTTGCGGTTCTGAACGTGATTGCCTCGCCCAGCTTTGAGCTGTCTGGCCAGCCGGTCGACGCGACCGAGATCACGCCCGAGCTGCTGTCTGAGACCCTGCACGAGGCCGACGGGATCGAGGCCAATGTGGCAACTGGTTATCACGCCATCGAGTTCCTGCTGTGGGGCCAGGATCTGAACGGTCACGGCGAGGGCGCCGGCAACCGTCCTTGGACGGATTATGCGCAAGACGAGTCCTGCACCGGCGGCAACTGCGATCGTCGAGCCCAGTACCTGGTGGCGGCGACCGACCTGCTGGTCTCAGATCTCGAATGGATGGCCGCGCAATGGCAGGACGACGGTGCCGCGCGCGCCGCTCTGACCGACGACGCCGACTCGGGCATCAGTGCAATTCTGACAGGCATGGGGTCCCTGTCCTATGGCGAACAGGCCGGTGAACGCATGCGCCTTGGACTGATGCTGAACGACCCGGAAGAAGAGCATGACTGTTTCTCTGACAACACGCACAACAGCCACTATTATGACGGGTTGGGGATTCAGAACGTCTATCTGGGTCGGTATGTCCGGATTGACGGCACTCCGGTTTCGGGTCCATCCCTGTCGGATCTGGTTGCAGCCTCGGACCCGGCTCTGGACACCGAGATGAAGACCAAGCTTGCGAACACAATGTACGCGCTGGGCCAGATCAAAACCGCAGCCGAGGCCGGATTTGCCTATGATCAGATGCTCGAGCGCGGGAACGTCGGTGGCGAAACGCTGATCATGGGCGGCGTCGAAGGTCTGATCGATCAGACCAGGACGATCGAACGCATCGTGTCCGTGCTGGGCTTGGGCAATGTCGCATTCGAAGGGTCCGACAGCCTCGACAACCCCGACGCCGTTTTCCACTGATGAACCAAAGCGGCCGGGCGTGGCGACTGCTTGCGCCCGGCCCTGCGACAAGCTGTGTCTGGACCCGAAGCAAATACCCTACTATTTGACTAGGAATTAAAAAGAGCCGAGTCGCCATGATCGTCTGCCACTGCACCAACATCACGGATCACGACATCCGCGCGGCAATCGACTGGATGCGCGCGGCAGATCCTCAAACCATCATCACGCCGGGCAAGATTTACCATGCTTTGGGAAAATCGGCGGATTGTGGCGGGTGTATGCCGCTGTTTCTGGACACGATGCGCGCAACCGATAACCTCGAAGTACCCATGCAACTCCGCGCCCTGCGCGTGGATGCTACACAGGAGAGTGCAGATGAAGGGCGACCCCAAAGTCATCGAATACCTAAACAAGTCCCTGCGGCATGAATTGACCGCAGTCAGCCAGTACTGGCTGCATTACCGCCTGCAGGAGGACTGGGGCCTGGGCCACATGGCCAAGAAAAGCCGCGAGGAAAGCATCGAAGAGATGCAGCACGCGGACAAGCTGATCGAGAGGATCATCTTCCTGGGCGGCCACCCCAACTTGCAAAAGCTCGACCCGCTGCGCATCGGCCAGACGCCCAAGGAAACCCTGGAATGCGACCTGGCGGCCGAGATCGACGCCCGGGCCCTGTACAAGGAAGCGCGCGAATACTGCCAACAGGCCGGCGACTTCGTGTCGATGGCGCTGTTCGAACAACTGATGGCCGATGAAGAAGGCCATATCGATTTCCTCGAAACCCAGCTCGATCTGTACGAAAGACTCGGCGAAGCAAATTATGCGCAACTCAATGCATCGAAAATGGACGAGGCCGAATAGGTCTGGTTTTCTGGCGGTGGCCGTCCTTGCGGCCACCCCTTCCCTGTCGCAGGATCTGCGGGACAGTCATTTGAACCCCCTCCCCCGAACCGACGCTGAACGGGCACGGATTGCCACAGTCACCGCAGCGCCGTCGGATTTCACACAGCCCCAGCGCTATGAGGACCTGCCGGCAGGCGCCGCAACGGTGCGCGCCCGGACCGATGCGGATGCATTCTCGCAACCCTCGGCCAACCTGAGCTTTGAGCAGGAACTGGATTTCAAAGTCGGCAACGGGCTGTTCAAGAAGGTCTGGGTGTCGTCCCCGTCCTCGACCCTGGCCTCGGATGGGTTGGGGCCGCTGTTCAATGCCCGGTCGTGCCAGCGCTGTCACATCAAGGACGGGCGTGGCCACACCCCGGCCGGACCCGAAGACAACGCCATTTCGATGTTCCTGCGCGTTTCCATCCCCGGAACGCCTGCGGACGCGCCGGAAGGGATCGAAGGGTATCTCGCTACCCTGCCCGAACCCACCTATGGCGGCCAGATGCAGGATTTCGCCCTGCCCGGCCACCAGGCCGAATACCGGCTGGACATCACCTACGAGGAAATCCCGGTGGAACTGTCCGACGGCGAAACCGTGTCGCTGCGCAAGCCCACCTACAGAGCGGCCGATCTGGGCTATGGGCCGTTGCACCCGGACGCGATGCTCAGCCCACGCGTGGCGCCGCAGATGATCGGTCTGGGCCTGCTCGAGGCGATCCCGGCCGAGGACATCCTGGCCAAGGCCGACCCGGAAGATGCCAATGGAGACGGGATCTCGGGGCGGCCCAACATCGTGTGGTCGACGGAATTCGGCGAACCCATGCTGGGCCGGTTCGGGCTGAAGGCGGGCATGCCGACGATCATGGAGCAGTCGGCCGCGGCCTTCGCCGGCGATATCGGCATTTCCAGCCCGCTCTACCCCGCGCCATTTGGCGACTGCACCCCGGCCCAGGCCGATTGCCAGACCGCCCCGCATGGTGACGGCGACGAACGCGGCTTCGAGATCGACCAGCAGGGCATGGATCTGGTGGCCTTCTACAGCCGCAACCTGGGCGTTCCCGCCCGCCGCGATGTGGATGACCCGCAAGTTCTGCGCGGGAAAGAGGTTTTCCACACCATTGGCTGCGCGTCCTGTCACACGCCTGCTTTCGTCACCCACCGTCTGCCCGACCGGCCCGAGCACAGTTTCCAGCTGATCTGGCCCTACACGGACCTGCTGCTGCACGACATGGGCGAGGGACTGGCCGACAACCGCCCCGAGGCCCGCGCCACGGGCCGCGAATGGCGTACCGCGCCACTGTGGGGCATCGGCCTGACCGAACGGGTCTCGGGGCATACCCAGTTCCTGCATGATGGCCGGGCGCGCTCGCTTCTCGAAGCGGTCCTGTGGCACGGCGGCGAGGCCCAGGCCGCGCGCGATGCAGTCGTTTCCATGCCCAAACCCGACCGCGATGCGTTGATCCGGTTCCTGGAGAGTCTCTGACCCATGCGCCTGATTGCCGTGATCCTTTCCGCATTGATCCCCCTCTGCGCGGTGGCACAAAGCCGCGATGCGATCCTGACCGACGTGACCCAGGCCCATATCCTGCCGCGTTTCGAGCAACTTGTCGAAATGACCGCCACGCTGGATGCTGCCGCACGAGCCGACTGCGCGCCGGGGTCCGCCGATCTGCGCGCGGCCTATCACGCCGCCTTTGACGCCTGGATATCCGCAAGCCACCTGCGGTTCGGTCCGACCGAGGTCGGAGATCGTGCCTTTGCCCTGGCCTTCTGGCCCGACAGCAAAGGGTTCACGCCCAAGGCGCTGTCGGCGATGATCGCGGCCGAAGACCCGGCCATTGCCGACCCCGATGCCTTTGCAGAAACCTCGATCGCGGGGCGCGGCTTCCTCGCGCTCGAGAGGATGCTGTACGAACCGGCCTTTGCCGATCAGGGCGATGCGGCCTATCGCTGCGGGTTGATCCGCGCCATCGCCGCCGACATCCATCGCACGGCCGGGGCCATCGACCGGGACTGGCACGGCTATGCCCGCATCATGACCCAACCCGGGCCGGACAGCCCCTATCGGTCCTCCGACGAAGCCCTGCAGGAGCTCTACAAGGCCCTGACCACTGGGCTCGAATTCACGGCCGATACGCGCTTGGGCCGCCCGATGGGCAGTTTCGACCGCCCCCGCCCCAACCGGGCCGAGGCCCGCCGGTCGCTGCGGTCGCTGCGGCATGTGGAACTGTCGCTGGTGGCGCTGCGCGATCTGGCGGCGCGGTTGGCGGCCGACCACCCGCAGATTGCCGCCGCGCTGGACGATGCCTTTGCCCGCAGCATCGCCCGGGCGCAGGCGCTGGACGATCCCGCGCTGGCTGGCGTGGCCGAGCCACAGGGGCGACTGCGGATCGAGGCGCTGCAGCAGTCGATCAACGACATCCGCAGCCTGGCCGCCGCACAGCTGGGCCCGACCCTCGGCATCAGTGCCGGGTTCAATTCGCTGGACGGAGACTGACCCATGACTAGCCGCCGAGGATTCCTGGCCGGTTTGGCAGCGGCCACTCTTGCCCCCCTGCCGGGCTGGGCTGAGGTCGGTTCGCCCGATTTCCTGTCGGCTGCGCTGTTCGACGATGGGTCGTACCGCCTGGTCGGGCTGACCGGTTCAGGAGAGTTTCGGTTCTCGGTCCCCCTGCCCGGCCGCGGGCATGCCGCCGCCGCCCATCCCCATCTGGCGCGGGCCGTTGCATTCGCGCGCCGTCCGGGGCGATTTGCGCTTGTGATCGATTGCGCGACCGGGGACCAGCTGACCCGGCTCGAGGCGCCGGCCGGGCGTCATTTCTATGGCCACGGCGCATTTTCGCCCGACGGCCGCCGGTTGTTCACCACCGAAAACGACTATGAGGCAGGCACCGGTGTCATCGGCGTCTGGGACGCTGCCAAGGGCTATGCCCGGATGGGCGAGTTTTCTTCAGCGGGGGTCGGCCCCCATGATGTGGTGTTGATGCCCGACGGCAAATCTCTGGCCATCGCCAACGGCGGCATCGAAACCCATCCGGACACAGGCCGCACCAAGCTGAACCTGCCGACCATGCGCCCGAACCTGACCTATGTCAGCCTCGACGGATCGGTTCTGGAGCAGGTCGAACTGCCTGCGGCGCTGCACAAGAATTCGATCCGGCATCTGGCCGTTCGCGCGGATGGCCTGCTGGCCTTTGCGATGCAGTGGCAGGGCGACCTGTCCCACGACCCGGCGCTGCTGGGGCTGCATCGGCGAGGTGGCCGTTACCACCTGCTGTCCGCAACGGAAGACATACAGGCGACGCTGGCCGGCTATGCAGGCAGTGTCGCCTTTTCCGCCGAGGGTCGGCAGGTCGCCATCACCTGCCCGCGTGGCAACGCGCTGCACGTCTTTGATGCCGAGGCAGCCCGTTTTGAACGCGCCCATTCGCTCAGCGACGTGTGCGGGTTGGGCCCCGGGCCATCCGGCTTTGTCTTTACCACCGGGCATGGCGATGTGGGGCATTTGGTCGGGCCAAACCCGGCTGTGTCGCCACATCCTCGGGTCCACTGGGACAACCATCTGGTTCCCATTCGCCCTGCGATCTGAATTGGGCTAACCTCCGATACAGATTACACTTGGAAGAATCGAACGGCTGCCGTATTGGCGGGCGAAATTTCCACGCCTGCAACGCAAGGACTGACTTGATTGAAACAGACGCCCGTCGCACCGCATTCCATCTACGGAGTTGAAAAATGGGGCAAGGGCCTCATCGAGGTGACGGAGGACGGCGAGATCGGTCTGCGCAATCCCATGGCACCCGATGCGGCGGCCATCAGCCTGCCTGGCATTCTGCACGACCTTGATCAGCGCGGGATCAAGGCGCCGATGATCCTGCGCATCAGCTCGTATCTGGAGCACGAGATCGCGCATATCAACGAAAGCTTCCGCGATGCGATTGCGCGCACCGGCTACAAGGGGTCCTATCGCGGCGTGTTCCCGATCAAGGTGAACCAGCAGGCGCAGGTCGTCGACCGGATCGTCGAGTTCGGCAAGCAATACAATTACGGGCTCGAGGCCGGTTCGAAACCCGAACTGGTGATCGCCCTGGCGCACCGTCTGGCCCCCGAGGCGCTGATCGTGTGCAACGGAGTCAAGGACGCAGAGTTCATCGAGTTGGCCATTCTCAGCCGCAAGATCGGGTTCAACACGGTCATCGTGTTGGAGAGCCCGAAAGAGGCCGACACGGTCATCGAGGTCTACGAACGGCTGGGCATCGAGCCGCTGCTGGGCGTGCGGGTGAAACTGACCAACCAGATCAGCGGCAAATGGCAGGAAAGCTCGGGGGATCGGTCGACCTTTGGCATGAACACCGATCAGCTGGTCGCGGTCGTCGACAAGCTGCGCGATGCGGGCCTGCTGCATTGCCTGAAGCTGCAGCATTCGCATCTGGGCAGCCAGGTGCCCGACGTGAACGACGTGCGCCGCGCCGTGGGTGAGGCCTGCCGTTATTACACTGAGCTGACCCGCGAAGGCGTGCCGCTGACGCACCTGGATCTGGGCGGCGGCATGGGCGTCGACTACACGGGCGAGAAGAAGGCGACCGAGAACTCGATCAACTACACGGTCGAGGAATACTGCGCCAATGTGGTGGAGACCGTGGCCTATGCCATGGACGAGGCCGAGGTGGACCACCCCACGCTGGTGACCGAGAGCGGCCGCGCCGTGGTGGCGACCTCGTCGATGCTGGTGTTCAACGTGCTGGAAAGCACGCTCTATGACGCGCCCGATGGCCCCGAGGTGGAACCCGACGATCACCACATGGTGTCCGATCTGGCGGCGGTGAACGGTTATCTCAGCCACGACCGGCTGCAGGAATGCTGGAACGACGCCACCTTCTATCGCAACGAGCTGCGCGCCCTGTTCCGCCGTGGCTATGTCGACCTGCGCCAGATGGCCCGGGCCGAGCGCATCTACCTGTCGCTTATGGCGCGGATCAAGGCACTGGCGGCCTCGGACGAGGTCGAAACCGATGTGGACGACCAGTTGGAGAAGCTGGCCGACATCTATCACTGCAACTTCTCGCTGTTCCAGTCGCTGCCCGATGTCTGGGCGATCGACCAGTTGCACCCGATCGTGCCGCTGCAGATGCTGGACCAGGCCCCCGACCGCCGCGCGGTGCTGTCCGACATCACCTGCGACAGCGACGGCAAGATCGACCGGTTCATCCTGGCCGACGGCGTCTCGCCCAGCCTGCCCGTGCATTCCCTGCCGGAAGATCGCGATTACTACATGGGTGTCTTCTTCGTCGGCGCCTATCAGGAAACACTGGGCGATCTGCACAACCTGTTCGGCGACACGAACGTGGTCACGATTGACCTGCGCGCCGACGGCGGGTTCGACCTGCTGCACGAACAAGAGGGTGATACGATCAGCGAAGTCCTGTCCTATGTCGAGTTCGACCCCAGCGACTGCATCGCTGCCTTCCGCAAGATGGTGGACGAGGCGATCTCGACCGGCACGCTTCAGGCCAAAGACCGCAAAACCCTGATGAGCGCTTACCGCGACAGCATCAACGGCTATACCTACTACGAATAACCCCGGCGAAAGGAGAATTTTCCATGGGCAAGACACTGGTTGTTGGCGCAGGTGGCGTCAGCCACGCCGCCGTGCACAAGATGGCGATGAATTCCGACATCTTCACCGAGATCACGCTGGCCAGCCGCACCAAGGCGAAATGCGACGCCATCGCCAAATCGGTCAAGGAACGCACCGGCGTCGACATCAAGACGGCCGAGCTTGACGCCTACAACGTCGCCGACACCGTCAAGCTGATCAAGGACACCGAGGCCGAGCTTCTAGTGAACCTGGCCCTGCCCTATCAGGACCTGGTTCTGATGGACGCCTGCCTCGAGGCCGGGTGCCACTACCTCGACACCGCAAACTACGAGCCCGAGGACGAGGCCAAGTTCGAATACCATTGGCAATGGGCCTATCAGGACAAGTTCAAGCAGGCCGGCCTGACCGCGATCCTCGGCTCGGGCTTTGATCCGGGCGTTACATCCGTCTTCGCCAAATGGCTCAAGAAACACAAGCTGGACACGATCCGCCAGATCGACGTTCTGGACGCCAATGGCGGCCAGAACGATCAGGAATTCGCCACCAACTTCAACCCCGAGATCAACCTGCGCGAGGTTCTGGCCGACGCCCGCCACTGGGAATGCGGCGAGTGGAAGGTGACACCGGCCATGACCCACAAGGTCGAGTTCGACTTCCCCGGTATCGGCCCGAAGAACATGTACCTGATGTATCACGAGGAACTGGAGTCGCTGTCGACCCACTTCCCCGAGATCGAGCGCGCCCGGTTCTGGATGACCTTCGGCGACGCCTACATCACCCATGCCAAGGTGCTGCAGAATGTCGGCATGACCCGGATCGACCCGGTGGTGCACAACGGCGTCGAGATCATCCCGATCCAGTTCCTGAAAACCCTGCTGCCCGATCCCGGCGATCTGGGCGCCGAAACCAAGGGCAAGGCCTGCATCGGCGACATCGCCACCGGTCAGGCCAAGGACGGCTCGGGCGAAAAGACCTATTACATCTACAACATCTGCGACCACGAGGAATGCTACCGCGAGGTCGGCAGCCAGGCCGTCAGCTACACCACCGGCGTCCCCGCCATGATCGGCGCGGCACAGATACTGAAAGGCAACTGGCGCGAGCCGGGCGTGTGGAACATGGAACAGCTCGACCCGGATGACTTCATGGACATGCTGAACAAGCACGGCCTGCCTTGGCAGGTCCACGAACTCGACGGCCCGGTCGAGTTCTGAACCCTCGGGGCGGTCCTCGCGACCGCCCTGCTTCATCTGGCCCAAAATATCCCGGGGGGGTCGCCATTGGTCCGAGCGCCAATGGCGACAAGTCGCACCCCTGGCCTATCCACCAATCGGAGACGCCGGACATGACCCAACTGATGCAGACACAAGCCGGAGACGCCGGCGCCTTCCGCCACTTCGACCTGACCCGCGTCCCCTCTCCCTGCTTCGTCGTCGACGAAAAGGCGGTGGAGCGGAACCTGGCGGTTCTGGCCGATATCGGAGAGCATTCCGGCGCGCATATCCTGTCGGCGCTCAAGGCCTTTTCGATGTTCGCGCTGGCCCCGCTGGTGCGCCAGTATCTCGGCGGCACCTGCGCCAGCGGCATCTTTGAGGCGCGGCTGGGGCGCGAGGAATATGGCGGCGAGGTCGCGACTTTCTGCGCGGGCTACAAGGACGCCGATATCGACGAAATCCTCGCGCTGTCGGATCACATCATCTTCAACAGCCCCGCGCAGAAAGACCGCTTTTTGGCCAAGGCACAGGCCGCCGGGCGGCAGGTCGGGCTGCGCATCAACCCCGAGCATTCCGAAGGCGAGGTTGCGAAATACGACCCCTGCGCCCCGTGCTCGCGCCTCGGCACCCCGGTCAGCCAACTAGACGCCAAGGCGCTGGAGGGCGTGGATGGCCTGCACATGCACACGCTCTGCGAACAGGGGTTCGAGCCGCTGGCGCGCACATGGGCGGCGATCGAACCGAAACTCGCCCCCTTCCTGAACGGGTTGAAATGGCTGAATTTCGGCGGCGGCCACCATATCACCCGCAGCGACTATGACCGCGACGGGCTGGTGGAGTTCATCAAGACCATCCGCGCCAAATACGGCGTCGAGGTCTATCTGGAACCCGGCGAGGCCGTGGCACTGGATGCGGGCATCCTGGTGGGCGAAATCCTCGACCTGCCGCACAATGGCATGGATCTGGCAATCACCGACATCTCGGCCACCTGCCACATGCCCGACGTGATCGAGGCCCCCTATCGCCCTGCCCTGCTGGACGAGGCCGAAACCGGCCACACCTATCGTCTGGGCGGCCCCTCGTGTCTGGCGGGCGACGTGATCGGCGACTACACTTGGGCGGAACCCCTGCAGATCGGGCAGCGCTTTGCCTTCCTCGATCAGGCGCACTACTCGATGGTCAAGACCAACACGTTCAACGGCGTGCCCCTGCCCACCATCGCCCTTTGGAACAGCGAAACCGATGATCTGAAGATCATCAAGCAATTCGGCTACGACGACTTCAAAAAGAGGCTATCATGAGCATTTTCCTCGACAGCGAACTGACCGAGGACGAACGCAGCGAAGACGCCCGGTTCCGTGTCATCCCGGTGCCGCTGGAGCGCACGGTCTCCTACGGTTCGGGCACGGCAGGCGGCCCCGCCGCGATTATCGCAGCCAGCAACGAACTCGAACGCATCACGGGCCACGCCGAACCCTGCGTCGAAGGCATCTTTACCGAGCCCCCGCTGGACTGCGAAGGCCCGCTGCCGGACGTCATGGAGCGCCTCGCCCAGCGCACCGAGGCCGCCGTCCGCGCCGGCAAGGTGCCGGTCACGCTGGGCGGTGAACACTCGCTGAGCTATGGCGCGGTGATGGGCGTGGCCCGCGCATTGGGTCAGCCCCTCGGCATCGTGCAAATCGACGCCCATGCCGACCTGCGCAACGCCTACCAGGGGGAAAGGCACAGCCATGCCTCGGTCATGCACCTGCTGGCCGAGGAAGGCGTCCGTCTGGCGCAATTCGGCGTACGCGCCTTCTCGACCGAAGAAGCCAAAAGTCGTCTGAAGAACCGTGTCTTCCATGTGGATGCCGAAGAGCTGGTGACCGGCAACATCCATGCCGTCGACCTACCTGAGGATTTTCCCGAACTGGTCTATGTCAGCTTTGACGTCGACGGGCTTGATCCGTCGCTGATGCCCGCCACCGGCACACCGGTTCCGGGCGGTCTGGGATACTATCAGGCGCTGCATCTTGTCGACCACGCCTTGAAAGGCCGCCGCTGCGTGGGCTTCGACGTGGTCGAACTGGCCCCGGACGGCAACGCGGCGTGGGATTTCACCGCGGCACAGATTGTCTATCGCCTGATGGCCTCCTGCTAGGCGTCCGCGGTTTCGTTCAGTTCCATATGCCCCTCGCCCTTGTTCAGGACGCGACGCAGCATGGGCTCGAAGAACTCCAGCGGCCTGGTCGGATAGTCCGGGTCGAACGCCTTTTGATCGTATTCGTGGCAGAAATAGCGGCAGTCCTCCCAATAGGGGCTGTCGCGGTACTTGTCGCGCGCGTTGCGGTCCCCACCCAGATGGTGGTTGTAGTAATAGCCCTGGAACACGCAGTGATGTTTCAGGATCCAATGGGTGCGTTCGCTGACATAGGGCTTCATCATCGCCGCTGACAGCTCACCGTGGTTGTAGGGCGACAGGATGTCCCCGGTGTCATGGATCAGAGCAGCAACGACCAGTTCCTCATCCGCGCCATCCTCATAGGCCCGCGTCGCAGCCTGCAGGCTGTGCTGATACCGGTTGACCGGATAGGGTGTCCATTCCTCGTCCAAGGACCGGATCGCGTCCAGAATTCGGTCGGGCAAAGCCGCGTTATAGGCCTCTTCATATTCCATGACGGCGTCCCAATCGCCCTTGGTGGCCTCTTCGAAACTGGTCCAGGTGGGTTTGTGGCTTTTGTCCAGCATGGCGGGTCCTTTGGCTGCGGGTCACTGCCAGACTAGTCGCGACCACCCAATAGAAAAAATGAATTGATTTTATCACGCCGATCAAAAAATAGTTTCACATGCAGATGCGTGAGCTCGAAACGTTTTTATGTGTGGCGGAAGCCGGTGGTTTCCATGCTGCGGCCCGACGGATGAACGTGACACAGACGGCTGTCAGTGCACGGATCCGCCAGCTTGAGGCGGCCACGGGCAAAGCCCTGTTTTCACGTGGTGCCGGCGGTACCAGCCTCACCGACTTCGGGGCGCAGTTCAAACCCTACGCCGAACAGATGCTGTCGCTTTGGTCCTTCGCCTCGCAGGACCTGCCGGCCCAAAGTCAAGGTCGTGTGGCCCTTCGCCTGGGCGCTCAGCTCAGCATCTGGGACCCGCTTCTGGTCGATCTGGCCGTCCGGTTCGAGCAGAGGTTTGGCAAACTTCTGTTGACGCTCAACTATGACCACACGCTGAACATGGCCGAGGCCGTTGCTTCGCACGTTCTGGACGTGGCGTTGACACATGAGAGGCCATCGCGGTCCGGGATCTCGTGCCAGGACTTGCCGCCTGAGCATTTGATCCTTGTCGAGACGCCCCATCTGGCTAAGTCCGGCAGCGATCCTGTTTTCATCAACCTCGAACTTGGTGAAGGCTATCAGGAGCATGTACGCGGTCTGGCCCGGTTGTCTGCTGGGCAAACCGTGTTTCTGGGCAATTGCATGATGGCACTGCGCTATATCCTGCAACGCGGCGGGCGCGGTTTTTTCCCGCATAGCGTCGTCGCCCCGCACCTTGCGAATGGCGCGCTTCGCAAAGTCGAGGAAGCGGCACCGCTAATTCTACCAGTCCACCTTGTCTCACGCGCAGAGGATGACCACCAAAAACTGTTGGGTGAATTACACCAGTGCCTGTCAGATCTGCGGGGCTGATCTTAGGCTGGGGATGGCGCAGGTGCGGCGGCTCTCACCCGCCGGCGAATGATCGGTCTTCCGGCGAAAGCCAGGAACACGGCCGATATTGCGAACCCGACAACGGCTGGACCATAGAGCATCGGCCAAAGTTTCGCATCCTTGATCACCACCGGAGACACGAACCCACGCACACCTTCCAACAAGACAAGAATCGTGAATGCTGCGAATATCTGTGGCCAAAGGCCGAACCGGGAAAAACTGCCCAGCATCAGCGTCGAATACCCCACCAGCGCCACGGTGATGCAGATCGCGATCCAGGAGAACCGTTGGTGCAGCTCTTCCACCAATTCCCCCAACGGGTAGCCATCCGCCGCGGCGACGGCGTCAAGATCGCCCAACAACTCGATCGTCGGAATCGCCTCAAGACTGCGGCGTCCATTGTCGGTGTTTCGGGACAGCTCCGAAATGTCGTATGATGCATCGTCGAAAAGGGTCGACGACAGCGTCTTGCCTTCCTTGTTCAGCCGCAATGCAACCCCATCCACCATGACCAGATGAACGCCGGATCCGTTGTTCACCAGATAGGCGGACGTGCTGGAGTATGTGGCGGGGTTTTCCTGATCGCGACGGTCGGACACGAACACCTCGTGCAATGTGCCATCCAGATCAATCCGACCGATATAGACGGTCACGCCGCGAGCCGGGTGCATGAACTCACCCTCGTTGAGCAACTGCGCGGTGATGTCACCTGCCACCTCTGCCTGGCGCAATTCCAGCTGTTCAACGGATGCGGGCCGCAGAATGACGCTGACGATCGCCATCATTAGCCCCGCCACCAGACCAAATAGCAACACCGCCCGGCCCAGCCGCCATGGGCTGGACCCGGTTGCCAGCATCACGGTCAGCTCGCTTTCCCGGCTCAGCCGGTTGGTGGCATAGACTGCGGCGGCAAAAACCGCCATCGGCATGACCGTTCGGACAAGCGTCGGCAGTGTCAGCGCCGTGAATTCCAGAAACACCATAGCCGACTGGCCGCCACTGATGACGTGTTCGAACAGGCTGACCGAGCGGGTGATCCAGAACACGCCCACCAGAACAAGCGTGAAAAAGCCGAAAAGAACCAATAGCTGCCGCAGGAAATACCCATCAAAGCGCGACATGTGACCTCTTTCGGCTGTTTTATCCTGGCGGGACATTAGGCCATTCGCCAGTCAAGGGGAACTGCGATTGCGCCCCAACTCACCGGCCGGCACAAGGATTTTGGTGTGCCACAGCCACCGCAGGACCTGTGCCGCCGAGGTGGGTCCGATGCGGCTCGACCATCGCTGCAGAATATCGGGCACAGAGCGTGAGTCGCGCAGATCGGATATCAACGGCGCCAGTTCGGCCCCCGCCAGCGAGTGGACCGGGCGCGGCAAATTGGGGTGGGTCAGAATCTCTGACCGCACAACATACGCGTCGCCTTGCACACCGCCCTGTATCAGCTTCGCCTCCGGCGACCGGCGAAGCACCTCGCCCGGGGACAACTCGGCGTTCTGCAGGTCCGCAGGCGGGCGGCGAAGCCAGTCCAGAGGCTGTGCGCGCTGGCTCCAGAACGGACCAGAGGTGACCTCGTGGTGACGTGCATAGAATGCCGCCGCCAATTCGGCGTGGGTTTCTACGCGTTCGCGCTGTCGTCCCGAATAGAATCCCAGCGCGATGTTGGTGTCGCAGGGCCGAGTCAGAATCGTGTTCGCAACCACTGCCGCCTGCATGGCCTGCGCCATAGACAGTTGCACCCCTTGCGATGACAGCGCATCGACCGAGAAACTCGCTTCGCCCACACGCAGCAGATCATCGGCGGGCGGTGTCAATTCACATTGGCTGCTGGCATCACACCGGCGCACCGGGCCCATCCGCGCCTGCTCCAGACAGCCGGCCAGAAGAGTCGATCGTGCCAGAAGGTTCAGATACAGATCACGCCGGGCTGCCGGCGACAAACCAGTGCAATCCGACGGGTCAATGAAAATGCAAGCGTTGACCGTACCATCCGGCTGTGCTGCGCCCCAATACCAATGGGCATCACCAGCCTCCACGCGGGCCTGCGTGCCAAAACCCGGAGGGGCTTGCCAATAGGCATAGAGCGCTGTCAATGGCGCTGAGGCCGGGCGGAACCTTCGACCCAGGCCCGCATGCTTGCCCGCCGCATCCACCAAAAGGTCGGCGCGCAGTCGGCTTTTTCCCTGCGCAGTCAGGATCGGAACCTCCCAACCGGCGCCGGTGCGCCGTGGTCGATAGGCGCGTGCGGGTTGCAACACACGAACACCCGACTGGCGTGCAGCGTCCAGTAGGATGGCATCGAACCGGCTGCGATCCACCAGAAGGCCCGGATCGTCAACTGGCTCACCTCTCCTTTCAAACGCCCCGCCCCACATAAGGACGGAACCCGACGATTGCAGGAATCCCGCAGCTTTCATCGCATCGTCCACACCCAGAAACCGCAGAATGGGCCAGATGGAGGAAGGAAGTGACTCGCCGATATGTGGGCGTGGGAAGATGGCGCGTTCCAGCAGACAGACTCGTCGCCCCAGCTGTGCCAGCCGCATCGCCGTCATAGCCCCGGCCGGACCACCGCCGATCACGCAGATCTCGGTTTCAATCTCGGCCGCCATCCGCTGCGCCCTCAGGCCGAACGGCGGGCTGCGTCGCCGAAGAAATCCGGGCGGGCAGCCGACAGCCGGACATAGGCCTGCAGGCAAAAATCCAGCCAACCGCGGATATAATCACATGCCGGGCGGCCACGATGAATGACCTCGTGATGGCAACCGCCACCGCACATGTACCGTGCCCAACAGGTGTTGCACGGCGATTGGTTGTGCACGTGGCGCTCGGCCAGCCAGGCTTCTCGTCGCGCATCCGGGCCGTCATGGACGTTGCCCATCGCGGCCAAGTCATCCTCGACGAAGCGGTGGCAGGCGAACAGATCGCCATCCGCCGAAACCCCGAAATATCCGCCACCGGCTCCGCAAGCGTAGGGCCGGTGCGTGCCACGGTGGATCTCGTGCATTGCGGCGGCCATGTTCGAGAAGGGAAAGCGGCGGCCCTGCAGCACGGCGTCTTCGAAAACGCGTCCGCAGCGGATCATCTGCGAAAGCATTTCGGCCATGTCCTTGCTGCTCATTTCTTCGCGCCCGGTTGGCGAAGCCAGCATGGGTGAGAACCCGACCGAGTGGAAACCCAAGCCTATGAAATGGTTCAGGGTCTCAGGCAGCTCGAGGTTGCGCGGTGTCACGGTGACCCGAGCGCCCACCTGCATGCGATGTTGTTTGTCCAGCAACGGCTGCACCTTGCGCAGAATGATGTCGTAGCTGCCGCGCCCACCCCGGTTGGGGCGCAGCCGGTCATGTGCCTTGCCAACACCATCCAGACTGATGGTGACGGCAAAGGCGTGGTCTTCGAAAAACTCAGCGTCCTCCGGGCGCAGCAACGTGCCGTTCGTCGTGATCGAAAAGCCCACATCCACGTTGTTGCGTTGCGCGTGTTCGGCAGCATAAATCGTCGTTTTTCGGATCAGGTCGCGATTGATCAACGGCTCGCCTCCCAGGAAGGCAAGATTGATCCGGGAGCGGGGTTCCGCGTCCATGATCAGCCGATCGACCGAGGCTTTCGCGACCTCCCATTCCATACTGCGGGCAGGACCACCAAAGCTGCCCTGCGAGGCATAGCAATATGTGCACGCCAAGTTGCATTTCTGCGCGACCGCCAGCGACAAAGACCTGACCGGCATGCGGCGCGGCGGCGCGGCGTCAATGAACGGCACACCATCAAGACCCATCTTCGACAGAAACCCTCGCTGTCCTTCGGCGGTCATACGGGCGAAGTGATCCGCCGTTCCGTCGGGCACGTCGAACACGCGCGAGCCATCTACGGCCAGCATGTGCTCGCCCAAGGTCGTTTCGAAAAAATGCACCTCGGCAGATGGGTGGGTCATGTCTCGACCTCGGGCCAGAACGGGATACCGATACCCTTTTCCGCCAAGGCTTCACCGGCGACCCGGAAGCTTTTCATCGTGTCGCGCACCTGCTGGATATACTCCTGCGCTTCGGTGAATCGGTTCTGAGCCTCGTTTTGATAGGCCTGTTCCAGCCCATCGGTGATGCGGCGGAACAGATCCAGTGCCTCTTTCGCCTGCGTTTCCGAGCCCACTTGGATCGGGCGCAGATAGGCAGGTGTGCCGCGGCCCGTTTGGTATTTGGCCAGAACGTCCTTCATCTGGCGGAACCGCAGAAAATGTTCGTCGCCGTCGGTGTCGATCCGCACGGCCAAAGCATACAGGCGCCGATCGGTGAACGCCTTGTGTTCCAGTGTCGCCACGCACTGGGCATAAGCGCGGTCTATGAACCCGTCGGGGCGTTCGATCTCGATGAAGTCGTCGATGGCCTCAGGCGTCAAAGGGCGCAACGACCGTGGGATGATCCGCTTGGGTCCGATGGGCAGGGCAAGCGCGGGCGTCAGCACCGGTTCGTAATCCTTGCCCTGCAACGACCACAGCAACTGGTTTGCCCAGCGCATGTGGGTCATCTCGCCGATCGCAACTTCAAGCAGGGCGCGCCGCGCAAAGATCAGATCATCCTTCAGCGTTGGCCAGCGCTCGGAACCGACGGTTTCGGGATCGGCCAGCGAAAAATAGGCATAGAGGTATTGCAGGCTGAGCGTCATCTCCATCGGCGCCAGACGGGTCTGCAGGTCTTTGACCATCGCCGCTACGCTTTCATACGGTTCGACACCGGGCAGGTCCGTGTCGGCCTCATAGACTTCGCCGGTCTCGCGTCCCTCGACTACGATCGGCAGGTCGCTCCACATCTGGTTGACCTCGTAATGGTCGATCTGAAACGGGCGGTTCTGTTCGACGGTATTCAACGCCGCCACATTGCCCGAGGGCGATTTGTCCGAGCGCAGCCAATCCAGATAGGTTTCGGCCACAACCGGATCGTCGGGCGCACCAGTCGGCAGGCGGGTGTCATGCGGTACTTCGGCAGTGACCACATCCGGGTGGTTTGATGGCCAGTAGTGGCAGCCGCAATCCCGAAAGTCATGCGACCAGGGATTGCACAGGCTTTGGGTCAGCTCTCCGGGGTCGTAGGCCGTATCGAACACGCCGGCTTCGGTGCGGTACTGCCGGCGGTATCCATGCAGGACGACCGGCGGTGCGTCGACGACACCGTCGTGATTGCGCCGCTCCAGTGCGATGGTCACCGGATGGTCGTCGCCGCATTCAAGGCTGCGGATGAACCGCCAGACCAGCATGCCGTCGTAGGGTTTGCCCGTGTCGTCGCGGAACGAGATACGTCGACCGCCTTGTTCGACCCAGGCCAGAAACCACCGGCCGCTGGACAGCTCGGCGCCGATTTCGCCACGATAGGCGTCCAGCAAGTCCTGCACCCAAGGTGCCGAACTGTCATCGGGCAACATCGGGTCATAGAAATAGTCGACATAGACCAGATGAAACCCTTGCGTGTTTTCGGGTGCTTCCGGAACCGGGTTCAGTGGGACACGTACGGCATTGAAAACCAATCCCGGAAAGAACCGGCGATCAAGGTCGCGTACGTCCATTTCCAGCCCCGGGAAACAATTTCCGACCGACCCGTCCAGCCGGGTGTTGTCAGGGTTGCCGGGCACCTTGTAGGCCGCACGGGCCGTCAGATTGCGGGGTTTGATGCGGATCGGCGCTGGTTTGTCAGACATCCCGAGGCTCTCCTACCGGTTCGGTTCCGGGCGCGGGCGGGTGCGCCTCGAGGTAATCGATGAAAGACATCACCAGATGGTACTGCCGCCGTGACAGCGAGAGCGGAAAATAGTTGGAATCCCGCATGTAGGGCGGCATGCGGGCGTCGTGCATCATGTCGCGCACGATCCGCGGGTCGCGGAAGGCGGGATCGGGTGTCTGGTCAGGGTTCGGATCCTCTTCGAACTGGGCCAGAATGCCAAAGGGCGGGCGCATCAATCGCCGCACGAAATCAGGCCTGCGGCGCAGAAAGTCCAAAAGGTTTTCCTCATCGATCAACTGCTCGTGCACAAACTTGGTGGCGACCGTATAGGGCAGCTGTTCATTCGGGACCGAGTTCGAGAAAACCGACACCGGCTGTGGGCGGATCAACTCGTCGATCTTGTCGGGAGGCACCGCGTCCTTTTCCGTCATCGATGCCGCATCGGTGGACGGCAGGCCCGGTGTGGGAGCGATATTGGTCTGAGCCTGAAGAGAGGCGTTGTCTTTGAGGCCTTGTGCCCGGATGTCATCCAGATTGATCAGGCTGTTGGTCTCGAACGCCTTTCGGAAGATGTCGACCACTTCGGTTTTTGCATCAAGGTAGTTTTCTGCGGTGACCGAGATCAACGACATGTCGCGATCCGCCAGATCGTCTTCGAGGCTGTAGAAAGGCCGGCAATCCGGAGCGAAATCCGGCGGTCCGGTGAAGATGCGCGCCCGGGCGACCAAACGCTGACCTCGAACAGCCAGCGTGGCTTCGATCGTTCCATCACAGGTGTCGTCAACCACCCCCCAGGACTGATCGTTGCCGACTCGGGCACCATCATAACTGTCATGCGGTTCGGGATCATCAGACAACCCCGACATCATGATCCATTTCGACCAGGGCGTGTCCGGGTTCAGGATGCGGTTCTGCGCCGGCACGATCTCATGAATCCGGCCATATTCCGATTTGGGCGGGTCATTCTTGTATCCCGGCACAGCAAGGGTTGCAGGGCCGAAGGCGGCATCGGGCGGGCCGTATACCTCGCCCTTGGGCGGAGTGAACCGCAAACGCAGAAGACTGCGGTCCACCATCTCGCCGGGCACCGGCTCGTCCGTCCCTTGGACCGGGCGGACAACCCGCACCGAGCCCAGCGGGATCGGGTTGTGTTCATAGACCAGCGGCTGCTGTTCCGACGTGTGCGGGCTGAAGGCCAGCAAGGGTTTGGGAGAAAAGTCCTCGGCCGCGATCTCGACCCGGGCGCGAAACCCGCAGGCTGCATCTCCGGTGCGGCGGGCGGCTTTCTGATTGCCTACAGCGACAGTGTAGCGGATGTTCTTCAGCGACAGCCCCTGCCCTTCAAGAAGGTTCAGAGTGACAGGAGTTTCATAGGCCTCGCCGGTTTCAGCATCGAACATCCGCGCCCACAGCTCAAAGAACGGCGCGACCGGGCGCAGGGCGCCGGTGCCTTCATCCCGAAATCGGATCTTCCGCGGGTCCGGCAGGTGGGCCGAGACACTCCCATCCTCGTTTTCCCGCAAAGTCACGTTCGAGCGTATGACCGTCTTGTTGTTGCCATGCGCGTCCAGATCCTGCTGCCATTCGTAGCTTTCCAGCGGGGTCTCGCCCGGACCAAGCCTGGCAACGGCCATCGGCGGCAAAAAGAAGATTTCCTGTATCGTGTCCATGCCGGGCCCTCTCCAGTTTGGCCATGCCGCTCCGCAACCTGTTTTCAGGGGTACGAATAGCTTTGATAGGTGATCGTCGGGTCCGAGAAGAACGGAGTCGACTTATCCCGAATGATGTCCGGCGGCGCGTCGTCCGGAACCGGAGAAATGCTCTGCTGGTAGTGAAAGAAGTTCTGGGGGTCGAATTTCTGCTTCACGAACAGAAGTGAGTTGAAGTTGTCGCCCCAATAGAGCCATCGATAGTTCAACTGAGTGCGCCGCGGATAATTTTGATAACAGCGGTCGATGAAGAAGCCCTCGTCCGTCATCATCTGCATGAACCCATCCAGCCATGGGACCACGACGTCTTTCTCATCCTCGGACAACCAAAACACGTCAACGTAGAAATTCATCGACACGTCGCGGTGAATGAAGGCGTTTCCCTGTTTGCCAACCGGCATTCGGTTGATCGCCCCGCCATACGGCTCGATCGCCACCGCCCCGTAGGCGTTCGGCGTGCTGTCCAGATAATCGACGACCCTTTGCCATTCATCTTGCGACAACTGGCGGGCGATATACCCGCCCTGCTTGTCTTCGCGGGCTTGATCCGGGACCACCGGGATGTCGTATTTCTCGTCATACAGCCAGGAATTGATCTGCTGGTAGGTTCCTGTCTTGCTGTTTTCCATGTGGCCGCCGATGGGTTCGTCCAGCAGCGGCTGGATGACCCGGCGCCCTTCGTCTTCGGGGCCGTGATATAGGGCCGAGACCAAAAGAACCTTCTGGTCTCCTTGATAAGCCAGAAAGATGTAGGCCCCAAATTTGTCCGAGAGTCCGTCCTTCATGTAGTTGGCCTGCAGAAACTCCAAAGCCTTGGCAGCCCTGTCCAGCGGCCATTTGATATGAACGCCCCAAACTTCGTAAAGGTTGTGCAGCTTGAACCGGATTTCCAGAAGCACCCCGAAATTGTTGCCGGTGCCTCCCCGGATCGCCCAGAAAAGATCGGGGTTGGTCGTGTCATCCGCGATTACGATACTGCCATCCCACAGCATAACCGTCACGCCCAGGACATTGTCGCAGGCCATTCCGAACAGGCGCGACGTGAACCCGTATCCTCCGCCCATCATGAATCCGGCCACGCAGACATCCTGACACGCGCCACCCGGCACATGCAGGTGATAGGAATCCAGCACCGAGTTCAGGACTTTGAACGGGGTACCGGGGCCGACATAGGCCATCGGGGTATCTGGATCGACCGTCACGTAACACATCCTGCTGGTATCCAGCACCATCGCATTGTTGACCGAGTACCCCGCCGTACTGTGCCGGCCCGATCGGCTGACCACCCACAGATCATGGGCCCGCGCGAAGGCCAGACTGGCCCGCACGTCCTGAATGGTTTCGCAATAGACAATGATTTCCGGGTAGTCCTGAAAGGCCGGGTTCCAAAGTTGGCGATCCGTGTTGTAGTTCGGGTCCGTCGGCAAAACGACCGATCCAACCAGGCCTTTTTCAAACTCCCGTATCTGCTCGGGCGTAATCGGATGATAGCGCTGCAGCGATAGGTCCGTTCGGCTGGAGGCGACGCGATCCTTGGCCAGAATAGTCTTGCTTATCTTGCGCATGATGGACGCTCCCTTGGCATAACATGCAGAACGCGCAGGGAAAAAACACTGCGCGCACGTTTTACGGTCTTTCCATCAACCCATTTCTGCCCGTCCCAAGCTGGCAGAAAGCTTCCGTACCGGTCAAGAGATCGTTTCAAGCAATGCCCGGGCTTCAAGCAATTCCGGGATGTCGGCCTTTGGGTCGAAACGTTCCAGGGCATCCGACAGCCATGGCCCCGGCTTCCCCGCGGTTTTGGAAACGTGGCGCGTCAGCGCCACGGCTGCGCGCAGTTCGAACAGGCTGGCCCCGCATTTGCGCGCCTCGGACACCGCCTGTTTGAGGATCGGTTCAGGATCTTTCCGCTCATGATCGTCAAGCAACGAGCGGACCCTGAAAACCTCGGCATCGGCCCAGCCTTCGTCGGTATCTTTGCGCCAAAGTTCAGCCTGCGTCAGCGCCTGCTTGGCGGCCTTGAGCCCCCCGGCACGCACCAGAAGTTCCGCGATCAGCGATAGAAAGAAGCTTTTGTAGTTTCCGGCGCCACTAGACCACCAGTCATCCGACGCCTGCCGCAGGGCCGCGATGTGCTCGGCGTCCGGGGTGCGGTGCGCCCGCGCCCAACCGAGCCACATGCGGGCGGTGATCGACATGAAGGCCAACCTGTGCTCGCGAGAAATCTCCTCCAGCGGTGCGACGGTCGCGATCAGTGCGTCGATATCACGGTGCAACAGATGGACCATGCACGTATAGGTCAAGACCTGGGCTACGCTGTGCGCGTGTTGCAATTCATTGGCCCAGTCCAAAGCTTGCGCCTGAACCTTTCGCGCACGGGCCGGCTCACCCATCAGGCTGTAACAGACCCCCAGGAAGCCAGCTGTGATGGCCGCATGGTCGGTGCCATAGACATAGGCCAGCTTCCCATGTGTTTTGAAATCGTAAAGGGTCCAGGCCTGCTCAAGGTGCGCTCTGGCATCGGTCAGATTGCCGATGTGCAGTTGTACGGCCCCCATGGCGCGGTGCCCTACCATCCGGTGCTCGGTCCGGCCGCTGACTTCAGCCAGGTCCAGGATCTGGTCCGCCACCTCACCGGCCAGGCGGTACTCGGCCCGCACAAGGTGAAACGCATAAAGCCCATTGAGAACCGGGAAAAGGCGTTCCGTCTCGCGGGCCCGACGGCACAGCTCGCGCAGCCGGCCATAGGCCTCGCCTGTCGCTTCGCCTGCAATCCCGTCAGTCGAGCGCAAGACACCGGCCCGAAGCACTTGCAGGTCAATCTCGCGCAAGTCGCGGTCGCGGCTTTTCGGCAGGTCTGAGACAAGACCGAGCGCCTTGGACAAATGGGTCAGTGCTTCGGACAGGGCCGACCGCTCGATCGCTCTCTGACCGGCGTTTTGCCAATGAGTAACGGCCTCTTCGGGGCGATTTGCCAGCGTATAGTGCTGGGCCAGAACTTCGGGCTGGGTCTGTGCAAGATAGGGTTGCTGGTCCAGCAATACACCCGCAGCCTGGTCGTGCAGGACCTGCCGCTCGGATCGCAGAAGGCTGTCATAGGCCATGTCCCGGATCAGGGCATGGCGAAACAGGTATTCGTCCTCGGCCCCGTCCGGTGGCCGCTGGATGATGCCCGCCATGGCCAATTGTTCCAGGCTGGCCTGCATCGACGCCGTCGGCAGCATGGAGACCGCCGCGACCAGAGCCACCGAAAAGCGTCGCCCGAACACGGCGCCGGTCTGCGCCACGTCCTTTGCCATACCCAGGCGGTCGAGACGCTCCATCAGCGAATCCTTGAGCGTGCTGGGTACCGACAGCGACGGCAGCGGACCGCGCAGGACATAGCCATCCTCGGTCAGCCGCAACTGGCCGGATTCCAGAAGGCCGCGCGTCACCTCCTGTACAAAGAGCGGGATCCCATCGGTCTTGGCGGCAATCAGGTCGCAGACCGGTCCCGGCAAAGGCTTGCCCCCCGCGACATCCGTGACGATTTCCGCCACCTCGGCATTCGGCAATCGGGTCAGGGGGATGTGCAACGTGTTGTGGTGGTGCCCCCAGCTGGGGTCGAACCCCTGCCGGGCCGTGACCACGATAAGAACCGGCAGGTCACGGATCCGCTCGATTACCCTATCCGTCAGCGAAAGCGTGGTCGGGTCCACCCAATGCGCGTCTTCGAACAGCAACAGAACGGGTTTGCTTCGGGCCATCGACACCAATTGCTGCGTTACGGCTTCCAGCGTCTTTTCCAACTTGACCTGCGGCGGCAGGTCCAAGGGCCCCAATGCATCATCGGCATCGATGCTCAACAGATCCGCAATAAGGCGCTGTTGTTCGGACGTCAGATACCGCAGCAGCGGCAGAAGCTTGTCCAGCTTTTGGGCGTCCGTATCCGCCGGCGCGAACCCGGCTGAACGTTCCAGTTGCTGCACGATCGGATACAGGGCACTGCTTGAGTGCAGCGGCGAACATTGGAAATTCAGACGCAGAATATCCTGCCCCTGCAACTCGTGCGCCAACCCTTCGATCAGCCGCGACTTTCCGATCCCCGCCTCACCTGAGATCAGAACGGATTGACCCGCCCCGTGACTGGCTTCGTTCCACTTGTCACACAGCTTGCGAAACTCGGAGCCGCGACCGATCAGTCGGCCGGAACCCGCTTCGGGATTGATCTCGAACCGCCGTTCGATCCGTGCGGTACCCTCCACGATCCAGGCCTGAATCTCGTCCGCAAACCCCTTCAGAACATGCCTGCCGGAATCCTTCAGCCGGAAAGCGCCACCGATCAGGCGGCGCGTCGAAGGGCTGATGATCAGCGAATTTGGTTCGGCCAGACCCTGCAGGCGGGCGGCCAGATTCGGCGTCCGCCCCATGACCACGTCGTTTTCCCGCAACCCGTCCCCATAGATGGTGCCGACCACCACAAGTCCCGTGGCGATTCCGATCCGCGCCTGCAGCTCTTCCTTTCGGTCGATCGCGGGCAGTTCGTCCAAAATCTGCAACCCGGCCTCGATCGCGCGCGAGGCCGCATCCTCCTGCGCGTGCGGATAGCCGAAATAGATCATCGCACCATCCCCCATGAAACAGGCGATGTGACCACCGAATTTCGAGACGGCGGTTGTGCAAGTCTCTTTGAATCGCCGCACCAGCTCGCCCAGATCTTCCGGATCCAGGCGCTCGGACATTGCCGTCGAGCCGACGAGATCAACGAACATGACCGTCAACTGCCGGCGCTCGGCCACGATTTTGCCCTGTCGGCGGGTGTGCACGGCGTCACCGGCCGTGTCCTGGGCAAAACGCGCGGTTGCGGCAAGCAGGCGACGCCGGGGACCCAGCGGTAGCCCGAGATCGATCAGATCATGCTCGGACAGATGAACGAGGTCGGACAAGGCCACTTCTGCCGCAGCGAAGGCGGGCGCGTATTTGGACAGCCCCAACTTCTCCAGAAAAGCGGCGATATCCGTCATTTCTCCCCCAACGGCCTGTCCAACGCCGGATTGTTTTGGCACGGTCCAACCCGCGCAGATCGCGCGTCGCAAACCGTGGCCCGTTCATTATCCAACTGACTGAACAGCCTTTTCGTTCTTTACCCGCACGTCAAGAGGTTTGGCGCACCAAACCGGCGCAGCACGGTTGACCGTGGAGGCAGCATTGCTGAATTGCTTGGAGAATGGCAGGGGCAGCAGGGTTCGAACCCGCGACCTACGGTTTTGGAGACCGTCGCTCTACCAACTGAGCTATACCCCTGTGGTGCGCCATGAGATATGCCAGCGGCGCGACGGACTCAAGAGGCTTTTTCAGTTTCTCGGACACATATGCAATCGACAAAGAAGTTGCGTGCGTCGTGCAGTTCTATAAGACAAGGTTCGGCCCACCGAGAGGAAATTACCCTTGAGCCTTCGCAAGAAGATTGCCGACAGCGAGACAACCCTGAACTGGGCCGCGCGCCGCATCGCCAGCTACATCAGGATGGTCCATCGCAACACCAAATGGCAGCGGATCGGCTATGATGAGTTGGACAAGCTCGCGGAACAGGGCGAGCCGGTCATCGTCGTGCTGTGGCACCAGCGGCTGGCCCAGTCGCCCTATTTCTTTCCGCTGGACGAGGGGCGCATCTGCTCGATCACATCGGCCGCGCGCGCCGGCAGCATGGTGGGCCGGGTGCAGAAACTCTTCGGCATGGACACCATCGCCATGTCCAGCCACAAGCGTCACGTGGCCCTGTCGCGTGAAGTGTTGGGCAAGATAAAACAGGGGATCTCGATCGGCATAGCTGCCGACGGTCCGCGCGGCCCGGAACGGGTGTGCTCGACCGTCCCGCTGGTCTGGGCGCGCAGCTCGGGCAAACGCATTTTTGGCATCACCTATTCGGCCCGCCATGGCCGTGAGGCCGGCACCTGGGACCGGCTGCTGCTGCCGCGCCCCTGGCGCAACGAAGGCGTCTTTCTGTGCCGCGAATGGACTGAGACCGTACCCCGCAAGGCCACGGACGAGCAGATCGAGCAACTGCGCCAAAGCCTCGAGAAGCACATGAATGATATCACCGCCGAGGCGGATCGTATGGTCGGTCGCACTCCTTGGGAACCAAAGCTCTGATCAGCCCGCCTGCTTTCCGCCAAAGTCACCGCGCAAGGCGCCGGTTTGCTTGCCCCCAAACCTTCTGCGTTCCCGACAAAAATCGCTGACGGTGCAGTCGACTTCGTGATCATCATCGCTGAGAATGGCCTCGCGCATATCTTCCAGATCCTTGTTGTGAAGGATTTGCGCCCCGTAGTTCAGAAACTCAAAGCCAAACATCGCGTCCTCCTGCTGTTCGGGCATTCTGCCGAGCGTGCATAGGTCGCTGTCGGCGTTGCTCATCAAGTAGACATTCAGCATCTGGAGCAGATGGGCGGATGGTTAAGATTACTAAAGCCAAGGGTTGCGGCACCATCAAATCGAAAACACTGGCAGACTTGAAACAGTCTGATCGGCTTCACAATAAGAAAAAGGGCGCCCCAAGGGACGCCCTTTCCATCAGTATGCGCTGATGCGCCTTACTCGATGATTTTGGACACGACGCCTGCGCCGACGGTGCGGCCGCCTTCGCGGATGGCGAAGCGCAGACCGTTTTCCATGGCGATCGGGGCGATCA
>NZ_JBQFSH010000003.1:0-626364 GCF_056537865.1 Ruegeria sp. BJ5
ACTTGGTGATTGCTGCGGTCAGCGTCGTCTTGCCGTGGTCAACGTGGCCAATCGTGCCAATGTTGACGTGCGGTTTTGTACGCTCAAACTTTTCCTTTGCCATGATGGCCTCCTTTTTCGGAAATGAAGGGAGCCCGGGCAGCAGGCTCCCTCTATTTTTCGGTTATGCGTATTTTGCCTGGATCTCTTCCGCGATGTTCTGCGGAACCGGATCATAGTGGTCGAACTGCATGGTGAACTGGGCGCGGCCCGACGACATCGAACGCAGAGTGTTGATGTAGCCGAACATGTTGGCCAGCGGCACGAATGCGTCGATCGCAATCGCGTTGCCGCGCGGCTCTTGTCCAGACACCTGGCCCCGACGCGAAGTCAGGTCGCCGATGATACCGCCGGTGTACTCTTCCGGGGTGATCACTTCGACCTTCATGATCGGCTCCAGCAGTTTCGCGCCGGCCTTTTTCAGACCTTCGCGCATGCACATCCGCGACGCGATTTCGAACGCCAGAACGCTCGAGTCGACGTCGTGGAATTTACCGTCCAGCAGGGCAACCTTGAAGTCGATCACGGGGAAGCCGGCCAGCGGGCCGCTGTCCATGACGGACTGGATGCCTTTTTCGACACCGGGGATGTATTCCTTCGGAACGGCACCACCAACGATGCGGCTTTCGAACGAATAACCTTCGCCCGGTTCGGTCGGAGTGATCTCGAGCTTGACCTCAGCGAACTGACCCGAACCACCCGACTGTTTCTTGTGGGTGTAGGTGTGTTCGATCGGCATCGAGATGGTCTCACGATAGGCCACCTGCGGCGCACCGATGTTGGCTTCGACCTTGAACTCGCGCTTCAGACGGTCAACCAGGATGTCCAGGTGAAGTTCGCCCATGCCCTTCATGATGGTCTGACCCGATTCCAGGTCGGTTTCCACGCGGAAGGACGGGTCTTCGGCGGCCAGACGGGCCAGACCCTGAGACATCTTTTCCTGGTCGCCCTTGGTTTTGGGCTCGACCGCGATCTCGATCACCGGATCGGGGAAGGTCATGGTTTCCAGAACCACGGGATCCTTCGGATCGCACAGGGTGTCACCGGTGGTGGTGTCTTTCAGACCCGCCAGAGCGATGATGTCGCCTGCGAACGCTTCTTCGATCTCTTCCCGGTTGTTCGAGTGCATCATCATCATACGACCGATGCGCTCTTTCTTGCCTTTGGTCGAGTTCAGGATCGAGTCGCCCTTGTTCAGAACGCCCGAGTAGATCCGGGTGAAGGTCAGCGAGCCAACGAAGGGGTCATTCATGATTTTGAACGCCAGGCCCGAGAAGGCCATGTCATCGTCAGCGCGACGCGCGATGTTACGGACTTCTTCCTCGTCACCGGGTTTGAAGCCCATGTAGTCGACAACGTCCAGCGGGCTGGGCAGATAGTCGATCACGGCGTTGAGCAGCGGCTGAACACCTTTGTTCTTGAACGCCGAACCACCCAGAACCGGCACGAAGTGCAGCGCCAGGGTACCCTTGCGCAGCAGTTTGCGCAGGGTCGGAATGTCGGGCTCGTTGCCTTCCAGGTATTCCATCATCGCGTCGTCGTCTTCTTCGACGGCCGCTTCGATCATCTTGCCGCGCCATTCTTCAGCCATGTCCTTCAGGCTGTCGCGGATCGGAGCCTTGACCCAGCTTGCGCCAAGGTCTTCGCCCTGCCACAGCCATTCTTCCATGGTGACCAGGTCGATCAGGCCTTCAAGTTCGTTCTCTGCACCGATCGGGATACCGACGGGAACGGCGCGCGCGCCGGTGCGGTCTTCGATCATGCGAACGCAGTTGAAGAAGTCCGCGCCGATCTTGTCCATCTTGTTGACGAAGACCATGCGCGGAACCTTGTAGCGGTCAGCCTGACGCCACACGGTTTCGGTCTGGGGTTCGACACCGGCGTTTGCGTCCAGAACGCAGACGGCACCGTCGAGAACCGCCAGCGAACGCTCGACTTCGATGGTGAAGTCAACGTGGCCGGGGGTGTCGATGATGTTCAGGCGGTGCTTGGGGGTATCGGCGGTCTGACCGTCCTCGGTGCGCTCCCAGAAGGTGGTGGTCGCAGCCGAAGTGATGGTGATGCCGCGTTCCTGCTCCTGCTCCATCCAGTCCATGGTGGCTGCACCATCGTGCACCTCACCGATGTTGTGGGATTTGCCGGTGTAATACAGGATACGCTCCGAGCAGGTGGTCTTGCCTGCATCGATGTGCGCCATGATACCGAAGTTACGGTATAGTTCGAGCGGATATTCGCGTGCCATTTGGATAAGCCTCTGGGATTACCAACGATAGTGGCTGAAGGCTTTGTTCGCCTCGGCCATCTTGTGGGTGTCTTCGCGCTTCTTAACGGCAGTACCGCGGGACTGTACGGCGTCCAGCAGTTCGCCGGCGAGGCGTTCTTCCATGGTGTTTTCGTTGCGGCCGCGCGCGGCGGTGATCAGCCAGCGGATGGCCAGAGCTTCGCGGCGCTCGGGGCGCACTTCGACCGGAACCTGGTAGGTTGCACCACCAACCCGGCGCGAGCGAACCTCGACCGACGGCTTGATGTTGTCGAGTGCTTCGTGGAACACCTCGACAGGAGCGCGCTTGATCTTGCTCTCAACGCGATCAAAGGCGTTGTAGACGATACGCTCTGCGACCGACTTCTTGCCGTCGATCATCAGGTTGTTCATGAATTTGGTCAGGACCTTGTCGCCAAATTTGGCGTCAGGCAGGACTTCGCGTTTTTCGGCGGCGTGACGACGTGACATATCAGCCTCTCCTTCTTACTTGGGACGCTTCGCGCCGTACTTCGAACGACGTTGCTTACGGTCTTTGACGCCCTGGGTATCCAGAACACCACGCAGGATGTGGTAGCGGACACCCGGAAGGTCTTTCACACGGCCGCCACGGATCAGAACAACCGAGTGTTCTTGCAGGTTGTGGCTTTCACCCGGGATGTACGAAATGACTTCGTAACCGTTGGTCAGGCGCACCTTGGCAACCTTACGCATAGCCGAGTTCGGCTTCTTCGGCGTGGTGGTGTACACGCGTGTGCAGACGCCGCGCTTCTGCGGGCACTGCTCCAGGTGCATGGACTTCGAGCGTTTTACTTTGGGCTGCCGCGGTTTGCGGATAAGCTGTTGAATAGTTGGCATTCCGGTTTCTTCCCCGTTTTGCAACACACATGACATGCACGCGCGTTGCGTGCGGCTAACTTCGCTGCGCCAATGCGTCCACAAGCGCAAAACCCGCGAGCGTTCCCATTCCGAGGTGAACGTCGCGGTTGGTTATCAGAGGGCGCGAACTGCAAAATTGTCCGGGCCTTGACCAGTTCAATACTGAAATCGGTTTTGGGGCGGCCCCCGGTACCGAGATGACGGGCGTATAGGGGGAGTCGGCCCGACTGTCAACAGCCCCGGCAGATGGCCGCCCGCCTCGCAGCCGTGCGTCGCGGCGGAAGCGACATCGGTTGCGGTGTCACATCCCTCGGGGCATAGTCCGCACTGGTGTATTCCTACCGGAAGTGAAGATGCAAGTCATTGGTCTGTGCCGTTTCTCCTACCCGGCCATCGGCGGGTTCCAGACCATGCACGAGTCGGTCGAAGCGCGCCGGCGCCACTTGTACGACCCCCGGCGTCTGGACGAGCGGTTCCGCCTGTTCGAGACCTGCGCCCTGCCCGCCCTGCGCGCCCAAACCGATCCGCGGTTTCAGTTTGTGATCGTGACGGGGACCTGCCTGCCTCGGGTCGCCCGTGATCGTCTGAACGACCTGACTTCGGGCATGAAACAAGTGCAAATCGTCTCGCAGGAACCCGGCCGGCATCGCTCTGTCATGAAGGACGTCCTGAATCGGGCACGCTTGAACCCTGACCTGCCATGCCTGCAATTCCGCCACGATGACGACGATGCGGTTGCGGTGGATTTCGTCGAATTACTGCGCCGCGCGGTTCAGGACGCCGAAGGGCTGGTACGGCGCAACAAGATGGTTGCCATCGATTTCAATCACGGCTTCCTTGCCCGGTTCGACGCCAGCGGAATCCAGGCCACGCCGGTTCACCGGTCGCTGCTGGGTGTTGGTTTTGGGATGTATGTGCGCGGCGGGTGTGAATTGACGATCATGAACTTTGCCCACCACAAGATCGGCAACTTCATGCCAGTCATCAGCCAGAACGAACCGCCGATGTGGGTGCGCAGTCTCAACGGGTTCAACGATTCACCCAACACCCGCACAAGCAAGGCCAAGCTGGAACCGTTGACCCCCGCTCTGGCAAAGCAGTTCGAAACCCGGTTTGCAATTGATCAGACGGTGGTCCGACGCGTCTATTCGGACGCCTGAAGCGCCCGCTCACGAAAGAGGGTGAACAGCCCCGCGCTGACCACCAGTGCAGCGCCCAGCATGGTGATCCGGTCGGGCCAATCCCCGAAAACCGCCCAGCCCAGACCCAAGGCCCAGATCAGGCTCGAGTATCGGAACGGTGCGACAAAGCTAACCTCGCCAACGCGCATCACCATTACGCTGAAGAGATACCCGAGCAGGACGAAAACCGCTGCCGAGGCAATCAACATCCCCGACCCGGCCGTCATCGGCACCCAACCCTGAAAAACCGAGGCAATTGCCGCACCGGTGGTAATCGTCAATGAGGTTGCCAAAGTAACGACCATCGACGGTACCTCGGGCGACATTCGGCGGGTGATCAAATCCCGAGCCGTCACGCAGATGACGGCAATCAGGGCATACATGGCATAGATGCTGAATCCGTCCGGACCCGGTCGCACGATCAGCAGCATGCCCGCAAACCCCAATGCAATGGCCATGATCCGCCGCCACCCGATCTGTTCCGAAAAGAACAGCGCCGCACCCAGGGTTACGGTCAGCGGCAGGGCCTGCAGAACCGCGGTCACATTGGCCAGTGGCATGTGCATCAACGCCGTGAGGAAGAAGAACGTCGCCGACAATTCCGCCACGCAGCGAAAAGCCACCAACCAGCGGTCGTGCCGCCCGAACTGCAGATGCAATGCCCCCAGATGCCGCGCCAACGCAAAAACCAGGATCGTCGCCAACAACCCACGCAGAGCCACCAGCTGGAACAGTGGCACCTCCTGACCGGCCGCCTTGACCAGCGTATCGTTCACAGTGAATGCGGCCATGCTGCCCATCATCAGCAGGGCGCCTTTGACGTTCGGTGTCATTGCCATGGCCCGGTTTCAATCTGGTCCCGGCATTGGCATCTCACCTGAGCAGATTGTCAACTTGTGATACGGCCAATTCGATTTTGTTTGGTCCGATCGCAGTTGTACCTGATCACTGCCATGGGGTGGGTTTCTGCGTTGCCGCCTACAGGTAGTTCAGCTTCTGCGTGACCCAGAACAGTATCTCTGCAAGTGGCGAAATCGGCCCGGCCTTGTCGGTCATCACAAGCGCGGTGCCCGACGCGCCGAATTGAAGTGTTTCCAGAGGTACATCGCCAGGAAGTTCGATGAGGACCGGAAAGCTGGTGATCCCGACAAGTTCGCGCATCGAGGGCAAACCGGAGCGGAGATCCAGTGCGCCCTCAGACAGGGCCGGCGGAAACCCTGAAATAGTTCCCGTGATCTCGGATCCCGGCTGGGTTCGCAGCGCCACACGGATTTCATCGCCAAGGCCGACATTGGATCGGCTGGATTGGGGCAGCGAGGCCACCAACGCGTGGTTCGTCGGATCTATGAAGGTCAATGCGCCCTGGAAGGTTGTCGCGCGATTGCCCGGGCGCAGCGTGACCGCACTGACGATCCCGTCGCCCGGCGCAAAGACTTCCGTCTGCTTTAGGTTCCATTCGGCCTGCGCAAGCGCCTGTTCGGCCTCCACGACCGCCACATCCTCACCGTCGATCTGAGCCGCGATCCGGCGCTCCAGCCCTGCTTTTCGGGCTTCTGCTGCACGAATGCTTGCGGTGAGTTGTTCGATCGTCGCGACCGCTTCCTGCAGTTTGAAGGTGGTGGATGCGCCACGCTCTTCCAGTTGAACGATGTCATCCCGCCGCTGCTGCCCAAAAACAAGTTGCGCGGTCAATGAAGCGATATCGGCTTCGGCAGCCGCCAGATCCGTGGTCAATTGGTCCGCTACCGACCGGGCGGCTTCCAGAGATGCCTCCAGCCGCGCTACCTCGAGCACGTAGAACTCGGGATCGATTCTGAACAAGAGATCGCCTTCGTTGACCTTCTGGTTCGGCTCAACGGCAACTTCGACGACCGTTCCGGAGACATTAGGCACAATGCTTGTCTGAACACCCAGAACCGACACAGGCCCCGTAGGCGCCGTGTGGTTGAGTGCGCCGATGACAACCAACGCGACGACGGCGGCCCCACCGTATGACACGGTCTTCCAGAAGCCATTCCAAGGCAGCAGGCTGAACTTGGAAAAGACCAGCCAAATCACGCCAAAATACAATCCGAGGACTATGAGCATCCGTGCAAGACCCGTGTTGAATTCCAAACAGCGGTTACGGGAGCAACTCCATTACCACATTCCGATTTTTGAGTATGCGGCAGTTCCGTTTGAAATCACAGTGTTTGGATGGACCCCTGACCGCTTCCGGTACCGGCCAAAACAAAAAAGGCCCTGCGGAACCGCAGGGCCTTTCTGAGTTTCTCGTCGCCGATATTATTCGCGGCTTTCCGGAGTTTCCACCAGCGAGTCCAGCTCGTCGCCGACCATGTCATCATCCATCATCGGAGCGGCCAGCGCGGCTGCGGCCTCGGCCTCTTCGCGACGTGCCTCGATGACGACATTGTCACGCTGCTGCGCGATCTGGCGGACTCGCTGTGTCGCACCACCGGTACCGGCCGGGATCAGACGGCCGACGATGACGTTCTCTTTCAGGCCAACCAGCTTGTCCTTCTTGCCCTGAACCGAAGCTTCGGTCAGCACGCGGGTGGTTTCCTGGAACGATGCCGCCGAGATGAACGAACGCGTTTGCAGCGAAGCCTTGGTGATCCCCAGAAGGATCGGCTCGCCCTGGGCCGGACGACCACCGCGGGCGATGGTCTTCTCGTTGGCAGCATCGAACTCCTGTTTGTCGACATGCTCGCCCTTCAGCAGGGTGGTGTCGCCCGAGTCCAGGATCTCCCACTTCTGCAGCATCTGGCGTACGATGACTTCGATGTGCTTGTCGTTGATCTTCACGCCCTGCAGACGATAGACGTCCTGCACCTCGTCGATCATGTAATCCGCCAGCGCTTCGACACCCATGATGGACAGGATGTCGTGCGGAGCCGGGTTACCGTCCATGATGTAGTCACCCTTCTGCACGAAGTCGCCTTCCTGCACCGGGATGTGCTTGCCCTTGGGCACCATGTACTCGATCGTCTCCAGCGACTCGTCGACCGGCTCGATGCTGATGCGGCGCTTGTTCTTGTAATCGCGGCCAAAGCGCACGTAACCATCGGCTTCCGCGATGATTGCGTGATCTTTCGGACGACGCGCTTCGAACAGTTCGGCCACACGCGGCAGACCACCGGTGATGTCCTTGGTCTTGGCGCCTTCACGCGGAATACGCGCAACAACGTCACCGGCCTCGATCTTCTGACCGTCTTCGACCGACAGGATCGCGTCCACAGACATCGGATAGTGAACCGGGTTGCCCGCATCGTTTCGGACCGGCTCGCCATTGTCATCCACAAGAATGATCTCGGGCTTCAGATCGCTGCCTTTGGGGGCGGCGCGCCAGTCGATCACGATCTTCTGGGTCATGCCGGTTGCATCGTCGGTCTCGTCGCGGACAGCAATGCCCGAAACCAGGTCGACGTATTTTGCGGTACCGGCTTTCTCGGCGATGATCGGCAGGGTGTAGGGGTCCCACTCGAACAGCTTGTCGCCGCGCTTGACCTTGGTGCCTTCCTTGACGAACAGCTTCGAGCCGTAGCCCAGCTTGAAGCTGGCGCGCTCTTCGCCGTGTTCGTCGTTGATCACCAGCTTCATGTTCCGGCCCATGACCAGGCTTTCGCCGGCGGCATTGACCAGGATCTGCGGGTTCTCAAAGGCAACGACACCGTCCTGGTTCGCTTCCTGGAACGACTGCTGACCACCTTGCGCAACACCACCGATGTGGAAGGTCCGCATCGTCAGCTGCGTACCCGGTTCACCGATCGACTGCGCGGCGATGATGCCGACAGCCTCACCGGTGTTCACCATGGTCCCGCGTGCAAGGTCACGACCGTAGCAGGTTGCACAGACGCCTTCCTCGGACTCACAAGTCAGAGGCGAGCGGATGCGCATCGAGGCAACACCGGCCTCGTCGATCGTATCGGCCATGCGTTCGTCGATCAGCTGTCCGGCGGCGACGATGACCTCGTCGGTACCCGGACGCAGAACGTCATCTGCGGCCACACGGCCCAGAACGCGTTCTGCCAGCGACGCGACGACTTCACCGTCATTGACCGCAGCCTCGGCCGTGATCGCACGGTCGGTTCCACAGTCGACCTCGCGCACGATGCAATCCTGCGCCACGTCAACAAGACGACGGGTCAGGTAGCCCGAGTTCGCCGTCTTCAGAGCGGTATCCGACAGACCCTTACGGGCACCGTGGGTCGAGTTGAAGTATTCAAGAACGGTCAGACCTTCCTTGAAGTTCGAGATGATCGGCGTCTCGATGATGTCGCCGTTCGGCTTGGCCATCAGGCCGCGCATACCGCCCAGCTGCTTCATCTGGGTTACCGAGCCACGCGCACCGGAGTGCGCCATCATGTAGACCGAGTTCGGCTCTTTGTCGGCGCCGCCCTCATCCTTGGCCACGGCCGAGATGGTGCGCATCATGGCTTCGGTTACGCGGTCGTTACACTTCGACCAGGCATCGACAACCTTGTTGTACTTTTCGCCCTGAGTGATCAGGCCGTCCATGTACTGCTGTTCGAAGTCTTTCACCTGTTCGCGGGTTTCGTCCACGATGCCCCACTTGTCTTCGGGGATCACCATGTCGTCCTTGCCGAACGAGATACCGGCCTTGAACGCTTCCTTGAAGCCCATCGACATGATCTGGTCGCAGAAGATCACCGACTCTTTCTGACCGCAGTAGCGGTAGACGGTGTCGATCACCTGCTGCACTTCTTTCTTCCGCAGCAGGCGGTTGACCAGATCGAACGGCGCCTTGTTGTTCTTGGGCAGCAGAGCCCCCAAGCGAACACGGCCCGGCGTAGTTTCAAAACGCTTCTGAACCTCGTTGCCTTCTTCGTCGATCTGGGTGATCCGCGCGGTGATTTTCGAGTGCAGGTGCACCTCGCCCGCGTCCAACGCGTGCTGGACTTCGTCGATCGAACCAAAGACCTTGCCTTCACCCGGCATGCCTTCGCGTTCCAGGGTCACGTAGTAGAGACCCAGGATCATATCCTGCGACGGAACAATGATCGGCGCGCCGTTTGCAGGCGACAGAACGTTGTTCGTCGACATCATCAGAACACGCGCTTCCAGCTGCGCCTCAAGGCTCAGCGGAACGTGCACGGCCATCTGATCCCCGTCGAAGTCGGCGTTGAAGGCCGAACAGACCAGCGGGTGCAGCTGGATGGCTTTACCTTCGATCAGAACCGGCTCGAACGCCTGAATGCCAAGACGGTGCAGCGTCGGCGCACGGTTTAGCATGACTGGGTGTTCGCGGATCACCTCGTCGAGGATATCCCACACTTCGGGACGCTCCTTCTCGACCAGCTTCTTCGCCTGTTTCACGGTCGAAGACAGACCCTTGGCTTCAAGGCGCGAGTAGATGAACGGCTTGAACAGTTCCAGCGCCATTTTCTTGGGCAGACCACACTGGTGCAGCTTGAGTTCCGGACCGGTCACGATGACCGAACGGCCCGAGAAGTCGACGCGCTTACCCAAAAGGTTCTGACGGAAGCGGCCCTGCTTGCCTTTCAGCATGTCCGACAGCGATTTCAGCGGACGCTTGTTGGCGCCGGTGATCACGCGGCCGCGACGGCCGTTGTCGAACAGAGCGTCCACGGATTCCTGCAACATCCGCTTTTCGTTGCGGACGATGATGTCAGGCGCGCGCAGTTCGATCAGACGCTTCAGACGGTTGTTCCGGTTGATGACGCGGCGATACAGATCGTTCAGATCCGACGTTGCAAAACGGCCACCATCCAGTGGAACCAGCGGACGCAGTTCCGGCGGAATCACCGGGATCACGGTCATCACCATCCACTCGGGCCGGTTGCCCGACTCGAGGAAGGATTCAACAACCTTCAGACGCTTGATGATCTTCTTGGGCTTCAGTTCGCCGGTCGCTTCGGCCAGATCAGCACGCAGCTGCTCGGCTTCGGCTTCCAGATCGATCTGGGCCAGCATCTCACGGATGGCTTCAGCACCGATGTTCGCGGTGAACGCGTCCATGCCATAAGCATCCTGCGCATCCATGTACTCTTCTTCGGTCAGCATCTGGCCGTAGGTCAAGTCTGTCAGACCGGGCTCGATGACGACATAGTTTTCAAAGTACAGAACGCGTTCCAGATCGCGCAGCGTCATGTCCAGCATCAGACCGATGCGGGACGGCAGCGATTTCAGGAACCAGATGTGAGCGACGGGCGCGGCCAGTTCGATGTGGCCCATACGCTCGCGGCGGACTTTCTGCAGGGTGACTTCCACACCGCATTTCTCGCAGACAACGCCGCGATACTTCATCCGCTTATATTTGCCGCACAGACATTCGTAATCTTTGATCGGGCCAAAGATACGCGCGCAGAACAGACCGTCACGCTCGGGCTTGAACGTCCGGTAGTTGATGGTTTCGGGTTTCTTGATCTCGCCATAGGACCAAGACAGGATCCGCTCGGGCGACGCCAGAGAGACCTTGATCTCGTCGAAAACCTTCGGGGGCGTCAGCGGGTTGAACGGGTTGTTGGTGATTTCCTGGTTCATTTGTTACCTCAAATCTTGCGGAAGGGGGGACGGGAGAAAGGGCAGCGCCCTTACTCCTCAACCTCCGCATCCAGGAGTTCCATATTCAGGCCGAGGCCACGGACTTCTTTAACCAGAACGTTGAACGATTCCGGTACGCCCGCCTCGAAGTTATCCTCGCCCTTGACGATCGACTCATAGACCTTGGTCCGGCCGGCGACGTCATCCGATTTCACGGTGAGCATCTCCTGCAGGGTGTAGGCGGCGCCGTAAGCTTCCAGCGCCCAGACCTCCATCTCACCAAAGCGCTGACCACCGAACTGCGCCTTACCACCCAGCGGCTGCTGGGTCACCAGGCTGTACGGCCCGGTCGAACGCGCGTGGATCTTGTCGTCCACCAGGTGGTGCAGTTTCAGCAGGTACTTGATGCCCACGGTCACCGGACGCGCGAACTGCTCGCCGGTGCGACCGTCGAACAGGATCGACTGACCGCTTTCCGAGAAACCGGCGCGGATCAGCGCGTCGTTGACGTCGGCCTCTTTGGCGCCGTCAAAGACCGGGGTTGCGATTGGAACACCGCGGGTCACGTTGCTGGCCGCTTCGATCAGCTGATCCTCGTCCATACCGCTGATGCCCTCTTCGTAGACATCCTCGCCATAGGCGTGTTTCATCGCATCACGGACCGGCGTCAGGTCGCCCGAGCGGCGGTATTCCTGCAGCGCCTCGTCGATCTTCAGACCCAGACCGCGCGCGGCCCAACCCATGTGGGTCTCAAGGATCTGACCGACGTTCATACGCGACGGCACGCCCAGCGGGTTCAGACAGAAGTCGACCGGAGTACCATCGGCCAGGAACGGCATGTCCTCCATCGGCACAACCTTCGAGATCACACCCTTGTTCCCGTGACGGCCGGCCATCTTGTCGCCCGGCTGCAGCTTGCGCTTCACGGCGATGAAGACCTTGACCATCTTCATCACGCCCGGCGGCAGGTCGTCGCCACGGCGGACCTTTTCGACCTTGTCCTCGAAACGGGCATCCAGGGCGCGCTTCTGCACCTCGTACTGCTCGTTCAGCGCCTCGACGATCTGAGCGTCCTTCTCGTCTTCCAGCGCCAGCTGCCACCACTGACCGCGGGTCAGCGACTCGAGCAGCTCTTCGGTGATCTCCGAGCCCGCCTTGACGCCTTTCGGCCCCTTGACGGCGGTTTTACCCAGGATCATCGACTTGAGACGCGCATAGATGTTGCGGTCCAGGATTGCCAGCTCGTCGTCCCGGTCACGGGCCAGACGTTCGACTTCCTCACGCTCGATCTGCAGCGCACGCTCGTCTTTCTCGACGCCGTGACGGTTGAAGACGCGGACTTCGACGACCGTACCGTAATCGCCCGGCTTCACGCGCAGCGAAGTGTCGCGCACGTCAGATGCTTTTTCACCAAAGATGGCGCGCAGCAGTTTTTCTTCCGGGGTCATCGGGCTTTCGCCCTTCGGAGTGATCTTGCCGACCAGAATATCGCCCGGCTCAACATCCGCGCCGATGTAAACGATGCCCGCCTCGTCGAGGTTGCGCAGCGCTTCTTCACCGACGTTCGGAATGTCGCGGGTGATCTCTTCCGGACCCAGCTTTGTATCACGGGCGGCGACTTCGAATTCCTCGATATGGACCGAGGTGAATACGTCGTCACGCGCGATACGTTCCGAGATCAGGATCGAGTCTTCGTAGTTGTAACCGTTCCACGGCATGAACGCGACGACCACGTTCTTGCCCAGAGCCAGTTCACCCATATCGGTCGACGGACCATCGGCAATGACCTCGCCCTTCTGGACGGTGTCACCCACCTTGATCAGCGGACGCTGGTTGATGCAGGTGTTCTGGTTCGACCGCTGGAATTTGCGCAGACGGTAGATGTCCACACCAGCGTCGCCCAGTTCCAGATCTTCAGTGGCGCGGATAACGATGCGCTGGGCATCGACCTGGTCGATGATACCGGCACGTTTCGCCTGGATCGCAGCACCAGAGTCAATCGCAACCTTTTCCTCGATCCCGGTACCGACCAGCGGTGCCTCGGCCCGCAGCAGCGGAACCGCCTGACGTTGCATGTTCGAGCCCATCAGAGCGCGGTTGGCGTCGTCATTTTCAAGGAACGGGATCAGCGAGGCCGCAACCGAGACCAGCTGCTTCGGCGACACGTCGATCAGGTCAACATTCTCGCGCGGGGCAAGCGTGTAGTCACCGGCCTGACGGGTCGAGACCAGATCGTTGATGAACTTGCCATCCGTATCCAGCGTCGCGTTGGCCTGCGCCACGGTGTGACGCATTTCCTCGGTCGCGGACATGTAGTGGACCTCGTCGGTCACCTGCCCGTCTTTCACGACGCGATAGGGGGTTTCGATGAAACCGTACTTGTTCACGCGGGCAAAGGTGGCCAGCGAGTTGATCAGACCGATGTTCGGACCTTCCGGCGTTTCAATCGGGCACATCCGGCCATAGTGGGTCGGGTGCACGTCGCGCACCTCAAAGCCCGCACGCTCGCGCGTCAGACCACCCGGGCCAAGCGCCGACAGGCGGCGTTTGTGGGTGACTTCCGACAGCGGGTTGGTCTGGTCCATGAACTGCGACAGCTGCGAGCTGCCGAAGAATTCACGCACGGCGGCCGCCGCCGGTTTCGCGTTGATCAGGTCCTGCGGCATGACGGTGTCGATCTCGACCGACGACATACGCTCTTTGATGGCGCGTTCCATGCGCAGCAGGCCGACGCGGTACTGGTTTTCCATCAGTTCGCCGACCGAGCGCACACGACGGTTGCCCAGGTGGTCGATATCGTCGATGTCACCTTTGCCATCACGCAGTTCGACCAGCGCTTTGATGCAGGCCACGATGTCTTCGCGTCGCAAGGTGCGCAGCGTGTCCGGCGCATCCAGAGCCAGGCGCATGTTCATCTTTACACGACCAACAGCAGACAGGTCATAGCGTTCGCTGTCGAAGAACAGTGTGTCAAACAGGGCCGACGCAGCCTCGACGGTGGGCGGCTCGCCCGGGCGCATGACGCGGTAGATGTCCATCAGCGCGCTTTCGCGGCCCATGTTCTTGTCCTGCGCCATGGTGTTGCGGATGTACGGACCGACGTTGATGTTGTCGATGTCCAGAACCGGAATATCGGTGATGCCGGCATCGATCAGCTCCTTCACGGTGCCGCCGATCAGCTCGCCATCCTTGTCATATTCCAGCGTCAGCTCATCACCGGCTTCGACATAGATCGCACCGGTTTCTTCGTTGATGATGTCCTTGGCGACGAACTTGCCCACGATGTGGTCGAACGGCACCAGAAGGTCGGTGACCTTGCCCTCGTCAATCAGCTGCTTGACCGCACGCGGAGTGACTTTCTTGCCGGCTTCGGCAATCACTTCACCGCTTTTTGCGTCGATCAGGTCATAGGTGGGACGGGTGCCGCGCACACGTTCGGGGAAGAACGGGGTGACCCAGCCCTTCTTCTTGTTCAGCTTGTAGGACACGGTGTCGTAATACGCGTCCATGATCGCTTCCTGGTCCAGGCCCAGGGCATAGAGCAGCGTGGTCACCGGCAGTTTGCGGCGACGGTCGATCCGGGCATAGACGATGTCCTTGGCGTCGAACTCGAAGTCCAACCAGCTGCCGCGGTACGGGATAATGCGGCAGGCAAACAGCAGCTTGCCCGAGGAGTGGGTCTTGCCCTTGTCGTGGTCGAAGAACACGCCGGGCGACCGGTGCATCTGGGACACGATCACACGCTCGGTGCCGTTCACGATGAAGGTGCCGTTCGGCGTCATCAGGGGCATGTCGCCCATGAACACGTCCTGTTCCTTGATGTCCTTGACCGATTTGGCCCCGGTGTCTTCGTCGACATCAAACACGATCAGGCGCAGGGTGACCTTCAGCGGCGCGCTGTAGGTCATGTCGCGCTGCATGCACTCTTCAACGTCGTATTTCGGCTTTTCCAGCTCGTATTTCACGAATTCCAGTACGGAAGTTTCGTTGAAATCCTTGATCGGAAAGACCGATTGGAACACGCCGTTGATACCTTCGCCGTCGGTCGGCTGGTCGGCATCGCCAGAGCGCAGGAATAGATCATAGGAGGATTTCTGGACCTCAATGAGGTTCGGCATTTCCAGGACTTCGCGGATTTTGCCGTAGTATTTCCGAAGACGTTTCTGGCCAAGGAACGATTGAGCCATGTCAGATGTCACCTTTCGATGTTCTCAGCGGGCAAAAACACCGTCGGGCCCCGGCGCCTTGCACATACGAGACGACACGTCCGGATCAATTCGTGGCCACCGTCCCGAATGGTAGCCTCCCGATCCGCGAACCGCGTCTTAGAAAACGCCCCAGCATATGAGGCCCTTTCTAAGACAGGTTCGGCTGGACCCGGATTTCTCCGGGCCCAGCCAAATTCCACGGCGCATCCGCGATGCACCGAAAGACAGGCTTAGGCCAGCTCGACCTCGGCGCCAGCTGCTTCCAGCTTGCCCTTGATCTCTTCGGCTTCTGCCTTGTCCACGCCTTCTTTGATCTTGCCGCCGGCTTCGACCAGTTCCTTGGCTTCTTTCAGGCCCAGGCCGGTGATGCCGCGAACTTCTTTGATGACGTTGATTTTCGAAGCGCCGGCGTTCTTCAGAACGACGTCGAATTCGGTTTTCTCTTCCTCAGCTGCACCGCCGGCATCGCCAGCTGCGCCTGCGACCATGACGGCGCCGCCAGCTGCGGGCTCGATGCCGTACTCGTCCTTGAGGATGGTTTTCAGTTCTTGTGCTTCCAGCAGGGTCAGACCAACGATCTCTTCTGCCAGTTTCTTCAGATCAGCCATTGTATCAGCTCTTTCCGTTTACAGTGTGTGTTCCAACGTCAGGGCATGTGCCCCACGCAGATCATTCAGTGCCAACCGCTTACGCAGCTTCCGCCTTCTCTTCGATGGTGGAAAGGATGCTTGCGATGTTGCTTGCAGGTGCGCCAATTGCACCGGCGATGTTCGAAGCAGGCGCGCCGATGCAGCCCACGATCGAAGCAATAAGCTCTTCACGCGACGGCATTTTCGACACGGCTGTGACACCAGCCCGGTCCAGAGCGTTCTCGCCCATTGCACCGCCAAGGATCTCGAACTTCTGGTTCTCCTTGGCGAAGTCCTCGGCCACCTTGGCTGCTGCCACGGGGTCCTCGGAATAGGTCAGAACAGTCATACCCGTCAGCAGGTCAGCAATGCTCGCACATGGCTTACCGTCGAGGGCGATTTTGGCGAGCCTGTTCTTGGCAACACGCACGGAGCCGCCCGCGTCACGAGCACGTGCGCGAAGGTCCTGCATCTCGGCAACTGTCAGACCGGCGTAGTGAGCAACCACTACGACGCCAGAGCTTTCGAAGATTTGGCCGAGTTCCTCGACCACTTTCTCTTTCTGGGCTCTATCCACAGTTCTCTCCAAGTTAGGGGCGATGCTTCACCCCGGCTCATATTTGCCGAGGGCTGCGCCCCGGCGTTCAGGTCCGTTGTTACGGGATTGGCCAAAATGCGCCCGAGGGTCTGGACCCTCGAAATTCTTTGGTCTTACCCGTCTCAGGCAGGGAATTAAGGGGCCGGAAGGACCCACCCACCGTCTTGGACGAAACGAAATAAAGCGCACGACGAATCGCACGCTTTACTCCGCAACCCTCTTTAGGGCAGATGGCCGGGGTTTCCAAGGGGTAAATTGGCCCGCACCCCAAGCCGGTAGACAATGACCGCAAACCCGAACAGGATCAACGGATGATCAAATTGAAATCCATTTCCAAGCCGCAATTCCTGTTTCGTCAGATTTCTCGCCAATTGTGGGTTCGCACCAGCCTGATCGCCGCTCTCGCCGTGGTCAGCGCAGGGATTGGCACCTACCTCGGCGGCTTCGTCCCCGACTTTCTCACACAACGGCTGAGCACCGAGGCCGTGGCAAAGATCCTCGGCATTCTGGCGTCGTCCATGCTGGCGGTCACGACCTTTTCGCTTTCGATCATGGTCGCAGCACAGCGATGGGCCTCGAACCAGTCCTCCCCGCGCGCCCAGCAGGTGATCGAAGAAGACAGTGTCTCGCAAAACGTGCTGGCCACGTTTCTCGGCGCATTCATCTTCGCGCTCGTATCCCTGATCCTTGTCGAAACCGGGGTCTACACCCAGCAGTCCATCGCCGTTGCGCTTGCGTTCACCTTGGTGGTGATCTTTTTGGTTACACTGGCGCTCTTGCTCTGGATCGACCAATTGCCCAGCTATGGCAGCATCTCCGAGACGGCGCGCAAGATAGAAAAGAACGCCAGGGACACCATGGCCCGAGCCATGGAACTGCCGAGCCTCGGAGCCATTCCGTATCAAGCCGCCGCGGATGTTCCGCAAACCGGTCACGACGTGCGGGCCAGTTCGACAGGGAATGTGCGCCACGTGGATGTCGGTATGCTGAATTCCTGCGCCGAAGAGAATGACTGCGAGATCTGGATCATGGCGCTGCCGGGGCAATTCGTGACCGAAGGCCAACCCCTGGCCAGAGCGACCCGGAAAATGGATGGTGAAACCATCCGGGAAGCCTTCGTGATCGGAACCGAGCGCAGCTTCAATCAAGACCCCCGCTTTGGCATTCAAACCTTGTCCGAAATCGCGCAGCGCGCGCTCTCGCCGGGTATCAACGACCCAATGACGGCAATTCAGATGGTCGAGAGGTTGCTGCGGGTTCTTCTGCCAATTGGCTCGCGGCCCACCCAGCCCGCCGACCCGCAATTCCCGAGAATCCATGCCCCCGAGATCGCGATCGACACGTTCCTGCGTGACGCTTATGCGGCCATTTCCCGGGATGCCGGTGACAAAGTCGAAGTCCACGAGGCCATTCTCAGCGCGCTGACCCGACTGACGCAGACTCAAGACGGAGCAATGACAACCGCCGCCCGCGCGGCTGCGAACCAGGCATTGACCGTTGCCGAGCGCGACCTCAGGCTGGAGGCCGACAAGGCACGCGTACGCGAAATACCCAATCAGGTCACAGTCGAACCTGCTATCTGAGAGCAAAAGAAAACCCCGGGCAGCATGACCGCCCGGGGTTCGACTTTTCGAAAGAACGTGTCGGCTTATTCGCCCGCAGCTTGCGCCACATCCACGGTCACGCCGGGGCCCATGGTCGAGCTCAGCGCGATTTTCTTCATATAGGTGCCCTTGGCGCCCGACGGCTTCGCCTTGGCAACGGCCGAGATGAAGGCACGGACGTTTTCTGCCAGCTTGGCTTCGTCGAACGACGCCTTGCCAACGCCTGCGTGCACGACACCACCTTTTTCCGCCTTGAACTGAACTTCACCACCCTTGGCTGCTTCCACGGCCGCTTTCACGTCCATGGTCACGGTGCCAACCTTGGGGTTCGGCATCAGGTTGCGGGGGCCCAGAACCTTACCCAGACGGCCGACGATCGGCATCATGTCCGGGGTTGCGATGCAACGGTCAAAGTCGATGTTGCCGGCCTGGATGCTTTCCATCAGGTCCTCGGCGCCGACGATGTCCGCACCGGCTTCTTTCGCCTCGTCAGCCTTGGGGCCGCGCGCGAAGACAGCAACGCGCATGTCCTTGCCGGTGCCGTTCGGCAGACCGACGACGCCGCGCACCATCTGGTCTGCGTGACGGGTGTCGACGCCCAGGTTCATGGCGATTTCGATGGTTTCGTCAAACTTCGACGTTGCGTTGGCCTTGACCAGTGCAACTGCCTCTTCGACCGACAGGTTTTCCTTGCCGGCGACGGCTTCGCGCGCTGCGCGGGTACGTTTACCGAGTTTTGCCATCTTACTTCACCTCGATGCCCATGGAACGGGCCGAGCCCAGGATGATCTTCATTGCGCCTTCGACGTCGTTGGCGTTCAGATCCTTCATTTTGGCTTCGGCGATCTCGCGCACCTGCTTGGTGGTTACGGTTGCCACGGTCTCACGGCCGGGGTTCTCCGCGCCACGAGGGCGGTTACGCTTGCCGACCGGCTTCAGACCGGCCGCCTTCTTCAGGTAGTAAGACGCGGGAGGCGTCTTGATGTCCATGGTGAAGGACTTGTCCTGATAGTAGGTGATCACGGTCGGGCACGGAGCGCCGGGCTCCATGTCTGCGGTCTTGGCGTTGAACGCCTTGCAGAATTCCATGATGTTGATGCCGCGCTGACCCAGCGCCGGACCAACTGGCGGCGACGGGTTCGCCTGACCTGCAGGAACCTGCAGCTTCATCGTACCAGCAAGCTTCTTGGCCATTTGGTTTTCCTTTCAACGTGAATGGGACGCGTCCCATCCGGTTTTATGTTGCGTGGTCCGATCCGGAATCGCGATCCCTGCGATCTCCCACGAGAGAATCTCGCCCGAAGACGATAGGGGCGGCGTTTACAGGGGAACGAATGGGTTGGCAAGAGCATGCCACTGAAAACAGGATGGCTGGCGAAGCCTCCTTCCCAACGGCGTCCGTCGGCATGCAGGCCCCGCCCCCGCTATGGACCGGCAGACGACTCCGGCTGCACGGCGCGCTGGTAGAGATGCCAAGTGGTATGCCCAAGGATCGGCAACGTAAAGACAAGCCCAAGGAACGCCGGCACCAACGACAACAGCATAGTGACCGAGATGATGGCCGCCCAGCCTAGCATGACCACAGGGCTTTCGGCGACAACGCGGAGCGATGTAAGCATGGCCGTTACGAAATCGGTGTCGCGATCCAGCAGCAAGGGCATGGCAACAACAGTCACCGAAAACAGTACGGCGGACAGAAACGCACCGACGCAGGTGCCAACAGCCAGGAAAGCCCAGCCTTGGGGGGTAAAGAACACGGTGTTCAGGAACCCATCGAAATCCGAAAACGAGGCATTCTGCAGGATGATCGCCAACCAAAGCCGAACCTGGTAGATCCATACCCAGAAAACGAACAGCGTAACGAAGGCCATCCAGCCCATTTCCCGCTTACGCTGATTGGCCATGACCGTCAGTATTTCCGACCAGCCAAAATCCTCTCCGGCCTGAAGTCGACGCGACATCTCATAGAGGCCTGCAGCAGCGAAGGGGGCGACCAGCGGAAATCCCACGACGGCGGGAATGATCATCCAAATCTTGCCAAGCCAGACCAGGCTCCAGACCAGCAGAAATCCGAAGACGGCATAGAACAGTCCGAAAAAGCCGCTCATGATGGGACGCGCCAGGAAGTCGGAAAACCCGGCCTTCAGCGAGTCGGTGATGTCGGCGGCGGTGACCGTGTTGACCACAGGCATCGTCCGCTGAGGCGGGGTCGGCCTGTCGGGTGGCGCGGGGCCTGCAGCCTTGGATGTCATGACAGAGTCCTCCCAAAGCATCACTGCGGGCAAATCCTCTGGCCCATGAGCCCGGCTGCGCAACGGTCATGCCTGTACCAAGTATAAGTGTGCATCAGGCAAGGAGTTAGGGCAAGCGGCCAAGGCTGTGGCGAAACCTTACCGGCAACCACCTGAAACAGTTGCGCCGCCTGTTACAGCGGCGCGTTCGATTCCTGCAAAGTCAGTTCCTGAAAGAAAAATCAGCTCTGCTTGGTGACCTGCGTAAAGTCCAGCTCGACCGGAGTTTCGCGCCCGAAGATCGAGACGGTAACCTTCAGCTTCTGGTTCTCGTCGTCCACGCCCTCGACCATACCGTCGAAATCCTCGAACGGGCCGTCGTTGACTTTGACCTTCTCGCCAACCTCGAAGCTGATCATCAGCTTGGGTGCTTCCTCGCCTTCCTGAACACGGTTGAGGATCTGGTTCACCTCGGCGTCGCGCATCGGCATCGGGCGGCCCTGCGGACCCAGGAAACCGGTGACCCGGTTGATCGAGTTGATCAGGTGATAGCCCTGATCCGACATTTCCATGTGCACCAGTACGTAGCCGGGCATGAAACGGCGTTCAGTCGTGACCTTCTTGCCCCGGCGCACCTCGATCACCTCTTCGGTGGGAACCAGAACCTCGTCGATCTCGTCCTCAAGGCCGTGCTCGGCCACCGACGTGCGGATCTGCTCTGCGATCTTCTTTTCGAAATTCGAAAGAACGCTGACCGAGTACCACCGTTTCGCCATGAACCTGTCGTCCTTGTTTGCCTTTGGCGCGCCGCGTCGGGCGGAAGCACCTGAATTGAAATTTCGTCGCGGCCCGGCCGCGTGTTCCGGAATAAAAAGCGGCGCGCAGTCCGAATCGCCGCACGCCCATCCCGAAAGGTCCCGCGTCAACTACTCTGACATTGCCTGCTGTGCAAGGGGGCAGTGCCGGTCGGGCGCCCGAAGCGGGCGCGTCTCGGCGCGATCCGACGGGACCCGGCAGTCGGCTTTAGCTGAACATACCCAGGATCAGTTGCAGACCGCCGCGAATGCCCAGATCCACCAGAGCAAAGAACACGGCAGTCAGAGCCGCCATGATGAACACCATGACCGTGGTCAGCAGAACCTCGCGCCGCGTCGGCCAGACGACCTTTGCAACTTCGGAACGGACTTGCTGAATGAACTGGATCGGGTTTGTGGTGGCCATTAGGCTTGGTCTCTCTGCTAGCGGATGGGCCGGACATAGCCGGGCATTGCGGCAATTTCAAGGGCCGTCGGCATCACGATTGCACCCGGTCAGGACTTGGGGCGATCATCCCACTCGTCGCTCAGAATCCGTCGGGCATCGCCTTCGGGGTCGTCATATTGGTTGCTGCGGACCGTATAGATGAATGCCACCAGCCCAACACCGCCCAACAGCAGCGAAATCGGTATCAAATAGGCCAGAACTTCCATAAGGATCACCTCAGGCGCAGAGCGTTCAGGGATACGGTAATCGACGATGTGGACATCGCCAAGGCCGCGATCAAGGGCGTCGCAAGGCCGGCAACGGCCAAAGGCACCGCGATGACATTGTAGATCGTCGCAATCTGAAAATTCTCGCGGATGCGCTGCGTCGCCCGGACAGCAGTATGGCAGGCATCGGCGATCGGCGACAGGTCATTGCCCAGCAGAACGATGTCCGAAGCCACACGGGCCGCATCCAGTGCCGAAGCCGGAGAGATCGAGGCATGGGCCGCCGCCAGCGCGGCTGTGTCGTTCAACCCGTCACCGACCATCAAAACCCGGCGGCCTTGGTCTGCCAGCTTCTGAATGTGTCGCGCCTTGTCCTGCGGCAGTGCCCGCGCGATCCAGGTCTCGATCCCCAGCTTCTCGGCCAGAGCTTTCACGGCGTTGGTCGTGTCCCCGGACATGAGGATGACGTCCTTGCCCGCATCACGCAAAGCCGCGACCGCGTCGGCGGCGCCGGGGCGCAAAGAGTCGGCAAAGCGGAACTCGACCGGGCGATCGTCCCCCACCGCCAACCAGGCCGCGGTGTAATCACCTTCCGTCGCGCCCACCCATTCGGCTCGGCCCAGCCGCACGAGTTGCCCCTGAAACTGGCCCTCGGTCCCGTGACCGGGAATCTCGGTGACGTTTTCAACCTCGGCCGGGGTATACCCCTCGTCCCGAGTGGCCCGGGTCAGGGCGACCGCCAGCGGATGCGCCGAAGCCTGTGCCAAGGCCAGAGCGATCTCGATCTCACGGCCTGTGTGTTTGCCACCGTTGACCAGTTGAGGCGCGCCTGATGTGAGCGTTCCGGTCTTGTCGAACACCACGGTGTCGACCTCGGCCAACCGCTCCAACGCCGTGGCGTCCTTGATCAGCATCCCCTTGCGGAACAGCCGCCCCGAGGCCGCGGTGGTGACCGCAGGAACCGCCAACCCCAACGCACAGGGGCAGGTGATGATCAGCACAGCGGCGGCGATGTTCAGCGCTGTGCGCAGATCGCCAGAATAGATGTACCAGCCAACGAAACTGAGTGCGGACAGGATATGAACCCCGGGGGCATACAGCTTGGCCGCCTTGTCCGCCAAGGACGTATAGCGCGACCGCCCGGATTCCGCGATGGCCACAAGATCTGCCATGCGGTGCAGCGAAGTCTCTTCGCCCACCGCCGTTGCCTGAATGATCAGCGGCCCGGTCAGGTTGACCTCACCCGCGCTGACTTGCGTGCCTGGCTGGGCAAATACCGGCAGGGTTTCACCGGTCAGCAAAGACCGGTCCAACTCGGATTCACCGGTCACGATCTTGCCGTCCACCGGCATCCGCCCCCCTGGTCGCACCAGGATCAGGTCACCGACGGCCAGTTCGGCAACGGCGACCTCGCGTTCGGCCCCGTCAACAAGACGGATGGCGCGCGGCACCTCGAGGGCTGTCAGCTCTTCCGCGGCGGACCGGGCCGCGGCACGGGTGCGGTAATCCAGATAGCGCCCCGCCAGCAGAAAGAACGTCAGCGTCAAAGCCGCATCGAAATAGGCGTGCTCACCGCTCAGCGCCGTTTCCCAAAGCGAAGTGACCAAGGCCAGCAGGATTGCCAGAACGATCGGCACGTCCATGTTCAGGCGGCGAACACGCAGCGCGCTCCACGCGTTGGCAAAAAACGGTTGGGCCGAGAACGCAATGGCCGGGAGGGCGATGGCCGCCGATATCCAGTGAAACATGTCGCGCGTCGCGTCAGTGGCGCCGGACCAGACGGACACTGACAGCAGCATCACGTTCATCGATGCAAAGCCGGCGACCGCGAGCCGCATCAAAAGGTCTCGTCCGGCCTTGTCTGATTGCGTGGCTGACAGGGCACCGGGATCCAGCTCATGCGCCTCGTACCCGGCCCGATCGAGGACCGGGATCAGGTCCGTTGCCCGAACCTCGGGGCCTGCCTTGATCAGAGCGCGCTTGAGCGTCAGGTTGACCCGCGCGTCCTGTACGCCGGGGTGCGCGTTCAACGCACGTTCGACATTGGCAATACAGGCCGAGCAATGAATGCCCGGCAGTGACAGCGCGATCTGAACGTCGACCGGTACCGGCCTGGCCGGTTCCGCCGGAGCCGCGATGCAGCCCGGACAGGCCGCGGTCCCGGATGTCACCTGCGACGACATCGGCCTAACCCTTGATGTACAACGGAATGCGCCGACTGAATTCCGCGCCGTCCGCATCGCGCGCGACAATACGGACATTCCAGTTGCCTTTTCCAAGCGTCGCCGGGGTGGAATACGCCACACCGTCAAAGGTGAAGTCCGGCGAAAAATCCTCGCGCATATGAGTTGCGCGGCCGACCACGGCCTGCAGTTCGGCCACCCGCACAGGCACGCCTTGCGCATCCGTGATGCGAAGGATCAGCAGGCCGCCCTTGGTTTCCACCTCTGCATCCCAGCCCAGAGACTGCTGCTCCTTCAGCTTTTCATTGAACTCCTGACTGGCAACGTAGGAGTTCTTGACCTCGAGCCCGGGGAATGTCGCGACTGCCTTGTAGGCCAGCACCAGATTAACTGCGATGATGACCCCGAAGGCCCCGACAAAAACCGCAAGAGCGTGCTTTCCGGTGAATTTGCGCTCGGCCATTATTCAGTTCCCCCGCCCGTTGAACGTGGTGTCCTTGTAGGCGCGCTCGCCGCTTTGCAGGTCTTCGACCCAGATCCGGACCGGTGTCGTTTCAGCCATTGCGGGCGCTGTGTCTTTCGCGGCGACGATGTAGACCCGGGTCAACTGTGCCGTGTCCGCAGTTACGTTTACCGTATCCAGTTCCGTTCCTTCAATCTGAACCTGCAGGCTTGGGTCACCGACCAGAGACAGTTTGAACAGGCGGTCTTCGCCATGTTTGTTTCGCAACCGCACGTCGTAGGTGTTGCGGATCGAACCGTCGGACATGGTCACGAATGTCGGATTGCGCACTGGCGCCACCGTCAGATCGATATCCGACCGGATGAACAGCGCAAACAGCAGGCCAAAACCCACCAACGACCAAAGCGCGGTATACATGATTGTCCGGGGCCGCAGGATGTGCTTCCACACATTTTTTGGGGGGTGGCCCGCGCGTTCACGCGTTTCGTCGCTGAGCGCCATATAGTCGATCAGACCGCGCGGCTTGCCGATCTTGGCCATCATGTCGTCGCAGGCATCGATGCACAGCGCGCAGGTTATGCACTCCAGCTGTTGGCCATCACGGATGTCGATCCCGACCGGGCAGACATTGACGCAGGCCATGCAGTCGATGCAGTCGCCCAGTTCAGAGTCGGCCGTCCGTTTGCCCTTGCCGCGCGGCTCGCCCCGCCACTCTCGGTAGCCAACCACCAGCGTGTCCTCGTCCATCATCGCCGCCTGAATTCGCGGCCACGGACAGGCATAGATGCAGATCTGCTCGCGCGCGAACCCACCGAAGAAAAAGGTCGTGCCGGTCAGAACCAGCATGGTGGTATAGGCGACCGGATGAGCGTTGCCGGTCACAAGGTCCCGCGCAAGGGTCGGCGCATCCGCGAAATAGAACACCCAGGCCCCGCCGGTCGCCAGACCGATCAGGAACCAGACCACCCATTTGGTCAATCGCAGGCGAACCTTGCGGAAATCCAGCTTCTTCTGACGATGCAGGCGCAGGCGGGCGTTTCGATCGCCCTCGATCCAGCGTTCGACCAGAATGAAAAGGTCGGTCCAAACCGTCTGTGGGCAGGCATAGCCGCACCACACTCGGCCCAAGGCCGACGTAAACAGGAACAGGCCCAAGCCGGCCATGATCAGCAGACCGGCTACAAAATAGAATTCGTGTGGCCAGATCTCGATCCAGAAGAAGTAAAAGCGGCGGTTCGCAAGATCCAGCAGCACCGCCTGATCCGGAAGGCTGGGCCCCCGATCCCACCGGATCCACGGCGTCACATAATAGATGCCAAGCGTGACGGCCATTATGATCCATTTGAGGTTCCGAAACTTGCCGGAAACGCGCCGTGGAAAGATCGGTTCCCTTGCGGCGTAAAGGCTGGGGGCTGGGGTGTGATCGCTCACGGCATGGCTCCGGATCTTGCTGTTTGTCGGGCGACTTGTTCCAGATCATACACCGGACAACTTTGACATGGGTCAAAAGCGCATCGCGCAGACACCTTTTGTCACACCTGGTTCGCTTGGCGTTTCAGCCACCCGACGAACGTCTTCACCGCCTTTCTCTGCGGCGTTTGCGCGGTCACGATGTGGTAGCCTCGGGCGTCAGGTGCGACATGAAGTTCAACTAGTCTTCCGGCCACGATATCACGTTCGACGAAATGTCGCACCGTCACCGTGACCCCCTGCCCCGCGCGAACGCCCTCAAGGACCAGGTTGCCCGGCAGACTGGTCCGTCCGGCGCCTGGGTCCATGGCCGCCCCATGTTGTGCCAGCCATGTGCTGGCTTCGGTCGTGCCCACCTCTTCCAGCCACGGCAAACGGGCCAGATCAGCCGGCGACCACTCGGATCTGGACCCTAAGAGACTGGGCGCGGCAACGATGACCATCGGGGTTTTCAACAACATCTCGGACCGGACGCCCGGCCAACCGCCTGCCCCGTATCGAATCGCGACATCCACCCCGCCGGGGCGCAGATCGACCAGTTCCGGTGACGGATCCAAGGTCAGATCGATCCCCGGGTGATCCGACCGGAAAATCGGCAGCCGCGGCATCAGCCATGAAGCTGCAAATGAGGAGGTCAGCGAAACGTGTACCGGCCGATCCTCTCCCGCGTGCACCAGGTCCGAGACCGCCGCATGGATGGCGCCAAACCCCAGCTGAACGCTGCGGGCCAAGTGTTCGCCATCCGACGTCAGGACCAGAGTCTTGCCCGACCGGTCCAACAGGGTCACGCCCATATGCGCCTCAAGCGCGCGCAACTGCTGGCTTATGGCGGCATGACTTACATTCAACGCATCGCCAGCCTTGACGATGTTTCTGTGCTCGGCGAATGCAGCGAAAGCCCGTAGCGCCGATAGTGGCGGAAGGTTCAGCCAGTCCATATGTAACCTGTGCTTACATATGAACACGGTAATTGAGTCGCAAATATCCGGTCAAGAGCCGATGCTGGAACCCGAGTTCATCGCATCAGGAGAAAGACCATGCTGAACATCTACGCTGCTTCCTTCATGACCGCCACGCGGTTGAACGCACCCAAGCTGCGCGACGCGCCCAAACCGAATGCGCCAAAAAGGAAAAAATGGCTGCCCGCCGGACACTGGTGGGTCAGCAAGAGCCGCGAGTTGGATCCGCGCAACCTTTAGGATCAGTTTGCGTGCCCGCGCTGGACCGGGGCCATTGTCGGCACTATTTTCGGAAAATGCGGTGCCGGCTGTTCAGGAAACGCGCGAACAGATGGAACAGCCGGCACCTGGGCCTTCGGGCGGCACGCCGCCCGAAGGTGTTCTCGGATCTTATTGACCGCCACCCAACTGGTGGACATAGGCCGACACGGCGCGGATCTGCGCCTCGGTCAGACGCGTGTCCCAGGGGGGCATGACGCCAAACCGGCTGTAGGTCACCGTTTCGGTCAGCGTTTTCTCATCGCCGCCATACAGCCAGATCGCATCCGTCAGGTTCGGTGCGCCCTGCGCAATATCGCCCTTGCCGTCTTCACCGTGACAGGCTGCGCAATTGTCCTCGTAGACAACCTTGCCCGCCTGCGCCGCAGCATCGTCGGTTTGGGCGTTGGTCAGCGACATCACATATTGCACGACCTGGGTGATTTCCTCGGGCTCGAGGATCTCGCCGAACGCCGGCATTTCGGAGTAGCGCGCGTCGTCGCTTTCTTCGTTGCGAATGCCGTAGCTGACCGTTGTGACGATGTCATCCAAGGTGCCGCCCCACAGCCAGGCGTCGTCCAGAAGGTTCGGGAAACCCTTTGCGCCCTGCGCGCCCGAACCGTGGCACTGAGCGCACCAGGTGCGGAACACGGCGCCACCGGCGTTGACCGCATATTGCTGCAGCTCGGCATCCTTGGCGATATCATCCAGCGGTGTCTCGACCAGCTTGGCGTTCCACGGAGCGTTGGCCTCTTCGAACGAAACCATCTCCTTCTGCACCAGCTCGCGCGAGGACCAGCCAAGCACACCGGCGGTTGCAGATTGCACCAGCGGCCACGCCGGATACATGATCGTGTAGATCACACCCCAGAAGATGGTCGCGTAGAAGGTCCACAACCACCAGCGCGGCATCGGATTGTCGAATTCCTCGATGCCATCCCAGCTGTGACCGGTCGTCTTGGGGTCACCCGGCTGTTTTTCAGGTGTCTTGCTCATTTCCGCGCCTCCTCGGATGTGGCGGGTTTGTCTTGATGCCGGAACGGGATGTTTGCGGTGTCCTTGTATTCCTTGCTGGCACCGGGGCGGAACACCCAGATGACGATGCCGACAAAGAAGGCGAACAACAGCAGCAGCATCCAGCTATCCGCGAATTGCCTCAGGATCGTGTATTCTTCCATCACACCCTCCTTTAGCGGCTTGCATCCGGGGTGAAGGTCGAGAAGTCGACCAGCGTTCCCAGCATCTGCAGATATGCAACCAACGCATCGGCTTCGGTCAGTTCCGGCTGACCATCGAAGTTGCGCACGTTGACGTTTTCGCCGTAACGCTCCAGCAGCCCGTCATAGTCGCTGTCCGGATCGGCCTGCGCCCGGAAATCGGCAACTGCGTTTTCCAGCATCTCGTCTGTGTAAGGCGTGCCCAAAACCGCATTGGTGGCCATGATGTCACCGATATACCGGCCGTCGATCTTGCGGTTTTCCAGAAAGCCGTATTTCGGCATCACGGACTCCGGCACCACCGATTGCGGATCACGCAGATGGTCCACGTGCCATTGATCCGAGTAGCGGCCACCCACACGGGCCAGATCAGGCCCGGTGCGTTTGGACCCCCACTGGAACGGGTGGTCGTACATCGACTCGGCCGCCAGCGAGTAGTGGCCATAGCGCTCGACCTCGTCCCGCATCGGGCGGATCATCTGACTGTGGCAGACATAGCAGCCTTCGCGGATGTAGATCTCACGCCCCGCCATCTCGAGAGGGGTGTAAGGGCGCATGCCCTCCACCTTCTCGATTGTGTTCTCAAGGTAGAACAGCGGGGTGATCTGAACGATGCCACCGATGGTCACGACCAGGAAGCTGAAGATCAGCAGGAGGGTCGCGTTGGTCTCGAGGATCTTGTGTTTGTCGAGAATTGCCATTGCTCCGGCCCTCCTTATTCAGCCGGGACCGCGACGGTCAGGCTGGCCTCTTTGGCCGGAGCCCGCCGGACGGTCATCCACAGGTTGTAGCACATGATCAGCGCACCAGCGACGAACAGAACACCGCCCAGCGCACGCACCACATACATCGGGAACTTGGCCGCAACGGTGTCGGCGAACGAGTTCACCAGGAAGCCGTTGGCATCCACTTCACGCCACATCAGGCCTTCCATGATACCGGTGACCCACATCGACGCGGCGTAGAGCACGATGCCGATGGTGGCGAGCCAGAAGTGCCAGCTGACCATCTGCAGCGAGTACAGACGCTCGCGCTTCCAAAGAACCGGCACCAGGAAGTACAGCGCACCAAAGGTGATCATGCCGTTCCAGCCCAGCGCGCCGGAATGTACGTGACCAATGGTCCAGTCAGTGTAGTGCGACAGCGAGTTCACCGCGCGGATCGACATCATCGGACCTTCGAAGGTGGACATGCCGTAGAAGCCGACCGAGATCACCATCATGCGGATGACCGGGTCGGTACGCAGCTTGTCCCAAGCGCCCGACAGGGTCATCAGGCCGTTGATCATGCCACCCCACGAAGGCATCCACAGCACGACCGAGAACACCATGCCCAGCGTCGAGGCCCAGTCAGGCAGCGCGGTGTAGTGCAGGTGGTGCGGACCAGCCCAGATATACAGGAAGATCAGCGCCCAGAAGTGGATGATCGACAGTTTGTAGCTGAAGACCGGGCGTTCGGCCTGCTTGGGAATGAAGTAATACATCATGCCCAGGAAGCCCGCGGTCAGGAAGAAGCCCACGGCGTTGTGCCCATACCACCACTGGATCATGGCATCCTGCACACCAGACCAGACGATGACCGATTTCGAACCCCAGATGCTGACCGGAATGGTCATGTTGTTGACCAGGTGCAGCATCGCGACGGTAACGATGAACGCCAGGTAGAACCAGTTCGCCACATAGATGTGGGGCTCTTTCCGCTTGACGATCGTCCCCAGGAACACGGCCAGATAGGCCACCCAGACGATGGTCAGCCACAGGTCCACATACCATTCAGGCTCGGCATATTCCTTGGACTGGGTCCCGCCCAGCACATAGCCGGTCGCGGCAAGAACGATGAACAGCTGATAGCCCCAGAACACGAACCAGGCAAGGTTTCCGCCCCAGAGACGCGCGGCGCTTGTGCGCTGCACGACGTAGAAGGATGTGGCGATCAGGGCGTTGCCGCCGAACGCGAAAATGACCGCTGATGTGTGCAGCGGGCGCAACCGGCCAAAGTTCAGAAGCCCCTGCGCCCATTCGAAGTTCAGCACCGGAAAGGCCAGCTGGAACGCGATGAAGGTTCCCACCAGGAACCCTACGACACCCCAAAAGGCGGTTGCGATCACGCCATAGCGGATCACGCCATCCATGTACTCACCCGAACGATCGACAAGAATATCCGGCTCATCCGTATTTCGCAGCGTCCAGATGAACAGGCCACCGGCGATGAGCATCACCAGTATCGCGTGCACCTGATACGCCAAATCCCGCGCATAGTTGGATCCGATCGCTGCGAACAGCACGACCAGACCAAGCGCGATCAGCTTGATGTAATTCGACATATTGCGTCCCTTTGCCATGCTCCGGGCGATTCTTGTGCCGCATGGAGCTTTCGTTGACTGGTTGCTGTATGATCCATGCACAACCAATGCTGCTTTGATCTGCATCAAGACAATAGCCTGAAAACTGTGACAGGCATAAGCAAATGAATGGGTTACCTGGTCGCACAGGTTTCAGAACCCGAAACACGAGGTCGAAATGGCTTATAAATCTCTTCTCACCGTCATGACGGAAACCAAGTTTGCCGAGCCGGCTCTGGCCCAGTTGGTCGCCTTGGCCGAAGCGCAGGACGGCCATGCCGAAGCGCTGTGCCTCGGTGTCGACCGTAGCCAGACCGGCTACTACTACGCGGGCGCAAACGCCCTGATCCTTCAGGAGACCTTGAAGCGCGCAAATGCCGAGGCCGATGAAGTGCTTGCCTTTGCCGAGGATTTCCTGGGCAAGTCAGGCGTACGCTGGTCCGCTGAAAACGGCGTGGCGCAGATCGCCGACTTGGGTCGGCACGTCGCGCACCGGGCCCGTTTCTCGGACCTTGTCGTTTTGCCCCAGCCCTATGGCAAAGATCGCGGCGCCGAGGCCGAACCGATCATCGAGGCCGCCATGTTCGAGGGTCACGCCCCGGTTCTGGTGGTACCGGATGAGGCGAAACCATTCGCCAGCCCTCGGACGGTTCTGATCGGCTGGAATGAGAGTGTCGAGGCGATGAATGCCATTCGGCGCGCGCTGCCGTTCCTGCGGGCGGCCGAACTGACCCGGATCGTTGTGATCGACCCGCCGCGTCACGGCCCTGATCGCTCGGACCCGGGCGGTATGCTGTCGCAAATGCTGTCCCGCCATGGCGTGAAATGCGAAATCGACGTGCTGAGCAAGACGATGACGCGTGTGTCCGACATTCTGAACCGTCACGCCGCAGACGTCGAAGCCGACATGATCGTGATGGGCGCCTATGGTCACTCGCGGTTCCGCGAGGCCATTCTGGGTGGCGCGACACGGAACATGTTGGAACAGTCCTCGGTTCCGGTTTTCCTGGCCCACTGAACTGCGGGCACGGCAAAAGAAATAACCGCCCCAGACGGGGCGGTTATTTCGTCAGACCTTTTTGACCAAACCGATCAGGAACAGAAGGATGACGGCTCCGATCGTTGCAAAGAAAATCGACGACACCATACCGCCGCCGACGGAAAACCCGAGTGCGGGAAAAATCGTTCCGGCGAGAAAAGCGCCAACGATCCCGACGATGATGTTCCCGATCACGCCAAAGCCGCGCCCCTTCATGATCCTGCCCGACAACCAGCCCGCGATCGCGCCGATGATCAGCATTGCCAATAGGCTACTGAATTCCATGCCTTGCTCCTGAATATTGTTTCACGCAAAGGCATTAGAACACGGCCGGGCCGTTGGGTCACGCACGAACGTAGTGCATCCCCTGGAACCCGGATCGCAGATCCCGCACCTTGGGCGCAACCGATGCGGGATCATCCGCCGACAGTGCCTCGGCGAACAGGGCCACAAGGTCTCCGGCATGTTCGGGGGTCACTCCCCGCCGGACCAACTCGGGCGTTCCGATCCGCAATCCGTTCATGTCACCCGCAACCGAGGCGATCGGCAAACCGATACCACATGCCAGGAACCCAGCCCGCCGCAGGTGTTTTGACACCGCCTGCCCGCCCCCATAGTCGGCGGCCTTCAGCGCGAATTGGTGCGAGGTGGTGACGCCACCAGCCCCCTTGAACACTGGCAATCCCTGATCTTCCATCTCGCTGGCAATTGCCTGCGCAAGATCGATCATCGCTTGCCCATAGGCCGGCCCGCAGTCGACCCAGTCCAGCAATGAAATTGCCAGAGCCGCCGATTTCGCGGCATCGAAATTGGCCGTCATTCCGGGAAAGGCGATGGCGTCCAGCCGTTCGGCAATTTCGGCGTCGTTGGTGACGATCAGCCCACCCGCAGGGCCGCCTAGGCTTTTGTAGGTGCTCATCGTCATCAGATGCGCGCCTTCATCCAACGGATTCGCCCAAGCCCCGCTGGCAATGATCCCGCATTGGTGGGCCGCATCGAACAGAACCTTGGCCCCAATTTCGTCGGCAATTTCGCGCACGGCCGACACAGGATGCGGAAACAGGTTCAGCGAGCCACCAACGGTGATCAACCGGGGGCGGTGCGTTTTGGCCATGTCGCTCAGCGCGGCCAGATCCAGACTGTACCCGTCCGCATCCACTGGTGCATTGATCGTTTGCAGCCCATAAAGCCCTGCGCAGCCACCCTCATGGTGGGTCACGTGCCCGCCGATCGCTGCCGGCGGCGTGATGATCGTATCGCCGGGCCGTGTCAGAGCCATGAAGCCATACAGATTGGCCAAGGCGCCGGATGCCACCCGGATTTCGGCGTATCGCGCGTTGAACACGCGGGCCGCAAGCTCGGCCGCGATCACCTCGATCTCCTCGATGGCCTCAAGCCCCATCTCGTATTTGTCGCCCGGATAGCCCAAAGATGGACGACTGCCCAGACCCGCGGCGAGTGCAGCTTCAGCCCTTGGATTCATGACATTCGTCGCCGGGTTCAGATTGAAACACTCGGCATCATGAATATCCGAGTTTCGCGCGATCAGCGCGTCGATCCGGGCCTCAATCGCCTCCGAGCTGCTGTCGGCAACTTGCCGGGCGATGGTCTGAACAAGGTTTTCGCAGTCGCCCGGAACCCAGGCACGGTGAGCAAGGTGCTGCATCTGATCCTCCGTCTTTGCGGCCAACGATGCAAAGATCCTGACTTGCGCGCAAATCAGTTTTGCGAAAAATTAGGGTCAGAAAAATTGAGCCTAAATCCATGCCCGTTGCTCCACCGCGCCCCAAGCCCCTACCTTTGAACGCGCTGCGGGCGTTTGAGGCCGCTGCCCGCCTGGGCGGGTTCTCGGCGGCGGCTACGGAACTTGGCGTCAGCGCAGGGGCGATATCAGCCCATGTCAAAACGTTGGAAGACGAACTGGGTGCGCCCCTGTTCGAGCGCACCGCGAGAGGCGTTGCCCTGACCGCGCTGGGGCACAAGGCGTTGCCGGACCTGACCAAGGCCTTCGACACCTTGGGACAAGCCACGTTGACCATGCGCGCCCAGGCACAGCCGCAGGTGGTGCATATCGTGACGCTACCCTCGATTGCACAGCTATGGCTGTCGCCAAGGTTGCCCGAACTTCGAGCCGCAGAGCCGGAAATCGAAGTTTCGCTCACGGCCGAGGAAACCCCGCCCAACCTCAAGCGCGCGCCCTTCGACATCTACCTGTTTTTTGGCGGAGACTTGGGGGACCCCATCGCCGAAGACGCCATCTTTCCGGTTTGCGCGCCGGCCTTGGCGCATCGCCTGACTACGCCCGAGGACCTGGCGAATGTGACCTGCCTGTCCGACTCTACCTGGTTCGACGATTGGCAAACCTGGGTGGCCGCGGCGCGACCCGGATGGGCGTTCACACCCCGCGGGCCGGTCTTCTCTTTGTACGCGCTGGCAGTCGAAGAAGCGCTGAACGGTGCGGGAGTGTTGATGGGACACAGGGCGCTGGTCCAGCCGCATCTGGACAGCGATCGACTGGTGGCTCCGTTCGAAACGGTGGTCACTCTTCCCGACAGGCTCAAGCTGTGGTCGCCACGTGCGGTCCGGTCGCAGACACCGGTTGGGCGCGTTGTCGAGTGGCTCAGAAAAACCGCTTAGACCAGAAACCCGCCGTCCGAATCATCCCCGGCCTCTTCCATCAGGCGGCCGATATCTGGAACGGTCACGTGGCGCTTGCCCTGCAGCAGGATCACTTCATCCTTTTTCAGCGCAGATATCTGACGGCTGACGGTTTCGAGCGTCAGACCAAGGTAGTCGGCCATCGCCTCGCGGGTCAGCGGCAGGTCGAAGACGATTGGGCCGGATGAACCCTTCTGGCTGGCAGACGCATCGCGGCGCGCGATGATCGACAGCAGGCTGGCAATCTTCTCGCGCGCGGTCTTGCGGCCAAGAACCAGCATCCATTCACGCGCCGCGTCCAACTCGTCCAACGTCATCTGCAACAAGCGGTGGGCAATATGCGGCGTGCGGCCCATGAGGTCCTCGAACGGTTTCTTGCGGAAACAGCACATGACCACGTCGGTGGTGGCTTGCACGTCATAAGGCGCCGAGTCGCGCCCCGGCCGCCCTACGAAGTCGCTGGGCAGCAGCAGGCCCACCATCTGGGTGCGCCCGTCCTCCATGGTTTGGGTCAGAGACGCGATCCCGGACACGACCGAGCCGACGAAATTCATTTGATCGCCCGACCAGATGATCGTCTGACCGGCCTCGAAGCTGCGGTAATACTTGATCTCTTCCAAAGCGACCAACTCGTCCGCATCGCAGCGCGCGCAGACGGCTCGATGCCGAATTGGGCAGTCTTCGCAATTGGAGTGGTCAACGAGGGTATTCAGAGTCATGCGCGCGTCCACTTGATCTCGGTCAAGGTTTTCTGGTCGTCGAGCCTATACCGGTGTCGTCATGATAGTAAAACCTCAATTGGCAAAGCTCGGACTTTTTGACGCGAAGGTACCGCGTTATACCAGCTATCCGACCGCCCCCCACTTCAGCAATGACGTGGGGCCCGACATGTTTGGCGACTGGATTTCCGCCATCCGGCCGGGCAGTTCGATCTCGCTCTATGTCCATGTGCCGTTCTGCCGCCGGCTGTGCTGGTTCTGCGCCTGCCGCACCCAGGGCACCCAGACCGACAACCCGGTCATCGCCTATGTCGATGTCCTCAAGGCCGAGTTGGACCTGCTGGCCGCGCGCCTGCCCAGCGGGGTGACCCTGTCGCGCCTGCATTGGGGCGGGGGCACGCCCACGCTGCTGAACCCCGACCTGATGCGCGAACTGGCCGCGCATATTCTGGGCATCGTCCCACTGGGACACAACGCGGAATTCTCGGTCGAGATCGACCCCAACGAGGTGGATGCCGCCCGGTTGGATGCGCTGGCCGAAGCCGGGATGAACCGCGCCTCGATCGGGGTTCAGGATTTCGATGACGAGATCCAGAAGACTATCGGGCGCATCCAGAGCTATGACACCACCCGCGAGGCGATCGACATGATCCGCGAGCGCGGCGTGCCCAGCCTGAACGCTGACATCCTGTATGGACTGCCACACCAGACCAAGGCGCGGATGACCGAAAGCGTGCAAAAGCTGCTGTCGCTCAACCCCGACCGGGTGGCCCTGTATGGCTACGCGCATGTGCCGTGGATGGCGAAACGCCAGCAGCTGATCCCGTCCGACGCCCTGCCGACGCCGGAACAGCGGCTTGATCTGTTCTATACCGCCCGCCGTCTGTTCCTGTGGGACAATTACAAAGAAATCGGCATCGACCATTTCGCCACCAAGGATGACGGGCTGACCCATGCACTGAAAGCCGGGCGGCTCAAGCGGAACTTCCAGGGCTACACCGACGACCAGGCCGAGGTTCTGATCGGCGTCGGCGCCAGCTCGATCTCGCGCTTCCCGCAGGGCTATGCGCAGAACGCGCCAGCCACGTCGGCCCATACCAAAGCGGTACGCGATGGCCGGTTCTCGACCTCGCGCGGGCATCTGTTCAAGGATCAGGACATTCTGCGTGCCCGTTTGATCGAGGCCCTGATGTGCGACTTCCGCATCGACACGGCCGAGATCCTGCGCGACCACGACATCTCGGCGGCCGAGCTGACGGCGATGTACCAGCGCGCCAATGACACCTTCGACGGGCTGTTGCAAGTCACCGATGACGGGCTGTTCATCCCGCCCGAAGCGCGTGCCTTGACCCGGATGATCGCCCGCACCTTCGACGCCTATGACCTGAGCAAGGCGGGCCACAGCTCGGCGATCTAACGACAGGCGGCAGGCCGCATGCCGGCCAGTCGCCACAATGCTAAAAAGCGGGGGGTTGACGCGCGCGGTGGGTTTTCCCCACACTCGGAAGACGGGCGGCAGGCCGCCCGACGCCGAGGCAGGCCATCATTCAGACAAAACTCGCCGGCGCATCCGCGTCCGACAGGTCCTTTCGTGCAGCCACTCTGCAACTTGACGAAGGGACTACACCCATGCGCGTTTTCACCGTCCTCGGCCCCAGCCAATCGGGCAAGACAACACTGGTCGAGGCCATCAGTCGCCTTGATGGCCGGCCCACCACATTCGACCTATCCGGAACCGTGCATCTGCACGGTTTTTCTTATCTGGACGAACCGTGGTGCGCGATCGACGTGGATGGCGGGGGCGATGCGCTGGCCTATGCCGGGCCCGCCATGGCCATTTCCGACGCGGCGGTGGTCGTGGTCCCGCCGGATCCGGACGCGGCGGTTTTATGCGCCCCCTATCTGCGGCTGGTCGAGGAGGCGGGCATTCCCTGCTTTCTGTTTATCAACCGGATGGACAACCCCAACGGCCGCATCCGCGACATCATCGCCGCGCTGCAGACCTATTGCAGCCATCACATCACCTTGCGGCAGGTTCCGATCCGTGAAGGCGAAACCATCATCGGGGCCGTCGACCTGATTTCGGAGCGCGCGTGGAAATATCAGGAAGGTCAGCCCTCGGCGCTGATCGAACTGCCGCAATCGGTTGCGGATCGCGAGGCCGAAGCCCGCACCGAACTGCTCGAAACCCTGTCGGATTTCGACGACAACTTGCTCGAGCAGCTGATCGAGGACAAACAGCCGCCTAGCGCCGAGATCTATGACTTGGCAGCGCAGGTGTTGCAGAACCACCAGCTGATCCCGGCCTGCCTGGGCGCGGCCAGCCATGGCAACGGGCTGACCCGCCTGATGAAGGCCCTGCGGCACGAGGCGCCCGAGTTCGACATCGCCGCCGACCGGGACGCGGCGCCCGAGGCCGCCCGCGCCATCGCCGGGTTTGCCGACGTCAAGAAGCACATCGGCAAGATCATCGTCCTGCGGGGGCTGGGCGACGGGATCAAGGCGCATGACCCGCTGGGCGGCGAAACCGTTGGCAACCTGACCGCGCTGGACGCCAAAACCCAGATCGACGGGCTGAAGGCCGGCGAGATCGGGCTGGCGGTGAAATCCGATCACCTCAACCCCGGCAATATCTATGACAGCAGCGGCTCCACGCCGCTGCCGGATTGGGCCAAGGCGCATCCGGTCGCCTATCGGCAGGTGGTGTCGCCGGCCCATGAACGCGACGACGTGCGCCTGTCCAACGCGCTGTCCCGGCTGGTCGAGATCGACCCGGGCCTGACGCTGGAACAGGACGAGCTGAGCGGCCACGCCGTTCTGGGCTCGCAAGGCCCGCAGCATATGCGTCGGGTGGTCGCCAAGCTGGCCGAGGATTTCGGGATCGAGATCGAAACCTCTCCGGTCGAGACTGCCTATCGCGAGACCATCCGCGCCACCGTCGAACACCGGCACCGCCACCGCAAGCAATCCGGCGGCGCGGGGCAGTTCGCAGACGTGGTGATCTCGGTCGCGCCGCTACCGCGCGGATCTGGCTTTCAGTTCGACGAGGTGGTCAAGGGCGGGGCGGTGCCCAAGAACTATATCCCCTCAGTCGAACAAGGCGCGGTCGATGCATTGGCGCAGGGCCCCGAGGGTTTTCCCGTGGTGGATGTGAAGGTCACGCTGCATGACGGCAAGCATCACAACGTGGACAGTTCCGATTTTGCCTTCCGGACGGCCGGCAAAAACGCCGTGCGCGAGGCCTTGCCCCAGGCCAAACCCGTCGTGTTGCAGCCGATCCTGAACGCCGAGATCCATGTTCCGTCGGCCTTCGTGGGCGATCTGGTACCCACGATCAGTTCGCTTCAGGGGCAGGTCCTGGGGTTCGAGGGCAACCCGAACGCGCCGGGCTGGGAAATCTTCAACGCCAAACTGCCCGCCGTGGCCGAGGACGAGCTGCACCGCACGCTGGCCAGCGCCACGCGCGGGACCGGCTGGGTCAAGCTGCAATTCGACCACTATGAAGAGCTTCGCGGCCCGGTGCCGAAATCGGCGGCGCGCGAAGCGGCCAACGCCTAGCCCGCCGCTGCGATCAGTTCGCGGGTATAGTCATCCTGGGCGTTGACGAAGAGGTCTTCGGCAGCGCCCATCTCGACCACGTCTCCGTTGCGCATGACGATCACCTTGTGTGACATCGCCCGCACCACCTTCAGGTCGTGACTGATGAACAGGTAGGCCAGCCCGTATTTCTTCTGCAGGTCGCGCAGCAGTTCGACGATCTGCACCTGCACCGTCATGTCCAACGCACTGGTAGGTTCATCCAAAACCAACAGCTTGGGCCGCAGCACCATGGCGCGGGCAATCGCGATGCGCTGGCGTTGCCCGCCCGAAAACTCGTGCGGGTAGCGGTCCATGGCCGCCGGGTCCAGGCCCACCTCGGTCATCACCTCGGCCACCAGCTCGCGCGGGGCGCGGTGCGGATCAACCTTGTGGATCGCCAGACCCTCGGCAATGATCTGCTGGCAGGTCATACGCGGGCTGAGGCTGCCGAACGGGTCCTGAAACACGATCTGCATGTCCTTGCGCAGGCGGCGCAGTTCACGCGTGGACCAGCGGCGCACATCCTGCCCGCGGAAGGTGATCCCGCCCTCGGAGGCGATCAGCCGCATGATCGCCAGCGCCAGCGTGGTCTTGCCCGAGCCGCTTTCGCCCACGATCCCAACGGTTTCGCCCGCCCGCACGCTGAGCGTAGCGTCGTTCACGGCCTTCACATAGCCGACCGTGCGCTTCAGGAACCCGCGCTGGATCGGGAACCAGACCTTCAGATGCTCGGTCCGGGCCACTTCTTCGGCCGCGGGGTCGATCGGGTCGGGTATGCCCGTGGGTTCGGCCGCCAGCAGCTTGCGCGTATAGGGATGCTGAGGGTTGTCGAAGATCTCGGCCACAGGGCCGGTCTCGACGATCTCGCCATCCTTCATCACGCAGACCCGGTCGGCGATGCGTCGCACGATGCCCAGATCATGGGTGATGAACAGCATCCCCATGTTTTCCGATTTCTGCAGTTCGGCCAGCAGTTCGAGGATCTGCGCCTGAATGGTCACGTCCAGCGCGGTGGTCGGCTCGTCAGCGATCAGGATGTCGGGCTGATTGGCCAGAGCCATGGCGATCATCACCCGCTGCCGCTGTCCGCCGGACAGCTGATGAGGATAGGCGTCCAGCCGTTCCTCGGGGTCGCGGATGCCGACCTTGTTCAACAATTCGACGATCCGGGCCCGCGCCGCGTCGCCCGTCAGCCCCTGGTGCAGGGCCAGCGATTCCGCCATCTGCTTCTGGATCGTGTGCAGCGGGTTCAGCGAGGTCATCGGCTCCTGAAAGATGAAGCTGATGTCGTTGCCGCGCACCTCCATCAGGCGCTGCTCGGATGCGCCGATCATCTCTTGCCCGTCATAGGTGACCGACCCTTCGACAATCGCGCTGTCGCCCAGCAGCGACACGGTGGACAGAGCCGTGACCGATTTGCCGGAGCCGGATTCGCCCACCAGCGCCACGGTTTCCCCGCGATCGACATGGAACGACACACCCCGAACCGCCGTGGTCACCTGCCCATCCTGACGGAACGAGACCTTCAGGTTTTTGACATCCAACAAGCTCATGAGAAGGTCTTTCGCGGGTCGAACGCGTCACGCACGCCTTCGAAGATGAAGACCAGCAGCGACAGCATGATGGCAAAGGTGAAAAAGGCAGTGAAGGCCAGCCACGGCGCCTGCAGGTTCTGCTTGGCCTGAAGGGTCAGTTCACCCAGCGAGGGCGCCGAGGACGGCAGGCCAAAGCCCAGGAAATCGAGGCTGGCCAGCCCGCCGATCGTGCCGGTCACGATGAACGGCATGAAGGTCAGCGTGGCCACCATCGCGTTGGGCAGCATGTGGCGGAACATGATGGTCAGGTTGCCCACGCCCAGCGCCTTGGCCGCGCGCACATATTCCAGGTTGCGGGCGCGCAGGAACTCGGCCCGAACCACGCCCACCAGGCCTGTCCAGGAAAACAGCACCATCAGGACGACCAGCAGCCAGAAACTGCGCCCCAGCACCGCGAACATGATGATGATGACATAAAGCGACGGGGTGGATGACCAGATCTCGATGATGCGCTGGAAGATCAGGTCCAGCCAGCCACCGAAAAAGCCCTGCAGCGCGCCGGCGAATATGCCGATCAGGCTGGCGGCGCCGGTGACGATCAGGGTGAACAGGATCGACAGGCGGAAGCCATAGATGACGCGCGCCAGCACGTCGCGCTTGGTGTCGTCGGTGCCCAGCAGGTTCTGCCGGTTGGGCGGCAGCGGCGCGGCGCCGGGACGATCGACGCTGGTGTTGAAAGAATAGGGGATCGGCGGCCAGATGGCCCAGCCACGCTCGAAACCCTCGGCTTGGAACGTTCCCGCCTCAATCTGCTCGATGATGCCTTCGGGGTCATCGAAACAGTCATCCAGTCCGCCGCTGTCGATCAGGCAGCGGACCTCGGGGTCGCGGTAGATCGCCTCGGTCTGGAAGTCGCCGCCGAACTCGGTCTCGGCGTAGAAGTTGAAGATGGGCGTATAGAGCTCGCCCCGATACTTCACAAGGATCGGTTTGTCATTGGCGATGAATTCCGCGAACAGCGACAGACCGAACAGCACCGAAAAGATGATCAGCGACCAGAAGGCCCGGCGGTTGCGGCAGAAATTGCGCCAGCGACGTTGGTTCAGAGGAGAAAGTGCCATTTACCCCTCGCGTTTCTCGAAATCGATGCGCGGATCGACCAGCACATACATCAGGTCGCTGATGATGCCGACGACCAGACCGAGCAGACCGAAAATGAACAGCGTCCCGAAGATTACCGGATAATCTCGCGCCACTGCGGCCTCAAAGCCCAGACGACCAAGGCCATCCAGCGAGAAGATCGTCTCGATGATGATCGACCCGCCGAAGAACACGCCGATGAACACCGCCGGGAAGCCGGCGATCACGATCAGCATCGCGTTGCGGAATACGTGGCCGTACAAAACGCGCTGCTCGCTCAGCCCCTTGGCGCGGGCGGTCATGACGTATTGCTTTTTGATCTCGTCCAGAAACGAATTCTTGGTCAGTAGCGTCAGCGTGGCAAACGCGGAAATCGTAAGTGCGATGGTCGGCAGGGCGATGTGCCAGAAGTAGTCGGCCACTTTGCCCAGCAGGCTGAGGTCTTCCCAATTGTCCGAGGTCAGCCCGCGCAGCGGGAAGATCTGCCAGTAGGAGCCGCCCGCAAACAGCACCAGCAGCAGGATCGCAAACAGGAAGCCGGGAATCGCATAGGCCACGATGATGGTCGCGCTGGTCCATGTGTCAAAGCGTGAACCATCCTTGACCGCCTTTCGGATGCCCAGCGGGATCGAGACCAGATAGGCGATCAGCGTCGACCACAGGCCCAGCGAGATCGAGACCGGCATCTTCTCGAGCACCAGGTCGATCACCGAGACCGAGCGGAAGTAGCTTTCGCCAAAATCCAGCGTCAGATAGTTGCCCATCATGTTCAGGAACCGCTCGACCGGCGGTTTGTCGAAGCCGAATTCTTTCTCCAGTTCGGCGATGAATTCCGGCGGTAGGCCGCGGGCGCCCACGTATTTGTCATCGAAAACGCCACCGCCGGGTTCGGCCCCGGCACCCGCGTCACCGGACCCCGCAAAACCCGCAAATACATCGCCCTGCCCTTCGATCTGGGCGATGATCTGCTCGACCGGACCGCCGGGCACGAACTGCACCAGCGTGAAGTTGACGATCATGATGCCCAGAAGGGTCGGAATGACCAGCAACAGGCGTCGAAGAATATATGCGCCCATGTTAACGCAGCGCGCCTTCTGCTTTCAGGGCCGCTTCCTTTTCGGGATTGATCCACCACAGATCAAGGTATCCCAGCGCATAGGGCGGCAACTGATCGGGGTATTCGTACATGTTGTAGTAGGCTGTCCAGTATTCCGCGATATACCCATCCGGTATGATGAAGAACTCATAGCGCAAGGCGCGATCCAAGGCCATAAGCGCTGCGTCCTGATCAGTTTGATTGTTGGTCGCGAAAGACGCCTCGATGATGGCGTCCACCAACGGGCTGGCAAGGCCTGCCGGGTTGAACAGGCTGAACTCGGCCTCTTTCGAGCCATACATCTGACTGAGGCCACCGCCAGTGGACAGGAACGCGCCATAGCGTGTTGAATAAACCATGTCATAGTCACGCTCGCGGCTGCGCAGGGTGTACTGCGCCGGATCGACCTTTTCGGCCGACGCATCCACGCCCAGCGCCTGGAGGTTTTGGACAAAGGTCTCGATCATCGTGGCTGTCGATGTCGGCAGGTTGGACGGATAGGGGATGTTCACCCGCAGGGTCTGACCCTGAGCATTGCGGCGCAAGTTGCCGTCGCCCACCGGCCATCCGGCTTCGTCCAACAGTTTTGAGGCTTTGCGCAGGTTGCGCCGATCGTTCAGGCGCGCCGGGTTGGATTCGTGAACGGTCGTCACCGGTTCGGAAAACAGCTCGGGTGGAACCACGTCGCCCAAAGCTTGCAGAAATGCCAGCTCTGGCCCCTGCGGTGTATCCATCGCTTCAAGCGGCGTGCCTTCGATGAACGAATCGCGGGCCGAGTTCAGCCCGAACAGCAGAGACTCATTGGCCCATTCAAAGTTGAATGCCAGCGCCAGTGCCTTTCGAACATTCTTGTCCGCAAATTGCGGACGCGCGAGGTTGAACACAAATCCCGACGGGGTCGGCGGACTGCCATTCGCAATCGCGTCCTTGACGACATAGCCCTCTTTCAACTTGGGGAAGTCATAGCCGGTCGCCCACAGTTTGGGATCGCTTTCGATCCGCAGCGTGTATTCGCCTGCCTTGAAGCCTTCAAAGGCGGCTGTCTGGTCCGCGAAATACTCGACTCGGATGGTATCATAGTTGTGCCGGCCCTTGTTGAACGGCAAGTCCTTGCCCCAGTAGTCGTCCCGGCGTTTGTAGACGATGCGCCGGTTGATATCGTAGCTCTCCAATTTGTACGGCCCAGATCCAACGGCCACTTCCAGGCGCGGCTCGTCGAGGCGACGGGACGGATCGGCCTCGAACCACGCTTTCGAAAATACGGGCGTCGCGCCGACGGTTTCGATCCGGCTGCGGGCCGTCAATTCGGGATTGAACGTGAACTTGACCGTGTGCGTATCCAGCGCCTCGGCGCCGGTCACCATCCGCCCGACGGCCTGCGCATATGACGGCAGGCCCTGTTCGATGAACAGGCGGTGGCTGTAGACCACATCCTCGGCGGTGACGGGCGTGCCATCCCAGAACGTCGCTTGGGGGCGCAGGTGGAAAATGACCCAGTTGCGGTCGGCGTCATACTCCAGGCTCTCAGCCAATACGCCGTAGTACTGGCCGACACTGTCATCGGTGCTGTCCATCAGCCGATCGTATTGCAGTGTCGTCAACGCTCCGGGGCGACCTTTGCGTGAATATGGATTCAGGGAATCAAACGTGCCCGATGCGGCCAATGACAGCTCGCCGCCCTTGGGTGCATCCGGGTTGGCATAGTTCAAGTGCGTGTAGTCGGCGGGGTAGTCGAGATTGCCGAAGTACGAGTAGCCATGGCTGCGAATGATCTGGTCCTCGTCGGCCCGGACTGGCCCCGCCTGCCCCAGAACCAACGCCGCCGAAATGCCCAATGCCGCGACCCAATGACGAAAACCTTGTTCGCGCGCGCCAGGCAGATGGGAAATCATACGGGTCATCCTTCGATGTTGTCTTCTGTCCATGTCCTTGTGGGCAAGCTAAAAGCCCAGCACTGACACTTGCAAGTTTAGAATGCGTGAGCGCTTTGTGAAGTTTTGCTCAGACAAAAAAAGCCGCTGCACATGGCAGCGGCTTTCGCATTTCGGTGTCTGGATGGGCAGATCAGCCGCCAATCGTCTGCAGGTACGCGATCAGGTCTGCGCGTTCCTGAGCCTTTTTGAGACCGGCAAAGCTCATCGAAGTGCCTTGGATATAGCCTTTGGGGTTTGCAATGAACGCATCCAGCTCTTCCGGGGTCCAGTTGCCGCCGTGCGACTGCATCGCCGCCGAGTAGCCGAAGCCCGCGGCCGCCGCGACCGGGCGGTCCACGACGCCATACAGGTAGGGACCGGTGCCATTGGCGCCTTCTTCCAGCTTGTGGCAAGCCGAACACTTGCGGAAAACCTTCGCGCCCTTTTCCGGGTCAGCTGCGGCCAGCAGATCGGCAAAGACCACCTCTTCGCCGTCAGCGCTTTCGCCCGAGCTTTCGGTTTCAATAACATAGGCGGCTTCGCCGTGCCCGCCGACATGGTAGAGAACGTCGCCCCCCCATTTTGCCAGGAGGAGTACAAGGAAGGCACCGAACAGGCCGGCTGCGGCCTTGGTAACTGTCATCGTGTCGAACATTGATCGCGAGTCCATTTCAGCTGTCTTCGGGGTGTCTAAGGCTTCCCCTTGCAAGAGGCAAGGTATAGACACCGCGACGAAACGCCCAATTCTGGAACTTGTTGCACGGAATCGACCAAATGACCAAACGCATCGCCTTTCAGGGGGAACCCGGCGCCTACAGTCACGAAGCCTGTCGCAATGCGCGTCCGGATATGGAGGCCCTACCCTGCCGAACATTCGAGGACGTGATCGAATCGGTGCGCTCGGGCGAGGCCGATCTGGCCATGCTGCCGGTCGAGAACAGCACCTATGGACGAGTGGCCGATATCCACCGCCTGCTCCCGCACAGCGGGCTGCACATCGTGGACGAGGCCTTCGTGCGGGTTCACATCAACTTGCTGGGCGTGCCGGGCGCAAAACTCGAAGATATCACCGAAGCCCATTCGCATCTGGTGCTGTTGCCGCAATGCGCAAGCTTCCTGAAGGCCCATGGCATCCGCGGGCGGGTCAGCCCTGACAACGCCCGCGCGGCGCGTGAGGTCTCGGAAGCGGGTGAGAAACATTCGGCGGCCCTGGCCAGCGAGCTTGCTGGCGAAATCTATGGCCTTGAACTGCTGGCGCGCCACATCGAAGACAGCGACGACAACACGACCCGCTTTCTGGTGATGTCGCGCGAGGACGACCGCAGCCGCCGTGGCGAGCACGGGATGATCACCAGCTTCGTGTTCCAGGTCCGGAACATTCCGGCGGCGCTGTACAAGGCCATGGGCGGTTTTGCCACCAACGGCATCAACATGACCAAGCTGGAAAGCTACATGGTTGATGGCTCGTTCACGGCGACTCAGTTCTACGCGGACATCGTCGGCCACCCGGAAGACCGCAACGTGCAACTCGCGATGGATGAACTGCAGCATTTCACCACGAATGTGGAAGTGCTGGGCGTGTACCCCGCTGCTCGACCACGCGGTTAGTCTGCTCCCACGCGCAAGCCGCTTGGGACTGCTGGAGGCCGGTCAAATGCCGGCTCTCAAGCCCCGTGCAGATAGCGTTCTTCCATTTCGCGCGCAAAATCGCTCAGTCGCATCTGGAACTGGCGTCGGAATCTGGCCTTGCCCAGCTTCAACGACTGCAGAAGCAGACGCGCAGGCAAGGTCTTGGCCGCCAGTGACATCTCGATGCTCAGCCGCGTCTGCTTCTGCGACAGCGACAGAAGATCAATCGTGGTCAGGCCGTTCATCCCCTTGCTTGTCGATCGAAACCGCATGGCTGTGGGGCGATCGAACTCGGCCACCTCGACCGCGACGTGGCGGGGCTTGCCACGGATCATGATATCGGCTTCCCAGCACGACCCGACCCAGTGACCCGGCATCTCGACGGTGCGTCGAACCTCGACACCGCGGCGCATCGCCATGCGCTCGAACCGTTCGAAATCCGCGACCATGTCGAACACCGCATCGATCGGCGCCTGGATATCTTCGCGTGCTGAAACCTGCATGTCGGCCTTTTCTGCTCAGTCAGGGTGCCAGTGTTTCGTCAGTCCAGCGTATCTGCAAGCCAGTTACGCAAAAGAAAATGCGCGATTGCCCCCTTCCGCGCTGGCAGAAGCTTGGGGTGCTCGCCTGCAAAAGCCTGCATCATCTCGGATTTGGTGACCCACATCGCGTCCTCGATCTCGACCGGGTCGATCGTGATCTCGCGCGACAGCGCCTGCGCTGCACACCCGAACATCAGCGACGACGGAAATGGCCAGGGTTGACTTGCCAGATAGCTGACGGGTCCGACCGGAACGCCGGCCTCCTCCATGACCTCGCGTCGCACGGCGGCCTCAAGGGTTTCGCCCGGTTCGACGAAACCGGCCAGCAGTGAATACATACCGTCGGGCCACCCCGGAGATCTGCCCATCAGGACAGTATCACCATGCGTGACCAACATGATCACCACCGGATCGGTGCGTGGAAAGTGCTGCCCGCCACAGGCCGGGCACAGCCGTTGCCACCCGGCCTGTGAAATGTTGGTCGGGTTGCCGCAGCGCGCGCAAAACCTGTGCGTCTCGTGCCAGCCGATCACGGCCTTGGCGGTGGCTGCCAATTCGGCGTCCCGGGCCGACAGCCGGGTCATGATCCGACGAAGCTCGGCGAACACGTGGCCCACGGGCAGCCCCGGATGCTGCTGTTCGGTTCGGTCCACGAACGCTCCAACGCCCGACAGGTCCAACCCGTCGGCAGACCAATTCGAAATGTCCATTGCAAACAGCGGCGCACCCGCATCACTGCGCCCCAGCAAGATCGGTTGGTCAACCGCCCCGCCGGGTCCGTTCGCAACCAGATCGTGGTCCATCGGAACCAAGGCCAACTGGTCCAGCGCTTCGCCCATGACCAGCGGTTTGCCCCGCCACATCAGGATGCACCGCGCCGTGCGATCGGACCGTGCTGCCTCCAAAGCTCTGGCATCGGTACGGATCTGCGCCGCCCGGTCCAGTCCAGAGCTGCCAAATGTCACGCTTTCCGCCCGTTTCATGCCTGTCCCTTTGGAATTTGCACAAGGGCTGCCACGACTTGGGCACTGGTGCAATGGGAATTCACACTCGCAAAAAGCATCGTTGTCGCAAAGGACGCATGGAAGCCCTGACGATTACCTGTATTCTACCTTTCAGTGAAAACGTATGCACAACAGCAACTAAAAGAAGAAAATTGGCTCTGAAATCCTCCCTGCTTCAGGCACATCCCCACTTGAAAACCGCGCACATCCGGATTCTTGCAACGACCGATCTGCACATGAATCTGACCAGTTTCGACTATTATGCTGACCGGCCGGAACCGAGTGTGGGCTTCACCCGAACCGCCAGTTTGATCCGCTCTGCACGTCGAGAGGCGGAAGAGGCAAATGCAACTGTCCTGCTGTTCGACAACGGCGATTCCCTTCAGGGGACACTTCTGGGTGACTGGGCGGTCGAACAGACCGACGCGACCCACCCTTTGATGTCCGCCTTTGGGCGCTTGGGCTACGACGCAATTGCGCTGGGGAACCACGATTTCGGCTTTGGTCTGCCAGCTCTGGGCCGGATCGTTTCTCGGGCACCTTGCCCGGTTTTGTGCAGCAACATGCAGTGTCTGACCGGGGTAGCGCCCTGGCAGAAACAGGCCATCCTGACCCGTCATGTCCACATCAACGGCCAAAGCACTCCTGTCCGAATTGGCGTGTTCTCGATCCTGCCACCGCAGACGGTGAAGTGGGAAGCACCACAATTGGAAGGCCAGGTTGCAGCCGAGGATGCCGTCGCCACGGCGCGCCGGATGGCCGAGAATTTGCGTCGTCAGGGCTGCGACCTGATTGTGGCTCTTGCACATTCTGGTCTAGGCGAGCCCGACGTCGCGCCGATGTCGGAAAATGTGGTCGCACAGCTTTCTGCTCTGGACGGTATTGATGCAATCGTGGCCGGACACACGCACCTGACACTGCCCGACCCAAGCGATGGTAACCCGCAGCAGGCCAGACCCGTGGTCATGCCCGGATCAGCGGGGTCGCATTTGGGGGTGATCGACCTCACGCTTGCTATGAACGCCGCGGGAGAAGCGAGAATTGCTGGTCACAGCGCGCATCTGCGCGCGATCTGCCCGGGCGGGGCTGAAGCCGGAGATTGGGTCGTTCCTGAAGACCCTGAGATGGTCGAACTTTTTGCCGCAGCCCACAAAGCGACCCGCAAAGCCGCTGCCCAGCCGGTGGGCCGGATCAATCGTCCTTTGCATAGCTATTTCACCTTCTGCGGGGTGGATCAGGGGCTGAACTTGGTCGCCGCAGCCCAGGCGGCAGCCCTGCGACCGGTTCTGGCCGGGACGGCCTTTGAGACTCTGCCAGTTCTGTCCGCAGCCGCACCTTCGAAATTCGGAGGCCGGGCCGGCCCAAGACACTACACCGAAGTCCCGGCTGGCGATGTCACCGTACGGCATGTCTCGGACTTGCATGTGTTCCCGAACCAATTGGCCGCCATGCTGCTGGATGGCCGCCAGATCGCCGATTGGCTGGAGATGTCGGCTGCCCAATTCTCGCAACTTGGCGATAGCGACGAGCAGGTTCTGATCAACCCCGAGGGCACCGGGCACAATTTCGACGTGCTGCATGGGGTGACCTACAGGTTCGATCTGACGCAGCCCGCGCGATATGATTTGGGCGGCCAGTCGATCGACACGTCCCATTCCCGCCTGCGCGATCTTGCCTATCAGGGTCGCCCCGTCGATCCGGATGAACAATTCGTCGTTGCATCAAACAGCTACCGAGCCAATGGCGGCGGCAACTTTCCCGTCCCAGACCCGGCCCGGCTGATCCCGGTGCCGCCGCTGAGCCTCCAGGGAATCTTGCGCGACTACCTGGCGGGACGATTGGGTCCGGATCCGGTGGAAAACACCGCCCAAAGCTTTTCCTTTGTTCCGCAGGCGGGCCGGTCCGTGATTCTGAAGACCGGGCCACGCGCTGCAAACTACCTGCGCGAGCTCGACCACTTTGCAGCCACCACCGACGGGCAGGACGCGCGCGGGTTTCTTAGGGTACGCCTGTCTTTGTGACGGGTTGCCAAGCGGGTGCGTGATGCCTATATCGTCGGTCGAGAGGTTGGCGCGGGCAAGCGCCTCGCCAACCTGGTCAGGTCCGGAAGGAAGCAGCCACAACGAGCCCCGCTTGGGTCGATGTCCAACCTCTCACTTGACGCCGCGCCACGTATTCGGCCCGGTCAATCCAACCTCTGTATTTCGTCGTTGTTCCTGAAAACCGCGCTTGCGGGCGGGTCAGGCGATCAATCGCGGCCAAACGGCACTGCTGCGCCGGGCGAAGGCGCCGATATGACCGATTTCGGACAGTCCGAAATCCCTCGGCTCCAACAAATGCCGACGGGCGGTCGGACCATAGAGTTCAGCCAGCCGCCAGACGGCGGGCGGTGGCACAGTCTGGTCATCCTCGAACGCAATGATATCCGCCGTGGCGTTCGCCCGACTCCAATCCGCTTGGGGAAGCGTGTCTCCCAATTCGGGCAGATAGCTGGTGGGCGATGTACACCACTTGCGCCATTGCCAATAGACGCCCGCCGGCAAATCGGCTCCGAATCCCAGAAGTTTCCCCGGCAGGTACCCCAGAAGACGCACCAGAGGTGGCACGTGGCCATACCAGAACAAAGTCGCCAAGCCCTTGTAGGGCCACGGGTGATCGGCCACCGTCACCAAACCTGCGCACACACAGATCATCCGGTCGATCTGTTCGATTTCCGGTTGCAGCGGACCCAGCATTCCACCGACCGAATGCCCGATCACCCACAGTTTTGCCTGCGGGTATCGACGGCGCATCTCGGCACGCGCTGCGGGCATGTCGATCAGCGCCCAGTCCGCCATCGTGGCCTTCGAGTCTTTCAGCCGCCCGGTCAGCGAATGCTCGAAATCCCGGTAATCATATGTCAGGCAAGCCATACCGCGCTCGGCGGCCAGCCAGCGAGCAAAGTGCTGATAGTAGTCACGTGGCACTCCTGTTGCGCCGTTCAGCACAACAACGGTTTGCGGCTCGACCGCCGGAGTGTAAAGCCGCGCCGCCAGCTGGGTCTGGCCCGACGGAAACTTAAAGTCTTCCACGTCAACCGCGTGCTGCGAATCCAACATCTTTGCCTCCAAACACTCTGGACCGATCGGTCTAATACTTTGTGTCTGGACCAATTGGTCTAGGCCTGTCAATATTTGGCCTGCATGACCCAACGTCCACCAAACACCAAAGATCGCCTGATCGTGACTGCCGCCCGACTGTTCCAGCGCTCGGGCTATAACGGTGTCGGTCTGGCGGAATTGCTGGCCGAAGCGCAAGCCCCCAAGGGTTCGCTTTATCACCATTTTCCAAAGGGCAAGCCGGATCTGGCCCTGGCGGCGGCCAGTTGGGCCTCGGACGGGATGTTGAGCATGATTGCTGCGGCATTCGACGACGCCGCGGATTTTCGCGACGGGGTCACCACCCTGTGCCACAAGATCGCGAAGCTGTTCGACACCTCGGCCCAATGGGAGACCTGCCCGATCGCCGCCACCCTGTTCGAAAGCCCCGACAACCGCGCGTTTCGGGAACATGCCGACCGTCTGTATGAAAGCTGGATCATCGAAGTTCGAAACCACGCCGCGCGGTTCGGAGTTTCCGACCCTGAAAATGCTGCGGACACCCTGTTCATCGTGATGCAAGGCGGCTGGCAATTGGCCCGTGCCCGCAGGGATTCGAATGTGCTGCGCAGACTGCCTGATCTGTTCCCTTGGGACTCACTCCGGCAACCGGGCTGAAACCGTCTTGACTCGATCCCGGATACACCGCTAGCGATGAGGGGATGGTTCCCGTGCCGTTTCGGTCCGGGATGAAAAGGGAACACGGTGCGGTCCAACCCGGAACTCCGGAGCGGACCAAGGCCGCGACTGCCCCCGCAACTGTAGGCGGAGAGCGATGCCTAAATACCACTGACCGCAAGGTTGGGAAGGTCGGCAAAGCAAAGACCCGCAAGTCAGGAGACCTGCCATCAAACGTGAAACCGAAACTCGGACGGGGTGTCCGGGCAGGGTCTGGCCTTGAAACCGGCGTCTGTCCAAATCCACCTCGCCCAGCGCGCGGAGGGCGCAACATGATTTGGAAGACCGATACCCATGAATTCGCGGCAACCATCTGCCAGCGCACCGGAAAGACCTGCCCGGCATTGGCGCGCATGGCACGGGCCATCGCGCAGGCAATGGCGACGGCGCAGGCCGCTACATCCCCCGACTTCCAAGTGGAAGGCAGTAGCGAACTGGCCCATTGCGAACATGGCTGCACGGCGCGGTTCGATGCACGTCCCGAACGGATCCGCGTGTATTGCGGAGCGGCCGCCGACACACCGTCCGACTGCCTTGATACCTACGCCGACATGCTGTTTGACGACCAGAGCGACGCCCTGCCTGCGCAGGTCATCAGTGATCGACCCTGTGCGATGCTGCAGGCCACGGCGATCATGCCCGTGGTCAGGGCCGAGCGCGAGTTCCGCGCAACCGCCTGAAGGTCAGGTCGCCAGTGCCTCGCGCGCCGGGGCGACGGCCCAGTCCATCTGAGCATCAGTCTCGACCGCGCAGGGGCGTACGGCCCGCAGGCGTTTCAGGGCCTGTTCCGGCTGCTCGCCGCTCTCGATCATCAAGCGCAGAACAACCATGCCAGACCGCCCACAACCGCCCCGGCAGTGGACCAGTACCCGCCCGCCGCCCGACAGCGCATGGCGGGCGGCGGCGCTGACTTCGGGCCAGCGGCCGGATATCTCGGTCGACGGCGCCGAGAAGTCGGCGACCGGCAGATGCGCCCACCGACAGGCGCGCCGATGAATGTCACAGCCCAATTCGCCTGCACCCACAGAAACCAGTTCGGCAAGGGTTGTCATCGAAATCACCAGCCCCGGCGCCCAGGCTGAAATCAGGTCCAGGTCTCCTTCATAGTCGCCGCCACCGCCGGGAACCGAGGTCAGGGCCAGCGTGCCGCCACCCACCTGCAATGCATGAACCACAAGATTTGTCATCAGACGTTCCCCCCGAAACTGGCTGATTGAACTTGATCCGCGCAGTATGCCTCACACGGCGCGCTCGCCAAAGCGAAAAACCTGCACCGGCGCTGTGGACGCGGGGCACCGGGAACTCTACCCTGCATCGTCAGTACGAATCCGTCAGAGCAGACATGACCACACAGTCCAGCCCCGCCTATCAGGTTCTCGCCCGAAAATACCGCCCGGAAACCTTTGCCGATCTGGTCGGTCAGGATGCCATGGTGCGCACGCTGAAAAACGCGTTCGAGGCGGACCGGATCGCGCAGGCCTTCATCATGACCGGCATCCGCGGCACCGGCAAGACGACCACGGCCCGGATCATCGCCAAGGGCATGAACTGCATCGGCCCCGACGGCAATGGCGGCCCAACGACCGAACCCTGCGGCCAGTGCGAGCATTGCGTGGCCATCATGGAAGGTCGCCATGTGGACGTGCTGGAAATGGACGCCGCCAGCCGAACCGGCGTGGGCGACATCCGCGAGATCATCGACAGCGTGCGCTATCGCGCCGCCAGCGCGCGCTACAAGATCTACATCATCGACGAAGTCCACATGCTGTCGACCAGCGCGTTCAACGCGCTGCTGAAAACGCTGGAAGAGCCGCCCGAGCATGTGAAATTCATCTTCGCCACGACCGAGATCCGCAAGGTTCCGGTCACCGTGCTGTCGCGCTGCCAACGGTTCGACCTGCGCCGGATTGAGCCCGAGGTGATGATCGGCCTGCTGCGCAAGATCGCCACCGCCGAAGGCGCGGAAATCTCGGATGACGCGCTGGCCCTGATCACCCGCGCCGCCGAAGGCTCGGCCCGGGATGCGACCTCGCTGCTGGATCAGGCGATCAGTCATGGCGCCGGCGAAACCACTGCCGACCAGGTGCGCGCAATGCTGGGACTGGCCGACCGGGGCCGTGTGCTGGACCTGATGGACATGATCCTGCGCGGCGATGCGGCCGGGGCCCTGACCGAACTGGGTGCGCAATATGCCGAAGGCGCCGACCCGCTGGCGGTGCTGCGCGATCTGGCAGAAATCACGCATTGGGTCTCGGTGGTGAAGATCACCCCTGACGCGGCCGAAGACCCGACCGTCTCACCAGACGAGCGCACCCGCGGCCAGCAGATGGCCGAGGCGCTGCCGATGCGGGTGCTGACCCGGATGTGGCAGATGCTGCTGAAGGCGCTCGAGGAAGTCTCGGCCGCCCCCAACGCCATGATGGCCGCGGAAATGGCGGTGATCCGCCTGACCCATGTGGCCGATCTGCCCAGCCCGGAAGAGTTGATCAAACGCCTTCAGGACAGCCCTCCGCCGCCCGTCGGCGGGCCGGGGGGCGGCGTTCCGGTTGCCGGCAACACCGCCCCGCCCGTGACCGCGACGGCCTCGGCCCATGCGCCGGCCCCGCGCGGTGTGGGCGGCGCGCCCACGGCGGCGTTGGCTCAGGACGTGCAGACCGCGCTGGCGCGTTATCCAACGTTTGAGCATGTGGTCGAGCTGATCCGCGCCAACCGCGACGTGAAACTGCTGGTCGAGGTCGAGAACGGCGTCCGCCTTGTCTCGTACCAGCCGGGCCGGATCGAGTTCACGCCCACCGAAAAGGCGCCCACCGACCTGGCCGCGCGGCTCGGGTCCGCGCTGCAGCGCTGGACCGGCAATCGCTGGGCGGTCTCGATCGTCTCGGACGGGGACGCGCCCACCATCGCCGAACTGCGCGACGCGGCCGAGCTGGCGCTGAAGGCCAAGGCCGAAGAGCACCCTTTGGTGCAGGCGGTTCTGACACAGTTCCCCAAGGCCCGCATCACCCGGATTGAAACACCCGAGGACCGTGCGGCCAAGGTCGAAACCGAAGCCCTGCCCGAGGTCGAAGACGAATGGGACCCGTTCGAAGAAGACTGATCATCCGCGCAGAAGGCGCGCTGCCCTTGTGAAGGACGCAGACGGCCCGTATTTAGGCCGCAAATCGAATGACAGGAGACATACAGATGCTCAAAGGACTCGGCGGTCTGGGCGACATGGCCAAGATGATGAAATCCGCGCAGGAACTGCAGACCAAGATGGCGCAGATGCAGGAAGAGCTGAACACCATCATGGTCGTCGGCGAATCCGGCGCGGGCCTGGTCAAGGCCACGGCCTCGGCCAAGGGCGAACTGAAAGGTCTGGACATCGACCCCTCGATTTTCAACAGCGACGACAAGGAAGTGGTCGAGGACCTGATCCTGGCCGCAATCAAGGACGCGCAGACCAAAGCCGCCGAGCGGTCGCAGGAAGAAATGGCCAAGCTGACCGAAAGCATGGGCCTGCCGGCGGACATCAAGCTGCCGTTCTGATCTTCGCCCCTCAAACCCCCGCCGCCAAAGCCACGCAGGACAGGCCATGAGTTCGAACAGTGACATCGACGCCCTGATCGATCTGATGGCCAAGCTGCCGGGGCTGGGACCGCGCTCGGCCCGGCGGGCGGTGCTGCACCTGATCCGCAAACGCGCCCTGCTGCTGACGCCGTTGTCGGACGCCATGCAGCAGGTCGCCGCCACCGCACGCGAATGCCTGAACTGCGGCAACGTGGGCACCACCGACATCTGCGACATCTGCAATTCCGAAGACCGCGCCACCGGAGAGCTGTGCGTGGTCGAAGACGTGGCCGACCTGTGGGCGATGGAACGCGCGGGCGTGTTCAAAGGCCGCTACCATGTGCTGGGCGGAACGCTCTCGGCGCTGGACGGCGTCGGCCCGGAAGACCTGCGCATCCCCCGCCTACGCGACCGCGTCACCGCCGAAAACATCACGGAAGTAATCCTGGCCCTGAACGCGACCGTCGACGGGCAGACCACGGCCCATTACATCGCAGATCAGTTGGAAGGACAGGTCCGCCTGACCTCGCTGGCGCAGGGCGTGCCGATCGGGGGCGAGTTGGACTATCTGGATGACGGGACCATCACCGCAGCGCTGCGGGCGCGGAAAGAACTGTAGCCGCCGCGTGCTGCCTGCAAGCAGCACGCTCTCGCCCCTCCTCGATTGCAAGGTACCACTTTACCCATCGGTCAGGTGTAGGCACCCGACGAGTAGGTCAATTCATAGGAATGGCTGTAGATCTCGAAGACTATCCCAAACGGATCCTCGACATAGACCATGCGGTAGGGTTTCTCGCCGGGGTAGTAGTATCGGATAGGCATGCGTTGTTTCCCGCCGGCCGCCACGATTTTTTCCACCAAGCCTTCGACATCAGGATCCTGGACGCAGAAATGGAACGTCCCGTTCCTGCGAAAGTCGATGTTGTTTTCCGGCGCGTAGTTTCCATCAAACTCAAAAAGCTCGATCCCGATACGATCGGCGGTCGCCAGATGCGCGATACGCAGTTTTTTCCAATTCGGGCCAAACACGTCCGTGCACATCACGCCGATGTCCGTGTCATCCTCGACCACGTCGGTTGGCGGCATGATCACGTAAAATCCCAAAACCTCGGAATAGAATTTCACGGCTTCGTCCACGTTCGGGACGGACAACCCGATGTGAGAGAATGTTCTTGGATGTTGAGGCATGGCTTGCTCCTTGGTCTATTGGGCAAGACGTATTTTGCAACGTCCTTGTTTCAAGCGCCCGCCCCACAAGGCAAAGCCGTGTTGTTCCATGCACATAGATCATCATGCACTGCTGCCGAGGCCTAGAATGATCTTTCCGTCGACCCCCCACCGTGTACTATGCCCTAGCCTGACCCATTTGATATCGGAACCCGCCATGAAACGCCTTCTCGCCCTGACCTTCGCCGCCTTCACCGCCACTTCCGCGTGGTCACAGCAACTGGTCGACAAGGGGTTCGTCGAAGGCTGGAACATCATGATGGACCCCAATCTGGGCAACGGCTGTCTGATCCAGACAGTGTATCAGGACCTGTCCGTGGTGCGCCTGGGCTATGATGCTCTGGACAATCGGGGCTATTTCACCGTTTTCCACAAGGGGTGGGGCAACATCGAGCCCGGCAAATCCTATCCGATCCGGTTCGAGCTGGACGGCAAGAGCTTTGACGCCACAGCCATCGGGTTCAAGCAGGATCGGGTGCCCGGTGCGACCGTTTTCTTCACCGACCGGAACTTTGTTGCGGCCATCGCCCAGAACAAGACGATGACGATCTACAACCCCGCAGGCGAGCGGGTTTTGGCGATCGATCTGAAGGGCACCGCCAAGGCATTGGACTATGCGCGGGACTGCCAGAACAAGAAGCTCTAGCGAATCGGATCGAACAACGCATCCGAAGCGGTGCAGTCCCGGATCACGTCCCGCCCACAGGGCACCGGGTCCAGATCACGTGACAGACAGACGCGCACTTCTTCGATGTAACCCTGCTTGCAAGTGACGGTGATCATGTCTGGCTCGAGCCCCGGATTGGCGTCGAGGAAGGCATCCTCGACCACGCGCGCCGGCAGTTTCACGGCTTTGTCCAACTTGCGAAACACCGGCGGTCGGGTGATGCGGTCATAGGCTTGCCGGGACAACGCGTAGTAGTCCGCTGCGGACAGGCCCGAACAGGTGCCGTGTTTCTTCCACTGGTACCAGGCCAGACCCGAACTGCCTTGAATATCTTCCATCTGTCGGGTCATCGCACGGGACGGCGGCGCCTTGGCTGTCGGGCAATAGGAGGGCCAGCCTTGGTGATATTGCGGCCACAACCCGTGCAGGATCCAGCCGTGATCGTGGCGCGCATCGCATTGGTCGGATCCGCGCGCGTCGCCTTCGCGGGCGCACCAGTTGGGCGACCAGCTCAGCGACAGGACGTAATAGTCGAACACGCCCGACTTCTCGCCATCGGCCAGCGCGGCCGTCGCGCCCAAAGTCCACACCAGCAGCCCCAATAACGCCCAGCGCATTCGCCTCTTCCCTTCTTGCATCTGCACGACTATATACGGGCCAAGTTCCCCGACAACGGAAACCTGCCCCAAGACCACGGGGCCGCCGAATTCCGGCGACGGGACAGATGTATTCAAAGGAGACGGGCTGATGGCAAAACCCCTGATGGCCAAGGCAACCGCCGTTTGGCTGGTGGACAATACCACGATCAGCTTCAAGCAGATCGCGGATTTCGTGGGCATGCACGAGTTGGAAGTGCAAGGCATCGCTGATGGCGATGTGGCGGCAGGCGTTAAGGGGTTCGACCCGATCGCCAACAACCAACTGACTCAGGAAGAGATCGACAAGGCCGAGAACGATCCGCTGCACAAGCTGAAGCTCAAGTTCAACCCGGCCGCCGCCGGCGAGGAAAAGCGCCGCGGTCCGCGCTACACGCCGCTGTCCAAGCGTCAGGACCGACCGAACTCGATCCTGTGGCTGGTCAAGTTCCACCCGGAGCTGACCGATGGCCAGATCGCCAAACTGGTTGGAACCACCAAGCCCACGATCCAGTCGATCCGCGAGCGCACCCACTGGAACATCGCCAATATGCAGCCGATCGACCCGGTCGCGCTGGGCCTGTGCAAACAATCCGAACTAGATGCCGCCGTCCAGAAAGCCGCCGCCAAGAAGGCCGCCGAAGGTGGCGTCATGAGCGATGACGAGCGCCGCAAGTTGGTCTCTACCGAACAGTCGCTGGAAATGGATGCCGCTCCCAAGATCCCCACGGCGATCGAGGGGCTGGAAACCTTCTCGCTGTCCGATGACGGCGACGAGGAAAAAGAAGACGAAGCAGTGGTGGATGCCGACAGCTTCTTCAACCTGCCCAAGGGCGGCGCCGAAGAAGACGACGAGGACGACCTGCGCAACTGACACTGTGCTGGCCCCGGTCCGATGGACCGGGGCCTTTTTGGAACTGGACCATGCTGAACATTCTATCGTCTATCTTCGGGCCGCACCGGGCGGTTTCGATTTACGCTTTCGCAAAAACCAAGGGACTGGCCATTCTGGGCGGCGTGGCCGTTATCGCCGTAGCTGCCGGTCTGCTGCTGTTCAGCGGCGATGGGAAACACGAACACAAAGCGTTTCTGACCGTTCCCGTATTATCGGCCACACCGATCAATGGTGATCTCAAGAACGGGGTCATCGCGTCGGTTCGATTGCCGGACGGATCGGCAACTTCAATCACCGCGACCGAGGCGCCGATCGCGCGCAGTGTCGGAACCACGGCCTGTGTAGAAAAGCGGGTTTACGTGGACAGCGGCGAACCGCGCTATCGGTTCAAATTGCCAAGCAACTGCGGCGCAAGCTGATTTGCAGAACCGCCCGGAGAATACTCCGGGCGGTTTTCTTCTTACAAAAGCTGGAACAGGATCCCGGCTGCAATAGCTCCGCTGATCCCAAGCCCGATGTAGGCTGCGAACACACGGGGTTTGACCAGAGACCAGACAGCCGCCATGGCCGGAATGGAACTGACGGCCCCGGCGATCATGAAGGACATCGCAGCGCCCGCGCTCATCCCCTGCTCCATCAGGCCGGCCAAAAGCGGCGGCGCGACATACGAATTCAGGTAGGCCGGCATCCCGACAAAGGCGGCGATCACGATCGGCAAGGCACCGTCGCCACCGACCAGCCGCGCGATCAGATCAGCCGGAACATAGCTGACCAGCAGCGCCTCGAGCACATAGGCCAGAGCGAGCCACTTCAGCAGGAACAGGCCGTTCTGCACGAATTCCCGACGGAACCGGACGCGGCGTTCGGGCTCTTGCCAAAAGCGCCAAAGCAGCGTGTCTTTCTTCGGACCGCAGCCACAGCATCCGGCCGGTTCATAGTGGCGCAGAGGTTGGGAAAATGCACCCTGACGCATGAGAAAACGCACCGCGAACCCGCCGAACAATCCCAGTGCCACGGCAGCAACGGCTTTGCCGATCGCAAACGGCCAGCCCAAAGCGCCCGCCGTAATCAAAAGCGTGGGCGGGTCAATCAACGGCGAGCTCAGCCAGAAGGCCATGACCGCCGACAAGGGCGCACCCAATGCAAGCAGGCCTGCGATGAACGGGATCACCTCGCAAGAGCAGAACGGAGCCAACCCGCCAAACAAAGCGGCCAGCAGGATCATCCGGGTTTCGCGGCCCTCGAAGGCCCGGGCAACCATAGTCTCGGCCCCGCTGGCCTTGAGGTAGGACAGCAACAGCACTGCAAACAGGATGTACTGACCGGTGTGCACCAGAGCCTTGGCTGCAAAAGTCGTGACGTTCACCCTATTGCCCGGGTCCAGAATGGCCACAAGAACAAGGATCACCACGATCAGGGCCCAGGGTGTCTTCAGCAGACCGGACAGGGTTTGACCAACGGCCTTCGGGGATTGCGTCAATTCAGCCATCGTTGGCAACCTTTCTGGATTCATCCGCGCAGCATTCGCTGAGGATGAACTGCGCCAGTGATCTCAATTCATCGAAACATGCACGGTTGATTGTGGTCCGCCCGGATTTCTCCTGCTCGACCACGCCGCCTGCCGCCAAGAAACGCAGGTGATGAGCCAGGGTGGACGGTGCCATCCCAGTCCGGCTTTGGATTTCCCCGACCGTCAGACCCGCCTGTCCGGCCCGTACAAGGGTCTTGAGCACCTGCAATCGCGCCTCGGACCCCATCGCGGAAAACCCTGCAGCAGCTTTTTCCCACATTTGCTTATCTCCATTAAACTAGATTTCTAGTTTCTTAGTGATGAGCTATGCCCGTGTCAACCGTATGGGTAAATTTCCGTTGATCCTGAATAAGTCCAGATTGCCCTGCATTTAAGTCCAACATATAACGAGGCATGGGAATTTCGGTCGAAACCTTCTTTCTGAAACCGGGCGGTCAGGGCACTCTGCAGGCGCAGATCCAGCAGATGATTGCCGAGGGCATCCTGTCAGGCCGCTTTCATGTCGGTGAGAAACTGCCGTCGTCGCGCAAACTGGCCGCGCATCTGGGTGTCAGCCGCATCACCGTGACGCTGGCCTATACCGAGTTGCTGGCAAATGACTATCTGACGGCCAAAGGCCGGTCCGGGTACTACGTGTCGCAGAACGCGCCAGTGCCGCCGAAATACACACCGGTTCAGCGCAGCGAAGAAACCGTCAACTGGGACGCCGCACTGGCCCGCCGTTTTTCCGACGGTGATTTTCTGGCCAAGCCACCGGATTGGCGGGAATACAGCTATCCGTTCATCTACGGCCAGGCCGACCGCACCCTGTTTGATCATGCGAACTGGCGCCTCTGCGCCGTTCGGGCCCTTGGCCACAAGGATTTCGACTCGCTGACCGGCGACTACGTGGATCAGGACGATCCATTGCTGATCGAGTTCATCGCTCGCCACACGTTGCCCCGCCGCGGTATCGCTGCACGGCCCGAGGAAATTCTGATCACGCTGGGCGCTCAGAACGCCCTGTGGCTGACCTCGCGCATTCTTCTGGGCCAAGGGCGCAAGGCGGCGATCGAGGATCCCAGCTACTACGCTCTGCACGAACTTATGCGCTGCTCGGATGCCTCGATGACACCATTGCGGGTGGACAAGGATGGGTTGCCGCCCGAGTCCATCCCGGACGGCACCGATGTGATCTACACCACGCCCAGCCACCAATGTCCGACAACTGCGACAATGCCCGTCGCCCGGCGTCACGACCTGTTGAAACGCGCCCGCGAACTGGACGCGATGATCGTCGAAGATGACTATGAGTTCGAGATGGCCTTTCTGGGTGCCCCGTCACCGGCGCTCAAGTCTTTGGACAAGGACGGGCGTGTGGTCTACGTGGGCAGCTTTTCCAAGTCGTTGTTCCCGGGGTTGCGGCTGGGGTACATGGTCGGATCCGAACCGTTCATCCGCGAGGCCCGCGCGCTGCGGTCGCTCGTTTTCCGACACCCACCCGGCCATATCCAGCGAACGGCGGCCTATTTCCTGTCGCTCGGGCATTATGATGCTCAGATACGGCGTATGTCCAAGGCTCTGATGCAGCGGCGCAAGACGATCGAGGACGCGATCGAGGCGAACGGGTTGACCGTGGCCGGGCGCGGCGTCTTTGGTGGATCGTCGATGTGGATGAAGGCACCGGACCATGTCGACACGGCGGAACTCGCGAAAACGCTGCAGAATCAGAGTGTTCATATCGAGCCCGGCGCTGCGTTCTTCTCGGGGCCGGATCGGCCCAGGAACTATTACCGCCTCGGATATTCCTCGATTTCGGCTGACCGGATACCCGCGGGAATCGAACGGGTTGCGGCCGTGATCCGGGCCTGCTGAGGCCACACTGGACCTACTCCGGCGCCGTGTCTGGCCCTAACCCAGATGCCCCCGTTGCGCCAAAACCAATGGCAAGCCAAGGCGTATCGCCTGACCGTTTCCACCATTGCTTGGAGAGCGTCCAAATGAAAATGACGACAGAAGAGGCCTTTGTTAAGGTTCTGCAGATGCACGGCATCGAACACGCGTTCGGGATCATCGGCTCGGCCATGATGCCGATCTCGGACCTGTTCCCCAAGGCCGGGATCATGTTCTGGGACTGCGCTCATGAAGGCAGCGCCGGCATGATGGCCGACGGCTACACCCGCGCCACCGGCAAGATGTCGATGATGATCGCGCAGAACGGCCCCGGCATCACCAACTTCGTCACTGCCGTCAAAACCGCTTACTGGAACCACACACCGCTGCTGCTGGTCACACCGCAAGCGGCCAACAAGACCATCGGTCAGGGTGGTTTCCAGGAAGTAGAGCAGATGAAACTGTTCGAGGACATGGTCGCGTATCAGGAAGAGGTCCGCGATCCGTCCCGCGTCACCGAGGTTCTGAACCGCGTGATCATGAAGGCCAAGCGCGCCAGCGCCCCGGCCCAGATCAACATCCCGCGTGACATGTGGACTCAGGTCATTGACGTCGAACTGCCCGCGGTCGTCGATTTCGAGCGTCCCGCAGGCGGTGAAACCGCAGTCGCAAAGGCCGCCGAACTGCTGTCGAACGCCAAGAATCCCGTGATCCTGAACGGAGCGGGCGTGGTGTTGGCCAAAGGCGGCATCGAGGCCTCCAAGGCTCTGGCCGAGCGTCTGGATGCGCCGGTTTGCGTCGGCTACCAGCACAACGACGCCTTCCCCGGCAGCCATCCGCTGTTTGCCGGCCCGCTGGGCTACAACGGGTCCAAGGCAGCGATGGAGCTGATCAAGGAAGCCGACGTGGTCCTGTGCCTCGGCACGCGCCTGAACCCGTTCTCGACCCTGCCGGGCTATGGCATGGAATACTGGCCGGCTGACGCCAAGATCATCCAGGTCGACATCAACCCCGACCGGATCGGCCTGACCAAGAAGGTCTCGGTCGGTATCGTCGGCGACGCGGCCAAGGTGGCGAATGGCATCCTGGCGCAGCTGAGCGACACGGCCGGAGACGAAGGCCGCGCCGAACGCAAGGCCAAGATTGCCGAGAAGAAGTCGCGTTGGGCCCAGCAGCTCAGCAGCATGGACCACGAGGACGACGATCCAGGCACCAGCTGGAACGAGCGCGCACGCGCGGCCAAGCCCGACTGGATGAGCCCCCGCATGGCCTGGCGCGCCATTCAGGCCGCGCTGCCGAAAGAAGCCATCATAAGCTCGGACATCGGCAACAACTGCGCCATCGGCAACGCTTACCCGTCCTTTGAGGAAGGTCGCAAGTATCTGGCCCCCGGCCTGTTCGGACCATGCGGATATGGACTGCCCGCCATCGTCGGCGCCAAGATCGGCTGCCCGGACGTGCCCGTAGTGGGTTTTGCCGGTGACGGCGCCTTCGGCATCGCGGTGAACGAACTGACCGCCATCGGCCGCGAGGAATGGCCTGCCGTGACGCAGATCGTGTTCCGCAACTACCAGTGGGGCGCGGAAAAACGCAACTCGACCCTGTGGTTCGACGACAACTTCGTGGGCACCGAACTGGACACCAAAGTGTCCTATGCCGGCATAGCCCAAGCCTGCGGCCTTAAGGGTGTCGTCGCCCGCACAATGGACGAGCTGACCGCCGCCCTGAACCAGGCCATCGAAGACCAGAAAAACGGCATCACCACCCTGATCGAAGCCCTGATCAACCAGGAACTGGGTGAGCCGTTCCGCCGCGACGCTATGAAAAAGCCTGTGGCGGTGGCCGGTATTTCGGCCGACGACATGTTGCCGCAGCAGGTCTGAGCGGGAACGGAGCTGGAGCGGATGACCCTGACACCCATTGAGTTGTTGCGTCAGCAAGCTCCGGCAATCCGGCCAGTCGTTGCACTGAGCGAAGGCAGTGATCCCCGCATCGTTGCGGGGGCGCTTGCCGCCCGGTCCGCAGGGCTGTCCGACATCATCCTTGTCGGTCCGCGGGCAGAGATCGAAACCGAGTTGCTGGCGCAGGGCGCCGCATCGGGCGATGACCTTTCCATCCATGACCCGACCGAGTCGCCGCTGACCGAGGAGTTCGCGGCCATCTACCACGATCTGCGCCGGCACAAGGGCGTGGATGCGGTGTCGGCCCGGTCCGCCGCCGAAACGCCCTTGGTCTACGCGGCCATGCTGGTCCGGACGGGCCGTGCCACGGGAACGGTCGGTGGCGCTGTCCACACGACCGGTGAGGTGGTTCGCACGGCGATTCAGGTGATCGGCCTGGCCCCGGATGCCGGATTGGTGTCCTCGTTTTTCCTGATGTACCCGCCGGATCCGGGCGGACCTGATGCGCGCGCGATGCTGTTTTCCGATTGCGGGCTCGTGATTGATCCGACCGCATCGGAACTGGCCCATATCGCGGCGGCCTCGGCCCAGTCGGCCCGGGCCATCCTGCGGGAACAGCCGTCGCTGGCGATGCTGAGCTTTTCAACCAAAGGCAGCGCAAGACATCCCGGTGTCGACAAGGTTACCGAGGCAACGCGCCTTTTGCGCGAACAGCATCCCGAGCTGCATGTCGACGGCGAGCTGCAATTCGACGCGGCTTTCCACCCCCCCGTCGGCCAGAAAAAGGCTCCGGGATCGACTGTGGCCGGCAAGGCCAACGTCATGATCTTTCCCAATCTGGACGCGGGAAACATCAGCTACAAAATCACCCAGAGGATCGGTGGATACATGGCGATCGGTCCGGTGCTGCAGGGTCTGGCCCGACCGGCGAATGATCTGTCCCGGGGCTGCAGCGCAGAGGATGTCGACCAGATGATCGCCGTGACCGTGCTGCAGGCATTGGGAACATGACCATCAAATCTGACGCCATCGTCAGAACAGTATTCTAAATCCGGGCTGAAAGTGACAAGTTCGTCCCGACGCAAACGACTGGATCCGCAAATGACCCATCAGCAGCCAATCCTCGACACGTCCCCCAAGGTCTCGGACGAGGTTCGCAAGACAACCTGCTACATGTGTGCCTGCCGGTGCGGGATCAACGTCCACATGAAAGATGGCAAGGTCGCATATATCGAGGGCAACCGTGACCACCCGGTGAACAAGGGGGTTCTGTGCGCCAAAGGCAGCGCGGGCATCATGCAGGTCAACGCCCCGTCACGCCTGCGCGCTCCGCTCAAGCGGGTGGGTCCGCGCGGGTCGGGTGAGCTCGAGGAAATCAGCTGGGACGAAGCGTTGGACATCGCGGTCGGCTGGCTCAAGCCGCTGCGCGAGGACAACCCCGAGAAACTGGCCTTTTTCACCGGCCGCGACCAGTCGCAGTCCTTCACCAGCTTCTGGGCCCAGAATTTCGGCACCTGCAACTATGCGGCCCATGGCGGTTTCTGCTCGGTCAACATGGCGGCCGGCGGCATCTACACGATGGGCGGCGCGTTCTGGGAATTCGGCCAGCCCGATTGGGACCGCACCAAGCTGTTCATGCTGTTCGGCGTGGCCGAGGACCATGACAGCAACCCGATCAAGATGGGCATTGGTAAGATCAAGGCGCGCGGTGCCCGCGTGATCGGGGTGAACCCGATCCGCACCGGCTACAACGCAGTGGCCGATGACTGGGTCGGCATCACGCCCGGCACCGACGGTCTGTTCATCCTGTCGCTGATCCATGTGTTGATGAAGGCCGGCAAGATCGACCTGGATTACCTGAGCCGCTACACGAATGCGCCGGTGCTCATCAACGCCGCCGAAGGCCCCGAGAACGGCCTGTTTCTGCGGGACGCGGATGGCAAGCCGCTGGTGATTGACCGGGTCACCGGGCAACCGACGGCCTTTGACAAACCGGGCGTCCGGCCCGACCTGACCGCCACCTATGAAATGGACGGCATCACCCACAGGCCGGTCTTCCACCTGATGGCGGAAAAATACCTCAGCGACGAATACGCCCCCGAAGCGGTGGCCGAGGAATGCGGCGTACCCGCCAGCCGGATCGGCGCCATCGCCGGTGAGCTGGCGCGCGTCGCTTTTGACGAGGCCTTCGAGCTGGACCAGGAATGGACTGACTTCCGGGGCGAAAAGCATAGCAAGATGATCGGCCGGCCGGTGGCCATGCATGCCATGCGCGGCGTTTCGGCCCATGCCAACGGGTTTCAGACCTGCCGTGCGCTGCACGTGCTGCAGATCCTGCTTGGCACGGTCGAAGTCCCGGGTGGGTTCCGCTTCAAGCCGCCCTATCCGAAGCCGGTCGAAGCACACCCGACCCCCCATTGCAAGGTCACGCCAAACTCTCCCCTGGACGGCCCGCATCTGGGTTTCGTGCGCGGCCCCGAAGATCTGGCCCTGAAGGCCGATGGCAGCCCGGCGCGCATCGACAAGGCCTTTACCTGGGAAAACCCGATGTCCAGCCACGGGCTGATGCACATGGTGATCTCGAACGCTCACGCGGGCGATCCCTACAAGATCGACACGCTGTTCATGTACATGGCCAACATGTCCTGGAACTCGACCATGAACACCAAGGGCGTGATCGAGATGCTGACGGATAAGGATGACAACGGCGACTACGTGATCCCGCGGATCATCTATTCCGACGCCTATTCCTCGGAAATGGTGGCCTATGCCGACCTGATCCTGCCCGACACGACCTATCTGGAGCGCCATGACTGCATCTCGCTCCTCGACCGCCCGATCTGCGAGGCCGACGGAGCCGCAGATGCGATCCGCTGGCCGGTGATCGAACCCGATCGCGACGTGCGCGGATTTCAGACGGTGCTGATCCAACTGGCCAACAAGCTGGGTCTGCCGGGTTTCACGGATGAGGACGGCTCGGCCAAGTATACGGACTACGCCGACTACATGGTCAACCACCAGCGTAAGCCCGGGATCGGCCCGCTGGCTGGGTTCCGCGGCGCAGATGGCTCGCAGGTGGGTCGGGGCGACGTGAACCCGAACCAACTGGAGCGCTACATCGAGAATGGCGGCTTCTACCTGGAACACATCCCGGACGAGGCCCTGTTCTACAAACCCTGGAACGCCGCCTATCAGGACTGGGCAGTGGGAATGGGCCTGTATGACAGCCCGCAACCCTACCTGTTCCAGCTCTATTCCGAGCCGATGCGCAAGTTCCAGCTGGCCGCCGAAGGCTATGGTGACCGCCAGCCACCCGAACACCTGCGCGGCCGTATCAGGGAAACCATGGACCCGCTTCCGATCTGGTACGAAACCGACCAGACCGGAAACGAGGGCTTTACCGTCAACGCCCTGACCCAGCGCCCCATGGCGATGTATCACAGCTGGGGCACCCAGAATGCCTGGTTGCGGCAACTGCACGGGCGCAACCCGCTTTATGTTCCCACCAAGCTGATGCGCGAACACGGACTGAAGGACGGGGATTGGGCCAAAGTCAGTTCTCCGCACGGAGAAATCACTGTGCCGGTGATGGAAATGGCGGCGTTGAACGACAACACCGTCTGGACATGGAACGCCATCGGCAAACGCAAAGGGGCATGGGCGTTGCAGCCCGACGCGCCCGAGGCAACTAAAGGATTCCTGCTCAACCACCTGATCCACGAATTGCTGCCGCCCAAGGGCGACGGTCTGCGCTGGGCCAATTCCGACCCGATCACGGGACAGGCCGCGTGGTTTGACCTCAAGGTCAAGATCGAAAAAGCCGAAGCACCGGCAGACGCCCAAAGCCAACCGGAATTCCCGCCAATCAAGTCTCCGGTCGGCACCGGCCCCAAGGATCTTGCATGGAAGATCGGCAAATGACCCAGCGCCACACTCCATTTGGCCCGCAATACTCCGGGGATGAATTGAGCCGAGCGGCTCAGGAGGGGGCTGGCCCCCTGTCGGCCCCGGCCCTCGACAAAGAGCAGACGCCATGACCCAACTTCCCCAATCCACCGAGCGAAAAATGGGCCTGGTCATTGACCTGGATACCTGCGTCGGCTGCCACGCCTGCGTGATCTCCTGCAAGGGCTGGAACACCGAGAACTACGGCGCGCCCCTGTCCGATCAGGACGCCTATGGCGCCGACCCCTCGGGCACATTCCTGAACCGGGTGCACTCCTACGAGGTGCAGCCGGCCGAAGGTGCCGCCCAGCTGATCCATTTCCCCAAATCCTGCCTGCATTGCGAGGATGCCCCCTGCGTCACCGTCTGCCCCACCGGCGCCAGTTACAAGCGGGTCGAGGACGGGATCGTGCTGGTCAACGAAAGCGACTGCATCGGCTGCGGCCTGTGCGCCTGGGCCTGCCCCTATGGCGCGCGCGAACTGGACGCCGCAGAGGGCGTCATGAAGAAATGCACCCTGTGCGTCGATCGCATCTACAACGACAACCTGCCCGAGGAAGATCGCGTTCCCGCTTGCGTGCGGACCTGCCCCGCGGGTGCCCGCCATTTCGGTGACCTGGGCGACCCCGACAGCGAGGTCAGCCAACTGGTGGCCGAGCGCGGCGGAATGGATCTGATGCCCGAAATGGGCACCAAACCGGTCAACAAATACCTGCCACCCCGCCCCAAGGATACGGTCGAAGAGCAGATCGACATCCTGGCGCCCCTGCTGGCGCCGGTCGCCGACGAGCCGAAGGGCTTCCTTGGCTGGCTGGACAAGGCATTGGAGAAGCTCTGACATGCATCCCGCACCTTCCGTCATCCTGTTCACCACCCTGTCGGGGCTGGGCTTCGGCCTGCTGTTTTTCCTGGGCCTCGGCTTTCCGAATGTCTCGGGCTGGGTGGCCTTCGTGTTCTTCGCCATCGCCTATGCGCTGTCCGTGGGTGGGCTCATGGCCTCGACCTTTCACCTCGGCCACCCCGAGCGCGCCCTCAAGGCGTTCACCCAATGGAAGACAAGCTGGCTCAGCCGCGAGGGCTGGTGCGCAGTTCTGGCCCTGTTGGTCATGGGGCTCTACGCGATCGGTGTGATCTTTCTGAACCAACGCTGGTCCGGTCTGGGTCTGATCGGTTCGCTGCTCTCATTGGCGACCGTTTTCACCACCTCGATGATCTACACGCAACTCAAGACGATCCCGCGGTGGAATCTGACACTGACGCCCGTGATGTTTCTGAGCTTCAGCGTGGCTGGCGGCGCGCTTTTGGCGGGGCAGACCGCGTTTGCGATCCCGCTGCTGTTGATCGCCGCGCTGGTTCAGATCCTGTACTGGCGTTCGGGCGATCAGGCCTTGGCCAACTCGGGAACCAACCTTGGTACGGCAACTGGCCTTGGCGACCGGGGTTCTGTCCGCGCGTTTGAACCGCCGCATACAGGAACCAACTATCTGCTGCGCGAATTTGTTCACGTTGTCGGACGCAAACACGCAGACAAGCTGCGGGCCATTTCCTTTGCCTTGGCCTTCGTGGTTCCCGTCGGTCTGTTGATCCTACCGTTCAACCACCTGGTCGGAGCGCTGGCGGTGCTGTCTCATATGGCGGGTATCGCAACTTCGCGCTGGCTGTTCTTTGCCCAGGCTGAACATGTGGTCGGGCTGTACTACGGCAAGCGCTAAGTCACCCTGCAAACAAGAAAAGGGCGGTGCCGGTTCTCCCGGACACCGCCCTTTTTCTTTCGGAACGCGCCTGATCAGATCAGGCCTGCATGCTCCATCGCGGCATCAATCGCGGCCTTTGTGCTGTTTTCCAGCGTCGTCAGCGGCGACCGCACTTCTTCGGTGCAGCGTCCCAGTTTGCTGAGCGCGTATTTCGCACCCACCAGGCCCGGTTCGATGAATATGGCTTCGTGCAGCGGCATCAACCGATCCTGATACTCCAGCGCCGTCGCATAGTCGCCGGACAGGGTCGCCTGCTGGAACTCGGCACACAGCTTCGGGGCCACGTTTGCGGTGACCGAGATACAGCCGACGCCACCATGGGCGTTGAAACCCAGGGCTGTCGCGTCCTCACCCGAAAGCTGGCAGAAGTCTTTGCCGCAGGAAGCGCGCTGCTGGCTGACGCGGGCAAGATCGCCCGTGGCGTCCTTGACACCGATGATCCGAGGCAGTTGCGCCAGCGCACCCATGGTGTCCGGGTTCATGTCGATGACCGAGCGGCCCGGGATGTTGTAGATGATGATCGGAATATCCGCACAGTCATGCAGCGCCCGAAAATGCGACAACAGACCTTTCTGAGTCGGCTTGTTGTAGTAGGGCGTGACGACCAGGGCCGCATCCGCACCCACTTTCTGTGCGAATCGCACGAACCGGATGGCTTCGACCGTGTTGTTTGACCCGGCCCCGGCGATGACCGGCACGCGCCCCGCGGCGGCCTTGACCACCTCGGCCACTACGGTTTCGTGTTCCTCGTGGCTCAGCGTCGGGCTCTCGCCGGTCGTGCCGACGGGCACCAGACCGGTCGACCCTTCGGCAATTTGCCATTCCACCAATTGTTTGAGCGTATCCAAGTCCAACTCGCCGTTGCGGAACGGGGTGACGAGAGCTGGCATCGAGCCTTTGAACATGGAACGCTCCTTGAGGTTCAATCGTGTGATGCGCGCCGCGGGCCGACACGAATTTAGGTTTCTTGAGTTGATCCCGGCGGCGCAAGGTTTATCCTGAATGGCTGTATCCTCGGTTGGTCGGGAAATGCAAGGGATGACACGGATTCTGTCGCTGATCGCGACGATGATTCTAGCTTTGACGCTTCAAACTCAGGGCGTGCGGGCCGATGCGGTATCCGATCTTCGGGCCGCAATGTCCGAAATGCGCAAAGGCGACTGGAACGCCGCCTTGCGCGTGGCCGGCACCCGCGGCTCGGTCGCGCGCGACATCATCGTGTGGCACTGGCTGCGCCAAGGGTTTGGCAGTTCGGGCGATGTTCTGGTCTTTCTGGACCGGCGGCCCGATTGGCCGGGCCTTGCCTGGCTGCGCCGCAAAAGCGAGCCGTCCTTTACCGGCGCGGACCCGGACCGGGTGCTGAAGTTCTACAAGGACAACCCGCCACAGACCGCCGAAGGAGCTCTGAACTATGCCGTGGCACTGAAGGCCAAAGGCCGGACCGGTGAGGCCGAGGCGGATATCGTCACTGCCTGGCGGACGATGCCGATGGGTTCGGGCCTGCAGCAGGACTACGTTCAGAACTTCGGGTCATTGCTGAAACCGCATCACGAGGCTCGTCTGGACCGGATGCTGTGGGATGGCCATCTGATCAGCTCGACCCAGATGCTGCCACTGGTCAGCGAAGACTACCGCAAACTGGCCGAAGCGCGGATCGCCCTGCAAAAGCGCCAACCCGGCGTGGATGGCAAGGTTGCCGCCGTTCCGAAGGCGCTTGCCGATGATCCGGGGCTGGCCTTTGACCGGTTCGTATGGCGGGACCGCAAAGAGCTGGACGACAGCGCCATTGACCTGATGCTGGCGCGCTCGACCAGCCCACAGGCGCTGGGCGAACCCGACAAGTGGGCCGAAGGGCGGCGTAGGCTGGCTCGGCTGGAAATGCGTCAGGGTGATGCGAACCGGGCCTATGCCATCGCCGCCAATCACCACATGACACCCGAGATGGGGTATGGTTATGCCGACCTTGAGTGGCTGTCGGGTTTCCTGGCGTTGCGCAAGCTGAACGACCCGGCCACAGCGGTTCGGCATTTCCAGAACTTCCTGGGGGCCGTGAAGTCTCCGATCTCGATGGGTCGGGGCGGGTATTGGCTGGGCCGGGCCTACGCTGCCACCGGAAACGCCGAGAAAGCCTATGAGGCTTATGCAATCGGCGCCGACTACCAGACCTCGTTCTATGGCCTGTTAGCTGCAGAACAGATCGGACGGCCATTTGACAGCGACTTGGCCAACCCGCGCCGGGCGCCCCATTGGAAACAGGCCGAGTTCGCCAAGTCCAGTGTGCTTGAGGCGGGGCTGCTGCTGATACGAGCTGGTGAGCCGGAATTGGGCGAACGGTTCCTGACGCACCTGGTCGAAAGCCTGGATCCGGTGCAGGCCGGCCAGCTGGGTGATCTGGCGGTCGAGTTGAAGGAGCCGCACTTGGCGGTGATGATCGCCAAACGGGCCGCGACGAATGGCGTGGTATTGCCTGCGGCGTATTACCCGGTCCATCCCGTTGCGGATATCGGATTGCCCATGGCCAAGGAAATGACCCTGGCCATCGCCCGTCGGGAAAGCGAATTCGACCCGGTTGTAATCAGCGGTGCCGGCGCGCGCGGCCTGATGCAGGTGATGCCTGCGACCGCCAAGCTGGTCGCGCAGGAACTGGGCATTCTCAGCGGCCATCAGACGGGACGTTTGACCTCGGATTGGCGATACAACGCCAAACTGGGGGCAAATTATCTGGCCGGGCTGGCTGACGAATTCAACGGCAACGTCGTGATGATGGCCGCAGGTTACAATGCCGGCCCCAATCGCCCGAAATCATGGATGGACCGCTACGGCGACCCGCGAACGGGCGCAGTGGATATCGTCGACTGGATCGAGACGATCCCATTCAACGAGACCCGCAACTATGTGATGCGGGTGACCGAAAGCCTGCCCGTCTACCGCGCAAGGCTGGGCAAACCCGCGCTGCCGATCCCCTTCTCGCAGGAGTTGGTCGGATCAACCCTGTCTGCGTTCGCGCCATAGGGTGAACAGACCCGCCGCCACCACCAGCCCCGCCCCCGCGACCACCGCGGGGCGCAGGGTCTCGTCAAAGATCGTGATGCCCAGGATTGCGCTCCACATCAGGTGGAAATAGGCAAAGGGCTGTACGGCGCTGGCCTCGGCCATCTCGTAGCACTTGATCAGCAGCCAATGCCCCAGAACACCGGTGATGCACAGCAGCCCCATCCAGAACCAATCCCGCGGTACCATCGGCTCCCAGAACCACAGGCCGATGCAGGTCATGACCAATGCTCCCACGATCCCGGTCCAGAAGAAGCTGGTTGCGGTGCTGTCCTGACGCGCGGCATAGCGGGTCAGCAGACCGTAGAACGCAAACATCAGCGCCGAGATCAGGGGGATCACTGCCCACGGATTGAAGACGCCCATGCCGGGCTGCAGAATGATCAGCACGCCAACGCATCCGACCCCGATGGCCGACCAGCGCCGCCAGCCGACCTTCTCGCCCAGCACCGGCCCGCTGAGCGCGGCGACCAGAAGAGGATAACAGATGAACACCGCCTGGCTCTCGATCAGTCCGAGAATGGTAAAGCCGTAGACGGCGACGCAGATCTCGCCGGCAAGCAGCAGGCCGCGCAGGATCTGCAGGCCCGGTTGCCTGGTCCGGGCCGCGGCCGCCAGACCGCCGGGTGCACGTGCCGCCAAGGCAATCACGAAGGCCGCAAAGAACCAGTATCGCAGCATGACCACCATGTAGGTGTTGTACGTGCCAGCCAGATGACGCGAGATGCCGTCCTGCAGCGCAAACACGATCGTGGCCGCGATCATCAGCGCAATACCCGCCCGCACGTTGTTTGTCTGGGTCATGCCTTGGTCGCCCGCGTCATGTGCCGTTTGCGGCCGTATCCCGGCGCGCGGGATACCGAAAACCCGGCATCCTGCAACCCACGCCGCACGAACCCGGCTGCAGTATAGGTGGCAGCCGTCCCTTCGGGCGCGGTATGGGCCGCCACTTGCCGCATCATTTCCGGCTGCCACAGCTCAGGGTTCTTGGCGGGCGAGAACCCATCCAGGAACCAGGCATCGGCGAGCCCGTCCCAAAGGGGCAGGGTCTGGCGGGCATCACCTTCGATCACGGTCAGACGCAGCGTGTCCAAATCACAGCCGCCACCCTGCCATCGGTCAAGGAACCGGTTGGCCCAAGGCGCCAGCTCGGGAAAGGCCGCAAGCGCGCGTTTCATGTCGGCAGGGGCCATTGGAAAGGCTTCGAAACTGGTGAACGTCAGCGGACCCGATTGTCCGGACTTCTCCCATTCCGACCAAGCGGTCAGCATGTTCAGTCCGGTTCCGAATCCCAGCTCGGCGATGTGAAAGCCGGGGGCAAAGCGCGCGGGCAGATCGTTGCCCTGCAAAAAGACATGACGGGTCTCCTCCAGTCCGTTCTGAAGGCTGAAATAGGGGTCGTCGAAACGATCAGAAACAGGGACTGTCTCATCCCTCCACGACAATTTGGCGCGCTGGTCTGCCATCGGGAATTCCTGTAGCTAAGCGGCGCGACACTGAACAAGGAAAAGGGGATTGGCAATGGTCGATGTGACGATCCGCGGGGCTGGTATATTTGGCCTGTCCATCGCCTGGACTTGTGCGCGACGTGGCGCCAGGGTCCGGGTCGTCGATCCCTACGGCGCGGGTTCAGGGTCCAGCGGCGGGCTGGTGGGTGCCCTTGCCCCGCACGTTCCGGAAAACTGGAACGACAAGAAAGCATTCCAATTCGAAAGCCTGCTGATGGCCGAACCGTTCTGGCGACAGGTGGAGGCCACCGGCGGCGTTTCGCCCGGCTATGCGCGTCTGGGGCGGATCCAGCCCATCAACGACCCAAAGAACCTCGACCTGGCGCATCAGCGTGCGGCCTCGGCCCGCGACCTTTGGCAGGGTCGGGCTGAATGGACCGTGGTCGAGGCGCGCTCGGTCGGATCATGGTGCCCGCCCAGCGCAACGGGATTCGTCATCCACGATACGTTGAGTGCACGCATGCATCCACGCCGGGCCTGCGCCGCGCTGGTGGCCGCGCTGGCCGTGATGGGGGTTGAGGTCGTGCCCGAGGCCCCGGACACCGGGGCAGTCATTCATGCGACCGGGGTGTCCGGCCTGTTGGAGCTGTCCGATGCTTTCGGCAAGGCGGTCGGAAACGGGGTCAAGGGACAGGCGGCACTGCTGCGGTTCGACGCGGGCCAGGTGCCGCAGCTGTTTGCGGAGTCGATCCATTTCGTGCCCCACGCCGACGGGACACTGGCCATCGGCTCGACGTCCGAGCGGGACTATGACGACCCGACCGGCACCGATGCTGCGCTTGACGATGTGATCCAGCGCGCGTTGCAGGCGGTTCCTGTTCTACACGGCGCGGAGGTGATCGAGCGTTGGGCCGGGGTCCGCCCCCGCAGCAAGAGCCGAGCGCCAATGCTGGGCGCACACCCGCTGCACAAGGGCCAGTTCATTGCCAATGGCGGCTTCAAGATCGGGTTCGGCATGGCCCCAAAGGTGGCCGAGATCATGGCAGACCTTGTACTGGACGGACAGGATTCGATCCCCGAAGGCTTCCGCCCCGAGGCGTCACTGTGACCGTGGAAGGGCCACGGCCTGCATGCACTGCCGACCGTCAGGACCGCGGACCCAAAAATCGTTCCCGTTTCGGCACAGCGTGGCAGCCTCGAGATGCATCAGCGGAGAGGACGCGCGAAAGGAAAACTCGGCCAGCGGCCCCATGAGATCAGTGGCGAGCAGCATCAGATGCTGCGCCAGAAGCGGTCCATGAACCACCAGCCCGGCATAGCCTTCGACATCGCGGGCATAGTCAAGGTCATAGTGGATGCGGTGGCCATTGAAAGTCAGCGCCGAGTACCGAAACAGCAGCGTGGTGTCGAACGCGACCTGGCGCAGGTCTGTTTCGTCCGTCCGGGCAACCGAGGCCTCTGGTTTTGGTGCATCGGCCGACGGATCCTCGCGATAAACAAGGTCCTGCCATTCGGTCAGGCACAGCGTATCGACCTGCCAGATTTCGTGCTTGAGGGTCACAAACCCCAAAGGTCCTGTCCGTCCGGTCTTGGCGCTCACATTGCTCAAGGTTGAGCGGCGTTCGGCTGGTGTGCCAGCGATCAGCGGAGCGGCGAACCGCAGTCGCCCACCGGCCCACATCCGACGCGGAAGACCGAGATCGGGGACCAGCCCTCCGCCCACCGCGGGGTGGCCGTCGCGCCCCAAGCCCTCGGGCGGGCGCGGTGACCAGAAATACAGCTGGTGAAAAAACGGCGGCAGCGACGTGCCCATGCCGATCGAAGGTGCCTGCCCCAACGCCACCTGAAACGCCGCCGCCCGGGCAGGGTCCATCACGTCATGTTGAATTTCCGAGGAAACTTGATCCGTCATGGCCGCACCCTAAGCAGGCTCGGTCAGCCCGACAAGGCTCAGAAATCTGCTTCGGCCCGCAGCTTCTCCATCAACTGGCCCAGCGTCCGTTCGTACCGGTCGCTGCGCAACCGACCTGAATCGTCGAACTCGTTCGAGCTGTCGGCCAGATGAATTTCGGGGCCCTGCAGGATGCGCGGCTGAAACGGCACCATGAAAGACCGCAGGATCATCTGCGCCCGTTCGCCTCCGGCCCGGCCCGCCGCTGCTGACATCACCGCAACCGGTTTGTCGGCCCAGGGATTGCCCTTGGTCCGGCTGACCCAGTCCAGCGCGTTCTTCAGAACGCCTGACGGCCCCTTGTTGTATTCCGGAGTGGAAATGACCACCGCATGGGCACCAGCGATCTGATCCGCCAGGATCTTAACTTCGGCCGGAACCCCCTCGGCCTCCTCAGCATCTCCATCATAGAGAGGCAGATTCAGATCAGCTTCGATAAACGTACCCGCGCCGAACAGGCGCGCCGCTTCGCGGATCAGGCGTCGATTGGTGGCGTTCTGCCGCAACGAGCCGGACAGGCCCAGAAGGATCGGTTCGGACATCAGGATATCTCCGTCATGTGTTTCGGCTGCAGTTTAGTCATCCCGACCGCAAACCATAGCCCGCCTGACGCGCAGTCAATGTGCAAAAAGAAAGGGGCCGCTCGCCGCGGCCCCCGGCGGTTGGCTGTTGATCGGCTCAGGCGTTGCCGCTTGGCACGATCACGATCTCGACCCGGCGGTTCTGCGCCTTGCCCTCGGGCGTCAGGTTCGAGGCGATCGGTTGGTTTTCACCACGGCCGATCGTGGCGATACGCGCATAGCTGACGCCATTGGCCTGCAGAACATCCGCCACCGCGTTGGCGCGGCGTTCGGACAGGATCTGATTGTAGCCGGCTTCACCATCGCTGTCGGTGTGCCCGATGATCTGTACGTTCGAGTTGGGATAGTTCACCAGGTTTTGCCCCACGCGGACCAGATCCGCTCTCAGCGCAGGCCGGACCGTGGCGCTGTCGGTATCGAAGGTGATGTCATTCGGAACCGTGACGATCAGCCGGTCTCCGGCGTTGACGATCGTGATACCGTCATTGGCCAGTTGCTGACGCAGTTCGGCTGCCTGCCGGTCCAACTGGTTGCCGATCAACCCGCCGCCGGCAGCACCGATGGCCGCACCGGCAACGGCACCCAGCCCAGGGTTCGAGTCATTGGCGATGGCGCCAACACCGGCGCCAATCAGACCGCCCAGCAACGCTCCCTGCTTGGCGTTCTGGTTCGGGTCGTCCTGAACCCGCAACGTACCGGGGTCGGTACAGGCCCCCAGCACAAATGCGGCGCTCAGCCCGACCGGCAGCAAGAATCTGGAAATTTTCATGGGTTCACCTTCTGCTCCTGCACCCGTTTTTCCGGGTTACGTGTTTGACGTGATTATAGCACGCCTGACACAAACAGGCTCAAGCGACAAAAACGTGAGATCGGCGAATACCCGCCGCCCCCAAGGCGCTCAGAAATCCGGCAGAGCGCGAAATTTCATCGATATGCCATCCTCGGGGTGTTTGACGCGCAATTCCTCGGAATGAAGCATCAGCCTGGGGAAATCGCGCGCCGGTCCTTCGGCATAGAACGGGTCGCCCAGGATCGGATGGCCCAGTGCTTGCATATGGACCCGCAACTGGTGCGAGCGACCGGTTTTTGGAAATAGGCGAACGCGGGTGGTGTCCCCGTCGTACCGGACGACCCGCCAATCCGTGACTGCCGGCTTTCCGGTTTCGTGGCACACCATCTGGCGCGGCCTGTTGGGCCAATCCACGATCAACGGCAAGTCTACCGTGCCGGTCTTTGGTTCCACCCGGCCCCACACACGGGCGACGTAGGTTTTTCGTGTCTGCCGGTTTTCGAATTGCTGTCCCAGATATCGTTGGGCGTGCGGGGTCTGGGCAAAGATCATGACGCCTGAGGTATCGCGGTCCAACCGGTGGACCAGCAAGGCCTGCGGGAATGCGGCCTGCACACGGGCCAGCAGACAATCGGCCAGGTGCTCTCCCCGGCCAGGCACCGACAGCAGGCCCGCCGGCTTGTTCACCACGATCACCTGCGCATCCTCGTGCAGCACGTCCAGCGGCGTTTTGGGGGGATCATAGGTATCGCTCATGCGGGCTGCCTATCGCAGGGTGCCGCCTCTCGCAACGTCGTCCTTGCGATGAGAAGGCTTCTCGGCAACTCTCGCGCCAGGCAGAGGAGATGACATGCACCCGACGATCGAACGAATGCAGGAAGTGGTCGCCAAGGGCGACGAGAGCCTGATCCATGAATTACTGGCCGAAGACGTGCAGTTCCTTCCGCCGACCTACTACAGCACCTGGACAGGCCGCGCCCCGGTGGCGGCGGTATTGGGTCATGTTGGACAGGTTTTTTCCGAGTTTCGCTATCGCCGGATCATGGGCGATGGCAAAGACTGGGCATTGGAGTTTCAATGCAAGGTGGGTGAACTGGACGCTGTTGGCGTTGACCTGATCACGCTCAACGATGACGGGCTGATTCAGACATTCGAAGTCGCCATGCGTCCCTACAAGACCGTTGGCGCCCTGCGCGAGGCCATGATGGCGCGCGTCATGAAAGACCACCGGTTCCTGGAATTTCGGAACGCTTTGAGCTGAGCCACCCGTGTCCATTGCCGCCGATCAGCTTCTGAGAGTTCCGCTGCTGCCGGTGTTGGCGGCACAGGCTCTGCTGGTTCGGCAGAGGGCCGTGCGGCTGCCCGAACCTTCCGGTGCGCGTGAGGGCCGGCAAGGCCGCGGGCCGAGGCTGCGCTTGCTGATCGCCGGTGACAGCTCTGCCGCGGGCGTTGGGGCTGGAACTCAGGAACAGGCGCTGTCGGGCCAGTTGGTGAAACTGCTCAGCCGCCAGTTCAGCGTTGAGTGGCGCCTTGTTGCAACGACCGGCCACACGACCGGTGACACGATCGAAGACCTGCGCGGGATCGAAGGCCAGTTTGACGCGGCTGTTACGGCCTTGGGCGTCAACGACGTCACTCGAGCCGTGTCCTGCAGCCGGTTCAAACGGCAACAGGCCGAGTTGATGCGCTTGCTCACCGTTGATCTGGGCGTGCGGACTGTGATCGTGACGGGCGTCCCGCAGATGGATCGGTTCCCGGCCTTGCCACAGCCCTTGGCATGGGTTCTGGGCCGGCAATCCGCGCGCCTTGACGAGGGGTTGAGAGAGGTGATCGCGAGCTTCCCCAAGGCCCGGCATCTGGCGCTGCACCTGCCCGACGATCCGGCCCTGGCCGCTGTGGACGGCTATCACCCAAGCCCCAAAGCCTATCGCCTTTGGGCCGAGCAGGCCGCGCGAATGATCCTCGATCAGGTCTGACCGCGCACCTGACGGATCATGGGCACTGAATAGACAACCAGTGCGGCCCAAATCAGCGGAAAGGCAATCATGCGCCCGCGGTCGATCTGCTCACCAAACAGCGTGATCGCCGTGATGAATATCATGGTCGGCGCGATGTACTGCAGGATGCCCATGGTCGAAAGTCGCACCAGCTTGGCCCCGTTGGCATAGACCAGCAGCGGAACGGCGGTCACGATACCCGCCCCGGCCAACAGTATGGTATCTGTTGCGGCGCCTCCAAAATGCCCGGTGCCCTGCACGCCCAACCAGGTCACATAAGCCAGCGCGGGAACCAGCAAAATCAAAACCTCAAGCAGGAAACCCTGGTTTGGTCCGATGGGCAACGAGCGCTTGAAGAACGCATAAAATCCCCAGCTGACCATCAACCCCAGCGCCGCCCATGGCAGACGGCCGGCCTCGACCACCAGAACCAGAACGCCCAAGGCGGCAAGCCCCACGGCAATTAACTGTGTTCGGGTCAGGGACTCGCGTAGCAGGATCGCTCCCAGCGCTATGCTGAACAGCGGGTTGATATAATACCCCAGCGCCGCGTCCAGAGCGTTGCCACTGGCGATCGCCCAGACATAGATAGCCCAGTTCACCGAAATCAGGGCCGCCGTCACGCATGCCATTCCCAACATGCGCGGATCGCGCAGCGCCGCCTTCAGATCACCGGTTCGCCCCAGCGCGACCAGCAACAGCCCGGCCACCGGCACCGACCAGATGATGCGATGCGCCACGATTTCGACGGGACCGATATGCGCCATTGCCTTCATGTAGAGCGGCAGAAAACCCCAAAGGACATACGCCGTAACAGCCAGCGCAAGGCCTTTTGGCGAATCCGTGTTCTGGGCTTGGGTCGGGCGCTCGGCCATGAATGGTCTCCAGCTGATACCCCCCGTCTTTAGGCAAAGTCCCTTGCCATTGAAACTCAGAAAAGCTTGAAGACGCTCATAACGAATTGTGATGGGTCGGCGGCCCTATCGTCCGGTGTGCGACCGGCAGAACCATGTTCGGCTATGCTTGGTTTTCCGGTAAAGTCTTGTCCAGATGGAGGCCTCGTCAAGAACCTCCATCCGGCGCTATGCAATTGCATAGGAGCAACGCCCCCAACCCGCCATCAGACCTTCACACGTTCGGATTTCGGATCGTACATGGGTTTGAGCGACGCCTCGGCGCGGACCTTTACTCCGCAGACGTCAATCTCGTATGTCGAGGACAGCACGTCGGCCGCGCTTTCGCCCTTGCAGGGGACATAACCCATGCCGATCGCGCCACCCAAAGTGTGGCCATAGTTTCCTGAGCTGATGTAGCCCACATATTCGCCATCTCGGATAATCGGTTCGTTGTGGAACAGCAGAGGTTCAGGGTCGGTCAGCTTGAATTGCAACAGCCGGCTGTGGGGGCCGCTGTCCTTGCGGGCAATCACCGCATCTCGGCCAATGAAATCACATCCCTTGTCCACCTTGACGGCAAAGCCGAGACCGGCGTCCACAACGTGATCTTCGCAGGTGATGTCATGGCCGAAGTGACGGAAGCCCTTTTCGATCCGGCAGCTGTCCATCATGTGCATGCCGCACAGCTTCAGGCCCATGTCCTGCCCGGCCTCGTGCAGCGTTTCAAAAACGTGGCCGGCCATATCCGACGACACGTAGACCTCCCACCCAAGTTCGCCCACATAGGTCACGCGGTGAACGCGTGCCAGGCCCATTCCGATCTCGATTTCCTGCGCGGTGCCGAATGGGTTTGCCGCGTTCGAGAAGTCGTTGGGCGAAACTTTTTCAAGCAAGTTCCGCGCGTTGGGCCCCATCACCGCCAGAACGCCTTCGCCTGCCGTGACATCGGTGATGACCACATTGAAATTGCCCGAATGACGCATCATCCACGTCTGGTCGGCCAGTCGCGTCGCCGCCGGGGTCACGACCAGATAGGCGGTCTCGGAAAGGCGGGTCACGGTCACGTCTGCCTCGATCCCGCCATGCCGGTTCAAGAATTGGGTGTAGACGATCTTGCCGTTTGGAACCGCGTAGTCGCCGCCACCGATATAGTTCATGAAAACCTGGGCATCGGGGCCTTCGACCCGAATTTTTCCGAACGAGGACATGTCATACATGCCCACGTTCTCGCGCACTGCACGGTGTTCGGCGGCCGAGTTTTCGAACCAGTTCTGGCGCCTCCAGCTGTAGCGGTATTCGCGTTCCTGCCCCTCATTGGCGAACCAGTTCGCGCGCTCCCAGCCGGCCAGCTCGCCAAAGACGGCCCCGTTTTCTTTCAGGTGGTGGTGGAACGGCGTCCGGCGCACGCCGCGCGCCGTGGCCTTTTGCCGATAGGGGTAGTGGTCGGCATAGAGCAGGCCCAGCGTTTCCTTGGACCGCTCGAATAGATACTGCTTGTTGCCCTGGAATGGCTGCATCCGGCTGATGTCCACGTCGCCCAGGTCAAAGGGTTTTTCACCCGAGTCCATCCATTCCGCCAGCGCCATTCCCGCGCCGCCCGCAGACTGGATCCCGATCGAGTTGAACCCGGCGGCGACCCAGACATTGTCCATCTCGGGCGCAAGGCCAAGGTGATAGGCGTCGTCGGGAGTGAAGGATTCCGGCCCGTTGAAGAAGGTATGGATGCCCGCCTCGGCCAGCATCGGCATGCGGTTGCAGGCGGCCTCGAGGATCGGTTCGAAATGGTCGAAATCCTCGGGCAGTTGGTCGAACTCGAAACTGTCGGGGATGCCGTCCATCGCCCAGGGCTTGGCGTTGGGCTCGAAGGCGCCCAGCAGGATTTTCCCGGCGTCCTCCTTGTAATAGGCGCATTCGTCCGGCACCCGCAGAACCGGAAGCTGGGTCAGGCCGTCGATGCCCTCTGTCACGATGTAGAAATGCTCGCAGGCATGCAGCGGAACGTTCACGCCCGCCATGCGCCCCACTTGATGCCCCCACATGCCGGCGCAGTTGACCACCATGTCACACTCGATATGGCCCGAGGCGCTGCCATCATCCGCCACCCAGTCGACGCCGGTAACTTTGCGGCCCTGCTTTGCGATCTCGGTGACCTTCACCCGTTCCTTGACGACTGCGCCGCGCTGACGGGCACCCTTGGCCAGCGCCAGCGCAATGTTGGCCGGATCGCCCTGCCCGTCCAGCGGCAGATAGACCGCGCCCTTGACCCCATCCAGATTAAGATGCGGATACAGTTCGGCCACGCGTTCGTTCGAGATCTCTTCGACCTCGACCCCGAAGGCGCGGGCCATGGCGGCCTGGCGGTAGATCTCTTCCTTGCGCTCATCCGTCAGCGCCACGGTGATCGAGCCACAGCGTTTGAAGCCCGTGGCGACGCCGGTTTCCTCCTCGAGCGCGCCATAGAGTTCCTGGCTGTATTTCGCCAGCTTGGTCATGTTCGCGGTCGCGCGCAGTTGAGCGATCAGGCCAGCCGCGTGCCAGGTCGTGCCACTGGTCAGCTGCTTGCGCTCCAGCAGAACAACGTCGCTCCAGCCTTTCTTGGTCAGGTGATAGGCCACCGAGCATCCGATCACACCGCCACCGATGATCACCACGCGGGCCTTGCTGGGAAGATCAACCATTCCGAAGTCTCCAATCTCGAGTCGGCGTCAGAGTGCCACGAACAGGCGACAAAAAATGCAGCAAAAACGTCAACTGCGGCACAAAAATCACCGCAGCGCCGATTGGCGTTTCTGGCGGCGCAGAGCGAATGGCGTGATCCCGAAAAAACTTTTGTAAACGGACGAGAACCCGTTGGGAAAGCCGCAGGCGAGGCCGATTTCGCGCACGCTCATAGTGGTATTCAAAAGCAGGTTGTTGGCCTTGGCCAACCGCATCTCCCGATAGAACCCGTTCGGCGTGGTGCCGAAGAATGTCTTGAATTTGCGCTCCAGCGAGCGGTTCGACATTCCAAGCTCTTCGACCAGTTGATTGATGGGCAACGGATCTTCGATATTGGCCTGCATCAACTTGATGCACTGATCCAGCCGGGCGTCCCCGGTCGTTGTCGTCTTGGCGCCCGAAAACGGCTGCAACGAGGAAAAGTCGCGGATGTGTTCGTGCAGCATGATGTCAGCCACTGTCATCTTGGCCGGCCCCGAGATGTGACGCCCGATCACCGCCAAAGCAATATCGGCCGTGGCCCCCATCCCCGCGCAGGTCACGACCGGGCCCTGCTCGGTCGCGATCGAAAGCTTGGCCTCGAACCGGGCACCCCGCTCGCGGAAGATCGACGCGTTTTCCCAATGTGTTGCCATATCGGGCGTGCCGTGTTCGTCGATGTATCGGCTGGCGGCCTCGGCCAGCAAAAAGACTTGGGCACCGCGATAGGTATAGTCGGACACAACCCGGCCCAGCGACAGCTCGGGCTGGTCCGGGTCGGTGTTGCCGATCACGAACAGATAGTCGGCGTCCGGTTGGCGCGTAACGGGCTGGGTCGGAATGCTGGCGCCGCTGCTACTGACGATGGTCCCTCCCTTGAGCGACCGATAGGCATAAGTGAACGGCGGGTGCGGGCAAACCCGATTGGCAAGACGCAGCACATCCACCACCGACGCCAGTTCCAGCAGAACGAAGCCCGGCGCGGTGATGATGTCAAAATGCCACTGCGCCCTGACGCCTTCGGGTTTTCCAGGGTCCGGTTTCTCCGCCATACCCGCCACTCACACGATCCTGTGCCCGGCCGAGCGCAGGGCGTTGGCCAAAGCTTCGATGTGCTCAGGGCCCACTTCGCAGCATCCACCGATGATCGTGGCCCCTTGGTCAACCCAACTCATCGCATGTACGGCATAGGCCGACGGGCCCAGATCGTGGCGCGCCTCCAGCGCGTCGACTGTCGGAGCGTCTTTCAGGAAGCCGTCGGAAATCCGGGTGAAACCATTCGCGTAGGCACCGTAAGGTCTTTGAAGTGTCGCAAGGATCTCCAGCGCCGCGGGCACCGCCTCGGGCCGGGTGCAATTGATCAGAACCGCCTGGGGATCGAAGCGTTCGACCAGTGGCGCGATCGCGCCCAACGGTTCGCCCGACCTCAGCCGCGTACCGTCCTCGTCCATGACCGACAGGGCCAGCCAGACCGGCTTGCCACAGCCTTCAGTTCCACGCAGCGCGCCTTCGGCCTCGGTCACGGACGAGACGGTTTCGATCAGAAACAGGTCCACCCGGTTCTGCATCAATCGCACCAGTTCCGAGAATTTCTGCGCGGCCTCGTCGGGATCGGGGTTCAGATCGGGGCGATAGGTGGCCAGCAAGGGGCCCAGCGCACCGGCGATACGCCCCGCCCGCCCATCGCGCGCCAGTTCGGCCTGTGTCAGAGCCGCATCAATAAGTTGCTCCAGCTGGTCCTCGATCCCCGCTCGTACGAGGCGAGAGCGGTGGACGGCATAGGTGTTTGTCGTCGCAACGGTTGCCCCGCGGTCAAAATAATCCCGATGGATGTCTCCGACCAACCCAGGTTCGTCGATCATTACGCGGGTTGACCACAAGGCGGTTGGCTGTTCGCCACGACGTTTGACCAGCTCTTGACCGATCGAACCATCCAACAGCGTGATGTCTGCCATCTCGGTGCCTCCTTACGGTATGAGAACCAGCTTTCCGGGCAGGGTCTTTGATTGAAAGTCCGTCTGCGCCTGCACGATCTCGCGCAGCGGGTACGTCTTGGAAATCAACGGCTTGATCCGACCCGCGTTCATCAACTCGACCAGTCGGCCGAAGACCTCGAAAGCCTGATGGGTGCAGCCGTGGATCGTGATGTCACGCAGGTAGATTTCGCGCAGATCAGCCTGCACGATCGGGCCGGCGATGGCCCCGGACACGGCATATTGGCCGCCCGGCTTCAGTGCCAGGATCAGGCCGGGAAAGGCCGGGCCGCCAACCACGTCGATCACCACGTCAAAGCTGTCCTGCGGCAGCGGCGCGTCGCGCTCGAACGTACCAGCCGCACCCTGCGCCCGCACCACTTCGGCCTTGGCCGCACTGGTCACCCCCCACACGGTTGCTCCCCGCAGGGCTGCCAATTGCACGGCCGCCAGCCCGACGCCGCCCGAGGCGCCGGTGATCAGCACCTTGTGCCCGGCAGTCACGCCCGCGCGGGTCAACAGGTTCTCGGCCGTGCCAAACGCACAGGGGATGGCGGCGATTTCCACATCCGACAGCGGTGAGGCGGTCACGTCATAGAGGTCATCCGCCTCGAGCAGGCAGTATTGCGCAAAAGCCCCGTCGATCTCGGACCCCAGCGCGATGAAGCCTGTCGGGTTACCCGGGCGCGGGCGCGGCAGGTTGATCGGGCAGGTCACGCGTTGCCCCGGTTTGAAGCCGGCACCCGGCCCGATCTGCTCGACTATGCCGCAAAGATCTCCGCCTTGAATGCGGGGGAAGGACAGCGCGCCGCCCCACCCGCCGGCTTCGACCTCTTGGTCAACCGCGTCCGTCGCGCCGGTGACGTCCGAGGAATACCATCCGATCCGCGTGTTGATGTCGGTGTTGTTGACGCCCGCCGCAGCCACGCGGACCAAAACCTGCCCGGGCCCGGGTACCGGAACCGGAATATCCTCGCGCCATTCCAGAACTTCGGGGCCACCGTGACCCGTCAGAAAGACACCGCACATCGTCTTTGGAGCATTCATTTCGCTGGCTTCTCAGGTCTGGTCGTCGGGATGGGGTGGAACCGGCCCCATCGGCACGATGTCGTAGCGGGCATTCAGATCAGCCATCTTGGCCTCGTCCTCAAAATCTGCCTGGGTCATGGTTGCCAGTTCCGCAAGGAAACCGTCAAACCCGGAGGGTTGAAAGATCATGAGCATCCGTGCCGGTTTGTCGTCGGCGACGCGGCAGGCATGCGGCACACCCGGCGGAACATGCATGGTGGTGCCCGGCGTGCACAGGTGCCAATCTCCGTCGACGTAGAAATCCACGGCGCCCTCGAGGAAATAGAAAGTCTCGGCGTGGCTGTCGTGGCGATGAAGGCCAAGCGCGAAGCTGGCCTTCAAGTTGTCTTCCATCAGGGTGTAGGCCCCGCCCGTGTCCTGACCGGAAACCTTCACGAAGGTATGGTCATTCTCCCAGTCATAGTTGGGACCCTCACCGGGTCCCTGCTTGGAATATCGCGGGCGCATATGGGCCTCCTTGTTTCAGGCGCGCAGCCGCTCGTTTGCGGGATCCCACAGCGGCTGATCCTCCTGTACCACGGCGCGACACTTTTCGCCGTAGATTTCCACCTCAAGCTCGGTGCCCGGGTTGGCCAGATCGGCCTTGATCATACCCAGCGCGACGGACTTGCCGACACGATAGCCCCAGGCGCCCGATGTGGTCTCGCCCACGATCTGGTCGCCCTGCCAGATGCAGGACATGTAAGGCGCATCGCAGCCACCGGCCTCGACGACCAGCGTGACGAAAGACTTCTTCACTCCACGCTGCTTTTCCGCCAGCAACGCGGTCTTGCCGGGGAAATCCTGCGGCTTGTCGAACTTGACGAAGCGCTCCAGCCCGCCTTCGAGCAGCGAGTAGTCGGTGCTGAGATCTCCCTTCCACGCGCGGTATCCCTTTTCGATGCGCAGGCTGTTCAGCGCATACATGCCGAACGGCTTGGCCCCGGCGGCAAGGATCGCGTCATAGATCGCGGGCATGTGCTCGTTCAGCGCATGCACCTCCCAGCCCAGTTCACCGGCAAAGGACACACGGATCAGGTGGGCGGGCTGTCCGGCCACGGTGGCCGCCTGATGGGTCAGCCAACCCAGCGAGAGGTCGGCATCGGTCAGACCCGACAGGATCTCACGCGATTTCGGACCGGTCACGATCAGCGTGTCGCGGGTGGTGGTCACGTCCTCGACCGTGACACCCGCGGGCATCGCGTTCACAAGGATGTCGCGGTCGTGCCATTGCGCGGTGGCGGCGGTGATCATCACGAACTCATCCTCGCCCAGGCGCATGCAGGACATCTCGGTCAGGATGCGGCCGCGATTGTCGGCGATGTAGACGAGGTTGATCCGCCCCACCTTGGGCAGGCCGCCGGTGACCAGCCCGCGCAGCGCCTCGGCCGCGCCTTCGCCCTTGACGACAAAGCGCGAGAAACCCGGCAGGTCGAGCACGCCGCAATGGTCGCGCACGGCCTCGCATTCTTCCTTGATCCGCTGCTCCCACGGACCCGAGCGGCCCCAGGTGTGGGTGCTTTCCTCGGAGGTGTCGTCACCCGGCTGCGCGAACCAGTTGGCGCGCTCCCAGCCGTTGTAGACGCCCATGACGCCGCCCAGTTCCTTGACCTTGGCATGCACGGGCGACAGCTTCTTGTCGCGCGCGGCGGGCCATTCGTGATGGGGGAAGTGCATGGCGTATTCGTTGCCGTAGACCTCCATGCCCTTCTGGTTGCAGTAGTCCTGATCGGTGTAATCGGTGTAGCGTCGCGGATCGACGGCCCACATGTCCCATTCGGTGGCACCATCCACGATCCATTCGGCCAGCACTTTGCCTGCACCGCCGCCTTGGGCGATGCCGAAGGTGAAGGTATGCGCCTCGAAGGCGTTCTTGACGCCGGGCATCGGCCCGATCAGCGGCAGGCCGTCGGGCGCATAGGGGATCGGCCCGTTGATCACGCGGCCCACGCCCGAGGTCGCCATCAGCGGCACCCGCTCCATCGCGTCAGTGACGATGTCCTCGATCCGGTCCAGATCGTCGTTCCACAACTGGAAGCTGAAATCCTCAGGCATCGGGTCGTCCTCGGTCATCCAGTGGCCCTTGCAATTGGGCTCGTATGGGCCAAGGTTGAAGCCGTGCTTTTCCTGTCGCAGGTAGTAGGAGATATCCACGTCGCGCAGCAGCGGCAGCTTGCCACCGTTTTCCTTGGACCAGGCTTCGACCTCGGGGATCTCGTCGGTCAGCAGGTACTGGTGGCTCATGACCATCGCGGGCACGGTGCGGCCGCCAAAGGGTTTGAACCATTCGCCCACGCGCTGCGCGTAGTAGCCGGCCGCGTTGACGACATAGTCGCAGTCGATGTCGCCTTTTTCGGTGTGGACGGTCCAGGTGCCGTCGTCATGCTGGGTCACGCCGGTGGCCGGGCAGAACCGGATGATCTTCTGCCCCATGTCGCGTGCGCCCTTGGCCAGCGCCTGGGTCAGCTGCGCCGGGTCGATGTCCCCATCGGTCGGGTCATACAGAACGCCCTCAAGATCATGAGTTTCCAAGAACGGGTAGCGTTCCTTGGCCTGCTCCGGCGTCCACATTTCCATCGGGATTCCCTGGTAGCGGCCCATCGACATGGCCCGCTGGAACTCCTGCATCCGCTCTTTGCTGTGCGCCAGACGGATTGATCCCGACACGTGGTAGTTCATCGGGTAGTCGACCTCTTCGCCAAGACGTGAATACAGCTCGGTCGAATAGCGCTGCATGTTCATGATCGCCCAAGAGGTCGAGAAGGTCGGCACGTTGCCGGCCGCGTGCCAGGTCGAACCTGCGGTCAGCTCGTTCTTTTCCAGCAGAACGCAGTCGGTCCAGCCCTTTTTGGCCAAATGGTACAGCGAGGACGCCCCTACGACGCCGCCACCGATGATGACCACGCGGGCCTTGGTCGGAAAATCGCTCATGTTTCTAGATCCCTGTCATTGTGCCCTTTGGGGCAGTTCATCCGTGATGTCGTAGTAGTCGCCCTTGTCCGCCACGAAGATGTGGCGAGCCAGTTTCAACTGAGTGGGCTGGTCCAGTGCACCCATCGAAACCGAAATCGTGTCTTCGTCCTTGTGCTGCCAGAACAGAAAGCTTCCGCATGCCTTGCAGAAACCACGCCGGGCCGTGTCCGAAGCCTGAAACCATCCCAAAGTATCGCTGCTATTCACGGTCAGGTTGTCCTGGTGGGTCGCGGTCGAGGCCCAATAATGCCCTGACTGCCGACGGCATTGCCCGCAGTGGCAGGCCGAGGGCGGTGACAGCTCTCCGTTGATCGTGAAGGCCACCGAACCGCAAAGGCACGATCCTTTTTGCATGGCTCTATCCCTTTCCTGCAGGTGTCGCGCTGGTTCCCAGCAGGACGCCATAAATGATGAAACAGGTGGCCATGACGCGGCGCACCCAGACGTTGAACACGGCGCCCAGTGCCGCCCGCCCCATCACCGCACCCAACAGTGTGAACCCGGTGTAGCTGAGCGTCGTGATGATCAGCGCCGTCGGCATGATGATCGCCATTTGCTGCCAGATCGGCACATCAAGCTGCACGAACTGGGAAAACGCGGCCAGGTAACCTGCGACGCTCTTTGGATTGATCGTGGCGACGGCCAAGGCATGGAGATAGACACGGCGGGCCGGGCGCTGGCTGGCCGGCGCGGGACGCGCGGCGTTCATCCACCCCCGGAGTCCCATCCAGATCAGGAACCCCGCCCCGATCAGCTTGGCCACAAAAAACCCGGTTGGCGAGGCCGCGATCAGGGCTGTCACCCCCAGAGCCGACAGGATCAGAAAGGCGCTGGCCTGGGTCAGGATCGCCAGAACCCCAAGCATCGCCTTGGGAAATGGCAGGCTCATCCCGTTCGAGATGCAATTCACCGCATTCGGACCCGGCGTGGTCACGAACACCACCCAGAACATCGCGAATATGGTCCAGGCCTCAAAGCTCATCAGTACACCGGCGGAGCGATCACCCAGACGGCCACGGCGGGCTCGTCGTAAGGGTTTGCCCATTGGTAGGGTTCGTGCTTGATCCGAAAGCTGTCCCCGACGCCGACGGTGAAATTTCGGCCTCCGATCGTCAGGTCGAGACGGCCCGAGATCATGTATCCAACCTCTTGCGTCGGACGGTTGGCCGGGGTCTGCATCCGGGAATGGGGCTCAAAGGTGGAATGCACCATCTCGAAATCATCGGTCAGGTCAGGTGACAGCAATTCCTCGATCAGCCCTTCCTCGCCCGACCCCATCGGCCGGCGCGAACCGGCGCGCACCACATAGCCCTGTTCCTCGGCCAGAACGCCGGTGTGGGCGAACAGCATCGACATTGGCACGCCCAGGCATTCCGCGATCAGGCGCAGATCCGATATCGACGGAGCAGACAAATCGCGCTCGACCTGGCTAAGCCAGCCCACCGACCGGTCCAACCGCGAAGCGATATCGGTCAGCGTCAACCCGCGCGCCTTGCGCAGCGCGCGAATGTCCGCCCCCAGCGTCGCAGCGATATGGGCCTGATCGTTCACGCTTTCCCCTCCGAGTCATGAAATTTACGTCACATTTTTCACGATGTCCCGAATCGGTGAAAATTCCAAGATATTTTTCACTACCGGTCCCGATCCTTCCACGCTATGGCTGCGGAATGTGGATCGTCATTCTGTATTTCTGGGCCATCAACGCGTTGACTTTGCTGGTGTTCGGCTGGGACAAGCTGCGGGCGATCCGACGCAGGCGGCGTGTCCCGGAGAAGTGGCTTTTGCGACTGGCGCTGTTGGGCGGCAGCCCCGCAGCTTTGTTGGGTCGCTGGATATTCGGGCACAAGACCCGAAAAAAGCGGCTGACGACTCTGCTGTGTGCCATTGCGGCTCTGCAGGCGGGCGCGATCTACCTGTTCCTCACCTACAGTTCTGTTTGAAACTGGCAATTGGCAGTGCGATCGGGCAATGGTTGCACATGATTGACAGAACTTCGTCCCAGGCGCTGGCCATCGGGTCAGTGGCGGTGTCCCTGCTGGTGCTGCTGCTCAAGGTCCTGGCATGGCATTTGACCGGGTCGGTCGCTCTGTATTCCGACGCAATGGAGTCTTTAGTCAACGTGGTTGGCGCGCTGCTGGCGTGGTTTGCCATTCGGATGGCAGAGCGTCCTGCCGACAGCAATCACCCTTTCGGGCATCACAAGGCCGAGAACTTCTCGGCCATCGCCGAGGGGACCCTGATCGTTCTCGCCGCAATCCTGATCATTCAGGAAGCCTGGGGCGCCTTGTTCGCCCCTCACCTCGACCAGCTCGGGCCGATCGGGCTGGCCGTGAACGCCGCGGCCATGGTTCTGAACCTGGTCTGGGCACGCGTGCTGATCTCGGCGGGTCAGAAACGGCGCTCGCCGGCCATGACGGCCAATGGGCGCCACCTGATGACCGATGTCTGGACCTCGGCCGGGGTCTTGTTGGGACTGATCCTCGTATTGCTGACAGGCTGGGCCGTTCTGGACCCGCTGCTGGCCATTCTGGTGGCCGCAAATATTCTGCGCGAAGGCTGGAAGGTCATTTTCCATTCGGCCGGAGATCTGATGGATTCAGCGGCCCACACCGAGGACACGGACATCATCGAGGCCGCCGTTCGGAACTCGTCTCAGGGAGCCTTGCAGATCCACGATCTGCGCACCCGACGGGCCGGCAAAGCCGTGTTCATCGAATTTCATCTGGTCGTCGATCGCAACATGACAGTCGGTGACGCCCACGACATCTGTGACGCGATCGAAGATGCAATCGCCGAAAAGCTGCCCGAGGCCCGGACCATCATTCACGTGGAGCCGGACTCTCAGCTCAAAGCCTCGGGAATCGAACCGGAATAAAGGTTCTACTGACGCCCGAAAACCTGCGCGAGGATATGCGACAGCCCATCGGCATCGGCTTGTTCGAACGCATCGGGCTGATCGCTGTCGATATCAAAGACCCCGATGACATGCCCCGCAGAGTCCCGCACCGGCAGAACCAGTTCGGACCGGGTCGACGAGGCGCAGGCAATGTGTCCCGCAAACGCATCCACATCCGGGACCAGCTGAACCTCTCCGGTGCGCGCCGCTGCCCCGCAGACCCCGCGCGAGAACGGAATGACCAAACAGCCGTGCCCGCCTTGATAGGGTCCGATCTTCAACAACTCCGGCTCGGTCACACGGTAAAACCCTGTCCAGTCAAAGCGGTCGTCGCTGTGATGCACTTCGCAGGCGACGGTGGCCATCAGAGCGACCTGATCAGTTTCACCTTCCGTCAGGGCTTGGATGGTTTTGGACAAGAGCGCGTAGTCAGCTTTCATGGGGTCATTTCCAATGTGCAACCGGGCCGCAACCTCTGCGGCCCGGCTCAGCTAATGGCAAAATGCCAAAGCGTCAAACCCGCTCGATCGCGATTGCGGTGCCCTCGCCGCCTCCGATGCAGATCGCGGCCACTCCGCGCCTCAGGCCACGCTTCTCGAGTGCATTTAGAAGCGTCACCATGATACGTGCACCTGAGGCACCGATCGGATGACCGAGGGCGCAGGCGCCTCCGTTGACGTTGACCTTGTCGCGCGGCAGGCCCATTTCGTGCATGAAGGCCATCGGAACAACGGCAAAAGCCTCGTTCACTTCCCACAGGTCCACGTCGTCCTTGCTCCAACCGATCCGTTCCAGCAGCTTCTGCGCGGCCGGGACCGGAGCCGTCGTGAAAAGGCCTGGCGCCTGGGCGTGGCTCGCGTGGCCCAGGATGCGGGCACGGACATTCAGGCCGCGCGCCTCGGCCGTGTCAGCCGCGGCAAGAACCAGCGCCGCCGCGCCATCCGAGATTGACGAGGAATTGGCCGCCGTCACCGTTCCATCCTTGCGGAATGCCGGCTTCAGCGTCGGTATCTTTTCCGGCCGCGCCGATTTGGGCTGCTCATCCGAATCCTGGATGATCTCACCTTTGCGGCTTCGGACCGTGACGGCTGCGATCTCGTCCGAGAAGGCTCCGCTGGCCTGCGCTTCGAGCGCATTCGACAGCGACTTCAACGCGTATTCGTCCTGCGCCTCTCGGGTGAATTGATAAGCCTCGGCGCAATCTTCGGCAAAAGTGCCCATCAGGCGGCCCTTGTCATAGGCATCTTCCAACCCGTCCAGGAACATGTGATCCACCACCTGGCCGTGACCGATACGAGCCCCGCCGCGCATCTTGGGCAGCAAGTAGGGCGCATTCGTCATGCTTTCCATTCCACCCGCAACCATCAAGTCTGCATGGCCAAGCGCGATCTGATCGAACGCCATCATCGCCGCCTTCATGCCCGACCCGCACATCTTGTTCAGTGTGGTCGCAGGCACCTCTTCACCCAGACCTGCCGCAAACCCTGCCTGCCGCGCCGGAGCCTGCCCCTGACCGGCGGGCAGAACGCAGCCCATCAAAACCTCGTCGACCGTCTGCGTCTTGGCGTTTTCAAGCGCCGCACGAATGGCGACGCCACCCAGTTCCGCCGCAGGCACGCCGTCGAACACTCCTTGAAACCCGCCCATCGGCGTCCGGGCCGCACCAGCGATCACAACCTCTTTCATGTGACGACTCCTCCTTTTTGTCGAGTGCTTGGATACCGAATGGTAAGAAACGCCGTCTAGCGTATTTCTACGATCGATCGACGGAATCCGAGGGTAGTCACGTGACACTGAGCAGCAAAACGACAGGCGAGACGCAGATCATCACAGTCGACGCCGCCCGCATCGACGCCGCCATGGCGATACAGTTCAAGGAAGACATGCGGACCCAAACCGCAGATGGCACCGGTCGGATCATCCTGGACCTGTCTGCGGTCGAGTTCATAGACTCCAGTGGATTGGGCGCGATCGTGGCGTCCATGAAGCAGATTGGAAATGGGCGCAGGCTGGAACTGGCGGGATTGCAGCCTGTCGTGGCAAAGGTTTTTCGGCTGACGCGGATGGATACGGTTTTCAAACTGCATCCCAACTTGGATGACGCGCTGGCCTCCGAATTGGAGTGAAGCGCCAGGGGGCAAATGGCGTGACAGTCAACTGCGAAGACGGCCGACTCGAAGTGGCGTTCCCTGCCGTCGAAGCCGAGGCCAGCCGCGCCATCGCTTCGCTGCACGCGGGGCTGTCAAATTTCGGTTTGCCGGGGCAAAAGACTGCGGACATCAAAATCGTGTTGGCCGAGGCGATCAACAATGTTGTCGAGCACGCTTACGCAGAGCGCGCGCCCGGAATGGTCCGGGTTTCCATGCTGGATTCCAAAGATCATCTGGAGGTCCAGATCGCCGACACTGGGCACCCCTTGCCCGGCTTGAAGATGCCTGATGGCATTCCTGCCAGTGTGGAAACCGATACTTCAAATCTGCCCGAAGGTGGATTCGGTTGGTTCCTGATCCGCACATTGGCCGACGAGGTGCGGTATGACCGCAGAAATGGCCAGAACCTGCTATTCTTGCGGTTTGAGCGCACAAAAAAAGCGGATCGGCCACAATAACGCCCAGATCGGACCATTGTCGCGCCGCAAACGATGGGCAGAAACAAGGGGTAGCTCAGATAGCTTCCCTCGGCGCCATGTGTCACAGCCCCCACCCAGTGAACGGCGCCGAGGACCTTCTCCTTGAAATGACTGGACATCAGCCATCGGCACCCTAGTGTCGACCCGTTCAGGAGGAGACCCATTCCATGCGCGATTTCCATGCCCCCGGCCGTTCCGAGGTTTTGTCGACCGAAGGGATGTGCGCAACCTCGCATCCGCTGGCTGCAAAGGTGGCGCTGGACATTCTGGGCCGCGGGGGAAACGCGATGGACGCCGCCATTGCCGCGGGCGTGCTTCTGGGCATCTGCGAACCGCAGATGACAGGTCTGGGTGGCGACTGTTTCGTTCTTTTCAATCGCGCGGGCGAAACGACGGTTCGCGCGCTGAACGGCTCTGGGCGGGCGCCCGCTGCAGCCTCGGCCGAAGATCTGCGGGCTCGTGGGTTGGCTACGGTGCCACTTGACGGCCCCGAAGCGGTGACAATCCCCGGCGCCGTCGACGCATTCTGCCACCTGTCAGAAGCCGAGGGCCGATTGGGGATCGAGGCCCTTCTTCAACCTGCAATTCACTATGCCGAAACGGGCGTTCCAGTTGCACCCCGCGTTGCGCATGACTGGTCGCTCGGGGCCGAAACACTGCAGGGCGCAGCGCGGGATCACTATCTGATCGACGGCCGCGCCCCAACGACAGGTCAGATGTTTCGCGCTCCGGGTCAGGCAGAAGTCCTGCGTCGCGTGGCCCGAAATGGGCGTGACGCCTTTTACGAGGGCGAAATCGCCGATGACATGCTGGCTGCCTTGAATTCCCGAGGCGGGATTCATTCGGCCACCGATTTTCACGACACAAAGTTCATCGAAGCCTCACCGGTTGGAGGTGACTACCGCAACGCTGAACTGCTTGAACATCCGCCGAACGGACAAGGCGCGACTGCGATCCTGCTTCTTAACATCCTTAAGCATTTCGACATTGCCGGCATGGACCCGTGGGGCGCCGAACGGGCGCATATCGAAGCCGAGGCGACCAAGCTGGCCTACGATGCACGCAACCGGTTCATCGCCGACCCGGATCATACGTCGCGCATGGAACATTTTCTGGCGCCGGAAACGGCGGCAAAGCTGGCCGAGCTGATTGATCCCCGGCGCGCCATGACCGCCGCCGCCCCGCTGACCGAAGCGGTGCACAAGGACACGGTTTATGTCACGGTCGTCGACCGCGATCGTATGGCTGTTTCTCTGATCTATTCGATCTTCCACAGCTTCGGATCGGGCATCGCCTCGGAAAAGTTCGGCATTCTCCTGCAGAACCGCGGATGTGGTTTCAACCTTGAACCGGGGCATCCGAACGAGCTAGGCGGCGGCAAGCGCCCGATGCACACCATCATTCCCGCGATGCTGAAGCAAAACGGCCAGATTGCCATGCCGTTCGGCGTGATGGGCGGGGCCTATCAGCCGACGGGCCACGCGCGCCTGGTTTCCAACCTTCTGGATTTCGACTTGGGGCTGCAGCACGCCGTCGACGCGCCCCGCGTTTTTGCCGACGGTTCAATCTTGAAGATCGAACCCGGCTACGATCGCAGGATCGCGCAACAATTGTCAGACTTGGGTCACAATGTCGTCGATACGGAAACACCTTTGGGCGGTGCACAGGCGATCCGAATCCATCAAAGCGGAGTATTGGAAGGCGCTAGCGACCCCCGAAAGGACGGCTGCGCTTTGGGTTACTGACGCCGCAACGGCGTCAGCACCGCATCAGTTCAGTTGGAAGTGCAGCGGATAGCTGCCGTCCTGAAACGGCCCGAACATGTTGGGAATGTCAGGATGATCAACAGGTTCGCCTGACTGGTCGGCAATCAGATTTTGCTCTGATACATAAGCCACATAGAAGGATTGATCGTTCTCGGCCAGCAAATGGTAGAACGGCTGATCCTTGATCGGGCGGCTGTCTTCGGGAATTGCCTCGTACCATTCCTCGGTGTTCGCAAATTCCGGATCCACGTCAAAAATCACCCCTCGGAAGGGATGTTTCTTGTGACGAACCACCTGGCCCAGGCGGTACTTTGCATGTGTCTTCAGCATTGTTTCAGCCCCCAAGGCACTTACTAAACCTTTCCGCCGGCAATTGCCAATCATTGATCTGAAATTCCCGGAAACAGTCTGTGAACCTATGCCTGACAGTCGGCGGCCTGCTGCACAGTTTCTTATACGATTGTGATTTCCTCAGCCTGCAATCTGCGCTAGAATAAAGAAAAAAAGGCACGAGGCACATGAGCAGAAAACTTCTCGTACTCTTCGGGGTGCTGTTTTTGGCATCCTGTGGGGGCGGCGCACAGCGTCCGCCCAGCAACCTCAATGACGCTTGCGCCATCGCGCGCGAGCGGCCGGACATGATCAAGGCGTTCAAAAGCACCGAACGCAAATGGGGTGTCCCGGTTCATGTCCAGATGGCAACCATCTACCAAGAAAGCCGCTATCGTCACGACGCGCGGACGCCCCACAAATATGTTCTGGGGGTTATTCCGATGGGCCGTCAGAGCAGCGCCTATGGCTTCAGCCAGGCCCTCGACGGAACCTGGGAAGAATATCAGCGCGAAACTGGGAAGCGGCGCGCCAAGCGTGACCGCATTCGTGACGCGTCAGATTTCGTCGGATGGTACATGAACAAAAGCAGTCAGAAGATCGGCATCTCGACCAGCGACACGCGGAACCAATATCTGGCGTATCACGAAGGTCGCGCGGGTTACGCACGCGGCAGCCACTACGGTAAAACATGGCTGTTGAACGTAGCCAACGACGTGGATGCACGTGCGCAGATGTACCAGGCGCAGCTGTCCAGCTGCCGCTACTGAAAGAGCCGCGGGTCAGCGGTTTTCTGACCCGCGCCGCGCCTTGTTCGAAAACAGGTCACTGTCGATTCTGACATCTTCGTTGAGGGGTCCCAGCAGCACCGTGGTTTGACCCCCGGCGTTGTCGTAGATGACCCATTTCCTCAACTCGATCGGATTTGCCGTGAACATCAGCTCGATCCGTCCGGACTCGGGGTTTTTCGGGTCCTGCGCGGTGACGACCGTGGCTGTGCCATCAAATGTGTGGCCGACCACCATGTTGGCCTGCGACAGGTTCACGTTGCGCGCCAGAACCAGCGACAGCGGCGTGCGCTTCAACGGGTACTGCTCGGGCGGCTGGTTTGATTTGGGGTCGAACACCATCACGGTGCCGGCATTAGCCAGCACGACCGCACTGTTGGGCGGATCGTATTCGAACCGCATCTTGCCGGGGCGCTGCAGCCACAGCTTGCCGGTACTCAGCGATCCGTCATCGTTGACTTGGGTAAACGTCGTCTGAACGGCCTTCAATCCGTTCAGATAGTTCGAGATCTGCGACAAGGGCAGCTTGTCGGCGGCCCAGGCTGCCGGGGCAGTCAAAGCAAGGGCAAGGGCAAAGGCAATCTGTTTCATGACACACAGATATGCGCTCTGCCCTTGTTATTAAATATCCTACTGTTCCGGGACGAGGATTTCGCGTTTGCCCACGTGATTTGCTGCCGAAACAACGCCTTCGTCCTCCATCTGCTCGACCAGCCGCGCGGCCTTGTTGTAGCCGATGGCAAGTTTTCGCTGGATGTACGAGGTTGAACACTTGCGATCCTTGATCACGATGGCAACCGCCTGATCGTACAGGGCGTCCTCACCATTGGTGTTGCCGCCGGTATTCAGGCCCAGAACCGCGTCGATATTGTCGGCCTTGTCCTCGGACGGTCCATCCAGCACGCTGCCGACATAGTCCGGCGGACCATACTGCTTGAGGTGGTTCACCACCTCCTCGACCTCTTCATCGGACACGAACGGCCCGTGGCAGCGGGTGATCTTGGCTCCGCCAGCCATATACAGCATGTCGCCCTGCCCCAGCAGCTGCTCGGCCCCCATTTCCCCCAGGATGGTCCGGCTGTCGACTTTCGACGTCACCTGGAACGAGATCCGGGTCGGGAAGTTAGCCTTGATCGTACCGGTGATGACGTCTACCGAGGGCCGCTGCGTGGCCATGATCAGGTGGATGCCCGAGGCCCGTGCCATCTGCGCCAGACGCTGGATACAGGCCTCGATCTCCTTGCCCGCGACCATCATCAGGTCGGCCATCTCATCGACGATGACGACGATATAGGGCATGGCCTTGGGTTCGAATTCCTCGGTCTCGAAGATCGGCTCTCCGGTTTCGTCGTCGAACCCGGTCTGGACCGTGCGGCTGAACATCTCGCCCTTGGACAGCGCGTCCTTCACCCGGCCGTTGTAGCCGGCGATGTTGCGCACGCCCATCTTGGACATCTTGCGATAGCGGTCCTCCATCTCGCCCACGACCCATTTCAGGGCGACCACCGCCTTTTTCGGGTCGGTCACCACCGGCGACAGCAGGTGCGGGATGCCGTCATAGACGGAAAGTTCCAGCATCTTGGGGTCGATCATGATCAGGCGGCACTCATCCGGTGTCAGCTTGTAGAGCAGCGACAGGATCATCGTGTTGATTGCCACCGACTTGCCCGAACCGGTCGTCCCGGCGATCAGCAGGTGAGGCATCTTGGCCAGGTTGGCCACGACCGAGTCGCCGCCGATATCCTTGCCCAGCGCCAGCGGAAGCGCATGGGTGCCGTCGCCGAAATCGCGGCTTGCCAGGATTTCGCGCAGGACCACCATCTCGCGGTTCTCGTTGGGCAGTTCGATGCCGATGACTGAGCGTCCGGGCAGGGTCGAGACCCGCGCCGACAGGGCCGACATCGACCGGGCGATATCATCCGCCAGCCCGATCACGCGGCTCGCCTTCAGGCCCGGCGCGGGCTCCAACTCGTACATCGTGACGACGGGGCCGGGGCGGACACTGACGATCTCGCCCTTGACGCCATAGTCATCCAGCACGTTTTCCAGCATCCGCGCGTTTTCCTCTAGCGCCTCGTCGCTCAGGTGATGGCGCGGGATGCCCGACGGGTTCGTCAGCAGGCTGAGCGGCGGCAGTTCGAAATCCGTGTGCCGCTCTTCGAAGGACAGGCTGGGCTGAGCCTCGGCCTGAGCCCGTCGCGAGGGCAGGACATTGCGCCGGACAGGCTGCGCGACAACTGGCTTGCGCGGTTCGGCAACCGGGATCTTCATCGCCGGACGCGCCTCGGCGATTGGGTCTTCTGCATCCTCGAACACCTGATCGTCGTCGGCGTCCAAAGGCGAATACTCTGAGACCTGGTCTTCGGTGAACGTCTCAATTTCCGCATAAGGCTGCGCTGGCTGACTGGTCAACGGCGGCTCGGGCGGAAGCCCGGCAGCAGTCAGTGGAGGCTCGGTCGGAAGGTTGCCCGCTCGCGGCGCATTCAGGATCAGCGGGTCGGGGCCACGGCCACGCCCCTTGGTCAGCGGGCGGTTCGGATCGGGCTCGGGCGCGATTTCACCGGTGGCGACCTTGCGGTTCTGGATCACCGCGGAAATCTTCGAGCGGATCCGGTCCTCACCCGGCATCTCGTCATATCCGGTGACAGGTTCCGGGTCGACCAGTTCGGGTTCGGGCATCGGCTCGGGGCGGCGGATCAGGCCGGGCATGCGCGCAAGCAGGCCCGTCTTGACGGGTTTGGGTGCTGCGATCTCGGGCTCTTCAAAGACCGGATCGGCATAGGCCAGTTCATCCTCAAATTCGGCGCCAGCGGCCTGGGTTGCCTTGCGTTCCTGCCATTTTTCCCGGCGCGCCTGTGTGGCCCGGGCGGTGGCCGACGCCCCCTGCCCCAGCGCGGTCATCAGCATGTCATAGGCCATCACCAGACCCAGCAGGAAAGCCCGGAACCCGCGCCGGACATCCGACTTGGTGAAGCCCAGAACAAAAACGCCCAACGCCAGCATACCGGCCGCCATGGCCAGCGACATCAGCTTGACCATGAAATGCGACGAGATGGGCAACAGCGTCAGCAGCGCCCCCATCACCGTATCGCCGAACAGGCCGCCCAGGCCAAAGCTGTGCGTCGCTCGCCATTCAGCTCCGGGCACCAGCGTCGCGGCATAGACCGAAAGGACGGCGATCCAGATCGGCGCGAAAATCAGGCGGGCCACGGCGCGATCCTCGCCGAAATGGCCGGCGAACCGCACGCCCCAGCCGACCAGCACCAGCGCGATGCCAAAGCTGCCCCAGCCCACGATCATGAACAACGGCGCGGCGATCGAAGCGCCGAACCGGCCCAGCCAGTTCTGCACCGGCGCGTCGGTCGAGACCATCCAGTTCGGATCATCCGGCGTGTAGGACCAGATCATCGCCGCGGCGGCCAGGCCGGCCAAGATCAAGGCGATCCCGATCAGTTCCTTGCTGCGCCGCTCGATCGCGGCCTGGGTGGTGCTGTCCAACAATGGGTCGCGGTTGCGCGCGTTGTAAGATGCCATGTGCCCTCGTACCTCACGAATAGATGCAGTCGCGGAGCGTGATCAGCCCGCGCTGCATCTCTGTTTTTGGGGCCACCATCGCGACCCTGATAAAGCCTTTGCCCGGGTTCTGCCCCGGATCCCCTTGTGAAAGATATGCGCCCGGCAGGACCCGAACCCCGGTTTCCTGCCACAGCTTCAATGCCGCCTGCTCGCCATCTTCGACAGGCAGCCAAAGAAAGAACCCCGCCTCGGGCGGCATATAACCCTGAACGCCCGCGAATACCTGATCGGCGATGGCGTATTTTTCCTGATACAGCGCGCGGTTTTCCTGAACATGCGCCTCGTCGGCCCAGACCCTGGCCGCGGCGGCCTGCAACGGCGACGGCAAGGGCGCCCCGGCATAGGCGCGCAACTGCTTGACCCGCTTGATGCTTTCCGGCCCGCCCGCTATCAGCCCCGACCGCAGCCCTGCCAAGTTCGACCGTTTCGACAGCGAGTTGAACAGCGTGATCCGCTCGGGGTCGGCGCCCAGCTCCTGCGCGACGGTCAGGATGCCGGTGGGCGGCGTATCGCGGAATATCTCAGAATAGCACTCGTCGGCGAAGATGCGGAAATCATACTGCTCGGCCAGCCGGATCAGCTCGGCCCAGTAGTCGCGCGGGGCGACGGCCCCCTGCGGGTTGGCGGGCGAACAGATATAGGCCACGGCGGTGCGGTTCAGCACATCTTCTGGCAGGCTGGCATAGTCCGGCAAGTGCCCGGTGGCCGCGGTGGCCGGCACGAAATACGGCTGCGCCCCGACCGAGATCGAGGCCACCATGTAGACTTGGTAGAACGGGTTGGGGCACAAAACGATCGGCTGCTGGCCGTTCTTCTGCTCGGGGCACAGGGCCATGGCGACGTTGTACAACCCCTCGCGCGTGCCGTTCAGCGCCATGATGTTGGTCTCGGGGTCCATCCGCACGCCATAGCGGCGGTCGATCCAGTCGGCGATGGCCCCGCGCAGCGCGTCCGACCCCTCGTTCGGCGGGTATGTCTGGAACCCGGCGGCGTTTTCCACGATGACATCGGTCACCCAGGGCGGAAAGTCATGCTTGGGCTCGCCAATCGTCATGTGCACGACATCGCCACCCGGCGCGTGATGGTCGAGCAGGGCGCGTAGACGCGGAAAAGCATAAGCCGGTAGGTTCGAAAACCGCTCGGGGAAATTCATGACTGCTGCCTCGATACCGGGATCATTGGCGCCCCGGTTTTCCAGCAGATTACAGGCCGAACCCCCGCGCGTCCAGACAAAGAGGTTCCGAATCAGGGGATTGTGGCATTCAGGTCAGAACCACCTCGGCCGCCGCACCCAGCCGCAAAAGCGCCTCTTCCGAGCCCGGATAGCCCAGCATCATCAGCCCGCAGGACGGTGTCGAAGTGGGCAGCGACAGCGCCGCCAGCCCCATCAGGTTGCCGATCCGGGTATTGCGCAGGGCCAGAAGGTTCTCGGTGACGTAGTAGTCATGGTCGTTCATCAGCCGGTCCAGATCCGGCGGCAGGATCGGCGCGGTGGGGGCCAAAACCGCGTCGAAGCCGGCGGTGGCCGCGTCCCAGACCGACCGGCAGGCCTTCAACCGAGACCACGCGGCCACGTAATCCGGGCCGGAATGCCCCTTGCCCGCGCGGAACCGTTCAAGGATTTCGGGATACATCGCCTCAGGGTTGGCCTCGATCACGTCGCGCCACAGGCCATAGGCTTCGGTGGTGTAAAGGACACCGGACAGGCCCATCGCCTCGGCCAGTTCCGGCACCTCCAGCGGCACGATCTCGGCCCCGGCATCTCGCAGGCGGTCCAGCGCCTCGGCATAGGCCTGGCGTGGTGCGTCGCGCAGATCGTCCTGCGCGATTGTCTGCAGATCCGCAAACCGCCGCCCCTTCAGGCTGGCGCCCCGCAGATCGGCCGGCGTTCCGCCCTCCAGCAGCGCCAACATCTGCGCCGCATCCTCGACCGACCGAGTCAGCGGGCCGACCGTGTCGAACCGCAGGCACAAGGGGACCACGCCCTCAAGACTCAGCCGACCCGAGGTGGTCTTCAGCCCCACCAGGTCGTTCCACGCGGCCGGAATGCGCACCGATCCGCCCGTATCCGAGCCGATCCCGCAGGCTGCCAGACCAAAGGCCACCGAAGCCGCTGCGCCCGAAGACGACCCGCCCGGAACCGCCTTTTCGTCATTCACGCAGGGCGGCGTCGCGGTGACGGGGTTCAGGCCAAGGCCCGAGAAGGCCAGCTCGCTCATATGCGTCTTGCCCAGACAGACCGCGCCCATGGCCGTCGCGTTGCGCAGAACGGTTGCGTCATGGTCGGGAACCCGGCCGCGCAGCAGGGCCGATCCGGCCTCGGTTCCGATCCCGGCGGTGTCGAACAGATCCTTCCAGCTGATCGGCACCCCATCCAGCAGGGACCGGCGCAGCCCTTGGGCCGCCCGTTCCTTGGCTGCGCGGGCTTCGGCGCGGGCGCGGTCATGCGTGACGCGGGCATAGATGCGGTCGCGGTGCGGATGGGCGTCGATGGCCGCCAGATAGACCTCGGTCAGCTCCTCGGGATCGATCTGACCCATGCCGATCCCCCGGCCCAGGTCACATGCCGTCATGGTCAGCCAGTCCTGCATCTTTGCCCCCTTGTCGGAAAAATTCGTGTTTCGGCGACGGTAGCGACAGGACTGCACATGGACAATCCCGAAAGGGCGCGCATATTGCACCGCATGACACAGGTTTCCGATATCTTGATCGTGGGCGGCGGGCTGAACGGCCCCGCCCTGGCGCTGGCGCTGGCGCAGACCGGGCACACCGTTACCGTGATCGACGCACTGGCCGAGAAGGTGCGCAAGAACGCGGCGTTCGACGGGCGTGCCTATGCGCTGGCGCTGGCCTCGCAACGGTTGCTGGCCGCGATCGGCGTCTGGGAGTGGGTCGCGGAGCACGCCCAGCCGATGTTGGATATCAAGGTGACTGATGGCCATGCGGGCGCAGGTCCGTCGCCGTTTTTCATGCATTTCGACCATGCCGAGATTGAGGAAGGCCCGATGGGCTATATGGTCGAGGACCGTCACCTGCGACGCGCATTTCTTGCGGCGATGGAGGCGGAACCGGCAATCACCCGGGTCAGTGGCAAAACCGTTGTTGCGCAGGAAGCCGGTCCAGGCAGCGTGACCGTGACGCTGGATGACGGATCGGCGCTGTCCGGTCGGCTTCTGGTGGGGTGCGACGGCCGCCGCAGTGGCACCGCCGCCCGCGCCGAGATCAAGCGGACCGGATGGGACTACGGCCAGACCGCGCTGGTCTGCGCCATCGAACACGATCTGCCGCATCACGGCATCGCACATCAGTTCTTCATGCCCCCCGGCCCGCTGGCGATCCTGCCGCTGACCGGCAATCGCAGCTCGATCGTCTGGAGCGAACGCTCTGACACCGCGCAGCGCATCAACGCGCTGGACGAGGCCGAGTACCTTCAAGTTCTGCGGCCCAGATTCGGCGATTTTCTGGGTGACATCCGCCTGCAGGGCGACCGGTTCACCTATCCGCTGAACCTGACCATCGCCAATTCCTTCATCGCCGAGCGGCTGGCGCTGGTGGGTGATGCGGCCCATGGCATGCACCCGATCGCCGGTCAGGGGCTGAACGCCGGGCTGCGCGACGTCGGCGCGCTGGCCGAGGTTCTGACGCTGGCCGGGCGGCGCGGCGAGGACATCGGCTCGGTGCTGGTTCTGGAGCGCTATCAGGAATGGCGCCGCTTTGACACGGCGGCCCTGGCAATGGCGACGGATGTGTTCAACAAGCTGTTTTCGAACGACAATCCGATACTGCGGCTGGGGCGCGACATCGGAATGGGCATCGTGGGCTCCCTGCCCAGCCTGCGCCGCGGCTTCGTGCGCGAGGCCGCCGGTTTGACAGGCGACCTGCCCAAGCTGCTGCAGGGCCGCCCGATCTAGTCGAGCTTGCGCGCCTCATCCACCAGCATCACCGGAATCCCGTTGCGGATGGGAAAAGCCAGACCAGCGGCTTTCGAGACCAACTCCTGCCGCTCGGCGTCATATTCCAGCGTGGTATGAGTCTGTGGGCAGATCAGCGCCTCGAGCATGTGGCGGTCGAATCCCGGTTCCGTCTCTGTCATTGCAATTGTTCCTCGTTTGAACCCCCGCGCAGCGAGAATTCGATCAGTGTGACAAGCGTTTCGCGCCGGGTGCGCAGACAGGGCGCCTCAAGCAGGGCCTGCTTGTCCTCAGGGTCGAAATCCAGAAGCATAGACAGGGAATTGACCAGCAATTCGTCATCCGCCTCGTTCAGTGACTCCCAATCGGTCGACAGTTGGCGGGCGGAAAAGTAACGCCCCAACAGACGCAGGAAACCGGACCGGTCGAACGTATCGTCTATTTCCCCTTTGCCCAGATCGCGGTCGAACCCGTCCCAGGTAACGGCGCAGCGACGATACGGCGTGAAACCATCAAATTCGGATTGGATGCGAAACCGGGATACACCGGACAGAGTGATCAGATAGCGCCCGTCTTCGGTCTCGGAAAACTGCGTGACACGTCCGGCGCATCCGATCCGATGCAATTTGGTGTCGTCGTTCTGACAAGGGTTCGGCTGGACCATGCCGATCAACCGCTCTTTGGTTTTCAAGGCGTCATCCAGCATTTGCAGGTAGCGGGGCTCGAAAATATGCAGCGGCAGGCGTGACCGGGGCAGCAACAGCGCCCCGGGCAGAGGAAACACGGACACCGTGTCCGGCAGATCGGCGGGATGCATCATGTTTCCGATACTAGCTCTGATGCGCGGTTAGGCAAATATCATCGAACTGAGTTTGCGGCGACCGTTCAAAACGATCGGGTCATTGGCCTTGAGCGCATCGAAGATGGTGAACAGCTGCGCCTTTGCTGCGCCATCATTCCATTCCCGATCGCGGCGAAACAGCTCGAGAAGCTGGTCAACCGCCTCGGCGGCCTTGCCGTTGGCATAGAGCGCCTGCGCCAGGTCGAACCGAGCCTGATGGTTGTCGGGGTCAGCTTCGACCGCTGCCGTCAACTCGGCCACCGGCCCGGCATTTGCGGCCTGTTTGGCCAGTTCCAGCTGCGCATGGGCAGCTTCCAACTCTGCAGTCGTTGAAATCTCGGCCGGAGCGCCGTTCAGGATCGCCTCGGCCTGATCAAGGTCACCCATCGCGATATGCGCCCGCACCAGGCCGCCATAGGCCGCGGCATGTTTGGGGTCTTCGCCAAGAATGGCGGCAAAGGTCTGGGCCGCATCCACTGCCGCGCCATCATTCAGCATCTCTTCGGCGGCCTCCACGGCCTCGTCCAGCTGGCCGCCCGGGCTCTGGCCCCCGGCGGCCTCGATCACACGGTCGATAAAGGCCTTGATCTCCGATCCTGGCAATGCGCCTTGGAATCCGTCAACCGGCTGCCCCTTGAAGAAGGCATAGACGGTCGGAATCGACTGGATGCGCAATTGCGAGGCGATCATCTGCGCCTCGTCCACGTTGATTTTCACCATCTTGACCGCGCCCTTGGCCGCGGTCACGGCCTCTTCCAAGGCCGGACCCAAGGTCTTGCAGGGACCGCACCACGGCGCCCAGAAGTCGACGATAATGGGCAATTCCTGCGATGCCTCGACGACATCGGCCATGAAAGTGGCCTCGGTTCCGTCTTTGATCAGATCGGTGGCTGCGGGGCTGCCTGCGCCGTTCAGAAGTTCCATGGCATTCACTCTCCGGATTCAGTCTTGCGCCTTATATGCAACCAGCCGACCGGGAAACCAAGGGCCGAGTTGCGGAATCCCGCACCGATCAAAGATCGAAACTGGCAAAGACGGGCGCGTGGTCGCTGGGCTTCTCCCAGCCGCGCGCGTCGCGCAGGACGCGGCTGGAATGGCCGGCGTTCGAGATATCAGGCGTCGCCCAGACGTGATCCAGGCGCCGCCCCTTGTCAGCCGCATCCCAGTCGCGGGCGCGATAGGACCACCAGCTGTAGAGCTGTCCCTCGGGGATGTCCTGCCGGGTGATATCGACCCAGCCGCCCGCATCCTGCGTCTCGGCCAGTTGCGCGACCTCGATCGGCGTGTGCGACACGACCTTGAGCAGTTGCTTGTGCGACCACACGTCATCCTCGCGAGGGGCGATGTTCAGGTCACCGACCAGAATGGATTTCTGCGGCTTTTCAGCGTGGAACCAGTCGCGCATGTCGGTCAGGTAATCCAGCTTCTGGCCAAATTTCTCGTTCACCTCGCGATCGGGAACGTCGCCGCCTGCCGGGACGTAGAAATTGTGGATGATCACCCCGTTTTCCAGTTGCCCCGCCACATGCCGGGCATGGCCCAGCCCGGCAAAGTCCTGATCGCCCAGATCCGTGATCGGCAAGCGCGACAGGATGGCCACGCCGTTGTAGCCCTTCTGACCGCGGGCGATCATATGGGTGTAGCCCAGTTCCGCGAAGCCCTCGGTCGGGATCTTGTCGACCGGCGATTTGCATTCTTGCAGGCACAGCACGTCCGGCGCTTCCTCCTGCAGCAATTTCAGCACGATCGGCTCGCGCAGGCGAACGGAATTGATGTTCCAGGTGGCCAGAGTGAAAGGCATGATCGGGGTTCCCTTGTCGCGACTCGGGCAAACTAGCGCGGCAGGTGCCGGGGTGCCATCCGAAAAAAAGCCGGGCCAAAGGCCCGGCAGTCCAACAGGGAGGTACATGTCATGACCCGGACATGCACGGGATGGGATTATCCTAAAGATGCTTCAAGAGTATCACTTTGATCCACATCAATCCACCTATGGTTACGACACCAGTCGATATCCACCAGATTCTGTGACCAAAAGGCGCGCATTGGAGGGATCGGGCTCGATTTTCTGACGCAGGCGGTAGATGTGCGTTTCCAGCGTATGTGTGGTTACACCGGCGTTGTAGCCCCAGACCTCGTGCAGCAGCACATCGCGCGCCACCACGCCGTCGGTCGAGCGATACAGGAATTTGAGAATGTTGGTTTCCTTCTCGGTCAGCCGAATCTTGCGGTCGTCCTCGGTGATCAACATCTTCATCGCGGGTTTGAAGGTATAGGGCCCCAGGACAAAAACCGCATCCTCGGATTGTTCATGCTGGCGCAGCTGCGCACGGATCCGGGCCAGAAGCACCGGGAACTTGAACGGCTTTGAGACATAGTCGTTGGCACCCGCGTCCAAACCCAGGATCGTATCGGCGTCGCTGTCATGGCCGGTCAGCATCAGGATCGGGCTCTTGACCCCCTGCTTGCGCATCAGCCGGCACAGCTCGCGCCCATCTGTGTCGGGCAAACCCACATCCAGGATCACAAGGTCATAGATGGCTTCGCGCGCCCGCTCCATCGCGGATTGGCCGTCGGAGGCTTCGAATACATCAAAGTCCTCGGTCATCACCAACTGCTCGCTGAGCGCTTCGCGCAGGTCTTCATCGTCATCGACCAGCAGAATTTTCTTGAGTTGCGCCATGTCCCGGTCCTCCTAAACCTTTTGCAACACTTGAGCTTGGAAGATGCAATCAACAAGTTTTGCTGCAATGCTCTCACGCCCTCGTGTCTGGTGGGCCGGAAATGTTTCACATTTCCTTTCGAACGGGCTAGGACGAGGGTCGAACGTTACAGGATAACATCAATGAGTCTCATTCCAGACATCACCGAGTTGCTGGCCCGGGCGCGTGCCGACCTTCGGATGGGCGTTCCGGTCGTGCTGACGGATGACGGGGATTTCAGCGTTGTTGCCGTCGCCGCAGAGACACTCAACCCGCAGCGTCTGGCGGACCTGAGGGGGCTTGGCGACACGCCTGTGGTTGCCATCACAGGACGACGGGCCGAAACGCTGAAAGCCCGCGCCTATGACGGTGATCTTGCTCGGGTCGTGATTCCGGCCGAGGCTGATCTGGGGTGGGTGCAGGCGGTTGCAGACCCGTCCGATGACCTGAATGCCCCGATGAAGGGGCCCTTGATGACTCAGCGCCAGGGCAATGCACACCTGCATCGCATCGCAATCGCACTGACCAAATCCGCCCGCCTGCTGCCGGCCGCTGTGGTGGTTGCAGTCGAAAACGGCCAGGCCTTTTCGGCGACACACGGTCTGACCTGCATCGACCACACACGCGCTGCGCCGCATCTGGCCGATCGCAGCCCCTTGCACGAGGTGGTCGCCGCGCGCCTGCCGATGGAGGTGTCCGAGGCCGGTCGTCTGCACGTCTTCCGCCCAGAGGACGGTGGCGAGGAGCACTATGCCATCGAAATCGGCCGCCCGGATCGCTCGAAACCTGTTCTGGCACGGTTGCATTCGGCCTGTTTTACCGGTGACCTGATGGGCAGCCTGAAATGCGACTGCGGCCCGCAACTGCGCGGTGCCCTGGCCCAGATGGGGGCCGAGGGGCATGGGGTTCTGCTGTATCTCAACCAGGAAGGTCGCGGGATCGGCCTGGCCAACAAAATGCGCGCCTATTTCCTGCAGGATCAGGGCTTCGACACCGTCGAAGCCAACCACCGGCTTGGGTTTGAAGATGACGAGCGCGATTTCCGCCTTGGATCGGACATCCTGAAATCGCTCGGGTTCAGTTCGGTCCGGTTGCTGACCAACAACCCCGCCAAGATCGCAATGATGGAACGGACCGGGATTGCCGTTACCGAGCGTGTGCCGCTGAAGGTCGGGGAAACTGCCCACAACCGGGCCTATCTGGCGACCAAGGCCTCGAAATCGGGCCACCTGCTGTGAGCCCTCTTGATCTGGTGGTAACGCCGACCGGAGTGCGGTTCTTCGGCCGCAGGTTTCCCTGCACCGTCGGCAGAGGTGGCCTGAGCAACCACAAGCGCGAGGGCGACGGGGCCACCCCCACAGGGCACCACCACATTGTCGGGATGCTGTACCGCCCGGATCGGATTGCCCCGCCCGCCCCGTGGGCTTTGCCCATCGGGCCGGGCGATCTGTGGTCGGATGACGATAGGGATCTGGATTACAACCAGCACGTTCGGGCGCCCTATCCATGCAGTCACGAACGCCTGCGTCGGGCAGACCCGCTGTACGATCTGGTGCTGGTTACCGATTGGAATTGGCCTGTCGCCACACCGGGCGGCGGATCAGCGATCTTTCTGCATCAGTGGCGCAGGCCGGGCTATCCGACCGAAGGCTGCGTGGCCTTCCGGCGCGACGATCTGCACTGGATCGCGCGGCGCGTCGCACCCGGAACCCGGATCATTATTCCGCGGGTTTGACCCGGTCACCAAAAATGGCGGACCCCACCCGGACATGAGTTGCACCCAGCGCGATCGCAGTTTCAAAATCGCTGCTCATCCCCATGGACAAGCCTTCCAAACCGTTTCGGCGCGCGATCTTGGCCAGCAGAGCAAAATGCAGCGCGGGCTCTTCGTCGACGGGCGGAATGCACATCAACCCACGCACCGGCAGGTCAAGTGATCGACATTCAGCGACAAAATCATCGGCCTCGGCGGGCATAACCCCGGCTTTCTGGGCCTCTTCGCCGGTATTCACCTGAATGAACAGATCAGGACACTGCCCCAGCTCTTGCGCCAGCCGCGCAAGGGTTTTGGCCAGTTTGGGACGGTCGACCGAGTGGATCGCGTTGCACAGCTCCATCGCCTGCCGGGCCTTGTTGGTTTGCAGCGGACCAATCAGATGCAGATCAATATCGGGATAGCTTTCACGGAAGGCGGGCCACTTGCCGGCGGCCTCCTGCACCCGGTTTTCACCAAAACACCGGTGACCCTGCTTCAACACGGCCTCGACCCGATCGTTGGGCTGCACCTTGGATACGGCAATCAGCCGGACCGAGCCCTTGGGGCGGCCGGCTGCGGCTTCGGCCTTAGCGATGCGGGCGGTGATTTCTTGCAGCGACATGGATTCCCTCTGTTTCCATTTGTCCGCAGAAAAACACCATGTCGGCGCAAAAGAAAAGGGCGGGTCCGAAGACCCGCCCTCAAACCTTGCGGTTCAGATCAACTTAGAAGTTGAACTGAGCACCGAAGTCAGCGCGCAGGCGGCTGTCGCCGTCACCCGCTTTCGACTGGCCGATACCACCGCGCAGCGATGCACCGCCGCCCAGGTCGTAGATGGCGCCAATGCCGTACTGCTGGGTGTCGTTGTCAGCCGAACCGTCGCCGTAAGCAAAGGTCAGGGTGGTTGCAGCGCCAACGTTGTAGGCTGCCGACAGACCGTATGCGGTACCGTTCAGGTCCTCGTCTGCAACGTCATCGTCTGCGACGAAGATGGTGCCCGAGAAGTCGCCGAATTCAGCACCCAGGGTCAGAACTGCCAGGCTCTGCTTCTCAACAACGTCGCCGATGGCGCTGGTTTCACCATAAGCAACAGCTGCGGTGAAGTTGTTGAAGCTGTAGGTGAAGCTGATGTCCCAGCGGTCTGCGCTGTCTGCAACACCGTTCAGGCCAAAGGTTGCCTGGTCGTACGATGCACCGAAGGCGAAGTCACCAACTGCGTACTGGAAGAACACAGCGTTCGAACCTGCACCGGTCGACGAGTAGCCCAGGAAGCTGTAGTCAACGCCCGAGTACTGGCCGATGAAGTTTTCCAGGCCCGGCTCGTTACCGTAGTAGTTTGCCAAGTTGTCGAACGAACCAGCAACGTTGCCGGCGTCAACACGCAGACCACCGTAGATGACCGAGAAGCGAGCGCCGTTCAGGCCGGCTGCGTTTGCTTCGCCGGTTCCGGCGTTTTCGTCAGCCTGCAGACGAACACGTGCTTCAAAGCGGACGCCACCGTCGGTTTCCGCGATGCCGTCGATGTTCAGGCGGAAGCGCGAGACCAGGATGGTTTCGTCGGTTGCAACGGTCGTGGTGTTTGTGGTGGTGGTGGTAACCGTCGCACCACTGGTTGTGGTCACGGTGGTCATGCCGCCACTTGCGGTAGTGGTCATAGCGGCTTGGCCGGTGTTGAAGTTGGTCACAACGCCGGTACGGTCTTCCAGGTAACCGATACCAAAGCGGCCATAACCGCTGAACTTAACTTCGGCCGCGGCAACCGATGCGGTTGCGATCAGTGCGGTCGATGCGAAGAGAACTTTTTTCATCTTGTTTCCCTCGGTTTCAATAATTTCTACTCGACACATACCTGCTGCATATGTCTCAGCACGCAGACCGTTTCGCTCTTTTTGCCCCTGTTGCGCAAGCATGCCTTGGACAGCTTCGGTTCTTTGGCCCCAAATTGGTGCAAGGATGCCACAGTCGAATTCACCCCGATATTTCAGCGACACCGGTACGTAAGCCAAGAATGGGGTTGTTGCAGCACAGTACGTTGTCTAGGAGTATCTCCTAGCAAAGCAAAACATGTGAAAACAGGACCTGCCGACGATGCGCCTGCTGACGATTTTGGGTTTGACCGTTTTGACTGCCTCCGTTTCTGCGTGCGGACAGAATCGGAGCACGTCGCCCAACCCCAATGTTCTATCCGCCGACGGCAGCTCGTCCGAGGCCCGCGAGCTCAACGATCCGAATCGTTCGACCATCTGGGATGTGTTCGGCCCCAACAACTCGGAACAGGTCACCCAGGTCAACCGGTACCTATGGGCGGCGTCGCTGGATGTGCTCAGCTTCCTGCCGGTGCAGGAGGTGGATCCGTTTACCGGCGTGATCATAACGGGTTACGGCAAACCGCCGGGCGGTGGGCGGTCCTATCGGGCAACCGTGCACATCAGTGATCCGGCCTTGGCGGCGCGGTCCCTTTCGGTGGCTCTGCAGACCAGCGGGGGCGCTCCGGTCAGCGCGGCGACCACGCGTGCGGTCGAAGATGCGATTCTTTCGCGGGCGCGCCAGCTGCGGATCGCGGACAACAAGCTCTAGCAACCCGCAGAAAATCACAATATTACCACGCCGGGCCCCTGCCCGGCGTTTTCATTCACGAAGGACCGCATGATGTCGCGTTACTCGGCCAACGAAATCGAAGCAAAATGGCAAGAGGCCTGGGACAAGGCCGGGATCTTCACCGCCAAACGGACGGCGGACAAACCGAAATACTATGTGCTGGAAATGTTCCCCTATCCGTCGGGGCGCATCCACATGGGGCATGTGCGCAACTACACCATGGGTGACGTGATCGCGCGCCACAAGCTGAGCACCGGGCACAACGTTCTGCACCCGATGGGCTGGGACGCTTTCGGGATGCCGGCGGAAAACGCGGCCATGGCCATCGGCGGCCATCCCAAGGACTGGACCTATGGCAACATCGCCGACATGCGCGCGCAGATGAAGCCGCTGGGCCTGTCGATCGACTGGTCGCGCGAATTCGCGACCTGTGACCCGGAATATTACGGCCAGCAGCAGGCGCTGTTCCTCGACATGCTGGATGCGGGCCTGGTCTATCGCAAGAACGCCGTGGTCAACTGGGACCCGGTGGACATGACCGTGCTGGCCAACGAACAAGTCGAAAACGGCCGCGGCTGGCGCTCGGGCGCATTGGTCGAGCGGCGCGAGCTGACCCAGTGGTTCTTCAAGATCTCCGAGTTCTCGGAAGAGTTGCTTGATGCGCTGGATACGCTCGACAACTGGCCCGCCAAGGTGCGGCTGATGCAGGAAAACTGGATCGGCAAGTCACGCGGGCTGGAGCTTTCCTTCGAGCGCACCGACGGCAGTGCACCCATCACCGTCTATACCACGCGGCCGGACACGCTGTTGGGGGCGTCTTTCGTGGGTATCTCGCCCGATCACCCGATAGCCAAGCAGCTTGAGGCCGAGAACCCCGAAGTCGCTGAATTCGTTGCCGAATGCCGCAAGGGCGGCACCACGGAAGAGGCCATCGAGACCGGCGAGAAGCTGGGTTTCGACACCGGCATCCGCGTCAAACACCCGCTGGACCCGAACTGGGAACTGCCGGTCTGGATCGCGAATTTCATCCTTATGGATTACGGCACCGGCGCGATCTTTGCCTGCCCCGCGCATGACCAGCGCGACCTGGATTTCTGCCGCAAATACGACCTGCCGGTAATCGACACCTTCTTTGCGCTGGATGACGACACGCCGGTGGACAAGATCGCTTTCGTCCCGCCGAAAGAGCAGAAAGTGCGCTGGGTCAACCATTTCGCCGGTCTGACCGAGGCCACCGGGCAGGAAGCGATCGACGCGACCGTCGATTTTGCCGAGAAGGCCGGCTGGGGCAAGGGCGTGACCAAGTACCGCCTGCGCGACTGGGGCCTGTCGCGCCAGCGCTACTGGGGCTGTCCGATCCCGGTGGTGCATTGCGACGATTGCGGCGTGGTGCCGGAGAAAAAGGAAAACCTGCCGATTCGCCTGCCCGACGATGTCACCTTCGACAAACCGGGCAACCCGCTGGATCGTCACCCGACCTGGCGCGACTGTGCCTGCCCGTCCTGCGGCAAGCCGGCCAGGCGCGAAACCGACACGATGGACACGTTTGTCGATTCGTCGTGGTATTTCGCCCGTTTCACCGCCCCGCGGGCGGAAACGCCGACCGATCTGGCCGAAGCCGAATACTGGATGAACGTGGACCAGTATATCGGCGGCATCGAACACGCCATCCTGCACCTGCTGTATTCGCGGTTCTTCGCCCGGGCCATGCATCTGACGGGGCATCTGCCGAAAAAGGCGATCGAGCCGTTCGACGCGCTGTTCACCCAGGGCATGGTCACCCATGAAATCTATCAGACCCGCGACGACAAGGGCCGCCCGGTCTATCACCTTCCCGAAGAGGTCGAGGACGGCAAGCTGAAGGCGACGGGCGAGCCGGTCGAGATCATCCCCTCGGCCAAGATGTCGAAATCGAAGAAAAACGTGGTCGACCCGGTCAGCATCATCTCGGCCTTCGGGGCGGATACCGCGCGTTGGTTCGTTCTGTCCGATTCGCCGCCCGAGCGTGACGTGGAATGGACCGCCGCCGGCGCCGAGGCCGCGCACAAGCACCTCAGCCGCGTGCATCGCATCGTGTCCGAGATCGCCGCGTCCGACGCCCCGGCCAATGCCGAGGACGAAGCGCTGCTGCGCGAGATGCACAAGACCATCCATGACGTGACCGGCGGGGTCGAATCCTTCGGCTTCAACGCCTCGATCGCCAAGCTCTATGCCTTTACCAACACGCTGGCCAAATCCAAGGCGGGCGCACAGGCCAAGCGGCAGGCGGCCAAGACGCTGGCGCAGCTGATGTCGCCGATGACCCCGCACCTGTCCGAAGAACTGTGGCAGATGCTGGGCGGCGAAGGGCTGGTGGCGCTGGCGCCCTGGCCGGTGGCAGACGAGTCGATGCTGGTCGATGACACCGTCACCCTGCCCATCCAGATCAACGGCAAACGCCGCGCCGAAATCAGCGTCGCCAAGGATCTGGACAAGACGCAGGTTGAAAAAATCGCGCTCAGCACCGAAGCTGTGCAGAAGGCGCTGGATGGCGCTGCTCCGAAGAAGGTGATCGTTGTTCCGGGCCGGATCGTGAATGTCGTTGTTTGACCGCAGAAACCTGCTGCTTTCGTTGGCGGCGTTGACCGTGGCGCCCGCTTGCGGGTTCCAGCCGGTTTATGCCCCGGGCGGCGCCGGCAGCGAATTGTACGGCAAGGTCGCCGTGTCAGCGCCGGATTCGGTCGAAAGCTACCTTCTGGTGCAGAATCTGGAGCAGTCACTGGGGCGCAGCGTCAGTTCGGCCAAGGATTACAGCCTGAATGTGCAGGTCTCTACGGTGACCCGCGGGGCCGCGATCACGACCTCGAACGAGACCAACCGGTATTCGATCGACGGGCGCGCCAGCTATACGCTGAAATCCAATGAAACGGGCCAGATCCTTGTGTCCGGCACTGTGGCCGATTTCGTAGGCTACTCCGCCGCGGGGTCTACCGTTTCCACGCTCGCTGATGAACGGGATGCCAAAGAGAGGCTGATGGTCATCCTGTCCGATCAGATCGTCACGCGCCTGTATTCCGCACCGGGCTTGGCTTCATGAAGCTGTCCCCGCGCGACGCCGAGGGGTATTTCGCCAAACCTGACCCCGACAAGACTGGATTGTTGATCTACGGCGCCGACGCAATGCGCGTCGCGCTCAAGCGCCAGCAGGTATTGGCCGCGCTGCTGGGCCCGGGTGCCGAAGAGGAAATGCGCCTGACCCGTCTTCCGGCCTCGGATCTGCGCGCGGATCCTGCCCTTCTGCTGGATGCCGTGAAGGCTGTCGGGTTCTTTCCCGGCGCGCGCGCCGTATTCGTCGAGGATGCAACCGACGCCGCAAGCCCGGCGATCGCCGCCGCGCTCGAGGATTGGGCGCAAGGCGACGCTCAGATCATTGTGACCGCCGGGCAGCTCAAGGCCAGCTCGAAGCTGCGCAAAGCGTTCGAAGGCCATCGGGCTGCCTATGCGGTCGGGATCTATGACGACCCACCGTCGCGCGCGGAGATCGAGCGTGTTCTGGCCCAAGCCGGACTTGCGAGCGTTCCCCGTGACGCGATGTCCGTACTCAGCGATCTGGCGACCGAACTCAGCCCGGGCGACTTTGCGCAAACCGTTGAAAAGCTGTCTCTTTACAAACGCGGCGATGCGTCAGACGTTGCCGTCGAAGACATCGAGGCCTGCGCACCGCAATCCAATGAGGCGGCCCTGGACGACGTTCTCAACGTCGTTGCCGAGGGCCGATCCGGTGAAATCGGGCCCCTGATCCGACGGTTGCAGGCGCAAGGAACCAATGCGGTTTCCCTATGCATCGGTGCGACCCGCCATTTTCGCACGCTCTATGCCTGCGCCTCGGACCCCGGTGGCGCGGCGCAAGGGATCGGCAAACTCCGGCCGCCGGTCTATGGCAAACGGCGTGACCGGATCCTTCGGCAGGCGCAGAATTGGGGCGCACACAAGCTGCAGACCGCTTTGACCGTGTTGACGGACACGGATCTGTCTCTCCGGTCGGCGGGGCAGACTGCCCCGGCCATGGCCCTGGTCGAGCGCGCTCTGATCCGGCTGGCCATGCTGGCGCGGTCACGCTGAATTGAACTGACGGCGCGTCCGACTTGACGCGGCGGCGCAGTCCCCCACCCTGTCGCCAGTGCAACCACGCAGGAGCATGACATGTACAAGATCTACGGGCGCATCCAGAGTCGTGCCTCTCGGGTGATCTGGCTATTGGAAGAGTTGGGGCAGGACTATGAGTGGATCGATGCCGGCCCGCACGATCCGCGCGTTCTGGACCTGAACGGAACGGGCAAGATCCCTGTCCTGCAGGATGGCGACGCAGTCATTTCGGACAGCGCGGCGATCATGACCTATCTGGCGGACAAGCACGGGGCCTTCACTTTCCCGGCCGGCACCCCGGAACGGGCCGAGCAAGATTCGTTGTTGCACGCGCTGTTGGAAGAATTCGATGCTCCGCTTTGGCTGGCCGCCCGCCATATGTTCATCCTGCCCAAGGACAAACGCGTTCCACAGGTCGTCGAAACTGCCAAATGGGAGTTTGACCGCAGCTTCCAACGCATGGGGCAACGGTTCAAAGGACCATTTCTTCAGGGCGAGCAGATGACGATCGCGGACATCCTGTGCATTCACTGCATGAGCTGGGCAAAATCGGCTGGCTTCCCGATGAATTCAGACAGCCTGAAAGCCTACGGCAAGCGCGTTCGCGAGCGTCCGGCCTACAAGAAACTGGGTGAAATGGCCAAATCCGCCTAATCCGCTTGGGACGGCCCGGCCCATTCTGCGGCCGAGCGCCCTGCCCATCGACCTGTCGCCAGGCATGCGGTCAACAGATAGCCGCCGGTCGGGGCTTCCCAATCCAGCATCTCGCCTGCGCAGAACACGCCGGGCTTGGCTTTCAGCATCAGCCCCGAGTCCAGCCCGCTTCTCGCAACGCCACCCGCAGTCGAAATGGCTTCGTCCAGCGGGCGCAAGCCTGCATTGCGAACAGGCAAAGCCTTCAAAGTCTTGACCCAATCATCGCGGCGGAGATTCTGCCCGTGGGTCATTTCGTGAAACAAGGCGATCTTTGGCTGAGGCAGGCGCAGGCCGTTCTTCAACCAACGCGTCAATGTGGTTTTCGGGCCAGCTGTCGACAAACGCCTGGACAGATCGTGGATCGTGCGGTCCGGCACGAGGTCCACATACAGATCTGATCCCTGCCGCAGTTCGGGTGTCAGCGGATAAAGACCGCCGCCTTCCAGGCCTTTGGCCGAAATGACCGCCTCGCCACGGCTGGCAAGGTCGCCCGCGCGCCACCGAACCGATTTCAGCGCCTGGCCGAAATGCGCGGCCATGTGGGGGCTCCATTCGACGGACAGCGCCGCGTTCGATGGTGCAAAAGGGACCAGCGGAACCCCAGCCTCGGCCAGAGCCGGCGCCCAAACGCCATCCGATCCCAGACGCGCCCAGCTGGAACCGCCAAGCGCCAGAACCGTGACGTCAGCAAACACTTTCTGCCGACCTTCCGGCGTATCAAAGACCAGCGCGGGGCCGTCCCAACCCAACCAGCGCCAACGGGTGCGGATCTCGACCCGCATCTCGTCCAGCCGCGCCAGCCAGGCGCGCAGCAATGGCGAAGCTTTTTTTGATTTGGGAAATACCCGCCCTGTGGACCCCGTGAACAGATCTTGGCCCAAGTCCCGCGCCCAGCTTTGCACGCTCTGCGCATCGAAGGCGGCAATCATTGGGTGCAACCAGTCCGCCGCATCGCCGTAGGCCGAAATCAGGCGGTCAAACGGCTCGTCCTTTGTCAGATTCAGACCGGACTTCCCCGCCATCAGGAATTTGCGGGCCACCGAGGGTTTGGCCTCGGCAACCAGCACATTGTGTCCGGCCCCGGCAAGCTCTTCGGCAGCCATCAGCCCGGCGGGCCCCGCCCCGATCACCACTGCCTGTGCCATATCTGCCCTCTTGCCTGACTTGCGTTCAGCCGCGACTGTGTTCCGGTGATGACGAACAGCGATCCGATCTGCCCGCTCTGCAACCGCCCGATCCCGAACGGGACCGGCAGCCTGCACCATCTGATCCCAAAACTCAAAGGTGGCAAGGGCGGTCCCACGGTTCTGCTGCACAAGATCTGCCACAAGGAGGTGCACGCCACCCTGACCGAAGCCGAGCTTGCGCGAGACTTCAACACTGTCGAAAGCCTGCGCACGCATCCCCGGCTGAACCGATTTCTGGACTGGGTACGCAAACGTCCGCCTGGATTTCAATCCAAAGTCCCGGGCCGACGCCGCGGCCGTTGATCAGGCTGGCAGGAACGGGTCACCCATCGGGTCTGTTTCCGTTGCAGCCAGGCCCTCGACCTCGATGCCCAGAAAGTCTGGCGCGGGAACGATCCGCGCATCGGGAATATGCTGATATTCCAGAGTGGTATAGGGACGTTTCCACAGCCATTCGCGATTTGCGACCGCCCAGAGATCAGGGTCCGGCGGCACCTCGGTCGTGAAGGCATAGTAATGCAGATCAAACCCGTGCGAGGCCACGTCCTGCATGGAAAGCAGGCGCAGGCCCAAATCCCTGCAAAACGCATCCTCTGCCGAAATGTCGCCGGTCCGCAGAGTGATCTGGCCCACGGCGGCCTGTCCGAACGGGTTCTCATCCCGCTGCTTTTTGGGCCGCTTCCCCTCAAAATCATGCTGAAGAAGCTCGATCGAGAAGCCTTCGGGGTCCGAGAGGTGGCACATGTAACCGATATCTCGAAACTGGGCCGGACGGCTGACGTTGATGCCAGCGCGCCGAAGCCATTCCGCCGCTTGGTCGAGATCTGGCAAGGTGATGCCGATCTTCCAATATCTCTGACCCCGGCCGTGGGCGTATCCGCCGCCTCCGGGCAACAGCAGAAGGTCGGCGCTGGGCCCCGGATAGCTCACTCGCCGCGCATCTCCCTCGGCACGAACGACCATGCCGAAGTTTACCCTGTAGAAATCGGCCAGTCGTGCGGGATCAGCCACACGCAGGCGAAGGGCAGCGATCCTCATCCGCACATCCCGGCGATACCGGCCGCCGTCTGCGGATCAGCGGCCAGGCTGTCGGCAACCAGGTCCCGCGCGGTCTGCATCAGATCTTCCGGGGCGACCACCCGGTCCACCAGGCCAAAGGCAAGCGCTTCGTCTGCGGTGACCTTCTGGCCTGCCATCAGGATCAACTTGGTCCGGGCGGGGCCGATCAGCGCACGCATGCGTTTCACATCCGATGGCTGCGGCAGGAACCCCAACCGCATGACCGGGTAGAATACTTTGGCCGTGGGCACCGCGATGCGCAGGTCACAGGCCAATGCCATACCGTTGGCCCCGCCCGCCATGGTGCCGTTCAACGCAGCAACGGTCAGGCAGGGCAGCGCCGCGATGGCTCCGGACAAACGCTCCCACAGGTCCGAGGTCGCAAGACCTGCCCGAGCCTCGTCCAGATCGGCGCCGGCACTGAACACCTTGCCCGCTCCGGTCAGGATAAGGGCGCGCGCCTCTTGGGCGGCTTCGGCGATCTGCAGCAGGTCCGACAACATGGCCCCGGTCAGGGCATTGGCCTTGCCGGGGTTGTTGATCGTGACCGTCCACAGACCGTCCTGCTGGGTCAGGTCGATCACGTCAGGCCGATCCTCTGGCGAATGTCATCACGGCGCAGCGAAATCTCGGTTCCCAGAAACTCGTCCGCATCTTCCGAGCACATCCACAGCAGCGCCCGCGCCGGCCAGTCGGCCGGGATGTGATCGTCCCAGTCCAGCTGGCTGACCGGGTTGATGCCGCTGGCCTTGATGACCCGCTGCATGTCGGTCGCCACCGTGCCCGGGGACAGGCCCATGGCGCGAATGCCGTGATGAGCCTCTTCGAGGTGCAGACATTCGGTCAGCATTTTCGCCCCAGCCTTGGACGCGCAGTAGTGGCTCCAGGCCTCGACCGGATTCGAGGCGGCTCCGGAGGAAACGGTCAGAACCGTCCCGCCGCCCGCCGCCCGCATCAGCGGCAGAACCGCGCGCATCCCGTGGAACACACCTTTGAGGTTGATGTCGATGGCCTTGCTCCAGGCTGCTGGATCGGCATTTGACAGGTGAAAAATCGGATCGATCACACCCGCATTGCCGATCAGCACGTCCACACGGCCAAAGCGGTCGGCGCAATCCGCAACCGCTTGTTCGACCTGCGGAAAATCGCTGACATCGCAGGACAGCGCGATGGCGTTCTCACCCAACGCCGCGGCCAATGCGTCGATCTGATCATGGCTGCGCGCGACCAGCGCGACATTGGCGCCGGCTGCGGCAAATACGCGCCCTGCTTCGGCGCCGATGCCGCGGCTGGCTCCGGTGATCAGTACTGTTTTGCCCTTCATATGCATCGTGTAATCCTTTTGGATTGAAATCGGTTAAAGTGGTACCGCGCAAACGGGGAAATCGTCCAGCCCTTGCCCCTTGACGGCAGCCGCGACAACCACGACCATGCGCGCAAATTTTACCGAGAAGGGTTCCCTTATGTCCGTTTTCTTCCGCCGCAGCTGCGGTGCCGCGCTGGCTTATGCCGTTGCAACCCAAGGCGCTTTTGCCGATCTGTCCGCCAACGATGTCTGGTCAGATTGGCAGGCCTACATGGGCAGCATGGGGTACACCATCACCGGCGAGCAGAACACCTCTGGCGACGTCACCACCATCACGAACATGACCATGAAGATGGACCTTCCCGAGGGAGAAGGCTCGTTCGACATGGTCGTTCCGGAAATGACCCTGACGGAGAACGGCGACGGAACGGTCAGCATCGAATTCCCCGAAAGCTTCCCCATGACGGTATCCGGCCAGGCCGAGGAGGAGGAATTCTCGGTGGATATCCTGTACTCGCAGACCGGTTTGAAAATGCTGGTTTCGGGGTCGCCCGACGACATGACCTATGACTACTCTGCCAGCAAGCTGGCGCTGGCACTCGACAACATCATGGTCGATGGCGAAGCGATGCCCGACGACGCGCTGGATCTGGGTTTTGAGATGATCAACCTGGCCGGTGCATCCCGGATGCAGATCGGAGAGGGCCGCAAGGTCGACCAGAACTTCACGGCAGCAAACCTGACCTATGACCTGAATTTCCAAGACCCGGAAACGGGCGAAGATGCACGCATCAACGGCAAGCTCGACCAGCTGGAGTTTGAAGGCAAGAACGTAATCCCCGAAGGCTTCAGCCTGGCGGACGTGGAAGGCGCATATGAGGCTGGCTTCGCCTTTGACGGGATCTTCACCTACGGCGCTGGCCAAACCAGCATCGCAGGCACCAGCGAGGGCGAGGCTTTCTCGATGGCCAGCAGTTCGGACGGTGGCCGCTTCGGTGCCAGCATCGACGCCGAGCGTCTGGCGTATGACGTCGAACAGAACAATGCAAAGCTCGAAGTAACCACGGCAGACCTGCCATTTCCCATCGAGATTGCAATGGCGAAGGCCGGTCTCAAACTCGAGGCACCTATCCAGGCATCCGAAGAGGTCAAGCCGTTCGGCTTTGCGATGAACCTGACAGACTTCACCATGTCCGACATTCTGTGGAGCATGTTCGACCCCGCAGGCGCTTTGCCGCGCGATCCAGCCACGATCGCGTTGGATGCAACGGGCACCGCAAAGGTTCTCCTGAACTTTCTGGACCCTGAAGTTGCCGAAGCTTTGGAAAGCTCGGACGAAGTTCCGGCCGAACTGCATTCGCTCAAAGTCAATGAACTGCTGGTCTCGATGGTCGGCGCCAAGCTGACCGGAACCGGTGATTTCACCTTCGACAACTCGAACACCGAAGAGTTCGGAGGCGTTCCGGCGCCGGCGGGTGAGGCAAACCTCCAGTTGGTAGGTGCCAACGCCCTGATCGACAAGCTGATCGGAATGGGGTTCATGTCCGAGAACGACGCCATGGGAGCGCGCATGATGATGGGTATGATGGCCGTTCCCGGCGACCAGCCCGATACGCTGAACTCCAAGATCGAGTTCACCAAGGACGGCCAGATTTTGGCCAATGGTCAACGGATCAAGTAAGAAATTTTTCCTCAGTGAGGACGCCAAAAAAAGGCGGCCTCACACGTATACTACAGTTGCACGTTATTGTTTTCGAACGCGGCGGAACAGAACTGACCCGCCGCAACTAACTCTTTGATCGTATGCGAACCCCAATGCGGACAAGGAATCAAAACAAGACTGAATGCCGCGCAACCCGATCTTCCGAGTGTGCACTTCTAGGTAGATTTTTTGGATACCTACCAAATCTATGTCATCGAATAGAGTTCTTTCGCCCCCTTCAATATCGACAATCAAAACATTTGCTCTGGTCTCCCTTAGCACATCGGACAAAGGAATCTTGTCCACTTCTATTGACTTTTTGTACTCAGGCTCAGGATCAAGTGACGACGACCAGAATGGTTCCCGCAAGTAGAACCTTGATTTTCCCGCAACTTCACTGGCCCCTACTGCCACCGTGTTTAGTACGTTCAATCCGGTTGCGTCATTAGCTCTGTGAACACGACCGATGAACTCGCAGAGCGAAGGATTTGCTTCTATACAGGTTAACTTTGACACTCCAAGCTGCGTATACAGAAAGGTCGAAATAAAACCTATACCCGCACCAAGCTCAACAACGCGGTCGTCAGCCTGGATGAACTTCGGCAACCCCCCAACCTCGTCCCTCTCGTATCTTCCAGCGAGTATCGAGCGTTTAACTTGGGGGGTTATGATTTGAGGGTCGTCGGGAATCTGGACACCGCGTAGCGTAAGGTGTTTCTGCATCTTTCTCCTGTCTGTGACTGGCACTCCGATATTTCGTTTATGGCAGTGCTTGTTCCTTCGCATGAGCAGGTTGTGCGAACAACAACCAGCTCTTCCACGAAAAGGATGCTTCAACAAGTTGAAGAGAATTGCAAACGATCACAGGGCTTGCGAGGCGGGTTGACCAAGGCTAGGTCCAATACAATCAATTGGAGGCACCATGACCCGATCACTCGAAGCAATCAGCCACGAAATGCTGGACCTGGCCCGCAAGGCCGGAGCCGAAGCGGCCGACACGATCGTGATCGACGGATCCTCGGTCTCGGTCGAGGTGCGTGGCGGCGCTTTGGAGCACGCCGAACGCGCCGAAAGCACCGACGTGGGGTTGCGTGTTTTCATCGGCAAGCAGCAGGCCATCGTGTCCGGCTCGGACAGTCGTCCCGAAACGCTTGCCGCCATGGCCGAACGGGCCGTAGCGATGGCGTGCGAAGCGCCCGAGGATCCGTTCGCTGGCCTTGCAGATCCGGAACAACTGGCCAGCGATTTTTCCGTCGACTCCTTGGAGCTTTTTGACCCCACGCCCGAACCTTCAGCAGACGCTCTGATGCAGGACGCGCTGACCGCCGAGGCTGCGGCCCTGGCGGTGGAAGGCGTTACCCAGGTATCTGATGCGGCGGCATCCTATGGCACGCACCGGGTTCATCTGTCCGCGACAAATGGATTTTCCGGTGGCTATGCGCGCAGCAGCCGCTCGGTTTCATGCGTGGCGATCTCGGGCGAAGGCACCGGGATGGAACGCGACTATGACGGAGACAGCCGCAGCTTTCAGTCCGACCTGCGCAGCCCCGACGAGATCGGCCGGATCGCGGGCGAGCGTGCCGTGCAGCGAGTGGGTGCCCGAAAGCCGGAAACAGGGCGTTTCCCGGTATTGTTCGACGAGCGGATTTCGTCCTCATTGATCGGGCATCTTCTGGCGGCCAGCAACGGCGCGGCGGTGGCCCGCGGCGCCTCCTGGCTCAAGGACAGCCTGGGCCAGCAGGTGCTGCCTGCACATCTGTCGCTGATCGAAGACCCCTATCGCCCCAGAATTGCAGGATCGCGCCCGTTTGATGCCGAAGGATTGCCGACCGCGCGCCGGATGATCGTCGAAAACGGCGTGCTGACCGGATGGACACTGGATCTTTCAAGCGCGCGCAAACTGGACATGAATTCCACCGGGAACGCCGCCCGTGGCGTGTCCGGTCCTCCATCTCCCAGCAACTGGAACCTGAGCCTGACCCAGGGCGAGTTCAGCCGCGACGACCTGCTTCGCGATATGGGAACGGGGTTGCTGGTGACCTCGATGATCGGGTCCACCATCAACCCCAATACCGGCGATTACTCACGCGGTGCGTCGGGTTTCTGGGTCGAAAACGGCGAGATCTCGCACCCGGTCAACGAATGCACGATTGCCGGAAACCTGCGGGACATGCTGATGCGGATCATCCCGGCCAACGACGCGCGCACCTATCTGTCCCGGGTCGTGCCCTCGCTTCTGATCGAAGGGATGACACTTGCCGGAAACTGACCTGTCCCTGCTGATCGACGCCGCACGTGAGGCTGGCCGGATTGCTGTCGCCTACGCAGGCCGCGAGATGCAGAGCTGGGACAAACCCAAGGGCGCCGGGCCGGTGACCGAGGCTGATCTGGCCGTCAACGCGATGCTGGAACAACGCCTGCCCAGCGCGCGGCCCGGATATGGCTGGCTGAGCGAGGAGACCGAGGACAATCAAGACCGATTGACCCGTGACCGAGTGTTCATCATCGACCCGATCGACGGCACCCGCAGCTTTGCCGAAGGGTCGCGCACCTGGGCGCATTCCTTGGCGGTCGCCGATCGCGGACAGGTCATTGCCGGCGTAATCTACCTGCCGATGCGCGACATGCTGTTTGCTGCCGCGCGGGGACATGGGGCAACCCTGAACGGTCAGCCGATCCGGGTGACCGCGGCGGCCACAGAGGCCGAAGCCGAGGTTCTGGCCGCAAAGCCGAACCTGAAACCGGATCATTGGCAGGAGGGCGTCGCGCCGATCTTCCGTCGGGCCTATCGCCCGTCGCTGGCCTACCGAATGGCGCTGGTCGCACAGGGCAGGTTCGACGGGATGCTGACCTTGCGCCCAAGCTGGGAATGGGACATCGCGGCCGGGGACCTGATCCTGCGCGAAGCAGGCGGCACCTGTACAGACCGTACCGGGCGCACTTTGCGGTTCAACAACCCCAACCCACGGCTGAACGGTGTTGTTGGCGCCGGGTCCAAATTGCATAAGGTGCTGATGGGCCGACTGGATCAGCCAATTCAGGGGCACCGGGCATGAGCAAACCTCGATCCCTCAGCCTGGCGGCCTATCGCGCGTTGTCCTGGGGTGTTCCCAAGCCCCCCGGACACTACGCGCCGCCTCGCCCCGCGGGTGAGTTGCTTTGGATTCATGTTGCCAACGAACAGCGCCTGCGCGCGGTGAACGACTTTTGCAAGCGCCTGCAGCAGTCCCGGCCAGGGCTGTCGATTCTGTTGACCGTCCCGCCTGACGCGGACCTGACACGCTGGGCGGATTGCGACATGGAACTGGTTCCGTTGCCTGACGAACAAACCGGCGCGGCGCGTGGATTCCTGGAGCACTGGCAGCCTGACATGGGGCTGTGGGTTGGCGGCGGCCTGATGCCCAACGTGATCACCCGCGCGGCCGAACGCGGTATACCCATGGTCCTGCTTGAGGGCGAGAACGACGTTCGTGTTGCCTTTGTCGGGAAATGGCTGCCGGACATCAACCGCTATACCTTTGACTGCTTTCGCGCGATCCACGTCACGTCCGAGGATGCAGCCCGGCAAATCCGACGTCTGGGCGTCCCGACTTCGAAGGTGGCACTGTTTCCGCCGCTCAGTATCAGCCCCACCCTTCGCCCTTGGCCCGAGGACGAGCTGATCGAGACAAACCATGCGTTTGCAGGGCGGCCGGTCTGGCTGGCGGCGTGGGTCGACGCCAAGGAATTCATCTCGGTGCTCAGCGCACATCGGCAGGCCATGCGGATGCTGCCGAGGCTGGCCCTGATCCTGCATGTCGCGGACATATCCGAGGCAGCGCCCCTGCGCAAAAGGCTGGAAACGATGGACCTGCGCTGTGCCAACTGGGAAGATGGGGACATGATCGAAGACATGACCCAGGTCATCCTTGCGTCGGACCCCGAGGCCCTTGGCCTGTGGTATCGCGTCTCTCCGGTGACGTTCATGGGCAGCACGCTCGAGCCGGGAATAGGCGGGCATGACCCGATCGCGGCCGCAGCCCTGGGCTCGGCCTTGATCCATGGACCGGACGTGAGCGGCCACAAGGCCCTTTATGACGCGCTTGATGGTGTAGGAGCCGCTCGTGAAATTCGCACCGCCACCGAACTGGGCGATACTGTCGTTGAACTGCTGGCCCCGGACCTGGCCGCGAACATGGCCCTTGCCGGTTGGCAACTGGTGACCGAGAGCGCGCCCCAGGTGGATACCCTGATCGACATGGTACAGGAACATCTGGACCAGCACGGAGCGGAACATGAGGGCACCTGAATTCTGGGACAACGCGCCGGATCACCCCGGCCTGCGCGCAAGGCTGCTGGCGCCGCTTGGCCGCGTCTATGCGCAGGCAACGGCGCGGCGGGTGGCGTCGGGGCCCGGGGTTGATCCGGGTGTGCCCGTGATCTGCGTCGGCAACCTAAATGCTGGCGGCACTGGCAAGACACCGACGGCAATATGGGTTCTGGAACAGTTGCGTGACGCGTATCACACGCCGCATGTGGTCACCCGCGGCCATGGCGGATCGCTTGAAGGCCCGGTTCGGGTGGACCCGGTCCGACACACGGCGGCGCAGGTTGGTGACGAACCATTGTTGCTGGCGGCATTCGCCGAGGTCTGGGTCGCCAAGGACCGTGCCGCCGGCGCCCGCGCCGCCGCCGAGACCGGCGCCACCGTGATCGTGCTGGACGACGGGTTCCAGAACCCCTCGGTGACCAAGACCTTCTCGATCGTCGTGGTGGACGCGGCCCGCGGCTTTGGCAACGGCTTGTGCCTGCCCGCCGGACCGCTGCGCGAACCGGTCGATGTCGGGCTGCAACGGGCCGATCTTGTGCTGTCACTGGGTGACTTGGCCGCGCAGGAGAGGTTCGTGCAGCTGTGGGGCAACAAGCTGGGCGTTCCGCACGCCACCGGTCAGGTCACGGCACTGCAAACCGGGATGGACTGGAGCGAAACTCCGGTTCTGGCCTTTGCCGGCATCGGCCACCCCGAGAAGTTCTTTCAGACCCTGCGCCAGCAGGGCGCGCGGCTGCTGCGGGCCGAGGCTCTGGACGATCACCAGACGCTGACGCCGGCCCTGATGACCCGGCTGGAGAACGAGGCACGGCTGCTGGGCGCGCAAATGGTCACCACCGAGAAAGACGCCGTTCGCCTGCCGCCCGCCTTTCGCAGCAAGGTCATCACCCTGCCGGTGCGCCTTCAGGTGGATCAGGCCGACGACGTGCGTCAACGGTTGCTGACGGCCGCGCCGCCGCCCTAGGCGTCTTCGCCCAGTTTCGGGGCGGGGCGCGACAGATTCAGATCGGCATCCGAAAAGACAAACGGCGCGCGAATCCCCGGCACGCCGTCCAGGTCAATCTGCATGCCGCGCGCGATCACCTGCGGATCTGCCATGACCTCGTCCAGCGTATTGATCGGACCGGCAGGGATGCCTTGCGCCTCGCAGGCGGCCAGCAGGTCGGCCTTGGCCCAAGTCGCCGTGGCGCCGTTCAGCCGTGCGATCAGGGTTCGGCGATTGGCCAGCCGGTCCTTGTTGTGCAGATATTCGGGCGCCTCGGCCATGTCGGGCAGGTTCAACACCTGGCACAGGCGCTGATATTGCCGGTCATTGCCGGTGGCGATGATAATGTGTCCGTCGGCACAATCGAACACCTGATAGGGCGCCAGGTTCACATGCGCGTTGCCCATGCGCTGCGGCACCTGGCCCGTGGTCAGATAGTTCAGCGCCTGGTTTGCCGTGACCGCCACGGCCACGTCCAGCAGGGCCATGTCCACATGCTGCCCGCGCCCGGTGCGCTGGCGCTGGTGCAAGGCGGCCAGAACCCCGGCCACTGCATAAATGCCGGTGAACACGTCGGTGATCGCCACGCCTGCCTTCTGCGGCTGGCCGACGGGCTCTCCGGTCACGGACATCAGACCCGACATGCCCTGGATGATGAAATCATAGCCAGCCCGATGCGCATAAGGCCCGGTCTGCCCGAACCCGGTGATCGAGCAATAGACGAGGCGCGGGTTCAACTGGCTGAGGCTGTCATAGTCCAGCCCGAATTTCTTCAGCCCGCCAACCTTGAAATTTTCGATCACCACATCGGCGTCAGCGACCAGTGCGCGCACCTTCTCCTGCCCTTCGGGGGTCGAGAAATCGGCGATTACCGACGCCTTGCCGCGGTTGGTCGAATGGTAATAGGCCGCCGAGACATCCTGATCGCGGGTCACGAAGGGCGGACCCCAAGCGCGGGTGTCGTCGCCGGCCGGAGATTCCACCTTGATTACCTCGGCGCCCAGATCGGCAAAGGTTTGGCCGGCCCAGGGGCCAGCCAGAATGCGCGCCAGTTCGACAACCTTGAGACCGGCCAGAGGCCCGGTCATCAGTTGCCCAGTTCCTTTTCGATCAGCGCCTTGAACTCGTCATAGGACTGGTTGTCGACCTTTTTGCCGTTGACGACAAAGGACGGGGTGGCTTGGATACCGTCTTGCTCGGCGTTTTTCTGGTACCAGGCGACGAGGGTCTGCGCCTTGGTGCCGTCCTGCAGGCAGGCTTCCAGCTGATCGTTGCTCAGCCCGGCCAGACGGCCGATCTTGCGCAGTTCTTCCACGATCTCGGCCGGGCCGCCGGCGCGGGTCCATTCGGACTGGCCCTGATAGATCAGGTCGGTGATGCCAAAGAACTTCTCAGGGCCACCGCAGCGCGCCACCATTGACGCCCAGATGCCGTAGCGGTCGAAATAGACCTCGCGGTAGATGAACTTGACCTTGCCGGTGTCGATGTATTCCTTCTTGAGCTGCTTGTACGGCCCCTGATGGAAATTCGCGCAGTGCGGGCAGGTATAGGACGCATATTCGATGATCTCGACCGGTGCGTCCTCGGCCCCCTGAACCATCTCGACGATGGTCGAGGTGTCCAGATCGGCGTTTTGCGCTTCGGCGCTGCCGACCAGTTGTGGCACAGGTACGGTGCTTGGCGATTGGGTCAGCCAATAGCCGCCTGCGGCCAGCGCCACGGCCGCGCAGATTACGGTTGCAATACGGCTCATACTCAGCCCTTTCTCAGCGTTTTTGTTTGGATAGAACGTTCCGGCCCAGTCGTTCAAGGGCCGCGCGCAAGTCTTGGTCGTGAACCTCGCGCGTCACTTTGTCTGCCTCGGCAACGACTTCCGGTGCGATGGTGGGTTTCGCCTGTTTCGGCCGATGCTCGAAACTGGCCTGCCCCTCGGCAAATCCTGTAGGAGCAGTCTGGGTGATGCGGATGCGGCTGATGGCACTGTAGCCATAGACGGCATTCACTTTGTCGCGCAGACGGTCCTTCTGCATCTCAAGCATCGGGGCCTGCGGTCCGGTGGTCAGCACGGTCAATGTGGCGCCGAACCCACCCTTTCCATAGCCCACCTTGACCGGTCGGGCGATGGCGGCGATGTCGGGGCCCACGATATCGGCCCAATGGGTCAACAAGCGCGACACGGCAAAGCCGCGACTTTCACCGGCTTTGCGGATCCGATCGCTCAGCAAGGACGCGGTGCGTTTGAACCCGCGGGTGGTGGACCGTCTTGTTTGCATCTGGTTTCCAACTCCTGCGCCGCTATTGTAATGGGCGTGCATCCGGGCGCCAGCGAAACCCGACAGAGAAATGGATAAAACTTGCGTGACATCGCCACTTTCGACCTGAGCCGCAGCCTGCTTGCCTGGTACGACCGCCACGCCCGCGACCTGCCGTGGCGGGTCAGCCCCGCCGACAGGGCCGCGGGCGTGCAACCCGACCCCTATCGCGTGTGGCTGTCTGAGGTGATGTTGCAGCAGACCACGGTGGCCGCCGTGCGGGATTATTTCCTACGGTTCACCTCGCGTTGGCCGGATGTCCGGGCGCTGGCCGCCGCACCCGATGACCAGGTGATGGCGGAATGGGCCGGGCTGGGCTATTACGCCCGCGCCCGCAACCTGCTGAAATGCGCCCGCGCGGTGGTGGACCAGCACGACGGGCGCTTTCCTGACAGCCATGATGCGCTACTGAAGCTGCCCGGCATCGGCCCCTACACCGCCGCCGCCATCGCGGCCATCGCCTTTGACCGGCCGGAAACCGTGCTGGACGGAAATGTCGAGCGGGTCATGGCCCGGCTGTATGACATCCACGACCCGTTGCCGAAATCGAAACCTCTGCTGAAGGCGAAAGCCGCCGCGCTGACCCCGGACGACCGCCCCGGCGACTATGCTCAGGCGGTGATGGATCTGGGGGCCACGATCTGTACGCCGAAGTCTCCGGCCTGTGGCATCTGCCCCCTGCGAGACCCGTGCGAGGCCCGCGCTGCCGGAACACAGGCCGACCTGCCGCGCAAGACGCCCAAGGCACCGAAGCCCACCCGGCTTGGCCACGTCTACATCGCGCAGCGCGCCGATGGCGCAATCCTGTTGGAGCGCCGACCGGAAACGGGGCTGTTGGGCGGGATGCTGGGCTTTCCGGGCTCGGACTGGGCCGAGGACGCGGCCGAGACGCCGCCCTTTCCGGCTGATTGGACCCTGTTGCCCGCCGAGGTGCGCCATACCTTTACCCATTTCCACCTGATCCTGCGCGTCTGGACCGCCGCCGTACCCGCAGAGGTGGACCCCGTGGGGTTGGTCGTGATGCCTAAACATGCCTTTCGCCCCGGCGACCTTCCGACCGTGATGCGCAAGGCGCATGATCTGTGGCGCGGCAGTTCTGCATCTGGGAAAATGGATCGGGCAGGATTATCCTGACGGCAGAGTTTCGGAGCCTGACCATGATCTCGACTGACACCCTGTCGCGCTGGCAAACAGCCCTTCCTTTCTGGGTTTCGTTCCTATTGATCCCGATCCTGTGGTTCACCGCTTTCGCCGGCGCCTGGTGGGTATTGCTGGTGCCGCTGTCCACCTGGTGGTTGTTTGCAGCGCTGGACGGGCTGACCGGGCTGAACCTTGAAAACGCCGACCCCGAAACGCCCGAGGACGCGCTGCGCTGGTACGTTCTGCTGACCAAGGCCTGGGTTCCGGTCCAGTTTTTCACGCTCTATGGCCTGATCTGGTACGCCACCCGCGCCGAACACCTGTCATCGCCGGAAAAGATCGGGCTGTTCTTCGGGATGGGCGTGATCTCGGGCACGATCGGCATCAACTACAGCCACGAACTGATGCACCAGAAGGGCCGGCTGGAGCGTTGGCTGGGTGATATCCTGCTGGCGATGGTTCTGTATTCGCATTTTCGGTCCGAACACCTGCTGGTGCATCACCGCTACGTGGGCACCCCGCGCGACCCGGTGACCGCACGCTACAACGAAGGGTTCCACCGCTTCTACCCGCGCGTCCTGCGCCAGTGCCTGGTGTCCGCGTTTCAGGCCGAAAAGGCCAAGCTGGCGCGCAAGGGGCTGAACTGGACGGACCGGGCAAACCCGTTCTGGCGGTATTGGGCGCTGCAGGGGCTGATGCTGGCGCTGGCGCTGCTGCTCGGCGGGTGGGCAGGGCTGGGGCTGTTCCTGGTTCAGGCGGGCACCGCGATCTGGCAGCTGGAGCTGGTCAACTATGTCGAGCATTATGGGCTGACGCGCAAATACCTGGGCGACGGCAAGTACGAACATGTCCTGCCGCGCCATTCGTGGAACGCCGCGCACAAGGCCTCGAACTGGCTGCTGATCAATCTGCAACGCCACTCGGACCATCATTACAAACCCAACCGGCGGTTTCCGCTGCTGCAGAACCACCCTGCCGAAGCGGCCCCGCAACTGCCCTATGGCTATCCGGTGATGACGATCGCGGCGATGGTCCCGCCGCTGTGGCGGCGTGTGATGAACCCGCGGGTGCGGGCTTGGCGGCGACAGTACTACCCCGAGATCACGGACTGGAAGCCGTACAACAAGGCAATGCTTCCGATGCCACGGTCCTGAGAGCGGTCAACGCAGCGCCCAGATATCGACCGGCCGCTCGACGCCGCCAACCGCCTGTGCATCGTGGCGCTGGAACCCGTTCATCAGATCGGCAGCCGTCGACGCTTCGCTTAGGGCCTTTTCGCGCAGCGCGTCGCTGATGACAATCCGCGCACCCATCTTTCGCGTCATTGCTTCAAGCTTGGCAGCCAGATTGACCGCGTCTCCGATCACCGCGAATTCCAGCCGGTTGGCCCCGATGTCGCCCAGAACGACCGGACCGTAGTGAACACCGATGCCAACCTGAATCTCCTGCTCGCCTGCCCGTCGGCGTTCCAGATTCCAACGGTCGATGATGTCAGCCATTGACCGCGCGCAGGACAGGGCGTTGACAGCGTCCAGCGGGGTTGGAACCGGCGTGCCGAACGTGGCCATCAGCCCGTCGCCCAGATACTTGTCCAAGGTTCCGTGGTGATGGAACACCTCGGCCTCCATTCGCGCATGGAAGCCCCGCAGCACCTCGATCACCTCATACGGGTCGCGGCCGGCAGCGAATTTCGTGAAGCCCACGATGTCGATGAACAGAACCGCGATGTTTTCCTTGCGCACCTGCTTGAGCGGTTCGTCGTTCTGGCTCAGCTCCTCGACCACGTTGGGCGAGAAGTATCGCGACAGGTTGGCGCGTTCCCGCTCCAGTCCGGCATTTGAGATCAACAGGCGATTGAGCCGCCGCATCGACACGCCCAGCGTAACCGCGACCATCATGAACACGATCACCTCTTGCACGCGCATCGGAACCATGAAGCTGTTGGGGTCCAACAATTCAGCCACGGCCGGATAGCCCCGCAAGGCGGCCGCAACCTTTTCGCTGAGCCCGGGGATGGGCGTGGCCACCCACCAGGCGACGACCCAGCCCGCCGTCCACATCAGGGCCGTCCAGCTGCCCATGGCGATCACCGTGCGCCAGGAATAGGCCAGCGTACCTGCGGCCAGGATGATGAAGAAATACTGGAAATTGTCGAACCGGTACTGCATCGCCAGCGGGCGCACATCGTCGCTGAACGGGTTGGGAACGACCATGCCCAGCGTCATGATCAGCAGATCGGCGAATATCAGCAGAAGCTCGATCCGGGATTGGCCCACACGGCCAGCGCGCCGGATCAACCAGCCGTTGCCGCAGAGCAGCAGCAGGATGAAATGATACCACATCACATCCCAGTTCGGATTCAGAAACACCAGCAGGACACCGGTCAACGCCATGGCGATCCAGCGGGCGCGGACGGCCAGTTCCAGCCCCTCGCGCTTGTGCCGTTCCAGCGCGGCTTCGGTGTATTTGTTGTCCAAATTGAATTTGTCCGGCGTGGTCACGAAAAACCGCTGAAACCGGGATTGGCTGGCCGTGGTATCAGACATTTCTGATGCTCCCTCGCTATGTAGCGGGATATGGGGTCGCACCATCCAAACATCACGGGGCCAAAAACAAAAGACCCCGCCGGGTTCGGCGGGGCAAGGCTTGGTACCATGTGTCAGGCCACAGGCACCGGCGGTATTGGTGTGATCAGTTGTGCAGTTCGGCCCGGATCTGCTGGCGCAGCACGTCGATCGGAACGGTTTTTCCGTCGCGCTTGAAGCACCAGTATGTCCAGCCATTGCAGGACGGCGCGTTTTCCAGATGCGCGCCCACCTGATGGATCGAGCCCTTGATATTGTCGCCCACCAGCGTGCCGTCGGCCCGCACCTTGGCCTTGTGCCGCTGGTTCATCGAATACAGCTCTTCGCCCGGGCGCAACATGCCGCGTTCGACCAGCTGGCCGAAAGGCACGCGCGGCTCGGCGCGTTTGCTGGCGCTGACCTCGAGCGCGTCACGGTCGAACTTGCGCACCTTGGCGATGCGCTTTTCGGCCACCTTGCGATAGCTGTCCTCACGCTCGATCCCGATGAACTCGCGGCCCAGCATTTTGGCCACTGCGCCAGTGGTTCCGGTGCCAAAGAACGGATCAAGCACCACGTCACCCGGGTTGGTCGAACCAACCAGAACCCTGTGCAACAGTGACTCGGGCTTTTGCGTTGGGTGCGCCTTGTCACCATTTTCGTCCTTTAGACGCTCGTGGCCCGTGCAGATCGGCAGCACCCAGTCGCTGCGCATCTGCACGCCTTCATTCAAGGCCTTCAGCGCCTCATAGTTGAAGGTGTATTTCGCCCCTTCCCGCTTGCTGGCCCAGATCATCGTTTCATGCGCGTTGGTGAACCGCTTGCCGCGGAAATTCGGCATCGGGTTCGACTTGCGCCAGATCACGTCGTTCAAAATCCAATAGCCCGCATCCTGCAGGGCCGAGCCCACACGGAAGATGTTATGATACGAGCCGATCACCCAGATCGCCCCATTGGGCTTGAGCAGGCGATGCGCGGCCTTCAGCCACTCGCGGGTAAACTGGTCATAGGCGGCAAAGCTCGAGAACTGGTCCCAGTGATCATCGACCGCATCCACCTGGCTGTTGTCCGGGCGATGCAACTGTCCTTTCAGCTGCAAATTATACGGCGGATCCGCAAAAATCAGGTCGACCGACGCCTCGGGCAGACTGTTCATCACCTCGATGCAGTCGCCAGATAGAATCGTGTTTAAAGGGAGCGCGGATGCGCCCTTTGTCTTGGTAGTTGTCATGTCTCTGCCTCAAGTTCCACGGCGCTTTTGCGCTCATTTGGTTGAGACTAGGATGAGTCAAACCGGATTCGGCGTCAAATTCTTTTTTGAATCAGAGGGTTACGATTTACTCTTGATACAAGATATTGTGGACGGGCTTGAATGAACGTCTATGGTGTGGGGTTACCCCAAGATTTTGCAGCGCCTCGCGGTGTTGTTTGGACGGATAGCCCGCATTGGTTTCCCAGCCGTAGCCCGGATGCTGTTGCGCCAAATCCACCATCAGCTGATCGCGCCAATTCTTTGCAAGGATCGACGCCGCCGCAATCGAGACTGACTTCGCATCCCCTTTGACCACAGCCTGCGCCGGCAAGGTCAGCCCTTTGGGGATCAGATTGCCGTCGATCAACAGGTAGTCCGGCGCAGGATGCAGGGCGGAGACTGCGCGCTCCATCGCCAGATGAGAGGCATACAAGATATTGAGGTCATCAATTTCCTCAACCGACGCCTCGGCAATGGCAAACTCGGCCCGGGCGCGCAGATCTTCTTCAAGGGCGAGCCGCCTGCGCGCCGTCAGCTTCTTGGAGTCATTCAAACCGTCGGGAATGTCTTGCGGATTCAGAATGACCGCAGCCGCCACGACCGGACCGGCCAATGGGCCGCGGCCAACCTCATCTACACCTGCTATTCGGGGGTAGCCCTGCGCAATCAGCGCCTGTTCCAATTCAAACGTCGGAGTCGTCATCCCATCGGCAAACCGTTTTTTGGCCCGAACCGCAACAAAAAAGAAGGAGGCGACCCAGGCCGCCCCCCTCCCGCACAGCGCTTCTGCGGCGCTGCTCCTGCTCGAAACCGATTACTGGTAAACCACGCGGTATCCTTTCTGGCGCAGGCAGGCGGGTTCGTAGGCCCGCTTCACCTTCTTGCCGTCCCAGAACCCCACTTTGCACTGTTGTGGCAGGCTATTGGCATGTTTGTAGTGTTTCTCGAGGCAGTTCGGCCCCAGCAAAGGACGTTTCTTCGAATAGCCGTTGTAGGTCTTCAGGCAACGTTGCGGCAGGTCATAGCGGGCGACACGCCGGGGCAGAGGGCGGATATGATCCGGCCGAACGTTTTGCGGCTGGTGGACATAGTTGTTCTGCCGGGTGACACGCTCTTTGCGCTTTTCCTTGTTATAGTGATTGACGGCCGCGCCGATGATGGCAATGGCCGCCAACCCGCCCAGAATGTCATGGGCGTCGGCCGCCTTGGCCTGGGATGCGGAAACGCCGGTGATGGCGACTGCGGTGGCGACGACGAGGGCGATGAACTTCCGGTGCATGACAAGTGTCCTTTCAAAGCGGGACGCGGCGCCAGTGGCTAACCGCGAAACTGATGCAACAGCTTTCGGCCACCCGCCGACAGACAAGCAATAACGGCCCGGTGTTATCCGATATCATCGCCGCAAACCCTTTGAGATATTGAATATCGTGCCAAGCCATGCGCAGGATGCAGCCTATGAAACAGATCCTCTCTTTCCTGGTCGTTGCGACGTTGATATCGCTGAGCACCACCGTTTCGGCGGCCGAATGCTATGCCGATTACAAGGCCAAACAGGACAACCCGCTGCGCCTGCACTATGGCGTGATGCAGGTGTCCGCCTGCAAAAAGGGGCAAGCCAAGCAAGAGGTGGCCAAAAGGCTGAAATCCTCGGGGTGGACGTTGCTCAACGTGATCAGCGTTTTTGGACCGGAAGGGTTGGATCAAAGGAAGGCCAATGCCGGAAAATTCTATCTCCGTTTCTGAGGCGCGGCGGTCTGGCACCCGGCTGGTTGGAGCAGGCATCGCCGCAATTGTCGTGATCCTGATTACGGCCGCAGCCTTCTTGTTCTGGACCCTGCCCGATGCCAATGCTTTCAACGCTCGGGTCGAGCGGCTGTTCGTCGAAAGCGATCTGACCACCCAGGCTGAAATCCGATTGCTGGAGATCCTCGCGCAATCCGGAACCGCATTTGCCGACACGCTGGCCAGCTACCGGATGGTGATCTTCGTGCTGCTGATCTTTGCCACGGCCATGCTGTTGGCCGCCTTGGTCTTTCTGGTGATGCTGGTGACGTTGAACCGTAGAATGGCCCAGATCGAGCGCACGGGAATCCAGGTCACGTCGCTGCTGATCAGTCGCGAAGAGAACACCGTCTACCTGAACAACATGGATTTCAAGCTGACGCCCGCAGCGATGGAAACGCTGGCCGTCCTGGCCGAGTCCCGTCTCGACGACGAAGTGCTGTCGGGGGTTCAGATCGAAGCCATGATCTCTGGCCGAGACATATCGGACTGTGACGAAGCCGCCGGGGCCACGCGCATCAAACGGCTGCGGGACGCGCTGGGCAATCAGATGGTCAGCGAGCTGTTGGTCAAAAACATCGCCAAAAAGGGCTATATGCTGGCGATCGAAAAAGACGTGATCCAGATGGTCTGACCGTCTCGGCCGTGGATCGCGATCGGTAAATTCTGTGTTGCGCCCCTTGGAAATCGGGCTGCAAAAGCCCATCCTCTAGGGACCCGGGCAAGGGAGACGGCCGATGAATGTCCACGCCACACGGAATACGAACGGCTACGGAATTTCGATCGAAACGCTTGACGGCAGGGTTGCCATCTACCGCGATGACATCCTTCTGGCTGAAAGCACGAATGCCAAGGTCATGTATGAAACCCGGCTGCCGCCTGCGATTTATGTTCCGCGCGAAGACGTGCGCGTTGATCTGAGCGGTGAGACCGAGTTGCAGACCTTCTGCCCGTTCAAGGGCACGGCAACCTATCACGATGTCCTGATTGGCGACGAACGGTTGGCAAACTCGGTTTGGGCCTACGAGGATTCCCTGCCTGAAAGCAAAGCCATCCAGGGTCACATCGGCTTCATGCCGGCGGCGTACACTCATATCGATCTGGGCGACAATCAATTGCGCCAACCGCGAGACGGCAACATCAGCGGCCCGTTGATCGATTGGCTGATGCGTGGCGCGGGGTCGATCGCAACACCCGAAGATTTCACCAAGACCCTAGCCGAAAAAATGCTGGAACACGGCATCGCGATTCAACGTCTCAGCATCCTTGTCTGGTCGCTGCATCCCCTGATCGCAGGTAAGCACTACATCTGGGAAAAGGGTGCCGAGGAGATTTCGACCAATATTCCAACCTACGAGATTCACGATCACCCCGCTTTCATCAACAGCCCCTTGCGGCATGTCTCGAACGGGTTGGGCGGCGTTCGGCAACGGCTGAACGTCGACAACCCCCACAACAGTTTCCCCATCATGGAGGACCTGCGCGCCAAGGGGGGCACCGATTACGTGGCAATGCCTCTGCCGTTTTCCGACGGGCGCATCAACGTCCTGACGTTGACCTGCGACCACCCCAACGGCTTTACCACGGAAAACCTGGGGCTTGTCTTTGAGTGCTCGGCCGTCATCGCCCGCTACTATGAGGTGTTCATGCAGCGCGAGAATGCCCAGGCCCTTCTCGAGACCTATGTGGGCAAAAGAACCGGGGCCCGTGTTTTGGGCGGCGACATTCGTCGCGGCGACGGCGATGACATCGACGCGGCCATCATGTTCTGTGACCTGCGCAACTCGACCAGTCTGGAAGAGGATCTGGGCCGCACGGAATACATCAACCTGTTGAACGAATTCTTCGAAACGGTGTCCGGCATCGTCCACGAAAATGACGGTGAGGTTCTGAAATTTATCGGCGACGCCGTTCTTGCGGTTTTCCCGGCAGGTGAGGACCCCGGCAAGGCACGGTCAGACGCTCAGCGCAGTGCCGTTGAAATCGTCGAGAAATTGGCCGAGTTGCGTCGCTCCGACAAGAACCGGCAATGCGATTGTTCGATCGGCGTATCGTTCGGGCGTGTCACGTACGGAAATGTCGGTTCGCGCGAGCGGCTTGATTTTACGGTGATCGGACATGCAGCCAATGTCGCGGCGCGGTTGGGCGAGTTCGGCAAGCTCAATGGCCATCGGATCGTCGTGTCCGAAGATATCGAGCCGGCCTGTTCCCGGGCCGTCCCATTGGGGCCGGTCGACCTGCACAACGTTTCGCATCCGGTGATGTCTTTTGCCTTGCAGACATCCGCTGACACGGTTCTGGATGCCTGAGCACCCGGCACCCTTGCCCCCCGATCCTAAATGGCCACTCATAGCTGCGCACGGCACTGGTGCGTCTTTTGATCCTGGCGCGAGGTACTGACCTTAGCCCGAACGGTTTAACTTGCGGCACCCAGCAAAATCAAAGCAGTTTGCGCGGGAGAAATCGAACTTTGCATCTGTGCGATCCGAGTCCGGGCGAGATAAGTATCCGTCAGCTCGGCAATGGCATCGGCATCGACGAACTGCGAAAGGTTCGGCGAACCAGTCACTCTACTCAGCCTGTCCCGAAATACGTCCAGCTGCTTGTCGATATCCAGCTGTCCAAAGCTTGCCGGCAGGCCCAGCGCTGTTTCCATCATGCTGCGCAACGGCGGTAGGCTCATCAGATCGTACCACTTCTTGGTCTCGCTTCCGGACTGCCCGGCAAGGTCTTTCAAAGCGTGCTGGGCAAAAAGCGCGATCCGCATGGAGTCGTCGGCTTCTCCGACCGAGCTTTCGAACCGGGCGACGACATTTTTCTGAGCGATCTTCTCCATGTCAGTGATCAGTGCGGTTTTCCGGACTTCGCCCGGACCCAAGCCGAATGCTTCGGAAAACTCCCGATATCTGCTGTCAGCAAGCCGGTTCGCAAGGGCGTCATCCGAACTCGTACCGTCTGACAAGACCTTTTGAATGAAGTACCGATTGTCCAGATCACCGTCCAATCCGAACGCGCCCAACGCGACCTGCAGCAGTCGCCGGTCAGAGACCAAATCTTCTGCCGACCGGACGTTTCGGATGTTTTCCACAAAATACTGCGTGTCCCGGTCATTGACCACCGAGGTGGAAAAGGCCTGCAACTGGGCGTCATAGGTGCGCTGCAAAAAACGCCACCCCACGATACCCCCGGCTGGAATGACCGGCAGGAATGTCATTGCCGATAGGCCATCAGACGCTCTTCGCGCGGCAGCAACGATCGAAGAGCCTTCAGGCATTTGTAGTACTGCTCGGTCACCAGGGCTTCGGTCGCCTGTGCCAGGACCCGGCGACTGTCGACATCCGTGAAGACCTGGCTCAGTTCCTCGATCCGTCGCAGCAGCTGTTGTTTTGCGTCTCCGGCTTCCAGATCTCCGGACAGGACCAGCTGGGCCGCGTAACACACGCGCCTGACCGGGGTCGTCACTTCGTCGGGATGTATCGCGTCGCGCAACCGAAGGACATTTGCCTCGGGCGTCATGATTGAAAAGCGGGTCCGGCGGTCGCCGTTCTCGATCACAACGCCATTGATCAGAACCCGCTCTTTCGGAGCCAGCTTCAGAACCAGCCCGCCCATTACGCGGTCCCCCGCTGACGTAGCCCGCGCAAAACCGCCAGATTGATTTCAAGCAGCGGCTCGACCCCGGCCTTGCTGGCCAGAACCTGGCCTGTATGCTGCTCGGTGAACTCGGCCAGATAGAAAATCCGCGCGCGCAGCTCATTCGGCAGTGCATTGTCCGAGTCCACGACGCCATTGGCCAGGACGGACCACAAGCGGCGGTTTTCATGCAGGGCCTGAACAAAGCCCGCGAAATCCGAGGCTTTGCGCGCGGCCGCTGCCTTGAGCCGATGCGTGATCTTTGAAATCGCCTCATACTCGGTATCACGCGGGGTTCGCGTCGGAGCGGCGGACTGAGCATATGCCCGTTGTGCAAGCGTTTGCGGGGTCACTTGAAATCCTTTCAAAAGGCCGTCGTATTTGCAGTCACAGCCGGGGCGCGTAGATCACGCCCCGGCCAAGTTTCCGCCTTAGCGGAACAGCGAGAGGATCGACTGCGGCGCCTGGTTGGCGATCGACAGCGATTGTGTCGCCAATTGCTGCTGGACCTGCAGGGCCTGCAGACGGGCCGAGGTCTCTTCCATATCGGCGTCCACCAGCGAGCCGATGCCGGATTTGAAAGAGTCAGTCAGGTTCGAGATGAACTCCTTCTGGGTCTCGATCCGCCCTTGGGCCGAACCGAACGCGGCCGACGCATCAATCGCCGTGTCGATCAAGGTTTCGATCGTGCCCAGTGCTGCGGCAGCGCCGGCACTGGTCGAAACGTCAATCGACGACAACGCACCAAGACCGCCAGAACCGGCATTGGTGAACTGGGCCGAAACGGTTACGTCGCGATCTGCGTCAGCACCAGCGGTTGCGGTCCCGGTCACGAAGGACAGCGTACCCGGCGCGCTGGAGTCATAATCGATCGCAACACCGGTGATCCCAAGCGCGTCGATCTGGTTCTTCAGCCCCACTGCCACGATGGCATCTGTGTAGGCAGAGTCATAGGTTCCCGAAGGGTCCAGATCGCTGGCCTGTACGGTGTACGAAGCAACTTTGTCCCCGATCGTGATCGACACTTTGTCACCGACGGCGAAGTTGTCGGTCGAACTATCGATCACGATGTCACCAGACCCGCCCGACTTGTCCATTGTGAACCCGGCGGCGTCATTGTCAGTGGTCGCGTTGTCCGAGCCGGCCAGAACACCCTTGCTGGCGTATCCACCGGTCGACAGGTCCTGGCTGGCCACCGAAATCGACGACGAGGTCACGTTGCCCGCACTGTCGCGATCCAGCGACGACAGGATCGATGCGGTGCCCGCTGACCCGTCCACAAGATTGAGGCCGTTGAACTGTGCGGCACCGACAACCGATGCGATCTGGTCCCGCAGGGCGGTTACGTCATCATTGATCTTGCCGCGGTCGACGTTGTCCTCCTGTGCGGCGACGATCTTGTTCTTCATCTGGGTCAGCAGGTCGGTCACGGTTTCCGAAGCGTTCCGCGCCACGGCGACAGTCGATTCACCCAGTGCCAGGCTATCCTTGATCGCGTTGAAACCGTTGACGTCGGATTCCATCACCTTGGAAATCGCCCATACGGCCGAGTTGTCCTTGGCGGTAGCGACATCTTTACCCGTCGAAATCGCGTTCTGGGTTGCTGCAAGGTTCTTGTTGACCGATTTCAGGGTCTGCAGCGCCACCATCGCGCCGTTGTTTGTCAGAATGCTGGACATGTTTTTCATCCTTTTCTATTCGGGCCTTCTTCGCCCAGTGACGCCCGACCATCATTGGCGGACGTGTTGTCGTTCTGACCTGTGCGAGCTACCGGTCGGTGCTCGCGCCACCTTCTTTCGAGGTGCGGGACCACTTTTGGGCCTGACCTCCTAACGGAGTGCTAAGGCGGTCCGACGGAAAAGGACGGATTTGAATCAAACCGGCCGCTAGGCACGTTTTTCCAGTTTGGGGTCCTGACGGACGGCGAAACCATTGCGTTGTCCGGCCGCGTCATAGGTCGTAAATTCCTGCCGGATTTTTCTGAGTTCAGCCATCCGGTTCATGACCGCCCGGATCCCTTCGGCCGCGCTGTTCAGCAGGCCTTGATTGCGCTCGACCTTCTGGTGCAGCCGAATCAAGTCGTCACTGTCGTGCACCTGCATCTCGTTGATTGCGCCGATCAGCTTTTCCTTCTGCGGCATCATCTGGCCCAGTCGATCCAGGTCCCCCTCGACCAAAGCCCTGCGCTCGAGATCGAGAACCTCCTCGAGAGCCTTAATCAGTCCCTGCTTGTGCTCAGTCGGCATGGGTCTTCTCCAACATTGCATTGAAAAGGGTTTCAGACAGTCCGATCCCGCCGGATCGGGCCAATTGCCTGGCCTGCTCCTGCAATAGGAAAGACGAGAACTGGTCTTCGCCCGCGCCACCTCCGAAAGCCTGCCGCGCCTTGTCCAAGCCTGCGGCCTTCAGCATCTCGGCTAGAAAAGTTGCCTCAAGCTCGACCGCCGCGGCCTTGAGTCTTTGTTCGGTCATATTGCTGCGCGGTACCGGCGCGAAGTTTGGGATTTCCATCGCCCTCTCCGAAAATTGTTTCGATCTTTGTGGATCAAAGCGAAGAGCGGTTAAAATAAACGTAACTACCTTGAGGGCAGGTTTGGGCCAAACAACCGGAGCCGGAGCAAAATGCCCAACGCCCTGACCATGATGACCAATGTGATTTCCGGCGGAAAGCAGGATTGGGCCGCAAAGCCCGAGCCCGCAGCAAAAGGCGACTCTGATTTCGCGGAACTCATGGCCGAAGAAGAGATGCCGAACCTCGAGGCCGAGGCGAAACCTCATCCGGACAGCCGCACGGATCCAGAAATCGTGGATGACGATGAAGACACCAGCCCGGATGTCCCGCAGGCCGAACCTGATTTGGCTGAACCGCTGGAATTGCAGGGATCACAACAGGACGCCCGACTGAAAGACACACCTCTGTCCGCGGCAACGCCCGGTGAACTTCCAAAGCGCGAGGCGACGGCGCACGCCACTCTCGGGGCAAGTCCCCCTGCGGAGGGGCGCCAGTCAACTGCCGCCGCGGCCATGCACGCAGAAACCGATGATCCCGATCGCCGATCACTCGCTGGCGACTTGGGCAAGGGAACCGAAGCGTCCGAGCGTGCCGGGAACACACCGTCGCAACCTACGCCAGCTGCAAAAGAGCAGTTGAACGCCACCGAACCTGGAATGAGTGGGGGCCTGCATAACCGTAAGGACGAATTGCGCACTGCAGCCGGAAAAGAAGCCAGACGAGACGAGCAGGCCACCGGATCGGGGGTGGTGGTTCAGCGGCCGGCCAAACCTGCCGGCCAGGGAACCGAAGCCATCATCCGGGCACAGATCGTCGGAACACCGGACCGCGCAGCGCTGAAGGAACCGATGCCGGAGGACAGTCTGCACGACCGGATGCCAACGCAGGACTTGGGTGCGTCCCCAGCGCAAAGGGATACAGGCCCGACCAACGGCGCCCCGTTCTCGGGCCGGGCGGAAATTGCTCGGGCGGTCGCCGGGCAAATGGCGGCCACCATCGTCGCAAAGCCGGGAAGCGGTAGCGTGGAGATCGCACTGACTCCGGAAGAGCTGGGCAAAGTTTCGATCAAGGTGACCGGGCGCGAAGACGGGTTGCACATGATGATCGTCGCTGACCGGCCCGAAACCATGGACCTCATGCGCCGGCATATTTCGATCCTGTCAGCCGAATTCAAAGAGATGGGGCTGGGCGATCTTTCCTTTTATCTGGGCACCTCGGCGAACCCAGATCAGGACGGTGAGCCACCTGAACGCAGCACATTCATCACCGCGGGAGACCTTGACCCTGCAACCGAAACACCCGCTCGGGCCCGCCCAACCCAGGTGGACCGGGCGTTGGACCTGAGGCTTTGACCCATGATCACCACAGCGGCATCCGCGACACAAACACCCTCAACAGCGCAACCAACGGGAACCTCGGCGGCAACAGGGCTGACCTCGGACTTCGAGACGTTTCTAATGATGTTGACAGCGCAGGCGCGCAACCAGGACCCTCTGGAGCCACTTGATTCGTCGGAATATGCATCGCAGCTCGCCCAGTTTTCGATGGTCGAGCAGCAGGTTCAGACCAACGACCTTCTGGCAAACCTCACCGCCGCCCTGAGCAGCGTCAACCTGGATGAGCTGTCCAACTGGATTGGGGTCGATGTGCAGGGGGCAACCACCTTCCGGTTTGATGGCCAGCCACAGACCATATTCACTCGGCCCGACCTGGGCGCGGATGCGTCTGTGCTGGTCATCAAGGATTCTGACGAAACCGAAATCGATCGGGTCTCTGTTCCGGTATCTGAAACCGAGTTTCTTTGGGCTGGAGTGGATGCGTCGGGCAATCCGCTGCCCAACGGCACCTATTCCGCAACGCTGGAAAGCTATTTGAGGGATGAACTGCTCTCGGCGCGGCCCGCGGCCACCTACAGCCGCGTCGTCGAAGCCCAAGTCGGGGCCGGTGTTGTCATGTTGACCTTGGACAGTGGCGTCGTGATTCCGGCGACCGACGTCGTTGCCGTTCGTACCGGCGCTTGAACTCGGGAGCGCTGCGGGCCAAGGATTGGCCATCCAGATTCGCAACGCTCCGGTGTCCCAACTGTCCGTTCCAACCGCTCCTCCACCTGGCCTTTCAGACCAACTTGTCGAAAGCGGGTTGATCGCAAAAGACGCCCAGTTCGAGACGCTGTATGGCGGACGCACGAACCAGGTGTGGAAGGTATTGGACGCCGAGCCGGACCGGGTTTTGAAGTTCTACCGGTCTTCGCTACAAAACCCGCTATTTCGCAACGACGCCCAACTCGAAGCAGCCTGTCTGCACGCGCTTGCAGCGACGGGGTTTGTTCCGCGGCTTCGCGCCTCGGGCCGCTTTGGCCCGGATCGCTGGGTTTTTTATGACCATGCGGCTGGGACACCATGGCGAGAAGGCACCGCGCAGGTGGCGGAACTGCTGCATGATCTGCACACCCAAGAAGTCGTGCTTGAGGTCCCTAAGGGATGCAATGGAAGCGTTGATCTCGATCATCACGGCACCCGTATCTTGAAGGGTTGCCGCTCGGAACTCAGCGCCGTTCTGGCCGACTGCAAACCCGGGACCCAGGTGCCGCCAACCCCCCGAGTATGCCTGATCCATGGCGACCCAGTGGCCGGCAACATCCTCGTCTCCTCTGCGGGGCTGACACTGATCGACTGGCAATGCCCGGCGATGGGTGACCCATGCGAGGATCTTGCCCTGTTCCTGTCACCCGCTATGCAGCACCTCTATCGCGGCAAGGCGCTGAGCCCCGAGGAAGAGGCTACGTTTCTGTCGGCCTATGACAGCCCGCAGACGGTGCGCCGATACCTCGCGCTGAAGCCCTGGTACAATTGGCGCATGGCTGCCTACTGCCTGTGGCGGGCCGAGAATGGCGCGCCAGCCTATAGGGCCGGCTTTGACCTTGAGGTTGCGGCCCTCTGACTGTGGGCCGTATCACAAATCGGCAAGTGCCATCGCCGCATAAGCCGGTGGCATCAGAAGTCGCCGCCAGCGCCCGAAGGGGAACTTTGACGGCGGTTTGGCGATGACGTCCGGAATATTCGCGGGCTCACCCAAGACCAAGCGGGCCAATGCCCGCCCGCAATAGCTGCCCATCGCCACGCCGTTCCCGTGATAGGCCAGACCGGCAAACAAGCCCGGGTGGCCCGGAACCTCCCCGACGAAGGGCAGCAGGTCGCGGGTCAGGCAAACCATACCTGACCACATATGAGTTGCCTCAACCTCGGCCCAACCCGGGAACATGCGATCAAAGTCACGGCGTACTTTGCGACGGATCGCAGCCTCGGCGCTCGGCGAGGACATAAGCCCACCCCGCATACCGAACAGGAACCGATTATCCGGCATCAGACGGAAATAGTGCAGAAGGTTGCGCGTGTCGTACGCCATCTGGCGCGAAGTCCAACCCTGTACCTGCAATTCAGCGCCGGTCAGCGGACGTGTCACCATGACCGTGGACTGAGCGGGCATGTAACGGGCGGCCAACCAGTCGGGCAGATCGTCGCTGGAATATCCATTGGTGCAGATCAACACCATCTTGGCCTGAACACGGCCCGTGGGGGTGGTCATCTTGTACCCGGACACGGCATTTTTGATGAACTGAACCGTGCTTTTCGAGAATACTGCGGCTCCTTGCGCCTGCGCGGCCCGGGCCAACCCGAACAGGTATTTCTGCGGGTTCAGCCCAAAACCGACCGGGTCGGTATATCCGCCAAAGAAACGGCCCCCCATACCGAGGCGTTCCAAATCCGACGGCTCATGCAGAACCCCACCGCTGTCCGCGCGACGCCGAAGCCTCTCCATCGCGCGCGGGCTGTGCGCCAGCTGCGTCTCTCCTTCTGAGTGAACGTCGGCATCGATCCGAAAGCGCTGCAAAAGATCCGCAACCAAGGCGACAGCTTCGGTTTCGGCCTGCGCATAATCCTGTGCCGCCGATACCCCATAGCGCCGCTCCAGTGTCGCGGAACCAAGCTTGGACCCTCCTTGGCAGCAAAATCCACCATTGCGTCCCGAAGCGCCCCAGCCCGGAGCTTCGGCCTCGAACACGGCGACAGACACACCGCGTTCGGCGAGGTGCAGGGCCGCAGACAATCCGGTGAACCCGCCGCCGACAATCGCAACGTCGGTCGACAAGTCACCTGAATGAACGGGCCAGTCAGGCGCTGGCACGGTTTCATCCCACCAACACCCCGCGCGGGGGCCGGGGCCATAGGTATAGGCCGGAAAGATCCGCCTCATTCGGTGCGCGCGGCGGCTTGTTCCTCTTGCCGCTGCCGGACCATCGCGCGTTTCGACACCAGCGAAGCGGTGATCACGCCCACGGTGACCACGGCGATCATGATGGTCGACAACGCGTTGATTTCCGGGCTGACCCCCAGACGTACGGCCGAGAAGATCTTGATCGGCAGGGTCGTGGCCGAGGGGCCGGACGTAAAGGACGCGATCACCAGGTCATCCAGCGACAGGGTGAAGGCCAGCAACCACCCCGAGATCACCGCAGGCGCGATGATCGGGAGCGTCACCAACCGAAAGGCCTGCGCCGGCGAGCAGCCCAGATCCAACGCCGCCTCTTCCAGCGACTGATCGAACGTCACCAGCCGCGAGGACACCACGACCGAGACGTAGCACATCGAAAAGGTCGTATGCGCCAGCACGATGGTCAGGATGCCTCGGTCCAGCCCGATGCCGATGAACAGCAGCAACAGCGACAGGCCGGTGATCACCTCGGGCATCACCAGCGGCGCATAGATCATCCCGGAGAACAGCGTGCGGCCAAAGAACCGCCCGCCGCGCACCATGACATAGGCGGCCATGGTGCCCAGAATGGTCGCCAGCGTCGACGAGAACACGGCAACGCGAACGGTGACCCAAGCAGCATCCAGAAACGCCTGGTTCTGCATCAGCTCGCCATACCATTTGGTCGAGAACCCGGCCCAGACCGTGACCAGCTTGCTTTCATTGAAGCTGAAGATGATCAGGATCACCATCGGGATGTACAGAAACGCAAAGCCCAGCGTCAGCGAGACCGTGTTGAACCAGCTCAGCCTGTTCATTGCTCTGCCTCCGCCTGTTTCTGCTGGTTGCGCTGGAACAGCACGATCGGGATCACCAGGATCAGCAGCAGGATCACCGCCACGGCGCTGGCCACCGGCCAGTCGCGGTTCGAGAAGAACTCCTCCCACAAGACCTTGCCGATCATCAGTGTGCCCGACCCGCCCAGCAGCGAGGGGATCACGAATTCACCGATCACCGGAATCATCACCAGGAAGCATCCCGCAATGATGCCCGGGCGCGACAGCGGGATGGTCACCAGCCAGAAGGCCTGCGTGCGCGAACAGCCCAGATCCTCGGCCGCCTCGATCAGCGAGCCGTCCAACCGATCAAGCGCGGCATAGATCGGCAGGATCATGAAGGGCAGATAGGTGTAGACGATGCCGATATAGACGGCCGTCTGCGTGTTCAGAATGGTCAGCGGGGTCGAGATGATGCCCGTCCACAGCAGGAACTGGTTCAGGTAGCCTTCGTTCGATAGGATCCCCATCCACGCATAGACGCGGATCAGGAACGAGGTCCAGAACGGCAGGATGACCAGCATCATCAGCGTCGGGCGCCATTCCTCGGGCGCGCGGGCCATGCCATAGGCGATGGGATAGCCCACCAGCAGGGTCAGCGCGGTCGCGATCAGCGCGATCTTGACGCTGGACAGGTAGGCTTTCCAGTACAGGTCGTCCTCGGTCAGCCAGACGAAATTCTCGAAATCCAGCTGGCTGAAGAATTCCTTGATCCCGGCCCAGCCTTGCGACAGATCAAGAGTCGGGGTGTAGGGCGGGATCGCAAGCGCGATGTCCGACAGCGAGATCTTCAACACGATGAAGAACGGCACCAGGAACAGGGCCAGCAGCCAGACATAGGGAATGGCGATCAGGACTGCGCGGCGCATCAGTCTGCCAGCAGAACCGCCGCCGTGGCTGTCCAGGACAGCCAGACAGGGTCTTCCCAAGTAAAGGACCGGCGGGAAATCCGCCGTGTGTTGGCCGTTTGCGCCTTGATGATCGTCCCGTTTGGCAATTCGACATGGTAGGTCGACAGGTTGCCCAAATAGGCAATGTCATGCACCTTGCCCTGCACTGCGTTGACGGCATCGGCAGGACGCTCGGCCGAGATCGTTACCTTTTCCGGCCGGATGGCCAGGTGACAGGCCTGCCCGTTTCCAAAGCTTGCCGCCGATGTCGCCGTCAGTGGCGGCTGGCCCTCGGCCCATTCGATACTGTACGAGCCCTCACCGGCGGCGGTTGCACGACCTTCGATGATGTTCACGTCCCCAATGAAATCGGCGACATAGACCGAGTTCGGGTTTTCGTAGATCCGGTCCGGCGTGGCGACCTGCATCAACTGACCCTGATCCATCACCGCAACGCGACTGGCCACCGTCATTGCCTCTTCCTGGTCGTGGGTCACGATCACGAAGGTGGTGCCGGTCTTTTCCTGAATGTCCATCAGTTCGAACTGGGTGTCCTGGCGCAACTTTTTGTCCAGTGCACCAAGAGGTTCGTCCAGCAGCAGCAGTTTCGGCGCCTTGGCCAGCGACCGGGCCAGAGCCACGCGCTGCCGCTGCCCGCCCGAGATCTGATGCGGCTTGCGGCGGGCGAATTTTTCAAGACGGGTCAGGCGCAGCATCTCCTCGACCCGGTCTTCCAGATCATGCTTGGGCATGTTGTCCCGGCGCAGGCCAAAGGCGATGTTGTCCCAGACATTCAGATGGGGAAACAGCGCATAGGACTGGAACATCATGTTGACCGCCCGCTTGTTCGGCGGCACCGGGTCGATGTCCTGACCACTCAGCATGATGTGGCCATCGGTGGGTTTCTCGAACCCCGCCAGCATCCGCATCATCGTCGTCTTGCCGCAACCCGACGGCCCCAGCAAAGCAAAAAATTCCCGCTCGAAGATGTCCAGCGACAGATTGTCGATGGCAGTAAAGTCCCCGAATCGCTTGGTCACATTTTTGAACTGGATCAAGGGTTTCGCCTGCGGATCTTCCCACGGCGCAAAGACGGTAGAGTTCAAATCGGCCCCCGTAAGTCAGCCTGTACAGGTTGTGCGCAAGGCAGAACCATTCTGCCTTGCGCAATCATTTCGGATCAGGTGCCCGATTTGATCTTGGTCCACAGGCGGGTCACGACCCGCTGCGTTTTGGCCGGGTAAGGCGTGGTGATGTAGAGGTTCTGCATCGTGGCATCATCCGGGTAGATCGCCGGATCGCCGATCACGTCTTCTTCCAGAAACTCCTGCGACGCCTTGTTGCCGTTGGCGTAGTAGACGTAGTTCGACGCCGCCGCCATGTTGTTGGCATCCAGGATGAAGTTCAGGAATTTATGCGCGCCGTCCGGGTTGGGTGCATCCACCGGAATGGCCATCTGGTCGAACCACATCAGCGAGCCTTCGGCAAACGGATGGTATTCGATGGTCACACCGTTGTCGGCCTCATCCGCCCGATCGCGGGCCTGCAGAATGTCGCCCGACCAGCCCACGGCCACGCAGATGTCCCCATTGGCCAGTGCATTGATGTATTCCGAGCTGTGGAACTTCTGAATGTAGGGACGCACGCCCATCAGCACCTCTTCGGTCTTGGCGATCACGTCGGTGTCATGGCTGTCCGGATCTTCGCCAATGTACTGGAGTACCATGGGAATGATCTCGGACGGCGCGTCCAGGAAATGGACGCCGCATGAGGCCAGCTTTTCCATGTTCTCGGGCTTCAGCACCAGGTCCATGCTGTTCAAGGGCGCATCGTCGCCCAGCACTTCCTTGACCTTGTCGACATTCACGCCCAGCCCCGTGGTGCCCCACATGTAGTTGATCGAATAGGCGTTGTCCGGGTCATATCCGGCCGTACGTTCCTGGATCACATCCCAGAGGTTAACTGCATTGGGCAGCTTGGACATGTCCAGTTTCTGGAAGGCTCCAGCCTGGATCTGGCGCTGAAGGAAGGTGCCCGACGGCACCACCACATCGTAACCGGATCCTCCGGCCAGCATCTTGGTTTCCAGAACCTCGTTGCTGTCGAACACGTCGTAGATCAGGGTCAGACCCGTCTCTTCCTGGAATTTGCTCAGCAACTCCTCGTCGATGTAGTCCGACCAGTTGTATACGCGCACCTCTTCCGCAACAGCGGCCGACGTCCCCAATGCGACAATTGCCGTCATCGTCAGCGTTTTGATTTTCATTTTCTTCTCCCTGCAAGTGTACGGGCATTTTCCCGTTTTTTTGGATTTGATCAAGTTTTGCGTTTTCCCTCGATACGTCGTATGGTTTCACGGGGCAAGAAACCTGACAAGCCGGGAGCATTGGGATCGGGGTGAACCAATTGGATTTGATCAAAAATAAGGCATCTGCTGCAGTGACCCAGACCGAAAAACGACCAGCACATGAACAGGTGTACCAGACACTGAAGTCGCAGATCATGTTCGGCGATCTGGTACCGGGGCAACCGGTCACGATCCAGGGCCTGACCGATTCGCTGGGCGTAGGCATGACCCCGGTGCGCGAGGCCATCCGGCGCCTGATCTCGGACGGTGCGCTGATCTTTCAGGGCAACCGGCGGGTCAGCGTTCCCCTGCTGACTGCAACGGACGTAGAACAGATGATTTTTGCCAGAAATGCCGTAGAATCAGAGCTTTCCCGGCGCGCGGCAGTCAACATGACCACGGCAGATATCGACCAGCTTGAAAAGATCGACGAACAGCTGGATCGCACGATCGCCGACGGGGACGTTGGCGGCTATCTTCGCCTGAACCACGCATTCCACGAAAAACTCTATGACCACGCTGGTGCGCCGATTCTAAAGGATCTGGCCGAGCGCCTGTGGCTGCGATTCGGCCCGTCCTTGCGCGTCGTCTGCGGGCGCTTCGGCACCCAGAGCCTTCCGGACCGGCACAAGGACATCATCGATGCCCTGCGCGCCAGCGACGCTGAAAAAGTGGCAAAAGCAACGACCCAGGATATCGAACAGGGCATGGAACTGATGGCCGAGGCGCTGGCGACCGAATAGGTCAGCGCGATTCGATTGACAGAAAAAAATTTGATCATATTGTGACGGCAACCGCTGTTTCAGGAGTAGAGACCGATGTCGACCATCACCAACCACATGCCGACCGCCGAATTGCAGGCTCTGGACGCGGCGCATCACCTTCACCCATTTTCGGCCAACGGCGCACTGGGCAAGGAGGGCGCACGCGTCATCACTCGTGCCAAAGGCGTTTATCTGACCGACAGCGAGGGCGAAGAGATCCTGGATGCCATGGCCGGTCTGTGGTGCGTGAACGTCGGCTATGGCCGCGACGAACTGGCCGAAGTGGCGGCGCGCCAGATGCGCGAACTGCCCTACTACAACACCTTCTTCAAAACGACCCATGTCCCGGCCATCGCGCTGGCGGCCAAGCTGGCCGAGTTGGCGCCGGGTGACCTGAACCATGTCTTCTTCGCCGCCGGCGGGTCCGAGGCCAATGACACCAACATCCGTCTGGTCCGCACCTATTGGGCGGAAAAGGGCCATCCGAACAAGAACATCATCATCAGCCGCCACAACGCCTATCATGGGTCGAGTGTGGGGTCGGCCTCGCTGGGCGGCATGGCCGGCATGCACGCGCAGGGCGGCATCCCGATCCCGAACATCCACCACATCAACCAGCCCAACTGGTGGGCCGAGGGCGGCGACATGACGCCCGAAGATTTCGGCCTGGCCCGCGCACGCGAGCTGGAAGCGGCGATCCTGGAACTGGGCGAAGACCGCGTTGCCGCCTTCATCGCCGAGCCGGTTCAGGGTGCAGGCGGCGTAATCGTCGCGCCCGACACCTACTGGCCGGAAATCCAGCGCATCTGCGACAAGTACGACATCCTGCTGATCGCCGACGAGGTGATCTGCGGCTTTGGTCGAACCGGCAACTGGTTCGGCTCGCAGACCATGAACATCCGCCCGCATATCATGACCATCGCCAAGGGGCTCAGCTCGGGCTATGCGCCAATCGGCGGCTCGATCGTCAATGACGAGATCGCCGAGGTGATCGGCGGAACCGAGTTCAACCACGGCTATACCTATTCGGGTCACCCGGTCGCGGCGGCCGTTGCGCTGGAAAACCTGCGCATTCTGGAAGAGGAAAAGATCGTCGAGCATGTGCGCGATGTCGCCGCCCCCTATCTGAAACAGAAATGGGAGGCGCTGGTCGATCACCCGCTGGTCGGCGAGGCCAAGATCGTGGGCATGATGGCCTCGATCGCGCTGACGCCGGACAAGGCCAGCCGGGCCAAGTTCGCGTCCGATCCGGGCACGGTCGGGTACATCTGCCGCGATCGCTGCTTTGCCAACAACCTGATCATGCGCCATGTGGGCGACCGGATGATCATCTCGCCGCCGCTGATCCTGACCCCGGCCGATATCGACGAGATGTTCGTGCGCATCTACAAGTCTCTGGACGAGGCGCAGGCCGAGATCATCGCCCAAGGCTTGATGAAAGCGGCCTCGTGAATTCAGGAAAACATCGGAAATGGGCGGTCCGGCAGGGCCGCCCTTTTTCGTTCAACGCATCCGTTCAAGCAATTGAACGGTGGCGTATCCATCGGGCAAAAGACCCCGCGCCATCTGATAGGCCCGCAGCGCATTGATAGTGTTCGGACCGATCCGCCCGTCGATGGCCTGCGTGTCGAACCCGGCCAGGGTCAGGCGCAGTTGCAGTTCCTTGCGTTCGGCAAAGCTCAGCACCCGTTCGCCGCGCGGCCAGCTTGCGCGGAACGGGCCTTGCCCGGCCAGCCGGTCTGACAGGTGGCCGATGCCGATCACATAGGCATCGGCGCCGTTGTAGCGCTCAATCACGCTGAAATTGTCAAAGATCATCAAGGCCACGCCACCGCTGCCGGCCGGCAGCAGGATCGAGGCGGGTCCAAAATCTGCGATGCCACCGCCGTTCGCGGCGCGGACGCCGCGTGCGGCCCACTCCGAGGGCAGCAAACTAACGTCCCGACTGGCGCTGGCATAGTCGAACCCTTTCGGCAAACGCACCTCGACCGCCCAGGGCTGACCTTTGGTCCACCCGAACTTGGCAAGGTAGGCGGCAGCGGACGCAAGCGCATCCGTAGGATCGTCCGACCAGATGTCGCGGCGTCCGTCGCCGTCGAAGTCAACCGCATGCTCCAGGTATGAGGTCGGCATGAATTGCGTGTGCCCCATGGCACCCGCCCAACTGCCCGTCATTCGGTCCGAGGTGATGTCGCCGGCCTGCACGATTTGCAATGCCGCCAGCAACTGCGTTTCAAAAAACTGCGCACGCCGCCCGTCATGGGCAAGCGTTGCAAGCGATTGGATTGTCTGACTGCTGCCCCGATACGTGCCGTAGGACGTTTCCAGCCCCCAGACCGCGACCACCACCTCTTTTTCGACCCCGTACCGGGCTTCGATCCGGTCCAGCGTATCGTTGTACCGCACCAGCGCCTTGCGCCCATTCGCGATGCGCAGGTCTGACACCGCCGAATCCAGATACTCCCAGATCGGTTTCGAAAACTCGGCCTGACTGCGATCGCGCTTGATGGCGTCGGTGTCATAGGTCAGGCCGGACAATAACCGGTCCAGGACCTGTGGCCGGATACCTGCCGCAACTGCCCGGTGCCGGAAGGCGTTCAGCCAGGTCTCGAAGCTGGTGTTGCCTTCGACGACCACCCGGTGCATGCCCGTGGTCGGCCTTGGCACCGGCCGGATCGAAACCGTCAGATCGGCCGACGCCAACTGGATCGAATCCAGCGCCGGTCTGATCTGTGGTCGTTTGGTTGTATTCGAAGTCTCCGCCTGCAAGATGGATGCCCAAAATGCGGCGGCCACAAAGCCACACACATATTTCATGATTCAGGTTTTCCTGATTACTGCTCGCGGACAGGGTACCCCAGATTGCGCAAATCACAAAGCGCTCAGGACTGGCTCCCTTGATCTTTTGCTTCACGCTCGGCCCGGATCTTGGCCAGCGCCTCGCGCAGTAAAGATACCCGGTTGGGGCGGAAACTTTCCTCGGTGACGGACATCGCGCGCATCCGGTCCAACCGAAACACGCGAAAATCCCGCCTCAGATGGCACCAACTGAGAAGCACGCTGGCATGATCCATGTACACGATGCTCAGTGGGCTCACGCGGCGCTGCGTGTCGTCACCTTTCGCATCTGTATAGTCGAATTCGACCACACGCTCGTCCCACGTCGCCTGCCGCAGGTCGGCAACTTCTATGCTGGGTGCGGCGGGACGGTCGAACCGGGTGGCGGTCAGGACTGCGTGGCTTAGGCGGTGGGACTGGCGGTGGGGCAGCCGGCCCTGCAGTTTGCGCAGCGCCGCGCCGGCGGCGTCCGACAGAGCCGGGTCTCCGATCAGTTGCACCTCGCGCAGGCCAAGAACCAGCGCCTCCAACTCGTCATCGGTGAATCCCAGCGGCGGCAGTGTCGCGTCTTCGATCAGGGTAAACCCGAACCCGGCCTCGCCATCAATGACTGCACCGAGACCACGCAGGGCGTCGATGTCGCGATGCACGGTGCGTGCCGAAACCCCCAGATCCTGCGCCAACTGCGCCGAGGTCTTGGGCGACGGGCCAGACCGCAAGGCCTGCATCAATTGGAACAGTCGGGCGGTTCGGGACATGATGTCATTCAATCTAAACCTAATGACAGAAACTGTCATTAGCTCGCGTTAGACCGGCGGCACCCCAATTTCGGAGCCCAATTATGTTGACCCTTCTTACCTACCCTTCCGCTTTCGGACTTTTCAGCGCCAGCCCCTTTTGCGTCAAAACCGCCTATATGCTGCAGCTGGCCGGGCTGCATTGGCGCCGCTCGGACATGGTCGATCCGCGACAGATGCCGCACAGCAAGTTGCCGGTTTTGCGCACACCCGAACGCCTGGTGCCAGACAGCGACCAGATTCGCGACTGGCTGGAAGCGCAGGGCGCCGAATTCGACGGTGGCCTGAGCGATGTGCAAAAGGGCCAGTCCCGCGCGTTGATCCGCATGGCCGAGGAACATCTGTATTTCCAGATTGTCATGGACCGCTGGGCCAACGACGAGGTTTGGCCAGTTCTGCGCGACACCTTCTTCTATGAGATTCCCCGAATCGTCCGACGCCCGATCTCGAACTCGGTCCGTAAATCGGTCTTGAAAGGCCTTCGGTCGCAAGGGATCGGACGCTTCTCCGAGGCCGAACGGATGGCACGGGTCGAACGCGACCTCGAGGCGATCTCAGCCTATCTGTGGCAGGCCCCGTATCTTTTGGGGGATCACCCCACTTCGGCCGACCTCAGCGTCGGCCCGATGCTGGCTGCGATGCGGGCCACTCCGGCCGATACCCGGCTGACCCGGCGCATCAAACAGGATACGCTGCTGAACAGTTATGTTGACCGGATGGAACAGGCGATCCCCCTGCCATGAGAAGTTTCGATGACCCCAACGTGGCGTCTGCCTACGAGGCATTCGCCGCGGACACCAGGCGCGGAGCTCTGGTTTTGCGCGATCTGGTCCTCGCCACCGCGCAGGAACTTCAGCCGGCGGTTTCGGTGACCGAGGCTCTGCGATGGGGCCAGCCGGCCTATCTGAGCCCCAAGGGCACGACAATCAGGCTGGGCGGGCACACGTCCGCCCGGTTTGCCCTGTTTGTCCACTGCCAGACCCGGCTTATCGGTGAGTTTACCTCGGCCTTTCCCGGCGCTGACAGGATTGACGGCAATCGCGCCATCCTGTTCGACGAGGTCGGAAAGATCGACCCCGTCAGGCATGGATGGCTGATCGCCCGGGCGTTGATCTATCACCGCTGACGGCGCTTGCGCTCGACCTTGCGCTTGATCTTGTCCTTCTTGCGCTTGGTGCTGACCGCCTTGCGCCGTGTCGGACGACCCGACTTGCCACGACCGCCGCCGCGCGGCATGGCCTGATCTTCGATCGACAGCAGCTCCAACTCCAGCCCGCCAGTTACCGGCGTGGCCTCGGTCAGGCGCACGGTGACGCGCTGGCCGATGGCGATGGTCAGGCCGGTATCGGCTCCCATCAGGGTGCCAGCCTCGGCGTCGAAGTGGAAAAACTCGCGCCCCAGTGACCGCACCGGCACCAGCCCGTCGGCCCCGGTTTCGTCCAGTTTGACAAAGGCCCCGAACCGGGCGATGCCGCTGATGCGGCCGGTGAACTCGTTGCCGACGCGCTCGCTCAGATAGGCCGCCAGATAGCGGTCGGTCGTGTCGCGCTCGGCCATCATCGAGCGGCGCTCGGTGTCCGAGATGTGGGTGGCGGTCTCCTCCAGACGCTCGATCTCGTCGGCGGTTAGCCCGTCCTTGCCCCAGCCATGGGCCGAGATCAGCGCCCGGTGCACGATCAGGTCGGCATAGCGACGGATGGGCGAGGTGAAATGCGCGTAGTTGCGCAGCGCCAGCCCGAAATGCCCGAAATTTTCCGGGCTGTAATAGGCCTGCGCCATCGACCGCAAGGTGCTGAGATTGATCAGCTCGGCATCCTCGGTGCCGGCGGCGGCATTCAACAGCGCGTTCAGGTGACGGGTCTGCAGCACCTGCCCCTTGGCCAGATTCAGCCCGGCGGCCTGCGCCGTCTCGCGCAGGCTTTCCAGCTTTTCGGGCGCGGGTTCCTCGTGCACCCGGAACAGAAGCGGGCTGCGCTTGGCGATCAGCGTCTCGGCCGCGGCCACGTTGGCCAGAATCATGAATTCCTCGATCAGCCGGTGCGCATCCAGCCGTTCGCGGAAGGCCACGCTTTCGACCTCGCCCTTGTCGTTCAGCACGATCTTGCGTTCAGGCAGGTCCAGGTCCAGCGGCTGGCGTTCGTTGCGGGCCGTCTTCAGCGCGCCATATGCGGCATAGAGCGGCTTCAGAACGCTCTCCAGCAGCGGGCCGGTCCGGTCATTGGGGGTGCCGTCGATAGCCTCCTGCACCTCGGCATAATGCAGAGACGCGGCCGAGCGCATCAGCCCCCGCACAAAGCGGTGGTCGATCTTGTTGCCGTTTGCATCGATCCGCATCCGCACCGCGATACAGGCGCGCGGCACGCCTTCGTGCAGCGAACACAGATCGCCCGACAGACGGTCGGGCAGCATCGGCACCACGCGGTCAGGGAAATAGGTTGAATTGCCCCGCTTGCGCGCCTCACGGTCCAGCGCACTGCCGGGGCGCACATAGGCGGCCACATCGGCAATGGCGACCCAGATCACATGACCGCCCGGGTTTTTCGGGTCGTCATCGGCATGGGCATAGCAGGCGTCGTCATGGTCGCGCGCGTCCGATGGGTCGATGGTCAGCAGAGGGATGTCCCGCAGATCCTCCCGCCCTTTCAGCCCGACGGGCTTGGCCCGGTCGGCCTCGGCGATCACGTCATCGGGAAAATCATCCGGGATGCCGTGCTGGTGGATCGCGATCAGCGACACCGCCTTGGGCGCGGACGGATCGCCCAGCCGCTCGACGATGCGCGCACGCGGCAGCCCCATACGATTTTTCGGCCCCGCCTGCTCGGCCTCGACCAATTCGCCATCCTTGGCGCCCAATGCCGCGTCTTCGGCCACCAGCCATTCGGTCGATCCGGCCTTGTCGATGGGCACGATCCGCCCGCCCTCGGCGCCCTTGCGGAAAATCCCCACGACCCGGCGTGGATTGGCGCCGATGCGGCGGATCAGGCGGGCCTCGTAATTGTGGTCTTCTTCATGCACCTGGGTCAGGCGGGCAAGGATGCGGTCACCTTCACCCAGCGCCGGGTCGCTGGCACGCGGAATGATCAGCACGATCGGCTCGACGCCTTCGCCATGCCATTCCAGCGGCCGCGCAAACAGGTCGCCATCGGCATTCGGCGCCTTGACCTGCAGCACGCTGACCGGCGGCAGGCGGTCCGGGTCGCGATAGCTGCGCTTGCGCTTTTCAAGATGCCCCTCGGCCTCAAGCTCTTTGAGGATCCGTTTCAGGTCGATCCGGTCCGCGCCCTTGATGCCAAAGGCCTTGGCAATGTCGCGTTTCGAGGTGAGCGTGGGGTTCGCCGAGATCCAGTCGAAGATCTCCTGCTTGGTCGGTATGCGTTTCATGATTTCCGCCTAGCACGCCGATACGACCGCGTCATGACCAAAAAGTGGCCGGGCGCATCAATCGCTCAGGCGAAATAGTCGGCCAGGATCCGGGCATAGATCGCCTTGAGCTGGCGGATCTGCTCGACCGGGACGGATTCGTCCACCTGGTGCATGGTGCGTCCGACCAGGCCGAACTCGACCACGGGGCAGTGGTCCTTGATGAACCGCGCGTCCGAGGTGCCCCCGGTGGTGGACAGCTCGGGCCGACGGCCGGTCTCGGCCTCGACGGCCCGGGCGACCAGATCCGACAGCGGCCCCGGAGGGGTCAAGAAGCTTTCGCCCGAAACTTTGATCCGCGTATCGATCTGCACGCCAAACTCGGCCGCCACGTCGGCCGCCTGCGCCTTCAGCCAGTCGCTGAGGCTGGCGCCCGAATGCAGGTCGTTGAACCGGATGTTCACCGCCCCACGGCACTGGGCCGGAATGACGTTGGTGGCCGCGTTGCCGGTGTCCATCGTGACCACGGCCAGGGTCGAAGCGTCGAAATGATCCGTCCCCCGATCCAGCTCGTGACTGGCCAGCCGGTCCATCAGGCGCGCCAGCGCGGGCAGCGGGTTTCTGGCGCGATGCGGATAGGCCGAATGGCCCTGCACGCCCGTCACCTCGAACCACGCGGTCATCGACCCGCGCCGGCCGATCTTCATCATCTCGCCCATCTCGTTGGGGCAGGTCGGCTCGCCCACCAGACAGACCGACATCCGCTCGTCCCGCGCCTGCATGTAGTCCAGCAGCGCGGTGGTGCCGTCCACCGCATCGCCTTCCTCGTCCCCCGTGACGGTCAGGATGATGGCCCCGTCCGGCGGGGTGTCGCGCACGAAATCCACCGCGGCTGCGACAAAGGCCGCCACCCCCGATTTCATGTCGGTCGCGCCCCGGCCGTACAGAATGCCATCATGGATTTCCGCGCCGAACGGCGGGCGGGTCCATGCGGCCTCGTCGCCCACCGGCACCACGTCGGTATGTCCGTTGAACCCGAAACTGCGCGCATGCCCCTTGTCGCCCCACCGGGCAAACAGGTTGCAGACGCCGCCGCGTTCCACCCGCGTGCAGGTGAAACCGGCCCGCGTCAGGATATCTTCCAGCAGAACCAGCGCCCCGCCCTCCTCGGGTGTGACCGAGGGGCAACGGATCAGGTCTGCGGTCAACTGGACAGGGTCGGTCATTCAGGGGCCTCGCAGGGTCGGCAGGATGTGGGTTCACGCACAGATTCAACGAATTGGCCGCAATGCCAACCCCGATCGGCGGTTTTCCGGTCGCCCAGCCCGAAAAAATGGCAAAAAGAAATCCCGGTCGATGACCTCGCGACGACCTTGCCGCGCCATAGCAAATTGCGCTAGAGCGCCGCGAAACAGGTGAACCAGCCATGACGCGCGCCCTTTTCGCATTGATCTGCCTGACCTACGCGGTCTTTGCACAACACAGTCAAGCCGAAACCCTGACGGTCACGACGGTGGAGCGTCCTCCGTTCTCGTATGTGGACGATGGCGAGGACACCGGCTTCTCTATGGACCTGCTGGCCGCGCTGGCTGAAGAACTGGGCTGGGAATACACGGTCGTTCGTGTCGACGCATTCGGGGACATGCTGTCAGCGGTCGAAAACCGCGAAGCCGACATGGCCATCGCGAACATTTCGATCACCGCAGGCCGTGAAGCCCGGATGGATTTCAGCCAGCCGATTTTCGAGGCCGGCCTTCAGATCATGGTACCATCAGACGCAGCGCGCAGCCCGTCCCTGATGCAGGCACTGCTGTCGCGCGAACTGTTCATCGCCATCGGGCTGGCCTTTGCCATCCTGCTGGGTGGCGGAATGCTGATGTGGGGATTCGAACGCCGGTCCCAACCCTATTTCGACCGCGACCTGAACGAGGCCTGGTTCCCATCCTTCTGGTGGGCATTGAATCTGGTGGTCAATGGCGGATTTGAAGAGCGGATGCCCCGGACCCCGTTCGGGCGAGTTCTGGGTGTGATCTTGGTCGTATCCTCGCTGTTCATCGTGTCGGTTTTCACCGCGCGGATCACCTCTGTCATGACGGTGGATGCGATCACCAGCAACATCAACTCGGTCAACGATCTGTACGGCAAACAGGTCGGGACAATCTCGGGTTCGACCGCAGCCAGTTTCCTGAACCGGCGCGAGGTCGAATTCACCGGGTACGAAGACCTGGATAGCATGTTGACGGCGTTCAGGGATGGGGACCTGGATGCCGTCGTGTTCGACGCACCGATCCTGTCGTATTTCGCTGCACATGAAGGCCGCAAGATTGCGGCGATGACCGGCGGCGTCTTCCTGCGCGAAAACTATGGCATGGTCTTCCCGACCGGGTCACCTCTGGTCGAGGATGTGAACCAGGCGCTTCTGGGCCTCCGCGAAGATGGCACCTATGACCAGATCTATCGCAAGTGGTTCGGCACGCGCCGCTAGGCGCCTTCGGGCTTGTCGCCGAAGAAGGGCGTCATCTGCGCAACAATAACCGCATTTTCCTCAAGCGCCCTCTGCATCAGAGCGCGTTCGTCGGGGTCGATCTCGTGCCCCTGCGCCTCGCGCTCGGCCAGGGTGCCATAGCCGGTCACGTCCAGCGGAGCCGTATCGGCCTGCTTGAGAATGGCCACGGTTTCGCGCACGGCCTCGGCCTCGTCCACGCCGCTGGCATAGCAAATCAGCGCCGCGCCGGTGGCGCCTTCGGGCAGGCCGTCGCCATCCTTGCGGCCAATCTGGACCAACAGAGTATAGACCTGCTGGCGCGAGGGTTTCTTTTGCTTTTCCATGCCGTGGGCCTTAGCCGGGGGGCGGTCGATGGTCAAGCATGGCAGCTGGACGCGGTTCCCGGATGCCGTGTCGTTTTTTGACGCGCTCAAGCCCACCGTCCAGTCAGACTGGTCCCGAAAAACGACGGAGGACATCATGACCAAACGCGGCCGCTGCCCGTGCGGTGAAACCCGCTGGGAGTTTGAGGGCGCCGAGAGCTGGAGCTGCTATTGCCATTGTGACGATTGCCGCCGCAATTGCGCCGCGCCCGTGGTCGCGTGGTTGGGCGTACCCTTGCGCAATTTCCGATGGACCGGTGCAACACCGCGTACTTACGCCAGTTCGAAAGGCGTCCAGCGGCATTTCTGCGCAACCTGTGGCTCCCCGATGGGGTTCGAGGCCGACCACTATGAGGGCGGGATGCACCTGTACGCGGCCTCGCTGGAAGACCCTTCGGACTTTGCGCCAACCTTTCACGTCAATTTTCAAAGCAAGCTGCCCTGGCTGGATCTGCGCGATGACTTGCCGAAATACGAAAGCACCCTGCTGCACGCGCCCGAGGATCTCGCCGACTACGAGGCGGGATAGGTCGGACACTGCCCAACGAAAAAGGCCGCGGACCAGAGCCGCGACCTTTGGAACTTTGAATGATGTCTGCGATCAATCGCGCAGCAGCTCGTTGATCCCGGTCTTCGAGCGGGTCTTTTCATCCACCCGCTTCACGATCACCGCGCAGTACAGGTTGATCCCGTTCTTCGACGGCATCGAACCGGAGACCACCACCGAATAAGGCGGCACCTCGCCATAGAAGACCTCGCCCGACTCGCGGTCGACAATCTTGGTGGACTGGCCGATGTAGACGCCCATACCCAGAACCGAGCCTTGCCGGATGATGCAGCCCTCGACCACCTCGGAGCGGGCACCGATGAAGCAGTTGTCTTCGATGATGGTCGGACCGGCCTGCATGGGTTCCAGCACGCCGCCGATGCCGACGCCGCCCGACAGGTGCACGTTCTTGCCGATCTGCGCGCAGGACCCGACAGTGGCCCAGGTATCGACCATGGTGCCTTCGTCCACATAGGCGCCGAGGTTCACGAAAGACGGCATCAGCACCACGCCCGGCGCGATATAGGCCGACTTGCGCACCACGCAGTTGGGCACCGCGCGGAAACCGGCCGCGCGCCACTGGTTTTCACCCCAGCCGGCGAATTTGCTGTCGACCTTGTCCCACCAGCCGCCGCCCTGCGGGCCGCCGGACTGAATTTCCATGTCCTTGATGCGAAAGCCCAGCAGAACCGCCTTCTTGGCCCACTGGTTCACATGCCAGCTGCCATCGGCCTGCTTCTCGGCGACCCGCAGCGTGCCGCTGTCCAGCGCGTTCAGCGTGTCCTCGATCGCTTCGCGCTGTTCACCGGTGGTGGCGGGCGTGATCGTGTCGCGGGCCTCCCATGCGGCCTCGATGGCGGTTTCCAGTTGGGCGTTGGACATGGGGTAACTCCGTGCTGACTCTCGTTTGGTTGGTGTTGCCTATATGAAAGCCGGGGCCAATGCGCAATGCGACGTTGGCGGAGCCGTTTGCGGCCACCCGGCGCGAAAACCCGTCGGTCTCAGCTGGCGCGGCGGATATGGCGCACCAGAATCGCTGTGGCCGTGGCGGTATCGCGGCGCTTCATCGCCTGCACGATGGCGGCGTGGTCGGTGTCTTTCCGCTGGACCCAGCGGTGACGCCAATGGGCAAAAAGATGGCGGGCGCTGGCGATATGCAGATCGTCGATCGTATGCAGCAGGCGCGGCCGCGCGCAGGGTGTCAGGATCGCCCGATGAAAGGCGCGGTTCCGGGTTTCCCATGTGGGCATGTCCTGCGCCTCGTCGCAGGCGATGCGGGCCTTGTCGGCCGCCTTGAGATCCGCCGGTGTCAAATTCTGGATCGCATGTTGCAGGGCCAGCGATTCCAGGGCCACGCGCATCTCGATCACCTCGCGCACCTCGGCCGGGTCCAACGCGGTGACGCGCATGCCGCGCCGTGGTTCGCTGTGGGCCAGGCCATGCGCCTGAAGCCGCAACAGCGCCTCGCGCACCGGGACATGGCTGGTGTCGAACGCCCGCGCGATATGGTCCTGCCGCAGTTTCTCACCCGCGGGCAGCTCGCCCGTGATGATGCGCTGGCTGAGCCGGTCATAGATGGAATCTGCGATCGTGGCGGTCATGGGATTTTATCTATAATCCCAAGGCTCGGGCCTCAAGGCGCAAATTCAGGCGGTCAGAGGGTCAGGTGCGATATTGCCCCCGCAGACCAGAACCGCGACCCGTTCGCCCGGTTCCGGCGTGTAGACGCCCGAGGTCAAGGCCGCCAGGGCCGTCGCGCCCGCCGGCTCGACCAGAATGCGATGCGCCTGCCACAGGCGCTGTTGCGCCTCGGCGATCGCGTCATCGCTGACCAGCACCGACGTCATCCCCTGCGCCAGCCCGAAACAGATGTCGCCGATCCGCCGCGCACCCAGCGCGTTGGCAGCTATGCCGGAAACGGACACATCCACGGGCGCTCCGGCCTGCAACGCCGCGTTCAAGGCACATGACGTTTCCGGCTCGACCGCAACGACCTTGCGCGCGCCCTGAAACCAGGCCAACGCGCCCGCAATCAGCCCGCCGCCGCCCACTGCCACCAATACGGTATCGGCCTGCAGGCCCTGGCTGTCCCATTCGGCGAAACAGGTGCCCTGCCCGGCCACGGTGGCCGGCGCATCATAGGCATGGATCTGCATCGCACCTGTTCGATCTTCGTGTTCACGCGCCATCGCCAGGGCGTTTGCGTATTCACCCGGCACCACGCTCAGATCCGCGCCGATCCGTTCGATCAGAGCAATTTTGGACGGGCCGGCCATTTCGGGCACGAAGATCTTGGCCGGATGGCCCAGCGCCCGCGCGGCATAGGCTGCAGCCGCACCGTGATTCCCGCCCGATGCCGCCACGACCCCTGCCGCCGGAACATCGAGGCTGAGCAACGTGTTGAACGCCCCGCGCGCCTTGAAACTGCCGGTGTGCTGGAAATGCTCCAGCTTCATCTCGACCGGCTGCGCCAGTCCCAGCGCGTCGCTTGTCATGACCGGTGTCACCTGCGCGTGGCCATTGATGCGTTCGGCTGCGGCCGAAATTTCCGTCTTCCAATCCATTCTCGTCTTTCCGTGACTGGCACTCTGCCCGCGAACCCTATAGCTGTTTGAAAAACACGCAAGCAGGGAACCCCCAGCAATGAGAGAAGACCGCCTCAGCCCTTTCCGCGATGCGCATACCGACCGCTCGACCGCAAGCGAAGTCCCCGACACGCCGCAGACACGCTCGCCCTCGTACCGGCTGGCCTTTGCCGATGACGATTTCCTTTGCCGCGAGGAACTGCGGCCCGTGCGTCTGCAACTGGAACTGCTGAAGCCCGAAATGATCATGGCCGAACGCCAGATCACGTCGACCATCGTGATGTTCGGTGGCGCGCGAATCCCGGAACCGGCCAAAAAGGACAGCGCCCGGACGGCCACGCTGGCCGGTCTGTCGCAATACTATGACGAGGCGCGCGAATTCGCCCGGCTGATGACCGAGAAATCCAAGCAAAGCGGGTGCCGCGAGAACGTCATTGTCACCGGCGGTGGCCCCGGCGTGATGGAGGCCGGAAATCGCGGCGCCAAGGATGCCGGTGGCTGCTCGATCGGGCTGAACATCGTGCTGCCGCACGAGCAGGCGCCCAATGCCTATGTCACCCCTGAGCTGAGCTTCAATTTCCACTATTTCGCCATACGCAAGATGCATTTCCTGATGCGCGCCCGTGCGATCACTATCTTCCCCGGCGGGTTCGGCACGATGGATGAGTTGTTCGAGTCCCTCACCCTGATCCAGACCGGCCGGATGGAGCGCGTGCCGTTCCTGCTGTTCGGGCGCGAGTTCTGGGAGCGGGTGATCAATTGGGAAGCGCTGGCCGATGCCGGGACCATCTCCGAAGAGGATCTGGACCTGTTCCGCTTTGTCGATACCGCGCAGGAGGCGGTCGACATCATCGAGCGCTGGGAACCCGCCCCGCCGCGCGACGACATTCCGGGGCGCTGAGCGATGGCGCGCACCCCCAAGACAGGTGAGATGCTGCATCTGCGCGGCAATGCCCTGAGCAAAGGCGAACCGGTGGCCTTGCCGCTGACCCAAAGCAGCATGTTCCACCTGCCCGGCGCGCCGGACGGTCACCCGACCTATGGCCGCGTGGACAACCCGACCTGGACACAGGTCGAGCATGTGCTGGCGCATCTCGAAGACGCACCCTGCCTGATTTTTCCGTCCGGCATGGGTGCAATTTCGGCGGCGTTGTTCGCGACCGTGCGCGCGGGGTCGCGCATCCTGATCCCGTCGGACGGGTATTATGTCACCCGCCTGCTGGCCGACCGGTTCCTCGCCCCGCTGGGCGTGTCGGTCGAAGAGCGCCCAACGACCGCATTTGCGCAGGGCGGGTTCGACGGGTTCGACGTGGTCTTCGTCGAAAGCCCCTCCAACCCCGGGCTCGACATGATCGACCTGGCGCAGGTGGCCCGCGACGTGCGCGCCGCGGGAGGCATCACCATCGCCGACAACACGACGCTGACCCCGCTGGGACAGCGCCCGCTGGACCTGGGCATCGACATCGTCGTCGCCTCGGACACCAAGGCGATGGGCGGGCATTCCGATCTGCTGATGGGCCATGTGGCCAGCCGCGATGCCCAGATCATGGAACGGATCGAGGAATGGCGTCGCGTCTCGGGCGCGATCCCAGGCCCGCACGAAGCCTGGCTGCTGCATCGCGGGCTGGAGACGCTGGACGTTCGGTTCGACCGCATGTGCAGCTCGGCGCAGGTTCTGGCCGAACGGCTGGCCGATCATCCGGCGGTCACGCAGATCCGCTATCCCGGCCTGCCGACGGACCCATCGCACGATCTGGCCCGCGAACAGACCGCACGGTTCGGTTTTCTGCTGACGATCACGCTGGCCTCGGAAGACCAGGCCGAACGGTTCATCAATGGCTGCCCGCTGTTGCGCCCGGCCACGTCCTTCGGTGGCGTGCACAGCTCGGCCGAGCGGCGCGCGCGCTGGGGGGATCAGGTCGATCCCGGTTTCGTGCGCCTGTCGGTCGGGTGTGAACCAGTGGACGAGCTGTGGCAGGCTCTGAACGACAGCCTAAATGCGCTGGCCTGAGCCTTATTTCTTGGGCCCGCGCAGTTCGGTGAAGACGTAGATCGGCAGCAGAACCCCGGCGATCAAGGCGCCCAGCCACACCAGCAGCGTCGCCGCCAGCAGGTTCGAGATCCCGCCCACGGTCAGCCCTGCGGCGATCAGATCGGTGATCAGCAGGCCCACGAAGGTGACCACCAGCGCGATGCCGCCCTTCAGCGCCGGCACGTTCTTTTCCCCGATCTTCAGGATCAATGGCTCGGCCACGACCTGAACCAGGGTGAACACGATCACCACCACGATGAAGGACACCGGTTTGATCGAAAAGCCGGTCAGCAACAGGCTGGCCAGCAACAGACCGATGGCATTGCCCGCCAACAAGGCCAGGGCCGACTTGATTCTGCGTGACATGCGTTTGACTCCATCCGCAACAGTTCGAAACATGCGGATATTATCAGGATGTCGGAATTTTTCGAGAAAATTCAATCTCCTCGGTATTCGGTCCTGTTGAAATTCCATGACAGGACACAATCTGAAGGGTTAACTGCCAACAACATCCACTGGCGAAACCCATCTGAAACGAGAGATATATGAGCGACAATCCATATTCGGTGTTGGGCGTCTCGAAAGACGCCAGTGCCGCCGAAATCAAGAAAGCCTACCGGCGCATCGCCAAGGACTGCCACCCGGACCTCAAGCCCGGGGACGCCAAGGCCGAGGCCAAGTTCAAGGCCGCCGCCGCAGCCTATGACCTGCTGAAGGACCCCGAAACCCGGGCAAAATTCGACCGGGGCGAGATCGACGCCTCGGGCCAAGAGCGCCCGCAGCAGCAATACTACCGCGAATATGCGGAAACCGCGGGCAACCCCTATCGCGCGGCCGGCGGGGTCGAGGACGACGACATGTCGGACATCTTTTCCCAGTTCTTCGGCAGCCGTGGCAACGGTGGCTTCAACGGGGGGCGTGCGCGCGAATTTCATGCGCCCGGTCACAACGTGAACTACAGCCTGCAGATCAGCTTCCTGGACGCGGTGTTTGGCGCCACGCAAAAGCTGACCCTGCCCAATGGCGACCGGATCGAGGTGAAGATCCCCGCCGGTATCACCGACGGCCAGACCATCCGCCTGCGTGGCAAGGGCGCGCCGGGCTATGGCGAGGGGCCGCCGGGCGACGCGCTGGTCACGATCCAAGTGGCCGAACACCCGGTGTTCAAGCGCGAGGGCGACGACATCCGCATCACCCTGCCGATCACCATCGACGAGGCCGTTCTGGGCGGAAAGGTCCCTGCGCCCACGATCGACGGCCGCGTGAACGTGACCGTGCCCGAGGGCACCAGCAGCGGCAAGACCCTGCGCCTGCGGGGCAAGGGCGTCAGGAAACGCGGCTCGGACAAACGCGGCGACCAGTTGATCGAGCTGAGCGTGGTGATGCCCGACAAGATCGACGACGAACTGAAGCAGTTCATGCAGAATTGGCGCAAGTCGCACAGCTATGACCCGCGGAAAGGAATGCCGGCATGACCCGTTCTCTGACCGAAGCCGAACTGATCGAAGCCGTCCAGAACCTGACATCAGAGCGGTTGTCCCGGTTCCTGTCCGCCCGGATCGTGATCCCGCGCCAGTCCGACCAGGGGCTGGTCTATGAGCGGCTGGACATGGCCCGCCTGCAACTGGCCTGCGAGTTGGACGACCAGTACGAGATGGAGCCCGACGCCCTGTCGATGGTGCTGTCGCTGATCGACCAGATGCACGGTCTGCGGGCGGAACTGCGCGAGGTGCTGCGCGCCATCGACGCCCAACCCGACCCGGTGCGCAGCCAGCTGGTCGAACGGATCGGAACAGCGCGGTTCCGCCGCAGCTAGGGCCAGTGCGCAAGGCAGGTTTGCCCTTCTGAACGCGGTGGTTTTGCCTTAGAAGGCGCCATCGAGTCGGAACCGGGTGCTGCGATGACACGGACCAAATCGGAATTGCTGATGCCTGCGGGCAATCTGCGCAAGCTGAAACTGGCCATCCTGTACGGGGCAGACGCGGTGTATCTGGGTACGCCCGACATGTCCCTGCGCACCAAGTCCGAGTTTTCGCTGGACGAGGTGATCGAAGGGGTCGAGTTCTGCCACGCGCATGGCCGCCGCGCCTATCTGACGCTGAACCTGTTCTCGCACAACAAGGACATCCCAAAGCTGGACGAATACATCGACACCGTCCGCAAGGTGCGGCCCGACGGGTTGATCATCGCCGACCCCGGCGTGTTCCAGTACGTGCGCGACCGCGCGCCCGAACTGCCGCTGCATATCTCGACCCAGGCCAATATCTGTTCGTGGCTGTCGGTGAAGTTCTGGCAGGATCAGGGCGCCGAACTGGTGGTGCTGGCGCGCGAGGTCTCGTACCCCGAACTGGTCGAGATCCGCGAGAAATGCCCCGACATCCGGCTTGAGGCCTTCGTGCACGGCGCCATGTGCATGACCTATTCGGGCCGCTGCCTGCTGTCGAATTTCATGGCGGAACGCGGCGCCAACCAGGGCAACTGCGCCAATTCCTGCCGCTGGAACTATGCGCTGAAGCTGCGCCTGAAGGACAGCACCCATCAGGAACTGCGGATCACCGAGGAAAACGCCGACCTGTTCGAATTTCTGCTGGAAGAAGGCTGCCGCCCGGGTGAACTGATGCCCATCGAGGAGGATGATCGCGGCTCGTACATCCTCAACTCGCGCGATCTGTGCATCATGCCCAAGCTGGACGAATACTTGAAGATCGGTGTCGACAGCCTCAAGGTCGAAGGGCGCGGCAAGTCGGAATACTATGCCGCCATCGTCGCGCGCGCCTATCGCATGGCCATCGACGATTACTATGCCGACCCCGAGAACTGGGACCCGAAACCCTATATGCGCGAGTTGGAGACCGTGGGAAACCGCGGCTACACGCTGGCTTTTCACGAAGGGCGGCTGACCAATTACGCGCATGATTACGAACACACCGCCACCATCGCGCAATGGGAATATGCCGGGCTGGTGACCGACGTGACCGAGGATGCCTTCCTGGTCGAGGTGAAGAACAAGCTGGAACCCGGCGACGTACTGGATTTCGTCTCGCCCATATCGCGCGAGACGGTCCTGCTGCGCGTCTACGAGTTCGAACGCGCCAGCGACGGAGCCAAGCTGGACGTGGTGCATGGCAGCACGAAAACCGTGATCCGCCTGCCGTTTGCCCTGTTCGATCACGAAGACCCCGACGACCTGCGCGCCTGTTTCCCGGTATATTCGGTCCTGCGCAAGGAACGTGCCCTGACCGACGAACATTGGAGCCGCATCCGCTTTGACAAGCTGGTGCAGGGGTTGGAAACCTCGGGGCGCGACAATCCCGCGGCCTATGCGCGCCGCCGCGACGAGCTGGTGGAGAAGATCGGACAGGACGGCACCGCGCGCCGGTTCAAGACCAACCGCGTCGGCACCGAGGGTTGCTGCGGCAAGGGGTGCAACGGCTGCCTGATCTTCTGGCAGGATGACAAATACGCGCTGGCGCGCGAGGTTCTGTCAAAACGCAAGCAGGGCGAACAGCTCAGCCGGCGCGAGGCCGCCGCCCTGAAACTACCCGGTGACGCGTCCCGCGATCAGTTGCCGACGCGGTAATCCTCGGGCACGAAGAACGTATAGTCGCGGTCGGCGACCGCTTCGTGGCAGACGTGACAATAGGCAACCGCCCCCGCGCGATCCCCCATCGTGTCACCAAACAGCGACCCGTCGGGCATCACCATGACATAGCGCCAGTCGGCGGTGTCGGGGCTGGTGCCTTCGGGCAGTTTCTCCATCACGAACAAGGCGCCGGGATGCACCCGGCCCTCATCCGTGACGGTCATGCTGTCCTTGGCCAGAACCGAGCCCACGGGCAGCTTTTCACCCGGTTGCAAGGTGCCGTAATTGTGGGCCATCCGGTTGGCATAGCTGTTGACGTAGCGCTGCCCATGCGTGGCCGACAGATACGGCGCGTCGTTGAACAGCGGCCAGTTTTGATAGTTCATCAGTTGATCCAGATGCGCGGTGGCATAGCCGCGATCCATCTGTTTCTTGAGGCCGCGATAGTGCTGCCGCGCGCCCTCTTTGCTCAGGTCCGCCGGGTTCTCGATCGCCAGATGCGCCTCGGACTCGTTGGATTGCGCCCATGCAACAGCTGCGCCCGATGCGACCAACGCGGCGGTCATGCAGATCGTGGACAGTTTCCTCAGTGCGTTCATGTATTGGCCCACCCTGTTCAAGGCTTGCCTGAATTCCGCAGATTTCCCCGACAAATATGAGCGGACTGGACGAAACGCACCAGAACCGGACTGTCCAACTCACCGTCTTGTGCGCAGATTTTACGTGCGCGCAACCGCGCACCTCTCATGGATCAAGACTACCAAATCCGGCCGTAGAATCACACACCATTTGCCCGCGAACCCGCGGGCGTCAGATCAACCTTTCAGCCCGGCCTCGGCCTCGATCTGGCGGCGCGATTTGCGGGCGCGCTCGGTGGCCGATTTCAACTGGCCGCAGGCGGCCATGATGTCCTCGCCCCGCGTCTTGCGGATGGGCGAGGCATACCCGGCCTGATAGATGATGTTGGCAAAGGCCCGGATCCGGTTGTTCGAGCTGCGCTTGTAGGGCGCGCCCGGCCATTCATTGAACGGGATCAGGTTGATCTTGGCCGGAATGTCGTGGCGTTTGATGTGGTCGATCAGGCGATGCGCATCCTCGTCGCTGTCGTTCACGCCGTCCAGCATCACGTATTCAAAGGTGATCCGCTCAGAATTCGACGCGTTGGGATAGCTGGCCAGCGCCTGCAGCAGTTCCTCGATGTTCCAACGCTTGTTGATAGGGACCAGAACATCGCGCACCTCGTCCGTGGTGGCGTGGAACGAGATCGCCAGCAGGCAACCGATCTCTTCCGCCGTGCGGGCGATCTCGGGTACCACGCCCGAGGTCGACAGAGTGATCCGCCGGCGCGACAGGGAAATGCCCTCGGGATCCATCGCGATCTTCATCGCGTCGCGGACGTTCTCGAAATTGTACAGTGGCTCGCCCATGCCCATCAGCACGATGTTGGACAGCAGGCGCGTTTCGTTCTTGGGCGCGCCCGGGGTCGGCCATTCGTCCAGATCGTCACGCGCCATCATCACCTGACCGATGATCTCAGCGGCGGTCAGGTTGCGCACCAGCTTCTGCGTTCCGGTGTGGCAGAACGAACAAGTCAGCGTGCAGCCCACCTGCGACGAGATGCACAGCGTGCCGCGATCCTCTTCGGGGATGTAGACGACCTCGACCTCGTGCCCACCGGCGATGCGCACCAGGTACTTGCGGGTACCGTCCTCCGAGACCTGGCGGGTAACCACCTCGGGGATTTCGATCACGAAATGCTCGGCCAGCTGCGCGCGATAGGCCTTGGCCAGATTGGTCATCTGATCAAAATCGCGCACGCCCCATTGATAGATCCACTGCCAGATCTGGTTCACCCGCATCTTGGCCTGCTTTTCAGGCGTCCCATGTTCGATCAGAACTTCGCGCAGCCGGTCGCGGGTCAGGCCAACAAGGTTGATCTTTCCCTCGGGCAATTTGCGGGGAATGGTCATGACATCCTGGGTGATCGGCGCTTTGGCGGACATTGTGGTTCTCGGGCGTTCTGGCTTGGGATGCGCCTCTATATAGGAACGCCGCCAAAGATCAAAAGGATTCGTGAGAACCTGTCCGAATGTCAGTCGAGGAACCGCAACAGCTCGGTGACACGGGCCCGCCCCAACTCGACTCGGCACGAGGTGATTGCAATGCCAGTTCCGGATCCACCACCAAAAGACGCGCCAACTGCTTCGCACTGCGCATCGCGGTAAGTCTTCCAGGCTTCTTGAGAAGTCTCAAGCGCCGGCAAGGCGACAGCCCGGCCCGTCACTTCGTCCAGTTCCTTCGCCGCATCGACCGCGAACCCAAAGGCCACGACCAACGCGGCCTCGACATTGGTTTCGGCCCGACCGACGCATGTCCCGATCTCGACCTGAGATCCGGCATCGGCACATTCCAGCGCAGGGTCTGCAAATGCCGATACCGGAAGAAGAATTGCCACCCAAACCCAACGCATGTCCGTCTCCTCGCCTGTCTACCCACGGTTTCAGACAGAGCTTAGCACAGCGGCCAGGCTTGGGCACGATTTAGGTTCAGCGGGCGATCACACCCCGGCCTGCGGGATGTAACAGTCCTCGGCATCCAGTGTCTTGACCGGATCATTCGGGCCGCATTGCTCGCCCGTGACCGGATAGGTTTCGGTGGATTTCTCGCACGCGCTCAGAGTTGCTGCTGCAACAATCAGAACCGCAACAAGGGGTTTGGTCGACATGTCTGGACTCCTTCTTCGTTGTCTGAACCGATTGGTTCAGAAATCGAGTCCGTCAGCCTTGATGCGGATCAAGTTTTGGTGCGGACGTTGCGTAAACGGGCGGCACAAAAACGCAAAACCCCGCCATTTTGGCGGGGCATGAGATCTGGACTGGTTGGGCAGTTACTTGGTGCAGCGCTTCTCGGCGTCTTCGATGGCTGCGGTAAAGCCCAGCAACGAGAACGTGTCCTTGGTCTGGGTGCCGCGTTCGGATCGCGCAGTCAGCACGGCCTCGGTCCCGCGCTTCATCGCCGTGACGATCTTTGCATCATCCGTAGCGCTGGCGGGCCACGCCCACTCGCCCTCGGTGAACAGTTCGAACTCGGATCCGTCGATTTCCAGATTCACCGTGGACCCGGGGGCGAATGGGTAGCCTCCGGTGAATGTCACCTGACCTTTGACCTCGGCGTTGGGGCGATAAAACACGAACAGCAAAATGTCGCTGCGACGCACCGATACCACACGGCCACCGCGGGTATTCACGGTCTCCTTGGGGGCGGATACGCTCCAGCACTCGGTCGGATCGTCTTCGACGAACACGCTCCAATCAGTCTGAGCGGACACACGGTTCGTACTGGTCGCCTGCTGGGCGATCGCTGTCGTGGCCATCCCTGCCACACAAAGGCCCGCGCATACGCGGGCGAGCATTGTTTTCATTCGTTCAGCCTCCTAGCTCGACCCACACCTCAACTCCATCCCGGAAGGCCGCGAACCCTGACGGTCCGTCTGTTGCAGTTGCGCATCCGGATGATTGCCGACATACACACACTAACGCAGGTTTCGCCACAGGCGAAAGGGCGATTGGCAGAATTTTGCGCACATTCCGGAGGGACGACATGACGCAGCCAGTACCGATGACCGAACTGTGGCGCGGACCGCTGTTGGAGAGCCTTCATCTGGGCCATGCGGTGATCTGCGACGACAGCGGTCAGATCGTGCGCAGCTGGGGCGATCCGAACGCGGTGATCTATCCGCGGTCGTCGGCCAAGATGATCCAGGCGCTGCCGCTGATCACCTCGGGCGCGGCGGCCAAATACGGGCTGGGCTCCGAGCATCTGGCGCTGGCCTGCGCCTCGCACAACGGCGCGGCGATCCATACCGAGCGCGTGACCGCCTGGCTGGATCACCTGGGCCTGTCCGAGCCCGATCTGCGCTGCGGCCCGCAGGAGCCGGCCGACATGGCCGCACGCGACGGCCTGATCCTGGCCGACGACACCCCCTGCCAGATCCATAACAACTGTTCGGGCAAGCATTGCGGGTTCCTGACCCTGGCCCGGCACATGGGTGCAGGCCCCGAATATATCGAGATCGACCACCCCGTGCAGCAGGCCTGCCTGTCTGCCTTCGAAGAGACCACGGGCGAGGACAGCCCCTGTTACGGGATCGACGGCTGCTCGGCGCCCAATTTCGCCACTTCTCTGGTGGGACTGGCGCGGTCGATGGCGTGGTTTGCCTCGGCCGGCGACCGGTCGGACCGGGCCAGCGACGCGGCCCTGCAATTGACCCGGGCGATGGTCGCCCACCCCGAGCTGGTGGCGGGCGAAACCCGCGCCTGCACCGAACTGATGCGGGTGATGAACGGCCGTGCCGCGATCAAGACCGGGGCCGAGGCCGTGTTCGTCGCGATCATCCCGGAAAAGAAGATGGGTGTGGCGCTGAAGATCACCGATGGCACCACCCGCGCCAGCGAGTGTGCCATCGCCGCCATTCTCGTCAGCCTCGGCGTGCTCGAGGCCGATCACCCGGCCACGCGCAAATTCATGAACGCCACGCAATACAGCCGCCGCGGGCTGGAATGCGGCGTGATCCGCCCCGCGCCGGGTTTCCCCGGCTGAGGGTCACATCTCGATCTCGTGGATCTCGGCCACCTCGACCGAGCCCGAGCCGTTGACCACCATGGGGCAGCCCTTGGCCATGTCGGTGGCGGCTTCGATGCTGTCGGCCTTGACGACGGTAAAGCCCGAGGCCGGGTTCGGCCCGCCATTGCCGGCCACGCCATCGGCGCTGACGGTATGGGACTGGCCTACCGGGTTGCCGGGGATTTCCAGCGCCGGCCCCATGTTCTGGAACCACGCGCCCCAGGCGGCCATGGTGGCTTCGATCTCGGCCGGGTCGGTCGGCGTGGTGCCGCCGTGATAGACAAACAGGTACTGAGGCATTTTCTGGTCTCCCTTTTGGTCAGACGGGGTTGGCAAGCCGGGCTTCCAGCTTGCGCAGCGACGAAGTCCAGCCGCTTTCATGATTGGCCGAGACGTCGTCATCGCCCAGATCGCGGTGATCCAGGATCAGGCGCGCTCCGGTGTCGGTCGGCTCGACCGCCAGCTTCACATGGCTCTCGGCGCCGCGCTGGTCCTGGTCGTCATGCCAGCCCCAGGTGAACCCGACCGAGTTCGGTGGGTCCACATGGGTCACATGCCCGGACACCTTGAAACGCTGCCCCTCGCGATTGACCATGACCGAATACCACGGACCTAGGCGCGAGAAATCCAGATCGTGCTCCGGCACCTCGACCCCTTCGGGCCCCCACCACTGCAACAATCTGGTTCCGTCGCTGATCCAGGCGAACAGGGTTTCGGCGCTGACCGGAAAGTCGCGCACCAGCTTCAGGTCGGCCATGAGGAGTCCTCCTGCAGAATGTCGTCCAGGCGGTCCAGGCTGGCCTCCCAGAACTGTCGTTTCGAGATGGTCCATTCGGCAATCGCGCGCAGCCCCTCGGGGCGGATCGAATAGATGCGCTGGGTGCCGTTGACGCGCTGATTCACCAGCCCGGCCTGCCGCAGAACCTTCAGGTGCCGGGAAATGGCTGCGCCGGACATGCCCTTGCCCTGGGCTAGGTCTCCGGCAGGCAGTTCGCCGTGATCCATCAGTTGTTCAACGATCGTGAATCGGGTCGGGTCGGACAGGGCCGAAAAGGCATCGAGCAGCGTGTTCATAGCTATTGATTAACACGAATGTTAAACAATGGGAACCCGAAACCGTCGGATCAGCCCCGCGCAAAGTCCGATCGGGCATATCCCTGCAGGTACAGCAGCGCGGTCAGGTCGCCATGGTTGATGCGCACGTCGCATTGCGCGGCGACCGAGGGCTTGGCGTGCAGGGCCACGCCCGTCCCGGCGCGCTCCAGCATGCCCAGATCATTCGCCCCGTCGCCCACGGCGATCACTTCGGCCTCGGAAATACCCAGCCGGGCCGAGATCTGTTCCAGGGCCTCAACCTTGGCCTGACGGCCCAGGATCGGGCGCTGCACGTCACCGGTCAGTTTGCCGTCGGCCGCCAGCAGCGTGTTGGCGCGGTTCTCGTTAAAGCCCAGCAGCTCGGCCAGGCGGGCCGTGAACGCGGTGAACCCGCCCGAGACCAGCGCGGCATAGCCACCATTGGCCCGCATCGTCGCAACCAGTTCGCGGCCGCCCGGCATCAGGGTGATCCGCTGGTTCAGCACCCGGTCGATCACCGACACGTCCAGCCCCTTCAGAAGGCCCACCCGCTCGGTCAGCGCGCCTTCGAAATCCAGTTCGCCATTCATGGCGCGGGCGGTGATGTCCTTGACCCGCTCGCCCACCCCGGCCTCGTCCGCCAGTTCGTCGATGCATTCCTGCTGGATCATCGTGCTGTCCATGTCGGCCAGCAGCATCTTCTTGCGGCGGCCCTTGGCGGGCTGCACCACCAGATCGACGCCCAGTTTCTGCAGTTCGGCCCAGACATCCCAGCGGTTGGCCGGAACCGCCGCCAGGGCAAATTCGGCCGCCTCGTCGGGGCTCAGCCACTGGATGTCGCCCCCGCCCCAGGCATTGCGCAACGCGTCGATCAGCGCCCCGTCCAGCGAAGGCGTCTTGGGGTTGGTCAACAGGGTGGCAACGTACATCTTGATCCTCCGGCAGCCTGCCCTGCGCATATCGCAGGCGCAGCATTTCCGCCAGAGGCCAATTCCGCGCCGCTACCCCAGAATGCCCGGCAGGCACAGGCCGTGTTCGCGGGCGCAGTCCTTTGCGATGTCATACCCCGCATCCGCATGGCGCCACACGCCCGAGGCCGGGTCGTTCCACAACACCCGCTCCAGCCGCCGCGCGGCGTCCTCGGTGCCGTCAGCGCAGATCACCACGCCCGCGTGCTGGCTGAAGCCCATGCCGACTCCGCCGCCGTGATGCAGCGACACCCAGGTCGCGCCGCTGGCGGTGTTGATCAGCGCGTTCAGCAGCGGCCAGTCCGACACGGCGTCGGACCCGTCCAGCATCGCCTCGGTCTCGCGGTTGGGGCTGGCGACCGAACCGCTGTCCAGATGATCCCGTCCGATGACGACCGGTGCGCTCAGTTCTCCGTTCGCGACCATCTCGTTGAAGGCCAGCCCGGCGCGGTGCCGGTCGCCCAGCCCGATCCAGCAGATCCGCGCGGGCAGACCCTGAAACGCGATCCGGTCACGGGCCATGTCCAGCCAGCGGTGCAGATGCTCGTTCTCGGGGAACAGCTCCTTCATCTTGGCATCGGTCTTGTAGATATCTTCGGGGTCGCCCGACAGCGCGCACCAGCGGAACGGGCCGATGCCACGGCAGAACAGCGGGCGGATATAGGCCGGGACGAAGCCGGGAAAGGCAAAGGCGTTCTCAAGCCCCTCGTCCTGCGCGACCTGACGGATGTTGTTGCCATAGTCCAGCGTCGGCACGCCCGCGTTCCAGAAATCGACCATCGCCGCGACATGCTGCTTCATCGAGGCGCGCGCGGCCTTTTCCACCGCTTTAGGGTCTGTTTCCCGCTTTTCGCGCCACTGGGCGAGGGTCCAGCCCAGCGGCAGATACCCGTTGATCGGGTCATGGGCGCTGGTCTGGTCCGTCACGATGTCGGGGCGCATCCCGCCGGCCGCCATGCGGCGGTAGATCTCGGGAAAGATCTCGGCCGCATTGCCCAGCAGCCCCACGGACTTCGCCTCGCCCGCCTTGGTCCAGCGGTCGATCATGGCCAACGCCTCGTCCAGCGTTTCGGCCTTTTCATCCAGGTATTTGGTGCGCAGGCGAAAATCGATGCTGTCGGGGTTGCATTCCACCGCCAGACAGCAGGCCCCGGCGAAGACTGCCGCCAGAGGCTGTGCTCCGCCCATGCCGCCCAGCCCACCGGTCAGGATCCATCGGCCGGTCAGGTCGCCGCCATAGTGTTGGCGCCCGGCCTCGGCGAAGGTTTCATAGGTGCCCTGAACGATGCCCTGCGTGCCGATATAGATCCACGACCCGGCCGTCATCTGGCCGTACATCATCAGGCCCTTCCGATCCAATTCGTTGAAATGGTCCCAGGTCGCCCAATGCGGCACGAGGTTGGAATTGGCGATCAGCACCCGCGGCGCGTCCTTGTGCGTGCGGATGATCGCCACCGGCTTGCCGGATTGCACGATCAGGGTCTCGTCGGACTCGAGATCCTTCAAACTGGCCACAATAGTGTCGAAATCCTTCCAGGTTCGAGCCGCACGGCCGATGCCGCCATAGACCACCAGTTCGTGCGGATTTTCGGCCACGTCGGGGTGCAGATTGTTCATCAGCATCCGCAACGGGGCCTCGGTCAGCCAGCTTTTGGCATTCAGGTCCGGCCCGGTCGGCGGAAAGACGTCACGGCTGTTCTTGCGCGGGTCACTCATTTCGGGACTCCTATTTAGGCCAGCGCGCCCGACAGGGCCAGGGCACGCAGGCGGTCAAGCATCTCTTGCAGGTGTGGGCGCAGGCGTTCGGCCCGGTCCGCTCGCCATGTCCAGGGCGGCGTCTCGTCCATATAGGCGCGTTGCGCGATCTCCATCTGGATCGCATGTATGCCCTTGTCCGGACGGCCATAGTTCCGGGTGGTCCAGCCGCCCTTGAACCGGCCGTTCAGCACCGCGGTACAGCCCGACGCCCGGGCCACGGCGTCCACCGCCTGCGCGACCTCGGGTGCGCAGGTGGTGCCGTTATTGGTGCCCGTGTTGAACACCGGCAACTCTCCGTCGAACAGGAAGGGGATCCGCGACCGGATCGAGTGGCAGTCGAACAGGATCGCCACGCCATACCTGGCCCGCACCCGCTCCAATTCTTCCTGCAACGCGGCGTGGTAGGGGGCGTGGAACTTTTTGCGCCTCTCCTCGATTTCATCCTTCGACGGCTCCTGCCCTTCCAGCCAGATGGGTTGCCCGTCGAAATCGGTCAGCGGCACCAGGGTCGTCGTGTTCTGCCCCGGATAGAGCGACTGACCTGCGGGGTCACGATTGGCGTCGATCACATAGCGGTGCACGCGGGACTGAACCACCGTCGCATCGCCCAAAATCCCTTCATAGAGCCTGTTTATGTGCCAATCCGTGTCGGCCAACGCCCGGCCGGTCTGGTTCAGGCGCGCATGGATCTCCTCGGGCACGAAGGTTCCGCCATGCGGTTGGCCCAGCACGATCGGGCCCTGCCCCCGCTGCACCTCGACCACACTCATGCCGTAACCTCCGGCAGCGGTACGCCCAGCGCCCCCAGGATCGCGCCGCTGGCCACAAGATCCTTGGCCTGCTCCAGTTCCGGGGCCAGGTACCGGTCCTCCGCCAAAGGCGGGATATCGGCGCGCAGCCGCGCAATCACCCGCTGCAAGGGCGCGCTGGTCACCAGCGGGGCGCGGAACTCGACGCCCTGGGCGGCGCAGAGCAGTTCGATCCCAAGAATGTGGTTCAGGTTTTCTACCATGCGCGTCAAACGCCGCGCCCCATGGGCGGCCATCGAGACGTGATCTTCCTGGTTGGCCGAGGTGGGCGTGCTGTCGGTGACGCAGGGGTTGGCCAGATGCTTGTTCTCGCTCATCAGCGCGGCGGTCGTGACCTCGGCGATCATGAAGCCGGAATTCAAGCCCGGGTCGGGGGTCAGGAATGGCGGCAGATCGAAGCTGAGCGTCGGATCCACCATCAGCGCGATCCGGCGTTGCGCGATGGCCCCGATCTCGGACAGGGCCAGCGCGATCATGTCGGCGGCAAATCCCACCGGTTCGGCGTGAAAATTGCCGCCCGAAACGATCATGTCGGGATCGGACAGCACCAGCGGGTTGTCGGTGGCCGCGTTGGCCTCGGTCTGCAGGGTGGCGGCAGCCTGCCGGATCACGTCCATCGCGGCACCGGTGACCTGCGGCTGGCAGCGAATGCAATACGGATCCTGCACGCGGCTGTCGCCCTCGCGATGGCTTTCGCGTATTTCCGACCCCTGCAACACGGCCCGCATGGCGCTGGCGGCCTCGATCTGGCCACGATGACCGCGCAGGGCATGGATCTCGGGTTGCAGCGGCGCGGTGGAGCCCATGATGGCATCGGTCGATACGGCCGAAACGACGAGCGCATTCTGCGCCGCGCGCCAGCCCTCGAACAGGCCCGCCAAGGCGTAGGCCGTCGAAAACTGGGTGCCGTTGATGAAGGCCAGGCCCTCTTTCGGCCCCAGCTGAACAGGCTCTAACCCAGCTTTTTTCAAGGCTTGGGCGCCCGGCATGACCGTACCGTCCAGTTCGGCTTCGCCTTGGCCGATGACCACCGCCGTCATATGCGCCAGCGGCGCCAGATCCCCCGACGCCCCCACCGAGCCCTGTGCCGGGATCACCGGTGTCACGCCACGGGCCAGCATCTGCTGCAGCAGGTCCACCAGCACCCACCGCACCCCAGATGCGCCGCGCCCGAAGGACAACAGCTTGAGCGCCATCATCAGGCGCGCCAACCGCCGCGGCACCGCCGGGCCGACCCCGCAGCAATGGCTGAGGATCAGGTTGCGCTGCAGCGCCGAAGTGTCCTTGGCCGCGATCTTGAGGCTTGCCAGCTTGCCGAACCCGGTATTCACGCCATAGACAGGTTGATCACCGGCGGCGGCCTCGGCGATGCGGGCGGCAGCGGCCTCGACAGCCGGGCGACAGCCCTGATCCAGAACCACCGGCGTTTCGTTCCAGTAGATGTCCGCCAGTTGGGCCAGCGAGACCTGCCCTGGAACCAAGGTCAGGGCGCTCATACCTCCCCTCCGAAAATGCGTGCGTGCAGCGGGTTGAACCCGATCCGATAGGCCAGCTCGGCCGGGTGAGAGACGTCCCACACGGCCATATCCGCCCGCTGGCCCGGCGCGATCGAGCCGGCATCGGCCAGCCCAAGCGCGCGGGCGGCATTGCGGGTAACCCCGGCCAGCGCCTCGGCCGGGGTCATGCCAAACAGGGTGCAGCCCATGTTCATCGCCAGCAGCAGCGACGTCAGCGGCGAGGACCCCGGGTTACAATCGGTGGCCAGGGCCATCGGCACCCCGGCCTTGCGGAACAGGTCGATCGGCGGGACCTGCGTTTCCCGCAACGTGTAGAACGCGCCGGGCAGCAGAACCGCGGTCGTTCCAGCCTCGGCCATGGCAGCCACCCCGGCGGCGTCCAGATATTCGACATGATCGGCTGACAGGGCGCCATAGGACGCCGCCAGCCGGGCCCCGCCCAGATTTGACAATTGCTCGGCATGCAGCTTGACCGGCAGCCCCAGGTCACGTGCGGCGTCGAACACCCGCGCGATCTGAGTCGTATCGAAGGCGATGCCCTCGCAGAACCCGTCGACTGCGTCGACCAGCCCCTCGGCATGGGCCGCGCGCAGGGTCGGGATGCAGACCGTATCGAAATAGGCGTCTGCACGCCCTGTGAATTCGGGCGGCACTGCATGAGCGCCCAGAAAGCTGGTCCGGACCCGCACCGGGCGCTGCTTTGCAATTTCTCGGGCCGCGCGCAACATGCGCAGCTCGGTGTCCTGATCCAGTCCATAGCCGGACTTGAGTTCAATGCAGGTCACACCCTCGGCCAACAGCGCGTCTATGCGAGGCAGTGCCTCATGGATCAGGTCCTGCATACTGGCGGCGCGTGTGGCTGTGACCGTCGACAGAATCCCCCCTCCGGCGCGCGCGATCTCCTCGTAGGTTGCCCCGTTCAGCCGCATTTCGAACTCAACCGCCCGGTTGCCCCCGAAAATCGCATGCGTGTGCGGATCGATCAGGCCCGGAGTGATCAACCGATCTGCAAAATCGACGATCGGCCAGCCGGCGTGATCCGGCGGCAGATCTCGGTGCGGCCCGATCCATTGGATCCGGCCCGATGAAACAGCAATCGCCGCGTCTTCGACCAAGCCATAGGACGCACCCCCATCCGCCATGGTTGCGACCCGCCGACAACAAATCACCGAATTTCTGGTCATCGCGATTCTTTTGGACTCCCCTCGGGTTTCAATTTTTCGTATACGTGTAAAAAATTAAAGTCTACACAAAAAGAAGCACTGATGCCGATCCATGCCAAAACCGCCTTGTTAGGCTCTGACTGGGTTTCGAACCTGAGGGTCGAAACTGCGAATGGCGTCATCACCGGATTGGAGATCGGCGCGCGTCCGCAGTCGGCCGACACCAGCGTTGATGTCCTGCTGCCAGCCTTGTCGAACCTGCACAGCCACGCGTTTCAGCGCGCCATGGCCGGTATGACCGAGTTTCGCGCAGCCGGGCGGGAAAGCTTCTGGTCCTGGCGAAATCTGATGTACCGCTTTCTGGACAGGTTGACGCCCGCGCAGATGGAGGCCATCGCTGCGCTGGTGTTCCTTGAGATGCAGGAGGCCGGATATGCCGCGGTCGGGGAATTCCACTATGTGCATCACCAGCCCGGCGGCGCGCCCTACGACCAGCTTTCCGAGCTGAGCCAGCGTATCTTCGCAGCAGCTTTGCGGACGGGAATCGGTCTGACCCATTTGCCGGTTCTCTATTCCTACGGCGGCGTCCGGCAAGAGCCCCTGTCTGGCGGCCAGTTGCGGTTCGGCAATGACGTAGACCGGTTCATGGACCTGTATCACGAATGCCGGTCGGCTGCCGCAGATCTTGCCGCGGACACGGTGGTCGGCATCGCGCCGCATTCCTTGCGCGCCACCTCACCCACAGACTTGGCCCTGCTGCTGGCGCAAGTTCCGGAGGGTCCGGTTCACATCCATATCGCCGAACAGGTGAAAGAGGTCGAGGACGTGCAATCCGCTTTGGGCCAACGCCCGGTCGCCTGGCTTCTGGACAATGCCCAGGTCGATTCACGCTGGTGTCTGATCCATGCTACCCAGATGAACGACGCCGAAACACGGGCTCTGGCGCGTTCGGGGGCCGTGGCCGGCCTGTGTCTGATCACAGAAGCCAACCTAGGCGACGGGATCTTCAACGGAGTGCCCTACCTTGAAACTCAAGGACGGTTCGGTGTCGGATCAGACTCTAACGTGCGGATTTCTCTGCCAGAGGAGTTGCGCAGTCTGGAATACTCCCAGCGCCTTCGCGACCGATCCCGCGCGGTTCTGGCGGCAGCCAACGGTTCCGTGGGACATGCGTTGTACACCGGCGCGGCACAAGGCGGGGCGCAGGCTCTGGGCCGCAATGCCGGAAAGATCGCGGTCGGCAAACTGGCCGACCTGGCGGCGGTTGACCGGTCGCACCCGACGCTTTGCGCGCTGGCGGATCATCAACTTCTGGACGGCTTGTGCTTTGCCGCACCCGATGGTCTGGTAACGGATCTGTGGTCGGCGGGCCGTCATATGGTGCGGGATGGCAGGCATATTGCGCGCGAGACGATAATCAGAGACTACAAAGCCGCGATTGCAGACCTGTTGACCGACGTCTGAACCGGCAAAGAACTGAGTTGAGATCAAGATGACCCAGACCGCTGACACGACCGGCTACAAGGAAATCAAGCAGACTGTGCTTGACCGCATCCGCTCGGGCCAGTGGCTGCCGGACATGTTGCTTCCCAACGAGCAGGACCTTGCGGTCGAATTTTCGTGCACGCGTACCACGGTCAATCGGGCACTGCGCGAACTGGCCGAAGAAGGATTTCTGGAACGCCGCCGCAAGGCCGGTACCCGGGTGCTGAGCGCGCCCCAAAGACAGGCCCGGTTCAACATCCCGCTGGTCCGGGAAGAGGTCGAAGCTCTGGGCGGCACCTACCGGTATGCACTTGTCTCGGCCCAAGCCGATCAGGCACCCGAATGGCTGGCCGCGCGGCTGGCGCTGGGTTCGGATCGGCGGGTGATTCATGTGCGGTGTATGCATTTTTTGGACAACACCCCGTTTCAGTTTGAAGATCGCTGGATCGTTACGGCCAGCGTCCCGGCTGTCGAACAGGCTGATTTCTCGACGCTGGGACCCAATGAATGGCTGATCCAGACGGTCCCCTTCACCAATGTCGAGCTGTCTTTTCTGGCAAGCCGCGCCGGTGCCGAACTGGCCGGGTTTTTGGACGTAACGGTTGGGGAGCCGGTTTTTACCGCGGAACGTATCACTTGGTTGCAAGGCAGCCCGGTTACCTTCGCCAAGATGTATTTCGCGGCAGGCTACCGGATGACCACCCGGTTCTGAGGTTGTCCGGGCCTTTACCGCGGCCCGAATCCGGTACAGGTTCGCCTTGACCGAACAACGGCAACACGGAGAACGGGATGAGCAACCCGCTATACGATCGACTTTTCGGCATTCACGCGGGCAAGACAACGCCGTTCCTGCATCTGCCGGACGGACGCGTTCTCTCACATGCCGATTTCCTGGACATGGCGGCCCGGATCGCCAACGCTTTGACGGCCTGCGGACTGGAACCTGATGACCGCGTTGCGGTGCAGGTCGCGAAATCGCCCGAGGCACTGGCGCTTTACGCAGCCTGCGTTCAGGCCGGGCTGATCTTTCTGCCGCTGAACACCGCCTACACGACAGACGAGCTGCGGTATTTCATCGAAAACAGCGGTGCTCGGATGGTTGTCGCGGATGCCAATTCACAAGCCGATATCGAGCCGATTGCCCAAGCGCAGAATGCAATGCTCGAAACCCTGAACGCGGACGGTTCCGGCAGCCTGATGCGGCGCGCACTTGGGATGTTGCCAGCCTTCGAACCCGCGCACAGGACCGAGGATGACCTGGCGGCCTTCCTTTATACTTCGGGCACCACCGGGCGGTCCAAAGGCGCCATGCTGACGCAGGCGAACCTGCTGTCGAACGCCGAAACGCTGGTGCAGGAGTGGCGCTTCACCGCGGACGACGTGTTGCTGCACGCGCTGCCGATCTTTCACACCCATGGCCTGTTCGTGGCCACCAATGTCATGCTGTCGGCCGGCGGGTCGATGATCTTTCTGCCGGGCTTCGATCTGGACGACATCCTGCGCCTGATGCCCAAGGCGACCTCGATGATGGGGGTGCCGACCTTCTATACCCGGCTTCTGGACGACGACCGATTCACCGGGGACCTGGCACGGCACATGCGGCTGTTCATATCCGGTTCGGCGCCGCTGCTGGCCGAAACCCACACGCGGTTCGAGGACCGCACCGGCCACCGGATCCTGGAACGCTATGGCATGACCGAGACCAACATGAACACCTCGAACCCCTATGAAGGCGAGCGCCGCGCCGGGACGGTGGGCTTTCCGCTGCCGGGGGTCGAGTTGAAGATCACCGACCCCGAAACGGGCGAGCCGCTGCCACAGGGCGAGATCGGCATGATCGAGGTGCGCGGGCCGAACGTGTTCAAGGGTTATTGGCAGATGCCCGAGAAAACCGCCGCCGAACTGCGCGAGGACGGGTTCTTCATCACCGGCGATCTGGGCCGCATCGACGCGGATGGCTATGTGCAAATAGTGGGACGCGGCAAAGACCTGATCATTTCGGGCGGATACAACATCTATCCCAAGGAAATCGAGCTGGTTCTGGATGACCAGCCCGGCGTGCTGGAAAGCGCGGTGATCGGCGTGCCGCACCCGGATTTCGGGGAAACCGTGCTGGGCATCCTGGTGCCCGAGGTCGGCGCGGCACCGGATCTGGATGCGATCATGGAGGCGGTGAGCAAAAGCCTTGCCCGTTTCAAACATCCCCGCAGGCTGATCCTGCTGGACGAACTGCCCCGCAATACGATGGGCAAGGTGCAGAAAAACGTTCTGCGTGAGACCTACAAGGACATGTTCGCGGGCGGCTGATCAGGGGCGCAGCGGCACGCGTCCGGCTTCGGTCAGCAGCCAGCAGTCGCGCCCCTCGAACACGGCAACCCCGGTTTGGCGGGCGTAGCCTGCGCCGCTGTCCAGGTTGATGCGGTTCCCGTAATGGGCGGGGCGGTCCACCACCGTGTGGCCATGCACGATCAGCTTGGGGTGCGGGGTTTCGCAGGCGTGAAAACTCTGACGGATCCAGACCAGATCGTCTTCGGCCTGCGCGCTCAGCGGCACGCCCGGCCGGATGCCGGCATGGACAAAGGCAAGCTCGGGGGTCTGATGCATCCGCACCAGGTCACGCAGAAATGCCTTGTGCGCGGTCGGCACCGCCGCAAGGGCCGCGCGATGCACATCTTGCAGCCGGGTGCGGTCCTCGAATTCGACGCCATAGCTGCGCAGGGTTTCGGTGCCGCCCAGCCGCTCGTGCAGCCAGTGGTACCCGACCAGAAGATGCGGATCATGGCGCGGCTCATCCTGCAGGAACCACGCGAACATGCGGTCATGGTTGCCCAGCAGCGTGACCCAGTTCCGCCCGGCGTCGCGCCCGGCAATCAGCCGGTCCAGCACGCCCTTGCTGTCGGGGCCGCGATCGACGTAGTCGCCCAGAAACACGATCCGCGCATCGCGCCCGCCATCCTGCTCGATCAGCGACAAGGCGCGGTCGAACTCGGCCGTCTGGCCGTGCAGATCTCCGATGGCGTAGATGGGCGCAGTCATGTCCATGTCTCCGTTCCGGGCCGGGTTGGATTTGCGGGCCTTTGCAACGACAACGCCTGCACCGGGTGGGTGCAGGCGTCAATCGCTTTCATCCGGGTCTTGCCGGATCAGACCACGTCGAACTCCAGCGGCTTGATCTGGGTGAACAGCCCGGTTTCAGCCAGCTTGGCGCGGGCTTCGGCCGGAACCGGCTCGTCAACATACAGCAGCGCGATCGCTTCGCCGCCCGCCTGGGCGCGGCCCAGGGTAAAGTTGGCGATGTTCACGCCATGCTCGCCCATGGTCTTCCCCAAGGTGCCGATGATGCCCGGCACGTCCTCGTTGGTGGTGTACAGCATGTGCGCGCCGACCTCGGCATCGATGTTGATGCCCTTGATCTGGATGAAGCGCGGCTTGCCGTCGCTGAACACGGTACCCCCGATCGAGCGTTCGCGCTTGTCGGTCACCACGGTCACCTTGATATAGCCCTCGAAGGCGCCCGATTTGTCCTGGTTGGTGGTCGAGATCTTGACGCCGCGCTCTTTGGCCACGACCGGGGCCGAGACCATGTTCACCTCGGGGTTCGAGCGTTTCATGATCCCCGCCACCACCGCGCAGTTCAGCGCGGCCAAGTTCATCTGCGCCGCCACGCCATCATACAGGATGTTGATCGCCTTGATCGGCTCGTCGGTCATCTGGCCGATGAAGCTGCCCAGATGGCCGGCCAGCTTGATCCACGGGCCCATGACCTTGGCCTCTTCGGCGGTGACGCTGGGCATGTTCAGCGCATTCTCGACCGCGCCGGTCAGCAGATAGTTCGAGATCTGCTCGGCCACCTGCAGCGCCACGTTTTCCTGCGCTTCGGTGGTCGCCGCGCCCAGATGCGGGGTGCAGACCACGTTGGGCAGGCCGAACAGCGGGTTTTCCTTGGCCGGTTCCTCGCTGAACACGTCGAACCCCGCGCCGGCGACATGGCCGGATTTGATCAGTTCGGCCAGCGCCTCTTCGTCGACCAGACCGCCGCGGGCGCAGTTGATGATACGCACGCCCTTCTTGGTCTTGGCCAGATTCTCGCGGCTGAGGATGTTGCGGGTCTGGTCGGTCAGCGGCACGTGCAGGGTGATGAAATCGGCCCGTGCCAGCAGCTCGTCCAGCTCGACCTTTTCCACGCCCATCTTGTCGGCCTTCTCCTGGCCAAGATAGGGGTCATAGGCGATGACCTTCATCTTGAGGCCCTGCGCCCGATCGCAGACGATGCCGCCGATATTGCCGGCGCCGATCACGCCCAACGTCTTGTTGGTCAGCTCGACCCCCATGAATTTGGACTTTTCCCACTTGCCCGCATGGGTGCTGGCATTGGCCTCGGGGATCTGGCGCGCCACAGCGAACATCATCGCGATGGCGTGCTCGGCGGTGGTGATCATGTTGCCGAACGGCGTGTTCATCACGATCACGCCCTTTTTCGAGGCCGCGTCCTTGTCGATATTGTCAGTGCCGATACCAGCGCGGCCGATCACCTTCAGCTTGTCGGCCTTTTCCAGGATCTTCTCGGTGACCTTGGTGGCCGAGCGGATGGCCAGGCCGTCATAGTTGCCGATGATCTCGGCCAGCTTTTCCTTGTCCTTGCCCACGTCGGGCATGAAATCCACGTCGATGCCGCGGTCGCGGAAGATCTGAACCGCGGTTTCGCTGAGCTTGTCGGATACGAGTACTTTGGGGGCCATGTGCGTGGTCCTTGAATGGGATGATAACTCCGGGCCGGACACGGCCCGGATCTTCTAAGGGAAAGGGGTCAGGCGGCTTCGGCCTGGGCCGCGATCTCGGCCTCGAATGCCCATTTCAGCCAGGGCAGCATCGCCTGGATGTCGGACGTCTCGACCGTGCCGCCGCACCAGATGCGCAGCCCGGCCGGCGCATCGCGATACGCGCCGATGTCCAGCGCCACGTTCTCGGCCTCCAGCCGCTTGGCGACCGCCTTGGCAAAGCTTGCGCCGTCGCGAACACGCGGATCGGTGAATTTCAGGCAGACGCTGGTGTTCGACCGCGTGGCCGGGTCCTCGGCCAGGTTGTCGATCCAGTCGTTCTGGTCGCAAAACTCAAAAATCGCCTGAGCGTTGGCATCGGCGCGGGCGATCAGGCCCTGCAGCCCGCCGACCGAGCGCGCCCAGTCCAGCGCGAACAGGTAATCCTCGACCGCCAGCATCGACGGCGTGTTGATGGTTGCGCCGGTAAAGATGCCCTCGATCAGCTTGCCACCCTTGGTCAGGCGGAAGATCTTCGGCAGCGGCCATGCGGGGGTATAGCTTTCCAGCCGCTCAACCGCGCGGGGGCTGAGGATCAGCATGCCATGCGCGGCCTCGCCACCCAGAACCTTCTGCCAGCTGAAGGTGGTGACATCCAGCTTGTCCCAGGGCAGGTCCATCGCGAAAGCGGCGCTGGTGGCGTCGCAGATGGTCAGGCCGGCGCGGTCATCGGCGATCCAGTCGCCATTCGGAACCCGCACGCCCGAGGTGGTCCCGTTCCAGGTAAAGACCACGTCATTGTTGAAATCGATGGACGCCAGATCGACGATCTGCCCGTAGTCGGCGGTTTTCACCTCGGCGTCGATCTTCAGCTGTTTGACTACGTCGGTGACCCAGCCCGCGCCAAAGCTTTCCCAGGCCAGCATCTCGACCTTGCGTTCGCCCAGCAGCGACCACAGCGCCATTTCCACCGCGCCTGTATCCGAGGCCGGAACGATGCCGATGCGATAGTCGGCCGGAATGCCCAGCAGCTCGCGCGTGCCTTCGATGGCGGCCTTCAGCTTGTCCTTGCCGACGGCGGCGCGGTGCGACCGACCCAGCGCGGCACCGGCCAGCTTGTTCAGCTCGAATGTAGGGGGTTTGGCGCAGGGGCCCGAGGAAAAACGCGGGTTGGCCGGCCGCGTTGCCGGTCGTTCGATGGTCATTGGTGTTACCCTTCCAGATATACGCCCCTCGTTGGGGAGGGGTGTCCCGCGGCCAGACCTAGGGGGCCGCGGATGGGCGGGCAAGCGGAAAAGACGCTTTGAATATCAAAAACGACACGGGCGGTGACGCCAAATCGGAACACAGGTTTCCGATCGGCGCATTTTGCACCCGCAGAAAGACCTCAGCGATCCAGCCGGACCGTTTCACCCGTGGCAAGCGATTGCTGTGCCGCCAGCCCCATGCGCACGGCCCACATGCCGTCGGTCAGGCTGACATCCGGGGCGTCGCGCTCACCGCGCACCAGTGCCAGAAAGCCCTGGTGCTGATAGAAGGTCGAGCCGTTGTGGTCGCCCGCCGCCAGCAGGAGCGGATCGACGGGAATGTCGCGGGCGATCGGGCCCTTGGGGTCGCGCGGGCTGACGATCAACTGCGGCACCGGCGGCGCGCCCAGATGTTCGGGCCAGAACCGGCCCGGCCCGGGCACCAGTGCCTCGATCTTGGCCTTGGGGCCGATGACCGAGATTTCCTCCTGATACCGCGCGCCCTCGGCGAACATGCACAGCTCCAGCATCGCGCGCGCGCCCGAAGCGAAATCGACGATGACATAGCCGTGGTCCAGGATGTCGGGGGTTTCCCCGTCATAGGTTTCGTCCAGATGGTTCACGGCCTGCCCGCCGCTGGCACTGATGCGCACCGGGTCGGATTGCAGGATCAGGCGCATCAGGTCGAAGAAATGACAGCATTTCTCGACGAAGGTGCCGCCCGTGTTGCGGTTGAACCGGTTCCAGTTGCCGACCTTTTCCAGAAACGGAAAGCGGTGTTCGCGGATGCTCAGCATCTTGACCCCGCCGCTGGTGTCCTGCGCCTCGGCGATCAGGGCGGCGATGGGCGGCATATAGCGATATTCCATCGCCACCCAGATCGGACAGGGATAGCTGCGCTCTATCTCGGCCAGACGGGCCGCATCGTCGGGGTTGGTGAACAGCGGCTTTTCCACCAGCAGCGGCAAGGGACGGGTCTGGGCGATCTGGGCGATCTGATCCACATGCAGATGGTTGGGGCTGGCGATGACCAGGCAGTCCAACTCCGCGACCGCCAGCAGGTCCTGCAGCGACGGCACCATCCTGGCCCCCGGCGCAATCGCCTGCGCGGCGCGCGCCATCGCGGGGTCGGGCTCGAAAATGGCGGCCACTTGCGTGCCCTCCAGCAGGGCGATGTTGTGCAGGTGTTCCTGCCCCATCATGCCACATCCGATCAGCCCGTAATTGATGGTCCGGGTCATGCGCGTTTCCTCGTCATTTCAGTCGTTGGACGTAAGTTGCCCGGTCCGGGTCGAACCAGGTTTTCGAAAACTCGACGGGTTCAGGCCGTTCCGACCAGCTGAACCGCTCGATGTAACCGACGGTCTCGCCCGCAGGCCGGGTGAAGTGCGCGGGGGTCCAGTCGGGCAGCCGGCCGACCGAAACCCGATCCTCGGCGCGGGTGATCCAAAACCCAAGCTGCTGCTGGTAATAGCGATAGAGCGAGTCCGACAGCAGCCGCCGGTCGATCAGACCGGCTGATTCGTCCAGCCAGATTTCCTCGACCGCGATGATTGTGTCATTCAGATACCGCATCCGCCGCACGCGCGACCCGCGCCGCGAAGTGCCGAAATCGGGCAGGTCGGCGGGCTTGTCCAGGTGATCGACCGACAGGATGTCGGCGCGCGGCAGGCCGCCGCCCTCGGGCAGTTCCAGCCGGAACATGGCATAGACGCTGTTCTGGGTCCCGGTCTCGCGCACATAGTTGCCCGAGCCCTGGATCCGCTCGAGCATCCCCTTTTTTTCCAGCTCGGCAAGCGATTTTCGCAGCGTCCCGACCGAGACGTTCAACTGCGCCGCCATGTCCCGCTCGGGCGGCAGACGCTCGCCGTCGATCAGCCGTCCGGCGGCGATGTCGCGGATCAGCAGCTCGGCGATCTGCACATAGATCGGCAGGGCGTTGGGGTTTCTGGTCGATGGGGACACGCGGGCGCTTCACTTGGTCGCAGAAAAAATTGATACACTATTGATCTACATCAATGTGGTTGCTACGCAAGAGAAAAGTTGAGCCCGGCAGGAGAGAGAATCAGATGACGATCGTCCCCATCACATCCCCCGATCTGGATGCGGCCGAGGTTTCGTGGTTCGCGGCGCTGTGCTCGGACGATTATCAGTTTCTCGGCGTGCCCGACGGCGATCTGCGCTCCAGCTGGGAACATTGCTCGGGCATCGTGAAAGAGGCCGAGGCGCAGGGCTTTCGCAACATCCTGTGCCCGTCCTCGTATCAGGTGGGGCAGGACACGCTGAGTTTCGTGGCCGGCTGCGCGCCGATCACCGAAAAGATCAACCTGCTGGCCGCCGTGCGCTGCGGCGAGATGCAGCCGATCATGCTGGCGCGCACCATCGCGACGCTGGACCACATGCTGAAGGGGCGGCTGACGGTCAACATCATCTCGTCGGATTTTCCGGGGGAAAAAGCCGAAAGCAGCTATCGCTACCAGCGCTCGCGCGAGGTGGTCGAGATTCTGAAACAGGCTTGGACGCAAGATGAGATCAATTACCAGGGTCAGGTCTACAATTTCTCGGGTCTGACGACTGATCCGGCCAAACCCTATCAGACCGGCGGGCCGCTGCTGTATTTCGGGGGCTATTCGCCCGATGCGCTGAAGCTGTGCGGCCAGCATTGCGACGTCTATCTGATGTGGCCCGAAACCAAGGACCAACTGGCCGAGCGGATGAAGGCCGTGCACGCGGTGGCCGACGAGTACGGCCGCACGCTGGATTATGGCCTGCGGGTGCACATGATCGTGCGCGATACCGAGGCCGAGGCCAAGGAATACGCCGACTACATCGTGTCGAAACTGGATGACGAATACGGCCGCGCGATCCGCGAACGGGCGCTGGACGCCACCTCGCTCGGTGTTTCGCATCAGGCCAGGAACCGCGAGCTGGCCGACAAATACGGCTATGTCGAGCCGGGCCTGTGGACGGGCGTCGGCCGGGCGCGGTCAGGCTGCGGCGCGGCGCTGGTGGGCTCGACTGATCAGGTGCTGTCGAAGATCGAAGAGTATCAGAAGATGGGCATCCGCGCCTTCATCTTCTCGGGCTATCCGCATATGGACGAGGCCCGCCATTTCGGCACCCGCGTGATGCCGCATCTGAAAACCTGTTCCCTTCCCGAAGCCTATGGAAGGGTTCCTGCTGACACCCCGGCGACGCCGCTGGGCAACGGAGTTCGTCGTTGATGCAACGTATCAAGCTTTCAGACACCCTGGAACTGAGCCGCCTTGTCTATGGCATGTGGCGGCTGGGCGATGACAGCGACACCTCGGCCGCGCATGTGGCGGCCAAAATCCACGCCTGTCTGGATCAGGGCATCACCAGCTTCGATCAGGCCGACATCTATGGCGACTATGGCGCCGAGGCGATTCTGGGCAACGCCCTGCGCGCCAATCCCGGCCTGCGCGACCGGATGGAGATCGTCACCAAATGCGACATCGTCGCCCCCTGCGGGCGCTATGCGGATGCAAAGGTGAAATACTATGACACCTCGCGCGCGCACATTCTGAAATCGGTCGACACCTCGCTGCGGGAAATGGCGATCGACCGTATCGACCTGCTGCTGATCCACCGCCCCGACCCGTTCATGGACCACCATGAAACCGGCGCCGCGCTGGACGAGGTCGTGGCCAGCGGCAAGGTCCGCGCAGTGGGCGTGTCGAATTTCCGCCCCTGGGACTGGCAACTGCTGCAATCGGCCATGAAGACCCCGCTGGTGACCAACCAGATCGAGATTTCTCTGGGCGCGATCGCTCCGTTCACCAATGGCGATCTGGCCTTTCACCAGCAGCACGGCCACCCGGTGATGGCGTGGTCGCCGCTGGGCGGCGGAGCGCTCATGGCGGGCAATCCTCCGGTGGGCGTGGTCGCGGACGAGATCGGCGCGCAGTTCAACGTCGATCGGGCCGCGGTGGCCGTGGCCTTCCTGCTGGCCCATCCGGCCGGCATCATGCCGGTTCTGGGCACCAACAGCCTGGATCGCATCAAGCGCATCTCGGACGCCCTCAAAGTCAATCTGGATCGTGAAGCCTGGTTCCGCCTCTACGAGGCGGCGCTGGGGCATGAGGTACCATGATGAACGCATTTTCGAACGACATGGCGCGCACCTTCATTCCGCACAAGGACGACACCCGCACCCTGCGGGACGCTTTCGGCCGGTTCGCCACCGGCGTTACCGTGGTGACGTGCGACAGCCCCGACGGGCCGGTCTGCATCACGGCCAACAGCTTTTCCTCGCTGTCGCTGGACCCGCCTTTGGTGATGTGGGCCGGCGACAGGAATTCGCGCCGGTTCCCCTATTTTCACAAGGCGCGTCATTTCAATGTTCATGTTCTGTCGGCCGACCAGGCCGAGCTGTGCTTTGGCTGCTCGAAAGACGCCTTTGCCCTGCGCGACATCGACCACGACCGCTGCGAAAACGGCACGCCGCTGCTGCGCGGATGCCTGGCGCGGTTCGAATGTGAACAACATGCGTATCACGATGCGGGCGATCACGTTATCGTGGTGGGCAAGGTCTTGCGGGCCAGCATGGCGGACGGAGACGCGCTGACCTTTTACGCCGGCAAGCTCGGCCAATTCGCGCACCAATAAGCGCGGGACACGGTCGCGGGCCAAACCCGCGGCCTGAACAGGGAGGATCCGCATGGGCGGATTGACGTCGGTGCTTGCGCCGATTGCATTCGTGAACGAAACCGCGCTGCGTGTGGGCCGCGCGGTTGGTGTCGTTGCGATCGCCTTCATGGTGATCGCGATCCTGATCCAGGTGTTCTTCCGCTACGTTCTGGGCAACGCCCTGCCCTGGCCTGACGAGGCGGCGCGGTTCTGCATGTTGTGGATGACCGGCCTGATGGCACCCACCGCATTCCGGCGCGGCGGGTTCGTGGCCATCGACATGCTGGTCCGCTTTCTGCCGCGCGTACCCGGCCAGTTGCTGAACCTGTTTCTGCTGCTGCTCAGCCTGACGGTTCTGGTGGTCGCCGTGCGCATCGGCTGGTCCGAGGTCACGGGCTTTGGCGGGCGTTTCGCCACCGCAGCGCTGTACCTGCCCACCTCGCTGGGCTTTGACGAATGGTACCGGATCCCGCGCAGCTGGATGATGGCCTCCCTGCTGGTGGGTGTGATCCTGCTGCTGTCGGTCAACATCGAACTGATCCTGCGCTCGATCATCACCATGCTGGGCGGCGGTGACCTGCTGCCCGAGATCCCCGAAGCCGCCGTGGGGGCCGAATAGATGCTGGTCTGGTTCCTGCCCGTCTTTCTGGTGTTTCTGCTGATCGGCCTGCCGGTCTTTTTTGCACTGCTGGCCGCGCCCGGCCTGCTGCTGTGGCTGAATGGCCAGACCAACGACATCACGCTGCTGTACCGCAATGTCTACAACGGGATGGACAGCTTTCCGCTGATGGCCATCCCCTTCTTCATGCTGGCCGGAGAGCTGATGAACCGCGGCGGCATCACGATCCGCCTGGTCGAGTTCAGCCAGGCGCTGATGGGGCATCTGCGCGGCGGGCTGGCGCATGTGAACGTGCTCAGCTCGATCCTGTTCGCGGGGCTGTCGGGCTCGGCGGTGGCCGATACCTCGGCGCTGGGCTCGATGCTGATCCCGGCGATGGAGAAGCAGGGCTATACCCGCAAGTTCGCCGCCGCGATCACCGCCGCCAGCTCGGTCATCGGACCGATCATCCCGCCCTCGGGGATCATGATCATCTATGCCTATGTCATGGGAGAAAGCGTCGCGGCCCTATTCCTGGCCGGCATCGTGCCGGGCGTCATGGTGGGCATCGGTCTGATGCTGATGATCAAGGTCATGGCCGACCGGTATGATTTCCCGGTGGCCAGCCGCAAATACACCTGGCCCGAGCGCGGTCAGGCCAGCCTCAAGGCCTTTTTCCCGCTGATGACGCCGGTGATCATCCTGGGCGGTATCCTGGGCGGCATCTTCACCCCGACCGAGGCCGCCGCCGTCGCCGTGGGTTATGCCTTCATCATCGGGTTTTTCGTGCTGCGCACGCTGACCTTGAAAGAGGTGCCCGACGTCCTCAGCAACGCGGGCATGACCTCGGCCGTGGTGCTGCTGCTGGTGGGGGCGGCGATGGCGTTCAAGACCGTGGTCAGCCTCAGCCACGCGCCCGAGCAACTGGCCGCGCTGATCCTCGGACTGTCGGAAAACCCGCTGATCCTGCTGTTCCTGATCAACCTGCTGCTGTTCGTTGTGGGCATGTTCCTGGATGCAGGCCCGGCGATCATCATCCTGGGGCCGATCCTGGGCCCGATCTTCACCAGCCTGGGCGTCGACCCGATCCATTTCGCCATCATCATGAGCGTCAACCTGACCGTTGGCCTGGCCACACCGCCTATGGGGCTGGTGCTGTTCGTGGCCGCCGCCGTGTCACGCGAACGGGTGGAAACCATCGCCAAGGCGATCCTGCCGTTCCTGGCCGTCGAAATCGCAGTGATCTTCCTGATCACCTATGTCCCCGCAATATCCATGACGATCCCGCGTTTGACGGGATTTGCAAACTAGACTGAGTACCACAGGGAGGAAACGCATGCTCAGAACATTCTTCAAAACCGCAGCACTGGCCACGTCGCTGGTGGCGGCCTCGGCGCTGGCGGCCTCGGCGGCCGACTATACGCTGCGCGCCACCGCCAACTCGAACGAAAACGACGAGGACTATGACGGCCTGGTCGTGTTCAAGAACTTCGTCGAGAACGCCTCGAACGGCGCGATCGAGGTCGAGCTGTTCATCGGCACGCAGCTGTGCTCGAACGGGGCCGAATGCCTGCAGGGCGTGGCCGACGGCACCATCGACATCTACATCTCGACCTCGGGCGGGGCCTCGGGCATCTTCCCTTACGTGCAGGTACTGGACCTGCCCTATCTGATGGCCGACGACCGCATCGCCGAGCGGGTTCTGTCGGGTGATTTCACCCGCAAGATGCGCGAAATGGCGCTGGAGGATTCGGGCGGCGCGATCCGCCTGATGACCATCGGCAACACCGGCGGCTGGCGCAACTTCGCCAACACCAAGCGCCGCGTGACCCAGCCGTCCGACATGGACGGGCTGAAGATCCGCACCGTGGTCGCAGACCTGCCCCAGGAACTGGTCAAGGCCCTGGGCGCCTCGCCCACTCCGATCCCGTGGCCGGAACTGTTCACCAGCTTCCAGACCGGCGTGGTTGACGGCTCGAAGAACGGCATCACCGACATCATGGGCATGAAATTCCCCGATGCCGGCCTGCAATATGTCACGCTGGACGGGCACGCCTATATGGGCGCGCTTTGGTGGATGAACAACGCCAAGTTCCAGGAAATGCCCGAAGATCTGCGCCGTGTCGTCGTCGATGGGTTCTATGCGCTGCAGCAGGCCACCTTTGCCTCGCCCAAGCGCAAGTCGATCCAGGCATACGAAGACTTCGTGGCCGGTGGCGGCGACCTGTACGTGCCGACCCCCGAAGAAAAAGAGGCGTTCAAGCAGGCCGCGACCCCGGTCTATGACTGGTTCCAGCAGAACGTCGCACGCGGGGACGAGATCTATGGCGCGCTGACCGCGGCCGTGGCCGAGGCCGAGGCAGAGATCAACGCGGAACGCGCCGCCGACCTGAACTGATGCGGTTCGGGCCGGGGTGTCGCGTCATCCCGGCCCGCCCTTACCGAAAGGGGTACATCCACCCCTTGTAGTCATAGACCAGCACATGGGCTTTTTCGATCTGTTCGGGCGTCATCTTCTTGACCACCTCTTCCAGGCTGATCGCCGCATCGGGGTCGCCGCCGATGGCGCTGAGTGTGTACCACATGTAGGCCCGCACCAGATCGGGCGCAGGCAGGCCCAGGCCCAGCTCGTAATACCATCCCACACCCGATTGCGCGCCCGGGTGCCCCTTCATCGAGGCACGCAGATACCATTCGAACGCCCGTTCGTAATCCTGCTCGACCCCAAGGCCAAGGCCGTACATCACGCCGATCAGCTCCTCGGCCTCGGCGTTGCCCGACCGGGCCGCCGGCAGAAGCTGTTCGCGCGCGGCGGCAAACTCGCCTGCCTCCATCAGGTCACGGGCCTGTTCCAGTTCGGCCCAGACGGGCGTAGCGGCAAGACAAAGGGCAAGCACAAGCTGGCGCATGGGGCGGTGGGTCTCCTGTTTTGCGGGGCGGCCTGGGCGCAGGACCTGCCCTCGCCCCTTACCGATGACGACTTTCTGTTCTTTGATAGGGAACAGGCCGCGATCGGTCACCAGCTATTTTATGACCCGATCCTGTCGGGCAACCGCAACATCAGCTGCGCCCATTGCCACCACCCCGATTTCGGCACCTCCGACGGTCTGTCGCTTGGCATCGGCGAGGGCGGCGAGGGTCTTGGCCCCGACCGCACACCCGGCACCGGGGCGGACCGCATCCGCAAGCGCATCCCGCGCAACGCGCCGGGCCTGTGGAACCTGGGCGCGCGCGACATCCACACGATGTTCCATGACGGGCGGCTCAGCCTGTCGGACGTCTATGGCAACGGGTTCAACTCGCCCGCGCAGGAATGGCTGCCCGAAGGGCTGAACTCGCTGCTGGCCGCGCAGGCGCTGTTTCCGCTGACCGCTCAGTTCGAAATGGCCGGGAACGTGGCCGAGAACGAGGTTACCGGCGCCGTGCATGACCGGATCGACAAGGGCTGGCCGATCATCGCCAAACGGGTGCGGACCGACCCGAAATACGGCCCCGCGATGGTGGCCGCCTTTGACGACGTGGACAGCACCGAGGACATCACCATCACCCATGTCGCCAACGCTCTGGCCGCTTTCATGGCCATCGAATGGCGCAGCACCGACAGCCCGTTCGACCAGTACCTGGCCGGAGACGAGACCGCCCTGACCCCCGATCAGAAGGCCGGGATGCAGCTGTTCTACGGCAAGGCGCGGTGCGCCGCCTGCCATTCGGGGCCGCTGCTGTCGGATCAGAAATTCCACGCGCTGGCCCTGCCGCCATTCGGCCCTGGCCGCACCCGGCAATGGGACGCCTATGCCCGCGACGTGGGCCGCATGGGCGAAAGCGACCGGCTGGAGGACGCCTACCGGTTCCGCACGCCCATGCTGCGCAACGTGGCGCTGACGGCGCCCTACGGCCACAACGGCGCCTTTCCCGACCTCGAAGGGATCATCCGTCACCACCTGAATCCGGCAACCAGCCTGTCACGCTGGACGACCGATCAGGCCGCGCTACCCAAGGTGCCGTGGCTGGAACAGGCCGATTTCATCGTCTGGCAGGACCGGTTCGAGATGGCGCGCCAACGCGCCAAAGTCGACATCACGCCAGTTGACCTGAGCGACGGTGAAATCGCGCAACTGCTGGCGTTCCTGCACGCCCTGACCGGAACGAGCGTGGAGACGCCGCCTTTTGGCGTGCCCGCGGACTTCAAGCCCTGAGAAAAACCCCCGCCGGATCGGGCGGGGGTTTCAGTGTTTTTATTCGGCAGCTTCCTCGTAAGCCTCCATCGGGGGGCATGTGCAGACGAGGTTCCGGTCACCGTAGGCGTTATCGACGCGGTTGACGGGCGACCAGTATTTGTCGACGCCCATAGATCCCGGCGGGAAGCAGGCCTGTTCGCGGGTATAGGGTCGGTCCCACTCGCCCACCAGGTCGCGCACCGTGTGGGGGGCGTTCTTCAGCGGGTTGTTCTCGGGGTCGATCTTGCCGTCGATGACATCCTGCGCCTCGGCGCGGATCGACAGCATGGCGTCGCAGAAGCGGTCCAGCTCGTCCTTGGGTTCCGATTCCGTCGGCTCGACCATCAGCGTGCCGGCCACCGGCCAGGACATGGTCGGCGCGTGGAAGCCGCTGTCGATCAGCCGCTTGGCCACGTCGTCAACGGTGATGTTGCCGGCCTCGGCCAGCGGGCGGGTGTCGAGGATGCATTCATGCGCCACCCGGCCGGACTCGGAGGTGTAGAGGATCGGATAGGCCTCCTGCAGGCGCGCGGCGATGTAGTTGGCGTTCAGGATCGCCACCTTGGTCGCCTGCGTCAGACCCGCGCCGCCCATCAGCAGCACATAGGCCCAGCTGACCGGCAGGATCGACGGAGACCCGAATGGCGCCGCCGAGACCGGGCCCACGGCGGTGCCGTATTCCGGGTGGCCCGGCAGGTGCTCGGCCAGATGCGCCTTGACGCCGATCGGGCCCATGCCGGGGCCGCCGCCGCCATGCGGGATGCAGAAGGTCTTGTGCAGGTTCAGGTGGCTGACGTCGCCGCCGATGTCGCCGGGGCGTGACAGGCCCACCATGGCGTTCATGTTGGCCCCGTCGATATAGACCTGCCCGCCGTGGTCATGGGTGATCTGGCAGACCTCCTGCACGGTTTCCTCGAACACGCCGTGGGTCGAGGGGTAAGTGATCATGCAGCCGGCCAGGTTTTCCGAGTGCTTCTCCGCCTTCTCGCGGAAGTCGGTCAGATCGATGTTGCCCTTCGCATCCGCCTTCACCGGCACCACCTGCCAGCCGACCATCTGCGCCGAGGCCGGGTTGGTGCCATGCGCCGAGGTCGGGATCAGGCAGACATTGCGATGCCCCTGCCCGTTGGCGATATGATAGTTGCGGATCGTCAGCAGGCCCGCATATTCGCCCTGCGCGCCCGAGTTGGGCTGCTGGCTGATCGCGTCATAGCCGGTGATCTGGCACAGCTTGTCATTCAGGTCGGCGATCATCTCGTGATAGCCCTGCGCCTGATCTTCCGGCACGAACGGGTGCATGTTGGCGAACTCGGGCCAGGTGACCGGGATCATCTCGATCGTCGCGTTCAGCTTCATGGTGCAGCTGCCCAGCGGGATCATCGCCCGGTCCAGCGCCAGGTCGCGGTCGGCCAGGCGGCGCATGTAGCGGGTCATTTCGGCCTCGGCCCGGTTCTTGTGGAAGATCGGGTGGGTCAGATAGGGCGTCTCGCGCAGCGCATAGTCCGGCAGGCGGTACTGCTTGTTCGAGCTGTCGTCCTTCTTGTCGATGCCAAAGGCGCCCCAGACTGCCTCGATCGTCTCGGCGCGGGTCTGTTCATCCAGGCTGATGCCGACGCGGGTCTCGCCGACCTTGCGCAGGTTGACGCCGCGCGCCACCGCCGCCTCCATGACGGTCTTCTGCAGCGGGCCGACCTCGACCGTGATCGTGTCGAAGAACACCTCGGGTTCGACCTTGAAGCCGTGCTCTTCCAGGCCCGCGGCCAGGCGCGAGGTCTTGCGGTGCACCGACTGGGCGATCGCCTTGATCCCGTCGGGGCCGTGGTACACGGCATACATCGAGGCGATCACCGCCAACAGCGCCTGCGCGGTGCAGACGTTCGAATTGGCCTTCTCGCGGCGGATGTGCTGTTCGCGGGTCTGCAGCGCCAGGCGATAGGCCTTGTTGCCGCGGCTGTCGATGCTGACGCCGATGATCCGGCCCGGCATCGCCCGTTTCAGCTTGTCTGTGGTGGCCATGTAGGCGGCGTGCGGGCCGCCATAGCCCATCGGCACGCCGAAGCGCTGGGTCGAGCCCACGGCGATGTCGGCGCCCATCTCGCCCGGCGATTTCAGCAGCGCCAGCGACAGGATGTCGGCGGCCACGATGGCGATGGCGTTGTGTTCATGCAGCGCCGCGATTTCCTTGGTGAAATCGCGCACATGGCCATAGGTGCCCGGATACTGGAAGATCGCGCCGAACACCGCGCCCGCATCCAGCTCGTCAGGGTCGGCAACCGTGACGTCGATACCCAGGGGCTCGGCCCGGGTCTTGATCACCGCGATGGTCTGCGGGTGACAGTTCTTGTCCACGAAGAAGGCCGCGTTGTTGGCCTTGGACCGGCCGCCGCGCTTGGCCATCGCCATCGCCTCGGCCGCTGCGGTCGCCTCGTCCAGCAGGGACGCATTGGCCACGTCCAACCCGGTCAGGTCGCTGACCATGGTCTGGAAGTTCAACAGCGCCTCGAGCCGGCCCTGGCTGATCTCGGGCTGATAGGGCGTATAAGCGGTGTACCAGGCCGGGTTTTCCAGGATGTTGCGCAGGATCGGCGCAGGCGTGGTGGTGCCGTAATAGCCCTGACCGATCAGCGAGGTCAGAACCTTGTTCTTACCCGCCACTTTTTTCATGTGATAGAGCGCGTCGCGTTCCGTCATCGCCGGACCCCAGTCCAGCGGGTCTTTCTGCCGGATCGCCGGGGGGACGGTGGCGTCGATCAGATCGTCCAGCGTCTTGAAGCCGATTACCTTGAGCATGTCGCGCATCTCGGTCGGGCTGGGACCGATATGGCGGCGGTTGGCAAAGTCATAGGCTTCGTAGTCGGTCAGTTTGAAGGCCATTGCAGCGCTCCCATGGATAGGTCAGGCCCGGCGGAGACTGCGGGAGCCTCCGACGGGGATATTTCTTGCCAGATGAAGGGCGGAGCCCAAATTCGGCGGTATATGAAAAACGATGGAGCCCCATGCCGGGACTCCGGTCGGGTTTACCCGATGAACGTCTTGTAGGCGGCCTCGTCCATCAGATCTTCCAGCTGCGCGGCATCGGTGATCTTGATCTTGTAGATCCACGCTTCGCCCTCGGGATCCTCGTTCAGCGCGCCCGGGTTGTCGGCCAGCGTCTCGTTCACCTCGAGGATCTCACCATCGACCGGGGCATAGATCTCGGAGGCCGCCTTGACGGATTCGATCACCCCGATCTCGCCGTCCTTCGCAAACTCTTCACCCACGTCCTGCTGCTCGACGAACACCACCTCGCCCAGCTGCTCGGCCGCGTGCTTGGTGATGCCCAGCGTGGCCGTGTCGCCCTCGACCGTCAGCCATTCATGTTCTTCGGAATAATAGGTTGCCATGCTGTCTCTCTCCTGACTTCAACGCTTGTAATTCTGTTTGACGAAGGGCAGCGCCACGATCTGCGCCGGCTGCGCCTTGCCCCGGATGATCAGATTTACCTGTTCGCCCGGCTCGGTGTGGCCGGCCGCGACATAGCCCATCGCAACAGGGCCGCCGACCGTTGGGCCGAACCCGCCCGAGGTGATCTGACCGATCGTGTTGCCCTGAAGATCCTGCACCTCGACCCCCTGTCGCGCCGGGGCGCGGCCGTCGGGTTTGATCCCCACCAGCTTGCGTGCCGGGCCTTCGGCCAGTTCGCGCTGGATGCGATCCGCGCCGGGAAAGCCGCCCTCTTCCTTGCGCCGCTTCTGGATCGCCCAGGCAAGGTTGGCCTCGATCGGCGAGGTGCTTTGGTCGATGTCATTGCCGTAGAGGCACAGACCCGCCTCCAGCCGCAGGCTGTCGCGCGCGCCCAGGCCCGCTGGTTCGCAATCCTCATGCGCCAGCAGGGCGCGGGTGACCTCGATCGCCTTGTCCTCGGGGATCGAGATCTCATAGCCGTCCTCGCCCGTGTAACCCAGTCGCGAGATCCGGCATTCGACGCCGTTAATCCGGGCCACGGTGGTTTCCATGAACTTCAGATCGCGGGCCGCGGGGCACAGTGCGCCCACCACGTCCTCGGCTTTCGGGCCCTGAACCGCCACCAGCGCGCGGTCGAAGATCTCGGTCACCTCGACCCCGTCCAGATGCGCGCGCATGTGCGGAATGTCCTGATCGCGCAGCGCCGCGTTTACCACCACGAAGAAATGATCGCCCGCGTTCGACACGATCAGATCATCCATGATCCCGCCGTCCGCGTTGATGAAGAACCCATAGCGCGCCTTGCCCTCGGGCAGCGTCGCAAAAGCCTGCGGGCACAGCGCCTCGAGCTTCTCGCCCACATTCTCGCCCCGCAGGATCACCTGGCCCATGTGGCTCACGTCGAACAACGCCGCCTTCTCGCGGCACTGCTTGTGTTCGCCCATGATTCCCAAAGGATACTGAACGGGCATCTCCCAGCCCGCAAAATCAACCAGCTTGCCTCCCAACTCAACATGAAGGTCATACAACGGCGTGCGCTTCATTCCAGGCATGTCAGTGTTCTTTCTTTTGGCAAAAGTGACGCGATGGACTGGATCCGGAAGCATATGGCTGGGAATACCATGCCACGGCAGCCTTTTCGGATCGAGTCAGAGGAATTCTGGCAGGGCGACATGCATTTTCCGGTACCGGCAACTTCACGGCTGGCGGTGTTCCGTCCGACTTCAGATCGCAGGTATTCATCACGGCCTAAATCGCTCATGGACAAGGAGTATACATCTGCATGCTGCAGCTTTGTGTCGTATAGGAAACTTTTTTCCGTTACGCAACAGCTGAAATTGCAATATTCACGGTCGGCGGCCACATACCTCAGCGATCGGCAAGTGCCGCCTCCAAGGCCTTCAGCCCCGTCACCAAATCGGCCTCGGCGGTATCCTCCGCGAAGTCATGACTGATACCGTTGATGGATGGAACGAACAGCATTCCGACCGGCATCAAGGCTGCCACGTTCGACGCATCGTGCAAGGCCCCGGACGGCATGACCCGCCAGTTGCCGGGCGCGACGGTCTGGGCTCCGTGTTCCAGCGACCGCCGGAGGGTTGGATCCATTTCAACCGGTTCGATGCCCAGCATTGGCCCGAACTGCGCTTCGCCCCCGATGGATTCACTGACCTCTTGGGCGGTCGTACGAATAATGCTTTCCATTCGGGCCAGACGATCCGTGTCCTGATCGCGCCACTGCATCGAGAAACGGACCCGACCAGGAACGATTGACGAGGCATTCGGAGACAGCTCAACATGACCGATCGTCCAGACCGTCTGCGGGGTCACCACGTTGCGGAACCGCTCGTTGATCAGGCCATTGAAGATCGTCAGAGCCTGGAACGCGTCTCGGCGCAAGTGCATCGGCGTCGTGCCGGCGTGGTTCTGCTGGCCGGAAAACTCGATGACCATGTCGCGAATGCCCACGATGTCCGAGACCACACCGATGGCCTCGGCGTTGGCATCCAGAATCGGACCCTGCTCGATATGCATTTCGATGAACCCGGTGAATTGGGCGGGGTTCACAAAATCCTGCATCAGACTTTGCATCCGAGCGCGCGCGTCACCGAACCGTTTGCCCGCGTGGTCGGTCAGGTCGTCAGCCTGCGCAAGGGGCAACTTGCCGGACCAAATGGCTGATCCGGTCGTGACGCCGAACCGGCCTTCCTCATCCTGAAAGCTGACCACCGAGATCGGGCGCTGGCTGGAGCGAGCCAGCTCCAACGCCGCGATTACGCCCAGCGCGCCATCCAGCCAACCGCCCTCGGGCTGGCTGTCTGAATGTGACCCCATCAAAAGCGACGGCGCGGATGCCAGACCGAACAGGTTTCCGACCGGATCAAAATGCGGTTGCAGCCCGGCCTCCTGAAACCGGTCGGCCAGCCATCGCCGCGCCGCAATGTCCGCGTCTGAATATGCCGGGCGCACGACGCCTTTACCAACCCCCGCAGCTCCGAATTCCCGCAGCTTGTGCAGATCATCCAGAAACCTCTGCGCATTCACGGCCATTGCGCTGTCCTTTCTTGTCGCTTGCCGCAACTCTATCGCCGGGCCGTCCGCCCGCAAGCCCGGTTGCAGCCTGTCCCGGTTTTTTGACGGCAACCGGCCGAACACCTCTGGCCCCTGCGTGCAAGCTGCCCTAAGACTTCGGGCCAAGAGGGACCGACATGTCATACATCACATTGGTACGCCACGGGCAGGCCAACACCACCGCACGAGACGAAGACAGTTATGACAAGCTCAGCGAGCTTGGGCATCAGCAGGCGCGCTGGCTTGGGGCCCATCTGCGCGAGACCAAAGCCCATTATCCACGGGTGTTTTGCGGCACCCTGACCCGGCATGTGGAAACGGCGGCAAGCATGGGTCTGCCGGAACCCGTCCGTGATGCACGTCTGAATGAAATCGAGTATTTCACCCTTGCGCAATTGTTCGAAGAACAGCACGGCGTGACGATCCCGACGGACCGCGAAGGCTTCGTTCAGCACCTGCCGCTGACCTTCAAGGCCTGGGCCAACGGCGACATTCGGAACGCGCCCGAAACCTTCGACCAGTTTGAAACCCGCGTCTCGGACGCTCTGCGTGAAATCCATGACGGCGACGGGCCGGCCATCGTGGTGACCTCGGGCGGGTTGATCTCGATGGTGGTGCGGCAGGCGATGGGGCTGGACATTCCGGCGATGGCGCGCGTGGCCCTTGCCATCATGAACACCTCATTGCATCGTCTGCACCCGATCGGAGCGGACCTGAGCCCGGTTCTGTTTAACGCGGTTCCACATCTGGAAGCGCCGGACCGGCATTTCGCCCAGACCCACCTGTAACCGGATCGGAGGTCCCAGATGCAGATCTACTACGCACCCCGCACTATCTCGATCGCCGTCGTCATCGCGCTGGAGGAGGCCGGTCTGGATTATGAGGCGATTAAACTGGACTTCGCTGCGGGCGAGCAGACGACGGCGGCCTACAAGCAGATCAACCCCAAGGGCCGCGTTCCCGCTCTGGTGGTCGATGGTGGCATTCTGACGGAAACCGGCGCTCTGCTTGAATACATCGCAGCCAAGGCCCCGAAGGCCGGGCTTGTTCCGGACGATCCGGTCCTGGCCGCTCGGATGCGCGAGGTGATGCACTACCTGGCCTCGACTATGCATGTGAACCATGCGCACAAGATGCGCGGTCACCGTTGGGCGGATCAGGAGTCCAGCTGGCAGGACATGAAGGACAAGGTGGCCCAAACAATGACCGAGTCCTGCGCTTACATCTCGTCAAACGGGCTGCGCGGCCCGCTTGTTTTGGGCGAGGCATTCTCGCTGGCTGACGCCTATCTCTACGTGGTTTGCAGCTGGTTGGAAGGTGACGGGGTCGATGTCACGACCTTTCCCAAGATCCAGGCCTTCCGCGCGGCGATGGAGGCCCGACCCTCGGTTCAGGCGGTACGGGCCGCCGGAATGCTCTGACAAAAGGACATCGCATGACACATCTTTGGGTCCGGGCTGAACAACGCCCGAACGAGGAACGGGTGGGGCTGACGCCCGGAGGCGCGGCGCAATTGATCGCGGCGGGCATCCGCGTGACGGTCGAGGAAAGCCATGTCCGCGCCATCCCGATCGACGGCTACCGCGACGCGGGCTGTGAGATCGCGCCGGAGAACTCGTGGCCGGATGCGCCGTTGGATGCGGTCATCTTCGGCTTGAAGGAACTGCCCGAGGACGGCACGCCCTTGCCGCATCGCCACATCATGTTCGGCCATGCCTTCAAGGGCCAGCATTCGGGCCGCAAGCTGCTGGAGCGGTTCAAGGCCGGTGGTGGCACGCTGTATGACCTGGAATACCTGGTGGACGAGACCGGGCGGCGGGTCGCGGCCTTCGGCTATTGGGCCGGGTATGCCGGCGCGGCGGTCACGCTCAAGACTTGGGCGGCGCAGCAACGCGGCGAGATCTGCGGCCCCGTCGGCGTCTATCCCGGCAAGGACGCGTTGAACGCCGAACTTCTGGCCGAGTTGGACGCCACTGGCGCTCCCCGCCCCCGCGCCATCGTCATCGGCGCGCTTGGAAGGGTCGGCACCGGCGCGTCCGATCTGTGCGAGGCGATGGGGGTCGAGGTGACCAAATGGGACATGGCCGAAACCGCCGATGGCGGGCCGTTCCCGGAGATCCTCGAAAACGACATCTTCCTCAACTGCATCTTCGCGCGCCCCGGCACCCCGGTCTTTGTCCCGCGCGAGGCGCTGAATGCCCCGCGCAAGCTGACCGCCATCGGCGACGTGGCCTGCGACCCCGACAGCGACTACAACCCGGTGCCGGTCTATGACCGCGCCACAACCTGGGAAGAACCCGCCCTACGCGTGGCCACCGACCCGGTTCTCGACGTCATGGCCATCGACAACCTGCCCTCGATGCTGCCGGTCGAAAGCTCGGAAGACTACGCCGCGCAGCTTCTGCCCTCGTTGCTGACCCTGACCGACCTGACCTCGGGCGTTTGGGCGCGGGCCGAGGACACCTTCAAATCCCATATCGAAAGGATCTGAGCCATGACGATTCACTGGTGTGGCACCGGCCTGTCGGCCATCCCCGGCCTGCGCCGCCTGATCGAGGCCGGCCACAAGGTCACCGTCTGGAACCGGACCGTCGACAAGGCCCGCGCCGAGGTCGGTGACCTGACCGACGACATCCGGGCCTTCGACATTGATGCGTTGGGCGCGGTGCTGGAAAAGGGCGACGTGATCGTCTCGATGCTGCCGGGCGACTGGCACGTGCCGCTGGCGGAACTGGCGATCGAGAAGGGCGCGCATTTCGTCTCGTCCTCCTACATCGCGCCCGAGATGCGTGCGCTGAACGACAAAGCCCGCGAGGCCGGCGTCGCGCTGGTCAACGAGGTCGGGCTGGACCCGGGCATCGACCACCTGATGGCCCATGCGCTGGTGGACGATTACCGCGCGTCCGACGCCTTCGACCCGGAAAACCACCTCAGCTTCATTTCCTATTGCGGCGGCATCCCCAAGAACCCCAACCCGTTCCGCTACAAGTTCAGCTGGTCGCCCTTGGGTGTGCTCAAGGCGCTGCGTTCGCCCTCGCGGTCGATCCGCGACTATGCCCCGCTGGACGTGGCCCGGCCCTGGGACGCGATCAGCACCTATGTCGCGCCGCTTCCCACGCCCGAGAGCTTCGAGGTCTATCCGAACCGCGATTCAATCCCCTTCATGCAGCAGTACCATTTCGAGGAGCACTGGCCGGTCAAGGAGTTCGTCCGCGGCACCCTGCGGCTGAACGGCTGGTCGGATGCCTGGTCGGACGTGTTCCGCGAGATCGAAACGCTGGAAGGCCCCGAGGGCGATGCCCGGCTCAAGGAAATGTCCGACCAGTTCTGGGCCGAGAACGCCTATGAAGAGGGTGAGCCGGACCGCGTCGTGCTCTGTGTCGGGCTGAAGGCCGAGAAGGATGGCAAGGCCGTCTGGCACAAGACCTACGTGATGGATGCCTGGGGCGACGCGCGCGGCAGCGCGATGGCGCGTCTGGTGTCGATCCCGGTTTCGCTGGCGGTCGAGGCGGTGCAGGACCGCGCCATTCCCGCCGGTGTCCATGCCGCGCCCAGCGATCCGAAACTGGTTCAGGCCTGGATGGCCGAGATCGACAAGCTGGCACAGCACCTGCAGGTGGTCGACCACTTGGCCTGAACCAACCAAAAAAGCCATTCCGGACGCACCGGAATGGCTTTTTTCTGGTATTGTGACCGACCGTTCGATCGGCGCCTGTGGTTCAGATGTAGCGCTCGATCGTTTCCTCAAGATCGCTGCGGTTGATGCCAAGCTCGGACAGCTGCCGGTCATCCAGACCACTCAGATGTTGCGCCGCGCGTACGATGTCATCCTTGACCGCCCGGATGCGCATGGCGCGATCGAACAGTAGCAGCGCGCTGGCGGATGGGCAGGGTTGTTGAGTCGGTTGCATTGTGTCGAGCATCGGCTGTTTCCTCCCTGTTTGGCCGGTGTCCTGGTGGGGCGCGGCCCCGGTTACTGCGTCAACGCGGCGCGCTGATAGACGCTCTGATAGGCCGTTTGGGGGATGTCTGAGCGGGTGATGCCGATATCGTGCAGCTGCTGGTCGCTCAGGCGTTCGAGGTCACGGACCGTCTTCGCAAAGATCTGCTTCCGAAACCGTTCGGTCTTGGCCTCGGCGTATTTTGCAAAAAGGTCATGAAACAGGCTGTGGTTCGACTGTGTGGTTTGTGCGGTTGCCATTGGTTTGTCCTCCTGAAATCCGAACTGCATCGCAGTACTGTCATCAGATAAAAGGACGCCGCATTAACGGTTCCGGACCAACGGATTAAGCTTTGTTAACCTAACGTAAGGGTGGGCGGGGTCACTGACCGGATGGCAGGGCCACCCGGATGGCGAAGGCGGTGGCGGGGTCGATCTGCGGGTCAGCCAGAAGCGCCCGCAGCGCAGGGGCAAGCGTATCATCCCCCCAATCGCGCGTGGCCAGGGCGATCTGCCCGGCCGTGCTTTGGTCGCGCGCTATCTCACCGGCAAAGATATCCAGGATCTTCCCGCGGTGTTCCGGCATCGCATCGCCGCCGTCGATCAGCGCCGCGATGATCGCCCGGCGATCCTTTGGAGAAAGCGGGCTGGCGGTCAGAGCCTCCTTGATCGTATTCAGGGCTTGGTCGCCGTCAATTTCGATACCGGCAAGCGCCCATTCGCGCAGGTTGAACCCTCCGGTGGCGACCGCCTTTGGATAGACTGCGCGCACCGCCTCTGCCGCGGCCGGATCAGATTGCAGGCCCAGCAGCCGGATCGTTGCCGGGGCATAGGCTACGCGATTCAGGCTCCGCAAATCGCGCAGAAGATCCGGAGTTGCAGCAGCATCGCGCAGGTCGCGGACAGCCGCATAGGGTGCCCGGTGGAGTTCGATGAGAGCGGTGTTCCGCAACAACCGGTCACCGGAACTCAGATAGACGGCGAAAAACGCGGCGCGCTCGGCGGATCGGGATCCGTCCAACCGCCAGCCTTGGCCTTGCGCCTGTACCTCGACAACAAAACCGGACCGCTGCGGCGTCATCAGAAACCCCTTGGTCCAGGACTGATCAAAGGCGCGCCCGGCCTTGTCCCGGCTGCCTGGGCCATAGATCATCAGGACCACCCGGTCAGGATCGGCCCGCAGGGCATTCCGCGTGCTGCTGTCCACCAGAAACGGTATCTGGGGGAGGTTCGAAACCTCGTCCCAACTGCCTTTCAGCAACCCGACGGGTGCATAGCGGAACGGGTCGTCGGGCGCGGGCGCGGCCAGAACGATGACCGAAGCAGACAACAACCGGTCGGCCAGAGAGTTTTCGGGAAGCGACAGACAAACAGTGCAGGCCCGCGCCGGACGCTGCGGCCACGCCGGAACGGCCATAAGGGCCAACACCAATATCGTCTTCAACATCCGCGGCATCTGGCGCCCCTGCTGTGGACCGGGCGCTGTGCCATACACGGCGCCCTCTGCCCCGGAGCATAGCGCAGAAACACCGTGCGGGCGACCAAGTCTACATCAGGTCGTTCTCGACATCTTCGGCCGAGATGCCCAACGCGTCCAACCCGTTCTCAAGGTGATCCGACAGATGCGGCGTGCCGATCAGGTAATCGGCACATGGCGTCGATGCCTCGGCCTTGGCCGTAGCGATCGCCTCGCTGAGGTCGTCCGGGAAAAAGCTTTCACGTCCAATCCACATGATCGCGACCAACTCGGCTTGCTCGTCCTCGTCCATGCGATCGATAAAAGCTCGCAGCTCGCCCTCGGCGCGATCCAGTTCGCGGCCCATCATGGCGACCTGGGCGACTTTGGTTGGCGAGATTTCCAGCATTGGTTTCAACTCCTCTGTCCGCAATTGGAGTCCATCTCAACCATTGCACAGCGCCTGCGTCCTTGATCTTGCGCAAACTGCAGATCGTCACTCGTGCGGGCGCGAGACGGGGTGAGATGGCACCGGTGCGGTGCGGAACGGTCGGAAGGTGGCCTTCTTGACCCACAGTTTCAGTGCCTGCCAGTGGATCAATGCAACCGCCCGCCGCGCGCCAAACGGGCGTCGCAGCAGCGAACGAAGGATCGCGCCATTGGTGAGAGGTTGCCGGATGCCCGTGAGCGTGGCAATCAAACCGCCCCCGTCGCGGCCGTAGTCGATCCAAACCCCGACCCGATCCGGGCGCAGGTCGAACCGGAAAGTGTAGGTGCCCTCGATCTTTTGAAAGGGCGAGACATGCATGACCTTGGTCGCGCAAATCCGGTCAGAAGGAGCGATCACGTCAAACCCCGGCTTGTGGCAGACATAGCTGTGCCGCGTTCCATGAGTGTTGGTGACCTCGGCCACCACGGCAAACAGTGCGCCTGCGTCATTCAGGCAAAACCAGAAACTGACCGGGTTGAATACATGGCCCAGCACTCTGGGCTGGGTCAGCAGCAGAACCTGCGCGGGTTGGGGGATTTGCATCGCCCGCAGACTGTCGCGGAGCCAAGGGGCACCCCGACCAACACCGGGCTCCCCTCCGTGATCGCGGGTCCGCCAGCCGGTGAGGTTGGGTTTATCCACCGAAAACAACGCGGGCGTTTCCGATGCCTGTTCGGGATCCAGCAGGATGTAGTCGACCGAGTAGCGAAAGGCGTTCTCGATCGCACCTTTCCGTCCGTGAAAGGTATGGGCCGGAACGAAGTCGATTTCTGGCATGGGCGGACTGATCTTTTCTGGCGGTCAACATTCTGGATCGGCTGGGTTTTTCAGCGAACATCCATGGTCATGATACGAAAAAAACGCGCGACCGGATCAAAAATCTCGGTCAGGCGTGATCCGACTTGGGTGCGGCAGCGTAATACAGTTATGTTTACCGAGATGGACACCGTTGTTCAGGACGATGTCGCGACCGCCCCGGCGGCGCGGCCGGCTGGGCGCGGCACGAAACGAACCAAGGGATCGTCGGTGAACGGTACGAAGAACAATGGCGCGGCAAGATGCGAGTGGGTGTCCCACGTCCAACGCATCCGGCAGTCGCAGGATCAGGCGGCGTTTGCCGAACTGTTCCAGCACTTTGCCCCTCGGGTCAAAGCGTTCCTGATCCGGTCGGGTTCGGACGCGACGTTGGCCGAGGAATGTGCGCAGGAAGTCATGGCCACGTTGTGGCACAAGGCGCATCTGTTTGATCCGTCACGGGCTACCGTGGCGACATGGGTCTTTACGATCGCGCGGAACAAACGCATCGACGCCATTCGCAAACAGCGGCGTCCTGAACCGGAAGAACTGACATGGGGTCCCGAAGCGGAACCCGAACAGGAAGACGTAATCGCGCTGCAACAGGAAACGGCGCAACTGAAGACGGCCCTGCTGCAATTGCCCGAGGCACAGCGGGAACTGATAGAGAAGGCATATTTTGGTGACCTGAGCCATCGCGAGATCGCCTCGCAGACCGGGCTTCCGTTGGGCACCATCAAATCGAGAATACGGCTGGCGCTGGACCGCTTGCGCCACGCGATGAACTGAGATGATAGAGATGAGCAACGAGATCAAACATCACCTGACGGACGACCTGCTGATGGCCTACGCCTCGGGCACACTGCCCGAAGCGTTCGACCTGATGGTCGCGACCCACTTGTCCCTGTGCGACCGTTGTCGCGCCCGCGCCGAGAGTTACGACGCGGTGGGCGGACACATGCTTGAGGACCAGGTCGAAGCCGCGCCTTTGTCCGCAGATGCGCTGTCGTCGACAATGGCTCTGATCGCGCAGGGTGCGCCGACCCCCAAGCCCGCGCGCGCGAAATGCGACGTGCTGCCGGCCCCGTTGCAGGATTACGTCGGCGGTGACGTGAACAGCATCCGCTGGAAGCCGATTGGCATGGGCGTCAAGCAGGCCATTCTGCCAACCTCGCGCGATGCCACGGCGCGCCTGTTGTTCATTCCGGCCGGTGCCGCGGTACCGGACCACGGCCACAAGGGCATGGAACTGACCATGGTTCTGCAAGGCGCGTTTTCCGACGAGGTGGATCATTTCGCCCGCGGCGACGTCGAGATTGCAGACGAAGACCTGGAACATACGCCCGTGGCAGACATGTCCGAGGATTGCATCTGCCTGGCGGTGACCGACGCTCCGCTGAAGTTCAACAGCCTGATCCCACGTTTGGTGCAGCCCTTCCTGCGAATCTGAACGGTCCCTCGTTTGTGCTAGGCTTGTTGCCGGGAATCACCGGGAGGATATTCAGAATGTTGAAACAAGCTCTGGCAGCCCTGTTCATTGCCGTTGTGGCCGTGCCCGCATCGGCCCAAAGGACAGCCGAGGTGGAATTCCAGCCCGGAAATTTTGGCACAATGGTCAACGGCACCGTTACGGGTGATGAATACTTCGACTACGTACTGGGCGCCAAGGGCGGGCAGGAGTTGTTTGCCGAGCTTCAGGTCAGCGAAACCAATGGCAGCGGCGTAGCCTATTTCAACATCCTGCCGCCGGGCAGCGACGGGGTCGCGATCTACAACGGCTCGATCGACGGCAACACAGCCCGCATCACCCTTCCCGAGGACGGAGACTATACCATCCGCGTCTACCTGATGGGCAACGACCGCGATACCGGCAAGACCGTCGGCTACAATCTGGACCTGTCGATCCAGTAGGCCTCAGCCCTCGGACTTGCCCAGCGGCACCACGTTGGCGCGGTCTTCGGGGGCCAGTTCCTCGAAATCGAAATTGTCCAGCCGCTGCGCGCGGCGACCGGCCTTCTCGGCGCTGATCTTGATTTCCGAGATATCCTTGGCCGCCTGCCCGAAATGCCGGTCGAGATTGGCCACCCGGTCGCCCAGACGCTCGACATCCTTGTGCAGCATGCCCAGTTCCTTGCGGATCGCGCCCGCCTGTTCGCGCATCCTCGCGTCCTTGAGGATCGCCCGCATCGTATTCAACGTGGCCATGCAGGTGGTCGGCGAGACGATCCAGACCCGTTTCGAGAAACTCTCCTGCACCAGTTCGGGGAACTTGGCGTGCAACTCGGCATAGACCGCCTCGGAGGGCAGGAACATCAGCGCCCCGTCGGCGGTTTCGCCGTCTAGGATGTACTTGGTCGAGATATCGGTGATGTGCTTGCGCACCGTGCTACGGAACATCTGCACCGCCGCCTTCAACTCCATGTCATTGCCGGCGCCCACCAACGCCTCATAGGCCTCCAGCGGGAACTTGCTGTCGATCACGATGGGCCCCGGCGGGTTGGGCAGGCGGATCAGGCAGTCGGCGCGTCTGCCGTTCGACAGGGTCGCCTGCAGCACATAGCTGTCCGAGGGCAGCGCCTTGGACACGATGTCGTTCAACTGGATCTCGCCGAAGGCGCCGCGGGTCTGCTTGTTCGACAGGATGTCCTGCAGCGACAGCACGTCGCCCGAAAGCTTGGTGATGTTGTCCTGCGCCTTGTCGATGGCGGCCAGACGCTCTTGCAGCTGGGTCAGCGAGGTCGCTGTCTGCTTCGACGACCCATGCAGGGTTTCCTTCATCCGCTCCTGCATCTCAGCCAGCGCGCGGGCGGATTTCATGGCGTTGTCGGCCAGCCGGTCGTTCATCTGCTGCTGCACCGCCGACAGCCGCGCCTCGACCGTCTGGATCACCTGCACCTGCGCATTGGCCTGCGTGTCCGAGACATGCTGCAACCCGCCGCGCAATTGCTCCTGCCCCTGCCCCAACTGCTGCACATGCTGGCCCAGATAGGCCAGCTGCTGCGCCAGCGGCTCGGCCATCCGGGCCGAGCGGTTGGCCGCGCGCAGGGCCAGGAACAGCAGAACGAGGATCAGCAGAACCACCCCCGCCCCGATCAGGGCGGCCATCACCATGGGATCGTTCAGTGAATATTGGGTGCCTGCGATTTCTATCATCTCAACCTGCGCGTTCTTGTTTTGTTTCTTCTTTTCTACCGCCGACCGGCGGTCGGATCAACTGCGGCCGAACAAGCGCTCGATATCGCTCAGCTTCAGTTCCACGTAAGTCGGCCGCCCGTGGTTGCACTGGCCCGAATGGGGCGTCGCCTCCATCTCGCGCAGCAGGGCGTTCATCTCTTCGGCGCGCATCCGGCGGCCCGAGCGGACCGAGCCATGGCAGGCCACGCGGCTGAGAATCGCTTCGATCCGCGCCTGCACCGTCTGGCTTTCGCCCTGATCGGCCAGCTCGTCCAGGATATCCAGGATCATCGCCCGCGCATTGACCTCCCCCAAAATGGCCGGGGTTTCGCGCACCGCCAACGCTCCGCCGCCGAAGGGCTCGATGGTCAGACCCAGGCGCGACAGGTCGTCGGCCACCGCGAGCAGGCGGGCGCAGTCGCCCTCGGACAGTTCCACGATCTCGGGGATCAGCAGCGCCTGCGCGGCCACGCCGTTCTCGGCCATCTGCTTCTTGAGTTTCTCATAGACCAGCCGTTCATGCGCGGCGTGCTGGTCCACGATCACCATGCCGTCGGCGGTCTGGGCGATGATGTAGTTTTCATGCACCTGCCCGCGCGCGGCCCCCAGGGGCAGATGCTCGGGCGGTGTCTGGTCGGGCTGCGCAGAGGCGGGCTCGGCCACGGGCTCGACCACGCTGCCGCTGTAGGCATTGGCAAGATCAGCAAAGCCAGGTGCCTGCGCCTGATAGGCCATGGCCCGTGTCGCGGGCGAGGGCCGGTCCATCTGATAGACCCGCGCGGGTGCCACCGGGGCCGGTTCGGGCCGCATCGCACCCAGCGTCGCGTTGGCCACGGTGGTCGAGGCGCGGTGCCCCGCCTCGGCCAGCGCGTGCCGCAGGCTGGAGACGATCAGCCCCCGCGCCACGCCGGGATCGCGGAACCGCACCTCGGATTTCGCGGGGTGCACGTTCACGTCCACCAGCGTTGGCTCGCAGTCGATGAACAGCGCCGCCGCCGGGTGCCGGTCGCGGCTGAGGAAGTCGAAATAAGCCGCGCGCAAGGCCCCGGTCAGCATCTTGTCGCGCACCGGACGGCCGTTGACGAACAGGAACTGCGCCACCGCCGCGCCGCGCGAATAGGTCGGCAGCGCGGCATATCCGTACAGCCTGATCCCCTCACGCGTGGCGTCGATCCGCAAGGCATTCTCGGCAAACTCGCGCCCCAGGATGCGGGCCAGCCGGGCGTGCAGCGCGTCGAACAGGTCTCCGTTTTCGCGGTCGGCGCGGAACACCACGCGCCCCTCGCCCCCGCCCGAGACATCGCGCAGGGTGAAGGTGATGGAGGGTTCCGCCATGGCCAGCCGCTTGACCGTGTCCGAGATCGCCTGCGCCTCGGCCCGGTCGGTGCGCATGAATTTCAGCCGCGCGGGCGTGGCATAGAACAGGTCGCGCAGCTCGACCACGGTGCCCGCCCGCAGGGCGGCGGGCTTGACGCCTTCCATCTTGCCGCCGGCGACGCGGATCTGGGCCGCCTCGGCCCCCGGCGCGCGGCTGGTGATGGTCAGACGCCCAACCGCGCCCAACGAGGGCAGCGCCTCGCCGCGGAACCCGAAGGTGTGGATGTTGAGCAGGTCGGACCCGTCGATCTTGGAGGTCGCGTGGCGCGACAGGGCCAGCGGCAGATCCTCGGGCGCGATGCCGCACCCGTCGTCGGTGACGCGAATCAAGGTCTTGCCGCCGTCGGCGATGTCGATGGCGATCCGGGTCGCTCCGGCGTCGATCGCGTTCTCCACCAGTTCCTTGACGGCGGAAGCGGGGCGTTCGACCACCTCGCCCGCGGCGATGCGGTTGATCGCGGCCTCGTCGAGTTGCCGGATTACCGAGCGATTTTCGCTGATATTGGGGTTTGCCTGCGCCATACCGCTAGACCTAGCACAATCGCACGCGATTCTGCCACCGGTTTACGCTGCTTTGGTCTAGGGGGTCGGATCGCCCGGCCAATCGAGATGCGCAACCCGAATTGGTTGCCAAGAGTTTCACGATTGCCCGGACGATCCGTGGTGAGTGGTGGTCATTAACTGTGTAATGGCGCGGTGTCTAACACGGTGCGTTGGACAAATCTGCTTAAGGTTCGCTTGCCCCGTTTGGTGGGCAAAGTTTGGCCGATCACCGACCCGAGCCGGTGGCGGGAACACGCCGGATCAGCCCGGACCCGGCGCCGCTGCGCGCATCCGGCAGGGGCCAAACACGGCCGCGACAGCCAGAATCAGGCCGGACATGGTGGCAATCATCCCGGCCGCACTGACGGCGTCCGATCCGCCCAACCACAGCGGGCCATAACCAGCCAGGACATAGCCGGACACGGCGGACAGGATGGCGAAGACAACACTCCAGGCAATCTGGGTCTCAAGCCGGTCGGTCATCATCCGGCCGGCGGCCGGCGGGCAGATGAACATTGCGATCACGATGATCGAGCCGACGGCATCAAACGCGGCCACGGCTGCAATCGCCGCCGCAATCACCAGCGCCATTCCCAGCGCCCCGGTTCGAATTCCGATCGTCCGGGCAAAGCCTTCGTCGAAGGTCGAGATCTTGAGCGGCCGCCAGAACAGCCAGACGAACAGGCTGACACCCACCAGGGTCAGGGCGATCCGAGCAAGCTCGGGTGGCAGGCCGGCCAGCGCGACCGGATCCAGCAGCGAGGACCAGCCAGTCGCGTCAAGCCAGATCAGGCTTTCCAGGCTCCCATAGAGTGCGTGTTCGACATCCAGATGAACGCTCGAAGTGTCGGTCTGCTCCAACAGCAGCACCCCTCCGGCAAACATGGTGGTGAACACGACTCCCATTGCGGCGCCCGGTTCGATTTGGCCCAGCCTCCGGATGGTCTCGATCAGCACAACGGCGACAACCGCCGCGCCGGCGGCGCCCAGCATCATCGGCCAGGTCGAGATCGCGCCGGTGACGAGAAAGGCCACGACGATTCCGGGCAGAACCACATGGCTGATGGCGTCGCCGATCAGCGCCTGTTTGCGGAGCACAAGGAAGTTTCCTGGCAATGCGCAGGCGATGGCCGCGAAGGTCCCGATCAGCAGCGGCGTCAGGGACAAGGGAACGAATTCTTCACCGCTCATGGGCGAACCTCCCGTGGTCTGCCGATGCGGCGGTCGATGTCGTCGATCTGGTCCCGGGTCAGAACCGTTTCGATGTCGCGTAACCCGTCATACAGGGCGGCGGCTGCCTCGTGCGCATTGTCGGCGCGTACGATTTCCCAGCGTTTCTCGTCGCGCAGCGCCTTGGCCGCCTGCGCTCTGCCGGCATCCGTAGCCACCCCGTCGGGCCGGGCAAGTCCGGCCTGACGCAGCAGGCGAAGTGTGTAGGGCTCATAGATGTTCTGGCCTTGTGCAAGCGCCAGCAACCCCTGTCGGATGTGAACCCGCCGCTGGAACCGCAGATGCCGCACGATTGCGGCCAATACGCCGCGCACCGGAGCCAGAAACAGCGATACGACAAAAAAGCCAAAGCTGAACAGGACGATGATCGGTCCGGTCGGCAAGTTGGGCGCCGAGGCGGACACCGCCGCACCCAGATAGCCCGACAACCCACCAATGACCCCCGACAACAGCACCACATGGTCGGACCGGTCCGACCAGAACCGCGCCGTGACGGCGGGTATGATCAGCAAAGCCACGATCAGGATCAATCCGACGATCTTCAGCCCGACAACCGTGACCGCCATGACAAGTCCCATCATCGCAAGGTCGATGCGATGCACTGGCAGCCCCAAGGCGGCCGCATATTCGGAATCGAACGCCACCATCATCATGGGGCGGCGGATGATCATGACGAGCAGCAGCGTTGCAGCGCCGCCGATCGCGATGATCAGAGCGTCAGACCACAGCATCCCGGCCGTCGAGCCCAGCAAGAACCCCTCAAGCCCGGCCTGTCGGCCCACTCCCATGGTCTGGATGATTGTCAGCAGAACGATACCAAAGCCGAAGAAGACCGACAGGACCGCCCCGATCGCCGCGTCCTCGGCCAGACGGGTGCGGCGGATCAGCCAATTCATGCACAAAAGGCCCATGGCGGCCGAAATCGCGGAACCGGACAGCAGTCCGATCAGGTTTCGCCCGGTTCCGCCCAGCGCCACTAAAACCATAAAGGCGATGCAGACGCCCGGAAGCGTCGCGTGACTGATGGCGTCACTGACCAGCGCTCGCTTGCGCAGAAACAGAAAGGTGCCTGTCACGCCAGCCGAAAAACCAAGCAGCGTGGCCCCGATGGCAACCAAGGTGGCGTTGTACCCCAATTGCAGGGTCAGAGCGTCCCACAGCATGTGTCAGCCCGAAGTGCCCGAGATCTGGTTGATCTGGGCGGTGGCAAGCCGCCCCCCGTAGGCGGCCTGAAGAGTTTCGGCGGTAAAGGCCTGCTCGACCGGGCCCTCGGCGACCTTGCGGGTATTGATCAGGAACACGTGGTCGAAATAATCTGCGACCGTGGCAAGGTCATGGTGGACCACGACCACTGTCTTGCCGGCTTCCTTTAGGGATTTGAGGACCGAGATGATGGCTTTTTCGGTGGCGGCATCGACCCCGGCAAACGGTTCATCCAGCAGGTACAGATCGGCATCCTGAGCAAGTGCGCGCGCCAGGAACACCCGTTGCTGCTGACCCCCCGAAAGCTGGCCGATTTGGCGGTCCGCAAACTCATGCATCCCGACCCGATGCAGACACTCCATCGCGTGGGCCATGTGTCGCATCCGGACCCGGCCCAGCAAGCCCAGTTCCCGCGACAGGCCCATCAGGACCACGTCGATGACCCGCGTCGGGAAGTCCCAATCGACGCTGGCGCGCTGCGGCACATAGGCGATTCGGGCCCGCTGCCGGTACAACGCCTTGCCGAACACCAGCACCTGACCCGACAGCGGCTTGACGATACCCAGCGCCGCCTTGAGCAGCGTCGATTTGCCAGCGCCGTTCGGTCCGATGATGGCCGTCATGGCCCCGGGTTGCACCGTCACGTCTACCGAGAAAATGGCCGGCTTCTGACCGTAGGATACCGTCATCCCCCGGATCACGAGCGGGCTGTCCTGCACCGTCAGGTCCCGGTTTGATGACGATTTGCCAGCCGCAAGCTCCAACATGGTCAGAGCCCCGCCGACAGCTTGCCGGACATGCCGCGTTCGGGCACATCCGCACCCAGGCCCCGTGCAATGACCGTGATGTTGTGATCCAGCATCCCGATATAGGTGCCCTCATAGGTGCCCGGCTCGCCCATGGCGTCCGAATACAACTCGCCCCCGACCGAGACGGTATGACCCTTCGCCGCCGCACCCTCGATCAACGCCCGCATCGACCGATCCGAGACCGAGCTTTCAACGAAGACGGCGGTCAGGTTGCGCGCGACCAAAGTGTTGACCAATTCTCCGATCCGGTTCAGCCCCGCCTCGGACTGGGTCGAGATACCCTGTATCCCCAGCACTTCGAACCCGAATTCCTCACCGAAATAGGCAAAGGCGTCATGGGCGGTGACCAGAACACGGTTGTCTTCGGGCACCTGGGCCAGCACCTTTTTCCCATAGGCGTGCAACTGGTCGATTTCAGCCAGAAAACGCTGGGCGTTGGCGGCGAAGTAAGCGGCGGAGTCCGGCCGCACGTCGGTCAGCGCCTTTTGCACCTCGACCACGACGTCTTTCCACAGAACCGGGCTCATCCACACATGCGGATCGTATTTGTCGGCATAGTCGGCATGTGCACGCAGTTTAGACTTGTCGATGGCATCCGCCACGGCAACGACTTTGCGTTTGCGCCCGAGGTCGTGGAAGAAGTCTTCCATCTGCGCCTCAAGATACAAGCCGTGCCACAAGACCAGATCGGCCCTTGTTGCGGCAACGATATCGCTGCGGGTCTGGCGATAACCGTGCGGGTCGACTCCGGGCCCCATCAGCCCTTTGACTTCGACCTGATCACCGCCGACCTGCTGCACGGCGTCCGCAATCATTCCGGTCGTCGCCACGACCTTCAGCGGCGCCTCGGCCCACGCCGCCAAGGGCAGCGCGGCACCAAGAGCAAGGGCAAAAAGAAAACTGCGGCGAATCATATGTGACCTCGTTCCGAGTACCAGTTGAGAATGAATATGCGAACCATTCGCAACTAAGTCAACCGTGTTGCGAATTACTCGCAAGAAAAAGCCGGATTTGTCCATTTGGTCAAAAAAGTGGCCAAAGGCGTCCAGTTTGCCTTTCCTTTGGCCGTTTCCCGTGCGATTTTGGCGCAAACCTCCCAAAGGACGTGACAATGGATACGCAGAGCTCAGAAAGCCCCGTGCGCACCGCGCATCTGCCGCAAGTGACCGAGCCCCGAAACCCTGGCATGGATCTGGACCTCGACTGGGTGCGCGCCGTGCAGGCCAACACCTCGGCCATCGAGCGCCGGGCCGCGACCCTGCCCGGGCGCCGGTCGGTCAAGAAAGAGCATCAGGCCGCCTGGCTGCTGAAGGCGATCACCATGATCGACCTGACCACCCTGTCGGGCGATGACACCGAGGGCCGCGTGCGCCGCCTGTGCGCCAAGGCCCGGCAGCCGGTGTCCCCCGCCCTGCTGAGGGCGCTGGACATGCCGCCGATCACCACCGGCGCGGTCTGCGTCTATCACGACATGATCGAAACGGCGGTGGATGCGCTGAAGGGCACCGGCATTCCGGTCGCAGCCGTGTCCACGGGCTTTCCGGCGGGCCTGTCGCCCTTTCACCTGCGCGTGGCCGAGATCGAGGAAAGCGTGAAGGCCGGGGCCGAGGAGATCGACATCGTGATCTCGCGCCGCCATGTGCTGCAGGGCAACTGGCAGGCGCTGTATGACGAGATGAAGGCGTTTCGCGCCGCCTGCGGCGAGGCGCATGTAAAGGCCATTCTGGCCACGGGTGAGCTGGGCAGCCTGCGCAACGTGGCGCGTGCCTCGCTGGTCTGCATGATGGCCGGGGCCGATTTCATCAAGACCTCGACCGGCAAGGAAAGCGTCAACGCCACCCTGCCCGTGTCGCTGGTGATGATCCGCGCCATCCGCGACTATTATGACCGCACCGGCTATCGCGTGGGCTACAAGCCCGCGGGCGGGATCTCCAAGGCCAAGGACGCGCTGGTTTACCTGTCGCTGATCAAGGACGAGCTGGGCGACCGCTGGCTGCAACCCGACCTGTTCCGGTTCGGCGCGTCGTCGTTGCTGGGCGATATCGAGCGGCAGTTGGAACATTTCGTCACCGGGGCATACTCGGCCGGATACCGGCACCCGATGGGCTGAGGACAGGAACAATGACAGTCAAAGAGATTTTCGAGACCATGGAATACGGACCCGCCCCGGAAAGTGCCGCCGAAGCCCTGGCATGGCTGGTCGATCAGGGCGACAAGTTCGGCCATTTCATCGACGGCGCCTTCACCAAACCCGGCAAGGGTTTTGAAAGCCGCAACCCGGCCACGGGCGAGGTTCTGGCCAAACTGACCCAGGCCACCCAAGCCGATGTGGACGCCGCCGTGTCCGCCGCCCGCAAGGTGCAACCCAAATGGGAAAAGCTGGGCGGCCCGGCCCGCGCCCGCTACCTCTATGCGATCGCGCGGCTGATCCAGAAACACGCCCGCCTGTTCGCGGTGCTGGAGACGCTCGACAACGGCAAGCCGATCCGGGAATCGCGCGACATCGACGTTCCTCTGGTGCAGCGGCATTTCTACTATCACGCGGGCATGGCCCAGCTGATGGAAACCGAGCTGCCCGACGCACAGGCGCTGGGGGTCTGCGGCCAGATCGTCCCGTGGAACTTCCCGCTGCTGATGCTGGCGTGGAAGGTGGCCCCGGCGCTGGCCATGGGCAACACGGTGGTTCTGAAGCCCGCCGAATACACATCGCTGACGGCGCTGCTGTTCGCCGATATCTGCATGCAGGCCGGTCTGCCCAAGGGCGTGGTCAACATCGTCACCGGCGACGGCGCGGTGGGCGAGATGATCGTGGCCGCGGACGTGGACAAGATCGCCTTTACCGGCTCGACGATCGTGGGGCGCCGCATCCGCGAGGCCACCGCCGGGTCTGGCAAGTCCCTGACGCTCGAGCTGGGGGGCAAGTCGCCCTATATCGTCTTTGACGATGCCGACATCGACAGTGCCATCGAAGGTCTGGTCGATGCGATCTGGTTCAACCAGGGCCAGGTCTGCTGCGCAGGTTCGCGCCTGCTGGTGCAGGAGGGCATCGCCGAGCGGTTCTACGCCAAGCTGCGCGCGCGTATGGACACGCTGCGCATCGGCAACCCGCTGGACAAATGTATCGACGTGGGTGCCGTGGTGGACCCGGTGCAGCTGCAGACGATCAAGTCGATGGTCGAGGGCAACGCGGTGGGCCAGGTTTACCAGCCCGCCTGTGAGTTGCCCGCCAACGGCTGCTACTATCCGCCGACGCTGATCACCGGACTCGAGACCTCGGACCCCCTGATGCAGGAGGAGATATTCGGCCCGGTTCTGGTCTCATCGACCTTCCGCACCCCGGCCGAGGCGGTCGAGCTGGCCAACAACACCCGCTACGGACTGGCCGCAACGGTCTGGACCGAGAACGTCAACCTTGCGCTCGACATCGCGCCCAAGCTGGTCGCGGGCGTGGTCTGGGTCAATGCTACCAACCTGTTCGACGCGGCCGCGGGCTTTGGCGGCGTGCGCGAAAGCGGCTTTGGCCGGGAAGGTGGCTGGGAAGGGCTGAGCGCCTATACCAAGCCCAAGGGCAAAGCCAAGCCGGTGGCCAAGATCGAACCTATCGTGGGCGAAGGCGGCCCGGTCGATCCGGTCGACCGCACGGCCAAGCTCTATGTCGGCGGCAAGCAGGCCCGGCCTGATGGCGGCTATTCCCGCGCGGTCTGGGGCAAGGCGGGGCTGCTGGGCCATGTGGGTCTGGCCAACCGCAAGGATGTGCGCAACGCGGTCGAGGCCGCGGCAGGTGCGGCGAACTGGTCGAAAACCACCGGCCATCTGCGGGCGCAGATCCTGTATTATATCGGCGAGAACCTCTCAGCCCGCGCCGACGAGTTCGCGCATCGCATCGACGCGATGACCGGCCGCAAGGACGGCGCGAAAGAGGTCGACGCCGCAATCCAGCGCCTGTTCACCGCAGCCGCCTGGGCCGACAAGTATGACGGCCAGGTGCATGGCGTTCCGATCCGGGGCGTGGCGATTGCCATGAAGGAACCGGTGGGCGTGATCGGCGCGCTTTGTGCCGACGAGGCGCCGCTGCTGGGTCTGGTCTCGGCCATGGCCCCGGCGATCGCGATGGGCAACCGGGTGGTTCTGGTGGCGTCCGAGCCCTATCCGCTGGCGGCCACCGATTTCTATCAGGTGCTGGACACCTCGGACGTGCCCGCCGGCGTGGTCAACATCCTGACGGGCAGCCATGAGGAGTTGGCCAAACCGCTGGCCTCGCATCTGAACGTGGATGCGGTCTGGTCCTTCTCGTCGTCGGACCTGTCAGCGCAGATCGAGGTCGTCTCGGCCGGGAACCTGAAACGGACCTGGGTCAATAACGCGACGGCAATCGATTGGGGCATGGACCACACCCGCCGCTTCCTGCAGGCTGCGACCGAGATCAAGAACATCTGGGTGCCCTACGGCGAGTAGGGCCCCTTCCAAAGCGGGAGGCTCTACATGGACTTTGCAGGAAAGACGGTCATCGTCATCGGCGGGACCAGCGGTATCAATCGGGGCATCGCCGAGGCCTTCGCGGCCTCGGGCGCCAAACTGGCCGTGGCCAGCCGCTCGCAGGAGAAGGTGGACGACACCATCGCCGCGCTGAAGGCGGCCGGCGCGGCCGAGGCCATCGGCGCGGCCTTCGACGTGCGCGACGCCGAAGCGGTCGCGGCGGGGCTGGAACAGTTCCACGCGAAACTCGGTGATTTCGACGTGCTGGTTTCGGGGGCGGCGGGCAACTTCCCGGCGCTGATGGCGGAGATGTCGATCAACGCTTTCCGCACCGTGGTCGAGATCGACCTGATGGGTACTGTGCATGTGCTGAAAGGCGCCTATCCCTATCTGAAACGGCCCGGCGGCAACATCATCAACATTTCGGCCCCGCAATCTTACCTGCCCTACGAGGGCCAGGCCCATGTCTGCGCGGCCAAGGCGGGTGTCGATCAGATCACCCGCACCCTGTCGATGGAATGGGGCGTGGAAGGCATCCGGGTGAACTCGGTGGTGCCGGGTTTCATCGAGGGCACCGAGGGCGCCAAGCGTCTGGCCCCCACCCCCGACGCGGGCGAGCAGCTGCGCCGAGACGTGCCGCTGGGTCGCTGGGGCACGCCTCAGGACGTAGCCAACGCCTGTCTGTTCCTGGCCTCGGACATGGCCAGCTATGTCAGCGGTACGGTTCTGGCCGTGGACGGGGCGCTGTATCAGCGCGGCTCGGGTCAGTTCGGCCGGATGATGGGGCAGATGCTGCGCAGCATGAAAAAGGGGTGATCCGCGTCCGACAGGCTTGGCCGGCCTTGCCGAACACAGGCAGGGCCGTGGCCGCTTGGCAAACCGCCGCTACTGCAACTGCAGGATATCCGGGATGCAGAGCTTTCTTTGTGCCGGCATCTGGTCTGCACCATCCGACCGCTTCAGCCTTTTCGGACCATCCTTGACTTTGACCTTGGGCTCAGCGAGCGCTCCCCTCAGTGTCACTGGCCACGGGCTGCGCGCAAGTGGCTCGCCAATCTTTCTTGGCTGGATGTTCAGGTCCAACACCTTGTCCGTCAGGTCGACAGCGCCAAAGACAACGACCTGAACATGATCTGTTTCCAGCGTCGTCTGTTTCGTCTCAATTTTTCCGTTGGAAATGCTGATCGGCGCGCGCAGGCACACGATTGGCGCCACTTTCTGTTTTTCCTTGGTAAATACCCACGGAAGAATACCCAGCCCGGCCAGATCCAGAAGCTGGGTTTCGATCGAACCGTCACGCATGGAAACCGTGGCATTGCCACTCATGCTGCCGACGAATTGCTTGACGGTATCCGTGCCCCCCGTAACCGAGAAATCTGCGTACACCGTGCCGCTGGCGCCTTTCTTGAAGTTCAGGTTTTGCAGAAGGTCATCCAACTGCCATCCGCCCGCCTTTCCGGTCAGGGTCAGCAGATGTGCCTCATTCGAAAGATCCATTTGCCCGCTGACGTCGAAATGACCACCTCCGTATTCAAACTTCAGAGGTCCGGCCCGTAGCTCGTTTTCGTCCAGAGTCAGTTCGCTCTGCAGGCTGCTGATGCCCTTTGCACCCTCAATGTGACGCAGGTCTATGTCGACATCTACATTCACACCCGACAGCAAAATGGCCCGCCCGATGGGTTTGAGGGTCACATCCCTCAACGGACCTGTGTCACCGTCGCCTTGCTCGGCATCTTCCTGCTCCGGCGGTGAACCACCTATCTTGCGCAGTTGGGCGGCCGCCTGAACGATGGTCCGGATTTGATCGATTTTTATCAGATCGCTCTCGATCGACCCCTGCAGCACGGGATCGCTTGTTGCGTCATCAAGATCCGCCGCGATTTTCAAGACCGACTCGGAAACCTCGACATTGGCGTTGGCATTCCAATCGGTGCCTTCACTTACCAGGTCGATTTCAAGATGGGCCCGACCGGTGTCCACCGGCTCCAGCGACAAGGCCTTCAGAAGATCTGCGCCCGACGGAACATCCACGTCGATTGCCAGATCCAGATTCTCGAACTTGAGGACATTTTCTACGGATCCGTGCACCTCCAGGCTCCAGACCTCGGTTTCGCTTGTCTGACCATCCAGATTGGTCAAAGCAAGCTGTTCGATGTTTCCGTTCAAATGAAAGTCTCCCGAAAACCTGCCCAGCTGGTCATCGGGGCCCAGCAGTTCGGGCGAGATCAGACTGCTTGCCGGAATATCAATCAAACCCTCGGCGGATACGCCCTGCAACTGCAACGCATCCTCGACCGAACCGGTCAGAATGATAAACGGATCGGCGGGGTTTCCGATCCTCAAATTGATGTTGCCCACGCTCAGGGCACCTTCGGGCGTTCTGGCAAGCTCGGAGAATTTGATCGGCGGCGGGCCCTCACCAGAGGTGTCCAGCGTGAAACCGTTCGTCTTGATGACCATCTGCCGTTGCGGGACCTGTCCCGAGACACTGTCGATGACCATATCCACAGCAATAAGCTTGAGGTCATACCGCGAGGCAGCCGGAGCCGGCTCGGCATCCTCAGGATACAGGCGAATGCGGGTCGTCAGAGAAACATCTTCCGGATTGCCCAATTCCCCGATTTGTCCGGTGACGGAAAGGCTTTGGCCACCATCCAGCTCGGCCAGAACAGACAGGTCATCAACCCGTGCGACGCCATCTGTCAGCTTGAATGTTGCGCCAACACTGCCCGAACCCTCCAATACACGGTTGAGTTTCAGGACATCGAGCAGTTGACCCAACTGATCGACCTCGAGGGTCGCCTTGACCTGAAGGCCGGTCTCCACAGGAATCTGTTGGGCTTCAACCGAAATCTGATCAAAGTTTAATGCCACTTGGAACGGGTCCTGGGGCGGAAACGTGCCCTTCAGGTCAAAACTCTGACCGTTGAGCGAACCCGCTCCAACCGCCGAGGCAACATCGGTTTCGGCATCGCGCTGCAAAACCAGTCCTGGAAGCTGCAAGTCCAGTCCAATGCCGTTCAGGTCGTTCTGATAAAGTACAGTGACATCCTTCAGGTCGATCGTGCGATCCGTCAGAATTCCGGCCAAAGGCTGGGTCGGACGTTCCGAAGCCGTGTCGGTTTCGGCCCCGGTGCGCGAAAAGGACTGCCAGTTGGTCACGCCTTCTTCGTCTTTGATCAGGTTCAGATGAACCCCCGACACTGAAAGATTGCTCACCGACAGCTTGCTGTTCCACAGGTCCCGTGCAGATACGTCGAACTCGATCTGATCAATCGCTGCCAGATCCGCCTCGGCCTTGGGCGTTGCGGGCAGAACCAGTCCAGCTGCTGATACCTGCAACTGACGGCCAAGACCCAAACGTACCTCATCCTCAATCAAGACCTGCTGACCCAGCTTCCTTGAGATCAGGTTCTCAACGAAACTGGTCCGCACCGACGAGAACAAAGCGGAAGACAGAAACAACCAAGCCGCGGCAAAAACCACAAGCGCGACCGCGCAACAGATCAAGACACCTTTGACAATTATTCGCACGTTATCCCTCAGCGTCCCGATTCAGCATGTGATTACCCTAGAGCATTTATCCATCATGTTAATGGAATACATGTTTCGCGCGCCTTCTGAGGCCACGAGGTTGCCGTTGCCCGGGCCAACTCACCCTTTGGATTCACACAATCATCCAATTACTGCTATACGTGAATTCTTTTGCGAATGAGGGCATGATGAATTCACTGACCAGAATAACGCGTGGGATAGGTGTCGCTTTCAAGGACGGCAGAGTGAAAGGCATACTCGCCTTCACCGTCGGAATGATCCTTTGGGCGTCAGTGTTCTACCATTTTGTCGAGGGGTGGAGTTGGTTGGACTCTATCTATTTTTCCGTAGTGACGATCTCGACCGTGGGTTTTGGCGACTTTTCTCCCGAAACCGCTGCGGGCAAGATCTTTACGATGGCGTACATAATCGTGGGTCTGGGTATCTTCGTCACCGCCGCCACGACCGTGGCCGACACGATCCTGTCCCAAGACGACGAGACCCCGCAAAAATAGGCTCTGGCAAGGTGAACTACGGCGTGCTTTGCGCCCCGGGATCCGCTTGCATTTCGGGGCTGAGTCAAACACCGCACTGCCGGGCATCCCCTAATAGCTCAAAAAATATACATATTTACTTTTTTGAGTGTAACATACGGAAAAACATACCAGGGGGATGGAATGGAAAAGACTCAGGACGCAAAGATTGTCGACCTTGCGATAAGGTTGCTGTTTCTCGGGCTGTTTCTCTACAGCGCCTTGGTCATGGTCGCCCCGCTTGCAAGCGTGGTCATCTGGGCCACAATTCTTTGCGTTGCGCTTTATCCGGCCTTCGATTGGCTTCAGTCCAAGCTGGGGGGACGGAAGAAGCTGGCAACGACGATCCTGGTTTTGCTGGGTCTGGTTCTCACACTGGGGCCGGTCGCAACGGCGGTATCTGGGGCCGCGGAACTGGGGTCCGAGTTTGCCGAGCAAGCTGACAAGGGCGAGTTGAAGATACCTCCGGCGCCGGAAGGCCTGAAGGATCTGCCTCTGGTCGGTGCCAAGCTTGCCGATGCCTGGGGCATGTTCGAACGGAACCTGGATGGTGCGCTTGCAAAATACGGCGCGCAAATCCTCGAGATCACCAAATCGCTCTTTGGCAAAGTTCTGGGGATCGGAATCGGGCTTCTCGGCCTTGCGCTGTCGGTGGTGATCATGGGCGCCCTGTTCAGCCCCGGACCGGATCTGGTGCAGGGCCTTCAGCGCTTTGCCAACCGCGTCTTTGCGCCACGCGGCGGCGAATTCGTCACTCTGGCAGGGGCCACGATCCGGAACGTGACCAAGGGCGTAATCGGCGTTGCCGCCATTCAGGCCGTCGTTGTTTGGGTCTTGTTGGCGCTGTTCGGAATATCCTCGGCTGCGACGCTGGCGTTCATTTGCCTGATCCTCTCGATCATCCAGATCGGCCCCGGCCTCGTTCTTCTGCCGCTGGTCATCTATGCATGGAGTTCCATGTCCGGCGGAGCGGCGCTGATCTTCACCGTTCTGGCCATTCCCGTCAGCATAATGGACAGCTTCCTGCGGCCGGTTTTCATCTCAAAAGGCCTGGAGACACCGATGCTCGTGATCCTCATCGGGGTTCTGGGCGGGATGATGGCCTATGGCCTGATCGGAATCTTCATGGGTCCGGTCTTGTTCGCCGTCTTCTACGAGTTGTTCAAGGTCTGGATCGACGCTTCACCAGCGACGGATGACACCGCCGAGGGAGCCGCAAAATGAGGAAGACGATCTGGACGACACTGGCCGTCATTCTCATCTTCCTCACCTGGTATCTGGTTGCTGATCGAAAGACACCGTTCACCGGGAATGCGCGGGTAAAAGCCGTGGCGACCCAAATCGTTCCGCAGGTCACGGGAACCGTGATCGAAGTATTGGTGGAAAACGGACAGATCGTTTCGGCCGGCGATATGCTGGTTCGGATCGACCCGAGACCCTACGAGATTGATCGCGACAGAGCCCAGGCCGACCTTGAGGCGGCCACTCAGGAGGTCGGCGCATCCTCGGCCGAGGTAAGTGCGGCGCAAGCCAAGTTGGCCCGCGCGCAGAGCGATCTGGATACGATGCGCATTCAGACGGAACGAGTCTTCGCGCTCGAGAAGAAAGGGCTGATTTCCATCTCGAAAGCCGACGATGCCCGAGGCCAGCTGGCCGAGTCCGAGGCGAACTATGAAAACGCCAAAGCGGATCTGGAGAAGGCCAAGCAAAGGCTTGGGGACGAAGGGAATGAGAATCCCAAAATCCAACGTGCCTTGGCGGCTTTGGCGGATGCAGAGCTCAATCTGGAATGGACCGAACTGCGCGCGCCGGCTACCGGTGTCATATCCAACTTGTTGATTGCGCCCGGCACATACGCCCGGTCCGGCCAGGATCTGCTGACCTTTCTTGATGCGACGGACGTGTGGATCGAGGCGTATTTCACCGAGAACAATCTGGGGCGCGCCACCGTCGGGTCTCCGGTGGATGTCGTGCTGGATATGCACCCCGGTCAGATCATCCCGGGCAAAATCGAAAGCTTCAGCGCTGCCGTCTCGCTGAGTGGCGGCGACACTCCCGGACAATTGGCAAGCCCGCCGAGCACCAAAGGCTTTCTGCGTGAACCTGAACGGTTTCCCGTGCGCATCATACTGCCGGGCTACGAGGCCGGAAGCGCGGAGGACGATCTCAGGTTTCAGTTGAACGGTCAGGCGGATGTCATCATGTACCTCAGCGACAACGGGATACTGAACGCGGTCGGTCGGACATACATTCGTTTGGTTTCGATCTTTTCTTATGCGTACTGAGGACAGAAACGCCGTTTACAGACTTGCACTGGGTGTGACCGCCGTCTTTTCCTTGGGGCTTTTCCTTGGGTGGCCATTGGCGGTTGTTGGCGCGGTTTTCACTGCGCTCTTCCTTCAGGCACCTACCGCGTTACCGCTGGCCGCGTTTGCGAAACTGTTCATCTTCTCGATTGCGTTGATGTTCGTTTCTTTCCTGCTCTCATCGGTTTTCGCGCCCTATCCGGTCGTATTTCTCATACTGGTGGCGATCGGGATAATCCTGTCCTTCATATGGTCCGTGTCTGGTGCCGGTGTCCTGCCGGGCGTCATCGCCCTGATGGGGGCGCTGATGATCCCCAACCTTGTTCTGCAATCTCAGGATCTGGCGCTGGTGCTTGTATTCTGGATCCCGCTGAATCTGTTGTTTGCCGGTTTCGTATCGACGCTGACGTTCACGCTGATTCCGGCCGCCCCCCAGAACGCCACGCAGGCCAAAGCCGCATCCGTCGCTGACTTTGACAAGCATCGGCGTATCGTCAGAATGTCGCTTGTCACGGTTCCTTTCGCCCTGGCATTTTTTGTGTCTGGTGCGTCTGCCCTGTTGGTTCTGTTCTTTGTGGCCCTTCTCAGCCAGCAACTCGCTGCGATGCCTGCTGCCGGCAAAGCCGTGGCCAAGGCGATGCTGACGGCAAACCTGCTCGGAGCAGCTGCGTCCATCATCTGCTACGAAGTCAACGTCATCGCGCCGGTCATTCTCACGCCGATCCTGCTGTGCTTTTTCGCATGCGTGACACTGGGCGCGCTCGGCAAATCCCAGATACCGCTTGCCGCCGCCGCCGGATCGGCCCTGACGACGGTCCTGATTGTCTACGGCGGGTCGATTTCACCGTTTTCGGATGAGGCCGATGTCAAAAGCATCACTCGCGTTCTGCAAGTCGCCAGCGCGGCCCTTTTCGTCATCATAGCCTACGTGGTCGTGGATGAGTTCTGGCCGGAAAAGAAACGCGAAAACCCGGTGAATGCTTGACGCAGCCGCCAACTTTGGCGCCCGCGGTAAATTGGAACGACGTCAAAGCTGCAGGGGCGGCCCCTGAAACTCGATCTGCCATTTCTCGGAGAATGCATTCAGCACGTCCCGGTCGGGAACTCCGTCTGCCATGATGTCTCCCAGCCCGTTGAAGACGGCGACCGTGTCGAAGGATGGCAGTATCATGACCAGTTGCCGCGCCGGCCCGTCGGAAAGGTTGCAAAACGCATGCGCGGCGCCCCCGGGGATCGTTACGACGTCCCCTGTCTCTGCAACAAAGCGCTTTCCATCGCACTCATAGAGATACTGCCCGTCTAAAACGCGAAAGATCTCAGTTTGTGGGTGACGGTGCAGGGGCGGGCCAAACCCCGGTTCATTTATTGTCTCTATGACCGAGATATTCTCGTCGGTGGTGTCGTGCGGTATCCGGACAAACAACTGCAGTCCAATCGCCGGGACGTGGATGGGAGGGTCGGTCAACTTCGAATGCCAGAAATTATAAGGCATCAATGATCCTTCCTTACCCGCGAAAACAGTTCCGCTTCATGATGACATCTGTCCATCAAGTGAAACAAGCCCGCCGGCGGACCCGCATGACCGTGAACTCCAAGCAGATTTCACGGAACAGATGCCGGATACGCGGACGATCCAAAGGTTGCACACGCTTCCGGATCACGGGGGCCCAGGGCGAGCGGCGCTGAATGACCGCTCGTCTGGAATTCTGCAAAAGCCCTGCCGACTGCCGGCCCTCCGCGTCAGTTCGTGGTCTCAAGCCCCTCGGGTTTGCCTACAACCACGAAATGCAGCCCGTCCGGGTCCAGCAGCTCGGCCGCGACGCGGTTCACGTCGTCCAGCGTCACCGCGTTCACCTTGTCGTTTCGGGTCGCGATGTAGTCGATCGGTAGATCTTCCATCTGCATGCCCACCATGATGCCCGCGATCTGGGCATTGCCGTCAAAGCGTAACGGATAGGCGCCGGTCAGATAGGTCTTGGCATCGTCCAGCTCTTTCTGGGTTACGCCTTCGGTCGCGGCGCGCCGCCATTCGTCGCGAATTACCTCGATAGCCTGCCCGATCCGGTCATTGGCCGAGGATACCGACCCCAGATAGACCGAGGCCAGATCCTTGGGCACCAGATAGGTCCCGACGCCATAGGTCAGGCCGCGTTTTTCGCGGACTTCCTGCATCAGGCGGCTTTCAAAGCCGCCGCCGCCGAGGATGTGGTTCAGGATGTAGGCCGCAAAGAAATCCGGATCGTCGCGGTCGATGCCCTTCTGGCCGAACAGCGCCACCGATTGCGGCGTGTCGAACTCGACCACCGTGACGCCGCCGGGGATCGTTACCTCTGCATTCCCGGGAATCGGTTTGCCCGTTTCGGGAAGGTCCGACAACAGATTGTCCAGCAACGCGCCCAACTCTTCGGGTGTGATGTCGCCCACCGCGCCCACATACAGCCGGTCCTTGGCGAAGACGCCTTTGTATGCGTCGATGATGTCGTCCCGCGTCAGGGCCGATACGCTGTCGATCGAGCCTTTGCCGTTGGATCCATACGGATGATCGCCATAGGCCATTTTGGCGAATGTCTCACCCGCGATGTCATTGGGGTCGGTCTGTTCCGAGCGCAGCCCGGACAGGACCTGCGCCCGAACCCTGTCGATCGCGTCCTGATCAAAGCGCGGCTGCTGGATGGTGGTGCGCAGCAGGTCAACGGCGTCGTCCCGGTTTTCAGTCAGGAACTGGGCCGAGATCGCAACACTGTCATCGGTGGCCCTGTATCCGATCGACGCCGCCAGGGATTCCAGCGCCCGCGCGTAGGTGCGGGAATCCATGTCGCCCGCGCCTTCTTCGAGGAGGCCGCTCATCAGATAGACCGCGCCGCGTTTGTCGGGATCGTCCAGTGACGTGCCCCCGCGGAACCGCAGCTCCAGCGCAGTGAAGGGGATCGAGTGGTCCTCGACCAGCCAGGCCCGGATGCCGCCGGGCGAAGTGACCTCCTGAATCTTGATCTCGGCCCAGGCAGGTAGCGCGATCAGCAGGGCGATCAAAGGGGCAAGGAAACGGATCATTGGGTCACCTCGTCATCACGCATCAGCCAGCCGGTGACCGACGCTTCGGGCTGAAGCACCTCGCGCGCGGCGGCAATGATTTCGTCGCCGGTGACGGCCTGGAGGATGTCGGGCCAGGCCTGTACGTCCTCGACCGTCAGTCCGCTGGTCAGCGCCCGGCCATAGCGGTTGCCGATTCCATCGACGTTGTCTCGGGCATAGACCTGTGCGGCGCGCAGCTGCATCTTGATCCGGTCCAGATCCTCTGGGTTGACGCCTTCGGCGATGAAATCGGCCACCGCCTGATCCATCGCATCCTCGGCCTCTTGCAGCGACACGCCTTCGGCCGGAACAACGATCAGATCAAAGGTCGTGTCATCCAGCGACACCCCACGGTAAAACGCCCCGGCATAGACAGCCAGCTGCTGCTCAAGCTGCAGTTTTTCGTTCAGGTAGGATGTGGTGCTGCCGCCCAGAAGCTCGGCCAGCAGAAACAACGCCGCAGCCTTTTCCTGCGCACCGGCATCACGCTCGGGCGCGAGGTAGCTGCGCTGAACATATGGTTGCGACACCCGCGCATCCTTGAAGGTCAGACGCCGCTCGGCGGTCTGCGGCGGTTCCTGCGATCGGACCCGTTCAGGCAGGTCCGGGTTGGCGGGGATCACGCCATAATAGGTGTCGGCCAAGGCTTTGACCTCGTCCGGGTCCACATCGCCGGTCACCACGAGGATCGCATTGTTGGGCGCGTAATAGGTCTGGTAGAAGGACAGGGCGTCCTTCATGTCCAATGTCTCCATCTCGTGCTTCCAGCCGATCACCGGAACGCCGTAGCGGTGGTTGAGATACTGCGCCGCGCTCATCTGTTCGCCGAACAGGGCACGGGGGTTGTTCTCGGTACGCTGGTTGCGTTCCTCCAGGATAACGTCGCGCTCGGTTGCGATGTCGCTCTCGGTCAGCCGGATGTTGCGCATCCGGTCGGCCTCCATCTTCATCATCAACTCCAGCCGGTCGGCGGCCACGCGCTGGAAATAGGCCGTGTAGTCATACGAGGTGAAGGCGTTGTCGTTGCCCCCATTGGCCGCAACGGTGGCCGAAAGCTCGCCCGCTTCCATCGTATCGGTGGCCTTGAACAGAAGATGTTCGAGGAAATGCGCCACACCTGACGACCCGATCGGTTCGTCCGCTGATCCGGCCCGATACCAGACCATATGCTGAACCACGGGCGCGCGGTGATCTTCGACCACGACGACATCCATGCCGTTATCCAGAGTAAAGGTGGTGACGGCCTCGTGCCCGGTTTCAGCCAAAACCGGGGTTGCGGTCATCAAAGCGGCGCAAAACGCCAAGGCCCGAGCCATGGGGCATCCTCCGTTTCGTTACGGTGTTCAAACTACGGTGACGCCGAACGGGTTCAAGAGCGATGACGGAAAGTTAAGAATTATTCATCCGGCGGCGACGAGGGTGTTTCCACGCCCTGTCTGCGCAAAGCTTCGGTCTGCACTTGGGGATCGATGGCATTGCGCTTGTAGACCTGCGAATAGCGGTCCACCTTGAACAGGCGCAACCGCGTCCAGCGGCTTTGCCGCTTGCGGAAATCCGCATCTTCCTGTGCCAGAACCTGGCGGGTGTTGGGGGAAACGCCATAGCGGCTGGAAGCCGTCACCAGCGCCCCGTCCGACGACGGAATACCGGTGCCGGGGTTCAGCGCGCCGGGATTGCCACCCAACGCAGCCACGGCGTCAGCATTCGGGTTCGGGTCGGTCAGGTTCGCGCCACCCGGCGTCGGCGCGGGCAGGAACGCATAATCTTTGGGCTGGGTCAGCGGCTTGACCGGCATGACCGAAAACTCGTCCGGCCCGGGTCCTGGCGCTTCGAGATGGCGCAGGCCGATATCGGAACATCCTGCGACCGCAGCAGCAAGTGTCAGAGCAATAATGGCGCGCGGCATCCGCATCTTGGTCTCCAGCCTGTTTCAGGCGCTTTTATCGCATAACATCCGGCGCGTCACGAGGGCTTTTTGCCTTCGAACAGTACCAACCCGAGGGCACCCGCGAAAATGAACACGTCGGCGAGGTTGAAGACGAACGGGTTGTTGATGCCACAGCAGGACATGTTCAGGAAATCCAGAACATATCCATACAGCACCCGGTCAACCACGTTCCCCAACGCTCCGCCAATCAGCAATCCGCCGAAAACCAGCATCCGCCGCGATGCGGCCGTGCGCCAGAGCCAGACGAAAACGCCGATGCTGATGGCCAGCGAAATAGCGATGAGAAACCAGCGCGCAGCTTCGGAATTGCCCTGGAACAGGCCAAAATTGATGCCGCGGTTCTCGCCGTAGCGAAAGGTCAGCAGCGGCGGCAGTACGTCGATGCCGCCGGGCCGGTCGGCCACGCGCAACACGTGGACCACCAGGTACTTGCTGAGCTGGTCGATCACAAATGCGGCCAGCCCGGCCCAGAGCAGAACCCGGACCCGCATCAGTGACGGAAATGCCGCATGCCGGTGAACACCATGGCCAGACCGGCTTCGTCGGCGGCAGCGATCACCTCGTCATCGCGCATCGATCCGCCCGGCTGGATCACGCAGGTCGCGCCTGCGGCGGCGGCCTCCATCAGCCCGTCGGGGAAGGGAAAGAACGCATCCGAGGCTACGGCCGAGCCGATGGTCAGCGGTTCAGGCAAGCCCAGACTTTCAGCCATGCGCTCGGCCTTCTTGGCGGCGATCAGGGCGGAATCCACCCGGCTCATCTGACCGGCGCCGACGCCCACCGTGGCCTCGTTCTTGACGTAGACGATGGCGTTCGACTTGACGTGCTTGGCCACTTTCCAGGCAAACAGCAGATCGCGCATCTGCTCGGGCGTGGGGGCCAGCTTGGTCATGACCTTCAGGTCATCCATCTCGACATGGCCGTTGTCCTTGTCCTGCACCAGCAGCCCGCCGGCCACCTGGCGCACGGTCTTGCCGCCGGCGCGCACGTCGGGCAGAGCCTCGGTGGTCAGCAGGCGCAGGTTCTTCTTGGCGGCAAAGATCGCCTTGGCCTCGTCAGTGGCGCCGGGGGCGATCACGACCTCGGTGAAGATGCCGGTGATTTCGCGCGCGGTTTCCGCGTCCAGCGGCCGGTTCAGCGCCACGATCCCGCCGAAGGCCGAGGTCCGGTCGCAGTCGAACGCGGCTTTGTATGCCTCGAGCAACGTGGCGCCCGTTGCAACGCCGCAAGGGTTGGCATGTTTGATGATGGCGCAGGCGGCGCTGTCGCGCGGGTCGAACTCGGCCACCAGTTCAAAGGCGGCGTCGGTGTCGTTGATGTTGTTGTAGCTCAGTTCTTTGCCCTGATGCTGCACGGCGGTAGCGACGCCGGGACGGCCCGAGCCATCGACATAGAACGCCGCCTGTTGGTGGCTGTTCTCGCCATAGCGCAGGGGCTGTTTCAGTTCGCCGGCGAACACGCGGCGCTTTGGGGTGTCGATCTCCAGCGCATCGGCCAGCCAGCTGGATACGGCCGCGTCATAGGCCCCGGTGCGCGCATAGGCCTTCTGCGCCAGCCACTGGCGGAAGCCCAGCGACGTCTTGCCGTAGTTTTCCTCGAGCTGATCCAGCAGGGCCGAGTAATCCTCAACATCGACCACCACGTTGACAAAGGCGTGGTTCTTGGCCGCGGCGCGGATCATCGCGGGACCGCCGATGTCGATGTTTTCGATGCATTCGTCATAGCCCGCGCCCTTGGCCACCGTTTCCTCGAACGGGTAGAGATTGACCACCAGCAGGTCGATCGGGCCGATGCCATGCTCCTGCATCGCCGCCACATGGGCGTCATTGTCGCGCAGCGCCAGCAGGCCACCATGCACCATCGGGTGCAGCGTCTTGACCCGGCCATCCATCATCTCGGGGAAACCCGTGACCTCGCTGACATCCTTGACCGCAAGCCCCGCATCCCGCAGCGCCTTGGCGGTGCCGCCGGTCGACAGCAGCTCGACCCCGCGGTCGGCCAGGGCCTTGCCCAGATCGATCAATCCGGTCTTGTCGGAAACGGAAAGCAACGCGCGGCGCACGGGGTGAAGGTCGGTCATGGGTCCAAAGATCCTTTTGGCTCAGTCGAAATCGGGCTCGTCCCGGTGCACGTCGCGCACGGCATAGGCTGTATCCTGCGCCTTGCTCAGCGTCCACCGGATGCGCGTCGCATACTCGATTGCGCGGCCGGAGAGAACGATCTGTTTTGTCGCGCGGGGCTTCAGACGGCCTTTTTCCAGGTAAACGCTTGGCTCAAGAGACAATTTTCCGGCGCCGTCATGGCGGAAAACCCAGATCTCGCCGCTTTTGAGCGCCATCGACACCGCAGACCCGCCCAGATCCAGCGCGGCGTCCACATCCGGATGAAGGTGAAACCGGATGTCAAAACCGATCCCTGACAGCTTGGATGCGTCCACCGCCCGGTCAAACTGGCGTTTTGCCTTGTCGGTTGCCGTCAAAAGGATGTCTTCACCAGTTACCTCGCGCCCGTCAAAGCGCAGCTCGATCGTACGGGCATGGGTAAGTCCGAACACCTTGGCGTACCCATCATGGCCCGCCATCACGCGCGCGCCTTCGAACGAATCCTCGAACTCCACCGGTACCTCGCTCGGGGCGTCCACCATTGCTTCGTTCGCGGTTCCCTTGGTCGGAGCAGCCAACCGGGCGCTGGAGTATCCATCCAGGCAAAGGGTCGAGTGCGAAGGCGTGGCCCGCCCTGCCCGGCGCCACTCCAACCCGAAGCTTTCGCCCGAACCGCAGTTGACGATCAATGGCCGCCGCCCCGAGGTCAGCTCGAAAGCCAGTGTCGAGGCGTGCGCCATGTACGAGGCCGCCCCTTTGGCCGGGGGTGCTGCGTCGATGATCACCGTGGTGCGGGCGGCGGCCAGACGGGCATAGCCCATGGTCAGGCCTTTGGCGGGTTTGGGCTTGACCCCGCTTTGGGCCAGCGCCTGTTCCAACCGGCCCTCTATGCCGCGGCCACCGCCGTGAAACCGGGCCAGCCCGCCGTCGGCATGACGCAGGCTGCGCAGGGTCGGGGCAATCCGTTTGATTGCTGTCGTCTGAGCGGCGGGCGTGCCGCGCCCGACTTCGCTGAGCGCAGCGGATGTCCAGGCCAGCAGGGTAAAGACCTCAAGCAATTCTTCCGGATTCCGCGTGGGAATGCCACCTTGGGCGTCGATCTGGGCCTCACATTCCCGCGCCAGGGCCCGAACGGCCGGGTCCGAGATGTCTTCCATCCCCTCCAGTGCCAAACCGGCCTGAACCAAACCTGCCAAGGCCTCGAACCGCGGCAGACCCGGTGTCGCGGCGTGCCAGCGTTTGGACAGGAACCAGGTCTGCTGTGACAGAGACCGAAAAAACAGCCGGCTATGGGCCTCGTCCATACCGCGCAGCAGGAACAGCGCGTGATTGATCCAGCGGATCAGGCGGCGTCCGGTCAGGTCTGGGGCCCAGCCCGGACCCTGCCCCTTGCCGTGGGTCTCGATCCAGCCCCAGACCCAGCGTTGCGCCTTTTCCCGTGCCGCGGCATCACCCACCGCGGCCAGATCGTCCAGCCAGGCAAATCCATGCCGTTCATCGTCGAATGCGGCGTTGGGGGCCGCGACCTCCCATAAGCCCGTGTCCGGAGCTTCGACCAGATAACCCGCAAACAAAAGATTTCCCGCCACCAGTTGCCGCCCGCGCGCAAATGAACCAACGGTGCGCGGCTCGGGCTGACCGACAAAGCCGCTGACGGGCTTGCGGCGCTGGCTGAGGCGCGCGTAGAGACGGTTCTGAAACCGCACCCATCGGTTGGCCATGGTGTCCGAATTCGACATGACGTGTGTTGCTCTGCCCCTGCCGCTCTGCTGGCGTTTGAACCAACGATAGCCGGGCCGGTTCGTCAAGTCATCGAAAAGCGACCGGTCAGGCCGATTTGTTCAGGCAGGCGATGTAGAACCCATCCATGCCGCCCAGATCGGGCCAATAATCGGGACGCAGGCGCAGCCCGCCTTCCTCGGTCAGCCAGTCGGGCTGAACGCCGGGTACCTGTAGCGCGGCGCGGTCCACCTGCATGTCGGGATGGTGCGGCAAAGCCTCTTCGATCTGCACCTCGCCCTCGTCGGGCAACAGCGAACAGGTGCAATAGACCAGCCGTCCGCCGGGTTTCAGCAAGGTCCAGGCATGGGCCAGCATCCGGCCCTGCAACGCGATCAGGCCGCCGAATTCGGAGCCGTCCTTGGCAAAGGGCAGATCCGGGTGACGCCGGATGGTGCCGGTCGCCGAACAGGGCGCGTCCAGCAGGATCGCATCGTACTGGCCCTGATGCTCCAGCGCGTCGCCGGCGACCACGTGGGCCGACAACCCGGTCCGTTCGAGATTTTCCCGCGCCCGCGCCAGCCGGCCTTCGGAAATGTCCAGCGCGGTGACCTCGGCCCCCGCCGCTGCCAGTTGCAGCGTCTTGCCGCCGGGCGCGGCGCACATGTCCAGAACCCGCTCGCCGGGCCGGGGCGCCAGAATCCGCGCCGGCAGGGCGGCGGCGGCATCCTGCACCCACCAGTCTCCGCTGGCATAGCCCGGCAGGGCCGAGACCTGACCCGCGTCAGTAACCCGCACCGAGCCGGTCGGCAGTTCGGTCCCCATGGGGATCGTTGCGCCGGGCTTTGGCGTCAGGTCCAGCGGCGCGCCGGCGAAATGGGCCTGCTCCATGCCCTTGACCGCATCCGCGCCCCAGGCCGCGATCAGCGGCTCGCGCAGCCAGTCCGGCAGGCGCGGCACCCGCATCTTCGGCCAGGCCTCGGGGCCTTCGGCGGCGATCTTACGCAGAACCGCGTTGACCAGCCCCTTGAGCCGCCCGTGCTTGCGCGAGCGGCCGATGATCTCGACCATCGCGTTCACGACGCCATGCGCAGCCTCGCCCTGACACAGTTCGACCGTTCCCAGACGCAGCGCGTTCTGAACGGTCAGCGCCGGTGTGCGCCGCAGATGTCCCTCCAGCAGGCGGTCGGCGCGTTCAAGCCCGCGCAAGGTCTCCAGCGTCAAGCGCTGCGCCCGCGCGCGGTCTTCGGGGGCTAGGCGATCCAACGCCCCGGCCGCCAGGCATTCGGACAGCAGGCGCCCCTCGCCCAAGATCTGATCCAGCAGATAGATGGCGCTGCGCCGCGCCGCCGTCGGGGTGTTGGTCATGAAACCGCCTTTGCAAGGTTTTCGCCCGCATTGCCATCAGCGGACGAGGGCGTATATCAAGGCCATGCACGGAAAGGAACCCGATGTCATGAGCGACGACCGCACAGACCTGCCGCCCGCCGCCCGGCGCGCCCTGGCCGAGGCCGAAGAGCGCCGGCGCAAGGCTGAAGCCGAGGCCAAACCCCTGCCCAAGGAGCTGGGCGGACGCGACGGCCTCGATCCCGCGCGCTATGGCGATTGGGAGAAGAAGGGCATCGCGATCGATTTCTGACCGCTCAGACCGCCGCGCGCAGGGCCTGCAGGAAATCGCCGATCAGGGCCTGCTGCTTTTTCGACTGCGCCCGGTCTCGCGGCCAGGTCAGCCAGTATCCGTCGCGGGTTTTCAAATCGGGACGCCCCAGCCGGATCAGACGGCCCGAGGCCAGATCTGCCGAGGCCAGAGCGACCGACCCCAAGGCGACCCCCAGCCCCTGCCGCGCCGCGCCAAGGGCGTGTTCCATCGAATCAAAGCTCAGACCGGTGCGTGGCAGATCCGTGTCGCCCGTCTTCTGCATCCAGTCCTGCCAGCCGGGCCGTTCGCCGCGTAGGTCGATCACCGGCGCGCCCCAGCTGACGCCCGGCGCCGCCATCGGGGTCAGAACCTCGGGCGCGATCAGGTCGGCGGTGCGCCCCGGCCAGCTGCCGCGCCCATAGCGGATCTGAAGCCAGGTCCGCTCGTCCTCCAGCGAGGACCGCCGCGCCACCGAATCCGTGGTGACCTGCACCTCGGGCCGCAGGGCTCGAAAGGCCCCCAGGCTGGGCAGCACGAGTGCTTGGATATGCGAAGACAGCCCGGCCACCCGCAACGCGCGCGGGGCGGTGCCGAACAGATCCTCGGTGTTGCGTTCCAACGCCCGCAGGCTGTCCTGCACCAGCGGCAGATAGCTTTCGCCCTCGACCGTCAGCGACACGCCGCGCGCTTCGCGCACGAACAGGGACCGGCCCAGCCAGGATTCCAGATTGGCGATGCGCTGGCTGACTGCCGCCTGGGTCAGGCCGAACTCGCGCGCCGCGGCCGAAAATCCGCCCAGCCGCCCGGCCGCCTCGAACACGCGCAGCCAGTCCAGCGGGGGCAGGCCGACCTTTTTCTTGCTCATTAGATTTTCCAACTCTCAGATGGAACAAGCCTTAATTGTCGTAATGCCATATCCCGCGTATCTCCTCAATCAAAGCCCGCGCTGAACAGGAGAGCCCCATGCTGCGCCACGCCACCCATGACCCGGCGGTCGTTTCGGTTGAGTTCGAAGACGGCACCCGCGCCCGTTTCCACGCCATCTGGCTGCGCGACAATGCGCTGGACCCGCAGACGCGCGACCCCGGCAACGGCCAGCGTCTGATCACGATCGGCGACATTCCGGCGGGGATCGCGATCCAGGCGGCCGAGGTGGCGGGCGGCGACCTGCAGGTGACCTTCGCCCCCGAAGACAAGACCGTCACCTTTCCCGCAAACTGGTTGGCCGCGCATGTCTATGACCGGGACCAGACCCGCCAGATGGGCTGGCTGTCGCCCGGCATCACCACCTGGGACGGCGGGTTCTCGGCCCCGGCCGGCAACTGGACGCATGTGCACGAAAACCCCACCGCCAAGCGCGACTGGCTGGCGGCGGTCGCCGAATACGGCTTTGCCAAGCTGACCGGCGGCCCGACCGAGCTCGGTTCGCTGCTGAAGGTCGCCGACCTGTTCGGCTATGTGCGCGAGACCAACTATGGCCCCTATTTCGAGGTGCGGACCGAGGTGAACCCGACCAACCTGGCCTATACCGGCCTTGGCCTGCAGGCGCATACCGACAACCCCTATCGCGATCCGGTGCCCACGCTGCAGATCCTCTATTGCCTGGAAAACAGCGCCGAGGGCGGGGAGTCGATCGTGGTCGACGGCTTTCGCGCGGCCCAGCGCCTGCGCGAAGAAAACCCCGAAGGCTTTGCCCTGCTGGCCGGCTATCCCGCGCGGTTCGAATACCGCGGTTCGGACGGGGTATGCCTGCGCGCGCGCCGTCCGATGATCGAGCTGTCGCCAGATGGCGAATTGATCGGCATCCGCTTCAATAACCGGTCTTCGGCCCCGTTCGTGGATGTGCCCTTCGACCGGATGGAGGCCTATTACGCCGCCTACCGCCGTTTGGGCGAGATCATCGACGACCCGGCCATGGGCGTGGCGTTCAAGCTGGAACCGGGCGAGAGCTTCATCGTCGACAACACCCGCGTCCTGCATGCGCGTCTGGGATATTCGGGTGCCGGGTCGCGCTGGCTGCAGGGATGCTATGCCGACAAGGACGGGCTGCTGTCGACCCTAGCCGCGATGCGGATGGCGCAACCGGAGGCGGCGGAATGAAACCCGATTTCCAGACCCTGACCCGCGACAACATCGTGGCCTTCATCGCCGATATCTTCGACCGGCGCGGAGGCGAGGAATACCTGGGCGAGCCGGTCACCATGGCCCAGCACATGCTGCAGGGCGCCACCATCGCCGAACAGAACGGCATGCCCGAAGAGATCATCGTGGGCGCTCTGCTGCACGATATCGGGCATTTCACCTCGGAATTCGGCACCTACCATCCCGACGACACCGAGGACCGCCATCACGAGGATGCCGGCGCCGCGGTGCTGGAGCGGTTCTTTCCCTCGGTCATCACCGATTGCTGCCGCTATCATGTCGCGGCCAAGCGGTACCTGTGTGCAACCCGGCCCGAGTATTTCAGCCGCCTGTCGGCGGCCTCGGTCCATACGCTGGAATTGCAGGGCGGCCCGATGAGCGCCGAGGAAGTCGCCGCATTCGAGGCCAACCCGAACCTGAAGGAAATCATCCAGGTCCGGTATCTGGACGAGGCCGGCAAACGGCCCGACATGGACACCCCCGGCTTCGACCATTTCGCGCCGATGGTTCAGCGCATGATCGACCGGCATCTGGGCGAGGGTTAAAGCCCCAATACATCCACCATGTCATATTGGCCGGGGGCCTTGCCCTGCCCCCACAGCGCCGCCTTCAGCGCGCCACGGGCAAAGATCGCCCGGTCAGTGGCCACGTGGCGCAGCACGATCCGCTCGCCCGGCGCGGCGAACAGCACGTCATGTTCGCCGACAATGTCACCACCGCGGACGGCGTGGAAGCCAATATGGCCCCTCTGCCGGGCGCCGGTGATCCCGTCGCGGCCCCGGTCGGAGACATCGGCAAGGTTCACGCCCCGCCCCTCGGCCGCGGCCTCGCCCAGCATCAGTGCCGTCCCCGAGGGCGCATCGACCTTGTGATGGTGATGGGCCTCGATCACCTCGATGTCGAAATCCTCGTCCAGCGCGGCGGCGACCTTTTTGGTAAGTTGCACCAGCAGGTTCACGCCTAGGCTCATGTTTCCCGCCCGCACGATCACCGCATGACGCGCGGCGGGTTCCAGCGCGGCGATCTGTTCGTTGCTCATGCCGGTGGTACCGATCACATGCACGCAGCGCGCCTGCGCCGCCAGCGCGGCGAACTCCAGCGTCGCCTCAGGCGCGGTGAAGTCGATCACCGCCTGGGCCTGGGCAAAGGCCTCGAGCGGGTCGTCGGTGACGGTCACGCCCAGCGGCTGGCCGCCCATCGCGGTACCCACGTCCTGACCGATCCAGTCATGGCCTGTGCGCTCGACCGCGCCGACCAGCCGCGCCTGATCGCTGTCGGTGATGGTCTTGATGAGCATCTGCCCCATCCGGCCCGAAGCCCCGGTCACGACGATTCCCGGAATATGCGTCATTGCGCTGGTCCTTCTTCTGAAATTCGGCTCAAAGCCTCCTACCCGGTTCGGGGCCGCTTGGCAAAGCCCCGCTTTGCGCTTAGATCGGGGACATGGCTAAGAACAAATTCCACGACGGCCCCGGCCCCTCGCAACGGCAGCTTCGCGTCGGCGAACTGATCCGCCGCACCCTGTCCGAGGTGCTGGCGCGCGGCGACGTGCACGACCCCGACCTGAACCGCCTGTCGATCACTGTGGGCGAAGTGCGTACCTCGCCCGACCTCAAGATCGCCACGGCCTATGTGCTGCCGCTGGGCGGCAAGGGGCAGGACACCGTGATCGAGCTGCTGGCCCGCAACAAGGGCGAGCTGCGCCGCATGGTCGGCAAGAAGGTCGGGCTGAAGTTCGCCCCCGACCTGCGCTTCCGGCTGGACGAAACGTTCGACCGCATGGACGACACGCGCCGGATGTTCGAACAGGACGCCGTGCGCCGGGATCTGGACGAGTGATCCGCAGGGCGGCCGCTCTGCTCGCGCTGCTCTGGGCCGGACAGGCCGGTGCGGTCACGTGCGAGCGTGTGGCCCACGAAGACCGGCGCTATACCGTGTGCGAGGTGGACGCCACCGCCGAGGACCTGCGCCTGTTCCTGTATGACGACGCAGGTCAGGTGCTGGGCCATTTCTCGTCGGTGAACGAGGAACTGGCCGGTTCGGGCCAGCGCCTGAGTTTTGCGATGAATGCGGGCATGTATCACGAGGACCGCTCGCCTGTGGGCCACTATGTCCAAGACGGGCAGGAAGTCATGCGCGTGATTCCCAACGCCGGCCCCGGCAATTTCGGCCTGCTGCCCAACGGAGTGTTCTGCATCCGCGAAGGCCGCGCCGACGTGTTCGAGACGCTGGACTATCTTGATCGCAAGCCCGATTGCCGCTTTGCCACCCAATCCGGGCCGATGCTGGTGATCGACGGAGAATTGCATCCGCGGTTTCTTGAGGATTCGACCTCGAGCTATGTGCGCAACGGGGTGGGCACCAGCGTCGATGGCAGCCGCGCGGTGTTCGTGATCTCCGAAGATTACGTCACCTTCCATGAATTCGGCCGCCTGTTCCGCGACGTGCTGAAAACGCCCAACGCGCTGTTTTTCGACGGCAACATCTCGCGAATGTATGACCGGGCGGCGAACCGGTCCGACGTGGGTTTCTCGCTGGGGCCGATCGTCGGCGTGGTCGAGGACATCCCGGCAAATTGACAGCGCCGGACCGATCCGCTAGGTCGCGCGCCTTAGCAGACGGCAAGGTGCATCATGGGACGCAAACGCAAGGGTCGTGACATTTCCGGTTGGCTGGTGGTCGACAAGCCCGCGGGCATGACCTCGACCGCCGTGGTCAACAAGGTCCGCTGGGCACTGGACGCCAAGAAGGCGGGCCATGCCGGCACGCTCGACCCCGAAGCCACCGGCGTTCTGGCCGTGGCCCTGGGCGAGGCCACCAAGACCGTTCCCTACATCACCGATGCGCTCAAGGCCTATACCTTTACCGTGCGGCTGGGTCAGGCCACCAATACCGACGATGCCGAGGGAGAAGTGATCGCGGAAAGCGACCTGCGCCCCACCGACGACGAGATCAAGCAGGCCCTGCTGCCCTTCGTGGGCGAGATCATGCAGGTGCCGCCCAAGTTCTCGGCGGTCAAGATCGAGGGCCAGCGCGCCTACAAGCTGGCCCGCGACGGCGAGAATGTCGAACTGGCCGCCCGCCCCCTGTGGGTCGAGGAACTGGTGCTGGTCGACCGGCCCGATCCCGACCATGTCGTTCTGGAAATGACCTGCGGTAAGGGCGGCTATGTCCGCTCGATCGCCCGCGACCTGGGTGAGGCGTTGGGCTGTTATGGCCACGTCAAGGAGCTGCGCCGGATCTGGTCCGGCCCGTTCGAGGCCGAGGACGGGCTGAGCATCGAGCAGATCGACGCGATGGCGAAAATCCCGGCGCTGGATGACTACCTGCGCCCGCTGGAACAAGGGCTGGCCGACCTGCCCGAGTTGAAATGCACCCCCGAAGGCGCCACCCGCCTGCGCAACGGCAACCCCGGCATGGTTCTGGCCAGCGACGTGGAATACGGCGACGAGGCCTGGGCCTCGTTCGACGGCAAGGCCGTGGCGGTAGGGGTCTACAAATCCGGTGAGTTGCACCCCAGCCGGGTGTTCGCCGGCTAGGTCCCGTGCTAAGCGAAGGCGCATGATCACCCGGTCCCACACCAAGGGCGACGCGCCCTCGACAGCCGTCTATTCCGACTGCGAACGCTATCGCTACAGCCTGACCCGCATCTGGGAGCCGGCCGGGCGCCGGGCCTTGTTCGTGATGCTGAACCCCTCGACCGCGACCGAGGTTCAGAATGACCCGACCGTCGAGCGCTGCGAGCGGCGCGCGCGGGCTTTGGGCTTCGGGGCGTTCCAGGTGACCAACATCTTTGCCTGGCGCGACACCGACCCGCGCAAGATGCGTGCCGCAGTCGATCCGGTGGGGCCGGAAAACGACGCCGCTATCCTGGCCGGCGTGGACTGGGCCGATCAGGTGATCGCCGCCTGGGGCACCCATGGCGCGCATCTGGATCGCGGTCCGGCGGTCGAGAGTCTGCTGCGCGGCACCGGCCAGCCGCTGTTCCACCTTGGGCTCAGCAAGGCAGGCCATCCCAAGCATCCGCTCTACATCGCGTATACCCAGCAACCCGAACCGTGGGACCGGTGACAAAGGGTTAACCACAGACTCAGGTTGGCTTTGACCAACCCTTTGGCGGCATGGGATATTTCACACTCGGGGCGGCACGCTTTCGGAGGGTTCCCATGTTTCTGCTCGGATTGTTCGGTCTGGCCGCAATGGGCGGCGCAGCATACGCGATCAGCGACGTATTCTCGGGGGATGAGGACGAGGACAACGACGATGTCATCGAGGAAGATGCCGTCGAAGACATTCCCGAAGGAAATCTGCTTGAGATTGACGATTCTTTCGAAGACCCAGCCGAGGCCGAGGATGCGTCCCACGGAATCATACTCTCGGACGTGGACGGAAACCTGGTCATCGCCGGAGGGCCGGGTGTGGATGTTCTGAGCGGGGCCGAGGGCAACGATCAGATCAACGGCTATGATGGCGATGACATTATCGATGGTGGCGCCGGAGATGATACGTTGTTCGGCGCGGACGGGGATGACACGCTAAACGGAAACACTGGCGATGATATTCTGCACGGTGGCAACGGTCACGATGACCTCTCGGGGAATGCCGGTGACGACATATTGTACGGCCATGCTGGCGACGACCAGTTGGTTGGTGGCGAAGGCGATGACGATCTGTACGGCGGTCAGGGCAACGATAACCTTGCCGGTGGTGAGGGCGAAGACGCGCTGCAAGGCGGCGACGGTGAAGACATGCTCGCCGGCGGCGCAGGGGAAGACACGCTGTTCGGCGGTGATGGCGACGACACTCTGTCCGGACAGGACGATGGCGACACGCCCGCCAGCGATTTTCTGAACGGCGGCGCAGGGGACGACACGATCCTGGCAGGCGCCGGAGATGTCGTCACCGGCGGTCAAGGAGCGGACCAGATCGCCATCAACGGAACGGTCACGGGGAAGGAAGTCAGCGTCGTGGATTTCACCCCCGGAGAAGACAAGCTGCTGATCGAATGGAACGGCCCTGACACGCCCGATATCGGGATCGAACACGACGCGGACAACGCCGATCTGACGCGCGTTCTGGTCAACGGGCGTGAGGTGGCCTATCTGTTCGGCGCCCAAGGTCTTGGGCCCGAGGATATTCAACTGACTCCGGGTCTGGACCCGACCCTGACCAGCCCCATGGGCTGAGATACGCAGAATCCCTTTGCCATTTATTCCGATTGCGCCTATACGCGCCCATCCGCATCGGAATCGGTGCGGTTTTCTCCATGGGCCTGTGCTGGACGACATCCCGGCCTGCGCCATCAACTCTAACCTTCGAAGGAGACCCCGATGTCGATCACTGCTGAAGAAAAAGCACGCGTCATGAAAGAATTCGCAACCAAGGACGGCGACACCGGTTCGCCGGAAGTCCAGGTTGCTATCCTGACCTCGCGCATCAACACCCTGACCGAGCACTTCAAGACCCACAAGAAAGACAACCACGGCCGCCGTGGTCTTCTGAAGATGGTCGCCCAGCGCCGCAAGCTGCTGGACTACCTGAAGGGCAAGGAAGAAGCGCGCTACCAGGACCTGATCAAAAAGCTGGGCATCCGCCGCTAAGCGCGGAATACACCGCTTTCAAGTTCGAGACGCCCGCCATATGGCGGGCGTTTTTTGTCAGAGGAGCGCGGTGTTCAATCCAGCGCGTTCTTGTAGACCACACCGTCTTTCATGATCAGGTCGAAGTTTTCGTGTGGGTCGGCAACCAGATCGATGTCTTCTAGCGGGTTGCCATCCACAAAGATCAAATCGGCACAAGCGCCTTCTGTAATCTGGCCCAGCGGTCATTGCTGATAGGGATGCCGGGGGCCGGACAATTCCAGCAGTTCGGCATTGGTCGAAGTGGCCATCTGCGAAACCTCGTAAGGAAAATACCACCGCTGCAGCTTGGCAAGAAACGCGCCCTGCCGCTCGGCCAATTTCGGGTCGAACAGGATGTCGGTCCCGAAGGCGGTTTTGACCCCCACTTCCTTTGCGGTCTTGTAGGTGAAATCGGTGCCGTCGGTCACGTCGATCCACTTCTGTTGGCTGACGGGGTCATCAAAGGAAAACCCGTCTTCGTCATCCAGTAACGGTTGCACGGACAGCCACACGTCATTCTCACGTATCATTTCCATCGTCTCACGGCTCATGAGGAAGCCATGTTCGATGGATTTCACACCGGCCTCAATCGCGATGCGCGCAGCATCGTCGGTGAACAGATGAGAGGCAACATAGGTGTTGTAGGTGTCGGCCACTTCGACAAAGGCTTCGATTTCATCCTTTGTGTATTGGCGAACGTCCAGCGGGTCGTATGTGGACGACACACCGCCCCCGCCAGAAATCTTTAGCTGCGTGGCCCCCATACGCATGACTTCTCGGGCCCGCTTGGTCACTTCTGGGACGCCGTCTGCCTGCATCATCAGACCAACGCTGTACCAATACCACAAAGCATCGCCTTCGTTTGTCGGCACCGCCTGATAAGGGCGGTAGTCAAAATGCCCGCCCGTCTGCGTGATCGGCGGACCGGACGGCAAGATTCGCGGACCGGGGATTTCGCCGGCGTCGATCATCTTCTTGATGGCGAAGGAATTGCCGCCAACATCACGGACGCTGGTGAATCCCCGCATCAGAGTGCCTTCGGACCCCAAAGCGCCACGGATTGCCACACCCAGAATATCATCGGTCACAACCGAATTTTGCGGGCTGCAGCAATAATGGGTGTGCCAGTGCACATCGATGAGGCCTGGGATCAGGGTGTGCCCACCGCCGTCGATCGCCGTTGCACCTTCGGCCGAGATCGGGTTTGTCGAAACAGCCGCAATCAGGTTGCCCTCGATCAGAACATTCGCGTTTTCGATGCCCCCGTCGTTGACGCCATCAAATACATCCACATTGGTAATCATGGTCTGAGCCGGGTCTTGCTGCGCGGAAACCGAGGTGGCGGCAAGCAGCGCGGCCAAAAGATGAATACGCATGAAGTATCTCCTGTCAAACACCGCCAACTTAGCGAATAATCCGATTTGTATTTGCGGAATTTCACTCGAGAACATGCATCCTGAACGTATCCTCGAAACTGCCCAAAGGCGTATAGAATGATAGCTCTGATCCTAAATGCCTACCGTCTGCTCAAGGCGATCGTCCGATCCTGGGATGACCCCCATTTTCGGGGTGGTTTGCTGCTGTGTGTGCTTATTCTTCTGTCCGGCACGTTGTTCTACAGCAGCGTCGAGGGCTGGCATTGGGTGGACGCGCTGTATTTTAGCGCGACCACATTGTCGACGGTCGGGTTCGGCGATCTGTCCCCAGCGACCAAGATCGGCAAGGTCTTCACCGTGATCTACATTTTCGTTGGGGTCGGCGTGTTCATCGCAATGTTCATTCAATTTGCGAAAGCTTTGTTGCGAGATCCTGAATAATAAATTCCGACCCAAGTCAAACCTTTGGAACTATGACTGGATCCGGTTAAAGCGAAAAAACGCCCGCCAAATGGCGGGCGTTCATTAACCGTCGCGGGCGGCTCAGATCTTGGCGCGCTCAGACTTCAGCGCCAACCACAGGCAGTAGCACATGATCAGCACCACCAGCGTGAACGGGATGCCAGTTGACACCGCCGCACCTTGCAGCGCGGCAAGGCCGCCACCCAGCAGCAGCGCGATTGCGACCAAGCCTTCCAGCGTGCACCAGAACACACGCTGCACCACCGGGGCGTCCATCTTGCCGCCTGCGGTGATCGTATCGATCACCAGAGACCCCGAGTCGGACGAGGTGACAAAGAAGACCACGATCAAAATCAGCGCGATCGGGGCCACGATGCCGTATAGCGGAAGCTCTTTCAGGAAGCCGAACAGCGCGCCTTCGGGGGCATAGCTGTCGATCACCGTGGCCTTGACGCCCTCGGCACCGCCGACGTTCAGCATGTCGATTGCCGCGCCACCAAAGGTGGACATCCACAGCGCACAGACCGCCGTGGGCGCCAGCAGCGCACAGATCACGAATTCACGCACCGTGCGCCCCTTGGAGATGCGGGCGATGAACATGCCCACGAAAGGCGACCACGCGATCCACCAGGCCCAGTAGAAGGTTGTCCAACCGTGGAAGAAGCTGGTGTCTTCGCGACCGAACGGGTTCGACAAAGCCGGCAGCAGCCTGACGTAATCGGTCATCACGCTGAAATAGCGCGAGATCGCCGTGCCGATCCCGGTCACTGCGATCACGAACAGGAACAGGCCCACGGCCATGATCATGTTGATCTCGCTGAGCCGCTTCACACCCGCATCCATGCCCATCAGCACTGAGCCCAGCGCGATCATCGTGATGCCGATGATCAGCAGGACGACGACGGTTGGGCTGGGTTCGATGCCGAACACCTCGTAGAGACCGGCGGCAACCTGTTGCGCGCCCAACCCCAGCGATGTGGTCAGGCCGAACAGGGTGGCAAACACCGCCAGCGTGTCGATCGCATGGCCCCACCAGCCCCAGACACGCTCGCCCAGCAACGGGTAGAAGGCCGAGCGCAGGGTCAGCGGCAGACCGAGATTGTAGCTGAAGATCGCAAGGCTCAGGCCCACGGCGGCGTAGACCGCCCAGCCCTCCAGCCCCCAGTGGTGGATGGTACCGACAACACCAATGTATTCATTGCCCGGCACCGCGATGTCGATGCCCAAAGGACGGGCGCCGCCATCCTCGGCGAAATTGTAGTAGACCGGCTCTAACACGCCGAAAAACAGCAATCCGATGCCGATCCCGGCCGCGAACATCATCGCGATCCAGCCGGCGTAGGAGTAATCGGGCTTGGCGTCTTTGCCGCCGATGCGCACCTTGCCGACCGGCAGAACGATCAGAGCCAGGCAGAACAGCGTGATTGCATCCACGGACAGGACGAGGAACCAGTCGAAGGTGCTGGTCAGCCACGGCCGCAGCCAACCGAAGAACGTTGCTGCGGCCTCTTGATTGGCGAGAGCGATCAGCACGAAGGCAAAGATCAGGATGCTTGAGATAAGAAAAACCGGGTTGTGAATATCCAGCCCGAATGGGCGAACATTGTCCTGCCCCAGCTCGTATTCCGTTTCGAAATCATAGATCCGCGGATCCGGATCCAGCATTTTCTTGGTCTGAGACATGTGGCCGTCCCTTTCGTTCGCGCGAATTGCAAACGCCAAGGTATTCGGCCGTCGGACGACAGTGAGTAGTCTTACCCCCTTGGCGCCTTTTCGTCGTCTGGACCGCGGGTTCCGTGGTAAGAGGCTACACTGCAATCACTTTTTCACAAAATGCATTCGCCTACGGGAATATGTCTGCGCATGGCCAGCGATGGCCTGACCGAGGTCGAGAGGACGGGGTCGCATTAGTTTCGCGGCTTTCCTACCACCGTCGCAGCCCGGAGTTTCTCTCCAGCCTCTGCCGCGCCGATTTCCGATCTGCATATCCTCGATGACGAGCGATGCTCCTGTTTGCGAGCGGGTGCACGCCAGATGCTATGCGGGCTTACGCATCGGAACGTTCGCGGTGTCGGCTGACGCAAAGGCGAACCACGGCAGATGCAGGACCGTGTGCCTTCTGCGGCCTTATCCCTTTCAATCCGACGCAATCTCATGTATGCGCGCGGTATCTGAGACGTTGTGCCCTGACCCCGGCACTCGAATGGAAGATAAATTGGGGTCGGCGGCAATGGGGCCGCCACGCAAAACGGGAGACCCGCAGGGGCGGGAGTGCTCCCATCTAGGATACGCATATGTTTGATGTAACGAAGAAATCGATGCAGTGGGGCGAGGAAACGCTCACACTGGAAACCGGCAAGGTTGCCCGTCAGGCTGACGGCAGCGTGATTGCCACGCTGGGCGAAACCAGCGTCATGGCCAACGTGACCTTTGCCCGGGAACAGAAGCCCGGTCAGGACTTTTTCCCGCTGACCGTGCACTATCAGGAAAAATACTATGCCGCCGGCAAGGTGCCGGGTGGCTTCTTCAAGCGCGAGGCCCGTCCGACCGAGAAAGAGACGCTGACCGCGCGCCTGATCGACCGTCCGATCCGTCCGCTGTTCGTTGACGGGTTCAAGAACGAAGTTCTGGTGATGTGCACCGTACTGAGCCACGATCTGGTCAACGACCCCGACATCGTGGCGATGATCGCCGCATCGGCGGCCCTGACCATCTCGGGCGCGCCCTTCCGCGGCCCGATCGCCGGTGCCCGCGTTGGTTTCGTGGATGGCGAGTACGTCCTGAACCCGACCGTGGACGACATGCAGGACCTGCGCCTGAACCCCGAACAGCGTCTGGATCTGGTTGTGGCCGGCACCAAAGACGCCGTGATGATGGTGGAGTCGGAAGCCTACGAGCTGACCGAAGCCGAGATGCTGGGCGCCGTGACCTTCGCGCACGAACAGATCCAGCCGGTGATCGACCTGATCATCTCGCTGGCCGAAGACGCCGCGAAAGAGCCCTTTGCCTTCGAAGCCCCCGACTACTCGGAGCTGTACGCTGCCGTGAAAGCTGCCGGTGAAGAGCAGATGCGTGCCGCATTCGCAATCACCGACAAGCAAGAGCGCACCGCAGCCGTCGCTGCCGCGCGCGAGGCCATCAAGGCCGCTCTGACCGAAGAGCAGCTTGAGGACTCGAACCTGGGTTCGGCGATGAAAAAGCTCGAAGCCAGCATCCTGCGCGGCGACGTGGTGAAGGGCGGCAAGCGGATTGACGGTCGTTCGACCACCGACGTGCGCCCGATCGTGGCCGAAACCGGCCTGCTGCCGCGGACCCATGGTTCGGCCCTGTTCACCCGTGGTGAAACCCAGGCGCTGGCCGTGACGACGCTGGGCACTGGTGACGACGAGCAGTTCATCGACGCGCTGCACGGCAACTTCAAATCGAACTTCCTGCTGCACTACAACTTCCCGCCCTACTCGGTCGGCGAAGTGGGCCGCGTCGGTTCGCCCGGTCGCCGCGAAATCGGCCACGGCAAACTGGCATGGCGCGCCCTGCAGGCGGTTCTGCCGGCTCCGACCGATTTCCCCTACACCATCCGCGTGGTGTCCGAGATCACCGAGTCGAACGGCTCGTCCTCGATGGCATCGGTCTGCGGCGGTTCGCTGTCGATGATGGATGCGGGCGTTCCGCTCAAGGCTCCGGTGGCCGGTGTGGCCATGGGTCTGATCCTGGAAGACGACGGGGACTATGCCGTTCTGACCGACATCTTGGGTGACGAAGACCACCTGGGCGACATGGACTTCAAGGTTGCGGGTACCGAAAACGGCATCACCTCGCTGCAGATGGACATCAAGGTCGCCGGCATCACGCCCGAGATCATGGAGAAAGCCCTGGCTCAGGCCAAGAACGGCCGACTGCACATCCTGAACGAGATGAGCAAGGCGCTGAGCGAGACCGCCGAGTTCTCGGTCCACGCCCCGCGCATCGAGACCATGCAGATCCCGACCGACAAGATCCGCGAAGTGATCGGCTCGGGCGGCAAGGTGATCCGCGAGATCGTGGAAACCAGCGGCGCCAAGGTCGACATCAACGATGACGGCATCATCAAGATTGCATCGCCCGATGGTGAGTCGATCAAGAAAGCCTACGAGATGATCCACTCGATCGTGGCCGAGCCGGAAGAAGGTCAGGTCTACACCGGTAAAGTCGTGAAGATCGTCGATTTCGGCGCCTTCGTAAACTTCTTCGGCAAACGTGACGGTCTGGTGCACGTGTCCCAGATCGAAAACCGTCGCCTGAACCACCCTTCGGACGTTTTGAAGGAAGGCCAGGAAGTGAAGGTCAAGCTCTTGGGCTTCGACGATCGCGGCAAGGTCCGCCTGTCGATGAAATGCGTCGATCAGGAAACCGGCGAAGAGATCGTGCCCGAGAAGAAGGAAAAGAAAGAGGAAGGCGCGGAATAACCCGCCCTACCCTTTGCGAAATCCAAGACCCCGGTTCCGGCCGGGGTCTTTTTGTTTTCCCTGGGCCTTTCCCGGGCCGCAGCCCTGTTCTATGCACGACACCATGCGATCCTTCATCATCCATATGTCCTCCAGCACCGCGCGCCGCCCCAATGCCGAGCAGCTCTGCGCCGACCTGCCCAGTGCCGAGCTGATCGAAGCGGTCAATGGGCGCGATCCGGCGCAGATTGCCGGGGTCACGCTGCATCCGGGCAACCTGCACCGCCCGCACTATCCCTTCGCGCTGCGCCCGGCCGAGATCGGCGTCTTCGAAAGCCACCGTCGGATCTGGCGCAAGATGGTCGACGAGGGGATCGACCTGGCTATCACCGCCGAAGATGATCTGCGCATCGATCCCGACCGGATGAACGCTGCACTGGATCTATTGCGCCCGATCGCGACCCCTGATCACTACATCCGCATCCCGGTCAAGCAGCGCGAAACCGCAGCCCAGACCCTAGCTGAGCGCGACGGCCTTCGTCTGATCCTGCCCAAGGTCATAGGGTTGCAATGCGTCTGTCAGGTGGTGGGACGGAAGGCGGCGGAACGTCTGCTGGCGGCCACCGACCGCATTGACCGCCCGGTGGACACGTTCCTGCAGATGCACTGGATCACGGGCCAGCCCGTCCACGCGCTGTTGGGCAGCGGCAACCAGGAAGTGGCCGGTGAAATCGGCGGCTCGACGATCCAGACGAAACCGCCGTTGACCGATAAGCTGACCCGCGAGTTCAAGCGCGCCGCCTATCGCGCGCAACTGCACCTGCATCCGCAGCGCCCCGCCTAGTCGGGCACCGCATCGCCCAGTTCCTCGACCAAGAAATCCATCGCCCGGCGCACCCGCAGCGGCAGATGACGCCGTTCAGGATAGACGATCCAACTCGCGCGGCTTGGATCTTCGTACCCCTGCAGTATCGGCTCCAGCTCAGGGGGGCGCTTCGCGCCCAGAAAAATCTCGGGCGCGTACATGACCCCCAGACCTTGCCGCGCGGCAGAAAGAACGGCGTGCGGGTTGTTGGCCTGCCACCGGCCATGCACCCGAACCTCGATCGGGTCGCCCGAGCCGGGGTCGCGGAATACCCACCGGTCATTGTTGGTGATCAGGCACTGATGATGCCGCAGGTCGGCCGGATGGGTCGGCCTTCCGTGCCGGTCGAGATAGCCGCGCGCGGCACCGCAGACCATCCGTCGGGTCGCCAGCCGCCGCGCGATCAGCCCGCTCTCCGTCAACTGGCCATAGCGGATGGCAAAGTCGAAGCCTTCTTCGGTCAGGTTCAGAAGGCGCGAATTGAAGTCGATCGTAACCGAGAGCTTGGGGTGCAGGCTTGCAAACCGGGCCAATGCCGGTGCCACGAACTGTTCCGCAAACGGACCGGCGGCCGACACGCGAATGCGCCCCGCGATCTGGGCCCGATCCCCTGCCGCTGACTGGTTCGCCTCTTCCAGACCCGCCACAAGCCCGGCCACCCGCGCGTGATAGTCGCGTCCGGCGTCGGTCAGGCGCACCACGCGGGTCGAACGCGCCAAAAGCTTGACGCCCAAACGATCCTCAAGCCGGGCGACCTGACGCGAGACATGACTGGCCGAAACCCCAAGCCGCCGGGCCGCAGCGGTGAAGCCCCCCGTCTCGACCACCATCAGGAATTCTTCCAGCCCATCCCACAGCGCCATCTCGCAGCCTCATTATTTCATGTCAGCAATAATGCTTTGCCAAATCCGGCACTAATCAACAAGCAGCAACAGCCATATATCCCGATCACACAAGACACGGGCCGGGTGAACCGGCCGAACTAGGAGAAAACACATGGCTTCGACTGCAAAGAAAATTCTGGTCGTCCTGACATCACATGACCAGCTGGGCGACACCGGAGAAAAGACCGGGTTCTGGCTTGAGGAGCTGGCCGCTCCGTACTATGTGTTCAAGGATGCCGGGGCGGAACTGACGCTGGCCTCGCCCGAAGGCGGGCAGCCGCCGCTGGACCCCAAAAGCAGCGCACCCGACAGCCAGACCGAGGACACTCGCCGGTTCGAGGCCGATCCCGAAGCGATGGCGGCATTGGCCAACACGGTGAAATTGTCCGAGGTGAACGCCGAGGACTATGACGCAATCTTCTATCCCGGCGGGCACGGGCCGCTATGGGACCTGGTGTCGGATGAAAAATCGATTGATCTGATCGAGTCGTTCTGGTCGGCCGGGAAACCAGTCAGCGCCGTGTGTCACGCCCCGATCGTTCTCGCGAACGCCAAGGCCGCGGACGGGTCACCCTTGGTCAAGGGGCGCACCGTCACCGGTTTCACGAATGAAGAAGAAGACGCCGTCGGCCTGACCGAAATCGTGCCGATGCTGGTCGAGGATACGATGAAAGACAGGGGCGCACAGTTCAGCAAGGTGGAGCCGTTCCAACCTCACGCCGTGCAGGATGGCAAACTGATTACCGGGCAGAACCCGGCGTCGTCCGCTGCGGTTGCAAGGAAAGTGCTTGAGGCGCTTGAGGCCTGAGGACGTTCAATGCGGTACGGGGCGGGACATGATGTGCCCCGCCCCTTTTGATGTCAGCTCGGCGCCTTGGTCTTGCGCAGATAGGGGAAGATCGTCTCGAACTCGCCGAACTTCTCCTTGGCTTCGTCATTCGAAACCGACGGCGGGATGATCACGTCTTCGCCCGGCACCCAGTTGGCCGGAGTGGCCACGCCCTTGGCGCTCATCTGCAGGCCGTCCAGAGCGCGCAGAATTTCGGCGAAATTCCGGCCCACGGTCATCGGATAGGTCATCGACAGTTTCAACTGCTTGTCCGGCCCGATGATGAAGACCGAGCGCACCGTGGCGCTGTCCGCCGGGGTTCGGCCGTCGGGCAGATATGCCTCGGCGGGCAGCATGTCGAAGGCCTTGGACACTGCCAGTCCGTCATCGGCGATGATCGGAAAGCCGGGGTTGGCCTTGCCATAGGCCTCGATGTCTTTCTTCCACTTCTTGTGGTCCTCGACCCCATCGACCGAAACACCGATCACCTTGGTGTTGCGCTTGGCCCATTCGTCGTTCAACTGCGCCACGGCCGAAAACTCGGTGGTGCAGACCGGAGTGAAATCCTTGGGGTGCGAGAAGAGGATCGCCCAGCTGTCGCCGATCCAGTCGTGGAACTGGATGGTGCCCTGGTCCGTTTCAGCGGTGAAATTGGGGACGGTATCGTTGATGCGCAAACCCATGATGCATCTCCTTTCCTGTGAAAACCCGAGTCGGTTGGTGCAAACCTAATCACTTTGCCCTCAGGTTAAACCATTGATGTGGCACAGGGGCAAAAAACGTGCGATCAATAATTTGATCAAATTTCCAGAATTGCCTTGCCCCAAGGGGGCCGCAGTGACAGAGTGCCCGGGAAAACCGACCGCGCGGTCGAATGAATGCGGATCAAGAGGACACGCCATGATCGAGAAACGCGACTTTTACATCAACGGCCAGTGGGTCGCCCCCAGCCAAGCCAATGATTTCCATGTGATCGACCCATCGACCGAGGAGTCCTGCACGGTGATTTCTCTGGGCGGTCAGGCCGATACCGACGCGGCCGTGGCGGCGGCCAAGACGGCGCTGCCGGGCTGGATGGCCACGCCGGTCGAAGAGCGCATCGCGCTGGTGGAAAAGCTGATCGAGATCTACCCCACCCGCGCCGAAGACCTCGCGCAGGCAATGTCGATGGAGATGGGCGCGCCGATCGACATGTCGCGCACCCAGCAGGTGGGCGCCGGGATCTGGCACCTGAAGAATTTCATTCGAGCAGCCAAGAGTTTCCAGTTCGAGCGCCCCCTGGGCGATCATGCCCCCAATGACCGGATCATCTACGAGGCAGTCGGCGTCGCCGCGCTGATCACCCCGTGGAACTGGCCGATGAATCAGATCACGCTCAAGGTGGGCGCGGCGGCGATCGCGGGCTGCACCATGGTTCTGAAACCGTCCGAGCAAAGCCCGCTGAACGCGATGATCTTTGCCGAGATGATGCACGAGGCGGGCTTCCCGCCGGGTGTCTTCAACCTGGTGAACGGCGACGGCGTGGGCGTGGGTTCGCAACTGTCGGGGCATCCGGACGTCGACATGGTCAGCTTCACCGGCTCGACCCGTGCGGGCACGGCGATTTCCAAGAACGCCGCCGACACGCTCAAGAAGGTGCATCTGGAACTGGGCGGCAAGGGCGCCAACGTGATCTTTGCCGATGCCGATGACAAGGCGGTCAAGCGCGGCGTGCTGCACATGATGAACAACACCGGCCAGAGCTGCAACGCGCCCAGCCGGATGCTGGTGCAGCGCCCGATCTATGATCAAGCCGTGGAAACCGCGGCCGAGGTCGCCAATAAGGTCACCGTGGGCCCGGCGATGCAGGAAGGCCGCCATATCGGCCCCGTCGTGAACGAGCTGCAATGGACCAAGATCCAGGCCCTGATCACGAAAGGCATCGACGAGGGTGCGCGCCTGGTCGCCGGCGGTCCCGGTCGCCCCGAAGGGTTCAACAAAGGCTATTTCGTGCGCCCCACCGTGTTTGCCGACGCCAACAACCAGATGACCATCGCGCGCGAGGAGATCTTTGGCCCGGTCCTGACGATGATCCCCTTCGATACCGAGGAAGAGGCCATCGAGATCGCCAATGACACGCCATATGGCCTGACCAACTATGTTCAGACACAGGACGGCGCCCGCGCCAACCGCATGGCGCGCAAACTGCGCTCGGGCATGGTCGAGATGAACGGCCAATCGCGCGCTGCCGGTTCGCCCTTTGGCGGCATGAAACAGTCCGGCAACGGGCGTGAAGGCGGTGTCTGGGGGCTGGAGGACTTTTTGGAGGTCAAGGCCGTCAGCGGCTGGACCCCGAAATAACCCCCGCACGGGAACGCACAAAATGTGGGGCAAGGCGCGGACAGGCACCTTGCCCCGTTTGCGTCAGGCCGGACGCACCACCAGTTGTGGCTCGCCGTTCGACGTATGGCGAGCTGACCGACCGTCCCAGCCGATCTGACCGCTGACGCGCTGGCGAAAGGCCGAGAAGCTGTCAAAGGTCACCACGTCGACCGGGGTGTCGAACTGCAGCGTGATCCGCCGCTGGGCGCCGTCGCCCAGCATCGTCAGGCCGCGGATTTCCCCTGTGAAGGGCTGGCCCAGATAGGTGCCCTGCACGCGGTCTCCGACCTTCAGGTGCAGCCGGTTTCCGGCCATCGCGTGCAACGTGTTCCAGTCGCGCGCGCCGTGCTGATGGGCGATCATCTCAAGCGATTGCGCATGGCTCAGGGCCACGCCGGCGCCACGCAGTTTCTCGCGCAGGCGTATGGCCTGCACTTTCAGCTCGCCCACGGGGGCGATGTTTCGGATCTGTGTCATGTCTTGCCTCGTTTCCAAAAACGGGCGCGAGTATTGGACGGGGCTCGCCTTGCCATCCGCGCGCCGGGAAAGGGCAACAGATGTGGTTTGAACCGGGTTTCACCAAAGCCAAAGGGCCGCGAGCGGCAGGAGACCCGAACCTGCGCGCCTTGTGGCAGGCGCGCGGGCCTTAGTCAATCAGGCATCGGCCTGCGCCGCCTCATAGGCCAGCATGGCGCGTTTGACGGGCAACCCCCAGTGATAGCCGCCCAGACCCCCCGATTTGCGCAGCGCGCGGTGGCAGGGGATCAGCCAACTGACCGGGTTGCGGCCCACCGCCGTGCCCACTGCCCGCACCGCCTGCGGCGTGCCCACGGCCTGCGCGATCTGGGAATAGGTCGTCACCTGGCCCGAGGGGATCTGCATCAGCGCCTCCCACACCTTGATCTGCAAGGGTGAGCCGATCAGGTACAGCGGCGTAGGCTCCAGCCGGTCGCTGGCCGCGCCAAATGCCGACAGGACCCACGGGCGCAGGCGCATCGGATCCTCGACGTATTCCGCCAGGGGCCAGCGCGACAGCATGTCCTGCATCGCGGCCTCTTCGCCGGTCTCGGCGGCAAAGGCCATGCCGCAGATGCCCTTGGCCGTGCCCATCACCAGCGCCGGGCCAAAGGGGCTTTCGAACCAGCCCCAATAGATGGTCAGCCCGGCCCCCTTGCGGGCATATTCGCCGGGGCTCATCGCCTCCCATTTCAGGAACAGGTCGTGCAGGCGACCGCTGCCGGACAGACCGACGCTGTGCGCGGTCTCCAGCGTGGTGAACCGCTCGCGCAGCAGCGCCTTGGCATGGCCCAGCGTCAGATATTGCTGGTAGCGTTTCGGCGACACGCCCGTCCAGCGCGAGAACAGGCGCTGGAAATGCGCGGGGCTCATGTCCATCTGGCGGGCCAGCTCTTCCAGCGACAACGACTCGCCGCCCTGGTCGATCAGCTCGATCGCGCGCCGCATCACGTTGTAGTGGTACCCGGATTCGGATGTCTGGACGTTCATGGCATTCACCTTGCTGTGGCTTGCCCCATCCTAGCCGGGCCGGACCCGACGGTGCGACCCGAAACTTGCGCATTGGCGGTGCAGCGGGCTTTGGGCTTGTCACCCGGCACCGCGGGCGGCATTAAGGCCCGGATGGCAAAGCAGCTTGATTATCACACGATCCGCGAGATCTTTACCCGGTTCCGGCAGGCCGACCCCGAACCCAAGGGCGAGCTTGAGCATGTGAACGTCTATACGTTGGTCGTCGCCGTGGCGCTGTCGGCGCAGGCGACCGATGCGGGCGTCAACAAGGCCACCCGCGCGCTGTTCAAAATCGCCGATACCCCGCAAAAAATGCTCGACCTCGGCGAAGAGGGGCTGATCGAGCATATCAAGACCATCGGCCTGTTCCGCCAGAAGGCCAAGAACGTCATCAAGATGTCGCGCATCCTGGTCGAGGACTACGGCGGCGAGGTGCCCAATTCGCGCGCCGCACTGCAATCTCTGCCGGGCGTCGGGCGCAAGACCGCGAACGTGGTGCTGAACATGTGGTGGCGATACCCGGCGCAGGCGGTGGACACCCATATCTTTCGCGTCGGCAACCGCACCGGCATCTGCCCCGGCAAGGACGTGGACGCCGTGGAACGCGCCATCGAAGACAATATCCCCGTGGACTTTCAGCTTCACGCCCATCACTGGCTGATCCTGCACGGCCGGTACCACTGCAAGGCGCGCAAGCCGCAATGCGGCACCTGCCTGATCCGCGACCTGTGCCAATTCGAGGACAAGACCCTATGAAAACCTATCACCTGACCGGCATCGGCAACGCCGTTGTGGACGTCATCTCTCAGGCCGACGACAGCTTTCTCGAGATGATGGGAATAGAGAAGGGCATCATGCAGCTGATCGAACGCGAACGCGGCGAAGTGCTGTATGCGGCCATGGAAAACCGAGTGCAGACCCCGGGCGGGTCGGTGGCCAACACCATCGCGGGCGCGGGTGCGCTGGGTCTGGACGCGGCCTTTATCGGGCGGGTGCACGATGATGCGCTGGGCCGGTTCTATGCCGATGCGATGAACGAGGACGGCGTGGATTTCGTGAACCCGCCGGTGCCGGGGGGCGAGCTGCCAACCTCGCGCTCGATGATCTTCGTCTCGCCCGATGGCGAACGGTCGATGAACACCTATCTGGGGATTTCCTCGGAACTGTCCTCGACGGACGTGCCGGCCGAGGTGGCGGGCAACAGCCAGATCATGTTCCTCGAGGGGTATCTGTTCGACAAGGAGAAGGGCAAGACCGCCTTCCTGGAGGCCGCGCGCGACTGCCGCAACGGCGGCGGCAAGACCGGCATCGCCATCTCCGACCCGTTCTGCGTCGAGCGTCACCGTACCGATTTCCTGCTGCTGATCGAACACGAGCTGGATTTCGTGATCGGCAACGAGGCCGAGATCAAATCGCTGTTCGAGACCGACGACCTGGAAGAGGCGCTGGCCAAGACCGCTGCGATCTGCCCGCTGGTGGTCTGCACCCGCTCGGGCGACGGGGTGACGGTTCTGCACGACGGCACGCGTATCGATGTACCGGTCGAGAAATTGGTGCCGGTGGACGCCACCGGCGCGGGCGACCAGTTCGCCGCCGGATTCCTGTTCGGCATGGCGACGGGCCGCGACTATGAAACCTGCGCCAAAATCGGCAACGTCTGCGCCCGCGAGGTGATCAGCCATATCGGCCCGCGCCCCGAGGCGAACATGCTGGAACTGCTGCGGGACGAAGGTTTGGTTTGACGCGCAAGCGACTTGCCGCGTCGCAATGTTGTTGGGACGAAGATTTTCGTGTGTTCGTAGTCCGGGACAGCGCTTGTGTTCAGGGAAAAATGAAGCCGCGCCGTGAAAAGTGAGCAAGGCAAGAAGCTTGAAGAACCAAGCCTTGCCAAAGCGACGCGTCGCGCGAGCGAACCGCGACCAAGCAATCGCTCAAAGTGCGCCTCACAATTACCCCCCAAAGCAAGAGCCGCACCATCAAAACGCCCCTTGAGGGTGCAAATCTGTTGAGTTAACTCTCCCTTTACGGGAAAAACCATTCCAAACCACGAGATGAAATAATAGATGACAATCAACAAAAAACCGAAAGAACCGCTGATGTACAAGAATTTTGGGAACAATCCGATAGCCCGATTTTTACGTATTTTGTTGCCATTTACGATATTAGTTGCATCGATCATTCTTTTTGCATTTCGAGAAACCGACAGCATATGGGATTGGGACGACCACCTCAGCGTTCTTGTGATACTTGCAGCACTCGTTGACCTATATTTTTCAGCGGCAGACTGGTACCACTATGGCGTCAAACGAACTGAGGAAGACGACTGGAATATTACCTACGTTCGGAATGCAATAGTGTTGCTACCCGGAGTTATCATTTTATTGTTTTTCATCGTCGGCCTCCCTCCTCTCCATGGGTGAAAAACTCCCAATCTGCCGGATACCCCTTGGAATATGCACCCATTGGTCTGCGGGCAGTGCCTATCGTTAGGCGGCGGTTACTTGATAACGATTCATTGTGTTCATTTACTGGTGTTTCGTTGTTTTCTGATAAGACAACCCCCAAACGCCTCCATCACACGCTCGTAGACCGCGCGCTTGAAGGGCACGATCTCGGCAATCAGGCGGTCGGGGTCCTGTCATTTCCAGCGGTTGAACTCGCGGCCGTTTCGATGTCGGCCGGATCGTCGCGGCCGGATACCAACGTGCTGGAGATGTTGCAGAAAGAAGGGTTGGTCTGAGGCAGAACCTACTTCCTCGGTTCGTTCGCGATCACGGTGGTCAAGGTGCGTGTCGTTCGGCTTCGGGTGATTGCGATCGCTCCAAGAACCAAAGCGCAGGCTATGGCTTGGGGCGCCGTGATTGCTTCGCCAAAAGCAACAAATCCGACCACGAACATCGTTGGCAATTCTATGCTTCCGACGACCGCGGTTTGGGAGGCGCCGATCAACGGCGAGCAGATCGTGTAGATGAGCTGTGGCACAAGCGCCGTGACCAGGCCAATTCCGACGATCAAGATCCAGTCGGATTGCCCCTCCGGGAGCAGCTGTCGCACATCGGCACTCAGCATCAGCGGCAAGAGCCCAAGAACCGATCCCACGGAAACCGAGGCTATGCGCGCAAGCGGCGCGATGCGGGACAGCCTGTGGACCAAAACACAAATACCGAAACCAAAGCCGAACGGGGCCGCCAGTGCCGCTAAAAGAGTAGGTATGTGTTGTGGGGACACGGATGCGGGCGAACCAGCAATGATTGCCGCCAGAACGATAAGGCCAGAAGCGAGCAAGGCGCGCCGCGTGGGTGCATCAGAGAAAAGCGCCCAAGCAATGACCAATGTAAAAACCGGATAGGTCATGTAGAGCACGCCCACGGTTGACGCGGGCAAGGCCTCCAAAGCCGTCACGTATCCAATCCACCCAAGTCCCATCACGGCTCCTGCCGAAAGGCCCCAACAAATCTCGCGCCAAGCTTTGCGGTGCATGACGATAACGGGCAGCAGCAGAATTGCCGCGACGATGTAGCGGTAGAATGCGACGGCATAGGGTGCGACGCCCTGCTGCGTCAGCCCTCTGCTGAAATAGGGCACCAGCCCAAAGCAGATCGACGCGAAAAGAACGCCTGCAACCGCAAGCGCATAGGGAATAGCCGGTCCGGTTTGTGTTGAGGTCTTTGCCATGAACAAGGGCTAGCACAGGTTCGCGAAATCCATAACAGAGTTCCATGGACTAGGCACCTTGTCCGCAACCCGGAACCCGCTTGATCGAGTTCTAGTTCACCCCAAATACCCCCTGAAAGCCTCCATCGCCCGCTCGTAGACTTCGCGTTTGAATGGCACGATCTCGGCGATCAGGCGGTTGGGGTCCTGCCATTTCCAGCGGGTGAACTCAGGGTGGTCCGTCTGAATATTGATCTGGTCGTCTTCCCCCAGGAACCGCAACAGGAACCATTTCTGCTCTTGCCCACGGAAGCGGCCCTTCCAGATCTTGGGTACGATGTCATGCGGCAGGTCGTAGGGCAGCCAGTCGTCGGTCTCGGCCACGATTTCCACGAGGTCGGGGGTGACGCCGATTTCCTCCTGCAACTCGCGTAGCGCCGCCGCGCGCGGGGTCTCGCCTTCGTCCACGCCACCTTGGGGCATCTGCCAGGCGTCCTCGAACCGGTCATTGCGCTGGCCGACGAAAATCTGACCCTGATCGTTCATCAGCATCAGGCCGACGCAGGGGCGATAGGGCAGTTTGGCGATCTGTTCGGGGGTCATGGGCGGGCCTCGTAATGTGGTTGGCCAAGCTGTAGCAACTGGCAAAGCGGCGGCAAAGGGGGTGACGTCAGGTTTCGCGTGACACCGGCGCGGTGCGGCGCGATTGTCAGCCCCGAATTGAGGGAGAGTTTCAAGATGACTGCGTACCCGAACCTGCTGGCCCCTCTGGATCTGGGCTTTACCACGTTGAAGAACCGGGTCCTGATGGGCTCGATGCATACCGGGCTGGAAGAAACCGGCGACTGGAACCGGGTGGCCGAGTTCTATGCCTCGCGCGCACGTGGCGGCGTGGCGCTGATGGTGACGGGCGGCATCGGGCCGAACCTCGAGGGCTCGGTCCTGCCGGGGGCGGCGATGATGACCAGCGACAAGGACGTGGCCAACCATTCCGTCGTCACCGAGCGGGTCCATCAGGCGGGCGGCAAGATCGCCATGCAGATCCTGCATGCGGGGCGCTATGCCTATGGGCCGAAATGCGTGGCGCCCAGCCCGATCAAGTCTCCGATCTCGCCCTTCCCGCCGACCGAGCTGGACGAGGACGGCATCGAGAAGCAGATCAGCGACATCGTGAACGCCGCCGTGCTGGCGCAGAAGGCCGGCTATGACGGGGTCGAGATCATGGGGTCCGAGGGGTATTTCCTGAATCAGTTCCTGGTGACCCACACCAACAAGCGCACCGACCGCTGGGGCGGGTCCTATGAGAACCGAATGCGCCTGCCTCTGGAAGTGGTGCGCCGCACGCGCGAGGCGGTTGGGACCGATTTCATCATCATCTACCGCCTGTCGATGATCGACCTTGTGCCCAATGGCTCGACCCATGAAGAGGTGGTGCAGCTGGCGCAAGCGGTCGAAAAGGCCGGGGCGACAATCATCAACACCGGCATCGGCTGGCACGAGGCGCGGATTCCGACCATCGCCACCTCGGTGCCGCGCGCGGCCTTTGCCTGGGTGACGAAGAAACTGATGGGCAAGGTGGGGATTCCGGTCATCACCTCGAACCGGATCAACACGCCGGAAGTGGCCGAGCAGGTGCTGGCCGAGGGCTGCGCCGACATGGTCTCGCTGGCGCGGCCGATGCTGGCGGATGCGGATTTCGTGGCCAAGGCGATGGCTGGCGAGTCGGCCAAGATCGCGCCCTGCATCGCCTGCAACCAGGCCTGTCTGGATCACACCTTCAGCGGCAAGCTGACCTCCTGCCTGGTGAACCCGCGCGCCTGCCACGAGACCGAGCTGGTGATCGAAAAGGCCGCCACGCCCAAGCGCGTGGCCATCGTGGGCGCGGGTCCGGCGGGCCTGTCCACCGCGATGACGGCGGCGGATCGCGGCCATGACGTGACCGTGTTTGACAAGGCCGACGAGATCGGCGGCCAGTTGAACATGGCCAAGCAGGTGCCCGGCAAGGAAGAATTCTGGGGGCTGGTGGACTGGTATCGCACCATGCTGGACACGCTAGGCGTCAAGGTGGAACTGGGCCGCGAGGTTGGTGCCGATGATCTGGCCGGGTTCGACGAGGTGGTGATCGCCACCGGCGTCAACCCGCGCGACCCGCAGATCCCCGGCCAGGATCGCGACAATGTCGTGAACTATATCGACGTGCTGCGCGACAAGGCCCCGGTGGGCAAGTCGGCGGCGGTGATCGGCGCGGGCGGCATCGGCTTTGACGTGTCGGAATACCTGCTGGAAGAAGGCCATTCGCCCACCACCGACCTGCCGCTGTGGATGAAGGAGTGGGGCGTCGCCGACCCTGAACAGCACCGCTCTGGCCTCGCGCCCGAAGGCCCCCAGCCCGAGGCGCCCAAGCGGCAGGTCACGCTGCTGCAGCGCAAGAAACAGGCGCATGGCAAGGGGCTTGGCAAGACCACCGGCTGGATCCACCGCGCGACACTGAAGATGAAGGATGTGAACTTCGTGGGCGGCGTAAACTATGAGCGCATCGACGACGAGGGGCTGCATGTCTCGTTCGGAGAAGAGCGCGCCGACCCGACCGTCATCAAGGCGGAGACGATCGTTCTGTGCGCCGGACAGGTGCCCGAGCGGTCGCTGGCCGATGCGCTGATCGAACGCGGGATCACCCCGCATGTGATCGGCGGCGCGGATGTGGCCGCGGAACTGGATGCCAAGCGGGCGATCAACCAGGGCACGCGGCTGGCCGCCGCACTCTAGGGAAGACCCGTTCCGTCCACTTCCCCAAGGCGAGAACACTCAGACAAAAGAAAGCCACCCGAGCGATGCCCGGGTGGCTTCTTAGAGCGTTGAGCCAGTTCCGCGCCCTATACGGAAAAAGTTAGACCTGTCTCGTCCTCGAACCGTGCCAAGTATTCCTGGTAATCCCGAAAGGCGCGGCGCACCAGAATCTGTGACGCCGGCTTCGCGCGCCAGGGCTTCTTGCCTCCGATATAGTGCCACATCTTCGGGTTCCGGCTTGCCTGTTTCAGTTGGTTTCGAAATTCGGCAGAGGTATGCCGGAATTTCGGACTGTGCGCGTCGTACCAAATCTGCGGTCGCGTGTTCCATTGCTGAGGGAGTCTGAGCCACTGGCCGGCGAAAATCTGATTCATCCGATCCTGCTCGGGCAGGTCGTGGATATGCGGGATCAGCTTGTCGAAATTGCCCAGCTCCTTGCCCGCGGGTGAATTCCGGATCGCTTCGCAATCCATCAGAAGGATGCCCGCGTTGAAATAGTTCTCGCCGGGCAGAAAGCCCAACCGGATGCTGCGCAAAACGCGTGTGACCGACTTTTGGTGTTCGTGCCCCGGTCTCAGAACACTCTGCAGGGATGGGCGCAGAAAGCGGCCTTCGCCCAACGTGACCAATCCCATGTCGACACAGGCCCCGATCCCGTGGCCACTCATGTCGAGCTCCTGCAACTCGCAGACATCGCCCAGCACAAGAGTGTCGGCGTCAATGAACAGACACCGGCCCGAAAAGAATTCGGGCAGAAACAACGGCAGCAGCGTGATTTTCGGGTATTTCGTCTTGAACTCTGAAAACCGGCCGAGCGTTTCGGACTGGAACTCCCGGTAACAAACCTTGCCGTTGTCGACCGCACGATCCAGTTGGTCGACGGCTGCGATGTCTTGTGCGGTAAAATCCTGACCGAAAACGGTAACGTCAACAGGCCGGCTGGCGTTCTTGACCACGGAATAGGCCGACAGCAATGCGGGATACAGAAAGTTCCGGTCGACCCCAAAAACAACGTTCATTCAAATACCATGGCTCCGCCCCCGATCAGAATCGTGTATAGGCGACGCAAGCACATGTAATCAAACCGAAACCGTCCCGCCGCTCTCGGCGGGTTGGTCCCGGCGCTGCGGTTGACCGGTACGGGTTACTCCACAGTGATCGTTATCACCTCGGAAACGATCGGCGTCGCGTGAGGCACATGACCCGCATCGCCCAGGACCAGTTGCAACGTGTGCGTCCCGGGGGCAAGCTCCAACGTGACTTCGGTCTGACCACCACCGAAATGCAGGTGGTTGTCATCAGCCGGCAGCCCATATGCCAGTTCGTCGGCCCCGTCCTCACCCTGACCCAATGGGGGGCGATCGATCAGCAAATGGTGATGGCCGGTGTTTTCCTTTTCGGTCCCGGCTGGCGCAACGCCCATACCGCGGAGGCCAAATACCACCGTCACCGGTGACGTTACCGTGTCGCCGTCCGACAGGTTGACGAAATAGACCTCGGCATCGGGGTTCGAAGGTGTCTCCCCTCCGGCCCAGGCCAAGGGGGCAAACAGGCAAAAAATAGTTGCTAGAATGGCTTTCATGATCTCCTCCCTGGTCACAAAAATGCCATTCTGACTTTAGCACGTTGCGAGAAATTACCAGAAAAGAACATGCAAACAGGGGGCGGATAAAGGCGCGAAACCACTGTTTCCGCGTTTCCGAAGTGCAAACGATCCGATTCAAAACCCTGATATTATCCCATGTCTGCCCAGTTTCCGCCCAGATTGGAGGCGATGGTCGGTCAACGAACAGACGACCTGGGGAACGAGAATGGACCGACTGACAGAAATGGAGGCCTTCGCCAACGTGGTGGACCAAGGTGGTTTCACCGACGCGGCCAAAAAGATGGGCATTTCCAAATCAGCCGTGTCAAAGCACGTGTCGAGCTTGGAGGCCCGCTTGGGCGCGCGTTTGCTGAACCGCACGACGCGCCGCGTGTCGCCGACCGAGATCGGGCTGGCCTATTACGACCGCGCACGCCGTGTGCTGAATGATGCAGGCGAAGCCGACGCGCTGGTGACGTCGATGCAATCGGCGCCTTCAGGTCTGCTGCGCATCAGTGTGGCTACTGATTTCGGGGTGAACCACCTGTCGCCCGTTCTGTCCGGTTTCCTGGCGGCCTATCCCGACATCACCGTGAACATGGTCTTGAACAATCGCTATGTTGAGCTGATTTCCGAAGGGTTCGACGTGGCCGTGCGCATCGGCGAGCTGGAAGACAGCACCCTGCGCGCCCGCAAGCTGACCGAAACGGTCAAACGCATGGTTGCGGCCCCCAGCTATATCGAGAAGTTCGGGCGCCCGGCAAAGATCGATGACCTCAACGAACACAAGCTGCTGCATTACTCCAGCCAGTCCTCGGGCAACGTCTGGAAGTTGACCGCGCCCTCGGGCGAAAAGAGGCAGGTGCGCACGGCCGGTTGGCTGAGCGTGAACGACGGTCAATCCCTGTTGAATGCGGCGATCTCGGGCCTCGGAATCGCTTACCTGCCCAGCTATCTCTACGCGGACGCGCTGAAATCCGGCCAGGTGGTCGACGCGATGCCCTCGCTGCCGGACGAGGTTCAGGGCGTCTATGCGGTGTACCCGCCGGGCCGGTTCACCCAGCCCAAGGTGCGGGCGTTCATTGATTTCCTTGTCGAGTCCTTTGCCGAAAAAGGTCCGATGGATTGGTAAGACCTCCCAGTGAAGACTGACCGGCCCGCGCAAGTTGCGCGGGCTTTTTTTCTTGGTCAGTTCAACAGCAGAACAGCCTCGACCCGGCGGTTCTGTTCGCGCCCTTCCGGGGTGGCGTTGGAAACGATCGGGGCGAGGTAGCCGACGCCCTGCGCCTGCACGCGGTCCTCTGCCACTCCATGTGCCTCGATCAATCGCGCACGGACAGCCTGGGCGCGGCGTGTGCTAACTTCGATATTGGCCTGCAGGTCGCCGGTGTCATCGGTGTGCCCAACCAGCGCCAGCCGCGCGCCGGGGGTCTCGGCCAGGTAGCCAGCCAGCAGGCCCAGCGACTCGAACGGCCCGGCCCCCAAGGCAACCTCGCCCGTCTCAAAGCTGAGATCGCCGAGTATCACGTGACCATCCCGCACCAGGCTGGCAACCAGCCCGTTGCTGCCAATCACCGTTTCCTCGACCACCAGCGGCGGTGGGGTCTGACCCTTCGGAGTGACGCGGATCATCTGCACATACCCGTCGGGCTGGTTTCGGCTGATCAGCAAGGTCAGGGCTTCGGCTCCACGAGTGGCTGACAGAAATCGATAATCATTGATTGCGACATACATGTCGGGCGTCGGCACCACCTCGGTTCCAAAGCGGAAGTCGAACCCGCCGCAAGTGCGGGCCTCACATTCAAAAGCGATCTCGAAACCCTGCGCCTTGAGCTGATCCCGCAGCGGGTCGAGGATCTGCAGCGTCGTACTGGAACCGGCCTGCAGCCGCCATGTGGTGCGCTCGATCCGGCCTTCGACCGTGCGCGCGGGAACGGCGTTGTCTGCAAACGGGCCGGTCGGCAATTGGTAGCTGTCCAACGGGCTGACGCGCTGGCTGATTTGTCGCGCGCTCGCCGGCAGCGACAGGTCCTGCGCCGCCACAGGACCCGCGATCAGACAGAAAAGAAGGACAGTAAATCGGATCATCGAAACTGCGCGTGATACTCGTCATTGGGCACCATCGCCGTGGCACTGGCGACCCGGTTGGACATGTTGAAGAAGCCCGCAACGTTTGCGATGTCCCAGATGTCGCGGTCGGTGAACCCCGCATCGCGCAGGCGCTGGCGGTCCGGTTCCTCGATCTCGGCGCTGGCTGTGGTCATCTTGGCGGCGAAATCAAGCATCGCGCGCTGGCGGTCGTCCAGAGGCGCCACTCGGTAGTTCATCACCAGCATTTCACCCAGCTTGGGATCACCTGACAGCTGACGCACGGCGGCACCATGGGCCACCAGGCAATAGAAGCACCGGTTGATCGACGAGACCACGACCGCGATCATCTCACGTTCCAGCTTGCTGAGCCCGCTGTCCGCCAGCATCAGGTCATTATACATGCCCGTGAACGCGTTCAGCTTGTCGATGTCAAAGGCATTTGCCTTCAGCACGTTGGGGACCATGCCCAGCTTCTCGACGCAGATATCGAAGTACTTCTGAGTCTCGGGCGGCAGCGGATCCACCATTGGCAGGTCAAGCGCGGTGGGCATGTCTCGATCGGTCACGTCTGTCTCCTCTCAGACCAGCTGGCGATAGTGATACTCTCCGACGCGTTCCATCCCGAGAGAGTGGTAGAGCGCGTTGGCGCCGGTATTGGCCTTGGTGCAGATCACGCTAAGGGTATGCGCGCCATTGTCCAGCGCCCAAAAGGCCGCGGCGCGCATCGCCCAGCGGCCCAGCCCCTGTCGGCGGTGCGCCGGCACGATCTCGAGCGCATGCAGCATGGCGATGCCGTCGTGGATGGCCACGAAACCGGTGCCGGCCGGTTGATCGCGGTGACGCAGCAACAATCCGGTTTTCGGACCTGTTGCCCGTTCCATCACGGCCAGCCGGGCAGGCCCGATGCCACCTTGGGCCCAGATCTCGCGCATGATCGCCAACGGCTCCCACAGGCAGAACACCGTGACCGGCGGGACCGGCTGGTCCGTCAGCTGTGAGACCGGGCAGGCATAGATGTTGACCGGATCCAGAACCTCGTATCCGCGTTGCGCCAGGATTTCGTCCAGGTCCGCGTCGTGGGGGCGCAGGCAGAAGATGCGCTTTTGGCCCATCGCAAGCATGGCCGCCTCGGCCGCGTCGATATCCGGCGGGGTGACCGGGCCGATACGGCTGGCCGCCGACACGCGCGAGCCGCCCCCCTGCCCTTCGCGCAGCAGAAACGGACCCAATTGCTCATACCGTGCGGCGGGCCAGGTGCCATCGACCACTGCCGCCCAGTCTACCGTCACAGGCCAAGCTCCTTGGCCAGTCGCGTCGTGACCGCATCGATACGCGACCCGTCAGTGCCCCGAACAACCACGTTGGCCCCGAAGACGCCGTTGATCTGGAACGGGTAACACCCGATCGACACGTCGCCAAATTCCTCTGCCACGGCGGCCAGGGTCGCAGCGATGTCACCTTCTCCCCGGTTGACCCGCAAGGTCTGAGACAACAACGGTTTTCCTCCGGTCAGGGTGGGCAGCACACTGGCCACCATCGCCTGGAAGACCAATGGGACGCCGGCCATCACATGGACATTACCTAGTGTGAACCCTGGCGCGGTGGAAACCGGGTTGTCGATCAGCGTTGCCCCGTCAGGGATGCGCGCCATGCGCAGGCGCGCTTCGTTCAGCTCCAGCCCCGATTGGTCGTAGTGCGCCTGCAGCAGGGCGCGGGCATCGTCTCGCACATCGATTTGCGCCCCGAACGCGCGGGCGATGCAATCGGCGGTGATGTCGTCATGGGTAGGGCCGATGCCCCCGCTGGTGAACACATGGTCATAGCCCTGCGACAGCGCCGTGACGGCGGCCTCGATCGCCGGTGCCTCGTCGCTGACGATGCGGACCTCTTTCAGATCGATGCCGTGTTTGGTCAGCTCCTGCGCCAGATAATGCATGTTGGCGTCGCGGGTTCGGCCGGACAGGATTTCATCCCCGATCACCAGCATTGCAGCGGTTGGGTTGGGCATGGCACGCTCTCCTCTTGATCGACCTTTGCGGCAGGTATAGGCCCGGAACCATGCGCTTTCAAACCCCTCTTGTGCCCGCCCGCCTGATCCGCCGCTACAAACGCTTTCTGGCCGATTGCAGGCTTGAGGACGGGCGCGAGGTGACGGCCCATTGCGCCAACCCCGGTTCGATGATGGGTCTGGCCGAACCGGGCGAAAAGATCTGGCTTGAGCCCAATGACGACCCGAAGAAAAAGCTCAAATTCGGCTGGCGGCTGGTCGATCATGAAAACGGCCATTTCACCGGGGTCGATACCTCGGTGCCCAACCGGGCGCTGCGGGCGGTGCTCGAAGCCCGGGAAATCCCTGCATTGGCCGCCTATGAAACCGTCCGGCCCGAGGTGAAATACGGCGAAAACAGTCGCATCGACTTTTTGCTGACGCAACCCGGGCTGCCCGACGCCTATGTCGAGGTCAAAAGCGTGACCCTGTCGCGCGAACCGGGGCTGGCCGAATTCCCCGACAGCGTCACCGCACGGGGCACCAAACATCTGGGGGAACTGGCCGAAATGGCCGCGCAAGGACACCGGGCTATCCTGCTCTACCTTGTTCAGCGCACGGATTGCCGCAAATTCGCGTTGGCCGCGGATATCGACCCGGCCTACGCGGTAGCGTTTGCGACTGCCCAGACCAATGGGGTTGAACACTTGGTCTGTGGTACGCGCATTTCACCGGACGGCGTCTGGGTTCAGCCGCAGGCGACGATCTCCAGCGACTGAAGGCCGGTCGATTTCCGCCGCGTAGCGATTCAATCGGGGACGACGGCGTCGACCTCGATTTCAACCAGCCATTCGGGATTTACGAACCGGCTGATCGCCATGATCGTGTCCACGGGTCGCGCGTCCAGACAGTACAGCTTGCGGGCCTCGATCGCCTGCTTCCAATTGTCGATATCGGTCAGGATCACGCGGGTTCGCACGATGTCCTGCAAACCCGATCCGGCACGCTCCAGCGCATCCTTGATGATCTCAAAGCATTGTTTGGTCTGCAAATAGACGTCCCCGACCCCGACTGTCTTGCCTTGCGCATCGACCGGGGCAGTCCCCCCGACTGCGATGAAATTCCCCACCCGGACGGCGCGGCTGAAGCCGACGACCGCCTCCATGGGGTTTCCATTCGATATCAGTTCCCGTTTCTGCGACATTCATCCGGCTCCTCTCTTCCCGACCAAATGAGTCTCTGTACATTCATTTGGCCCCAAATCCGGGCATCGGTCGAGGCCTTTTGACGCCGGGCCGGACCACCCGCGCAAAACGCGGCAACGTGCCTTGACGTTTCGCCCCCCGCATCCAAATTCAGATCAGGGCAGGCACCCGCGACCCTGCGCCCTCTGGTACTTTCTGCACAAGCAGCGTAGAAGGGATGCTGCGCAGAATTTTTTGGAGCCCCGCACGAATGAAAGAGCATCGTGGCCGTCTGACGAAGGACGGTATCCGCATCTACGAACAGGCTGACTTTGCCGGCATGCACGCGGCAGGGGTTCTGGCGGCGCGCATCCTCGATGGCATTGCCGAGCATGTCTTTCCCGGCCAGACCACGGGCGAGATCGACCGGATCATCACCCAGATGGTTGAGGACGCCGGCGCGAAATCGGCCACTATCGGTTACAAAGGCTATCAGCACGCCAGCTGCATCAGCGTGAACCACGTGGTCTGCCACGGGATTCCCGGGGACAAGAAGCTCAAGGATGGCGACATCCTGAATATCGACGTGACCGTGATCGTCGACGGTTGGTTCGGCGACACGTCGCGCATGTACGTGGCCGGAAAGCTGCCGCGCAAGGCCGAGCGGCTGATCCAGGTGACCCACGACGCCCTGTTCAAAGGCATTGAGATGGTCAAGCCGGGCAACACCTTCGGTGACATTGGCCACGCGATCCAGTCTTACGTCGAAGCCCACCGCATGAGCGTCGTGCGCGATTTCTGCGGGCACGGGCTTGGCCGCGTGTTCCACGCGCCGCCCAACGTGCTGCATTACGGCCGCCCGGGCACCGGCGCGGTTCTGGAAGAAGGTATGTTCTTCACCATCGAGCCGATGGTAAACTTGGGCCGTCCCGAGACCAAGACGCTGGCCGATGACTGGACCGCCGTGACCCGCGACAAGTCGCTGTCGGCGCAGTTTGAGCACTCTGTAGGTGTGACGGCGGACGGGGTAGATATCTTTACCCTGTCACCAGGCGGCAAGTTCCACCCGACCTACTCCTCCTGATCGGCGGCCTGATCGCGCAGAAGCTTTAGCAGCAGGGTGTCCGGGCCCCAAGGCGTCACCGCGTCCTGAATGAACACGGGTGCGGGCCGAGCCTGTGGCTCGGGTCCTGAGGTGGCCTGCGCCTCGAACCGGGCGGTCCAGAGCGGGCGTGAGAGTGCGCGATCCATGACCGCAGTCTAGCACAGGCCGGTCAATGACCCAAAAGCCGCGGCACGTCCTTCATGTGACGGATGACTTCGGCCCCAAGCCCGGCCATGCGTGCGCCGTCATCATGCGGCGCATAGGCAAGGCACCTCATCTGAGCCCGGATCGCGGCGGTCACACCGGTCGCACTGTCCTCGATGACGACGGGCGACTTCGCACCGAAATGTCGGGCTGCGGTCTGGAACAACCCCGGCTCGGGCTTGGCGCTGCCGACCTCATGCGCCGAGAAGACCACGTCCTGGAGCCTGTCCCACAGCCCGTTCTGGCCCAAGGTGATCTGCATCTTCTCGCGACGCCCGTTCGAGGCCACACAGAAAGGGGTGCCCTGTTCGTCCAGATGGCGCAGCAACTCGGGGATTCCCGGAATCACGGGAACACCCGCGCGCAGCACATCATAGATTTGCGCATAGATCTGCTCGGTCCAGTCATCGGGCAGGTCAGCGCCCATCTTGCGCGCCGTGTCCCGGACGCCCGACATGGTGCCGCCCACGAACATCGACATGCAGTCTTGCAGCGACAGATTCAGCCCATACCCGGCCAGGTTGTCAACCATCACTTGGTTGGAGATCGTTTCACTGTCGACCAACACACCGTCGCAATCAAAGATCACCAGATCGTGCATTGGGCTCTCCGCCGCAGGTTTCGCACCTGCCTAACCCGGAGGGCACGCAGGCTCAAGCCGGACCCCCGGCGGGGTCCCGCCACATCAGCGAGATATGGGTATCGCCGTATTTGCGCGCATCGTTCAGCGTGAAGCCTTCGGGCGGGGCCATCGGGGCGTTCTCTTCCCAGACCACCAGCGCGTCATCAGCCAGCCAGCCATTTTGCGCGGTCGCCGCCAGCGCCTTTTGCCCCAGACCCTTGCCATAGGGCGGGTCGAGGAAGATCAGGTCATAGGGGGCGCCGGGGTTTTCGCCCAGTCGCGTCGCGGCGCGGCGGATCAAGGTCGTTCGGTCGGCGCTGCGGGTCAGGTCGATATTCCTGCGGATCAGCCCCTGCGCCACCCGCCCGTCATCGACGAAGGTGACATGCGCCGCACCGCGCGACAGCGCCTCGAGCCCCAGCGCGCCGGTACCGGCGAACAGGTCCAGCACCCGCAGCCCGTCAAAGTCGATCAGGTGGTTCAGCACGTTGAAAAGGCTTTCGCGCACCCGGTCGGTGGTGGGGCGCAGATGCGCGCCTGCATCCCCCTTGCCGACCGAGGCCAGCGCCCGGCCCCGGAAATCTCCGGCGATGATCCTCACGCCTTGAGCAGCGGTTTCAGATCCGCTGCCGGGTCGGCCACCACCGCCGGATCGGCGGTTTTCCCCGCGTCGATCAGGCGCTTGCCGACCATGTAGGCGCGCGGGTCGTTCATCGCATCCACCGCCAGCAACTGATCGCCCTGGTAATACCAGAACGAGGTGGCCCCCTCGCCCGGCCGGGTCACGACGCGGTCATAGCCCATGTTCAGCCCGGCGATCTGGAGTTTCACGTCATACTGGTCCGACCAGAACCACGGCGTGGCTAGGTAATCCTTGCCCGCGCCCAGCATGTTCTGCGCCACCACCTCGGCCTGGTCGATGGCGTTGGGCACGCTTTCCAACCGGATGCGCCGCCCCTTGTAGGGGAACGAGGCGCAATCGCCGGCGGCCCAGATCGACGGGTCAGAGGTGCGGCCCTGCGCATCGGCCTTGATGCCGTTCTCGATCTCGAGCCCGGCCAGATCGGCCAGTTCGGTGGCCGGGGTGATGCCCACGCCGACCACCACGAAATCGACCGCGAGTTCCGTTCCGTCACCCAACACCGCGCCTGAGACCTTGCCATCCGCGCCGGTGATCCGGTCCAGCCCGACGCCCTCGCGGATGTCCACGCCGTGCGCGCTGTGCAGCGCGCGGAAATAGTCGCTGGTCTCGGGTGCCGCGACCCGCTGAAGGATGCGGTCGGCCATCTCAACCAGCGTTACCTTGACCCCGCGCTTGGCACAGACGGCCGCGGCCTCGAGCCCGATATAGCCGCCGCCGACGATCAGCGCCCGGGCGCCTTCGGTCACGACGGAGGCCATCGCGTCCACGTCGGCCAGCGTGCGCACCACATGCACGCCCGTCAGGTCTCCGCCGATGGCGGCGGGCAGGTGGCGCGGGTGCGAGCCGGTGGTCAGGGCAAGCTGGTCGTAGGAGATCACCTCGTCGCCGATGGTCACGGTCTTGGCCGCCGGGTCGATCGCCGTCACCTGCTGACCCAGCCGCAGGGTGATGTCATTCTCGGCATAGAAACTCTCGGGGCGCAGGAACAGCCGTTCCAGATCCATCTCGCCCAGCAGATAGGCCTTGGACAAGGGCGGGCGCTGATAGGGCAGCACGGGTTCGGCGCCGATCAGGGTGATCGCCCCGTCAAACCCGCCCTTGCGCAGCCCGGCCACCAGGGATGACCCCGCCTGTCCGGCTCCGATCACGACGATATGGCTCATCTGGTCCGCCCCCTGTCGATTTCCCGTGGCTTGTGCCACCCGCCCACCTATATTGCGGCAAGGAGCGAGTTTGCAATTTCAATCGACAGGAGCATGAAGATGATTTCAACCGGCGACACCCTTCCCGAAGCAACCCTGATCCAGATGGGCGCTGACGGGCCGGAAGAGGTGCGGGTCTCCAGCAAGGTCAAGGGCAGGAAGGTGGTGATCTTTGCCGTGCCCGGCGCGTTCACCCCCACCTGCCACTCGGCCCATGTGCCCAGCTTCATGCGCACCAAGAACCAGTTCGCGGCCAAGGGCGTGGACGAGATCATCTGCGTGTCGGTCAACGACCCTTTCGTGATGAAGGCCTGGGGCGAGGCCACGGGTGCGACCGCGGCCGGGCTGACCATGCTGGCCGATCCGGCCTCGGAGTTCACCAAGGCGATCGGCATGGATTTCGACGCCCCGCCCGCCGGCCTGATCTCGCGCTCCAAGCGCTACGCGATGCTGGTCGAAGACGGCAAGGTCGTGGCGCTGAACCTCGAGGAAAGCCCCGGCGCCTGCGAGATTTCGGCCGGAGAAGGCTTGCTCGAAGTCATTTGACAGGGCGGCCCCGGTGCGCACCGGGGCCATGCCACAGGTCATGTTGGATGAAGGCCAATTAACTTGGCCCGCACCCTCGGAATGTGCCAGTGTTCCTGCATGGGAACCGGGAGCTCATTTATGAAGAGATTTCTAGCAGTCATTACTTTGGGCGGCGTGGGGCTGTTGACCGCGTGCGGGCCTGCGCCAACACCGCAGCAACAGGCTGCGCGCCAGCACGAGATCGCCTGTCTTGGCGGCACTCTGGGCGGCGCGTTGATCGGCGGAGCCATCGGCAACCAGTTCGGCGGTGGGTCGGGCAAGGATATTCTGACCGCAGCCGGCGCCCTGGCCGGCGGGGTCGAAGGCCAGAGATTCGCATGCTGAGGAGCGCCAGGATGAAACACTCGGTTCTATTGATGACGGCCCTGATGATGGCAGCACCTGCCGCAGCAGACAGCGTGGCCGAACTGAATGAGCGCGAATTGAACGCGATCGACGCCAACAATGACGGTTTCCTGTCGCGCGACGAATTCGATGCCTTTTCGGATTATGCCTATCAGGAAATGGACGATGACAAGAACGGCACGCTCGGTCTGGACGAAGCCAAGCCGTTCATGGATATCAAGATGTTCCAGAAGATTGACCGCAATCGCGACAACTCTATCTCTCGGTCAGAGTATGACTCGCAGATGAATGACGATTTCCTGTCTGCGGACAAGGACCGGAACGGTCAGTTGGATTGAGGCCCGGCGCCCCGGTACGGCTGACCCTGTGACCAACAGGAGCGCAGGCATGAGAGTATTTTATTGGCTTGGTGCGGTCGTTTTGCTGGCAGCGTGCGACGTCCCGCAGGCTCCGGTCGTGACCGGGCCGGATGGGCAAGCGCGCATTCAGATCAATACGGCTGGTCTGACCTGCTATCAGACGCGCTGTCTCGACATCAATCCGGCTGCGCGCAGCGTACGGATGATGGGCAACCGCACCGCCGGGATCCCGCGCGACATCGACGTGAGCGACGGCACCGTTACCCCGGCCGAGTTCCGCCGTCTGGGCGAGGTTGCGATGCTGGCTGGCGGCATGGGGTCGCGGGGCGACCGCGGCTAAAGCAGGCTGTCCATCTTGCGGGCAAGCTTGGCGTCCTGAGACGACAGGCCGCCTACGTCATGGGTGGTCAGCACTACCTCGACCGTGCGGTAGACGTTGGACCATTCGGGGTGGTGGTTCCACTTTTCCGCAAAGATCGCCACCTTGGTCATCCAGCCGAAGGCATCGACGAAATCGTCGAAGATGAAGGTCTTGGTGATCGCGTCACGATCCTTGACCATGGTCCAGCCGTTCTTGAACAGCGGATCCAGCAGCGGGCCACGGGTCTCGGTCGACAGAAGTTCGCTCATTGCTGTTCCTCCGGGTTGGCTTTTCTGAACGGGCCATAGTCCGTCAGAATCTCGATCTCTTCCCCCACCGCGCGGGACTCGGCCTCGAGATACCGCGCGACGGCGTCCGCAAAGCCTGGATCGGCGACCCAGTGCAGGCTGTGCGTGCGCGTGGGCAGATAACCCCGCGCCAGCTTGTGTTCTCCCTGCGCGCCGGCTTCGACCCGGTCCAGACCATGCGCGATGGCAAAGTCGATCGCCCTATAGTAGCACAGTTCAAAATGCAGGCAGGGGTGATGTTCGTTGCAGCCCCAATAGCGCCCGAACAAGGTCTCGCGCCCGATGAAGTTCAGCGCGCCGGCCACCGGGTATCCGCCCCGCTCGGCCAGCACTAGCGCCACGTCATCGGCTATGGTTTCGTGAACGATGTCAAAGAATTGCCGCGTCAGATAGGGTGAGCCCCACTTGCGCGCGCCGGTGTCCTGATAGAATTCCCAGAACGCGTCCCAGTGTTCGGGGCGCAGATCGGCACCGGTCAGTGTGCGGATCTCGCCGCCAAAGGCATTGGCCTGTGCCCGTTCCTTGCGGATGTTCTTGCGCTTGCGCGAGGAGAGGGCGCCCAGAAAGGCATCGAAATCGGCATAGCCGTCGTTCAGCCAGTGAAACTGCTGCGAGTCGCGCACCAGAAGGCCCATCTGCTGCCCGGCCAGCGCCTCGTCCTGGGTGCAGAAGGTAACGTGCAGCGACGACAGGCGATTGTCGGCGGCCAGTTGCACCGCCCCCTGCACCAGCGCCGACATGGCGATCCCGTCATAGCCGGGCCGTGTCAGGAACCGTCGCCCGGTGGCCGGGGTGAAGGGCACCGCGATCTGCAGTTTGGGGTAATACCGCCCGCCCGCGTTTTCATAGGCATGGGCCCAGCTGTGATCGAAAATATATTCGCCCTGGCTGTGCGACTTGGCATACATCGGCGCGGCCCCGATCAACAGGCCGTCCAGATAGGCGGTCAGGTATTGCGGCTGCCAGCCGGTGCCCCGTCCAACCGAGCCGCTGTCTTCCAGCGCGCGCAGGAACCGGTGCGTGGTGAACGGGTCCAGCGGGCGGGTGCCGTCGGCGGCCTCGGGGCAGGCGCAACTGTCCCATTCGGCCGCCGGGATCTGATCCAGCGTCGACAGAACCCGTATTTCGATCTGTGACTGGTCCATGTGCCCTCCTGCGTCCCCTGAACTATCTGTGACGCCGGCAGCCGGGTTCAACCCGGAATGGCGGCCAGATAGTTCTCGAAGGTCACGTTGTCGGCCACCTTCCGCGCCTCGGCCTCTTGTTCGGCCGAGCGCACCGTCCAGCACAGGATCGGTACGCCTTGCGCCTTCAGCTCGGCCACGCGGGGACGGGACAGATCCTGCACCTCGTGGCTGATGAAGCCGGCGCCAACCCGGTCGAAATCGCGGATGTCGCGCAGGTGGTCGCAGACCGCGGCCGGCAGATGCTCGACTTCGGGCTTGTAGGAACAGGTCGTCAATCCACGCGGAATCTCCGGCGCCAGCCGGGCCAGCTCGGCCACCGAGTTGGGGTTGAACGACATCAGCGCGACCGGACCGTCATAGGACTTCAACAGCGCGACCGCGTCTTGCTCCAGCCGCCCGTCTACAGGCCCCATCGCACCGTGCTGATCCTTGAACTCGATCAGCAACGGCACGCGGCCCGCCACCAGTTGCAGAACTTCCTCAAGCGAAGGGATCCCCTCGTCCCCGTGCAGCAGCGGAAGGTCCGCGGCCTCGGCCCGGGTGATCTGCTGGATTGCGCCGGACCGCCCGGTCAGACGCGCCATGTCATAATCGTGGAACACCATGGCATGGCCGTCCGACGTCAGCTGCAGGTCAATCTCGATCCCGTAGCCCGCAGCAATGGCGGCCCGGATGGCCGCCCGGCTGTTTTCCGGGCGGTTCTGCCGAATGTCATGCAGCGCCCGATGCGCGATCGGCGCGCCCATGAGCACACGAGAAAGAGACGGTGTCATTGGATCTCGAAAATCCCTTCGATCTCGACGGCCACGCCCAACGGCAGCGACGCGGCGCTGACGGCCGAGCGCGAATGGCGGCCGGCATCGCCCAGCGCCTCGACCAGGAAGTCGGACGCGCCGTTGATCACCTGCGGCTGGTCGGTGAAATCGGCGGTCGAGTTCACGAAGCCGGTCAGCTTGATCACCCGCACCAGCTTGTCGATGTCCCCGCCGCAGGCCGCCTTGACCTGGGCCAGCAGGTTGATGGCACAGACCCGGGCCGCCGCCGCACCGGCGGCCACATCCATATCGGCGCCCAGCTTGCCGGTGATCAACGCATCGTCCTTCGAGATCTGGCCCGACACATAGACGATGTTGCCCACCCGCACGAACGGCACGTAATTGGCTGCCGGTGCGGGGGCGTCCGGCAGGGTCACGCCCAGGGATTCCAGTTTGGCTGCGATGCTCATGTGATTGTCCTCAACTTCATGTGACTCGGGCGGACGCTAACCGGGAACACCGCCCACGGAAAGCCGGAAACCGGCAATTTCGCCTTTGCCCGCGATTTGGGCAGGTCTCCACTCATGCGGATGTGTTGAATGCAGGCCACTTTACCCGGGTCCGGCGCGCGGGTTAAACGCTAGGAGTTTCCTTTCGAGTGCGAAACGACTATGTGCCGTTGAATTGGTCCGTTGTGCCAACGAGAAAACGTATTGATTGAGTGTCCGGCTGGATTACATCCGGACGATCGGGAGTAACCAAGACCGTGTCCAACCGGATCCGTTTCAAGCACATCGTCGCAGTGTCGCTGTTCGCGGTTCTGTCGGCCTGCGCGTCGCAGCCCCAGGACGCAGCGGCCCGCGGCGAGGTCTTCGACCCCTACGAAAACGCAAATCGCGGCATTCACAAGTTCAATCTGGGCGTCGACCGGTTCCTGTTCCGCCCGGCCTCGAAAGGCTATGTGAAAATCGTACCCGACCCGATGGTCACCAGCTTCAACAACTTCGCTGAAAACATCTCGTTGCCCGGACAGGCCGTCGACTATCTGCTGCAGGGCAATCTGAAACAGTCGGGCAACGCCCTGCTGCGGTTCGTGATCAACTCGACCGTGGGCGGGTTCGGTCTGTCCAAACCGGCGGATGAGTTGAACCTGCCGCCGGTTGATACCGATTTCGGCGAAACGCTTCATGTCTGGGGCTTCGGCGAAGGGGCTTATGTCGAACTGCCGTTCTACGGCCCCTCGACGACCCGGGATGCGGTCGGCGTTGTGGTCAACCTGTTCTCGAACCCGATCAACTTCTCGCCGACGCGACCGGCCGACAACCTGGGCGTCTATGCCGAGGTGGTACGGCGGATGGGCGATCGGGGCAGATTCTCGGACACGGTCGACTCGATTCTGTACGAAAGCGCAGACAGTTACGCTCAGGCCCGCCTGATCTATTTGCAAAACCGCCGGTTCGAACTGGCAAGGGACGATGAGGATGCCTATCTGGGTCTGTATTCCGATCCCTACGCCGATACCGGCACCGACCCGGTCAGGGACCCATACCTTGACCCTTACGAGGACCCATATGAGGACCCCTATGCTGAATAACGCCATGAACCGCCGTACCTTTGCCGCCACCGCCCTGGCCGGGCTGGCCGTGGCTGGCCTTCCGCAGCAGACCCTGGCGTTGACCGAGGCCAGCGCGACACAACTGGTCAACAGCGTCGTTGCCGACATCACGCGCGTGATCGAGTCGGGCAAATCCGAAAGCGCCATGCTGCGCGATTTCGAAAAGATCTTCGTGCAATATGCCGACGTTCCGATCATGGCACGCTATGCGCTGGGCGCCGATGCGCGCAGCGCCAGCAAGGCGCAGATGCGCGAATTCACCAAGGCTTTCCAGGGGTATATCTCGCGCAAATACGGTCGACGCTTCCGCGAATTCATCGGGGGTGAGGTCACCGTCAAGAATGCCCGCAAGATCAAGGCCGGTTACGAGGTTCGCAGCAGCGTCAAGCTGCGCGGCGAAGCGCCGTTCGAAGTGACCTTCCTGGTGTCGGACAAGTCGGGTCGCGACAAGTTCTACAACATGTTCATCGAAGGGGTGAACCTGCTGCTGACAGAGCGGACCGAGATCGGCGCCATGCTGGATGCACGCAAAGGCAACCTGGATCAGCTGATCAATGACCTGAAAAAGACCGGCTGAACCAACCGGTCAGAGTAGTGATGACGCCGCGCAGGATCCCTGCGCGGCGTTTTTTTGTGGCTCAGTTCAGGCGTTCGCCTGTCGCTTTCGCAAAATAGGACACTTTGCTCATGTCAAAGGCCAGGTTCAGCATCTGACCGGCCCTGGCGCTGGTCTCGGCATGCAGGCGCGCAGTGACCTGTTTGCCGCCCAGTTCCGACACGACGTAGGTATCGGCACCGGCCGGTTCCACCATATCGACCAGGCAGGCGGCCTCTTGCACACCGGCACCAGCGCGGAACCCGGATTCAGCGATGTCCTCGGGGCGCAGGCCCAGGATCACCTCTTCGGGCAGGTCCAGATCGCGCGTATCCGTCAGCACGATCGGATCAGCCCCATCCCGCGCAATGGCGACCTGCGTGCCGGTCCCGTTGCGCTGGACCCGCGCCGGGATCAGGTTCATCGCCGGCGAGCCCATGAAATCGGCCACGAACAGGTTGGCGGGGCGATTGTATATCTCGGCCGGAGTGCCGATCTGCTGCACCACACCGCCCTTCAGCACCACGATCTTGGTGGCCAGGGTCATCGCTTCGATCTGATCATGGGTCACATAGACGATCGAGGCATCCAGCGTCTGATGCAGCTTCTTGATCTCGGTCCGCATCTCGACCCGCAGCTTGGCGTCCAGGTTTGACAGCGGTTCGTCGAACAGGAACAGCTTGGGGTCACGCACCAGAGCCCGGCCCATTGCCACACGCTGTCGCTGACCACCCGACAATTGGCTGGGGCGGCGGTTCAGCAACGGCTCGATCTGCAGAAGCGAGGCGACCTCTTTCAGCTTGGCGTCCTGAGTTGCCTGATCGACGCCGCGCACCTTCATGCCAAAGGTGATGTTCTTGGCCACCGACATGGTCGGGTACAGGGCGTAGGACTGGAACACCATCGCGATGTCGCGGTCTTTGGGGCTGACATGAGTCATGTCCTTGCCGCCAATCGACAGCGTCCCGCCCGAGATCGGCTCGAGCCCGGCGATGCAGTTCAGCAGGGTCGACTTACCACAGCCGGAAGGGCCGACCAGCACCAGGAAGTCGCCCGGTTCGATCGAGATGTTGATGTCCTTCAGAATCTCGGTTGCGCCGTAATTCTTGTACAGGTTTTGGATATCGAGGATGGGAGCCATGGGTTATCCCTTCACGGAACCGGCGGTCAGGCCGCGGATGAAATACTTACCGGCAACGACATAGACGAGCAGCGTCGGCAGCCCCGCGATGATCGCGGCGGCCATGTCGACGTTGTACTCTTTGACGCCGGTGGTTGAGTTGACGATGTTGTTGAGCGCCACGGTCACGGGCTGCGTGCCCGCCTGGCTGAACGAAACGCCGAACAGGAAATCGTTCCAGATCTGGGTGAACTGCCAGATCACGGTCACCACGATGATGGGCAGCGACAGCGGCAGGAAGATCGACCAGAAGATCCGAAAGAACCCGGCACCATCCACTCGCGCCGCCTTGGTCAGCTCGGCCGGGATGGTGACGTAGTAGTTGCGGAAGAACAGCGTTGTGAAGCCAAGCCCATAGATCACGTGGACGAAGATCAGGCCCGGAATGGTTCCGGCGATCCCCATCATGCCCAGCAGACGCGCCATCGGCAGCAGGACCACTTGGAACGGGATGAAACAACCGAACAGCATCAGAGAAAAGATGATGTTGGCCCCTTTGAAACGCCATTGCGCGACGACAAATCCGTTCAACGCCCCCAGAAGGGTCGAGATTGCCACGGCAGGGACCGCAATCAGGACCGAGTTCCAGAAATAGGGCCGCAGGCCTTCGCACTGGATACCGGTGCAGGCGCCTGACCAGGCGGTTTTCCAGGCATCCAGACTGACCTCGCGCGGCAGCGAGATCAGCGATCCCGTGCGAATTTCCTCGAGGCTTTTGAGCGATGTGGTCAACATCACGAAAAGCGGCATCAGGTAGTAGAGCGCAAAAAGACCAAGCAGGACATACAGCAACCAACGCAGGGCAATCTTGCCCGTGGCACTCTGGCTGCGGGTTCGGGTTTGGGGCATCGACAGATCAGTCATTTTTCGCCCTCAGTTCTGAGTAGAGGTAAGGAACCACGATGGCAAAGACGACCAGCATCATGATCATCGCGGACGCCGCCGCCTGGCCGATATCGCCGCGCGAAAACGCCATCGCGTACATGTATGTTGCGGGCAAATCGGTTGCGTAACCCGGACCGCCGCCTGTCAGGGCGATGACAAGGTCAAAGCTCTTGATCGCAAGGTGTGCCAACACGATGAAGGCCGACAGGAAGATCGGAGCCATCGACGGAATGATGATTGCCGTATAGATCCGCCAGGTGGGGATGCCATCGACCTGCGCGGCCTTGATGATCTCGCCATCCACCGAGCGCAGTCCGGCCAGGAACAGAGCCATGACAAAACCCGAACTCTGCCAGATCGCGGCGATGACGATCGTGTAGATCGCGTAGTCCGGGTTCACCAGCCAGTCGAACTTGAAATTCGGAAAGCCCCAGCCCTGGACCATGGCCTCGATACCCAGACCCGGGTTCAGGATCCACTTCCACGCGGTGCCGGTCACGATCATCGACAGCGCCATCGGGTACAGGTAGATCGTACGGATCGCGCCTTCGACGCGGATCTTCTGATCCAGCAGGATCGCCAGCAGCAGGCCCAGAACCATCGCAATCACGATGAACAGCGCGCCAAAGACGTAAAGGTTGTTGATCGCCGTGTCCCAGCGGGGCGAGTCAAACAGGCGGTCATATTGGATGAAGCCCTTGATCTCGTATTTCGGCAGCAGTTTCGATCGGGTCAGCGACACCCAGGCGGTCCATCCGATAAATCCGTAGACAAAGATCAATACGGCGATGAACGACGGTGCCAGCACCACCTTGGGAAGGTGGTTTTCCAGCCATTCGGACATTTTTTCCTCCGGGGAAAGATGCTCTGCCCCGCAGTATAGGGGGCAGAGCGTGTTGGATCAGTAGCTGTTTGCCACCGCGTCCGCCAGTTGCTGAACCGCGTCAGCCGAGGACATATCCGAGTTGAAATGTGCGGTCACGACGTCGGTGATCGCACCAGCCTGCGCACCGCGCAGCGCCATGCCATGTGCGTAGGACGGCAGCAGCGAGCCATTGGCGGACGAAGCGCCCATGTCTTCGGCCGAGATCTTGGCGCAGATGTCGAACTTGTCCAGCGCCACGTCGGTCCGCGCCGGAATCGAACCCTTGTTCAGGTTGAATACTTCCTGGAACTTGGGGGCAACGATCAGCTTGGCCAGCAGTTCCTGACCGGCGCGCTTGTCGTCGCCGTCCACGTCGAACATGGCAAAGCTGTCGACGTTGTACAGGTATCCGTCACCGGGGGTCGAGCCACACAGGAAGTCTTCGCCCGGGACTTTGCCCGCGGCCAGGAATTCACCCTTGGCCCAGTCACCCATGATCTGGAAGGCGGCCTCACCGTTCATGACCATCGCGGTGGCCAGGTTCCAGTCGCGGCCCGAGAAGTTCTCATCAACGAACCCGCGCAGGGTGCGCATCTGGTCAAAAATCTGAACCATCGTGTCCGAGGTCAGAGTCTCGGGGTCCAGATCGACAAAGGCCTTTTTGAAGAACTCGGGTCCACCGATGCCCAGCGCAACTGCTTCGAAAACGGTTGCGTCTTGCCAGGCCTGACCACCGTGGGCCAGCGGGATGATGCCTGCGGCCTGCAGCTTCTCGGCAGCGGCGTTGAACTCTTCCCAGGTGGTCGGCATCTCGATGTCATTGGCGGCCAGGATGTCGGCATTTGCCCAGATCCAGTCGATACGGTGCACGTTGACCGGTGCGGCGCACCAGGTGCCTTCGCATTGCATATGCGCCGCGATCGAGGCGGGCAGGACTTCGGCCCAGCCCTCGGCCTCGGCAACGTTCGAGATGTCCGCCAGAACACCCTCTTCGTACCATTCCTGGATCGCCGGGCCTTTCAGCTGAACGGCGGTCGGCGCGTTGCCGGCCAGAACGCGGGCGCGCAGCGCGGTCATCGCCGCGTCTCCGCCGCCGCCTGCAACGGGCATATCCGTCCAGGTGCCGCCATTGGCTGCGAACTCTTCCTGCAGAACGGCGACCGACTTGGCCTCGCCGCCCGACGTCCACCAGTGCAGAACTTCGGCCTGCGGTTCGGCCATCACCGACGTGCCAGCCAGAACGGCCAGCGACGACGCCGTGGCGAGTGCGAAACGTTTCATGTTTGGTATCCTCCCAGATCCTTGTTTGCTGCCGCGGGGCAGCGATGCGGGACATTACCGGCAGCCGCTTGCCGTCTGGCAATGGCAAATTTCCCATGTATCCGGCGCGGGCTGCAAATATTCCCGCCTTTTGTTACAGCGTGTTACGTTGACCTTGAATCTGTTGCAGTCCGTTACAATTGAGGGCAGCGTCGAGGGGGAAATCGGGGAGGAACAGCGTGAGCATTCCACGTCTGCTGGTTGTGGATGACGATCCGGAAATCCGGTCGATGTTGACCCAGTTCTTTCACCAGAACGGGTTCATTGCCCTGCCAGCAGCAACCGAGCGTGAGGTGCTGGCGCACCTGAAATCAGGCCGCATCGACCTGATCCTTCTGGACGTGATGCTGGGTGATGAAAACGGTGTTGAGATCTGCGCCCGGCTGCGCCGCGCACAGGACGTGCCGATCATCTTCGTGTCGGCCCTGTCTGCCGATCATCAGCGCATGGCCGGGTACGAGGTGGGCGCCGATGACTACATCGCCAAGCCGTTCAACCCGCAACTGCTGCTGGCGCGCGTGCGCGCGGTGATGCAGCGCGCGCGGCGCACGCCATCGCTGGCCTATCGCCGGCGGATCCGCACGTTCCGCTTTGGCGGATGGGTCTATGACGGCAAACGCGACGAGGTGCATGCCCCGGACGGGTACCAGGTGTCGCTGTCGCAGCGCGAAACCGCGTTGCTCAAGGTGCTGCTGGCCAACCCGCACATTCCGCTGACCCGCGACGAGATCGCCGCCGCGCTGGACGTGACCGGCAGCGGTGACAAGCCCGAAGCGCAGGGTCGGGCCATCGACGTCCTGGTGGGGCGGCTGCGGTCCAAGATCGAGGCCAACCCCAAAGATCCGCAGATGCTGCGCACGGCCCGCGGTGTCGGCTATGTCTTCGCCTGCGAGGTCACCGTGGAACAGGAGGCATGACCCTGCGCTTGCGGGATCTGGGCTGGGCTTGGAGCCTGGGTGCGTTTGCTGCCGGGTTGCTGGCGGCAGGACTGTGGTTTTCATCCGTTCGCAACTGGGACGCCTATCTGACCCGGGCCTATGTTGCCGGGTTCTCGGTCTACGAAGATCTGCGCACAGGTCGCGCCTCGCATCCCGACGTGTTGATCACGCCACTGCCGCCCGAGGCATCAAGTCTGGCCGATGCCGGTGAATTCGAGCAGTTGCCCGACCTTGCAGGGCGCCGGTTTCTGACCAACCTGTCCATTCTGACCGACAGTTCCGCGCCGCTCAGCGGGCGGAACCTGACGCTTGCGGTCTTGTCCGACCGGCTGGTCTATCCGGTATCCGACATCGTGTCGGGCAGCGATCAGACCGGGCCGCAGAAGATGGGCAACCTGACACGCCTGCTGGCCACCTATTGCAGCGAACCCATTCTGGTGGCCCGGTTCGGACAGGGCGCGTGGCAGAAGATCGACGGTACGCAGGTCTGGGGGTGCGACGCGGCCCCGGCCGACCTGCGCCTGCCCGCGATCTTTCTGGCCGTCGTGGCACTTGCGATCATTCTGACATCGGTCGGCAATGTGACAGACAGCTTTTCGCGGTTCTCCCAGTCGCTGCGTGACCGCCGGCGCAGCGGGGGTCCGGACAGCTACGATATGTCCGGGCCGGCCGAACTGCGCGACATCGTATCGGCGGTCAATACGCATCTTGAGGACGAACGCGCACAGCTGGAAAAGCGTGCCACGGTCTTGTCCGGCGTCAGCCACGACCTTGGGACGCCAGCAGCCCGGGTGCGTCTGCGCGCGGCGCTGATTCCGGACGCCGAATTGCGAGAGAAGCTAGAGTCCGATGTCGACCAGATGACGGGCATGATCGAAAGCGTGTTGACCTACACCCGCTCGGAACTGAGCGTCGAAGACCCGCGCCAGATCTCCCTCACCTCACTGGTCGAGTCGCTGGTTGCCGACTATCAGGACATGGATCTGCCTGTGACCCTGAAACAGGTCGCCCCGGTCGAGGTGGAGGGCGCGGCGTCGCTCTTCATGTCGCGGCGCGGGCATGGCTCGCTTCCAGAGACCCGCCGCATCCTTGTCATGGCCCGGCCGATCTCATTGAAACGGGCGTTGACGAACCTGATCGACAACGCGCTGAAATACGGGCGCCACGCGACGGTTGAACTGGAAACAGACGCGGAAACCGCCACGATTGTCGTCGAAGACAAGGGAACCAACTTGTCCGTCTCGGATATCGAGGCGCTGATGGCCCCGTTCCGGCGCGGTTCGAACATCGGGTCGTCCGACGGGTTCGGGCTGGGTCTGACAATCGTTGCAACCGTGGCAGAGCAACATGGCGGCTCGCTGCGCTTTGAAGCGGGCGATCAGGGTCTGCGGGCACGGCTGCAGATCCTGCGCTGAGACCGTCCACGTGCAGTTTAGGAGTAGCTTCGCACCAAGGCACTGGCGATCAGGGACCACCCATCCGCAATCACGAAAAACGCCAGTTTGAACGGCAGCGAAACCGTGGCGGGCGGCACCATCATCATCCCCATCGACATGAGTACCGCGGCCACTACAAGATCGATGATCAGAAACGGTAGAAATATCAGGAATCCGATCTGGAACGCGCGGGCAACCTCGGACAGCATGAACGACGGCATGAGAACCGACAGAGGCGCCTCCGGCGACAGCTCCATCGACGCGGTGTCGGGGCGCAAGGCCGCCATGGCCCGAAACGTATCACCATCCAGCCGCGCCGCCATGAACTCGCGGAACGGCACCATCGCACGTTCCAATGCAGGCTCTATCGCAAGCGTTTCTTCGACCATCGGGCGGATCCCGGTGTCCCAAGCCTGGGCAAAGACCGGCTCCATGATGAAGTAGGTCAGAAACAGCGCCAGGCTGACGATCAGCATGTTGGGCGGGGACTGTTGCAACCCGATCCCCTGCCGCAGAATGGCCAGTACCGTGACCAGAAAGGGGAAACAGGTCACCATGATCGCAAGGCCGGGTGCCAGGCTGAGCACTGTGATCAGCAGGATCAACTGAATGGTTCGCGCCGATATGGATCCGCCGTCGCCCAACGACAGCGACAGCTCCTGAGCCGATCCCACTGCTGGTGTCAGCACAAGGATCGCCAATGCACACCAGGCCGCCCGACGCATCATCCAAGTCCGTTCTGGAAATCCGAAATCTCGGTCAGACGCACCGCCAATTGGCCGGCATTGTCCCCCTCCATTTCCTCGAGCAGACCACGGGCGACCAATTGGTCGCCGACATACAGATCCACCGGATCTTCGACCCGTTTGTCCAAGGTCAGAACGGCGTTCTCACCCATGCTCAACAGGTCGCGTATCAGGGGGCGCGCCCGACCGACGGAAACCGTCACCTCGATGGGAACGGCTTCGAACGGATTGGGTCTTTCAGGTTTGGATGCAGGTGCGTCACTCATTTGACAAAGCCTCTTTTGCCTCAAAAACATATGCGTCGAAAGCGGCGGCGATCGCGTCCAGCAGCGCGGTGCAATCAACCTCGGACCGGGCGGTGCCGACCCGCAACCGCGCCTGACCCGGCAGCAACTCGGGGTCCGCGACGACCTTGGGGAGAGGCGTTATGTCGGCGGGCAACATTGCATCGACATCCCCTTCAACACCGGGTGGAACCAACAGAAGGATCGGTTGTGCAACCTGCGCCTTGGCCATTTCGCTCAACTGCTCGATCACGCGGGTGGCAAGCCCCCGATCCAACGCCTGGGGAAGGACGGTCTGAACCAGAGCACTGAACATCGGTTCAAGCGACAAGGTCATCCGGGTCAGAGCTTCCTGGTAGGTGAAGGACATGTCGGAGAAAGCCGCCCGCATATCCTCGGTCAGTGCAGCACGACCTTGGGCTTGGGCCTGCAACGCATCCTCCCACCCCGCACCATATCCGCGTTCGAAAGCGGCGAGCCGCTCTTCCTCCAATGCCTCTTCGTCCAGCAACCGCAGATTCGCGCCGTCGGCCTGAGCCGTGAAATCCTCGAGCAGGTGGGCGATCGACATCACACCTTCTCCTTGTTTTCTTCCAGCCAGCTCCGCAGAATTTCGACCGTTTCTTCCTGTTTGTCCCCGATCATGGCGCGCAGACGGCCGACCGCATCTTCGCTTGCCGACGAGCCAATCGCAGGCACAGAGCCTCCGTTTTCGCCCTGGCCGGTGAGAGCGCTGAATTCCTGTCCATCCGCATCCGAGATTTCACCGACAAGATATGGCGCGCCGCCATCGGCGGGGGCCGCGGCACTCGGCAAGGCTGGCACTGCGGCCGAACCGGTCAGGATCGGCCGGATCACGAACAGCCCCATGATCAGCGAGACCATGGCCAACACTGCCATCTGTATCAGCGACATTGTATCCAGATGGAGGCTTTGCCAGACCGAAGCGGTCGCCAATGTTCCCTGCGGTTCGACATTGGGCAGTTCCAGGGATTTCAGCGTGATGACATCCCCGCGATCCGCGTCGAAGCCCACGGCCGAGGCGACAAGCTCTTCCAGAGCGTCCAGTTCCGGCTGTGCCATCGGTACAAAAATCTCGGCACCGGTAGCGTCCGTTGTGCGGGTACCGTTGACGAGAACGGCAACCGTCAGGCGTTTGATTGCCCCGGGCACCCGCAGAACTTCAAGCTCGGTCTCTGAAACCTCATAGTTGATCCGCTCGCGGGTTTGCGTGGCTGAAGAATTCGATTCATCGCTGCCATTGCCGTCCCCGTCCGGCAGGTTGGACGCGACCGTCACATCCGACGACTGATTGCGGGAGGTATCCGACCGTTCCTCGACATCGGTGCTGATTGCGACGCGGCCCTTGGGGTCGAACCGCCGCTCTCTTATGGATTCGGTCTCGGTGACCGTGTCGACGCTGACTTCGACCACCGCGTTGCCGGGTCCGACGCGCGCCTCGACCAGCCGCAGGACGCGGTCGCGCAGGACCTTGGCCTTGTCATCGGCAGTGTCGGCGGCGACCGCCGTCTCTTGCGGGCCGATCACGGCGCCGCTGGAATCGATCACCGCAACATCCTCGGGCGCGAGGCCGGTCACGGCGGAGGCCACCAGAAAACGGATCGCCTTGGCCTGTTCGACCGTGATCTTGGCCCCGGATGGCACCAGATAGACCGAAGCGGTTGGCGAAACGCTGGGCTGGAACGGGCTTGTGGACCCGCTGGCAATGTGAACCCGCGCCTGCCCTACATGAGAACTGCTGACGATGGTTCGCGCCAGTTCACCCTCCTTGGCGCGCCAATAGGCAGCGTCGAACATCTGCGAGGTCGTACCGAACCCACTCAGCGTGTCCAGCAGCTCATAACCCCGGTTACCATTTGCAGGCAGACCCTCGCTTGCCAGGGTCATGCGCAACTCGTCGCGTTGCGAGCCCGGAACATAGATTGAGCCGCCACGAATCTCGTAGGTGACTCCGCGTTGATCCAGGGCCCGGACGATATCCCCCGCCGCCCCGCTTTCCAGCCCCGCATAGAGGAGCGTCATGGACGGAGATGTCACCAACCGCGACATCGCCAGGACACTCAGGAACACGACGACAGCCGCCCCCGCCACGATGATTTGTTTGCGCCTGCCCAAACTTGCCCAGACAGTTCCGATCTGCTGCACGCTCACCTCCGACTCGCCGACATTCTGTGCGGCTCGTGCCCTGTTTGACCGATTGCCCTTAACAATCGGTTAGTCCCTGCGGGGTTATGACGGGTGCCGAACGCAAGAATGAGGACGCCATGACAGACGCGACCGTGGATGAGGCAGAAGGCCCGAAGAAGTCGGGCAAAAAGGGACTGATGATTGGCGCGGTTCTGGCGCTGCTGGGTGCCGCGGGCGGGTACTATGTGACCTCGTCCGGGCTTTTGGGCAAAGCACCCGAGGCCGAAGGAAAAACAGCGGTCAATGCGGACGCCGGAGATGCGATCGATGCGTTGCCGGACGTCGGGTTCGTCGACCTGCCGCCCGTGATCGTGTCCGTGAATTCCGGCGATTCGCGCCATCTGAAATTCCACGCTCAACTTGAGGTGGCCGCCGGTCACGAGGCCGAGGTGGAAAAGATGATTCCCCGCATCATGGACGTGATGAACGGCTATCTCCGGGCCATCAACCTGTCCGACCTCGAGGACTCGCTGGCCCTGGTTCGCATCCGCGGGCACCTGCTGCGGCGCATCGGCATCGTCGTTGGCGAAGGTCGGGTACGTGACGTTCTGGTCACGGAATTCGTATTGAACTAGGAGGCGAAATTGGAACTGATCTCGGACATTCTGCTGGTCGCCGGCGCCTTGGGGGCCGGGTTGTACTGTTTTGTTCTGGCCCGACGCCTCAGGCGGTTCACGGATCTGGAGCGGGGCGTCGGTGGCGCGGTATCCGTTCTGTCCGCACAGGCGGAAGAACTGAAAAAATCCCTGGATGCCGCGCGGGCGGCATCTGACCAATCCGGACTCAAACTGCAGGATCTGACCGAGCGCGCCGAGTCAGTCGCACAGCGGCTTGAGTTGATCATGGCGTCGATGCACGACGTGATCCCCGAGGACAAACCCGGGACTGGGGAGCCTGCAAATGCCTCGGTCGAAGCCAAAAAGCCGTCACCTCTCGAGGCGGAACCGGTATCGCTGAAAGAGGAATCCGGGCCTCAGGCACCCAGGCAACCCGCCGAGCCTGAGGCGGTGGAACAAATGCCATCCGGGCCGGAAGCCGAGGTCAAATCCACCAACGACCCCGCAGAGGATCCGGGCCCGATTCCCAAGGGCGTATTGTTCTTCAGGCACAAGGCTCAAGGTAGCGAGGCCCGATCCTGATGCGCAGCCTGCAACCTGCCCAACGTCGACCGCGTGGTGGCGTTCTGACACTCATTTCAGCCTTGATGATCAGTTCCGCCATCATACGGCTGGGGCTGGAGGCTGGGCCGGCTTTGGCAAGGGGGCCTGACCCCTCGGAACTCTCGGCACACAGCGCCGGCTCGGACGAAAAGCCGGACATGCAAGCCTTGCTGACCGAATTGCTGCGTCGGGAAGCGGTCGTCAGACAGCGTGAGAGCGCGCTGCGCGACAGGGAGCGTGCCCTGGAGATTGCCAACGAGGCCATTGCGACGCGCCTGTCCGCTTTGCAAGAGGCCGAGGCATCGCTGCGCGAGACATTGGCCGTGGCGGACAAGGCGGCTGAAACCGACCTCACCCGTCTGACCGATGTCTATCAGAACATGAAGCCCAAGGACGCCGCGGCGCTGTTCGAAACGATGGATCCGGTTTTTGCGGCCGGTTTTCTGTCGCGTATGCCGCCTGAGGCAGCTGCGGGTGTGATGGCCGGTCTCAGCCCCGAGGCCGCCTATACCATCAGTGTCGTAATGGCCGGACGCAACGCCAACGCCCCGACTGAGTAGCCGCCATGAGCCCCACCCTCAAAGACCGCTCTGCCGGAGAGACCACATGATCGGAATTCTTGGAATCGTTGTTATTTTCGTAATGGTGTTCGGCGGCTACCTCGCCGCCGGCGGCAAGATGGCCATCATCCTCAAATCTCTGCCGTTCGAGATGATGATGATCGGCGGGGCCGCCATCGGCGCCTTTCTGATCAGCAATGACATGTCGGCGGTCAAACACACGATCAAGGATCTAGGCAAGGTTTTCAAAGGCCCGAAATGGAAGCCCGAAGACTACCGCGATCTGCTGTGCCTTCTGTTCTCGCTGATCCGGCTTGCCCGTTCAAATCCGGTCGAGCTCGAGCAGCACATAGAAGACCCTGAAAACTCGGCCATTTTTGCGGCCTTCCCAAAGATACAGGCGGACAAAGAGGCAGTGGACCTGATTTGCGACACCATGCGGTCGGCGGCGATGAACTATGACGATCCCCATCAGGTTGAAGAGGTTCTGGAAAAGCGGATGGATGCCAATTTCCACCACGCCATGCATTCCAGCCACGCCCTGCAAACCGTGGCGGACGGGTTGCCGGCACTGGGGATCGTCGCGGCCGTTCTGGGCGTGATCAAGACCATGGGCTCGATCGACCAACCGCCTGAGGTCTTGGGCAAGTTGATCGGAGGTGCCCTTGTCGGGACTTTCCTGGGCGTCTTTCTGGCCTACGGGCTGGTCGGCCCCTTCGCCGGAAAGCTGAAAGCGGTCGTGGAGGAAGACAATCACTTCTATCAACTGATCCGGGAAGTTCTGGTTGCCAACCTGCACAATCACAACCCTGCAATGTGTATCGAGGTTGGTCGCCAGAACACGCCGACCCACAATCGCCCCGGCTTCACCGAATTGGAGAAAGCCTTGAAAGAGATCAAGCAGGCGGCAGCATGATCCGGGTTTTGCTCCTGACCCTTGGCCTGAGCGCATCGGCAACTGGAGTGCTGGCGAAGGACGTTCCGGTGCGGTCCGGCGAACATGACGGCTTCACGCGGCTTGTTCTCAGCGTTCCTGCGGGCACCAACTGGAGCCTCGCCCACCGGAAAAACGGTGCGCGCCTGGCGGTCGAATTGGACGACGTGGAATTCAAGACCGGATCGGTCTTTGCACGATTGTCCGCAGGCCGGCTTGAGGCGATATCGCAGGCCGATCCCGGCGCGCCGCTTGAGCTGGACTTCGGCTGTGATTGCGCGGCGGCCGCTTTTTTGTACAAGGATACGATGATCGTTTTGGACATAGCGGCGCAAAAAGCCTTGCCTCCGCCAAGGCTGGACATTCCATCGATTGTGATCCCAGAACAGACTTCCAAACGTCGTCCACAGGCCGAAGCCCCATCAATTGAATTGGTTGCCCCCCTTCTGCAACTGGATCGCGATGGCCTGCAGCAGCGCCTTTCGACCCGTCTGTTGCAAGGTGCGGACCGCGAGCTTGTCGACCTGAATGTCACACCTCCGGGTCCGCGTGCTTCGGTGCCGGAAGCGCTTCCGGACATCGCGCGGGATCTGCCTGCGCATATCCAGGTAAGCTCGATCCTTGACGAGTTGGGCAAACTGGGAGAGCCACCTCTGCAACCTCTGGAGTCGCTGCCAGCCTGTATTTCGGATGCCGAATTGGGGTTCGACACCTGGTCTGACGGTCGGCCCTTTGCGCATCAGGTGGCTGAGCTGCGTGCAGGGCTGTTCCGGGAGTTCGACAGGGTCGACAGATCCATCGCGCTAAAGCTCGCGAAGCTGTTGGCACACTGGGGTTTCGGTTCAGAGGCCATTCAGGTTCTGCAGTTGATGGAAGATTCATCGCCGGAACAGGAATGGGTTCGAGCGGTCGCGCAAATAATTGATGATCAGCCCGTATCAGAGCCTAACCAACTGCGTGGGTTGCAACGCTGCGACGGCGCGGTTGCCATGTGGGCCGCGATGGCGGATGGCCAGTTGCAGGATGATGCGCAGCAGGAACGGATGGAACAGGCGTACCTGAGGCTTCCTGAGCATCTACGCCGGATCCTCGGCCCCCGGCTGGCCGAGATATTCGTCAACTCCGGCCAGCTTGAAGCCGCCCGGCGGGTATTGCGTTCGGTAGATCGCGTCCAAACTCTGCAACACCCCGAGGTGACACTCGCGCAGGCAACTGTGGCTGCCGCTGAGGGAGATGCGGACACCAACGACACTTTGTTGAACGACGTCATCGACAACCCAAGCTCGGATTTGGAAGCCCCGCTTGCGCTGGCCCGGCTTGTTGAAAAGAAGTCGGCAGAGGGTGGGGCCGTTTCGCGACGCCAAATCGATCTGATCTCGGGCTACGCGATCGAACTGCGCAATTCTGAATTGGGCCCGGTCATGGCCCGCTGTCACGCCCTGGCACTTGCCCTGGGCGGCGAGTTTTCTGCGGCCTTCAATATCCTTGATGCCCATCGCAGAGACGAGACCTGGTCCGGCACGCGCAATCGTATCCTGCTTCTGGCAGCAGAGCGCGCGGATGACCTGACCTTTCTGCTGTATGCAAGTACCCTGAAACCACATGAATTAGAGTCTATTTCGACTGAGACTTCGCTGTTGCTCGCCAGGCGTTTTGCAGACCTCGGCTTTGCCAAGCTAGCCCGAGACTTGACTGGTGCAGGTTCGGATGGGACACGCAGGCGCGACCGCGCCATCCTTCGGGCCCGGGCCGCGCTGCTGGAAAACCGACCGGATCTGGCCCTTCGCGAATTGGCCGAGGATCCCTCCGATGACGCTGAAAGGCTGCGGGCGCAAGCCCTGACCGATATGGGTAATTACGCGGCCGCTGTTGAGGCTTGGCGGGACATAGGGGATGAGGATACCGCCGCTCGCCTGTCATGGTGGGCGGGGTTCAACTTGGAAGAAGTTGGGGCGAAGGACACCGCGCTGGGGCAGGTCATAGATCTGAGCTCGGCCCTGCGTGCGCCAGTGCAGCGAGACCCGGACAAGCCGATTTCGGACGCTGAACAGCTGCTTGAGGTCAGCGCCGACACGCGACAGAAGATAGCCGAATTGCTGAACGTGACAACTGAATTGGAATAGTTAGGATCGGCGCGACGAACGGTCGGCTTATGCGCCTCGCATTGAGAACATGCGCTTGTCTGAAAATGCAAGCACCGGCAGACTGCCCGGCAAATTCAACCTTATCCAGATCAGGGGCAACGGATGTCCGGAGCGCTCATTCGGTGTTTTGTCGCCATTCCCGTATCTTCCGAAATCGCCCAGCTATGCGCCGACGTCGCGCATGCAGCACATTGCGGTCGAAGTTTGCCTGCTGAAAACCTTCATCTGACGCTGGCTTTCCTGGGCGACCAGACCCGGGACGCCTTGATCGAACTGAATGATCATCTTGAGGCGGTTAGGTGCCCGGCCTTTTCTATCAGACTGTCCGGGCTGGGCAGCTTCGGCAACTCGCTGCACATGGCGGTAGAGCCCGATCCCGAACTCCTGCACCTGCATGAAAGCGTCCTGCAGTGCATTAGGCTGGCCGGGATGAGGCTGCAACGCCGCCGCTTTCGACCACATATCACCATCGTTCGGGGTATTGAATCGGCTCTAAACAGGGGCTTTTTGCAAATCCCAGTTCCCCAAGCCACCATGTTCGTGACCCAGTTCAACCTGAAGTCTTCGACATTACGGCCGGACGGGGCACGATATGAAACGCTGTCGACCTATCCTCTGCAGCTGCAAGGTTGGTCCGGTCAGGCTGACGACTTGGCCGACCGGTAGAGAGGCTGCACCATGTCACTAAACCGGGTGCCGGGATCGGTAAGGTTCAAAACCGCCCTGCTCAGATTCTTGGCAGCAGACTCTCCGATTTCTGCAGAAGAAAACTCGACAAACTTGTCGATGACGTCCTGTCGCGACATTGGAGCCTCAGGCCCGCCCCGGGCATGGATGTCACCCGAGCGGAAAACGCGACCGTCTTGCGTCGTTACCTGAACGTCGGCCCAGCGCCCGGCGGGAAAGCGGGAATTATGGCGGTCCGACTCGGATACGGTGATGCGGTTCAGGAAATCGGCGACGATCGGATCGGATAGTCCATCGCCGCTGATGTGCTCTACCCCGATCCGCCCGTGTACTGCAAAAGTCGAGACGGCAAATGGCAGCGAGTATTGCGCCTGCGACGTTGTCTCGGGCATCCCCGAATACAGTTGAACCGCTTCGTGAAAACTATGTATCTCGACGCGGGCGATCTGGTCATGGGTCAGATCGTGCGTGTTCATCACCGTGCGCAGCCCGTCGATGGCGGCATGGGCCCAGCGGCAGATCGGATAGGGTTTCACGTATTGATGTTCCATCTGCCAAAATGTGCCGAGGTCCTGCCAATAGGGTGCCGCGCGGGCTTTCTCGATGGTGATGGCGGGGGCGCCGGTAAAGCCGCGCTCGGCCAGAATCGCCGCCGACAAGCCTACCAGCGCGCCCCAGCCCGAGCCGTCATGCAGCATGGTCGGGTTGGCGATTTCGCGCATCATCTGGCTGCGGGGGCCGTGATATTCGGCAATGCCAAGGCCTTGGCGCAACTGGTCCGGTGAATGGCCCCGCAAGCGGGCCGCCATGGCAACCACGCCCAGTGCGTTCCACGCCCCCGAGGTGTGATAGTCACTGACGGTGGCGTGCAGGGCGATACCTGCGCGGCCCGCGATTTCGTAGCCGGTGATGACGGCGGCCAACGCATCGGGTCCCGACAGGTCTGGGCAGTGCTCGGTCAATGCGCACAGCGCGGGTATGACCACGACACCGATATGCCCCTTGGTCGGGTTGTAGCCGTCGTGTCCGTCGAGATTGTCGGTCTGCGTGGCGGCAGCGTAGGCCGCGCCCGCCAGACTGACCCGACGCCCATCACACAGCATCCGCGCTGAGAACGCAGAGTCGGTCGTTCCGTACAGCAATGCCGCAGTGTCGCGGGCGATCACGCCGGCCTCAATCGGGGTCGATGCGATCACGATGCCCAAAGTATCCAGCAGCATCAGGGCCGCCGCTTCGCGCGCACTGTCGGGCATCTGGTCCGCCGGGCGGTTCAGAACAAACTCGGCAACGCGGGCGAAGGTTTCGGTCACTTGGCACCCTCCATCGCCGGTTTTTGGTCACGCAGGCGCAGGCCCTTGGGGTCGAACGGAGGCGCATGCAGGATCCGCGCCCTGTGCGGCTTGCCCAGGATGAAGACATGCACCTCGTCACCCGGCTGAGCCACGGCTGGGTTGGCATAACCAATGGCCAGCGACTTGCCGACCGTATAGCCATAGGCGCCCGAAGTGACGCGCCCCACGGGCGCACCATCTGGGGTGAAGATCGGCTCGCCTCCGCTGGCATCGGCATCGTGGGTGACATCAACCTCGAAGATCGACAGCACCTCGCGCGCGGGATTGTCCTTGATCGCCAGCCAAGCCTCCTTGTGCAGGAAATCCTTGTCTGGCTTGATCAACACATCCAGACCGACCTCGTGCGGCCAGTACTCCTGAGAATACTCGCGCCCCCATGAGCCATAGCCTTTTTCGATCCGCAACGCGCCCAGAGCCCGGCTGCCGACCGGCCCGCCACCGCAGGCGCGGGCCGCGTCCAGAAGCGCTGTATAGAGTCTGATCTGATCACTTTCGGCGCAGTGCAGCTCCCACCCCAGATCGCCGGTGAAGCTGACGCGGATGGCAAGGCAGGTGACCCCGGCAACCTCGATCGTGGCCGAGCGCATGAAGCGGAACGCCTCATTCGACAGGTCGGCGTTGGTCAGCCGTTGCAAGGCCTCGCGCGATTTCGGGCCAGCGATGTTGAAGCCCGCGATGCGGTTGGTGGCAACTTCGAAGGTGGTGCCCTCGGGCAGGTCCACCATGTTGAAGAACCGTTGGTGATAGCGTTCGGCCATACCCGAACCAATCATCATGTAGTCGTCTTGGGCCGTCTTGGTGATGGTGAAATCGCCCGCCACACCGCCACGCACGGAAATCAGCGGGGTCAGGCATGAACGTCCCACTTCGGTCGGCACCCGGTTGGCCACCAACCGATCCAGCCAGTCATGCGCGCCCGGCCCCTTGATGACGTAGTTGGCAAAGTTCGAGATGTCGATCACGCCCACGCTCTTGCGCAGCATCCGGGCTTCTTGCTCCACCGGCTCGAACCAGTTCTGGCGGGTGAAGCCGTTGGTTTCGACCGTTCCGGGCTGATCGGCAAACCACAGCGGGTGTTCCCAGCCGCAGTTCAACCCAAAGACCGCGCCCATCTGCTTCTGCAACTCGTAGGCAGGGCGTACACGAGCGGGGCGGCCGGCGCTGCGTTCCTCGTTCGGGAAATGGATGGCGAAGCGGTGGGAATATTGGTCGGAGACTCGCGCCTTGGTGAAGTTCTTGTCGGCCCAGTCGCCGAACCGCGCCAGATCCCAGGCGAACATGTCGTATTGCGGCTCGCCCTCGATCATCCATTGCGCGGCCAGCAGGCCCAGCCCACCCGATTGCGAAAAGCCGGGGATGATACCGGTGCAGCAGAAATAGTTGCGCAGCTCGGGCACCGGCCCCCAGATGGCGTTGGAGTCCGGCGACCAGATCATCGGGCCGTTGATCACCCGTTTCACGCCTGCGGTCGCGGCCACCGGCACACGTTCGGTCGCGCGGATCACGTTCTCCATGATCCGGTCCAAGTCGTCGGGAAACAGGTCATGGGCGAAATCCAGCGGCGTGCCATCCTCGGCCCAGAACCGCATGTCTTTCTCGTAGGCGCCGATCAACAGGCCGTTGCCTTCCTGCCGGAAGTAATACTCGCCGTCGCGGTCGGCGATCGAGGGCAGACGGCGGCCGAGAGCTGCCACCTCGTCAATCGCTTCGGTCACGAAATACTGGTGCTCGGTCGGTTGCAGCGGCAGGGCCAGCCCGGCCAAAGCCGCCACCTCGCGCCCCCACAACCCGGCTGCGTTGACCACCCATTGCGTGTGGATGTCGCCCTTTTCCGTGCGCACGATCCACGAGCCATCGGGCTGCGGTTCAGTCCCGATTACGGGGCAAAACCGCTGAATCTCGGCCCCCAGCGCCCGCGCCCCGGCCGCATAGGCATGGGTCACCCCCGAGGGGTCCACGTTGCCGCCGTCGGGTTCATACATGATGCAGCGGACATCATCGAACTGCGCCAGCGGGTGCAGCTCCATCGCCTGCTCGCGGCTGATCTCATGGAAGTTCAGGCCATAGAACCGCGCCTTGGCCTCTTGCAGGCGCAGCTGGTGCTCGCGCGCTTCGGTCTGGGCCAGATACAGCGAACCCGGCTGGAACACGCCGCAGCCCTGCCCGGTTTCCTGCTCCAGCTGCTTGTACAGGTTCATCGTGTAGTGCTGGATGCGGGTGACGTTGTTGTTGTCGTGCAGCCCGTGAATGTTGGCCGCCGCGTGCCAGGTTGAACCGCTGGTCAGCTCGTCCCGCTCCAGCAGTATCACGTCGGTCCAGCCCAGCTTGGCAAGGTGGTAGAGGATGGAACAACCGACAAGGCCCCCTCCGATCACGACGGCCTGTGCATGGGTTCTCATTGGACTTCTCTCCTGACTGGCGGGGGCGCGTCACCCCTCGGCATCAGAAGTCAGCCACAGTGTCCGCACACCGTATGCTCTGTTCCCGACCCCAAATGTCGGGAACAGTGCAAGTTGGGCCGGAATCCCGATTTGGGATCGTCTAATAGGGTGCCTCGACGTCGTTCATCGAGACATAGACGGTTTTCATTTCCGAATAGTGGTTGATCGCCAGCTTCGAGTTCTCGCGCCCAACACCCGACAGTTTTGACCCGCCAAACGGCGCTTCGACCGGGGCCAGGTTGTAGGTGTTGATGTAGCAGGTGCCCGCTTCGAACCCGGCCACCACGCGATGGGCGCGGGTCAGGTCCTTGGTGAAGACGCCGGCGGCCAGGCCAAACTCGGTGGCGTTGGCGCGGGCCATCACTTCGTCCTCGGTCTCGAAATCCAGCACCGACATGACGGGGCCAAAGATCTCCTCGCGGGCGATGGTCATGTCGTCGGTCACGTCGGCAAAGACCGTGGGCTGAATGTAGAAGCCCGGGCGATCCAGCCGCGCACCGCCATGGACCAGCCGTGCGCTCTCGGCCTTGCCCTTCTCGATATAGCCCAGAACGATGTTCATCTGGTTTTCGCTGACCATCGGGCCGAAGTTCACGGCCTCATCCATCGGGTCGCCGATCTTCACATTGGCAAGGCGTTCGGTCAGACGGGTCAGGAAGGCCTCTTTGATGCCTTTCTGCACGAAGACCCGCGTGCCGTTGGAACAGACCTGACCGGATGAGTAGAAATTGCCCAGGATCGCGCCCGAGACGGCGTTGTCGATATCGGCATCGTCGAACACGATAAGGGGCGACTTGCCGCCCAGTTCCATCGTGACGTGTTTCATGCCCTCGGCCGCGGCGGCATAGACCTTGCGGCCCGTGGGCACCGAGCCCGTCAGCGACACCTTGGCCACGCGCGGGTCGGTGACCAGCGCGGCGCCCACATCGCCATAGCCCTGAACCACGTTGTAGATGCCCTTGGGGGCACCGGCCTCGATCAGGATCTCAGCGACTTTCAACGCCGACAGGGGCGTGGTTTCCGAGGGTTTGAACACCATCGCGTTGCCACAGGCCAGCGCCGGAGCGCCCTTCCAGCATGCGATCTGGGTCGGGTAGTTCCACGCGCCGATGCCGACGCAGACGCCCAGCGCCTCGCGGTTGGTATAGACGAAATCGCCGCAGCCCAGCGGGATATGCTCACCGGTCAGTGACCCGGCCAGCCCGCCGAAATATTCCAGCGCATCCGCGCCCGAGGTCGCATCGGCCACCAGCGTTTCCTGTAACGGTTTGCCGGTGTCATGGGTTTCCAGGATCGACAGCTCGTGGTTGCGGTCGCGCATGATGTCGGCGGCGCGGCGCAAGACGCGGCCGCGCTCGGTCCCGGTCATGGCCGCCCAGGTCTTTTGCGCGAGTTTCGCGCTGTTTAGAGCCTGTTCGATGATCTGCGGCGTCGCCGAATGCAGGCGGGCGATGACCTCGCCCGTGGCCGGATAGATCACGTCGATCGGGGTGCCTGCGGTGTCTTCGACATATTCGCCATCAATAAAGTGGCTGGCCTTGGGCTGAACATTCATTGCGGATCCTTTTTTCTCGGGCCCCGGGGAGACAGGTGCCGGTCGGTTTCATCCGCAGGTAATGATTATTGATTGATCAGTCAATAAAGCACTGCTTTGGGCGAATTTTTGCCAACAAAAAAAGGGGCCCTCTTGAAAAAAATGGTTAATGTTCCATCTCTGTTCTGCATGATCGGAGGATCACCAGATGGAACAGTCTTTGCGCAAATCCACCCCGATGGGGCCGACCAACGACTACCACATTCTGCCCGTCACAGACCGTCAGATGCGCTATGCGCGCGCGATCGCCCAGCAGTCCGCTCTGGAGATCCCGGTCGAGGCGCAGCGCGACCGGCGATCCATGTCCGATTGGATTTCGGCGCACAAGCCGCACGATCCCTCCCCCTTTGCCGACTACCCGACGGGCAAACAGGTGGCCTTTGCCGAGCGGATCTCGCGCACAAAACGCCGCCCGATCCCCAGCGAGTGCTTCCGCGACAAACGTGCGATGTCGCAATGGATTGATCGGAACAAGTGAATAAGTGTGGCCGGCGGGCTCAGGCGTCTTTGTCATGGCGATGGCGATGCGACCGACCATACAGCCCCACGGCCGCAGCCACGAATAGGCCCAGTAGAATATAGCCGGTAATCGCCTCAGCCACGGCAAGGGCGCGGCACACACCAACTGGCCGCAAGTCACCAAAACCAACCGTCGTGAAGGTAACATACGAGAAATACAGGACATCCGCCGGACCGCGGGCGCCTTCAACGCACAGATCGTAGTACCCATATGACCCGTAGACTGCAGCGAACAGAAACGGCACGACCTGGATGAAGGAAATTCCCATCAGCAGCAACTGCCGCTTGGGCGAGCGCACAAGCGCCATGTAGTACCAGGTTTGAGAGAACAGCCAAATCGCCAACCCGATGGTGGCCGCGGCTCCGATTGTGTCGCCGGCGGCGGATTCGGTCAGGTGTGAAAGGATGTACCAAGCCAGAGCACTGAGCATGACAAGGCCCATCGCTGCGATCAGCGTGGGCTTCCAATCCTGCAATGTGGTTGGATCATGCGCCATCGTCCCCCTCCCCAAGCACGGGTACCCGCCATATTTTAACGCCGGGCGCATCATCGCAAGCTTTTTTGCGTGATTCGAAGCTATTGGCCGCCGATATGCTCTTCGCCCCGCGCCCGTGCCAGCGTGATCTGTTTCTGCCGTTCGCGGAACCGCGCCTTGTCGGCCTCGGACGTCTCGTGGATGCACTGGTGGCAGGACACGCCATGTTCGTATTCGGGGCGGTCCCTGTCCTGAGGCAGGATCGGGCGGCGGCAGCCATGACACAGCTGGTGCGGCCCCTCGACCAGCCCGTGCCCTACGGAAACGCGATTGTCGAACACGAAGCACTCACCCTTCCAGGTGCTGTCCTCAGGCGGGACCTCCTCAAGATAGCGCAGGATGCCGCCTTTCAGGTGGTACACATCCTCGACCCCCTGCCCAAGCAAATAGTTGGTGGATTTCTCGCAGCGGATGCCACCGGTGCAGAACATGGCGACGCGCTTGTTGTGGAATCGGTGCTTGTTCTGCTCCCACCAGGTGGGAAAATCGCGAAAACTGGCCGTTTTAGGGTCGATTGCGCCGTCGAACGTGCCGATCGACACCTCATAGTCATTGCGCGTGTCGATCACCACCACGTCATCCGAACGGATCAGGTCGTTCCAGTCCTGCGGCTCGACATAATGGCCGGTGCGGGCGCGCGGATCGACATCCGGCTGGCCCATGGTCACGATCTCTTTCTTCAGGCGCACCTTCATCTTGCCAAAGGGCGGCTGGCTGGCGGTGGCCTCTTTCCATTCCAGATCGGCACAACCCGGCAGCGCCCGGATAAACGCCAGCACCGAGTCGATCCCGGCGCGGGGGCCGGCGATGGTGCCGTTGATGCCTTCATGCGCCAGCAGCAGCGTGCCCTTGACCGACTGCGCGCGGCACAGCTCCAGCAGCGGCGCGCGCAGGGCGTCCGGGTCGGCAAAACGGGTGAAGTGATAAAGTGCGGCGATCGTGTACATGGCCGCGATCTAATGCGCGGCCCCCCGCAACGCAAGACACCGCATTGACGACCCCCGCCCGCCCCCCTACCGATAGGACACGCAAAGGAGGCCGCCATGACCCATGCCCTGATCGTGATCGATGTCCAGAACGACTTCTGCCCCGGCGGCGAACTGGCGGTTCCCAACGGGGATGAGATCGTCGCCCCGATCAATGCCATGATGCCCGATTTCGATGCGGTGATCCTGACGCAGGACTGGCACCCGGCGGGTCATTCCTCGTTCGCGTCATCCCATCCGGGCAAGGCGCCCTATGATCTGGTCGAGATGCCCTATGGCCCACAGGTCCTGTGGCCCGACCACTGCGTGCAGGGCACGCCCGGCGCCGAATTCCACCCCGACCTGCGCACCGACGCCGACCTGATCCTGCGCAAGGGCTTCCGCAGTGCGATCGACAGCTATTCGGCCTTCTTCGAAAACGACCGGACCACGCCCACTGGGCTGGAAGGCTATCTGCGCACGCGCGGGATAGACCGGTTGACGCTGGTGGGGCTGGCGACCGATTTCTGCGTGCATTATTCGGCGGTGGATGCGGCCCGGCTGGGCTTTGATGTGGCCGTCAGAACCGACGTTTGCCGCGCAATCGATCTGGATGGGTCGCTCGCAGCGGCGGAACCGGCCATGCGCGACGCGGGTGTTACGCTGGCCTAACGGTTCAGGGCGTCGCTCCGGCCGCAGCCAGATATTTCAGCAGGACGAACACGATTACCGCAAGGCCAAGGGCGAAGCCAATGCGCCCCGGCACGGTTCTTCGGTCAGGTTTTGCGGGCGCAGGTGTGGCCGGTTGCGGGCGGCGCACCGGATCGCGGCGTTTGATGCCGATCCCAGGCTGCGCGCTGCGAACATGGCGCAGAAAGTCGCGCAGATTGAATTCACCGCAATACTGGCCGCGCAATCCCGTGGCCCGAATATTTGCAAACAGCTGGCGCAGGACCTTTTCGCGGGCCGCGGCGTCTTCGGGCGGATAGAAACCACGCGATTCACCACTGCCGTGGCTGTCCAGAATGAATCCGGCATCTACGAACACCTGACGCAGATTCGGTGACGCCCCCCTCAGAGCATCAGCCGTCTTCACATCGCGAAAACGCGCGCAGACCGTTGCGGTTTTCGGCTCAGTCGTAGCCGACGAACCGCAATCGCTCCCATCTTTTGCAATCGTTACAATATCAAAGTCGTAAGCCAGACCCATTCAACCAACTACTACCTTCTCGTACCATCCCACCGACTAACTAGACCGCGAAAAGAACAGACATTATGCCCGCATTATGGCCTGTCCTTGGCATTGTTACCAAATCCGCGACTCTTGCCATTCACCGCCCTGATTGATCTAACAACGGAAATGGCAGGAGTTCCCCATGGTCGACATCGCGACCCGTGTCTACAATCACAAATGGAAGATCGACCCGATTGTCCGGTCGTTGATCGACACGGACTTCTACAAACTGCTGATGTGCCAGTCAGTGTTTCGAAACCGACCCCAAACAACGGTCGAGTTTTCCTTGATCAACCGCTCGAATCACGTCCCCCTGGCCAAGTTGATCGACGAGGGCGAACTGCGCGAACAGCTGGACCATATCCGCTCGCTCAGCCTCAGCCGGGGTGAAAGCACCTGGCTGCGGGGCAATACCTTCTACGGCAAACGCCAGATGTTCCGCCCCGATTTCATGGAATGGTTCGAGAATCTGCGCCTGCCGCCCTATCACCTCGAACGCCGCGGCGATCAGTACGAGCTGACATTCGAAGGCAAATGGCACGAGGTCATGCTGTGGGAGATTCCTGCCTTGGCGGTGCTGATGGAGCTCCGCTCACGCGCGGTTCTGAACGACATGCGCCGGTTCGAGCTTCAGGTTCTCTATGCCCGCGCCATGACCCGTGTCTGGGAAAAAATCGAAACGCTGCGCGGCATTCCCGGTTTGGGGATCGCAGATTTCGGCACCCGGCGGCGGCATTCCTTCCTGTGGCAGGACTGGTGCGTGCAGGCGATGATCGAAGGGCTGGGCCCGGCCTTCACGGGAACGTCGAACTGCCTGATCGCCATGCGGCGCGAGGTCGAGGCGATCGGCACCAATGCGCATGAACTGCCGATGGTCTATTCGGCGCTGGCCGAAACCGACGAAGGACTGGCCCGCGCGCCCTATGACGTGCTGAGCGACTGGCATGACGAACATGACGGCAACCTGCGGATCATCCTGCCCGACACCTATGGCACCAAGGGGTTTCTGGACCGCGCACCCGACTGGCTGGCCGGCTGGACCGGCATCCGCATTGACAGCGGCGATCCGGCCAAGGGCGCCGAGATCGCCATCGAGTGGTGGAAATCGCGCGGCGAGGATCCCAGCCAGAAGCGGATCATATTCTCGGACGGGCTCGATGTGGACAAGATCCGCGAATTGCACGGCCAATTCGCGGGCCGGGTGAAGGTCTCGTTCGGGTGGGGCACGTTGCTGACCAACGATTTCCGCGGTCTGGTGCCGGGGGATGCGCTGGCGCCGTTCTCGCTGGTGTGCAAGGCGGTCTCGGCCAATGGGCGGCCGACGGTGAAACTGTCGGACAACCCCGAAAAGGCGATGGGGCCGAAAGACGAGATCGAGCGCTACAAGCGCGTCTTTGGCGTAGGGGAACAAGAAGCGATCGAAGTGATCGTCTAGCCCGGCTCAGCCGTGATGGGCGGCCACGGTTTTCAACTGGGAAAAACCGTACAGCGCCTCGAACCCCTTTTCGCGGCCATGGCCCGATTTTCCGACCCCGCCGAACGGCAGCTCGACCCCGCCGCCCGCGCCGTAATTGTTGATGAACACCTGCCCCGCACGCAGCCGTTTGGCCAGCCGCATCTGCCGCGCGCCGTCCCGCGTCCAGACCCCGGCCACCAGCCCATAGTCGGTGCCGTTGGCGATTTGAATGGCCTGCTCCTCGGTGTCGAAGGGGATCAGAACCTGGACCGGGCCAAAGATTTCCTGCTGCGCCAGCGGATGATCGGGCGGCACGTCACCAAACAGCATCGGGCGCACATAAGCCCCGCCCGGCGGCGCGTGATCCACGATCCGGCCTTGTGCGGCGATCTCAAGATCGGCCCCCTGCGCCAGAAAGCCGGTCACGATCTGCTTCTGCCGGTCCGAGATCAGCGGCCCGACACGCAGATCCTCGGTCGCGGGGCCGACGGTCAGGTCGGCATAGGCGGCGGCCATGCGCGCCTTGACCTCGGCATAGACGCCGCGCTGCACCAGAACACGCGACCCGGCCGAGCAGGTCTGGCCCGCGTTCTGGATGCCCGCATTCACCAGAAACGGCAACGCCGCCTCCAGATCGGCATCATCGAACACCAATTGCGGAGATTTCCCGCCCAGTTCCAGCGTCACCGGCACCACGTTGGCCCCGGCCGCCTGCTGCACCAGCGCACCCGTCGCCACGGACCCGGTGAAAGAGATGTGGTGCACACCCGGATTGCCGGACAGCGCCGCCCCGGCCTCGGCCCCGATGCCGGGCACCACGTTCAGCGCCCCGGCCGGCAGGCCGGCCTCGGTGGCCAAATGGGCAAAGGCCAACGCGGTCAGACAGGCCTCTTCGGCCGGTTTCAGAATGCAGGCATTGCCCATCGCCAGCGCCGCCCCGACCGAGCGGCCGATGATCTGCATCGGATAGTTCCACGGCACGATATGGCCGGTCACGCCATGCGGCTCGCGCAGGGTGTAGACCGTGTAGCCGTCCAGATAGGGGATGGTCTCGCCCATCACCTTGTCCGCCGCTCCGCCGTAGAATTCGCAGTACCGCGCCAGCGCCACCGCATCGGCGCGGGCTTGGGTCAGCGGTTTGCCAACGTCCAAGGCTTCGAGCAACGCAAGTTCTTCGGTCCTGTCCTGCACCAACTGTCCAAGACTGGTCAGGATACGGCCCCGCTCAACGGCGGTCATGCGCCCCCAGTCTCCGTCCAGCGCCGCCTGCGCGGCCTGCACGGCGGCATCGATCTGCGGCACCCCACCACGCGCGATCCGGCAGAGCGGCGTGCCGTCGGACGGGTTGGTCAGATCAAGCGTGTCGTCGGTTGCGACCCAATCGCCTCCGATCAGGCACAGGGTGGGATCAAACCAGATGGGATTTTGCATATCTGCCTCCAAAACAGGCTCTAACAAAGCGGTATCATGCCGCGCCCTGCCCGATCTGGGGCAATTTCGGCACGGCTTGGATCAGGGTTTGCGTATAGGGGTGCTGCGGGTCCGCGAACACGCGCTCGGTCTCGCCCTGTTCGACGATGCGGCCCGCCTGCATCACCATCACCCGGTCGGTGATGGTGCGCACCACGCTCAGGTCATGGCTGATGAACAGGTAGGTCAGGTCATAGGCCGCACACAGCTCGGCCAGCAGGTCGAGGATTTGCGCCCGGACCGAGACATCCAGCGCCGAGACCGCCTCGTCGAACAGGATCAGCTCGGGCCGGATGATCAGGGCGCGGGCGATGGCGATGCGCTGGCGCTGCCCGCCCGAGAATTCGTGGATGTATTTGCCTGCATCGTCGGGCGAGAGCCCGACGGCGGTCAACATCTCAGCGATGCGATCCTGCCGTTCAGACCCGGTGGGCGGGGTTTCCAGCAGGTGAAAAGGTTCGGTGATCAGGCGGGCGACCCGGTGGCGGGGGTTGAAGCTGCCGAACGGGTCCTGGAACACCACCTGCATCTTGCGACGCACGGCCAGGTTGGGTTTGTGCCCGGTGAACACCGGCTGGCCGTCCAGCAGGATCTGCCCGCCCTGCACCTCCTCGAGCCCTAAAATGGCTCGCGTTAGAGTCGATTTTCCGCAACCGGACTCGCCCACAAGCCCAAGGCGTTCGCCCCGATTCAGCGTGAAACTCACATTGTCCACGGCGCGATGATGGCCGGGCTTTTCGAACAGCCGCGTGCGCGGCAGGCGATAGTCGCGCACCACGTTGAGGACCTCGAGCAACGGCGCGGGCGCGGGCGGCGCAGGCAATGCGACCCGGTGGCCCGAGGCCTGAAACAGCATCCGCGTATAGGCATGCTGCATGTGGCGCAGCAGGTGGTCGGTGGCCCCGGTTTCGACCACTCGCCCCTTCTGCATCACCACGATCCGGTCGGCCATGTCGGCCACGACCGCCAAATCATGGGTGATCATCAGCAGGCCCATGCCGTATTCGGTGACCAGCCCCCGTAGCAGATCGAGGATCTGCGCCTGCGTGGTCACATCCAGCGCGGTTGTCGGCTCGTCCGCGATCAGCAGCCGGGGGCGCAGGGCGATGGCCATGGCAATCACCACCCGCTGCCGCTGCCCGCCCGACAATTCGTGCGGGTAGCGGTCCAGCGGGAACCTCTCGGGCGGCAGGCCGACGCGGGTCAAAACCTCGCGGGCACGGGCCTCGGCCTGATCGGGCGGCATCGCCTTGTGGATCAGGATGGTCTCCATCACCTGCGCCCCGATGGTCTGGACCGGGTTGAGCGCCGTCATCGGCTCTTGGAACACCATGCCGATCGCCGCCCCGCGCAGGGCGCACATCTCGGCCTCGGGCAGGCCTAGCAGGTCCTGCCCGTCCAGTCGCAGCGCCCCCGATGTCCGCGCCCCGTTGGGCAATAGCTGCATCACCGCCAGCGCCGTAATCGACTTGCCCGAACCGCTCTCGCCGGTGACGGCCACGATCTGTCCGGGATCGACGGACAGGCTTACGTCCTTGAGGATGCCGACGGCGTGGATCGACAGCGACAGGTTATGGATTTCCAGCAGGCTCATGCGCGCGCCGCCCGGATGCGGGGGTCGAGCCAGTCGCGCAGCCCGTCGCCCATCAGGTTCAGCCCCAGCACCGTGACGATGATCGCCAGCCCCGGAATCAGAGCCAGATGCGGGGCAAAACTGACCATTGTCTGCGCATCGGCCAGCATGCGGCCCCAGCTGGGCGTGGGAGGCTGCGCGCCCAGACCGACATAGGACAGACCCGCCTCGGCCAGAATACCCAGAGAGAACTGGATGGTGCCCTGCACGATCAACAGGTTGGCGACGTTGGGCAGGATGTGCTCGGCCGAGATGCGCGCCGCGCCCTTGCCCGCGACGCGGGCCGCCAGGATGAACTCGCGCTCCCACAGGGACAGCGCCGCGCCGCGGGTAATGCGGGCGAAGACGGGGATGTTGAAGATGCCGATGGCGATGATCGCGTTCACCGCACCGGGGCCGAAGACGGCGGTGATTAGGATGGCAATCACCAGCGAGGGAAAGGCAAAGACCAGATCGTTGCCGCGCATGATCAGCTCGTCCAGCCAAGACCCCTTGCGCGCCGCGGCCGTCAGGCCCAATGGCACGCCGAACCCCATGCCAATGCCCACCGCCACCAGCGCCACCGCGATCGAGGTGCGCGCACCCACCATGATCATCGAGAACATGTCGCGCCCGAAATGATCGGTACCGAACCAGTGCTGTGCGTTGGGCGGCTGCAGCTTCTCGGGGATGTTCAGCGCGGCGTGGTCATAGGGTGTCCAGACGAAGGACAGCAGGGCCATCAGCACCACCACCGAGGTCAGCCCCGCCCCAAGGATCAGCGCGCGGCTCATGTGCGGCTCCGCAACCGGGGATCGACCGCGGCATAGGCCAGATCGACCAGGAAGTTCACCGTGATGACCGCAAAGACCAGCAGCATCACCACCGACTCCACAACGATCAGGTCCCGCGCCGAGATCGCCTGGAACACCAGCCGCCCCAGCCCGGGCAGGTAGAAGACCTGCTCGATGATGATCGACCCGGCCAGCAGAAACGAGAACTGCAGCCCGATGATCGTCAGCACTGGGATAAGCGCATTGCGCACCCCGTGCCGCCACAGCGCCTGGCGGCGCGACAGCCCCTTGGCGCGGGCGGTGCGCATGAAATCCTCACCCAGAATGTCCAGCAGCGCCGAGCGCATGACCCGCGACAGAATCGCCGCCTGCGGCAGGGCCAGCGCGATCGCCGGCAGCGTCAGCGAGTGCAGCCCGGCCCACAGGCCGTTGTCCCACCCCGCGAACCCGCCCGCGTTGAACCAGCGTAGATTGATCGCGAATATCAGCACCAGCATCATCGCGAACCAGAAGTTCGGCACCGCGATGCCCAACTGCGTGGCCCCCATCACCGCCAGATCGCCCGGCTTCCCCCGGCGCGCGGCGGCATAGATGCCGACCGGAAAGGCGATCAGCGTCGACAGTGTCAGCGCATAGAGCGCCAGCGGCAGCGACACCCACAGCCGGTCGGCCACCATCTGCGCCACCGGCGTGCGATAGGTGTACGAGGTACCGAAATCTCCGGCCAGCATGCCGCTGACCCAGTTCAGGTAGCGCTGCGGTCGAGACACGTCCAAGCCCAGCTCGGCGCGCAGGGCAGCCAGCGTTTCAGGCTGGGCGTTCACCCCCAGCATGAACGAGGCCGGGTCCCCCGGCGCCACCTCGATCACCGCGAAGATGACCACCGAAGCGATAGCCAGGCTGAGTGCCAGCGAAATCAGACGTTTGAGCGCATATCGGAGCATTGCCGCCACGTTAGGCCGGGATTGGCCGCCGGTCCAGCGGCACAGCGCGTCAGGACTGCATCAGAAACGCCCAGACCGCATAGCCCACGATCGCGGCATAGCCCAGCGGATAGATCCACTTGATCGCGTAGTTGTCCAGCTTGCGCGCCGTGTCCTCGCGCCCCGAGACCTTGAGCCGCCGCAGCATAACGTTGAATACCACCAGCGCCCCGGTCATCAGGAACATGCATTGCAGGATGAAATCCAGAAAGGTCAGATAGCCCAGCTTGGGCAGATCGGCCGAGATTGCCCAGTTGAAGGCGACAAAGACCAGCAGGTTGGCCCCCGCGATATCGATCCGCTTGCGGTATTCGTCCAGAAAGAACAGCGCCCAGCCGACCAGAACCAGCACCAGCATGGGCAGGAACACCCGGATGACATAGTAGGTCAGGTGGCGCTTGCCCTCGAAGACCAGCGACACCTGATCGCTTTCATTGCCCGACAGGCCGGTCGTGGTCGAGGCCAGCATACGGGCGTTGCCCAAAATCCACTCCTCTTCGCCCAGCGTGTCGCCCAGCCCCGAGAACTGGTCCAGCGCGTAGTAGTGCACGAAGTCGGACGGAAAGACCGAGACGACCTCGAAGTGGAACTCCTGCGTGTCGAAGGGGAACCTGAGGAAGTTGAAATGCGGCGCCTGCAGCGTCAGCGAGGATTTCTCGACAAACGTCACATGCCCATCATGGCGCAGAGCGGCCGCGGATTCGTGCACCCAGCGGTTGGATTGCTGGTTGTGGATGACGAAGGCCGGAACCACCGCATCCCGGGCGGCCGCATGGCGCACGAAGGCCGGCGGATCGAATACGCGGAAATCGCGGCCCAGCTCATCCGGATCGAACGCCAGGGCCGGATCGCTCCATTCAAAACGCAGCACGACCACTGCGCCATAATTCTCGGCCTTCTGATCGACCGAAGTGATCTGGTCGATCTTGATGCCGACGCCGACCTCGACCGGGTTTTCCGGGGTGCCCAACAGCGCGCTGTGGCCATCCTGAAACAACCCTTGCGCGCCCGAGGGCCCAGACAGGGCCAGGGCGACCATGAAGAAAAACACCGAAACCAGGCAACGTGTCATCTGAAACAGACCCTAATATGGGGAAATGGGCCCGCAAGGCGGACCCGAAAGGCTCATTCCGCCCAGCTGATCGCGGTCAGGTCAATGGCCGCCGTGGGCGCGTTTTCCCACAGGCCCTGAACGCCGGCCTTGGCCACGCCCAGCTTGGCCAGCTGGAACAGATAGGCGTTGACGTAATCCTCGGCGATCATGCGCTGCGCCTCGCCCATAAGGCGGGTGCGTTCGTCGGGGTCGGTGGTCGCGTTCAGCGTTGCCATCAGAGCCTGGAAGTCCAGGTTGTCATATTGGAAGTAGTAATCCGGCCGGGCATAGATGCCGATGTCCATCGGCTCGGTATGGCTGACGATGGTCAGGGCGAAATCCTTGCCCTTGAACACGGTTTCCAGCCACTGCGCCCATTCCACGTTGATGATCTCGGCTTTGATGCCGACCTCGGCCAGTTGCGCGGCCACGATCTCGCCTCCGCGGCGGGCGTAGGAGGGCGGCGGCAAGTGCAACGTGGTTTCGAACCCGTCCGCGAATCCGGCCTCGGCCAGCAGGGCGCGGGCCTTGTCCGGGTCATGTGCCGAATTGCCGGTCAGATCGACATAGGCCGGGTTGTGCGGCGCGAAATGCGTGCCGATCGGCGTGCCGTAGCCGAACATCGCACCATCGATGATCGCCTGACGGTCGATCGCATGGGCCAGCGCCTGCCGCACCCGCACGTCGTCGAAGGGCGGCTTCTTGTTGTTGGTCGCCAGAATGGTTTCGCCCTCGGTCGAACCGACAAGCACCTGAAACCGCGGGTCGGCCTCGAATTGCGGCAGGTTCTCGGGGGCGGGGAAATTGTCAAACACGTCCACGTCCTCGGCCATCATCGCGGCAAAGGCGGCGGTGGGGTCCGAGATGAACTTGAACGTGGCCTTCTCCAGCGCGGGTTGGTCACCCCAGTAATCGGGGTTGCGCTCCAAGGTGATGCGGTCGCCCTGGACCCATTCGGCGAACTTATAGGCGCCGGTGCCCACCGGGTTGGTCTTGATGCCCTCGATGCTTTCGGGCGCCACGATCACCGCGTCGCCCCAGGCCAGGTTGAACAGGAAATTGCCGTTGGGGTCTGCCAGAGTGATTCTGACGGTCAGCGGGTCCACGACCTCGACGCTTTCAATCCCGGCGAACAGGGCCTTCTGCGCATTGGCGCTGTCCTCGGCGGTGGCGCGGTCGAGACTGAACTTCACGTCCTCAGCATCCATCGTGGTGCCATCGTGAAAGGTGACGCCATCGTGCAGCGTGAAGGTATAGACCTTTCCGTCCTCGGAAATCTCCCAGCTTTCGGCTAGCCCCGGCACGACCGAGCCATCGCCCATGAACCGGGTCAGCCCTTCGAACACGTTGGTGTAGACCACCGAATCGATGGCTTGCGCGGCGGCGCTGGTCGGGTCCAGATGCGGCGGCTCCAGCTGCATGGCGATGGTGATGTCCGACCGGGCCATGGCCTGCGAGGCGAGCAGCCCCACGCCCAGCGCCATGGCGCAGGCAAAGGTGCGAAAGAACGGCTTGGTCATGTAAATTCCCTCCCAGAATGTGCGGATGGGCGGCGTATGACGCGGCCCTGACGGAAACAATGTCCCTGCAAACCTTGGGTCATTCAAGGAAATGTTCGCGCAACCGGGGTTTCTCTGGCCCCTGCCGATCTGCTATGCCGCGCTGCAACATGAACCCCGCGAGGAGCGAGCATGAGCGCCACCGCCCGCAAGACAGCCCCGAATGCCGAGGATATCCGCGCCCGCAAAGGGGGCGATCCGCTGGTCAGCCTGACTGCCTATACCACGCCGATGGCCCGGCTGATGGACCCCCATTGCGACTTCGTCCTGGTGGGCGACAGCGTGGGCATGGTGCTGCACGGGCTGAGCTCGACCCTGGGCGTGACGATGGAGATGATGATCCTGCACGGTCAGGCCGTCGCCCGCGGGCTCGAGACGGCGATGATGGTCATCGACATGCCCTTTGCCAGCTATGAAGAAAGCCCCGAGCAGGCCTTCCGCAACGCGGCCCGGCTGATGGCCGAGACTGGCGCCGGCGCGGTTAAGTTGGAAGGCGGGGACGAGATGGCCGAGACGATCCGCTTTCTGGTCAAGCGCGGCATCCCGGTGATGGCGCATGTGGGTCTGACGCCGCAATCGATCAACACTCTGGGCGGCTACAAGGTGCAGGGCCGCGACGAACAGGCCGATGCGGTGCTGGCCGACGCCCGCGCCGTGGCCGAGGCCGGGGCGTTTTCCGTCGTGCTCGAGAAGGTTCCGCAGGGTCTGGCCGACCGGATCACCGCCGAGGTGCCCATCCCCACCATCGGCATCGGGGCCTCGGCGGGTTGTGACGGGCAGATCCTGGTGGTCGACGACATGCTGGGCTTTTTCACGGCCTTCAAACCGAAATTCGTCAAACGCTATGCCGATCTGGGCCCGCTGGCCGAGGCCGCCATCGCCGAATACGCCGCCGAGGTGCGCGCCCGCACCTTCCCCGCGGCCGAGCATGTGTTTGCCGATCAGGCCCCTGCCAAGGGGGGCAAGGCATGACCGCGGCCATCCTGCGCACCCTGCCGGACCTGCGCGCCAAGACCCAAACTTGGCGCCGGGCGGGCCAGATCATCGGCGTGGTGCCCACCATGGGCGCGCTGCATCAGGGGCACCTGTCGCTGGCACAGGCGGCGCGGGCCGATTGCGACCGCGTGATCGTGACGATCTTCGTCAACCCCAAACAGTTCAACAACCCCGAGGATCTGGCCAAGTACCCCCGCACCGAGCAGGACGACGCGGCCAAGCTGGCGCCAATGGGGGTCGATGCGATCTATGTTCCCGACCCGGACCAGATCTATCCAGACGGGTTCGCCACCACCGTTTCCGTCGCCGGGCTGACCGACGTGATGGAGGGCGAATTCCGCCCCGGACATTTCGACGGCGTGGCGACCGTCGTGGCGAAACTGTTCCTGCAAACGCAGGCGGACAGGGCCTATTTGGGCGAAAAGGACTATCAGCAGTTGATGGTCGTGCGCCGCATGGCCCGCGATCTGGACATCCCGATCGAGGTGATCGGCTGCCCCACCGTGCGCGAGCCCTCGGGGCTGGCGATGTCCTCGCGCAATCTGCGTCTGTCGGACCAGGGGCTGGCGACCGGGGCTCGGATGCAAGCGGTTATGCAGGACGTGGCCGGGCAACTGGCTCAGGGGGCCGCATTCGCGGATCTGGTGGGGCCGGCTCGCGACACGCTGCTGACGGCGGGCTTTTCCGAGGTGGAATATATCGACCTTCGCTGCGCCGAAACGCTTGCGCCGCTGACCGCCGCCACCCGCCCCGCGCGCCTGTTCGCCACCGCTTGGCTGGAGGGCGTGCGCCTGATCGACAATATCGACGTGCCGGTGGCTTGAAACTGGGGTCTGGAACGGCCCCGACCAATCGCCTAATGTCCCCTGAAAATGAAGACCGGGGGGAGCACGGGCATGACCTATATTCTGGCAATCGATCAGGGCACCACGTCCTCGCGCGCGATCCTGTTCGACGCGCAGATGCAGCGCGTGGGCACCGCACAGCAGGAATTCACCCAGTATTTCCCGCAGGAAGGCTGGGTCGAGCACGACCCCGAGGAAATCTGGGACAGCGTCCTGAAAGTATGCCGGCAGGTGATGAACGAGGTGGGCGCCTCGGCCGACAAGATCGCCGGGATCGGCATCACCAACCAGCGCGAAACCACCGTGGTCTGGGACAAGACGACCGGCAAGGCCATCCACAACGCCATCGTCTGGCAGGACCGCCGCACCGCAGAGATCTGCCAGCGGTTCCGTGACGCGGGCTGCGAGGATGACGTGACCGCCCAGACCGGCCTGCTGCTCGACCCGTATTTCTCGGGCACCAAGGTCAAGTGGATACTGGACACCGTACCCGATGCGCGCGACCGGGCCGAGGCGGGCGAGCTGCTGTTCGGCACCATCGACAGTTTCCTGATCTGGCGCCTGACCGAGGGCCGCGTCCACGCCACCGACGCCACCAACGCCGCGCGCACCCTGCTGTTCGACATCCACAAGGGCAACTGGAGCGCCGAGATCTGCGATCTTCTGGACGTGCCGCTGTCGATGCTGCCCGAGGTGCGCGACTGCGCGGCCGATTTCGGCCAGACCGGCCTGTTCGGCAGGACGATCCCGATTCTGGGCGTGGCCGGCGACCAGCAGGCCGCCACGATCGGGCAGGCCTGTTTCCAGCCTGGGATGATGAAATCCACCTATGGCACGGGCTGTTTCGCGCTGCTGAACACCGGCACGCAGCCGGTGGAGTCGAAAAACCGCCTGCTGACCACCATCGCCTATCAGCTGGACGGTCAGCGGACCTATGCGCTGGAAGGTTCGATCTTCATCGCGGGCGCGGCGGTGCAATGGCTGCGCGACGCGCTGCAGATCATCGACTCGGCCCCGCAAAGCGGCGAACTGGCCGCGCAGTCCGACCCCAACCAGCATGTGGTGCTGGTGCCCGCCTTCACCGGGCTGGGCGCGCCCTATTGGAAGCCCGACTGCCGCGGCGCCATGTTCGGCCTGACCCGCAACTCGGGCCGGGCCGAGATCGCACGGGCCACGCTGGAAAGCATCGCCTTCCAGACCCGCGACCTGTGGCACGCGATGCAGGGCGATTGGGGCGCCGAGGCCGACGTGATCCTGCGGGTCGATGGCGGGATGAGCGCCTCCGACTGGGCGATGCAGGGCCTGTCGGACATTCTGGGCGCGCCGGTCGACCGGCCGGTGATGCAGGAAACCACGGCGCTGGGCGCAGCCTGGCTGGCGGGGATGAAGGCCGGGGTCTACCCCGATCAGGCCGGATTTGCCGAAACCTGGGCGCTGGACCAACGGTTCGAACCGATCCTGCCCGAGGCTGACCGCGAAGCAGCCTATGCGCGCTGGCAGCGGGCAGTTCGGGCCACCATGGCGTTCTGATCCACTCTGACCCGCGGCGCAGCCCGGGTCAGCTGTGATCCTTCAGCAGGCGCTGTTTCTGGCGCGACCAGTCGCGCTTGGCCTGGGTTTCGCGCTTGTCGTGGATTTTCTTGCCCTTGGCGATGCCGATCTTCAGCTTGGCCCGACCCCTGTGGTTGAAATACAGCACCAGCGGCACCAGCGTCATGCCCTTGCGCTGCGTGGCGTTCCACAGGTTCGACAGCTCTTTACGGGACACCAGCAGCTTGCGCCGGCGGCGCTCTTCGTGCTTGAACGCCTTGGCCTGCTCGTAGGGCGCGATGTAGCTGTTGATCAGCCACAGTTCGCCATCCTCGACCGCGGCATAGCTTTCGGCGATGTTCGCCCCGCCCGCGCGCAGAGACTTGACCTCGGACCCTTCCAGCACGATGCCGCACTCGATATCCTCTTCGATCGCGTAATCGAAGCGGGCCCGCCGGTTTTCGGCGATCACCTTGTAGTTGGGCTCTTTCTTCTGCTTGGCCATGACGCCGTGATGTATGCGGCTTCGTCAGCCCTTGCAAGATGGGCGCGTCAGGATTTGGCCGAGATGATCAGGTCGGGGCCAAAGATCGTGTCTGCGTGATTGTGCAGATAGATCTTCAGCCACGGGGTGAACCGTTCGGGGTGACGGCGCACTTCGGCCAGCAGATCGTGGTAGTCGATCCAGCGGATCTCCATCACCTCGTCGGGATTGGGCTCGATCTTCAGCGGCCCGCGCACATGCGCCAAGAACACGTCCACGACCTCGTTTTCGACCATCCCGTTGCCGACATCCGCATGATATTCCAGCCGGTGCCGGTATTCCGGATACAGGCCGGTAATGCCCAACTCCTCGCGCAGGCGGCGCACGGCGCAGTCCGAGGAGTTTTCGTCCCAGTCGGGATGGGTGCAACAGGTGTTCGCCCATAGGCCGGGCGTGTGATACTTGCCCAGCGCGCGGCGCTGCATCAGAATCTCGGTCCCCCGCACGACGAAGACCGAGACCGCCTTGTGCTTGAGCCCCTTTTCGTGGGCTTCCAGCTTGTCCACGGGTGTCAGCTCGCCATGAACCCAAGCCGGGATCATGATTCCCATCTGTCCTCTCCTGGTGTGACTGCGTCGGTCTGGCGGCATCGGCGACCGGGCGCGATGCGCTGGCGGATTGGGCGCAGTGTTTTTTTGGTCTGCGACAAAACTGGCGATGATCGACGTTGCAATCAAGCGCACGAAAGGCCGCAGGGCTGCGGCCTTTTGTACTTGTTCCGGTTTTTTGGCAAGTGCGGCTTATTCGGCCGAAACGCTTTGCAGATAGGCAAAGACGTCCTCGCCACCCTTCTTCAGTTTGAAGGTCATCTTCGACTTGGCCGAGGTTTCACCCAGGTAGTCCTTCAGGAACGCCTTGGGGTCCTGAACATAGGCAACAAAGCTTTCCTCGTCCCAGACCAGACCTTTTTCACCGGCCGCAACCAGGCTGTCGCCGTATTTGAAGCCTTCCTCTGCACCTGCGGCGCGGCCAGCGATACCGTACAGGTTCGGCCCGGTCTTGCCGCCCTTGACGATGGCTTCGCCGTCGGGCGTTGCGATCATGTGGCAGGACTTGCACTTGTTGAAGGTCTTGGCACCGGCTTCGGCGTCGCCTTCGGCCAGGGCCGGCACGGCCAGCAGGCCGGCGATGGCAGTCGCGATGATACGTTTCATTGGCGTTGCTCCGATATGAATTGGCTGCCCTTTAACCAGTATCAAACGCGCGCAGAGTCAATGCGCAATTTGACGCGCGGCGGCGACCTGACGCAGTCAAAAAGGTATATTTTCAAGGCGTATTTTGCAGATCCGACCAGCACGGCAACAGGTCGCCCGGCGCCGGTTTCGCATGATAGACCGCGCGCGCGATGGCGCGGGTCAGGCACAGGGCAGCGGCGTGGCCCAGCAGGGCCAGATCGGCCTCGGCAGAAGGGATCCGCCCCGTGCTGACGCCGAACACCAGGTCACCGTCGCCCGGCGTGTGGGCGGGCAGGATGGCGCGGGCGATCCCGTCATGGGCGGCCACCGCCATGCGCTGGCATTGCGGTTTGGTCAGGGCGGCATCGGTGGCGACGATGGCGATGGTCGTGTTGGCCTTGTCGGGCGGGGGATGGCCCATTGCCCGGGCCTTGCGGCTGGGCACGGGGTCCCCCAGTCCGGACGCCGCATCCGGCCCCAGCCCGCCGAACTCGGCCCCGATCTCGAACGGGGCGGCCCAAAAATGCCGGTCCCCCGGGGTGATGACGCTGCCCAGCGGGTTGGCTGCAACCAGCGCACCCACTGTCACGCCGCCCGGCAACACCGCCGAGGCGGAGCCCAGCCCACCCTTGCACATGGCCGTCAGCGCGCCGGTTCCGGCCCCGGCGCTGCCCAGATCGAACCTCTCCGCCGCGGCGTCGAATGCGGCCCGGCCCAAGGCGCGGTACGGGTTTTCACCCCACGCCTTGTCGCCACCGTTCAGCAGGTCGAACAGAATCGCCCCGGGTACGATCGGCACCACGGCTGACCCCACCTGAAACCCGCGTCCCTGTGCATGCAGCGCGTCCATCACGCCCGAACAGGCATCCAGCCCGAAGGCCGAGCCTCCTGAAAGCACGATCGCATCCACCCGGTCGACAGTTTTGTCGGCGGCCAGCAGATCGGTCTCACGCGTGCCGGGGGCGCCCCCCATCACATGCACCGAGGCCCGCAGCGATTGATCTCCGGTCAGGACGGTGACGCCGGATTTCAGGGCCGCGTCCTGTGCGTTGCCCACCAGCAGGCCGGGCACGTCGGTGATCAGGTTTCTGGGTCCGGGGGTCATTGAAGTTTGTCCTTTACTGCGGGAAAGCGGGCTGCCTCTGGCGGGGATATCTCTAGCCAGATGAAGGACAGGCTCAGATGCAGCGGCCCCCGTCCACCTCGAGCGCGGTGCCGGTGATCATGCTGGCCTCATCCGAGCACAGGAAACAGGCGGCGTTGCCCATGTCCTGCGGGGTCGAGAACCGGCCCAACGGGATGGTCGACAGGAACCTTGCGCGGATTTCGGGCGTGTCCTCGCCCATGAAGGATTTCAGCAGCGGCGTTTCCCCCGCCACCGGGCAGATCGCGTTCACGCGCACACCGGACGGGGCCAGTTCGACCGCCATGGTCTTGGTTGCGGTGATCATCCAGCCCTTGGAGGCGTTGTACCAGTTCAGGTTCGGGCGCGGTGACAATCCGGCGGTCGAGGCGACGTTCAGGATCGCCCCCGACCCGCGCGATTTCATATGCGGCACCAGCGCCCGCGCGGTCAGAAAGACCGACTTCATGTTCACGCGATAGACGCGGTCGAAGTCTTCTTCACTGACCTCCTCCAGCGGCGTCGGAAGGTGGGTCACGCCGGCATTGTTCACAAGGATGTCGAGGTGGCCGTAGAGTCCCAGCGCCGCATCCGCCATCGCCTGGACCGAGTCGCCGTCGGAGACATCCACCTGGCAGTGGTCGGCCAGCGGGCCCAGCGTTGCCGCCATGTGACGCGCGGCATCCCCGTTGATATCGGCGATCATCACCCGTGCGCCCTCGGTCAGGAATTTCTGCACGATCCCGGCCCCGAACCCGGATGCGCCGCCGGTCACGATTGCGGTTTTTCCCTCCAGCCTCATGGCCTTGCCTCCCTGCCGCCTGTTGCGGTCAGACTAGCAACGGCAGGGAAAGATGCCAGATCAATCTTCCGCCACCTTGCCGCGCAGCGCCTTGACGTCGGACCGGGCCTTTTTCGCCGCCAGCCGGCGCTTGACCGAGCCATAGGTGGGCTTCGTCGCGATCCGCCGCTTGGGTTTGACCAGCGCCTTGCCGATCAGCTCGGCCAGACGGGCGCGGGCGATCTCGCGGTTGCGGGCCTGGCTGCGGGTCTCGTCGCATTGGATGATGATCGCGCCATCCTTGGTCCAGCGCCGCCCGGCCAGCCGTTTCAGCCGCGCCTTGACCGGATCGGGCAGCGAGGGCGAGCGCGCCGCCTCGAAGCGCAGCTCGACCGCGGTCGAGACCTTGTTCACGTTCTGCCCGCCGGGACCCGAGGCGCGGATGAAGCTCTCGGTCATTTCCCAATCGTGCAGGGTGATATCGTCGGTGATGCGCAACATGGACGCGACTTTACAGGCGCCACCCGGAAACAGAAAGGGCCGCCCCGGCGGGACGGCCCTTCGAAAGTTCAGGAGGTCGGGTCGGTTAGATCAATCGACCAGCCGGAGCGCGCGCTCCGCCAAGGGCTGCCCTAGCAGGCGGTCCCCCCGGTTGTTCCGACACCTCTCTCCAATCTCTTTCTCGACACTGGATCACCTCCTTTTCTATCTGTTGCGGTTGAAAAGGATGGTGACACAACTTGTGCCACTCTCAAAGCGTTTTTTTTACGCAGGCTGTGCGGTCAGGCGGGCGACGATCACCTTGAAGGGGATCAGTGCGACCAAGGCCAGCGACAGCTTCACCAGCCAGTCGGCAAAGGCCAGCGTCACCCATAGGGGCGCCTCGGGGCCTGACAGCATGAAGGGCACGGGCTCCCACGCCCAGTTGATGGCCGCATCCGCATCGGCGCCGAAGACGGTCACCGAGGCCGAGAACGCGATTGTGAAGAAGATCGCTGTATCCAGCGCCGACCCGACCAGTGTGGACACCAGCGGCGCGCGCCACCAGCGGCCTTCACGCATGGCGTTGAACACGGTGACGTCGGTCAGCTGCGCGATCAGGAACGCGGTTCCCGAAGCCACGGCGATGCGCAACGGCACGGCGGCGTATGTGAAGCCGTCGCCCTGCAGCATGATCTGGCTGCCGATCAGCGAGCAGATCACGCCGGTGACGAAGCCGGCGAACACGACCTTGCGGGCCGGGCCCACGCCATAGACGCGGTTCATGATGTCGGTGACCAGAAAGGCCAGCGGATAGGTGAAGGCACCCCAGGTCAACAGCCCGTCAAAGATCAGGAACTGGACCAGGATGTTCGAGGCCACGACGATGGCGGCCATGGCAAGAATGCCGGGGATAAAGTTGCGTTGCATGTTCTGATGCCCGTTTTGACAAGGTAGCGGCGACTTGGCCAAGGGACCGTCCCAAGGCAAGCCGCGCTTCTAGACCCGGGATCGGCCCGTGTCAATCCGGCAGCAGATACTCGACCAGTTCGGTACGCTGCAGCGCCAGAAAGTTGTCGTCCGAGATCATCGTGGCCCGCAACCGCCCCTGCCCGTCGCGCCAGACCGACAGCCCCTCGAGATTGTCATGGGTTCCGGTTCCGGTCTGGAACAGGATTTCCTCGGCCGCAGGTGTATCACCCGCGATCCGCCACCGACGCAAACGCGACCGGAACCCGGTCAGCGAGACCGCGCGTTCCAGAACGTAGAACCGCCCGTCCGGACCGAAATCGGCCGCTACGGGCAGAAAACCGTCCCGCTGCGCCAGGACAAAGGGCGTGGACCAGGCGCGCCCGTTCCACCGATAGACCGGAATGTCGCCATTTGCCGTGCGGCTTTTCTCGGGCAACGTGTACAGGCGACCCTGGGCGTCGATGGCCAGCCCCTCGAACGAACCATTCTGGTCGAGCGCGTCAAAGGCCTTGGGGCGCGGCAGCACCTGAGCATGGGCACCGGGCGCGGCATAACGGGCCACGCGATGCACGCCTTCGAACGAGAGGTAGAAGCTGCCATCCGGCGCCAGCGCCAGCCCCTCGGAGTCACCCGAGCTGCCGGGCATGATCCGTCCCCGGCTGGACAGAACCGGCCAGTGGCCAACAATACGGATGCCGACAATCTCATCGCCATCCCGGTCGATGCGGACCGATGCCAGGGTGGAGCGGTCGCTCAGCACCCATGCGTGCTGCCCGTCATCCGAGACATGGATGGCGGAAAACCCGCCGAACCAGTCATGGCCGGCGCGCCATGCAAAGCTGCCCAGATATTCGGCCGATTTGACTTCGACCGCCCAGGCGGAACCGGCCAGAAACAGGCTGGCGATCAGTTGGACTGCAAGACGGCGGCGCATTGCTGGGGCAGATCCGCCAGAACATACTCACGCCGTTTCTTCGGAGGCGGCGCGTTGGGGTCGGGCGGCGGCGGGTTCAGGATGTTGCGCACCCACTGTTCGGCCTCGGCGCAGCCGTCACCCTTGGGCGGCGGATCCTGATTGACGCACCCGCGCGAGCCGCGCGGGCAGTTCAGCCGGACGTGGAAGTGATAATGATGCCCCCACCAGGGCCGGATCTTGCGCAGATAGGCACGGTTGCCCTTCTCTTCCTTGCACATCTGCACCTTGGCGCCCGGAAACACGAAGATGCGGGCCACGCGTTTGTCCTTGGCCGCCTCGCGCAGGATGGCGTGGTGCTGTTTCGTCCAGTTGCCGTTCACATAGGCGCCGTTCGAGCGCCGCAAGGAGACCGACGAGATGTTCTCGCGCGCCTTGCGCGACAGGCGCATGTTGTCACCGGGCAGCATCCAGATGTCGATGTCCAGGCCCAGCTGGTGGCTGCGGTGGCCCGAGGTCATCGGCCCGCCGCGCGGCTGGCTGATATCCCCGATGTACAGCCCGTTCCATCCCGGTTGCCTTGCCGCAAAACGGCTGAGGTCCTGCACGAAGTCGATGGCTTGCGGATGGCCCCAGTTGCGGTTGCGCGACAGGCGCATCGCCTGCCAGGTGGGTCCGGTCTCGGGCAGTTGCACCGATCCGGCCGCGCATCCGCGCGAATAACTGCCGAAAGCGGCCGGCTTTTGTTGCGAACTGTCCTTCTGAGCCCCGAACAACTGCTTGGCCAGCGGTTGGGCCCCAGCCGCTCCGGCCAGCGCAATTCCTGCCAAAAATACCAAAAAACGTAATGAAATCATCTGCTCTGATCCCCTTCCGGTTTGACCCAGCGCATTAGGAACAATCCCAGAATAAACAACCCGACGATCGGAGACACCCCCAACCGAGCGCTGCCGGTCGCGGTTGTTGCAATTCCGATCAGCAAAGGCGCCGCAAAAGCGGTGGCGCGGCCCGACAGACCATAGAGGCCAAAGCTCTCGACCGGGGCGGCCGGGTCGGTGTGGCGCACCATCAACGAACGGCTGGCCGATTGCAGAATGCCCCCCATCCCACCGATCAGGATGCCGCAGCCAAAGAACACCATGTCCGGCAGGCCCGACCCTTGGGGCAGGGCGATGCCGAAGATCTGCGTCCGGTCCATCGACACGATGGTGGTGCAGACCAGGATCAGAACCCAGATCGCGGTCAGGATCACCGGCTTGGGGCCGAATTTCCGGTCCAGCTTGCCGCCGATCCAGGCGAAGACTGCCGAAGCCAGCACGCTGATGATGCCGAAGACGCCAATCTTGATCAGGTCCCATTCCAACACCAGCCGCGCATAGACGCCGCCGAAACTGTACAGCCCGTTCAGGGCGTCCCGGTAGAACATCGATGACCCCAGATAGCTGGCAAGGCTGACCCGGTGCCGCAAGGCAGCCACGGATTTGCCCAGCAGACTCAGCGCCTCGGATACGCTGCCCTTTTTGTCGGCGGCGGGATCGTCGCGCACCCACAGGAAATACGGGACCATGAACAGGATGAACCACCCGGCGGTGAACGGCCCCACGAAACGCGTGCCTTCGCGCGTGCCGGCGTCCAGACCGAACAGCGGCTCCATCCCGATCAGCGTCTTCCCGTTGGGCTGCTCGACGAACAGCGCCAGCATGATCGCCAAGGAAATCAGCCCGCCGAAATAGCCGAAGGCAAAGCCCGAGCCCGAGATCTCGCCCACCTCATCGTCGTCCCCCAGATCGGGCAGTTGCGAGTTGATGAAGATCAGCGCGTATTCGGCCCCCACGAAGCCCAGACCGAAGGCCGACAGCATCAGCCACATGTTCGACCCGTCCGGCAGCGTGAACCATAGCGCCGCAGACCCAACGGCATACATCACCGAAAAGGCAAAGATCCACGGGATGCGCCGCCCCGAGACATCGGCCATGGCCCCCAGCAGCGGCGCGCCGAAGGCGATGATCAGCCCCGTGATCGTCAGGCAGTTGGCCCAGACCGTCTGCGCCTGCGCGGCGGCGGCTTCGGCATCCATCCCGACGGTTGCGTAATATTCGGCCGCAACGCCGGCGAAATACGGGCCAAAGACAAAGGTCACCAACAGGGTGTGATACGGCTGGCTAGCCCAGTCGAAAAACCACCAGCCCCAGATGCGCCTGCGCTTGGAAATCTCTGCCATCTCTGCCCCTTGCCTGCTTTTGATTTCATAAGACGGGCCTTTGGGCCATTTCGCAAGCGTTCTGTGACTGCGGGCTTGCCTATTGCCGCTTGGGCACTTAGGTCTCAGGCCGTACGGAAAACGAGGTGCCCATGCTGTCGCTGATCCAAATCCTGCTGCTGATCCTGGACATCGTCTGGTTCATCGTCCTGGCCCATGTGATCATGAGCTGGCTGATCAACTTCCAGGTCCTGAACCTGCATCAACAGCTGGTCGCCCAGATCTGGTACGGCCTGAACCGCCTGCTCGAACCGATTTACGGCCCGATCCGCCGCATTCTGCCCAACATGGGCGGTCTGGACCTGACGCCGCTGGTGGTGCTGATCGGGGTCTATGCGCTGCGGATCATCCTCATCAACAACGCGGTCTATTTCTACTGACCTCTTGTTCCCCGATTCCGACTGTGTGATTGTCCGTTCAAGAGCAGTCAAATCTTGAAACAGGGCACCCCCGCACATGTTCGACGCCGCGCCTCTGCTGCGAGATGTCTTTGGATTCGATGACTTCCGCCCCGGGCAGGAAGAGATCGTCGATGCCGTGACCGCCGGCGAGAACGTGCTGGCGATCATGCCCACCGGGGGCGGCAAATCCCTGTGTTTCCAACTGCCTGCCCTGCTGCGCGACGGCGTCACGGTGGTGATCTCGCCGCTGATCGCCCTGATGCGCGACCAGGTGCGGGGGCTGCAAGAGGCCGGGGTCGAAGCCGGTGCGCTGACCTCGGGCAACACGCCCGAGGAAACCGACGCCGTGTGGGAGGCGCTCGAGGCCGGGCGGCTGAAGCTGCTGTATATGGCGCCCGAACGGCTGGCGGCGGGCTCGGCGCTGGGCATGCTGCGGCGGATCAATGTCAGCCTGATCGCCGTGGACGAGGCGCATTGCGTCAGCCAGTGGGGCCATGATTTCCGCCCCGACTATCTGCGGATCGGAGAGCTGCGCCGCGCGCTGAACGTGCCCTTGGCCGCTTTCACCGCCACGGCGGATGCGGAAACCCAGGACGAGATCGTCGAGAAACTGTTCGACGGCACGCCCCCGCGCAAGTTCCTGCGTGGCTTCGACCGGCCGAACATCCACCTGGCCTTTGCCGCGAAGGACAGCCCGCGCAAGCAGATCCTTGATTTCGCCGACGCCCGCCGGGGCCAGTCGGGCATCGTCTATTGCGGCACCCGCAACAAGACCGAAGTGCTGGCGCAGGCCCTGCGCGAACAGGGCCACAGCGCCTGCCACTATCACGGCGGGATGGAAGCCGAAGACCGCCGCATCGTCGAAACCCGCTTCGCGCGCGAGGACGGGCTGCTCGTGGTGGCCACCGTGGCCTTTGGCATGGGTATCGACAAGCCCGACATCCGCTGGGTCGCCCATGCGGACCTGCCGAAATCGATCGAGGCCTATTACCAGGAAATCGGCCGCGCCGGCCGCGACGGTGGGCCGGCCGAAACCCTGACCCTGTTCGGCCCCGACGACATCCGCCTGCGCCGCAGCCAGATCGACGAGGGGTTGGCCCCGCCTGAACGCCGCGCCGCAGATCATGCCCGCCTGAACGCGCTGCTGGGTCTGGCCGAGGCGCTGCACTGCCGCCGCCAGACCCTGCTGGGCTATTTCGGGGAACAGGCCGAGCCCTGCGGCAAATGCGACCTGTGCGACAGCCCGCCCGAGCTGTTCGACGGCACCACCCCGGTGCGCATGGCCCTGTCGGCGATCCTGCGCACCGAGGAATGGTTCGGTTCGGGCCACCTGATCGACATCCTGCTGGGCAATGACACCGACAAGATCCGCGCCCGGCGGCATGACGAATTGCCCACCTACGGCATCGGCAAGGACTGGTCGCGCCCGCAATGGCAGGCGATCTTCCGGCAGATGATGGGCCATGACCTGGTCCGCCCCGACCCTGAACGCCACGGCGCCCTGCGCATGACCGAGGCCGCCAAGCCGATCCTGAAGGGCGAGGCGCAGATCACCCTACGCAAGGACACGCTGCGCAAGGCCACCCGGCGGCCCGCGGTCAAGATGATGGTCTCGGATGAGGATGCGCCCCTGCTGTCGGCGCTCAAGGCCAAGCGCCGCGCCCTGGCCGAGGCCGCCCGTGTGCCCGCCTATGTCATCTTCCCCGACCGCACGCTGATCGAGATGGCGGAAAAACGCCCCATGACCCTGGACGAGATGGCCCGGATCGGCGGCGTGGGCGCAAAAAAACTGGACCGCTATGGCGACACCTTCCTCGAAGTAATCGCGGGCGAGGCGCAGGCGGTCCACCCGGCGCGCCGCAAGCTGGCCGGGCGTGAACAGGGAAATATCTACGACCGTCTGCTCGAGGTGCAGGCACAGCTGGCCCGAGGCCCGGACGGGATCGACAAACCATTGAGCTGTTCGGCCGCGCAACTGGCGAAGGTTGCGCAGATGCGGCCCGACGACGACCGCGCGCTGGAGCAAATTCTGGGCGACCGCCGCGCCGAACGTTTCGCGGCCGCCTTTCTGGACGTGCTGCGCGCGGCGGGCTAGGTATCGGCGGGCAGGCACGTACAAGGGGGTAGATATGCTGGTGGTGATCTCTCCGGCCAAACGGCTGGACTGGGCAGAACGGGACGCGACGCCGACCCAGCCCGATTTTCAGGACGACGCGATCCGGCTGGCGAAAACCGCGCGCAACCTGACGCTGGGAGAACTAAAAAAGCTGATGAGCCTCAGCGACGATCTGGCCCGGCTGAACCGCGACCGGTTCCGCACCTTTGCCGATACCCCGCCGCCCGAGACCACCCGCCCGGCCGCGTTGGCCTTTGCCGGCGACACCTATCAGGGGCTCGAGGCCGCCTCGCTGGACGCCGACGAACTGGCCTGGGCGCAGGATCATCTGCGCATCCTGTCGGGGCTTTACGGCCTGCTGCGCCCGCTGGACGCCATTCAGCCCTATCGGCTGGAAATGGGTAGCCGGTTGAAGACCCGGCGCGGCAAGACCCTGTATGACTACTGGCGCGACCAGCTGAGCAAGGCGCTGAACGCGCAGGCCGAGGAGATCGGCACCGATACGCTGGTGAACTGCGCCAGCCAGGAATATTTTGGCGCGGTGGCCCCCAAGGCGCTGAAACTGCGGGTCATCACCCCTGTCTTTATGGAGGACAAGGGCGGCGCACCGAAGATCGTCAGCTTCTTTGCCAAAAAAGCTCGCGGCTCAATGGCGCGGTACATCATCCAGCACCGGCTGACCGACCCTGCGGGCCTCCGGGATTTCGACACCGGCGGCTATGCGTATCGGTCTGATTTGTCGGAACCGGACAAACCGGTATTCGTGCGCCCCTATCAGGCCTGATCCAGCATCGAGGCATCATACGCCACCAGTTCGACCGTGTTGCCCTCGGGGTCCGTGGTAAATACTCCGCGCCAACCGATCCAGCCGAACCGTTCGACACGATAGGGCTGGCCGATTTGGTCATACCAGCGCATGACGGCCTCCTGTTCCGCAAAGGGAAGAGACAAGGCGACATGGTGCAGCGACGATTGCGCCCCGGTCACGGGTTTGTCGGCACCGGTGGGGTGCAAACCCGGCCGCGGCGCTGCCCCATGGTGAAAAAGCGCCAGAACCTGTGTGTGTCCTTCGAACCCATCCGCAATCCGAAAGAATGTGATGGCGCTTTTATGGCCGCCATGCAGGCGGGTCAGCCCGATGACGTTTTCATAGAAATCAACCATTGCTGCCATGTCGGCGCAGCGTATTGCGATTTCACCCAAAGCGCGGGGGCGAAAACCTCGTTCCTGTGACATGGCGTCAGCCTAGACCGCACCAGCCGGCTCGACAATGACAGGTTGCGCATCCGTCGGGCAGTTGGACTGGATCATCTCGCAAATCAGCTTCTTCTGAAGCGGTTTCGTCAGGTAGTGATCCAGCCCGGCCCCAAGGATGCTGTGCTCGTCATCGGCCAAGGCATGAGCGGTCAGCGCCACGATCGGCACATGCTGCCCTGTGCCGATTTCGCGTCGGCGAATCTCACTCGTGGCCTGCTTTCCGTCCATCTTGGGCATCGAGATGTCCATGAGGATCAGGTCAGGGGCGAATTCCGCAAAGGCTTCGACAGCCTCAAGCCCGTTGGCCACCAGCTTGAGGTCTATGTTCAGATCCTTGGTCATCTTGCTCAGGATCAACTGGTTGGTGCGATTGTCCTCGGCGGCCAGAACCCGCATCTTGCGCCGCTTCGTGTTTCCGCCGGACGATTGGGCCGGCTCTGCGCGGCAGGGCGGGGAAACAGGCGCAGGCAACACAGCCGCGCCCAGCGCCTGAAGCCGCGAGAACAGCTCGGCCCGAGGGATCGGTTTCTGAACCACCCCTTGTATCAGCCGATGGTTCGGATCGGCGTGTACGATGGCCGGGTTTGCGGACATCAGCACGATCGGAACGTCGGACCAGCTTCGCTTGCGCAGAGTTTCCGCCAAATCCAGCCCGTCCATGTCAGGCAGATCGTGATCGCAAAGGATCAGGTCGACCGACGCATCCACCGCCCTCAGTGCTTCGGTGCCTGTGGCGCAAACCGTCACCTCGGCCCCCAAACGCCGCAGCTGCTTGTTCAGAATGGCCCGATTGACGGCCAAATCCTCGACCACGAGGACATGTTTCAGCCTGTCCGCCAAGGCAGGCGGTGCCGGTTGAGGGCCTTCGGCGGTGGGCAGTGTGATGCGGAACCCAAAGCACGACCCCTTGCCGGCCTCGCTCTCGACCCAGATCGAGCCACCCATCAAGGTAATCAGGCGTTTGGTGATGGCCAGACCAAGGCCAGTGCCGTCAAAGGCGCGGGTCTTTTCGTTTTCGACCTGATTGAACTCGCCAAATATGTGCTCGATCTTGTCCGCTTCGATGCCGATTCCGGTGTCTTCGATCGCAATGTGGATGTCGCAGGTCTTCTGATCGGCATGCGGTACTCCGGTGACCCGGATCAGAACATGGCCTTGGGCGGTGAATTTGACCGCGTTGCCCACCAGATTGGTCAGCACCTGACGCACCCGGCCCGGATCACCCACGAACAGCGTCGGCAGGAACAGGTCATAGTCGACCAGCAAGGTCAGCCCCTTGTCGCGCACCGTGGGCTGCAGCAGCATCGCAACTTCGAGAATGCAACGTTCAAGATCGAAATCCTCGGGATGCAGCACAAGCTTGTCCGCTTCGATCTTGGAATAGTCCAGAACGTCATTGATGATGACCAGCAGCGCGTCCCCCGAATTGCGGATCGTCTCTACATAAAGCCTCTGCTCCTCATTCAGAGGCGTTTCCGACAGCAGGTCGGTCATCCCGACGATGCCATTCATCGGGGTCCGGATCTCATGGCTCATATTGGCAAGGAAAGCCGACTTGGCCCGGTTGGCAGCCTCGGCCTTCTCGCGCGCGGCCTGCAGTTGCGCCTCATGCTGGACCGAGGCCGTGATGTTCAGGGCCAGACTGACCACATCGCCGCCCTGCCCGCGCTGGTCGATCAGCTTGATATATTGCCCATTCCACAGCTGGATCACTTCGGGCGGCGGGTTGATCCGGGTCCAGCGGCGCATCATGCGGGTTTTCCATGCCTCGACCGGTTCCGACCCGATATCGATGATGCCCTCGGTGGTAAGCAGATCAAGAATGCGGGGATAGGATATCCCGGGCGCGACCTCATCCAGTCCTTCGAACACGCTCAGATAGGCTGTATTTGCGCTGATCAACCGATCACTGCCGTCGAAGAAGGCGAAACCGTCCTGGATCGTCTGGATCGAGTGCCAGAGGCGGCGTTCGGCCACTTCGATCTTGGCATTTGCAACGGTCAGGTCCGATTTGACCTTTTCATTCTCGCCACGCACGGTTTCGACCTCGGCCTCAGTCTCGCCAATACGCTTGGTCAGGGCCATCGCGTATTCACCCAGTTTGCGATTGGCCTCGGACAGTTCACTCTGCTTGAGTGCAAGCATGCGTTCGGCGGCCAGACGCGCCCGCCGTTCCTGTGCCAGTTTTTCTGCAAGACTCATGGTCATCTTCCCGGTCGGTTCGGGATCAGCATTCCCGCAGACCGTGAAAATCTGTTTAAGGCCAAAGGTCGATCAGCGCCGTCCTTCGCGCAACCAGCCCGCCAGCAGGAAGCCACCCGCCAACAGCAGCACCAGCCAGGGCGGCAACAGTCCGGCTTGGGTCACGTCACGGGTTTCATATGCCTCGCGCGGGGTCAGACCGATCCAGCCACGCCCGGCCGCAGGGCGCCCGGCGCGTACGTTGCGGATTGCCGGCAGCCCATCCTCGACCCGGATTACCCCGCCGCGCATCCCGGCCATGACCGGTTCAAGGATTTCAGCTGTTGCGATGGTGCGTTCGAATTCCCGCGGCGCCGCAGGGCCAAGGCCGATGACCGAGGACAGCTCACCTTCCTGCAGGCGATAGAGCCCAATTTCAGGCCCGAAATACTGCGCCTCGAACCGGCCGGGGGACAATTCGCGCAAGGGCACTTCAAGCGTGTCGCCATTGGGTCGGGTGACCGTGACAGGGCCCACCTCTTCGTTCAGGGTCTGGCGGATGATGCGCATTGACTGCCCGTTGGCCTCGGCCCACAGCGCCTCTTCTTCAAGCTCGGGTTCCTTCATCATCCAGTGGGCAAGGCGGCGCAGCAGTTCCAACTGCGGGCCACCGCCCTCGTAGCCGCGGCTCCACAGCCAGGCGTGGTCCGAAGCCAGCAGCGCCACGCGTCCTTCCCCCACCCGGTCCAACACCAGCAGAGGTCGATCTTCGACGCCGGTCATCAGCAGCTCGCCCGAGCGCTGTTTTACGTCGATCTGGCGCAGCCATGCGCCCCAATCGCCCGTCTCACCCAGATCGGCGGTCACCGGATGACGCTGGCCCAGGTCTGTCACCGTGGGCACGTAGCGTTCTTCGATGACCCGGGCCGAGGGCTGCGCCGGCAGGATCGCAGACAGGGGCGAGCGGAAGATGCTGTCGGCGGTGGCAAAGTCGGGTCCGGCCGCAATCAGCACCGCACCTCCGTCATTGATGTAGTTGGTCACGTTGTCCAGATAGATCGCCGGCAGGATGCCGCGCCGCTTGTAGCGGTCAAAGATGATCAGGTCGAAATCGTTGATCTTCTCCAGAAACAGCTCGCGCGTGGGGAATGCAATCAGCGACAGTTCGTCCACCGGAACCCCGTCCTGTTTCTCGGGCGGGCGCAGGATGGTGAAATGCACCAGGTCGACCGAGCTGTCGGATTTCAGCAGATTGCGCCAGGTTCGCCCGCCCGGATGCGGCTCGCCCGAGACCAACAGAACCCGAAGCCGATCGCGCACGCCGTTCATCTGGATCAAGGCGGTGTTGTTGCGGTCGGTCAGTTCGCCATCGGCCTGCGGAACCGTGAACTGGATGACGTTGCGCCCGCCATGGGGCAGGGTCACTGGCAGCTCGACATCCACACCGATCGGGATGCTGAACTGCTGCGGCTCGCCCCCGTCCACCGCGATCTCGAGTGGGGCGGACGCCGGACCGGCGGGCACCGCGCCACTGTCCTCGACCCGCAAGGTCAGAGTGACGGGCTCATCGATGATTGCAAAGGCCGGCGCGTTGCGCACGATCAGGCGGCGGTCCCAGTCCTGCGCGCGACCGGTCTGCAACAGGTGCATCGGCGCGGGCAGGTCTGGGGCCTGATCGACGTCATGCACGATGCCGTCCGACAAGACCAGAATTCCGGCGATCCGGGCGCGCGGTTCCTCGGCCAGCGCGGCATTCAGCGCCGCCATCACCTGGGTGCCTTCGTCTCCGTCACCGTCGCCCACGGTGATGCGGCGCAGTTCGGTGTTGTCGCGGGCCTCGATCTCGGCGGCCAGGGCCTCGGCGGTCTGCGCGGTCTGTTCGGCGCGGTCCGACAGGGTTTGGCTGGCGCTTTCATCCTCGATCATCAACACGATGTCGGTCAGCGGAGCGCGGTCCTCGATCTGGTAGACCGGGCCGGACAGAGCCGCCAGCAGCACCAATGCCGCCAACCCGCGCAACGCCCAACCCGACAAACCGCGCCACAGCGCCAGAACCGTCGCGGCCAGGGCGATCGCCCCGACAACCGCCAGAACGGGCCATGGGATCAGCGGGTCAAAGATGACGGAACCGGTCATTGGCCCAACCTGTCAAGCAGAGCAGGCACGTGCACCTGATCGGATTTGTAGTTCCCGGTCAGCACGTGCATGACCAGGTTGACGCCGAACCGGTTGGCCAACTCGCGCTGGCGTTCTCCGGCATAGCCGCGCCCGACCGGCAGCAGCGCCTGCCCGTTTCGGTCGATTGCCCAGGCCCCGGCCCAGTCGTTGCCACCGATCACCACCGGGGTGACGTTATCGTTTAGGTTGCGGAAGGGCATGCCTTCGATCTGTTCAGCGTCCAGGGGCGCGGCTTCGACCCAGACCTCGGTTCCGGCAAAGCGGCCGGGGAAATCCTGCAACAGGTAGAACGCACGGGTCAGGACGTGATCGCGGGGAACAGGCTCTAACGCAGGGATATTCAGCGGCGCAGCCAGTTGCTGCAGCTTGCGCCCATTAGGGCTCGAGGCGCCGAACCCGGCGATGTTGGCGTCCCGCGTGTCAAACAGGATCATCCCGCCGGACCGCAGATAGGCGTTCAGCTTGGCATAGGCCTCGGGCGAAGGCTGGGGCTGATTCGGTGTGATCGGCCAGTAGAGCAGCGGGAAGAGGGCCAGTTCGTCACGTTCGAGGTCCACGCCCATGGGCTCGGCCGGTTCGACGGACGTGCGGTAAAACAGGGTTTGCGACAGGCCGCGTAGCCCGGCATGGGCGACGTCGTCAATCTGGGCATTGCCGGTCAGTACATGTGCCAGCACCAATTCCTTGGTTGCCTGCAGCGCGAATTCGGTCTCCTCGGGCGTCTGCGCCTGCGCTTGCGGTGCGATCAGAACCGCGCCCAGCGCGACCGCCGCCGCCCGCGCCAGCCCCAGACGCCCCGACAGCGCCAGCGAGGCCACGACGTCAACCGTCAGCAGGATCAGGGCCAGGCTCAGCAGCAGGCCCCCGATAGGAGTTTCGGCGCTGACCTCCTGCCCCTTGATGGGAACATCCGCAGGCCAGCTGATCGGGCGCAGCGTGCTATCCTCGTTCAACACGTTCAGGGCCAGCTTCTGCTTGCCGCTTTCATACAGACCCGGGCGCAGGTCGGGCCCCGGGGCGCCGGACACCAGCGCCGGGCCATCGACACCGGCCAGATTGCCCGCATCGGACAGGGTTCCGAACCCGTCCATCACCTGAATCGGCTCCCACGTGGTGCCTTGCAGCTGTTCGACCTGCCGCGTCTTGGCCGCCGAGGCCACGGCCAGCCTGTCGAGCATTTCGACGAACAGGCCCGACAGCGGTAGGGTCGACCATTCGGCATCGGCGGTGACATGGAACAGCACCACCTGACCCAGGCCCAGCGGCTTGCGCGTCACCAGCGGGGTGCCGTCCGACAGCGCGGCGATCACCCGGTCGGCCAGGTTCGGGTCGGGCTGCGCCATCACCTGGGTGCTGACGGTCACATCGTCGGGGATGCGCAACCCGTAGAAGGGCGAACCTTCCTGGAAAGGCGCCAGCCCCTTGGCCTCGCCCCAGCTCATCGCGCCGCCGACCGAGCGGCCACCGCTGCGCAGCCGCACCGGCAAAAGGGCGTCTTCGGCATCGCGGCCCAGATCGCTGGCCGCCATGTGCGGACCGGCAAAGCGCAGCAACAGCCCGCCCTGCTCGACCCATTCGACCAATCCGGCCTGTTCGGCGGGGGTCAGCTTGGCCACATCGGCCAGCACGATCACATCCGGGTTGGCGGGCAGAACCTCGGCCAGCCCGCCCTCGACGAAATCGGCGGTGGGGATCAGCACCTGCGTCAGATAGTGAAGCGGCGACAGCAGCTCCAACCCCTCGCGGTTGACGGTTCCGGCGATCAGGGCAACCTCGCGCCGGCGCAGGCTGTCATCGGTCAGCGACACCGCCCCGGCCGACCGCTGGCCCTGCAGCTCGAACCGCGTGATGCGGGCCCGCAGTTCGGACGGCAACGCCAGATCGGCCTGCGCCTGGGTCGCGCCGCTGTCGAAGCTGACCTCGACCGATTGCAGAAGGCGCATCACACCCGCCGGGTCGCGCCCCTGCGCATTGATGGTGACGGTCTGCGCCGGTCCGGGCGTGGCGCGCACCGCGGTGAGTCGGATAGCCCCGTCCTGATAGGTGGCCGGCAGCAGCGCCAGGATCGGCGCCGCCGCGCGATAGACCGTGACCGCGCCCCGCGCCTGCAGCGCGGACAGCAGGCTTTCACGGCCCGGATAGTCCAGCTTGTCCGTGAACCAGTGCGTATCGAACCCGCCCTCGACCGCCGACAGGTCGGCCAGGGCCTGTTCGATCTGCGCCGCGTCCGGCTGCCACGGCTGCGGAACCAGCCCGGGCAGGCGATTGCGCCAGGCTTCGGCGGCCTGGAAGACCGGCGGTTCCGGCTCGGTCAGGCGCAGGATCGACACGGGGCGCCCGGCCCGTCCGGCTTCGGTCAGCTGCGCGTCGATCTGATCCAGCGTGGCGGGCCAGCGCGTGGCCCCGGCCCAGCTGGCATCCAGAACCAGCAGCAATGGCCCCGATCCGGACTCATCGCGCGACGGGTTCAGTACCGGGCCGGCCAGCCCAATGATGATCGCCGCCGCCGCCAGCATCCGCAGCAGCAACAGCCACCACGGGGTGCGGTCAGATACGCTCTCGTCGTCCTTCAGGCCCAGCAACAGGGTCACCGCGGGGAACAGCCGGCGGATCGGCGCGGGCGGCACGGCGCGCAGGATCAGCCACAGGATCGGCAGCGTCAGCAGACCCAGCAGCACCCATGGTGCGGTAAAGCCGATGCCCGCCAGAACCGTCATCGCGCCCCTCCGTCCAGCGCACGATAGAGCCACAACAGGGCCGCCTGCGCGCTGTCGCCCGTATGGTTCAGACCCAGCTGCCAACCGGTCACCCGGCACAGGCGGGTCAGGTCATCCTTGCGCCGCGCCAGCCGCGCCAGATAGCGCTCGCGCAGGTCGCCCGCCTTCAGTGTCTCGTGCCGGACCGTGCCACCGACGCTTTCGAAGATGGTGCGCCCGCGATAGGGGAAGTTCTCCTCACCCGGGTCCAGAACCTGCAGCAGCACACCGCGCACGCCGCGGTCGGCGGCCTTGGTCAGGGCCAGTTCGACCTCGTCCAGAGGGCCGAGGAAGTCAGAGATGAACACGGCGCGGGCATGGGGGATCATGGCGCGGTGCTCGGGCGGGGCATAATCGGCCTCGATATCTTCGGACAGGGCCTGCGCCAGCCGGATGATCTGGGCATTGCCGCGCCGGGGCGGCAGGGTTGTTCCGGTCAGGCCCACACGCTCGCCCCCGCGCACCAGAAGGATCGCCGTGGCCAACCCCAGAAGGCGGGCCCGGTCGGCCTTGGTGGGCAGAGATTTGTCGGACGCAAAGCGCATCGAGGCGCCCTGATCGACCCACAGCATGATCGACTGCGCAATCTGCCATTCGCGTTCGCGCACATATTGCTGATCGCCGCGGGCCGAGCGCCGGTGGTCGATCATCCGCCGGCTGTCGCCGATCTGGGCCGGCCGGTATTGCCAGAAATCATCGCCCAGCCCCGAACGCCGCCGGCCGTGATCGCCCAGCAGCACGGTTCCGGCCAGGTGTTCGGCCCGCGCCAACAAGGGCGGCAGCCGGGACGCCTCGGCCTCGGATCTTTCGCGAAGGGTGCGGGCCGCGTTCACGCCGCCGCCTCGGCCCGGACAAGCCCGGCCGCGGTGGTTTCGATCAGGTCGGCCAAGCTGTCACCGCGTGCCCGCGCGGCGAAGTTCAGTGCCATCCGGTGGCTGAGCACCGGGCGCGCCATGTCCAGCACGTCTTCGGCATTTGGGGCCAGCCGGCCCTGCAGCATCGCCCGCGCCCGCACCGTCATCATCAGCGCCTGCGCCGCGCGCGGACCTGGACCCCAGGCGACCGTCTCGGACACGCGCTCGGACACGCCGGGTTCCTCGGGGCGGAACGCGCGCACCAGATCGAGGATCAGTTCGACCACCGACTCGCCCACCGGCATCCGGCGCAGCAGAACCTGCGCGGCCAGCAGTTCTTCTTTGGTGAAGATCTGATGCGCCTCCTCCTCGGCCGCGCCGGTGGTGGCCAGCAGGATGTCACGCTCGGTCTGGCGGTCGGGATAGTTCACGTCGATCTGCACCAGAAAACGGTCAAGCTGGGCCTCGGGCAGCGGATAGGTGCCTTCCTGTTCGATCGGGTTCTGCGTGGCCAGAACGTGGAACGGCACGCCCAGCGCGCGGTCTTCGCCTGCGACGGTCACCGTGCGTTCCTGCATCGCCTGCAGCAGCGCCGACTGGGTGCGCGGGCTGGCGCGGTTGATCTCGTCCGCCATCAACAGTTCACAGAAGATCGGGCCGGGAATGAATCGGAAATGGCGGCTGCCATCCTCGGCGGTGTCCAGAACCTCGGACCCCAGAATGTCCGCCGGCATCAGGTCGGGCGTGAACTGGATGCGGTTGCCATGCAGGCCCATGACGGTGGACAGGGTTTCCACCAGCCGCGTCTTGCCCAGGCCCGGCAGCCCGATCAGCAGGGCATGACCGCCACACAGCAGCGAGGTCAGCGTCAGGTCAACGACCCTCTCCTGCCCGATGAAGCGGCGGGTGATCGAGGATTTGGCCCGTTGCAGTTTCTCTTCCAGCGCTTCGATCTCGGAGACGAGGTCGGCAGGTTCGGTCATGACTTTCCCTTCCGTGGACTTATTATGGTTGAAGTGTATCGCGCTGAGAGGAAATGGCAAAAACAATGAGCGGACAAAATCCTGTGAAACCGTCCCCTGAGGGTCTGGCGGCCTCGATCAAGGCGGCCAAACCGCGGGGTCTGCCCCCTGTCGACAGCTGGAATCCTCCGTTCTGCGGCGATCTGGACATGCGCATCGCGCACGATGGCACCTGGTATTACCTAGGGTCGCCCATCACCCGGTTCGAGCTTGTGAAGCTTTTTTCCTCAATTCTTAAGAAAGAAGGGGACGCCTATTTTCTGGTCACCCCTGTCGAAAAGGTCGGCATCATCGTCGAAGACGCACCGTTTGTGGCGGTCGATTTCGACCGGACCGGCGCGAACGAGGATCAGATTCTGACCTTTACCACCCATGTCGGCGATACTGTGACGGTAGGTCCGGATCACCCGATACGGGTTGCCATTGACCCGGAAACAAACGAGCCAAGACCCTACATATTGGTGCGATCGAACCTTGAGGCGCGGATCGACCGCAAGAGTTTCTACCGCCTTGTGGACATTGCCACGGAACGCGCCGGGCAGGTCGGGGTCTGGTCCGGCGGGCAGTTCTTTGTCTTGGGTCGCGCCGAAGAAGCGCCTTAGGCAACCCGTCGTGCGGGACGGTCTTGCGCAAGGACAACCGCCAGCGCCACGACTCCGGCGCCCAGCGCCCGGGTCCAGTTCCACTCCGAACCCAGAACCACCATGATGAGCATCACGTAGAACGGTGCCACATTGATGTGGAATGACGCCAGAGCAACACCCAGCCGGCCGATCGAAGCGATGAACAGGACCTGGCTGAGGCCTAGAGAGATCACGGCGTAGATCGCCAGCATTCCTGCCTGCTGCGGGTCGATCGGCGACGATGGCCAGACTTCGAACCCGAGGACGCTCGACAGATAGAAGAGCGCGCCGGCCATGAACGTGCCGCCGATCAGCGTGATCGTGGTACGTCCGGTTTGGCTGAGGTCCGGGAAGTCCCGCGCGGTCGCCATGCTGGCCCAACAGAAAAGCGCGGTCGAGGCGATGGCGCAGAGCGCACCCAACCCCAGCTGGGCCGGCGCCACCGCGCTGGTTGCGATCAGGCCGCCGATGATCGAAACAGCAACGCCCAGCGCGAAGTTCCAGCGCAATCTGCGCGTTCCGGCAGCCAGCTCGAGCAGTGTCGCAACCAAAGGCGCGCAGGACGCGATGATGGCAACGGTAACAGGATCGGTCAGTTTCTGCGCCAGGATGATCAGGAACATGCCCAAGCCAAGGCCAAACCCGCCCACTCGCATCGCATGGGCCCAACGCGCCCGCAGAACCGCGTCCGCGCCATCGATCCACAGCCAGATCGGGATCATCACGGCCACCGCCAGCATCAGCCGCGCAGCCAGCAAGGCAACCGGCGGCCAGGTCTGCAGCAGGATTTCGGCCGCCGGGAATCCGGCCGCCCAGGTTAGCATCGACGCCACCGCCAGCCCGTTTCCGGACAAGGCGGATTGCCGCGCACCGGGCACAGCGAAACTGGGCCCGCGAACGGGGTCCGGACTCATCGCCATCGGTTTCAATCCTTTTGTTGGTGCAGCGCCACGAAAATGATTCGCTGCAATACCCCGACCCTTCACATTCGGCCCGCGCCGGTCTGGCCGATTTTCGACATATTGTCGTTTTCAAACCCTTTCTCTGCGCACCGCCCGCGACTAAGGTCAGCATGCCATCGGACCGAGAGGACAATGCCCCGATTTGCCGCCAATATCTCGCTGCTCTTTGCCGAGCTGCCCTATCTCGACCGATTCAAGGCGGCTGCGGATGCTGGGTTCAAGGCGGTCGAAATCCTGTTCCCCTACGATATCGCGGCCAAGGAAACCCGCCGCGCGTTGATGACCAACGGTCTGGACCTGGTGCTGATCAACGCGCCGCCGCCCAACTATACCGGCGGCCAGCCCGGCTATGCGGCCGTTCCGGGGGGCGAGGGGCGGTTCCAGTCCGACATCCGCCGCGTCCTGCGCTATGCCGAGGCGCTGAAGCCCGGCCTGATCCATGTGATGGCGGGCTATGCCTCGGGGGCGGACGCACGGGACTGTTTTGTGCACAACCTGCAATGGGCCGCGGATTTTGCGCCGCATCAACGGTTCACGATCGAACCGCTGAACCCCGTCTCGCAACCGGGATACTTCCTGAATGACTATGATCTGGCCGCCGCGTGCCTGGACCGGATCGACCGTCCGAATGTGGGCCTGCAGTTCGACAGCTTTCATGCCCGGATGATCCATGGCGATGCACAGGCCATCTGGGACAGATTCCGCGACCGGATCGTACATGTTCAGATCGGATCGGCCCCCGACCGGTCGGAACCCGGCCGGGATGAGACCGATTTCCCCGCGTTGTTCGCAGCGATCGACGACAGCGGCTATGACGGCTGGGTCAGCGCCGAATACACGCCCTCGACGCGGCGCACCGACGCCTCTCTGCACTGGATGCGATAGGCCTGTGCACCTGCGCACTGGAAATCACATCTTGGATATCGCATACGAAGCGGCAATTCAGTAGAGGAACAGCCGCATGATCCCCGCCCGCTTTGCCCCCGTCCTGTTCGGATTGATCCTGTCGGGGCTGATGTCCTGCATCGTGACCTGCATCGCAACGGTCAAAGAGATCGGGCTTGGCCCCGAGACCTTTGCCAGCTGGATGGGCGCGTGGAGCATCAGCTGGCCGGTGGCCTTTGCGGTGGTTCTGGTCATGGCCCCGCTGACCCGGCGGCTGGTCGCGCTGTTGGTCAGGCCCGAGGCCTGACCTGCCGCGAAGATGGCCCGCTGGGCCTGATGAGCGGCACGGCGCTTGCCTAATGCGCCTCGGCCCAGTTGGCGCCTTTGCCCGCATCCACCGTCAGTTTCACGTCCAGCTTCACCGCCGGATCGGGCGCGTTTTCCATCACGTCTCGGGCAATCTCGATGGTCTGATCCACCGCGTCTTCGGCCACCTCGAACAGCAGTTCGTCGTGCACCTGCAGCAGCATCTTGGCCGGCAGCCCGTCGATCGCCTCGGGCATCCGCACCATCGCCCGGCGGATCACGTCCGCCGCTGTGCCCTGGATCGGCGCGTTGATCGCCGCCCGGCGGGCAAACCCCGCATGCGGCCCCTTGGCATTGATTTCTGTCGTGTGGATCTTGCGCCCGAACAGGGTCTGCACATAGCCATGCTCTTTGGCAAACGCGATGGTGTCATCCATATAGCGCCGGATGCCCGGGAAGCGTTCGAAATATCGGTCGATGAAGCCCTGCGCCTCGGCCCGCGGAATGCGCAGGTTGCGCGCCAGACCAAAGCCCGAAATGCCGTAGATCACGCCGAAATTGATCGCCTTGGCCTTGCGGCGGATCTCGGGCGTCATCTCGTCCAGCGGCACGTCGAACATTTCCGACGCGGTCATGGCGTGAATGTCCAGCCCGTCGGCAAAGGCCTGTTTCAAGGCCGGAATATCGGCGATATGCGCGAGGATGCGCAGCTCGATCTGTGAATAGTCGAGCGACACCAGCACGTTGCCCGGCTCGGCAATGAAGGCCTCGCGGATGCGGCGGCCTTCTTCGGTGCGCACCGGGATGTTCTGCAGGTTCGGATCGGTCGAGGCCAGACGCCCCGTGTTCGCCCCGGTGATGGCATAAGACGTATGCACCCGGCCCGTATCGGGGTTGATATGGGTCTGCAGCGCGTCGGTATAGGTCGATTTCAGCTTGGACAGCTGCCGCCAGTCCAGCACCCGGCGCGGCAGCTCATGCTCGGTCGCAAGATCTTCCAGCACGTCGGCGCCGGTCGAATACTTTCCGGTCTTGCCCTTCTTGCCGCCCTCAAGACCCATCTTGTCGAACAGGATCTCGCCCAACTGCGCGGGCGAGCCGACGTTGAAGGTTTCTCCGGCCAGCTCGTGGATTTCAGCCTCTAACCCGGCCATTTTCTGGGCAAAGGCGTTCGACATGCGGCTCAGCACATCGCGATCGACCTTGATGCCATGCATCTCCATCTCGGCCAGAACCGGCACCAGAGGGCGTTCAAGCGTTTCATAGACGGTGGTCACCTGAGCCCGGTGCAACTGCGGCTTGAACAGCTTCCACAGGCGCAGGGTGATGTCGGCATCCTCGGCGGCATAGGCGGTCGCCTCGTCGATCGGCACCTTGTCGAAGGTGATCGCCGATTTGCCCGAGCCCAGCAGCGGTTTGATCGGGATCGGCGTGTGGCCCAGATAGCGTTCGGACAGGGTGTCCATGCCGTGCCCATGCTCGCCCGCATGCATGGCATAGGACATCAGCATCGTGTCGTCGATCGGGGCCACATCCACGCCGTAGCGCGCAAAGATCTTGGCGTCGTATTTCATGTTCTGCCCGATCTTCAGGATCGACGGATCCTCGAGCACCGGCTTGAGCATCTGCAGCGCCTCATCCAGCGGCATCTGCCCCTCGGCCAGCGCGTCCGAGCCGAACAGGTCGTCGCTGGCCCCGTCGCGGTGGGTCAGCGGGATATAACAGGCCTCGCCCGGCTCGATGCAGAGCGAGATGCCGACCAGATCGGCGATCATTTCGTTTAGGCCCGTGGTCTCGGTGTCCACGGCCAGCCAGCCGCGCTCATAGGCCTGATCGTTCCATTTCCGCAGCGCGGCCGCATCGCGCACGCATTCGTATTTGCTGGAATCGAACGGAATGTCTTCGGCCTGCGGCTCATCTGCCGCCGGCGCCGGAGTATCCGCGATCACCGGCGGTTCGACGCCCAGCTTGTCGGCGATCCGCTTGGTCAGAGTGCGGAACTCCATCTCGGCCAGAAACTCCATCAGCTTGTCCGGATCGGGATCGCGCAGCTCCAGATCATCCAGCGTGAAGTCCAGCGGTGTTTCGCAATCCAGCTGCACCAGCCTTTTCGACAACTCGATCTGATCTCGTTTCTCGATCAGGGTTTCGCGGCGCTTGGGTTGCTTGATCTCCTCGGCGCGGTCCAGCAGCGTCTCCAGATCGCCGAACTCGTTGATCAGCAGCGCCGCCGTCTTGATCCCGATCCCCGGCGCACCCGGCACGTTGTCGACGCTGTCACCGGCCAGCGCCTGCACATCGACGACACGCTCAGGATAGACGCCGAATTTCTCGAACACTCCCTCGCGGTCGATGCGCTTGTTCTTCATGGCATCCAGCATCTCGACACCGTCGCCCACCAGCTGCATCAGGTCCTTGTCGGAACTGACGATGGTTACCCGCCCCCCGGCCTGGCGCGCCTGGCAGGCCAGCGTGGCGATGATGTCGTCGGCCTCGTACCCCTCCAGCTCTTTGCAGGCGATGTTGAAGGCCTCGGTCGCCTGCCGGGTCAGCGGGATCTGCGGGCGCAGGTCCTCGGGCATCGCCTCGCGGTTGGCCTTGTAGAGGTCGTACATGTCATTGCGGAAGGTGTGCGAGCCCTTGTCGAAGATCACTGCCAGATGGGTCGGCGCATCGGGGCCGTGGTCGCCATCCACGTAACGCTGCAGCATGTTGCAAAAGCCCGAAACGGCGCCAATCGGCAACCCGTCCGATTTCCGCGTTAGCGGCGGAAGGGCGTGATAGGCGCGAAAGATGAAGGCCGATCCGTCGATCAGATGCAGATGGCAGCCTTTTCCGAATCCCGTTGTCATCGCGCGCCCTTTCCCTCGTCTTTGCCAACCCAACTCATGGCATGGGCGCGCCGTCAGGGCCACCCGTCACGCGTGGCCGTCTGCTGTGTTCGGTCAAATTCTTCCGACCCGACAGGCCATGGGTGGTCAGGCCGCTGCTTCGTGCCCCTTCAGCACGTACTTGCAATCGCAATAGGGGCACTCGACCCAGCCCTGATCCTCGGGGATCTGCAACCAGACGCGCGGATGGCCCAGCGCGCCCTCGCCGCCATCACAGGCGACACGGCTTGTCTCGACTATCTTGGTTTCCGGAGCTTCGATTGTCACGGCGTGCGATCCTTCACTGGTTGTCGGCCTCGCGGGCATGCATTAGGTGCGTTTATGAGGTATCAGGAAACCGGGGGCAAGAGCCAGCAATGACCGATGCAGCGATCAGCCTTCGCGGCCTGCGCAAAACCTATCGCGGCAGCAAGGGCCAGCCCGAGAAACACGCGCTGAAGGGCATCGACCTGGATATCCCGCGCGGGTCGGTCTTTGGCATGCTGGGGCCGAACGGCGCAGGCAAATCGACCCTGATCAACATCCTGGCGGGGCTGGTGATCAAGACCGCCGGCCAGGTGACGATCTGGGGCTATGACCAGGACCGCAACCCGCGCCAGGCCCGCGCCGCCATCGGCGTGATGCCGCAGGAACTGAACCTCGACCCGTTCTTCACCCCGCGCGGCGCGCTCGAGGTTCAGGCGGGGCTCTATGGCGTGCCGAAATCACAAAGACGCAGCGACGAGATTCTCAAACTGGTCGGCCTCAGCGACAAGGCCGAGGCCTATGCCCGCACACTGTCGGGCGGGATGCGGCGTCGGCTGCTGCTGGCCAAGGCACTGGTGCACCACCCGAAAATTCTGGTGCTGGACGAACCCACCGCCGGCGTGGACATCGAGCTGCGCCAGATGCTGTGGGCCAATGTGCGCAAGCTGAATCAGCAGGGCATGACCATCATCCTGACCACCCATTACCTGGAAGAGGCGCAGGAAATGTGCGACGAAATCGCCATCATCAACCACGGCGAGAAGGTGGCGCAGGACAGCACCGCCAACCTGCTGGGCCGCATGGACGGACGCACCATGGTCATCACCCCCGAGGCCCCGGTAACCGCCCTGCCCGCCGCCCCCGGCGTTCAGGCCAGCCTGCGCGACGACGGCAGCCTGGCGCTGCACTACCGCAGCCCGGAAACCAGCGCCGAGCAAGTGCTCGAGGCGGTCCGCCAGGCCGGCATCCGCATCCGCGACGTGCGCACCGAAGAGGCCGATCTCGAGGACGTGTTCCTTGCCCTCACCTCCTCGCGCGCCGACGATGCCCCGGCCGACGATCAGGACCAGCCGCGCCGGGGCCTGCACCGGGTCAAGCTGTGACCCGGTCGATCCGCGCCTGATAGCAGTTGTTCCGGGCCGAGCGTACATGGATATAGGCCACCTCGGGGCGGGCAAGTATTGCATCCACCGCCGCGCTGATCCGTCCGGTGGGTGTCACGACGCCGGTACCGTAGACAATCCGGTCATCGCGGCCATAGCCCTTGATCAGATAATCGGGCGATGAGGTCAGAACCTCTGGCAGATCAGTCCCTTGATACCGTTCACAAGGGCTTGCACACAGAAAGATCGGCCCCGTTTCGGCATAAGGATGTGTCTCTGCAAAAGGCCGATGGGCCAGAATCAGCATTTCTGCACCTTCGGGAATGTGCTGCAAGCAATGGCGGCACGGATTTCCGGTTCCGGTTGATACCGCGCGTTCAGGCGCGTGTCCGTAGGCATCGGGCGCGCCTGCCTGAAAGGCGCGTACTTCGTCGGTGGGCAGGGCGGTGATCTTGAACATCTCGAGTCTCCTTTTGTTGCCCTGACAATGCGCCTGCCACACGCGGGCAGACGACCCGTTTCCTGCGCAATGCAGACAAGGACTCGAAAAAGAACAAAACAAGAATATAATGACGACTCGCCATGTATGCCGAGCTATCGATCACGTCGAACTTCACCTTTCTCACCGGGGCCTCGCACCCCGAGGAGTACATGGAGCGCGCCGTCACCCTGGGCCTGCCCGCCATCGCCATCGCCGATGACAACTCGGTGGCGGGCATCGTCCGCGCCCATACCCAGGCGCGCGAGATCGCCCGCAAGGTGCGTGAGCGCCGCGCGTGGGAGGAGCAGAACACGCCCATCGGCCCGCCCTGCCCCGATCACATCCCGAAACCGCCCTCGTTCCCGGTGCATGCGGTGCCGCGCCTGATCCCGGCGGCGCGGCTGCTCTTTACCGACGCCCCGCCCGTCACCGCCCTGCCCATCAACCGGCAGGGCTGGGCCAACCTGTGCCGCCTCCTGTCCACCGGACGGCTGCGCGCGGCCAAGGGCGACTGCATCCTGCACCTGTCCGACCTGCTGGAGTTTTCCGACGGCCTCCACCTGCTGCTCTGGCCACAGGCGGGCCGTCCGACCGGCGGCGCGAGCGGGTGGCGGACACAGGCGCAACAGCTGACGCGCCGCTTTACCGGGCGCATGCATTTGCTGATGCATCCGCGCTATGACGGAGCGGATTCGGCGTTTTTCCATTTGTTAGAGACTGAATCGTGCCATCTGGGCCTGCTCACCATCGCCAGCGCCGCGCCGATGATGCATCACGGCTCGCGCCGCCGGCTGGCCGATGTGCTGACCGCGATCCGGCTGCGCCGCAAGGTGGACGATCTGGGCCGTCACGCGCTGGCCAATGGCGAACAGCGCCTGCGCTCGGAACCCGAGATGCTGCGCATCTTCAAGGGGCACGAAGGCGCCGTGGCTCGCGCGTATGCGCTCAGCGAACAGCTCACCTTCTCGCTGGACGAGCTGCGCTATGAATACCCCAGCGAGGTCAGCGGCACCGAAACCCCCGCCCAGCGCCTGCATCGTCTGGCGCATGAGGGGTTGAAATGGCGCTATCCCGCTGGCGCACCCGAAAAGGTCAAGGCGATGCTGGCGCATGAGCTGACCCTGATCGGCAAGCTGAAATACGAGCCCTATTTCCTGACCGTCCGCGACATCGTGCAGTTCGCCCGCGGCCGCGGGATCCTGTGCCAGGGGCGCGGCTCGGCGGCCAATTCGGTGGTCTGCTATTGCCTGGGCGTCACCTCGGTCAGCCCCGAGATGGGCACCATGGTCTTTGAACGCTTCGTCTCCGAGGCGCGGGACGAGCCGCCCGACATCGACGTGGATTTCGAACATGAACGCCGCGAAGAGGTGATCCAGCACATCTATGAACGCTATGGCCGCCACCGCGCGGGGCTGTGCGCCACGGTGATCCACTATCGCGGCAAGCGCGCCATCCGCGAGGTGGGCCGCGCCATGGGCCTGACCGAGGACACGATTTCCGCCCTGTCCTCGCAGCTGTGGGGGTTCTTCTCGACCGCGGGGCTCGAGGCGGAACGGATGCGCGAGATCGGCCTCGACCCCGAGGATCGACGATTAAAACAGACTCTAACACTGGTGTATGAGATCAACGGCTTCCCCCGCCACCTGTCCCAGCATGTGGGCGGGTTCATCATCACCGAGGGCCGTCTGGACGAGCTGGTGCCCATCGAGAACGCCACGATGGAGGACCGCACGGTCATCTGCTGGGACAAGGACGACATCGACAGTCTGGGCATCCTCAAGGTCGATGTCCTGAGCCTTGGCATGCTGACCTGCATCCGCAAGGCCTTCGACCTGATCGCCCAGCACCATCAGACGAGTTACACGCTCGCCACCCTGCCGCCCGAGGACCCGGCGGTCTATGACATGCTGTGCCGCGCGGATTCGGTCGGCGTGTTCCAGGTGGAATCACGTGCGCAGATGAACTTCTTGCCCCGGATGCGGCCGCGCAATTTCTATGACCTGGTGATCGAGGTCGCCATCATCCGCCCCGGCCCCATCCAGGGCGACATGGTGCATCCCTATATCCGGCGTCGGAACGGCGAGGAGGAGGTCAGCTTCCCCTCGGACGCGCTGGGCGAGGTGCTGGGCAAGACGCTGGGCGTGCCGCTGTTTCAGGAACAGGCGATGCAGATCGCCATCGTCGGCGCGGGCTTCACCCCCGAACAGGCCGACCGGCTGCGGCGGTCGCTGGCGACCTTCAAGAAGCACGGCAATGTCAGCGAATTCCGCACCCTGTTCCTGCGCGGGATGCAGCGCAACGGCTATGACGCCGAATTTGCCGAGCGCTGTTTCTCGCAGATCGAGGGGTTCGGCTCCTACGGCTTCCCCGAAAGCCATGCGGCCAGCTTTGCGCTGCTGGTCTATGCCAGCGCCTGGATCAAGTGCCACCATCCGGGGATTTTTGCCTGCGCGCTGCTGAATTCGCAACCAATGGGGTTCTATGCCCCCGCCCAGATCGTGCGCGATGCGCGCGAGCATGGCGTGCAAGTGCGTCCGGTCTGCATCAATGCCAGCTTCTGGGACAACGTGATGGAGCCAGACGGCCATGGCGGGCTGGCCCTGCGGCTGGGCTTTCGCCAGATCAAGGGCCTGAGCGAAGAGGACGCCAGTTGGCTGACCGCCGCGCGCGGCAACGGCTACCACCAGGTTGACGACGTCTGGCGCCGCGCGGGCCTTGGCCCCTCGGTGATCGAGCGTCTGGCCGAGGCCGATGCCTTTGCCGCCTGCGGCCTGACCCGGCGCGAGGCGCTGTGGCAGGCCAAGGCGATCGCCACCGCCAAACCCCTGCCCCTGTTCGCGCAGGATCTGGAAGGCGAGGCGCTGGACGAACCCGCCGCCCATCTGCCGCAGATGTCGCTGGGCGAGCAGGTGGTCGAGGATTACGTCGCCACCCGCCTGAGCCTGCGGGCACACCCGGTGGCCCTGTTGCGGCACCTGCTGACGCCGGGGCAGCGCGACAATTCCGCCCCTGCATCCGGGCCGGAAAACGCGGTATCTGCCCTGAACAGAGCCTGAATCGAAAGCCTCGACCATGACCCGGCCCGTGATGCCCCCACGTTTTCCCGCCACGCCCGACCAGATCCGCGCGCAGGTCACCGCATTCTACGCCCGCGTCCGGCAGGACGCCCTGCTGGGCCCGATCTTCAACCGCCACGTCACCGACTGGCCCGCGCATGAGGACCGGATCGCCGCCTTCTGGCGCAACGCCATCCTGTACGAGCGCGGCTACAGCGGCAATCCGCAGCGTGTGCATATCGAGCGTCCGGACGTGAAACCCGAAATGTTTGCCCATTGGCTGGACCTGTTCGAAGAGGTCGCCCACGGCACCCTGCCCCCGGAAACGGCCACGCCCTGGGTGGCGCTGGCCCGACGCATCGGCGCGGGGATGCAGGCCGGTGTCGCGGCCGCCCGCCAACCGGCCGGGGCTCCGCCGATCCTGCGCTGAACGGCCGGCCCCGCGGGGATGTTAGCGGTAAAGTTTGGACTATCCGACTCTGCCGATTGGGTTTAATCAGACCTCAGACACCTGCCACAGCATCCAACCGCCCGAGACCAGCCAGATGAGCACACAGAACTCGACCCTGCAGGGACTTGGCTTTGCCTTTCTCGGGTTTGCCGTCTTTGCCACCCATGACGCACTGATCAAGACGCTGGGCGGCACCTATTCCGTGCTGCAGATCATCTTTTTCGCCACGCTGTTTTCCTTTGTGCCGATGGCGGTCACGATTCTGGCGGACAAGGCCACCGGAAACTTCCTGCCCCGCCATCCATGGTTGGTCATGCTGCGCTCGGGGCTGATGGTCACGGGTATGTCCTGCGCATTCTACGCCTTCTCAGTCCTGCCCCTGGCCGAGGTCTATTCGCTGCTGTTTTCCTTTCCGCTGATCGTCACCGTCCTGTCGATCCCGATACTGGGCGAGGTCGTGCGCGCCCAACGCTGGGCCGCGGTGGGCGTGGGTCTGATCGGGGTGCTGATCGTCCTGCGGCCCGGCGCGACCGAGATCACCCTGGGCCACCTTGCCGCCCTGACGGCCGCCTTCTGCAGCGCCTTCGCATCCGTACTGGTGCGCAAGATCGGAAACGAGGAACGCTCGGCGGTGCTGATTCTATATCCGATGCTGCTGGCGATCGCGGTCATGAGCCTGGCGCAACCGGCGGTCTATCAGCCACCTTCGCTGATCCATCTGGCGATGATGGCCTTGGTCGGCGTGTTCTCGGTGATCGCCCAGCACCTGATCATCCTGGCCTATCGCGCGGCGCCCGCTGGCGTGGTCGCGCCCAGCCAGTACAGCCAGATCATCTGGGCCACGATCTTCGGCGCAGTGTTCTTTGGGGAAAAGCCCGACAAATGGGTGGCCGTGGGGGCCGCGATCATCATCGCATCGGGCATCTTCGTCGTCTGGCGCGAAAGCCGGGCAAATGTATCGCCGAACAAGCCGGTTTTGCGCGTCCGCTCGCCGCGCTCTGACACCGGCGCCTCGGCGCGGCCAGGGTCGTAGTGCGGCTGCTACTGATCTTTAAGCCTGATCTTCAGGCCGCCGTTTTCACCTGTTTCCTCGAATTTCCCGGTGGCTCGTACCAAGTCGCTCAGCCGCTTGAAGCCATAGGTTCGCGTATCAAAATCCGGATAGTTCATGCTCAGCTGACTGCCTACCCAGCCAAGGCCCGCCCATCCGTCCGGTTCCTCGGATTTGAGCACGACATTCCGGATTAACTGGAATGCATGATTTATCTCTTTTTTGAGCTGAGCTGTCTTTGCCCTCTCGCCGCCATTCGTTTCTTCCTTTTTGATGTTCTCAATGCGAATGAAGCGGTTGCAGGCGTTTTTGAAGGCGCTGGGCGTCTTTTCCTCGCCGATCCCGAACACGCTCAAACCCTGCTCGCGGATGCGGCTGGCCAGGCGGGTGAAATCGCTGTCGGATGACACCAGAACGAACCCGTCGAAGCGGCCCGAGTGCAGAATGTCCATCGCGTCGATCACCAAGGCGATGTCTCCCGCGTTCTTGCCGGTTGTGTTGGCAAATTGCTGGTGCGGTACGATGGCGTATTCCGCCAGTTTATCGGCGCTCCAGCCCTGCGGGATACCGCCGGAAAAATCGCCGTAGATCCGGCGCAGACTGGCCTCGCCCAGTGTGGCAACTTCTTCGAAGATTTCGGCGACGTGTTTTGCCGGAACATTCTCGGCGTCAATCAGAACGGCAAGTCGTTCTGTGGTGGTGTTGGTCAACTTGGTCTCTCAATTCAGACGTAAAATTCTGAACTGAACATAGGAGGAAAAGCGGGCGGGTGTAACCCCGCCCTTGCAATTTCCGGCCTCAGTAAATCACCACCGACCGGATGCTTTCACCCTTGTGCATCAGGTCGAAGCCGGTGTTGATGTCGTCCAGACCCATGGTGTGGGTGATCATCGGGTCGATCTCGATCTTTCCTTCCATATACCAGTCGACGATCTTGGGCACGTCCGTGCGCCCACGCGCGCCGCCGAAGGCGGTGCCGCGCCACGACCGACCGGTGACCAGCTGGAACGGACGGGTCGAGATCTCGGCCCCTGCGGGCGCCACGCCGATGATGATGGATTCGCCCCAGCCCTTGTGCGCCGATTCCAGCGCCGCACGCATCACCTGCACGTTGCCGGTGGCGTCAAAGGTGTAATCCGCACCGCCCTTGGTCAGGTTCACCAGATAGGGGACAAGATCGCCCTCGACCTCGGAGGGATTGACGAAATCGGTCATGCCGAATTTTTTGGCCATCTCGACCTTGGCGGGGTTCAGATCGACGCCGACGATCTGATCGGCCCCGGCCAGACGCAGGCCCTGAATCACGTTCAGGCCGATGCCGCCCAGACCGAACACGATGGCGCGGCTGCCGATTTCAACCTTGGCGGTGTTGATCACGGCGCCGATGCCGGTGGTAACACCACAGCCGATATAGCAGATCTTGTCGAACGGCGCGTCCTCGCGCACCTTGGCCAGCGCGATTTCCGGCAGGACCGTGTGGTTCGAAAAGGTCGAGCAGCCCATGTAGTGCAGGATCGGATCCCCATCCAACGTCGAAAAACGCGAGGTGCCGTCGGGCATCAGGCCCTTGCCCTGCGTCTCGCGGATCGCCTGGCACAGGTTGGTCTTTGGGTGCAGGCAGTATTCGCACTCGCGACATTCGGGGGTGTAGAGCGGGATCACATGATCGCCCGGCTTCAGGCTGGTCACGCCCGGGCCGACCTCGACCACCACGCCGGCGCCCTCGTGGCCCAGAATTGCCGGAAACAGGCCTTCGGGGTCGGCGCCCGACAGGGTGAATTCGTCGGTATGGCAGATGCCGGTGGCCTTGATCTCGACCAGAACCTCGCCCGCCTTGGGGCCTTCGAGGTTCACGTCCATCACTTCCAAGGGCTTGCCCGCCTGAACGGCGACGGCGGCACGGGTTCGCATGTTGCTTGTCTCCCTGTCTTGTTTGACCCGACCCTGCGTCAAATACAGGGTGTTTTCAACTGCGCTTTCATGGCAGTCTCTGTAAGCTTTTGATATTTCAGAAACGACATTGCCGAAAAGAGGAGCGCCAATGTACCGGTTCATCCCGATCCTGATCGTCCTGGCCGCCTGCGCCGAAACCGACCTGCCCGAACCGGGCTCTGCCGAGGTGGATGTCGCCCCGGTGGATCTGGCCTTCTGCAAGGGCGAACCGTTTGCCCAGTCCGTGGGGCAACCGGTCTCGACCATTCAGGCCAGCCTGCCGGAACGGAGCCGCGTTCTGGGCCCCGATGACATCGCCACGCAGGATTACCGCATCGACCGGCTGAACGTCTATGTGAACGGAGCCGGGGTCATTCAGCGGCTGACCTGCGGATAAGGGCGGACTCGACTCGGGGCATGATTCTCAGATAAGAACAAAGTGAGAACACTTTGATGTCTGCCCGATGCCCAAACGCCGAATACTCTCGCTGTGGTTTCCCCGTTTGGGGGCCGAACGGCTGATCCGCGCCGCGCGGGGCCTGCACTCCGGGCCGCTGGCGGTGGTGGCCGAACAGTCGAACATGCAGGTCATCACCTCGCTGAACACTGATGCACAAGCAGCCGGTCTGCGCGTGGGCCAGCCGGTGCGCGATGCCCATGCCATGTGCGCCGCCCTTGTGACCCGCCCCCGCAACGCCCCGGCCGAGGCCGCTTTTCTGACCGCGCTGCGCCGCTGGGCGGGCAAGTTCAGCCCCTGGGTCGCCGAAGAGTCCCCCGATGGCCTGATCGTCGATCTGTCGGGCTGCGCCCATCTGTTCGGCGGCGAAGAGGCGCTGCTGGACGTGATCGAGACCGACTGCGCCGACATGGGGCTGAGCGTGCAGATGGGCATCGCCGACACGCTGGGCGCGGCCTGGGCGCTGGCGCGCTATGCCGGGCAAGAGGCCACCTCGGACCGCAATGGCGACGCCATTTCCCAAGAGGCCCGCGCCACCCGCGCCCGGGCTGGCAAACGGCGGCACTGGACCAAGGGCGGCGGCGCGCCGCAGGTGGTGGCCGCGGGCGGCGGGGCCCGGATCGCGCCGCCGGGGCAGGCCTATGGCGCGCTCAGCCCCCTGCCCATCGCGGCGCTGCGGCTGGACGACCAGACCGTGGCGCAGCTGAACCGGCTGGGCCTCCGGCGGATCGGCGACCTGTTGGGCCAGCCGCGTGCCAGTTTGGCCCGCCGGTTCGGGCGCGGGCTGGTGCTGCGGCTGGATCAGGCGATGGGCAGCGCACCCGAGCCGGTCTCGCCCGCGCGGCCCCCGCATCACTTTGCGGTGCGGATGACCCTGCCCAACCCGATCGGCCTGGCCGAGGACGTGATGGCCGCCATCGACCGGATGCTGCCGACCCTGTGCACGCGGCTGGAAGAAAAGGCACGCGGGGCGCGGACTCTGCGGCTCGAGGCGCACCGCACCGATCAGGCGGCCGAGATCGTCGAGATCGGGCTGGCCCGCCCGAGCCATGACAAACACCGCATTCGCCCTTTGTTAGAGATGAAAATCGACCAGATCGACGCGGGCTATGGAATCGACATGCTGCGCCTTGCGGCGGTGCAGACCGAGCCGGTGCATGCCCGCACCCTGACCGGCCATGCCGAAGCCAGCCGCGCCGTCCGCAACCGGCTGGAGGGGAACACCGCGCTGGACGACCTGATCGGCAAACTGGGCGCGCGGGTGGGGCTCGAGGCGATCACGCGGCAGCACCCGGCGGCCTCGCACATCCCCGAGAAAACCGCCCAGACGCTGGCGGCGGCCTGGTCGGAACCGGCGCGCGACTGGCCCGCCCCGCCGCGCCCGCGCCCCCTGCTGATGTGGCGGCCCGAGCCGGTGATGGCCCCCGACCGCCCCGATGTGCCCGCCAATTTCCGCTGGCGCGGGCGCGACTGGCACCTGGCGCAGGCCACCGGCCCGGAACGGATCGCCCCGGAATGGTGGCTGGATGACCCCAACTGGCGCAGCGGCGTGCGCGATTACTGGGTGGTGGTGACCGAACAGGGCGAGCGGCTATGGCTGTTCTACGGCCATGGCGGCACCATGTCGGCGGGCTGGTTCTGCCAAGGACGCTTTGGTTAGAGTCTATTTTCCGCGATAGACCAGAAGATCCGGAAGGTAATCGATCAGCCGGATGACCCACGAGAACGGCGCCGGAAAGTCGGTACGGAAGCGCCGGCGCGCCATTGCGCGCAGCACGCGCTGCGCGGCGTCTTCGGGCTCCATCAGCATCGGCATCTTGAAGCTGTTCTTGTCGGTCAGCCGGGTCTTGATGAACCCCGGATTGACGATGCGCACCGTCACCCCGGTTCCCGCCAGGTCATGCCGCATCGTTTCGGCCAGCGAGACCAGCGCCGCCTTGCTGGACCCGTACCCGATCGCCGCAGGCAGTCCGTGATAGCCCGCCAGCGACCCGATCAGGGTAATGTCGCCACGTCCCGCCTGCACCATGGCCGGCACGGTTTCCCCCAGAACCCGCAGCGCGCCTGAATAGTTCACGTCGCTGACGGCCAGCGCGGCTTCGGTCTTCCAGTCCTGCGCGCGCATCGGCTCATAGGCCCCGGCGTTGTAGACCAGACCGTCCACCGGGCCGACCTCGGCCACGGCGCGGCGCACCTGCGCCAGATCGGTCACGTCCAGCGGCACCGCACGGGCATGAGGCAGCGCAGCGCAGATCTGCTCCAGCCGCTCGGCATTGCGCGCGGACAGCACTAGGTGCGCGCCCTGACCGCCCAAGGCTTCGGCAAGCATCCGGCCCAGACCTTCGCTGGCGCCGATGATCCAATAGGTTTTTCCGTCAAAACTGCTCATGCCGGGCGGTTCGCATGTGCCGAAGCGTGAACAGCCGCGGTCTTGGATTGGGTTGTCTCGATCATAACACCTTTCATTACGCGGACGGGCAGACCCCGGATCACCAGCAACCGCGATTGGTGCAATCCTGACGCACTGCCCGCCGATCAGCGGGAAACAGGGAAAAACATGGCCCGGATTTGATCCGCTCCGGCCTACCCTGCGTATCTTATTGTAAAATGTCGCATAAAGAGGATGGCATGTTCGACGAAACCCGGGGCGTACGGAAAAAAATCGCAATTGTAGGCGCAGGCATCTCAGGATTATCAGCGGCTTATTACCTGTCAGAGAGTCACGACGTCACCCTGTACGAGGCCGAACCCCGTCTGGGCGGACATGCGCGCACGGTGATGGCCGGCCGCAATGGTGATCAACCGGTCGATACCGGGTTCATCGTCTTCAACTATGCCACCTATCCATACCTGACCAAGCTGTTCAGCGAGTTGGACGTGCCGGTCATCAAAAGCGAGATGAGCTTTGGCGCCACAATCGACAATGGTCGAATTGAATATGGCCTGAACAACCTGCGCACGATCACCGCGCAGAAGCGCAACCTCGTGCGGCCCTCCTACTACAAGATGATCGCCGACATCCTGCGCTTTGGCAAAGAAGCGCCCGAGGCCGCTCGGGATGATGACACCACGATTGGTGAACTGGTTGACCAGATGCGTCTGGGCCACTGGTTCCGCAACAATTACCTGATGCCGATGTGCGGCGCGATCTGGTCCACGCCGGTAGAGTTCGTTGATCAGTTCCCGGCACGGTCGCTGGTGCAGTTCTTCCGCAACCACGCCTTGCTGTCCAGCAAACGCGGCGCCCAGCACCAGTGGTGGACCGTAAAGGGTGGCAGCATCGAATATGTCCGCCGGATCGAATCCGCTCTGCGCGGCCGGGGTTGCGACATCCGCCTGGGCGCACCGGTCTCGAGCGTCGAACGCGACGCCTTGGGCGTGACCGTTCAGGCGCAGGGGCGCTCGGATCAATATGACGAGATCATCCTGGCCACCCATTCCGACCAGTCGCTGGCCATTCTGGGCCAGAACGCCACCGCCGACGAGGCCGCGGCCCTGGGCGCGATCCGCTATCAGCCGAACCGCGCGGTTCTGCACTGCGACCCCAGCCAGATGCCGCGCCGCCGCGCCTGCTGGTCCAGCTGGACTTACCGCTCGCAGGCGGGCAACGTGGGCGTGACCTACTGGATGAACCGGTTGCAGAACATCCCCGAAAGCGACCCCCTGTTCGTCACCCTGAACCCGTCTTCCGACATCGCGCCCGACAAGATCTATGACGAGGTGGAATTTGCCCATCCGGTGTTCGACAAGGCCGCGCTGAAAGCGCAGGGCCAGATCCGGGAAATGCAGGGCCGCAACCGGACCTGGTTCGCCGGCGCGTACAACCGGCACGGGTTCCACGAAGACGGAATCGCCAGCGCGATGCATGTGGTCGGGCTGTTGAACGGCGATCCGCAAACCATCGGAGCTGAAAATGCGATACCTGATCCAAGCGTCGCTGTCCCGGTTACGGCCAGCCCGTAACGCAGCGATCCTGAGCCTGGTTCTGCTGGCCCCTGCCGGGCTGGCGGCCACGCCCGTCACCAACGTGCTGCCCGATGCCGAGCTGCGTGGCACCGCCACCTTCCGGTTCCTCGGTCTGCCGATCTACGACGCGCAGCTGTTCACCAAAGGCGGCGGCCCGCTCAGCTGGTCGCAGGATTTCGGCCTGAAGCTGACCTATCGGAAATCGTTGAAGCAGAAGACGCTGATCGAATCCACGCTGGACGAGATGGCTCGGCAGGGCAACAGCGCCCCGATCGAGGCGCAGTTGAAAACCTGTTATCAGGCGGTCGGTGGCGGTGACAGCTATCTGGCCGTCACCAAAGGCCCCGACGCGATCGAGTTCTGGCGCAACGGGCGCAAGACCTGCACCCTCTCCTATCCGGGGATCAAGCGCAGTTTCATGTCGATCTTTCTGGGCAACAACACCCGGTCCGCCGCCTTTACGCGACAGCTGCGGGGTCAGTGATGCTGTATCCGCGTGTCAGCCTCTATGCGCTGATGCTTGCTGCGGCGGGTATCCCGCTCTACATCCATCTGCCGCGTTTCGCGGCAGTGAACCTCGGGATCGGCCTGGGCGTGATCGGTACGGTTCTGCTGCTGATCCGGCTGGTGGATCTGGTGCAAGACCCGCTGATCGGTTGGGCCATTGACCGCTGGCCCGGCGGGCAGATGGGCTTTGCCGTCTTGGCCGCAGGGGGTCTGGCAGTGGGTTTTCCGCTGTTGTTCTCACTGCCGCAGGGGGCGAGCGTCGGCGCCCTCGTGACGATCCTGATCCTGCTGTTTTCCGCCTACAGCCTGGGCACGATCCTGCTTTATGGTCGCAGCGCGACGCTGGCAAAACAGGCCACCCCGCGCGAGTTGATGACGCTCGCCGCCTTTCGTGAGGGCGGGCAACTGGCCGGCGTGGTCCTGGCCGCCAGCGCACCGGCGCTGTTCGTCGCCTTGGGCGCGGGCGCGCAGGGCTATCCGGCCTTCGGGCTGTTTCTGGGCGCGCTGGCGGTGGTCACCATGGTGCTGACATTGCCGATCTGGCGGCGCGCGCCCATCACCGGTCAGGGGTTGTCGTTCGACGGGCTGGGTCAGGCCGGGGCCCTGCGTCTGCTGGCGCTGGCGCTCGTCAACAGCCTGCCGGTTGCGATCACCTCGACGCTGTTCCTGTTCTTCGTCGAGGACCGGCTGCAATTGCCGGGCAAGGCCGGGCCGCTGCTGATCCTGTTCTTCCTCAGCGCCGGGGCCACAGTGCCGCTCTGGGCGCGGCTCAGCAACCGGATTGGCCCGAAACAGACTCTGATCATCGCGATGCCGCTGGCCATTCTGGGCTTTGTCGGGGCGGCCATGCTGGCGCCCGGCAATCTGGTCGGGTTCGCGGTGATCTGCCTGGCGTCGGGAGCGGCGCTGGGGGCGGACATGGTGGTTCTGCCGGCCATGTTCTCGGTGGTGCTGACACGCGCGGGGCTGAATGCCTCGGCGGCCTTCGGCATCTGGTCATTCGCCGGCAAACTGGGGCTGGCTTTGGCCGCATTCTTCACCCTTCCGCTGCTGGAGCGCAGCGGCTTCGTGCCCGGTCAGACGAATTCGGCGCAGGCGTTGGAAACGCTCAACCTGGCCTATGCCGTGCTGCCCTGCATCCTGAAACTCGGCGCGTTCGGAATGGTCCTGACGCTGCCTACAGAGGTACCCGCAAAATGACATTCCTTCTGATTGCCGCACTGGCCGTATTGGCCCTGATCGCGGTCAAAACCCGCCTTCTCAGCTTTCGCGCGCAATCGCCGTCGGACTATGCCGGAACCGGCCCCGATTTCTCGTTGAAGGATAATCTGAACGGAGAAATCCTGTCCGAAGGGCTGATCTATGGCCCGACCGGCAAGATGTCGAACAGCTTCGTTGCGCGGATGATCGGGGAATGGAACGGCAATTCCGGCACCCTGACCGAGTATTTCACCTATTCGAACGGCAAGCAGATGACCCGCAAATGGTACCTGACCATGGGCACAGGCAACAGCTTTACCGCAACCGCCGACGACATCGTCGGCGAAGGCCGCGGCGTGATCTCGGGCGCGACGGTCAAGCTGACCTATCGCATCGTTCTGCCCGAAGACGCCGGGGGCCATACCCTGGATGTGACAGACTGGATGTACCTGACCGAGAGCGGGGCGATCATGAACCGCTCGGAGATGCGCAAGTTCGGCCTGAAGGTGGCTGAGCTTGTCGCCACGATGCGCCCCGCCCCGCCGGAAAAGGCAGCGCATGTGCCCGGTGCAAACGGTCATGACCGCACCGCCGACCCGAGGGCCCTGCAATGACCCATCTCATCAAACGACTGGCCTTCGCGTGCCTGCTGCTGACGGCGGCCTGTGCCTTCAAACCAAAAGTTCCGACCACTTTTCTGTCGGACCGCCAGCTGAACCTCGAAGAGTTCTTTGAGGGCCACACCGTGGCCTATGGGCAGTTCCAGGACGTTCTGGGCAACATCCCGCGCCGGTTCACGGTCGACATCAACGGGACATGGGCCGGCCAGACGCTGACCCTGGTCGAGGATTTCGTCTATGATGACGGCGCCACGGAACAGCGCATCTGGACCCTGACCAAAACCGGCGAGGATACCTGGACCGGCACCGCGCCCGGCGTTCTGGGCACCGCGTCGGGAACCGAGCGCGGCGACACGTTCAACTGGAAATACCGCATCGACCTGCCGGTGAAAGACGGCACGATGCGCGTCGATTTCGACGACTGGATGTGGCTGCTGGACGATGACCGCCTGCTGAACCGCGCCTATGTCTCGCGTTTTGGCATCCGGCTGGGCGAAGTCGTGCTGTTCTTCGAAAAGAAATAACCACGCCGCGCGGCGTCTTGGTCAGTCTTTGGAAAAAGTGGTGAGCCGTGCAGGATTCGAACCTGCAACCCACTGATTAAGAGTCTTATTTCTCTTTTTTCGACAGCATTATGGGCAGTTCGATTGAGTGGCATACTCCCCTGCAAAATTGGAGTATTCACGTGCTGTGGTTGCTACAAGGCTCTCCCTAACTCCCCGCATTTTGCTTACCCTATGCTTACCTAAGTCATCTGGATGCAATACGCCCAATGCCAGACTAACAAAATCAAGTATCGATCGCATTTCAGCAACAAACCGGACGGTCGAAACGCAAGACACTTGGGCGATATGGGCCGACCTTGTCTTTGGGCGCCGCCCGCGAAATGGCACGCGCGCTTCTTGCTGACGTGGTGCGCGGCGGGGATCCTGTTGCGGATGCTCAAACGCTCAGGCATTCACCAACGGTGAACTCACTTGCAGCGATACATGACCGAACATGCGGAGCCAAAGAAACGTCCCGGTAGTGTTCGGAATGATCGGTCGATGCTGGACCGATACATTCTCCCCAAGCTTGGGGATTTAAAGGCATTGAAGTGACGCGTCAGCATGTTCAAAAGCTTCACAATCAAATGCGTGATACGACATATCAAGCCAATCGCACTCTGGCCCTCATGTCGAAAATGTTTGAACTGTCTGTGCGCTGGGGTCAGCGTTCTGACAATCCGGCGCGCGGTATAGAAAAGTTTCCCGAGAAAAAGCGGGACCGCTGGCTGTCAGACGATGAGCTGCAAAGGCTTTTGGTGGCTCTGTCAGAGCATCCAAATCAGGTTGCAGCCAACGCTATACGCCTGCAACTCCTGACAGGTGCACGGATCGGCGAAGTCCTGACGGTAAAATGGGAAGACTTCGATTTGGACCGCGCGGTGTGGACAAAGCCGTCGCACCACACAAAGCAAAAGCGACAAAAGCACCTGCCGATTTCGTCAGCAACCTGTGATTTGCTTGCGGCAATGAAAGCAGGGGCATCTCCTGAAAGTCGTTGGTTGTTTCCGGGACGCTCTCCGGACCAACCGTACAAGGATCTGAAGAAATTTTGGAGCTAGTTCACCACATCTGCAGGTCTTCAAGACTACCGTATCCACGACAATCGGCATACACATGCGTCGCATCTGGTTTCCAGCGGTCTGAGTCTGCCTATAGTCGGTCGGTTACTTGGACACACGAACCCGTCCACCACGCAACGCCATGCGCACCTCGCAGATGACCCATTGCGGCAGGCAGCGGATGTTATGGATAAGAAGATCGGCGGTCGTAGTTCCTGAAACCTGAGAGCTTTCCTCTGCTCAAGACTCGCGAGCGACAATTAGACTGCAGCTGCCGACACAGTGTCGATGTTCGGGGCGGAAGGGAATGGACGGAGATCTAAGATGTCCAAATCTCTACTTCCCGTTGTCACAACGCGTGGTCCGCCCTGGAACAAAGGCAGACTATGTGGACAAAAGCGACCATTGCAGCCAAAGCAAGTTTGGGCCACTCGCGCTCGGCTCGAACTTGCAAACAAGCTGAGAGACCTGGCATTGTTCAATCTTGCCATCGATAGCAAGTTGCGCGGGTGCGATCTCGTCCGCCTGAGGGCTAACGATCTTGCCGTTGGCAACACTGTTCGCGATCGGGTTTCCGTTGTTCAAAGTAAAACTGCGAAGCCGGTGCAATTTGAAGTGACGGAGAATACACGTGAAGTCGTGTCGCAATGGGTCTCTTCTCAATACATGCATGGACAACGGTATCTATTTCCGAGTCGTATGCATGCTTTAACGCATCTTTCGATCCGGCAATACGCTAGGCTTGTCCGGGAATGGGTGTCAGCGATTGGTCTCGATCCGTCCAGCTACGGCACGCTATTCGCTTAGGCGCACCAAAGCGGCTTTGATATACAGAAAGACCGGAAACCTAGGTGCCGTTCAACTTCTGCTCGGTCACAGCAAAGTGGACAGTACGGCGCGTTACCTTGGGGTCGAGCTTGAAGACGCGCTGAGTAATGCCGAACGTATCGATCTTTAACGAAATAGGCGGGCGGGATCTCCCACTCGCTGCTCCCAAGCAGACATTCGAATTCTCCGGTTCATCTTCCGCTCAGAGCCCATACCTCCGGAATGCTGCGAGGATACGAACGGCAGCTTTGCAACTTAATGCATCACGAATAGTGTAGGCGCATGAACGAATTCCGAAACGCCTAACCTTCCGACGCAACTCGGTGCTTTGAGATCGAAACTGCAGCCTATGAAGGCGACGAAGCAGCAACCTTCGAAAAGATATTCAGGAGGATCGAGATCTATCCCGATGGTTTCCTCGTTCTTGAGGAAAAAGGCGAGATTGTTGGCTTTATAAATTGCGGATGTGCCCATGAAGTCGAAATGTCTGATGAGGAATTTAAGGAGCTTGTCGGACATGACCCCGACGCACCAAACGTCGTAATAATGTCCGTTGTTGTTGATCCCGCGCATCAGGGCAAAGGTCTGTCACGGTCCTTGATGGTCGAATTCGTGGAGCGCATGAAAAGGATGGGTAAGTCGACAATCCACCTCATGTGCAAAGAGCATCACATCCCACTCTACGAGGGGTTTGGATACAGTTATTTACAGCCATCCGCTTCCGACCATGGAGGAATGACTTGGCATGAGATGTCTATGAAACTCTAAACTCATTGGAGTGAGAGAAGTGATACAACTTGAAAAGCCTTTGCGATTGGCCGTTGAATCTGATGCCCATGCACTTGCGGACTTGGTGAACTTTGCAGGCGAAGGCCTGCCGCTCCATGTCTGGACCGGGTTGGCACAAGATGGCGAGGATGCTTGGGCGGTCGGTCGCGCGCGACAGGCTGAAAAGGCACGAGAGGGGCAAGTGGTCGTAGTTGACTTTGGCAACGGGGCGGTTGCCGGTCTTACAGGCTATGGGATCGGATCTGAACCAGAAGAAATTGGAGATGACTTCCCAGCCTTGTTCCGTCCCTTGCAGGAGCTGGAAAACAAAGCGTTGGACAGCTGGTATGTCAATGTTCTGGCTTGCTACCCAGAGAACCGTGGTCAGGGACTTGGTTCAAAATTACTTGAAGTCGCCGACGAGATAGCCCGCGACGCAGGATACAACACTATGAGTGTTATTGTCGCCGATGAAAACGTGGGAGCCAGACGTTTATACGAGCGAAAGGGATACTCTGAGTTGGACAAAGCCCCATGCGTCAAAGACGGCTGGGCGACCGAAACAGAAAACTGGGTTCTCCTCGTCAAGTCGCTGTCCTGATATCGGGCGTAACCGGTGTTTCTAAGCGGAGGCCGCTCTCGCTTTTCGGCCGAAGGGGTGTTGGTGCTAACAATCAATCATATATGCTGTGCCCCTCGAGAGCCGCCGTTGGTCTGAGAGCAACGAAGGTCGGGAGTGTCCGCATAACGGTCGTTCGTGGGGACTGTAGCGAACGACCGCTTTGAGCCCGATTGATTGATGCCGCGTGGCTCCCCAATTACAGAAATGCGCTGAAATCTGACTTTGCAAAGGTGCCGTTCAAGCTTTTGCTCGCCTAACCAGACCGGCCCAGATAGCCGGAGACCCCTCTTGGAAGTGCGGCGCTTTAGATTGTTGGCCTAGTTTGACAAAACTTAGGTACTGAGCATTGTTGGGCTACGTCAGCCAACGTTAGTGCTAGGGGAATAAGGGCAATAAAAACTCCACCAAACCAGACGATATTGGACGATATATTGGTCGATTGGCCTCTTTGTCCGAGCAATAGCTACCAGACAAGCTTCAGCGCTGTTTTCGTTTAACCGAAATAATGCACCCAGAGTGTTTTGGATGCCGTGCTGGTACATCCCGCGCCATAGCGTCCACGTTTCCGAGGTGCCGCAACGCTCCGCTGTTCAGCAATACACCACGCCCTGCGTCGTAACGGCGCTGTCCAAATCCGCTGGCAACGCATTCCCAGTTTTCCTTGGCCGCTGCGTTGCGGAACCTGGGTAAGTCGTGCGGGTCATGCCGTCCAGGTGTTGCTGCGACATGATCGTGTTTCTTTGAATTGCTTTGGTGGGTCAAATGGTGGGTCACCTGTGTTGTGCCAGTTGGCTGGACAGTACCGGTCGTCGGCCTTGGCTTTGGGCGCATAACTGTCACTACGCCTTGTGGTTTTGGATGTCCTGGGACGGCCACGTGAGTTGCCGTAGGTTTTGGTGTCAACTGTGGAACTTGGCCAGGGACCGCTGTGGGAACCTGATTGGGAGTCGCGGTTGGAACGAGCGGTGGCACAGCAGTTTGACCGCTGGGTTGAGGCGGAACCTGACCAGGAACCGCGACTGGTATTTGGTTAGGTGTTGCTGTCGGCACCAGGGGCGGCACATTGGGTTGAGGCGGAACCTGGCCAGGGACAGCTATCGGAACTTGATTGGGAGTCGCAGTCGGAACTTGCGGCGGCACAGCAGTCGGTCCGGTAGCCAACGGCGGAACCTGATTGGGAACGGCTGTCGGAACCCGGTTTGGTGTCGGGTTTGGCACCAATGGCGGAGCTAGTGTCGGCGCTACGATCGGCGTTGGAACCTGACCGGGAACCGCTATTGGCGTCGCGATAGGAACCCGACCGGGAATTGCGTTCGGAACCGCGCCCGGCGCAAGGACCGGCACTGCAACGGACGTGGGCGTTTGCGGCGTTCCCCGAGGTGGCAACTGATTTGCCACCGGCTGCGTTGGGCCGGTAATTTGATTGCCTGGCCCTTGCCCACCGGTCTGCCCGCATCCTTGGCCGGACTGGTGTGGGTTCCCTACACCTCGGCACCAACCGTATTGGTTTCCGCGGGCAAAGACCTGCGTAGCGGCCAGTCCGGCAATCAAACAAGCTGCGGAAAGTAAAGCAATGCGGTTCCGTTTCATAACATCCTCACCAACTTGTTGTCAGAGCAAGATACGCGCCAGGATCGCCAGAGTCGGTCAAAGGACCGTCCCTCAAAGGAACACCGACATATCCGGACAAGAATAGGTTCTGCTTAAACTCAATGTCCAAACCCAGACCAGTCGATGCCAGTGTAGCACTTTCAACTTCAAAACTCGCAGGGTCATTGTTCGAGATGTAACCCACGTCGAAAAAGGCAAAGGGCGTCAAGCGATGTATGCTCTGGGACCTGGGGAAGTAGGAATGAGACACTTCGAAAATCGCGGAGATCCCAGAATCACCATCTACCTCGTCAAAACGATATCCGCGCAAAGCATAACGATCACCAAGGAAGTACTCCTCTACCGAGGGCAGCCGGTCGGTTGTGAACTGGCCCCAGATCTCAGTGCGCCACGCTGTGTTGGGCGACAAGCCCGTAAGCGGGCTTTCGTATCCAATGCCGCCCCGTAGATGCCAGAATGAGGAGTCGCCGTCGTCAAAATTCGCGTCCGTCGTATTATTGTTGCCAAACGATAAGGTTAATCCCGCCTCCAAAGTTTGCCCTTTTGAATAGTTTTGCCCATAGAGATACGTTAGGCCGACGACACCTGCGTCACTGGATAATGGCACGCCGCCACTGACTGAGTCCGCTTCGGAAAGGCGATAATCCAGCAGAAGATATCCATAACGGGCCACATCGCGGATCACCGGGTAGCCCAACGCGACGGTGAAGTTCTCGCCATCAACATCTGTCCTTGCAAACTCCCCCGAGAGATCACGTTTTGCGTTTATGTTTCCGTAGAAAACCTCACCGTAAAGACCATCGCTGTTCAGCGGCGTGCGATAGGTAACAGCACCCCACAAAGAGTGTTCGTCGTCTTTGTCCCAATTGTAGTTGCCAGACCCCTCAAATCGCAGCAAATCCCCGACGGTCAGCGTCGAATAAAACTCTTGTACGACATAGAAGCTGAGCGCTTCTCCCAGCTCACGCGGAGGGTTGTCGAGTGTCGCACTACCGGCTTGTTTGCGCAGAGGTTCGCCCAGTACCCTCAACCGAGCGCCAGCCTGATCCGGGTAATCAAGTTCGGTCGACACGTCCAAGTCGGGTATGTCCTCGGCTAACATGACCGCCCGCTCAAATTGTTTGAGAGTTATCGGGTATGCGGTGGTGAGTGGGCGAAAGATCTTCTCCAGGGTTTGGAACGTGCGCGTATCTACACCTTCAATTTCGATGGTTTGAATGCGCCCTTCATCCACAACTATGCTCTGCCCATCGGGTCCAGGCCAGGCCTCAGCCAAGAAATAACCGTCTTCTCGGTAGATTTGAGTGATCGTTGATGCGACCCCGTCCGCCGTGATGCGACCTGACCGATTGAAGGCCAATTGGCCGGCATAAGTTAGCAACTCATCCGCATCATATACCGTTACGCCGCTGACGGAGTGCCGGGATGCGATGTCCCAAGTTTGGGCAATGCCGTATTTTGGAACTGATACGACGGCTATAACAGTGCAAATGATCGCAAATACAACCGAGCTGAATACGTGCATTTTTTATAACCTTACGGAAATCGGGCATGTTCAAGCCCAATCTTATTACGACGTGCGCATGTGTGAACTTGACGCTATTCAAGTTTGATCATGGTTGGTGCTTTCCGGATACACACCTGAAAGGTCACAATGCGCCTTCGTCGCCCGGGAACTCGATACCGGCTGTCGTGCCATCACTGTAGGCGATACAATTCCACGGAGCCCGACCCTCTCCGACACCAACGGTGGCTTGTGTTCCAGCCTCGCTGAACGCGGATGAGAGCACGACGACTTGCGCGACGACGCCCAAATTCCGAGCGCATCTTTTTGAATGCGTAAGCTGTGAACTTGTCTATTTTATCACGATCAAGTGCTTGTTTCTGCCAGACGGTCTTGCCGTACCAACCGCCCGCATACTCTTCGACAATTTTGAAACTTCAAAGGTGTGCTGGGAGAGCGCCTGCTGGAAAGCAACACGCTGTGCGTCGGTAGAAAAGCGTCGATCTTCGCCGGTATGATTGGCGAGTTCCCGGCTATGGTAGTAGTCCAGAGAGCGGTAAGTTAGCCGGGCAAAGAAATCCCGCGCGAGCCTCGCAAATTCATCTCTCGAGGCAAAACTCGCAAGTGTCCTACGGATTTCCTGCGGTGTCGGTTCAAACAGGGTTGGCAACCGGTCGCGCAGCTGAATGGACAGGGTTTCCCGCAGCGCGACCTTCGCCAATTCTCCTACATCGGAAGATCCTCGGAGATCGAAGCTGTTGCGATCAACGGCACGATCCAAACCGGCCAGCAAGCCGGTCACTGTAACTGAGTTCCGACGTCGCAATGCCCAAATCAGCCAAAGCGTCTTCGAAGCCCGGAGCCCTTGCAAGCAAAGGCAGCCTCACGAGGAGATCACTTACAAACTGAAACCTGGGGTCACGACTCGCCAGTGCGAGATCGCTCTCAGATGCATCCGCTGCGGCCTCGGCGATCTCTTCGACCGACGTATCGGTTGCGATCAAATCAACGACCTCGCGCCACTTCTTGGACCGAGGCAACGTGCCAAGCCTGATGTGTCCCATCAGCTCTTCCCTCGCCTGCAAAGGCATGCAACCCTCGGGCGAATGTAAAGGGAAATATGGGCTCAGTCGCTTACCCTGTGCTTACCTGAAAGGAGCGCCTGGCACGAGATCGCCTCTCTGAGTCTTTGAAAAAGTGGTGAGCCGTGCAGGATTCGAACCTGCGACCCACTGATTAAAAGTCAGTTGCTCTACCAACTGAGCTAACGGCCCACTCTTTTCATCGGATCGTTGCGATCCGTGGCGCTGTCTAAGGCATTTTCCCGACCGGGTACAAGCCCTTTCTCGCACCGCGTTCCGCCTGAAATCATTGTGTTCCCGGCGTCCCGATAGGCGGCCTAATTAGGGTTGAGGCGGCGGGGGGTCAACCCCTTTTTTCAGGAATCTTCGCGCCGGGCTGGATTCATGTCTGCGGCAAGGCTATATGCCCGCCATGCAGCAACGATCCGACACCGGTTTGCCCTTCATGAAGATGCACGGGCTTGGCAATGACTTCGTCATTGTCGACGCGCGCGCGCATCCGGTGCAGATCACGCCGGCGCTGGCGCGCGGGATCGGACACCGGCAGTTCGGGGTCGGATTCGATCAGCTGGCCGTCATCGAAAACGGCGAATCGGATGCACATCTGGTGTTCTACAATGCTGATGGGTCGATCTCGGCCACGTGCGGCAACGCCACCCGTTGCATAGCGCGGTTCCTGATGCAGGAAAGCGGCAAGTCCGAATTGACGCTGACCACCAGCCACTGCACGCTGCAGGCGCGGGACGCGGGCGACGGGCTGACCTCGGTCAACATGGGGCACCCGCAGCTGGACTGGGCCGATATTCCATTGGCCGAAGAGGTGGATACGCTGGAACTGCCGATTGAAGGCGGACCGGTGGCCACCGGCATGGGCAACCCGCATTGCACCTTCTTCGTCGAAGACGCCGAGGCGATTCCGCTGGCAGAGTTTGGCGCACGCTATGAGCATCACCCGCTCTATCCGCAGCGCACCAATGTGCAGGTCGCCCAGATCATCGGGCCGGATCACATCCGTATGCGCGTCTGGGAACGCGGCGTGGGCATCACGCTGGCCTCGGGCTCGTCGTCCTGCGCCACGGCCGTGGCCGCGGCGCGGCGCGGCCTGACCGGATGCAAGGTGCAGATCGAACTGGACGGCGGCACCATCTGGATCGACTGGCGCGAGGACGGCGTCTGGATGACCGGCCCCACCTGCCATGTCTTCTCGGGCACGCTGACGCCCGATTTCCTGAGGACGCTGGGATGAATCCGCCGAAATTCACCACGCTGGGCTGCCGGCTCAACGCCTATGAGACCGAGGCGATGAAGGAGCTGTCGCAGCAGGCCGGGCTGACGGACGCGGTGATCGTGAACACCTGCGCCGTCACCACCGAAGCCGTCCGCAAGGCCCGGCAGGAGATCCGCAAGCTGCGCCGCGAGAACCCCAATGCCCGGCTGATCGTCACCGGCTGCGCGGCCCAGACCGAGCCCCAGACCTTTGCCGAGATGGAAGAGGTCGATGCGGTGATCGGCAACACCGAGAAGATGCGCCCCGAAACCTGGAAGGGCATGGCCGCCGATTTCATCGGCGAGACCGAGGCGATGCAGGTCGATGACATCATGTCTGTCACCGAAACCGCGGGTCATCTGATCGACGGGTTCGGCACCCGCTCGCGCGCCTATGTGCAGGTCCAGAACGGCTGTGACCATCGCTGCACCTTCTGCATCATCCCCTATGGCCGCGGCAACTCGCGCAGCGTCCCGGCGGGCGTGGTGGTGGACCAGATCAAGCGGCTGGTGGACCGGGGCTATAACGAGGTGGTGCTGACCGGGGTCGACCTGACCTCATGGGGCGCCGACCTGCCGGCAAGCCCCAAGCTGGGCGATCTGGTCATGCGCATCCTGAAACTGGTGCCGGACCTGCCGCGCCTGCGCATCAGCTCGATCGATTCGATCGAGGTGGACGAGAACCTGATGCAGGCCATCGCGACCGAGCCACGCCTGATGCCGCATCTGCACCTGTCGCTGCAGCATGGTGACGATCTGATCCTGAAACGGATGAAGCGCCGCCACCTGCGCGACGACGCCATCCGCTTTACCGAAGAGGCCCGCAAGCTGCGCCCCGAGATCACCTTTGGCGCCGACATCATCGCGGGCTTTCCGACGGAAACCGAGGCGCATTTCGAGAACTCGCTGAAACTGGTCACCGACTGCGACCTGACCTGGCTGCATGTCTTTCCCTATTCCAAGCGAGAAGGTACGCCGGCGGCGCGCATTCCGCAGCAGGTCAACGGCAAGGTCACAAAGGAACGTGCGGCCAGGCTACGTGAGGCGGGTGATACGCAGGTAGCAAGGCACCTGGCGGCCCAACTGGGCAAGACCCATCACATTCTGATGGAGAATTCTCACATGGGCCGGACCGAGCAGTTCACCGAAGTGACATTTGCGAACGCGCAACCCGAAGGGCAGATCGTGACTGCCGCCATCACCGGGGTTCGCGATCAGCAGCTGGTGGCCTGACGCCTCTCAGGCCGGCCCGTCAGTCGCCAGAAGCTCTTCCATGAAAACACTGATCAGTTGGGCCCGCCCGTCCACGCCGGCTTTTCCATAGATCGAAGCCGATTGCGCGCGAACGGTACCCACGGCGCGGCCTCGGATCCGGGCGATATTCTCATTGTCGACGCCCTTGAGGATCAACAGGCCCACTTCGCGCTCGGCGCTGGTCAGGCCCCAGCGGGTAAAGAAAGTGTCGATCACGGCGCTCATTTCTCCCTGCGCCGCGCGCAGGCCTTGTTTTGTCTGGTCCATTCGCGCCAGCAACCTGCGCAGCTCAAGCATGAAGAACAGGATGCCAAGGCAAAGAACGGTCGCGACCAGGGATTCCAAAACGAGATGCGCCAGAGGCTCGCTGCCATCGAGGTCCAGAATGGCGTCGCCCATGTAGAATGCGGCACATAGACCCTGAACCACGATCATCGCCGCCATCAGAACGGCCCGGCGTGCATCCGCGTCGCCGGACCGCAGGTTTTCGGTGATCCATTTGATCATTTGGTCGACCAGCCATCAGGAATATTCTTGTCCCCTGATACCATGGCTTTGACCAGTGCGACACCGGTTCGACGTTGGTCCAAAAGCACGCCAAGCACGTGCAGAACAACGCTTAGCATCAGCCAGTTGAACGCCAGCTCGTGCGCATCCTCGACCCAACCCACCCCGAAGAAGGCCGTGGTACCCATCATTATGCCTGTGGCGCAGATGACGCCCAACGTCATCCAGATGTTGTAGACCATCAGCGCGCCCAGTGGATTGTGCGACAGGTGAACCAACCGGTCGCCCCGTACGATCTCACGCACATGGCGGACCGCAGCATTTGGGCTGAACGGGAATGACGAGAACCTGGCCGGTGCCGGCCCAAGGACGCCCCAGGCCAGGCGCAGCAGAACCAGCCCAAGAACGGCATAACCGACATATCCATGCAACAGCCCCTCGGCGTCGGTCACAGCGACGTTGAGCAGAATGCCCAGAACCACCGACCAGTGGATCAGGCGGACCAAAGGGTCCCAGATCCGGATGGTGCGGGCGCCCTCGCGCCCGCCCTGGTGCTGGATTGACTCAGACATTGCCGGTCACTTGTCCTCGATCTTTTGGATCTTGCCGGACGCGGGATCCACATAGACCTCGGCCATCTGTCCGTCTTTCACGACATAGGCCTCGATTTCACCGTCCTCCATTTCGATCTTGCGCACGTCATAGCCAAGCTCGGTCAGAGCGGTGCGCACCTCGGTCTCTGTCTTGCCCAGTTCCGTATCCGGCGCCAGATCCAGAGCCAGAACGGGAGTGGCCACAAGCAACGCGGCTGCAAGTATGGGTAGTTTCATGTCGGGTCTCCTCGATTTCGATCCTGCGTCAGACCACCTGACGCTGTCGAAAACCTGAGCAGCCCGGCCCCGCCGATGCCATGCGCATTCCGCTTAAAAGCTGTGAATAAGCCCGCGCTGATGCCCAGTTCGGCGAGTTTCCGACCGTACAAAGAAAAAACCCCGCGCCGTGCGCGGGGTTGTCTTGCTATTGCAGGTGACCTTTAGGTCAGACCGACTTTTTGCCTTTGACCGGCGCCCACAGACGCTTGTTCACCAGGTAGAGAAGCACCGACATGATGGTCAGGAACAGTACCCCGACAAAGCCCGAGGCCTTGCGATCCATCATTTTCGGTTCGGCGGCCCACATCAGGAATGCAGCGACGTCCTGGGACATGGCCTCGACGGTGTTTTCGTGTCCGTCGGCAAACTCGACCTGTTCGTCAGACAACGGCGGACCCATCGAGATCCAGCCGCCCGGGAAAGCGGTGTTTTCGTACAGGATCGTGCCGGCCTCTTCTTTTTCCTTGCCGGTATAGCCGTCCAGCAACGAGGCGATGTATTCAGCGCCACCCATGCCTTTGACCAGCTGGTTGATCCCCAGACCGTAGGGGCCGTGGAAGCCTGCACGCGCCTTGGCCATCAGGCTCAGGTCAGGTGCGCCCACGGCATCGTTGGCCGGGAAGTGATCGGTCGGCCTTGCCGGACGGAAATCGTCCAGCTCGGGATCGAACACCTCGAACGTGCCGGCGGCATAAGCGATGACTTCTTCTTCCGAGTAGCCCAGCGCCGTGAGGTCGCGCAGCGGAACGTATTTCAGACCGTGGCAGGCGGCGCAAACCTCAGTATAGATCTGCAGGCCGCGCTGAAGCTGGCTCTGATCGTAAGCGCCAAAGGGCCCTTCGAACGAGAAGTCGAAGTCCTCGATATGCTGCTCGCCGCCCCCGGCTGCGGATACCGCAGCAGGAGCAAGGGCGATGGCAAACGCGGCACCGATTGCAAGTTTCTTGAACATGGTTTCCGGTCCCTCTTCTTACTCGGCCGGCGTGGCGTCGGCGTCAGCCTTGCCATAATGCGCGTTGAAGTCTTCTTCGATGGTTTCCGGCTGGGCATCGGGCTTTTCGATGACACCCAGGATCGGCAGGATCACGAAGAAATAGGCGAACCAGTAGGCGGACGCGATCAGCGAGAAGGTCGCATAGGGCTCTTCCGCCGGCATCGCACCCAGCCACATCAGGGCAAAGAAGTCGATGACCAGAAGGTAGAACCACCATTTGAACATCGGGCGGTACTTGCCCGAACGCACGGTCGAAGTGTCCAGCCACGGCGCCAGCGCCATCGCCAGGATTGCACCGAACATCGCCAGAACACCAAAGAACTTGGCGTCGATGATGCCACCGGTGATGAAGCTGGCGAACTGCACGACCCAGACTTCGCTGGTGAAGGCACGCAGGATCGCGTAGAACGGCAGGAAGTACCATTCGGGCACGATGTGCGCGGGCGTGACCAGCGGGTTGGCTTCGATGTAGTTGTCCGGATGGCCCAGGTAGTTCGGCATGAAGCCGACGATCGCCCAGAACACGACCAGGATGACGGCCAGCGCGAACAGGTCCTTGATCACGAAATAGGGCCAGAACGGCAGCGTGTCTTTCTCGGCCTCGGCTTTCGACGTGCGGCGAACTTCAACACCCGTGGGGTTGTTGTTGCCGGTGGTGTGGAAGGCCCAGATATGCACGATGACCAGCCCTGCGATGATGAACGGCAGCAGATAGTGCAGCGAGAAGAAGCGGTTCAGCGTCGCGTTGTCGACGGCCGGTCCGCCCAGCAGCCAGGTCTGGATCGCTTCGCCCACGAAGGGGATCGCGCCGAACAGGCCGGTGATCACGGTGGCGCCCCAGAAGGACATCTGACCCCAAGGCAGAACATAGCCCATGAAGGCGGTGCCCATCATCATCAGGTAGATCAGCATGCCGATGATCCAGGTCACTTCGCGCGGCGCCTTGTACGATCCGTAGAACAGACCGCGGAAGATGTGGATATAGACCGCCACGAAGAACAGCGACGCGCCGTTCATGTGCAGGTACCGCAGCATGTAGCCGCCGTTTACGTTGCGCATGATGTGCTCGACGCTGGCAAAGGCCAGATCGACATGCGGGGTATAGTGCATCACCAGAACGATGCCGGTGACGATTTGCAACGCCAGGCAGAAGGTCAGGACGATGCCCCAGATCCACATCCAGTTCAGGTTCTTCGGGGTGGGGATCATCAAAGTGTCGTATAGAAGGCCGACGATGGGCAGACGGCTGTTCAGCCACTTCTCGCCGTTGGTCTTCGGTTCATAGTGATCGTGCGGGATACCGGACATGAGCGCGTCTCCTTAACCCAGCTTGATGGTGGTTTCGTCGAGGAACTCGGCGACCGGGATATGCAGGTTTTCCGGAGCGGGACCTTTGCGGATACGGCCCGCCGTATCGTAGTGCGATCCGTGGCACGGGCAGAACCACCCGTGAAAATCACCAGCGCCGTCGCCCAGAGGAACGCAGCCCAGATGGGTGCAGACGCCCATCATCACCAGCCATTCGCCGGCTTCGTCCAGCGTCCGGTTTTCATCGGTCGCGGGCAGGTTCGGCTTGTTTTCGTTCCGGTCGTTCTGATCCGGCAGATCCTCCAGCGGCACTTCGCGGCCCCAGTTGATCTCTTCTTCGGTACGGCGACGAATGAAGACGGGCTTGCCCAGCCACTTGACCGTGATCTGGGTGCCGATCTCGACGCCGCTGACGTCCACGCGGATCGAGGACAGCGCCTGAACGTCTGCCGAGGGGTTCATTTGGTTGACCAGGGGCCACACGGCGGCTCCCGTTGCAACGACACCTGCGCCGCCGGCGGCGTAGTAGAGGAAATCTCTGCGGGTGCCTTCGTGGTCTTCTGCGTGGGACACGAGGTTTTCTCCGATTCCAGCGCCCGGCTACGGGCAAACATGCATCAGCACCGCATCAAAGCGGCGTCTCATCGCGGGTATCTAGCTGGCGGAAATCGGTTCGTCCAGCGGTCATAGGCGCGCACTACGCCGCATCTGGGCATTCATGTCACAATGAAGGGGTCATTTTTCAAGAACTTCCTCGGATGTTGCGAAAATCGCCGTTCGAAGGCGCGAATCACTTCGCAGGTGATTCTCTGACCCTTCGCCACGGCTGTCGCCCCTGGCCCGGCCGAGCACCTGTTCACTCGGGTACCCGGCACGAGGCAAACATGACAGCAACCGGACCGCGCGGCTTCGGGCCCAGAGAACTCATGTAAACATCTATTCTGAAATTATTTTTTCGGTTGCGCTGCGGTGAATTTCCCGGTTGCGACCCCGGGGTTTTTCAAGCAAAGGCGGCGGGCGCGCGACCGACCTGAATGAGGACCCAAATGACTTTGTTTAAAAATTCCATTCTGCTGCTCGCGTTCACCGCCGCACACCACGCCGCCGCCGAAGGCGACGCCGCGCGCGGCGAGAAACTCTACAACCGCTGCTCGTCCTGTCACGCCATCATCAAGGATGGCGAGGTTCTGATCAAAGGCGGCATCACCGGCCCGAATCTCTATGGTGTGGTCGGCAGGGCCGCCGGAACCGAAAACGACTATCTGAACGGCAGTGAACGGCTGCCCATCGGCATGTTCACCGATGACATGATCCGCGCCGGTGAAAACGGCCTGGTCTGGACGCAAGAGAATATTGCCGCCTACGCCCGCGACCCGATCGGGTTCATCCAGGACTTCCTGAAGGACGAGACCGCCCGCCCGAACATGAGCGTCAAGCTGAAGACAGGTGCCGAGGATATCGCCGCCTATCTGGCCACGTTCACCGACTGAACCCAACCCGGCGCCGGTCAACTGTCCCGCATCAGGGCGGCCAGTTGACCAAGCTCGGTGCCGATCCCGGACTGCTCGACATTCTCGGCCGCGGCCAGTCGCGCCGCCTCGGGCTTGTTCTGGTTCAGTTTCCAGGTGCCGTCGATCTGGGTGATCTGCATGCGGCAGGGCACGATCATGCGCATCATCCGCTCCAGCGCCGCCGGGTCCATCTTATCGGCGCGCCAGGGCGGTTTGGGTTGCAGCCGCTGCTCAAAAAAGGCCGATTGCCGATCCAGAAGATCGCGCAGCCGGTCCTGGGGCTGCAATTCCAGGCGGCCCGTCAGGTGGACCGCCACATAGTTCCATGTGGGCACCTGATCCGCGACGCCATACCAATCGGGCGAGACATAACCGTCGGGCCCCTGAACCGCGATCCGCGCTTCCTTCGGGTTGGCCAGCGCCCGCACGATCGGATTCGACCGCACCAGATGCAGTTCGGCCACCGCGCCATCCTCGGACAGCAGAAAGGGCACATGGCTGATCAATGGCGGGCCGTCGACCGACAGCGCCAGTACGCCGAACCCCCGGCTGCGGGCAAACTCCACATGGCGCGCGCGGTCCTCGGCGCGAAAGGCTGGGTTGGGGTGCATGGCCGTCCTCCTGCAGACAGGTCTTGCAGATCGCGCGCACGCTTGGCAAGGTCACGCCGTTCTCAGGGCGGGGCGGAATTCCCCACCGGCGGTATGCGGGCACAGGCCCGCCAGCCCGCGAGCGGCTCTGCCATCCAACCGGCAGAGTGTCAGCAGATCTGGTGAGAAGCCAGAGCCGACGGTTACAGTCCGGATGAAAGAGAACGAGCAGCGCGCCCCGCCAAGGGCGCGTCTGTCCGTGATCGCCTTGGGTGACGTGTCATGCCGCGCTGGCAGCGAAACCGTTTGCCCCCGCCAGCAGGCCACCAAGCTGAAAGGAGATCACGATGACACACACCCGCTATGCTTTCGTCAAAGCCAACTGGCATGCCGATATCGTCGACCGCGCGCTGGACGGTTTTCTGGAGCTGATCCCCGCCGATCAGGTCGATGTGTTTGACGTGCCGGGCGCGTTCGAAATGCCCCTGCTGGCCCGCGACCTGGCCCAGACGGGCCGCTATGCCGCCGTAGCCTGCGCGGCCTTTGTCGTCGATGGCGGCATCTACCGGCACGATTTCGTGGCGCAGGCCGTCGTTGATGGGCTGATGCGCGCGGGGCTCGAGACCGGCGTACCGGTCCTGTCGGTGTCGCTGACACCGCACCAGTACCAGGAAACCGACCATCACACCGCCATCTACCGCGCGCATTTCGTGGAAAAGGGGCGCGAGGCGGCCCGGGCGGCGCTGAAAATCGTCGAAACCCGCGCCGCACTGACCCGTGCGGCCTAGGCACACCGGGTTGGGGCAGTGATGCCCCAACCGCAAATCCGCTTGAGGCGGCAGGCTCTCGCCGTTAATCACAACCCTCAAAGGAGCACGCCCCATGTCGATGAACAGCTTTGGACATCTTTTCCGCGTCACCACCTGGGGTGAAAGCCACGGCCCTGCGCTGGGCGCCACGGTGGATGGCTGCCCGCCCGGTGTCCCGATCGACGAAGGCATGATCCAGCACTGGCTGGACAAGCGCAAACCGGGCCAGAACAAGTTCACCACCCAGCGCCGCGAGCCCGATCAGGTGAAAATCCTGTCGGGCGTGTTCGAGGGCCAGACAACCGGCACCCCCGTCCAACTGATGATCGAGAACACCGATCAACGCTCGAAGGATTACGGGGACATCATGGACAAGTTCCGCCCCGGCCATGCCGACATCACCTATTGGCAGAAATACGGCATCCGAGACTATCGCGGCGGCGGGCGCAGCTCGGCCCGCGAAACGGCGGCGCGTGTGGCCGCGGGCGGGCTGGCGCGCGAGGCGATCAAGCAGATCGCGCCCAACGTCCAGATCACCGGCTACATGAGCCAGATCGGCCCGCACCGGATCGACCGCGCCAACTTTGATTGGGCGCAGATCGAACAGAATCCGTTCTGGACCCCGGATGCACAAGCCGCCGAGGACTGGGCGGCCTATCTGGACGATCTGCGCAAATCCGGCAATTCGGTCGGCGCGGTGGTCGAAGTGGTGGCGCGCGGCGTCCCCGCGGGCCTGGGCGCGCCGGTCTATGGCAAGCTCGACACCGATCTGGCCGCGGCGATGATGTCGATCAACGCGGTCAAAGGTGTCGAAATCGGCGAAGGCATGGCCGCCGCCGAACTGACAGGCGAGGCCAATGCCGACGAGATCTTCATGGGTCAGGACGGCCCGCAATACAGCTCGAACCACGCGGGCGGCATCCTGGGCGGCATCTCGACCGGGCAGAACATCGTGGTGCGTTTCGCGGTCAAGCCCACTTCGTCGATCCTGACCACCCGCAAGACCATCACCAAATCGGGCGAAGAGACCGAGATCATCACCAAGGGCCGCCACGACCCCTGCGTCGGCATCCGCGCCGTCCCGGTGGGCGAAGCGATGATGGCCTGCGTGATCCTGGACCACCTGCTGCTGCATCGCGGCCAGATCGGTGAAAACCGTGGACGGATTGGCTGAGCTGCGCGACCGCCTGCGCGCAGTCGTCGCGCAGCGGATGATCACCGACCCGGCCCACGACCTGGCCCATCTGGACCGTGTCTGGGTCAATGCCCGCGCCATCGCCGACGCGCAAACCGACAGGACCGTGCTGCTGGCGGCCTGCTATCTGCACGATCTGGTCAACCTGCCCAAAAACGATCCCGACCGACACCTGGCCTCGCGCCAGTCGGCTGCGGAATCCGAGCCTGTTCTGCGGGATCTGGGCCTGAGCGATGCCCAGATCGACGCCACCCGCCACGCGATCGAGGCGCACAGTTTTTCCGCCAACATCCCGCCCGAGACGCCCGAGGCGCGCATCCTGCGCGATGCCGACCGGCTGGATGCGCTGGGCGCCATCGGGATCGCGCGGAATTTCTCGGTGTCCGGCGCTTTGGGGCGGACGCTCTATGATCCTACCGATCCGTTCGCATCACACCGTCCGCTGGACGATCTGCACTATTCGATCGACCACTGGAAGGTGAAGCTGCTGGCCCTGCCCGACGACATGCTGACCGAGGCCGGACGGCAGATCGCGCAGCAACGGGTCCGGCGCATGATTCGGTTTCTGACCGAGTTTGCCGAAGAGATCGGCAGCCCGCTGCCCGACAGCTGGACACGCCCCAATCCGACCCGTTGATCTTTGCCGCGCAAGGGGGCAGGGTCGCGCCGATGGCCCAATCCCTGACCTCTCATCGCCCTTTGCTTGCCGTAACGCTGAAACTCAGCGCGCTGTTCCTGTTCACGGCGATGTCGGCGCTGGTCAAGGCGCTGTCGGCGGATTTCCCGCCGGGCCAGATGGTGTTTTTCCGTTCGCTTTTCGCGGTGCCGGTGATCGTGGCATGGCTGATCTCGCGCGGGGAACTGGCGCAGGGCTTTGTCGTCAGGAAGCCCATGGGCCATTTCTGGCGTGGGGTGCTGGGCACCACCGCCATGGGCCTGACCTTCACCGGGCTCAGCCTGCTGCCCCTGCCCGAGGTCACGGCGATCGGCTATGCCACCCCGATCTTCACCTTGATCCTGGCGGCGCTGCTGCTGGGCGAGCGCATCCGCCTGATCCGCATCGGCGCGGTGGCGATCGGGCTCTTGGGCGTGCTGATCATGATCTGGCCGCGGCTGGGATCGGCCGATCTGGGCACCGGCGCCACGATCGGCGCGCTGTGCGTGCTGGGCGCGACCGTGGCCCGCGGCTTCGTGCAGATCCACATCCGGCAACTGGTGCAGATCGATCACCCCGCCGCGATCGTCTTCTATTTTTCGATGACCGCCACGCTGCTGTCGGCGCTGACCGTGTTCTGGGGCTGGACCATGCCCACCCTGAACCAGCTGCTGATCCTGATCACGATGGGCCTGATCGGCGGCGTCGCGCAGATTCTGGTGACCTCGTCCTACCGGTTCGGGCAGGCCTCGATGCTGGCACCCTATGATTATACGTCGATGCTGTTTGCGATCTTCATCGGCTATGTCTGGTTTGACGAGCTGCCGACCCTAGCGATCCTGCTGGGGGCGGCGCTGGTGATCGCCGGCAATGCGGTGGTGATCTGGCGCGAACACCAGCTGGGTCTGGAGCGCGGCAAAGCGCGGTCACTGACCGATCACAAACCATGACTTTACCTTTCGCGCCCATCGCCTAGGTTGGCGCGGACAATCAACGAGGTTTTGCCATGAGCGACGCACAGGACCACAAACAGAAGATGCAACAGGTGCAGGCCCAGCACCGCAAGAAAGTGTCCGAGGCCGTGGATCCCGGCCGGGGGCTGGTGTTGATCAACACCGGCAAGGGCAAGGGCAAATCCTCGGCCGCCTTCGGCGTGGTGATCCGCGCATTGGGCTGGGGCCAGAAAGTCGCCGTGGTGCAGTTCATCAAGGGCAAATGGAAGACCGGCGAGCGGCGGTTCTTCGAAGAACGCGAACTGGTCACCTGGCACACGATGGGCGAAGGCTTCACCTGGGACACCCAGGACCGCGACCGTGACATTGCCGCCGCCACCGCTGCCTTCGACAAGGCGCGCGATTTGATGGCCAGCGGTGATTATGACCTTGTGGTGCTGGACGAGATCAACATCGCCCTGCGCTATGAATACCTGTCGGTGGACGCGGTGATCGAGGGGCTGAAGGCCCGCTCGGACCGGACCAGCGTGTTCCTGACCGGGCGCGACGCGCCGCAGGCGCTGCGCGAATATGCGGATCTGGTCACCGAAATGACCGAGGAGAAGCACCCGTTCCAGGCCGGCATCAAGGCCCAGCGCGGCGTCGATTTCTGATCGGTCAACGCGGGACGGCACCACTTGCCGGTGCCGCCGGCGTGCTCTGCGGGACAGTGGCGCTCCGGGCGTCCGCAACCCCGGCCGCCCGATCACAGCGTCCGTCCTGGCATTTGCAGTCCAGGTAGGCCACCAGGTCGCCATCGGCGCAACACCCGCTGCCAAGGGGCAGGTCTGAACTGGACAGAAGTTCGAGTATCGAGTCGCGCATCGCGTGGCCTCTCCGAAATCGTTTCCGAGACGGTGGCGCGCCCTCGCAGATGTTCGGCTTGGCGCGCAGGCCGTCTCGGAATCAAAGGCTTGATACCGGGTTATCTGGCGCTGGCCTATAACTGACAATTTTTGTCGATCTTTTCAAGGCCAAAATTCGCCCCGGCCAGATGGCCGGAGCAAGGGGTCAGGCGGTGGCTGTCTGGTCGGGCGCGCTGAGCGAGACTACGGCCACCACGGCGGCGCCATTCAGCCAGTAGTAGACCGCATCCAGACCGGTGAAGCCGAACAGGCTGGGCGCGAACAGGAAGGTGAGCCCCACCAGCAGATCGACGGCCAGGTGAAACCTGTAGGGCAGCACGCGCCAGACACCCAGGTGATGATCCGTCAGCACCGTCAACACGAAAGCCGCCACGCCGGTGGCCACCGACAACCACAGCGCAATCGGGTTCGACGCGCCCAGCCCCAGGGCAAAAGGCAGCCCCATCAAGGCGAGTGCCACCGGGTAGTCCAGATAGGCATGAATGGTGCGGGTAACGAAACGCAGAGACATGATATTTCCTTTCCTTGATTGACGATGGATCAAGGATAGGCTCGCCAACTCGAACGCAGCAGCCCAGATCGTTTGGGATATTTTGCAGATCGTCCGTCGAATCGCCGGATCAGTGCATCGCCCTGTAGGCGGCCGGAGAAAGACCGATCTGCTTCTTGAACACCCGCGAAAACGCCGCCTCGGAGGCATAGCCGACCTGAGCCGCCGCGTCGGCCACGTTCCAGCGGCCTTCGATCAGCCCGTGGCAGGCGATCTGCATGCGCCAGTCGGTCAGGTATTGCATGGGCGTGGTGCCCATCTTCTGGGTGAACAACTGCGCGAAGGTCGTGCGCGACATGCCGGCTTCACGCGCCAGCGATGCCACGCTCCACTCGCGGGCCGGGTCGCGGTGAAAGGCGCCCAGCGCGCGTGATATACGTGGATCGGCGAAGCCCGACAGGGCCGCATCGGTGGGGCTTTGATGTTCCAGATAGGCGCGGATCGCCTGGGCGAACAGAACCTCGGACAGTTTCAGCGCGATCAGGTCACCGCCGATCCGGGCGCCCGCAACCTCGGATTCGATCATCCGCAGCGTCGCCTCGATCCAGGCCCCGGCGGATTCGCCGTAGTTCTCGATCAGGATATAGGGCGGCAGGCGATCGATCAGCATGTGCCCGGTGCCGCGCCGCCCGGCCGGACCGGCAAACGAGAAATGCCCGCAGATCAGTTGGGTGTCACGGTCCTGCTCGGCTCCGCCATAGACCAGCACACCATCACCCTTGTAGCCGGCCCGGTCCAGGACCTGCTCCAGCGGCAGGGCATCCACGGGCCGGACCTCGTTGCACAGCAGCGCATGCGCGGCCCCGTGCGGGATCAGGATCAGATCCCCCTGCCGCAACCGCAGGGTCTCGCCGGTGGTGGACACATGCACCTTCAGCTCTCCGCGCTGGACGAAGTGAAACCGGGCGACGTTTTCGAATGCAGGTACCTGCACGCCGAAGGGCGGCGTGAACGAGGTCCGGAAATACAGGGTGCCCCTCAGGGAAAGGCGCGTCAGGATATCGCTGAGCAGGTCCAACATGCGCCAAGGATACGGATTCGCACCCGACCGTCCAGCGCTGCGGACGATCTGCAACAAGGTCCGGACGGGCGGCAAGGCCGGTTGGCCACCGCCCGCGCGGATGTCGGATCAGCTGCGGACCAGCTGCTCGTAATCGTTGGCGATCTCGCGGGTCAGGTCGCCGACCTCGAAGGTATACTCGCCGATCTGGCCCACCGGCGTGACCTCGGCCGCGGTGCCGGTCAGCCAGCACTGTTCGAAATCGGCCATCTCCTCGGGCAGGATGTGGCGTTCGTGTACGGTGATGCCCTTGTCTTTCAGCATCTGAATCACCGTCTGGCGGGTGATCCCGTTCAGGAAGCAGTCGGCCAGCGGCGTATGCACTTCGCCATCCTTGACGAAGAATACGTTGGCACCGGTCGCCTCGGCCACATAGCCGCGGTAATCCATGAACAAGGCATCCGAACAGCCCTTGGCCTCGGCCTTGTGCTTGGAGATGGTGCAGATCATGTACAGCCCCGCCGCCTTGGCATGGACCGGGATCGTTTCCGGGCTGGGCCGCTTCCACTCGGCAATGTCCAGCTTGGCGCCCTGCATCTTGGCGTCGCCGTAATAGGCGCCCCAAGGCCAGACCGCGATGGCCATGCGGACCGGGTTGCGCGCCGAGGCCACGCCCATATCCTCGCCCGAGCCGCGCCAGACCAGCGCGCGCACGTAAGCGTCTTTGAGGCCGCTTTTTTCCAGTGTTTCGGCCTTGGCCGCCTCGATCTGATCAACCGTGTAAGGCATCGGCATGTCCAGCGCCTCGGCCGATTTGATCAACCGCTCGGAATGTTCGCGGCTTTTGAAGATCTTGCCGTTATAGGCGCGCTCGCCCTCGAAGACCGAGCTGGCATAGTGCATCGCATGGGTCAGGACATGCACCTTGGCATCGCGCCAGGGCACAAATTCGCCATCCATCCAGATGACACCGTCACGATCGTCATATCCCGCCATCCGAAACCTCCTGACCCGGGCTACATTTCCGATTGTTGCGCCACTTAGGTCCGGCCCGGACACAAAATTGCGCAAAAACTGCGATTCGATACCTGTCCGCCCTTGGAATGTCAATAACGCTGACTTAAAGTCGGGGCGCGTAACGAATGAGGCCCGATATGTCCGAGATCCGCCCCGCCCCGGTCTTTGGCGGAGAAAGCCTGTTGTTTCTGACAGATGAACAGCTTCGGCAGGGGATCGAGGCGATGTTCTTTGCCTATCGCGGCTTTACCGCCGACCCCGACCGCATCTTAAGCGAAATGGCCTATGGGCGGGCGCATCACCGGGCGATCCATTTCATCAACCGCGCGCCGGGCACCACGGTGAACAACCTGCTGGCGATCCTGGGGGTGACCAAGCAGTCGCTGAACCGTGTGCTGCGCACGCTGATCGACGATGGCCTGGTCGAGAGCCGGGTCGGCACCGTCGACAAGCGCGAACGCCATCTGTACCTGACCGAAAAGGGCAAGGCGCTCGAGTCGCAGCTGTCGGACGCCCAGCGCGCCCGTATGCGCGCGGCCTACAAGGATGCCGGCCCCGAGGCGGTTGCCGGGTTCCGCAAAGTTCTTGAAGCGATGATGGATGCTGATATGCGTCGAGCCTATGTGAAACTGCGGGATTCAACTTCATGAGCGATGTGGACGCCCACCTTCTGATCGTCGATGACGATGAACGCATCCGCGATCTACTCAAGAAGTTCTTGATGCGCAGCGGATTTCTGGTGACGGCGGCGCGTGATGCCGCCCATGCGCGACGGGTCCTGTCGGGGCTGGATTTCGACCTGATCGTGATGGATGTGATGATGCCGGGTGAGGATGGCGTCAGCCTGACCCGAGCCCTGCGCGAGACGCACGACACGCCGATCCTTCTTCTGACCGCACGCGGCGAGACCGAGCACCGGATCGCCGGGTTGGAAGCCGGGGCCGACGATTACCTGGCCAAGCCGTTCGAGCCCAAGGAACTGCTGTTGCGGATCAACGCCATCCTGCGGCGGATGCCGGAAACCACGGCGCAGGATACGGCCGCCAAGATCCTGCATCTGGGGCCGATCCGCTATGACATTGAACGCGGCGAGATGTGGCAGGGCGAAGAGCCGGTGCGGCTGACCGCCACTGAAAGCCAGTTGATGAAGATCTTCTCGGCCCAGCCGGGCGAGCCGATCAGCCGGTCGAAGCTGGTCGAAGATCTGGGGCGCGACAAGGGGCAGGCGCAGGAACGCGCGGTGGACGTGCAGATCACCCGCTTGCGCCGCAAGATCGAGCAGGACCCCAAGCAGCCGCGCTATCTGCAGACGGTGCGGGGCGCGGGATATATGCTGGCGCCCGATTGATTTTGCCGCTGCGCGGCGTTTTCTTGCCTTCGGCGAGGGTATTGTTGGCCAGATGAAATGGGGGAGTTTCATGAAGACCGCTGTTTTGACGCATGCCGATTGTCTGGGTCATGTCACCCCCGAGGGGCACCCCGAGCGGGTGGCCCGGCTGGAACATATCCTGCATGCGCTTGAGCCGCTGGACCTGCAGCGGGTGACCGCACCGCTGGCGGCGGACGATGATCTGCTGCGCATCCATCCCGAGAGTTTCATCCGCGAAATCCGTGACAGCCGCCCGACCGAGGGGTTCCGCCAGATCGACGGGGATACGTTCATGTCGCCCGGCTCGGTCGATGCGGCCTATCGTGCGGCGGGGGCCGTGGTGCGGGCGGTGGACATGGTGCTGGGCGGTGAGGCGCCGAATGCGTTCTGCGCCATTCGGCCGCCGGGCCATCACGCCGAACGGGAAACCGCCATGGGGTTCTGCCTGTTCGGCAACGCTGCTCTGGCAGCGAAGCATGCGCTGGATCATCACGGGCTGGATCGGGTCGCGGTGGTGGATTTTGACGTGCATCACGGCAATGGCACGCAGGATCTGCTGTGGGACGAGACCCAGGCGCTGGTGATCACCAGCCAGCAGATGCCGCTGTGGCCGGGCTCGGGGCGACCGGATGAAACCGGTGCGCATGACACCATCGTGAACATCCCGTTGGCCCCCGGCACCGGCGGGGCCGAGATGCGCGCGGCCTACGAGGCGCAGGCCTTTCCTCGGCTGCGCGCGTTCAAGCCCGAGCTGATCATCATCTCGGCCGGGTTCGACGCCCATCAGGACGATCCGCTGGCCAATCTGAACTGGTCCACCGACGATTTCGCCTGGATCACCGCGCAGCTGTGCCGGATCGCCGATGAGCTGTGTGGGGGCCGTATCGTCTCGACTCTGGAAGGCGGGTATGATCTGAACGCACTGGCCAAGGCCACACGCGCCCATGTTGAAGAACTGATGAAGGCAGCCCGATGACCGAGACCCCCGTTGAACAGATGACATTCGAACAGGCGATGAAAGAGCTGGAGGCCGTGGTCGGCCAACTGGAGCGCGGAGACGTGGCGTTGGACCAGTCGATCGCCCTGTACGAGCGCGGCGCCAAGCTGAAGAAACGCTGCGAGGACGAGCTGAAGCGCGCCGAGGAGAAAGTAGCCGCCATCACGCTGGATGCCGATGGTCAGCCCACCGGGACGACTCCTGTCGAAGGCCTGTAATGTTTTCCGGAAGGCTGGTGCAGGATGCTGCGCTGATCCAGGCGCAGTTCGATCTGGTTCTGGGCGCGCTGGACGATGTCGATGTGACCCGCGCGATGGCCTATGCCACGCAGGGCGGCAAGAGGCTGCGCGGATTTCTGGTGCTGGAAAGCGCCCGGCTGCACGGAATGGACGAGACCTGCGCGATCTGGCCCGCGACCGGGATCGAGGCGCTGCACGCCTACAGCCTGGTGCATGACGATCTGCCCTGCATGGACGATGACGATCTGCGTCGCGGTCGCCCCACCGTGCACAAGCAATGGAACGACGGCATTGCGGTTCTGGCTGGCGACGCTTTGCAGTCGCTGGCATTTGAACTTTGCACCCGGCCCGAGGTCGGATCTGCAGGCGTTCGGGCCGAACTGGCGCTGACCCTCGCCCGGGCCAGCGGTGCTCAAGGCATGGTTCTGGGTCAGGCGTTGGACATCGCTGCCGAAACTGCCGAACAACCTTTGACCCTGCCGGAAATCACGCATCTTCAGGCCGGCAAGACCGGGGCGCTGATCGAATGGTCGGCGTGCGCCGGTGCTGTTCTGTCGGAGGCTGATCCGACCCCATTGCGCCAATATGCCCGTGCGCTGGGTCTTGCCTTTCAGATCGCCGACGACATCCTTGATGTGGAGGGTGACAGCGAAAAGGCGGGCAAACGATTGCAGAAGGACGCACAGGCGGGCAAGGCAACTTTCGTTTCGCTGCTGGGTCTGGATGCAGCGAAGGCGCGCGCTGCCGAGCTGGTCGAGCAGGCCTGCGCCGCGTTGGACGCGTACGGACCGCGGGCCGAAACCTTGAAGGACGCCGCCCGCTTCGTTATTGCGCGTGAAAGCTGAACCGTAAGGGATGCCATGTCAGACCGTCCGAACACCCCGCTTCTGGACCTTGTGAACCGCCCGGCGGATCTCAAGCAGTTTTCGGACGTGCAGCTGCATCAGCTGGCACACGAGTTGCGGGCCGAGACGATCTCGGCCGTATCGGTGACCGGCGGGCATCTGGGCGCGGGGCTGGGCGTGGTCGAGCTGACCGTGGCCCTGCACGCGGTGTTCGACACGCCGCGCGACAAGATCATCTGGGATGTCGGGCACCAGTGTTATCCCCACAAGATCCTGACCGAGCGGCGCGACCGCATCCGCACCCTGCGCCAGAAAGGCGGCCTGAGCGGGTTCACCAAGCGCAGCGAAAGCCCCTATGACCCGTTCGGCGCGGCGCACAGCTCGACCTCGATCAGCGCGGCGCTGGGCTTTGCCGTGGCCCGCGACCTGGGCGGGGTCACGCCCGAGGGGCTGGGCGACGCGATCGCGGTGATCGGCGACGGGTCGATGTCGGCCGGCATGGCCTTCGAGGCGATGAACAATGCTGGCCACCTGAAAAAACGCCTGATCGTGATCCTGAACGACAACGAGATGAGCATCGCCCCGCCCGTGGGTGCACTGTCGAACTATCTTTCACGCATCTATGCCGAAGAGCCGTTCCACGATCTGAAGGCCGCCGCCAAGGGGGCGGTGTCGCTGCTGCCCGAACCGTTCCGCGAAGGCGCCAAGCGCGCCAAGGAAATGCTCAAGGGCATGGCCGTGGGCGGCACGCTGTTCGAAGAGCTGGGATTCTCCTATGTCGGCCCGATCGACGGGCATGACCTGGACCAGCTGCTGCCGGTTCTGCGCACGGTCAAGGCGCGGGCGACCGGGCCGATTCTGATCCACGCGCTGACCAAAAAGGGCAAGGGCTATGCCCCGGCCGAGCAGGCCCGCGACAAGGGCCATGCCACCGCCAAGTTCGACGTGGTCACCGGCAAGCAGCAGAAGGCGCCGTCGAACGCACCGTCCTACACCTCGGTCTTCGGCAAGACCCTGGTGGATGAGGCCAGCCGCGACGACAAGATCGTGGCGGTGACCGCGGCGATGCCCGACGGTACCGGGCTGAACCTGTTCGCCGAACGCTACCCGTCGCGCTGTTTTGACGTAGCGATTGCCGAGCAGCACGGGGTCACTTTCTCGGCCGCGCTGGCGGCGGGTGGGCTGAAACCGTTTTGCGCGATGTATTCAACGTTTTTGCAGCGCGGCTATGACCAGGTGGTGCACGACGTGGCGATCCAGCGCCTGCCGGTGCGCTTTGCCATCGACCGCGCGGGGCTGGTGGGCGCCGATGGCGCGACCCATGCCGGGTCGTTCGACATCGCCTACCTGTCCAACCTGCCGGGCATGGTTGTGATGGCCGCCGCCGACGAGGCCGAACTGATGCACATGGTCGCCACCGCCGCCGCCCATGACGACGGCCCCATCGCATTCCGCTATCCGCGGGGCGAGGGCGTGGGCGTCGATCTGCCCGAACGCGGGCAGGTTCTGGAAATCGGCAAGGGCCGCCTGATCCAGTCGGGGGCACGCGTTGCGCTCCTGTCTTTCGGCACGCGCCTCGCCGAGGTGCAGAAGGCCGGCGAATCTCTGGCCGCGCGCGGTATCACCCCGACCATCGCCGACGCCCGGTTCGCCAAGCCGCTGGACCGCGACCTGATCCTGGACCTGGCCGCCAACCACGAAGCGCTGATCACCATCGAGGAAGGCGCCATCGGCGGGTTCGGCAGCCACGTGGCACAACTGCTGGCGGATGAGGGCGTGTTCGATCGTGGCCTGAAATACCGCTCGATGGTGCTGCCGGACATTTTCATCGACCAGGCCAGCCCCGCCGACATGTACGCGGTCGCGGGTATGAACGCCGAACAGATCGAAGCCAAGGTGCTTGCCGTTCTGGGCATCGCATCAATCGGAGAAAAGCGCGCCTGATTCCGACCGGATCGTCGGTTGCCCTCAGCCAGAGCGGCATTCGGGTCGAACGACGGGTGAACAAGGCCAGTCGCCCTCCAAGAAAACCTCACATTGGGGTCAACAACCGGTCTTGCCTACGCCCGTGGGACGGTTTAAACGATCCTTCGCACCGCATACCACGCCCCCACGGGCGCGGGTGCGCGTGGAAGAATGGGCCGCTGTAGCTCAGCTGGTAGAGCACGTCATTCGTAATGATGGGGTCGGGGGTTCGAGTCCCTTCAGCGGCACCATAGCTTCTCGGAACAAACTTCGGTGTTTCGCCGCCGGTTTTCCCGTCTGTTGATTCGGTTTCGCAATTTATCTGCCGTTCAATCTTTCCAGAAGTTTAGGTTGCTCATCCGCGAGGCGGCCCTAACTCGACGGAAATGACGCAGACAAACGAACGCTCCCCCAGCCGGCTCATCCTGGTGCTGGGCGACCAACTGAGCCAAGACTTGAGCGCCTTGAGCCAGGCGAAGATGGCGCGCGACACGGTGTTGATGGCCGAAGTCGCGGACGAGGCGGGATATGTTCCGCATCACAAAAAGAAGATCGCGTTTGTCTTTTCGGCAATGCGCCATTTCGCAGATGAGCTCGGTGCGGCGGGGTGGCAGGTTCGTTATGTCAGGCTGGATGACCCTGACAATACCGGCTCCATCACAGGCGAGATCGCGCGGGCCACCGCGGATCTGTCTATTGAGAGCGTTCAGGTGACCGAGCCCGGCGAGTACCGGCTGAAAGCCGCCTTGCTTGAGTGGGCGGACCAGAGCCAAACCGATCTACATATGCTGGAAGATGACCGGTTTGTCGCCACGCACCAAGAGTTCCGCAATTGGGCGGACGGACGCAAGCAGTTGCGGATGGAATTTTTCTATCGCGAGATGCGGCGCAAAACGGGGCTGTTGATGAACGGCGACCAACCCGAAGGCGGGCGCTGGAACTTTGATGCGGAAAACCGCAAGCCCGCCACTGCCGATCTGTTTATGCCCCAACCGCCCCGATCCGACCCGGATGACATCACCACCGAGGTTCTGAGCCTTGTCGAAACCCAGTTTGGCGACAACTTCGGACAACTGCGCCCGTTCTGGTTCGCAGTGACCCGCGCCGGCGCGCTCGAGGCGCTGGACCACTTCGTGGAACACGCTCTGCCTCTGTTCGGGGACCACCAGGACGCAATGCTACAGGCAGAGCCGTTCCTCTATCACTCGGTCCTGTCGCATTACCTGAACGCGGGTCTGCTGGGGCCGATGGAGATCTGCCGGCAGGTCGAGCGTGCCTACTATGAAGGCCGCGCGCCTTTGAATGCGGTCGAGGGCTTTATCCGTCAGATCATCGGCTGGCGAGAATATGTTCGGGGCCTCTATTGGCTGAACATGCCCGGGTACACGGAGCGCAACCACTTCGGGGCAACCCGCCCGCTGCCGGATTTCTACTGGACGGCCAAAACGGAAATGGCCTGCATGGCGGCCGCAATCGGGCAGACGCGCGACCACGCCTATGCCCACCATATCCAGCGCCTGATGGTGACTGGCAATTTCGCGATGCTGGCCGGGGTCGATCCGCACGAAGTCCACGAGTGGTACCTGGCGGTTTACGCCGATGCGTATGAATGGGTCGAGGCCCCCAACGTGATCGGAATGAGCCAATTCGCCGATGGCGGATTGCTTGGGTCAAAACCCTACGCAGCAAGCGGAAACTACATCAACAAGATGTCGGATCACTGTTCGCATTGCCGCTATGACGTGAAACGCAAGTTCGGTGCGAATGCCTGCCCTTTCAATCCACTGTACTGGGATTTCCTGGCACGCAACGCCTACAAGCTGCGTGGCAATCCCAGATTGGGCCATGCCTACCGAACCTGGGACCGGATGGACCCCGAAAAACAGGCCCAATACCGCGACAGCGCGCGCGAGATACTCGACAGCCTCTAACTCTGGCCGGTCGAAGATGATCGGGCTCGGCGGCAACGCTGCGAGCAGTGGCGGACCTCGTCCCAGACCTTCGCCCATTTTCGCCGCCAGGTGAAAGGGCGCCCGCATGTAGCGCAGGTTTTCGTCGGAAGATCCGACTTTTTCCGCATCCGCATCTAGTCCCCCAGATCCAATGACAATTGCGCCGGGTTGCGGGTGACCGCACGGCTGTTTCCTTTCCGCAAACGCCCTTTGCGACTGCCATGCCGGGCCAAGACCTTCGCAGCCTCGTCCCGGAAACCGTCCCCGCGCCGCACCGCCCAGATCCGATCCCGGGCGAACCGGGCCGCCGCGACGTGATCGACGATGGGCATCGGGTAGCGTTTGCCCAGCACGGCACCTGCGTTCTCGGCCTTCCACGGCTCTTGCAGATGGCGATCCGGGATATCAGCCAATTCCGGCAACCAACAGCGGGTAAAGGTCCCGGTCGGGTCCTGATCATGGCCCTGTTTCACCGGGTTGTAGATCCTCAGCGCGTTGATGCCCGTGGTGCCGGCCTGCATCTGCACCTGGCTCCAGTGGATGCCCGGTTCGTAATCGGTGAACAGGCGGGCGAGAACCTCACCGGGTGCGCGCCAGTCAAGCCACAGGTGATAGCTGGCCGTCGCCATCACCATCGCGCGCATTCGAAAGTTGAGCCACCCCGTTGCCCGCAAGTACCGCATGCATGCGTCAACAAATGGCAGGCCGGTCTCACCGTTGGCCCAGGCCTCCAGCCGATGCGAATCCGGGGCCGAGGGGCGGATCCCGTCATAGGCGCGATGCACGTTCTGGAACTCGATCCGGGGGTCATCCTCCAGTTTCTGGATAAAGTGGCAGTGCCAAAGCAGCCGGCCTTCGAACGAGGACATCGCCCCCCGCCACTGTTTGTCGGAGGTGTGGCTCAGCGCTTTTTGCCGCGCCCATGTGGCCTGCATCACCTCGCGCATCGACAGCGTTCCCCATGCCAGATGCGGGGACAGGCGCGAACACGCATGTTCCCCCAGCTGAGGTGAGGACATCGCGCTGCGATAGGTCCGGCCGCGCGTGCTCAGGAATGTGGTCAACCGGTCCGACGCCGCCGTGTGGCCGCCCGACTGCCGCCGTGGACATGGGTCCGGGTGCAACCCCAATTCCGTGCTGGACGGGATCCCACCCGGGTCCATCGGGATGGGCCGCAATATGGGTGCGGGCGTGATCGGTTCGCTCATGAAGCGATCCCACTCTTTGGCCCAGCCATCGCGCGAAGCCAGACGGCGGCGAACCCCGTGATTGCGCGGCTGGTGCCAGGGAATACCCTGGGTTCGGCACCAGGACGCCACGCGTTTGTCCCGCTGAAAGGTCCAGTCGTTTCCCGTTTCTTCATGCGACCACAGGGCCGTGAGGTCGAAACTTTGCGCAAGATCGTCCAGGACCGACAGCATCTCGCCCGTCCGTACGATCAGGGGCTGGCCCAGTTCCGCAAGCTGCCTGCGCAGCTCGACCAGGGTTTCGTGGATGAACGCCCATTGGCGAGCGGAGATGTCGGGTTGACGCCAAAGATCGGGTTCAACCACGTAAAGCGGCACCAGCGCCCCCCGCTGTGCCGCCTGAGCCAGGGCACGATTGTCCTGCACCCTGAGATCCCGCTTGAACCAGACGATCTGCAAAACCGTTCTCCGAACCAAATCTGGGCAATAGCTAGTCTGGTCCGGCCAGCCCTCAACCGTGTTCAATGCGCCCCGGCAGGGCCGGGACGCAAAAACCGCGCGGAACCGGTTCCGTCATGGCCCGGTGCGACCGAAGCCTGTCGGGAAATGGGCAGGCCAGTTCACAAAGCGCTGCCTTGACGGGCGCTTTTTCGGTTGCAATGATCAAAACATGGGCGCTTTGAAAACTATTTTCGTTTCAGCACTATGCACTTTCTCATCCATCGGATTGCTTCATGCTGAAACCGACATGGTCAAATCGTTTGCCGGCTGCGCCGGGCGTTTTTCGGCCGAGATGGAGCATGCCTGGCTTCTGAACGACCCCAAGGCGCAGGACTATGAGTTGCTTCGCGGCGGCTTCGTGTCCTTGCTTGAGGCGACCGTGACGGCAGAGGAGGCCGAACTGGTCCTGAGCCACCGGGTGAACTCAAAACACGCCCATGCGCGCTTGCTCCATACGGCAACCTTTGGCTCGGACATCACGGCGGCCAGCGCCGCGCGGCAAACGGCCAGCGACCTTCTCGATCAGTGCAGCCTGCTGATACTGGGCGGCGTCTAAGACCACTCTTCGCTGCAGCGCCGCATTTTTGGGCGAACCATGCGGCACCGCCGCAAATTTGGGCAACACGCTGAATCAATCCAAAAACTCACGCCACCGGACTCTGAGCCCCGGCAAAAGCTGACCTAGCAATGTGGTGCGCCGAAAGACGGCTTGGAAAATGTGCGAAGGTGCCCGGCCTAGGAACCTGATGACGCCCTCGCACACCGCAATTAAGCGTGGGGGGTATATGGGATGTTTCGGCGTTCCGGACAAGCCTGCTGCGCATCGCACAAAAGGAAACGCTGATGCACTCCAAACTACTCAACACTACTGCTGCTGTATTGTTCGCAACCGCCCTGCCCGCGCTGGCCGATTGCCCGATCAAAGTGGGCGTTCTGCACTCATTGTCCGGCACGATGGCCATCTCCGAGACCACGCTGAAAGACACGATGGAGATGCTGGTCGAACAGCAGAACGAAGCTGGTGGCCTGCTGGGCTGCGAACTGGAAGCCGTAGTTGTCGACCCCGCCTCGGACTGGCCGCTGTTTGCCGAGAAAGCGCGCGAACTGCTGACCGTACACGAAGTTGACGTGATCTTTGGCAACTGGACATCGGTCTCCCGCAAATCCGTGTTGCCGGTCATCGAAGAGCTCAACGGTTTGCTGTTCTATCCGGTTCAGTACGAAGGCGAAGAAAGCTCGAAGAACGTCTTCTACACCGGTGCCGCACCGAACCAGCAGGCGATCCCCGCAACGGACTACTTCCTTGAGGAACTGGGGGTCGAGAAATTCGCCCTTTTGGGCACCGACTACGTGTATCCGCGCACGACGAACAACATCCTCGAAAGCTATCTGAAGCAGAAAGGGATCGCCGAAGAGGACATCTTCGTGAACTACACCCCCTTTGGCCATTCCGACTGGTCCAAGATCGTGGCGGATGTCGTTGCGCTGGGCGCGGACGGCAAGAAAGTCGGCGTTATCTCGACCATCAACGGCGACGCGAATGTGGGCTTCTACAAGGAACTGGCCGCCGCAGGTATCTCGGCGGATGACATCCCAGTAGTTGCCTTCTCGGTCGGCGAGGAAGAATTGGCCGGTCTGGACACAACCAACCTTGTCGGGCATCTGGCGGCGTGGAACTACTTCCAGTCGGCAGAGAGCGAAGCGAACGAGGCCTGGGTTGCCGCCTGGAAAGCCCGCATGGGCGAAGATCGGGTGACCAACGATCCGATGGAAGCGCATTACATCGGCTTCAACATGTGGGTTAACGCCGCGACCGAGGCGGGCTCGACGGATGTCGATGCCGTGCGCGCAGCCATGTACGGCCAGGAATTCCCGAACCTGACGGGCGGCACGGCCGTCATGCTGCCGAACCACCACCTCGCCAAGCCGGTTCTGATCGGCGAAATCCAGGAAGACGGTCAGTTCGACATCATCAGCCAGACCGAAGAGGTTCCGGGCGATGCCTGGACGGACTACCTGCCCGAATCCGCGGTTCTGATCTCGGATTGGAAAGAGCTGGGTTGCGGTATGTACAACACCGAAACGAAAAGCTGCGTACAGATCAAATCGAACTACTAAGATCTGAACCGGAATACCTCGGGGCGCATCACATGTGCCCCGGGGCCCAATGCCGAGGTCTCCCCAAATGACGCTTTCGATTTGCCGGGCTTTGCTTGCCCTGCTGCTGTTCGTGGCCCCTGGTCTTTTGCAAGCCCAATCCTCCGACGCGCCGGTCCAGAAGCTTTTGCAGGCCCATGCGGAGGTCATTCAAAAATCCTCTCGCAAGACGATCGGCCCTGCGATTGACGCCCTGGCGCAGAGTGGATTGCCCGAGGCACAAACCGTCCTGGAGCGGTGGCAGGCCAAGGACATGTGGTTCAACCGGGATACGGGCCTTTTCGTTTTTGCGTCCAAAGCCGATGGCGGTTTGCGGGTTTTCGACATCTCGGATGGGGCCGAGATCGGTGTCGTCGACAAGAAAAACTACAAACAACTCAAGCCGAACTCGGGCATTCGCGGGTTGATCGCTTCGGCGCTGGTGCAGTTTCAATTGAACGACCCCGACCCGCTGAACCGAAGCGCAGCGCTGACGGCGATCGAGCGGGACGCGGAACGCTCGCACCTATCCGCCCTGCGCGGCGCCATTGCCGGAGAGCAGGACGCGGATCTGCGGGCCCGCAAGGACCGGCTCGAGCGTCTGTTGACGATCCGGTTTGATGATGACGCGGTCGCAAGGCTGGCTGCAATCGACAGCTTCGCCGGCGATCTGGGCGTTGACGTGCGCGCAACGCTCAATCCCCTTGTTGCATCTGAAATCAAGGTGTCCGACACGGCTCCGGATGGCGCTGTGACCATCGAGGCCGGGTCGGACGAACTGACACAGAAACAGGCCTATGACCTGTTGGTCGAGAACGGGTTGGCACCGGCCCTGGTGGACGACAGCACCATCAAAGAGACCCTGATTTCGAATATCGACGGTGACAGGGTCGCAGGCGTACAGGTGGCAAGTCTGGACGAAGATGCGGCACGACAAGCGGCATACCAGCTGCTGGCCGATCAGGGGCTCGCCGCTCCGCTAGTGACGCAGGACGACATCGCAGAGGCTGTGCAACAGTACAAGTTCTACCGAGTCTACACCTCGGCGCCGTTGCCGGTGGCGCTGGCGGCGCAGGCCGTGCTGGACAATATCGAGACGCAAGTCGCTCTCAACCAGACGGCGGATCTGGTTCTGGATGCGCTGTCGCTCGCCTCGATCTATTTCCTTGCCGCCATCGGCCTTGCCATCACTTTCGGCGTCATGGGCGTCATCAACATGGCGCATGGTGAGTTCATCATGATGGGCGCCTATACCGGATATGTGGTTCAACTGTTCATTCCGGACCTGACCCTGTCGATCATTGTCGCCATTCCCTGCGCATTCCTGGTGACCTTCGGCGCCGGTGTTCTGCTGGAACGTCTGGTCATTCGCTGGCTGTATCACCGTCCGCTGGAGACGCTGCTTGCGACCTTCGGGGTTTCCATCGCGCTGCAGCAACTGGCCAAGAACATCTTTGGAACCCAGGCGCGTCCCCTGACCGCCCCGGCCTGGCTGGACGGTTCGATGGTGCTGAACGATATCGTCTCCATCAGTTACATCCGCATCGCGATCTTTGTTCTGGCGCTGCTGTTCCTCGCGCTTTTCCTCATCGTCATGAACCGGACCCGGCTGGGGCTTGAGGTGCGCGCCGTGACGCAGAACCCGCGCATGGCGTCCTCGATGGGTATCAATCCCGACCGGATCAACATGCTGACCTTCGGCTTTGGCTCGGGCATCGCGGGCATTGCCGGCGTGGCAATCGGACTTTACGCCAAGGTCACGTCCGAGATGGGATCCGACTATATCGTGCAAAGCTTCATGACAGTGGTCGTGGGCGGTGTGGGCAACATCTGGGGGACGCTGCTGGGGGCCACGATGGTCGGCACGCTGCAGAAGGGGATCGAATGGTTCAACCCGTCCAATACCCTGGCGGCGCAGACCTACATGATCCTGTTCATCATCCTGTTCATTCAATTCCGGCCGCGCGGCATCATCGCGCTCAAGGGTCGGGCGGCGGAAGCGTGATATGGTTGACATGACATCCACAGCCAGCCCGATGCGAAAGCCATTTGTGCTGCGCTATCCCTCGGTCGCGATCTTTCTGATCGTCCTGGCGCTGTTCACGGCGACCATAACAGTGCTGGGCGAAGGGTTCGGGATCGGCCTGATATCCACCAGCTTCGTCAAGACATTGGGCAAGACCCTCTGCCTGTGCCTTGCGGCCCTGGCGATGGACCTGGTGTGGGGCTACACGGGCATCCTGTCCCTGGGGCATATGGCCTTCTTCGGTATCGGCGGATACGCCATCGGCATGTGGCTGATGTATGCGCGGACCGAGATCATCGTGATCGAAAGCCTCGCGTCCTCGGCCCTGCCACCAACGGCCCAGGAAATCTCTGACGGTATCGCCACCCAGATCTTCGGAGTCGTCGGCGCATCCGAGTTCCCACCGATCTGGGCTGTTGCGCATTCGCTGCCCTTGCAACTGGCTGCGGTCGTACTGGTGCCCGGCTTGCTGGCCCTTGTGTTCGGGTGGCTGGCCTTCCGCAGCCGCGTGACCGGGGTCTACCTGTCGATCCTGACACAGGCGATGACGCTGGCGCTGTCTCTGTACCTGTTTCAGAACGACAGCGGGCTGCGCGGGAACAACGGCCTGTCGGGTCTGCAGAATCTGCCGGGTCTGGATTCGGTGCCGCAATCGACGGTTTCGATCCTGTTCTTCTGGGCGTCGGCCCTGGCGCTGGGGCTGGGCTATCTGGTCTGCGCCTGGATGGTGTCCGGCAAGTTCGGATCGGTCATTCGCGCCATCCGGGACGACGAAAGCCGGGTTCGGTTCCTTGGGTATTCGGTCGAAGCCTACAAGCTGTTCATCTTCACCTTCACCGCCGTGATCTGCGGCATCGCGGGCGCCCTGTACTACCCTCAAGCCGGCATCATCAATCCAGCCGAGATCGCGCCCATTGCATCAATCTACCTGGCCGTCTGGGTGGCCATCGGCGGACGGGGCCGTCTGTACGGAGCGGTGATCGGCGCAGCATTCGTTTCTCTGCTGTCCACCTGGTTCACGGGTGGTCAGGCCCCCGACATCTCGCTGGGATTCTACACGATCCAATGGGTCGACTGGTGGACCATCCTGCTTGGGTTGTCATTTGTCGCGGTCACGCTGTTTGCGCCTCGGGGCATCGGCGGTCTGATCGACAGGTTTGCCGAACGGCGCGCCCCGGACCGCCACGGCGCCGATCTGGGGCCGGACCTTGGGTCGCTGCGCGAAAAAGAGGCCGACGAATGAGTACGTTACTTGAAGTCTCCGGCGTGTCCGTAACCTTCGACGGATTTAAAGCCATCAACAACCTGACATTCCAGATTGGCCCAGCCGAAATGCGCGCGGTCATCGGCCCGAACGGGGCGGGCAAGACGACGTTCATGGACATCATTACCGGCAAGACCAAACCGGATGACGGCCATGTTCTGTGGGGCGACAAATCCGTGTCGCTTCTGTCGATGAGCGAAAGCCAGATTGCCCAGGCCGGCATCGGCCGAAAGTTCCAGCGCCCCACCGTCTTCGAGGACCAGAGCGTTCGCGAGAACCTGATGCTGGCCCTCAGGAACAAACGCGGCCCGCTGGCGGTCCTGCGGTTTCGGGCCGGACAGGCGGATCATCAGAAGGTCGCTGACCTGGCCGAGGAAATCGGACTGCAGAATGCCTTGAACCGCAAGGCGGGTGAGTTGAGCCACGGGCAGAAGCAGTGGCTTGAGATCGGCATGCTGCTGGCGCAGGATCCGCAGTTGCTGCTGGTTGATGAGCCGGCCGCCGGAATGACCCCCGCCGAGCGTGAGCACACAACCGACATTCTTGTCGCGGCCGCCAAAACCCGCGCCGTGGTGGTGGTTGAACATGACATGGAGTTCGTCCGCCGCCTGAACTGCAAGGTCACGGTGCTGCACGAAGGGTCAGTTCTGGCCGAAGGGTCGCTGGACCACGTCACCAATAATGACAAAGTGATTGAGGTGTATCTTGGCCGCTGAGCTTCTGGAAATCTCGGACCTGTCCCTGCACTACGGCGGCAGCCAGATCCTGAGCGGGATCGACATCACCGCACGTCAGGGTCAGGTCACCTGCGTGATGGGCACCAACGGCGTCGGCAAGACCAGCCTGTTGAAAGCCATCTCCGGAACGCACCCCCGCAGCGGCGGTGAATACCGGCTTGGCGGCGAGCAGATCGGCAAGGCCACATCCTATGAGCTGGCTCGAAAAGGTGTGGCCTATGTTCCGCAAGGACGAGAAATCTTTCCGTTTCTGACGGTCTGCGAGAACCTGGAAACCGGTTTTGCCTGCCTGCCCCGCAGCGAACACAGGATACCTGATTACATCTTCGAACTGTTCCCGATTCTCAAAGAGTTCCTGTCGCGGCGCGGTGGTGATCTGTCAGGCGGTCAGCAGCAGCAGCTCGCAATTGCGCGGGCCTTGATCACGAAACCCAGGCTGCTTTTGCTGGATGAACCAACCGAGGGCATCCAGCCCAACATCATCAAGCAGATCGGCGAAGTCATCCGCCTGTTGCGCGATCAAGGTGAGATGGCGATTGTCCTGGTCGAGCAGTATTTTGATTTCGCGTATTCTCTGGGCGACAGTTTTCTGGTGCTGGAACGCGGGTCGCCATTCCTGAAAGGATCAAAATCCGAACTTGGTCAGCAGCAGCTCAGGGCGGCCGTTTCGGTTTGATCTTACCGGCCCAGTGCTTCGGGCAGGTGTTCCACCAAGGCCCGCTGCACGACGGCAAACCGCGGCGTGCGCGCAATCTCTTCAAGCGTGGCCACCCACAGAGGAACCTCGATTTTCGGATCGATGTCCGGCGCCCGCCGCAACCGCGGGTCCGCATCACCGATGAACGTCGGCAAAAATGCCTTGCCGACACCTGTCGCAGCCATCTGCTCGAGCACAAGGAAACTGTCCGCGCCGATGGTGGTGTCTTCATCCCGCACATGTTCGGCCATCCATCTGGCCGGGACCGAACCGCTCAGCGCCCCGTCCAACCGCATCCATTTTCGGTTGGGGGACCCATCGTCGTAGACCCCGAAGGCCAACGCGCCAGCCCGCTCGCCCACCAAGTCTTCGCCCAGGCGTATTGATGGACGCACGGCAATGTCAGCGGTCAGCCGCGACAGGTCATGGTGATTGTTCCCGCTCAGCAGACTCAGTTCCAAACCCGGATAAAGCGCAGAAATGCGGTTCAGTATCCCGGGCAGCACAAGCTGGCAAAGACTGTCGGTCGAGGCAATCCGCACCCGCCCGGTCGGCGAACGGTCTGCGCCCACGATTGCCCGTTCGACCGAAAGCACCGCATCCTCGACATTTTCCATGGCCGAAAGAATGGCCCGGGCCTCGGGCAGCGCACTGTAACCCGACGGGTTCTTTTGAAAGATCACGCACCCATGACGTCGTTCAAACGCCGCCACCCTGCGCAGCACCGTTGCATGGGTCACGCCCAGCGCTGTGGCCGCTGCGTTCAACGAGCCGTGCCGGCTTACGGCGAGGGCATATCGGATGTCGTCCCAGTTTTGATTGTTCATAAGTTAACAAGAAACGCAGAGAAATAAACAATTACAAGAAATTTCGATCAAGCTACCATTCGGCACATTCATGTGGGAGAGATACCATGATCAAGAAATTCTCAATCCTTGCGGCGAGTTTGATTTCTGTGGCCGTAATTGGCACGGCCGTAGCCCAGGAAAGCGAAAACCCGGCCGTCAAGGCGCGGAAGGCCGTGATGCAGCTGTATGCGTTCAATCTGGGCACGCTTGGCGGCATGGCCAAGGGCGAGGTGGAATACAACGCCGAGGCCGCGACGCGCGCGGCAAACAACCTGGTTGCCGTGACGCAGATCGATCAGTCGGCCATGTGGCCAGCCGGGTCCGACAATGTCTCCGACCCATCTTCTCGTGCGCTTCCGGCGATCTGGGAGAACTTCCCGGATGTCAGCGCCAAGGGCAAGGCAATGGCTGAAGCCGCGGTTGCGATGCAGGCCGCCGCCGGGCAAGATGTCGAAGCGCTGAAAGCAGCGATGGGACCATTGGGTGGAGCCTGTTCGGCATGTCACAAGGCTTACAGAGCCCCAAAGAACTGACAAGGCCCTGACGGTGCGGCGGCTTCTGTCGATTGCCGCGGGCGTCGCGGTCGTGGCCGGGCTGACCGGTCTGGTTCTGACCCGACCGCAACACGTCGATCCGGCCGAGTTGGACGGTATTGCCCCTGATCTTGTCAGGGGCGAGACCGTGTTCTTTGCGGCCGGATGCGCCTCGTGCCATTCAGCGCCGAACTCCGAGGGTGAGGAAAAGCTGGTGCTGGCGGGCGGACGCCGGTTCGAGACAGATTTCGGTACGTTCATAGCTCCGAACATATCCAGCGACCCAGAAGCCGGGATTGGGTCATGGTCGGCGCTGGAACTGGCGGATGCCCTGATCTACGGAACCGGGCCGGCCGGGCAGCACTATTACCCGGCCTTCCCTTACACGACCTATACGAACATGACGCCGGAGGATGTCGTGTCGCTGCACGCATTCCTCGGCACCCTGCCGGCCGCCTCGCAGGAAAGTATCGCGCATGAGGTCGGTTTCCCCTTCAACATCCGGCGAAGTTTGGGCGGCTGGAAGCTTCTCTACCTTGAACCAGGGTGGGTGGTGGACGGTGATCTCGATGCGCAGCAGCAGCGCGGGCGCTACCTGGTCGAAGCCTTGGGCCATTGCGCCGAGTGCCACACACCCAGAGATGGTCTTGGCGGCATGAACCGGGATCAATGGCTGACGGGTGCGCCAAATCCCAGCGGAAAAGGGCGCATCCCCGGCCTGACCACCAACCACCTGGATTGGTCCGAAGCCGACATCGCCGAATACCTGAAGTCCGGTTTCACTCCGGACTATGACAGCGCCGGCGGAGAGATGGCCGAGGTCATCGAGAACACTTCCCGTCTGTCCGATGACGACCGGTTGGCGATCGCCGCATATCTCAAGGTTGTTCCTGTACCGGCCAACGACGCCACAACAGACTGAGCCGACGCCTGCATTTCCCGGCTACCGATGAGCCAAGGCGGTTCGCCGGGCGGCGGGATCTTGGCACCTTGGGCCTTTTCGCTTCCCCTTTCGGACGTTTGGTTGGAAATTCGTCGGACCTAAGCCCGATGTGGACTGATCCAACCCGGCTTAGCCTCCCTACGACAACCAGACATTTGTCGAACAGCAAAGGAGGCTGAAATGATAGCAAACCGGAAACTGGGACAACTTCTCAGCACTGTGGCACTGGCGACGTTGATTTCGGCGGCGCCATACACTCCCAAGTTCAGCACCGAGGGCGGCTTGCAGCTTGAGCCCGCTTACGCGTTTGCCAAGAGCGGCAAAGGCAAGGGTGGCAACGGTCGGGACGACGATGATGACGATGACGATCGGGACGATGATGACGACGATCGGGATGACGACGACGACGATGATGATCGGGATGATGACGACGACGATGACGACGATCGATCAAGTCGCAGCGGCAGCAAAAAGGGATCGTCGCAATCCGGAAGCACCCCGACCGGGTCGACCGGCATAACCAAGGTCGAGACAACTGCAAACGGAATCGAAGTTCGCTATGCGGACGGAACCAAGGAAGAAATCGAAAACGGCCGGTACGAGAGAAAGAATGCTCAGAACCGGACCGTTGAGGAACGGCCAGCCACAGGAGCCGATATCTCAAGGCTTCGCTCTCTGGCGAACGGCATTTCGATCAAGAATGTAAGCGCATCCGGTCAAGGTGGTACGGCCGGAAGCCGCCCCACAAAGATCGAACGCCAGGGCAACAACATCGAAGTCAACTACGCCAACGGCTGGAAAGAAGAGATCGAGTTCGGGCGCTACGAGCTGAAAGACCCCTTCAACCGGACCGTTGTGGAAAGAACTGCCACGGCCGCCGATATTCGAAGGCTGCAATCGGTCGCGAACTGACGAACAGCGCCATTTTGCCGGACGGTCTCTCGGTCAGAGAGGCCGTTTCGGCGTTTGAAGGCTATGCGGGCTTGTTTTTCTTGCCCCACGCGTCGTGCGCGATAAGTGCGGCCTCGACCCGGTTCCGCGCGTGCAGCTTGGACAGGATCGCCGTCATATAGTGTTTCACCGTCTTTTCCTGAAGATCCAGTTCCACGGCGATCTCGCGATTGCTCAAACCCTTGGCCACGCGCCTGAGTATCTCCTCTTCGCGATGCGTGAGATCATCCAGGACATCGCTGCTGTTCGCAGGGCTTGCGTCGTTGTTGATCTGAAGAAGTACCCGCGAAGCCAGCCCCGGCGAAACGAACCCCTCCCCCGCGGCGATGCTATGCAGGGAGGCGGTCAGTTCACTCGCAGTTACGCCTTTGACAATATACCCAATCGCTCCGGCCTCGAGTGCATCGGCAACATCGCTGCTGTTCTCCGAAACCGTCAGAATCGCGATGCAGGGCGGTTTTTCCATTGCTGCGATCCGGCGTGTCGCGTTGATCCCACCGCCGGGCATCGAGAGATCGAGAATTGCGATGTCGGGCTGGTGCTGAGCGACAAGCGCAACCACTTCGTCGGCGCTGGATCCGGCCGCGAGAACTTCGAACCCTTCTGCCTCATCCAAGGTCCGCCGCAGCCCATCACGGAAGATCGGATGATCATCTGCTATGACAAGTGTCTTGGTCATGGTGAGCTCGTTTTGTTGGGAAACAGGGTCATTTCGACGGTGGTGCCCTGGCCGGGACTGGACGAGACCTGAAACCTGCCGCCGATGCTTTCGACCCGATCGCGCAGCCCCAGCAGCCCCTGGCCGCCATCATCGCGCAGAACAGTACCGTCCAAAGGATCAAAGCCAGGGCCATCGTCCTTGACCTGAATGACAATGCAATCGTCGCGAACATGGCAGGTGACGCTGCAGCGGGACTGCGGGGCATATCGCGCGGTATTCGAGAGTGTTTCCTGAAGAAAGCGGAAAACGCACAGTTTGTCAGACACCGACAAATCCGGCATGTCACCGCCATGAAACGAGATTTCAGGCCGCAACGGGCTGTGCTCCGCGTGGTCCTCGACCGCTCTTCTTACGACATCCACCAAGGTCAGGTTGTCGATATCGGGCGCAGACAGCCCCCGGGACAGCGCGCGGATTTCGGTCAAGGACTTCTGCAGCGACTGCTGGATTTCTTCGGCCTCCTTCGGTTTTGGGGATTTGTCCGAAAACGCGGCCTCCAACCGAAGGGCGGCAAGTGAAAGGTACTGCGCCGGGCCGTCATGAAGTTCGGCGCCGAGTTTCTTCAGAAACCGGTCCGTCTGCGCGGCATACCGCCCCGAGGCCTCGACCACCCGCGACCGCAGCATCGCATTCTGCGCCGCCATCCTTTCGCTTTCCGCCAGCCGTTTCTTCAATAGCCGCGCCTGCCGCCGGATGGTGTTGTCCCCGATCGCAACGATGCAAAACAGGACAACCGTGCTTGCCAGAAAGGCGGAACCGACCACCAACCAGCTTGTGCGCCTGGCTTTTGCCAGATCCATCTCCAATTGATCGGCCCTTTCATAGAACTCGGCCACGGCAATGATTTCACCGGACCACAGTTCACGAATGGGGCTGTAGACCTCAAGCAGCGGTATCCCCAAGGCCGCTTCGGCAGCGCTTTCATCGTGATCCAGTTCCTCGAACGAGCCCGAGATTTCGCCGATCCAGGCGCGCTGAAGGTCACCCGTCGGCTCGAAACGGTTTCCGATGATGCTTGTGTCCGAGGCGTGTACGACCACACCGCCCTGCTTCCAGAATTTGTACGAGACGATACGATCGCGCATCGGCTGGGTCATGAATATCTCGTCCAGCGCCCGCCTCGCCTGCTCGGACAGGCGGTCACCCAACGCCAGTTCCTGGCTGAGAGGTGAGACGATGCTTTCCATATACAGCGCCGCCGAATTGGCCGAGTTCTGCACGACCGCATTCTGGATTCGATTTGAAACCCATACACCGACGATCGCGGTTGCAGATCCCATAACAAGGATGCTTGCCGCAAGAAAAACTCGCGACAACGACCAATTCCCAATCGTCAGCTCAGCAACTTTCGTCCTCATCTTGGCCCCGACTATGACCCACAATCAAAAATCGCACCACAGACCTTGGTCTGACATGATCCAGATGTTCGCCCCAGCAAGCCCCGACCGCAGCCTCAGAAGCACACCCCGATTTGCTATGCCTTTTGCGACTTGAAAAACACCCCGCACGCCGCAAGCATTGATACAACCGTTGCCCATTTGGTTGAGCGTCGGCTGACCGGCGTTTCAGCGAAAATCAAATAGTTCAAAGGATTTTGATGCGCGCCGCCGTATTTTTCTTGTCGATCGTCTTTTTGGTTTTTTCCGGATCCGCTCAGGCTCAGAGCATCATTCCGCTTGCCCAGAAGGGCGGGCTGCACGCGGCATATGTGGTTCCAGTGGACGACTTCGACCGCGTGGATGTTCAGTTGATCGTTCTTTCGGGGTCGTATGACGACCCGGACCCGTCCGGCACAGCCCATCTGACCGAGCATCTCGCCGCGTTCTCGGCCGACGCCACCATTCTCAGAAAACCGCGCGAGCGCGATATCTACGCCACCACGCACAATGTCGCGACCGTGTACACGAATTCCGGGCTGCCATCCGAGGCGGAGATGTTGTTGCGGCTTTCCCGGGCCGTTCTGGACACGCCATCCGTATCCAGGCAATTTGCGGAGAGCGAAGTCGCTATCGTCCAGCGGGAAACCTTGCTGCGTGAACGGCAATATCCGTTTCGCTGGCTCAGCCGAATGGCACTTCAAAACCTCTACGGCACCTTGCGCGGCCGGGCAGACAACACCGTCGAGGATCTGCCCAAGCTGAGCCTCGAGAAGGCCTATCAGTTTCACAAGGAACACTATGTGCCGTCCAACGTGACGTTGATCGTCTCCGGAAACATTGAACCAGCCCGGGCCGAAGAACTGGTGGCGCGGGTGTTTGGCGATACCGAACCATCGGAGGCTCCGAAAAAACCGTGGTTGGATCACAAGCCGGATCCCGGGAAACAGTCCGTCGTGCGCCTGCAGTCGGATCGGTTGCAACGCGACACCGTGCTGTTCGCAAAATTCGTGGAGTTCGAAGACCGCTCCACGAGCATCGACATGCAAGGCGCGTTCTTCATCGCAAGCGGGATCCTGAACGAACGGATCGCCAAGGTCCTGCGCCACGAGGACACGCGGATACTCAACCATGGCGTCAACTGGTATTTTGCGAAGAATGCCGATGTTGAACTGGTGATCGACCTGCAACTCATGCCCGGCTTCAGCGTGGATGAAGCCAAGGATCTGCTGACCGAAACCTTGGCTGGCTTGCTGGACGAGCCGATCAGCAAATACGAAATTCATGAGCTCCGTCAAAAGGAGGTGGTCTGGTCCCAGAACATGGCCCGCCGTCCTTTGGCCTTTCTGTGGTTTCTGCAGAACGTCGCCGCGGACGGATTCCCGCCCATCAGCCCGTCGGTCTTTGCCGAAACACTGAGCAACACCACAGATCAGGAAGTTATCGATTTTGCGGAAAAAGTCTTGCAGCCCTCGGCGACATCTTTCGTTCTTGCAGAGAAAGCCGACTGACATGAGCGTTATCAAGGGCCGGCTTCTCACAGTTCTCTTTGTTGCGCTTACCTTGCTGCCGGGTGAGCAGGCACAGGCAGAACTGATTGCGACTGCAGGCGAAACGAAACTGGTCGAGCTCTCTCCGCTTGAGAACGGCACGTCCGCGCTGACCCTGGTTTGGACGATTGACCACCCGACGCTGGACCGCACTGCCGCCATGTCCGCCGCCATTGCGAGCGTGGTGACAGGCGGGACCTCGACCCGCTCATCCTACGAAGTCAGTTCGTTCCTGAAGCTGAAAGGTGTCGAACAGAAAATCGGCAGAAGCGGCAAGAACCTGACGCTCACCGTCTCGGCGCCAAGCGACGTCTTCCCGGAAGTCCTGGTGCACCTCGAGAACGTATTGCTCGAACCCCGATACACACCAAACTGGTACGCACGAGAGCTTGAGACGTCTCGCCCAGTTATCTCGACCAGAACCAGACAGCCGTCGGATGTGTTGAACGAGGTTACCAATTATCTGGAATTCGACCCTGCCGCCACGGACGAAGAAACCCTTGAAACCGACTTTCAGTTCGGACGACCTGCTCAGGTCATCCTCAGATCAGAGGAAGAAGAGGTAACGCGCCGCACCGTCCGATTGATCAATTCGCTGCCGGGCGCGCGGTTCCGGCTGGGGCGCGCCCTGAGCAAATGGGCCGAAGGGTGGACGGGCGCGAACGGGGCGCCCTTTGCCCTGCCCAAAGGTATCGTGCATCTCGCCGATCCCGACGCATCCGAAATGTTGATCCTGCTTGCCAATGCAAAGGCGTTTTCGAACGCACAGGACCAGCTTGGCTCGAACCTTCTTGTTGACTACATCGGCGCCAATCAGGGCTCGGAGATGTTTCGGGTCATCCGCCAGTCCATGCGTGCATCTTACGATCCACGTTCGGACTTTGTGGTCGTGGGCAAGAACAAGGGCGTGATCGCGCTGAGCGCGACCGTCGAAGCCAGCGCATGGCCCGAGGTCCACGGCAAGATCATGGAAATCTATCAAGGCGTCCGCGACGGAGGCGTTGTCCCGGAAAGTCTGGAAATCCAGAAAGATCGGTTGGACCGCACCTACTATCACAGATTCTTCACAGACCCCAACTGGGGCGCGCGCCAGTTTCTGGACGAACATCCCGACGGCGTAGAAGGCGAAATCACCCTTCCACTGTTTGAGGCATTCCGGACAGTCTCGACCGAAGAGACGATTGAGAACGCCGATACGCTGTTGCCCCCGGTTGAGGAGTTCCTGGTGATCTTGATCGGAGGAGGTGTTTCCCCGTCGGCCGACATGCGGTCGGACGGGTACTGTGCCCTGCCCAAAGGCGCACCGATCAGCCATTGCCTTAACAAGCTGTCAAACGCGGAATACTGACAGTCCGCGGGCCATTGCTGCGACGCTTCCAAGAACAGATGATCCCCGCGATACATCGTCTTGAAGGTACCGCGGGATTGACCCTTTGGGATTGTCTGCCGGTCACGTAAGCTTGGACTTGCCCGTCGCGCAGCAAGGAGAACGCTATGCGTGTTCTTGAGATACTATCTTTGGTTGGTCTGTGTTTGGTGTTGGTATCGCCACTTCCCGGAAGTGCGGCCCCAACGGCAGCAGAGTGCAATAGTGCGGGAGGAAAAACCGTCACGATCAAGGGAAAGACCGCTTGCGCGTTTGCGGGCGGAGCATGCCCAGAGGGGTGGCGCTCATACGATTCCTACCGAAAATGGCAGCCGAAAACCTGCGGTGGCGCGCAATGCACCGGGAATACCAAATGCACAACGAGCCGAGGTTGGTCCATAACCGCACCAGAATGCAGATTTGAGAGAGGCAGAAACTCTCAGGGCGACTGCACCAAAAGAAGTGTATGCACCGCAAACAGGATCGCCAGAACCGCTTGCACGAAGTGAGGTCGCCATCGCGGTTGAGCGGTGTAAACGAACCCGCAACCGGACCCGCGCTGAGTTGCTGGCGACCCCGGCAGGATTCGAACCTGCAACCTGCCCCTTAGGAGGGGGCTGCTCTATCCAGTTGAGCCACGGGGCCGCGCGGCGCCTTCTGTAGCCGGGTTTTTTCGGCTTGTCATGACCTTTGCACAACAGTTGAACAGATTGCCCTGTTCGCGCTAGCATCGGGGAAACAACAATGCAGGTATCCCCGGTGACAACAGAAACGAAACGCCCGCTTACCCTCCGTGATGTCTCAGAAGCGTCCGGTGTGTCGGAAATGACGGTCAGCCGGGTCCTGCGCAATCGGGGCGATGTGTCGGACGCGACCCGCACCCGGGTTCTGGCCGCCGCGAAAGAGCTGGGATATGTGCCCAACAAGATCGCCGGCGCGCTGGCCTCGAGCCGGGTGAACCTGGTGGCGGTGATTATCCCGTCGCTGTCGAACATGGTTTTCCCCGAGGTGCTGACCGGCATCAACCAGGTGCTTGAGGATACCGAGCTGCAGCCGGTGGTCGGCGTTACCGATTATCTGCCGGAAAAAGAGGAAAAGGTTCTGTACGAGATGCTCTCGTGGCGTCCGTCGGGCGTGATCATCGCCGGGCTGGAACACACCGAGGCCGCGCGGGCCATGCTGGATTCGGCGGGCATTCCGGTGGTCGAGATCATGGATACGGACGGAAAGCCAGTGGACGCGATGGTGGGCATTTCGCACCGCCGGGCCGGGCGCGAGATGGCGCAGGCGATCCTGAAGGCCGGGTATCAGCATATCGGCTTCATGGGTACCAAGATGCCGCTGGACCACCGCGCGCGCAAACGGTTCGAGGGCTTCACCGAAGTTCTGGGCAAGCACGGGATCGAAATCGAGGACCGGGAGTTCTATTCCGGCGGCTCGGCCCTGGCCAAGGGGCGCGAGATGACCAAAGCCATGCTCGACCGGTCCCCGGAATTGGATTTCCTGTATTATTCCAACGACATGATCGGTGCGGGCGGGCTGCTGTACCTGCTTGAGCAGGGAATCGACGTGCCCGGACAGATCGGCCTTGCGGGATTCAACAACGTCGAACTGCTGCAGGGTCTGCCGCGCAAGCTGGCCACCATGGACGCCTGCCGGCTTGAAATCGGTCGCAAGGCGGCAGAAATCATCGCCGCCCAACTGGCTGACCCGAATACCGAGATCGAAACTCGCATCACTTTAACCCCCAAGATCAGCTATGGCGACACGCTCAAGCGGCGCTGAACGGGGCAAGCTGCAACAACTCGACAACCGAACCGCCCGTGCGTTGTTCATGGACCGCCACGCGCTGGCGGAACAGCCCGCAGGCCCGGCCAAGGGGCCCGATCTGCTGCATCTGATCCACCGGTTGGGTTTCGTGCAGCTCGACAGCATCAACACCGTGGCGCGCGCCCATGACATGATCCTGTTCTCGCGACGCCCGTCCTATCGGCCGAACGACCTCAAACGCCTGTACGAGCGCGACCGCGGCCTGTTCGAACACTGGACCCACGACGCCGCCGTGATCCCGATGGCGTTCTACCCGCATTGGCATCTGCGCTTCCAGCGCGACGCCGAGATGCTGCGGGCCCGCTGGCGCAACTGGCGGCGCGACGGGTTCGAACAGCAGTTCGAAACCGTGCTGCGGCACATCCGCGACCACGGCCCGGTGTGCTCGGCCGATCTGGGGCAGGATGAGAAAAAGGGCTCGGGCGGGTGGTGGGATTGGCATCCCTCAAAAACGGCGCTGGAATACCTGTGGCGCTCGGGCGCGCTGACGGTGGTAGGGCGCCGAGGGTTTCAAAAGCAATACGACCTGACCGAGCGCGTGATCGATACCCATCTATGCCCCGGCGTGATGGAGTGCGATCATCAAGCGACGGTGGACTGGCTGTGCCACGCGGCGCTCGACCGGTTGGGCTTTGCCACCTCGGGCGAACTGGCCGCCTTTTGGGACACGGTCACCGCCGCCGAGGCGAAAGAGTGGTGCAAACAGGCTTTGACACGGGGTGATCTGCAGGAAATCGAGGTGGAATGTGCCGATGGTCGAATGCGCCGCGTGTTCGCGCCACCAGGCTTGGCGGACCAGGCTGCCGACCCTGCCCCCGCGCCGGGAAGAATCCGCGTGCTCAGCCCGTTCGACCCGATGCTGCGCGACCGCAACCGCGCCCAGCGCCTGTTCGGCTTCCACTATCGGATCGAGGTTTTCGTGCCCGAGGCCAGGCGCACCTATGGGTACTACGTCTTTCCGCTGCTCGAGAAAGACCGTCTGATCGGACGGATCGACATGAAGGCCCATCGCGACGAAGGCATCTTGCGGGTCCGCGCCCTGTGGCCCGAGCGCGGGGTCAAGTGGTCGCACGCCCGCACCCGGCGGCTCGAGGCCGAGTTGGACCGGGTACGCCGTTTTGCAGGACTGGAACAGGTCGCCTTTGCCACAGACTGGCTGCGCGCGCCTGTTTGAGCGGCTGAAAGCCCCTTCTTAGGGTCTATTCCGCCGGCCCGAGGGTCAGGCGGATGGGATCCAACCCGTCGATACCGCCGGTCAGCACATCTCCGGCGACGACCGGGCCGACACCGGCGGGCGTTCCGGTCAGGATCAGGTCGCCGGGCCGCAGGTGATAGAACCGGGACAGGTGCATGACGATCTCGTCGATCTTCCAGATCAGTTCGGACAGGGTGGCGTCCTGCCGGACCTCACCGTTCACGCTCAGATGGATGCGGATGTCATCGGTCGGCGCCCAATCGGCGGCGCGGGTCAGCGGCGCGAACACCGCGCCATTTTCCACATCCTTGCCCAGATCCCAGGGGCGCTGCTTGTTGCGCTCGCGGATCTGCAGGTCGCGCCGGGTCATGTCCAGCGCGCAGCAATATCCGAACACGGCATCCCAAGCCTGCTGCGACGTCGCCTGAAACACCGGGCGACCAATGGCCAGAGCCAGTTCCACTTCGTGATGATAATTCTCGGTGCCCGGCGGGTAAGGCACGGTTTGCCCGGTCAGAATGGCATTCTGCGGGGACTTGGTGAAATAGAACGGCGCCTCGCGGTCAACCTCGTTTCCCATCTCGGCCGCATGGGCGGCATAGTTCCGTCCCACGCAGAAGATGCGCCCCACCGGATAGGTGTTGGCCTCTCCAACTACTGGTATCTGCACCACATCCGGCAGGGAAAACAGAGATTTGGCCATATTGCATCCTTTCCTTCATATTGCAGCGCAGACTAAAGGAGACACTCCGCTGTTCAACCCGGCAAACACGCCGATTATTGCCGGCCCGCCTGTACGTTTCGGCGCGAAGTTGCCAAGGCCGCGGACCTGTGCGCAAACCAGTTTCATCCGCGCAGACTATCCGTCTTTATTCCAGGGAAACTTGGGACCGCCCTGTTTAATAAACCGCACAGGCCGCGCATCATGAACGGAAATATCGGGCAGATATTCGAAGGCAGCGCAACAGGCCCACTGGCCGCGTCACTTTATTGCGACTTGGTTTCGCGGTCAGGTGCGCTAGGTTTTCTTTCAGGCGGTCGGCGCGCCCAGCCAATCAAGCTTTGTTCATCAGCGTGCCACCGTCACGAATACCAAGGAAAAATTACGGTTTCGGAGAACCGCCGCTCTGGCCTCATCCCCCTGGGTGCTTGGGCTGCGCTGTCGGGGTGCAATTTGGGCACCTCACATTCTCCGATTCAGGGCCGGAGCCCTTCAACACAGGGATTCTTCGGCCCCGGGCCAGGCAAATAACTTCAGACACCGTCTGGCCACCCCGCCGGAGTCGACCCCTAGTTTCTCCGGCGGGGTTCTCCGATCCGCACAACCGGTGCGTTTTTCTTTATTAGAGCCTGAATTTGGATCGAACGGGCGCCACGGTCCCACCTCACAGCGCCCTCGTCGTCCGGAATTTGATTGACCTGCCCGCCTGCATCGCCATCACTTGCCCGCGAAAGATGCGAAGGCGGAAGGCAGGGCAGATGAGATGGGATGAATTCTCGGAATGGGGCAAACGCATTTCCGAGTGGACGCAACATTATCACCAAACCGTCGGCCAGCACCCGGTGCGCGCCCGGACCGAGCCCGGCGAGGTGCTGAACGCGCTTCCCGCGACGGCGCCGGAACAAGGCGAACCGATAGAAGGGATTTTCCAGGATTTCGAACAGATCGTGATGCCCGGCATCACCCACTGGCAGCACCCGCGCTTCTTCGCCTATTTCAACTCGAACGCCTCGGCGCCGTCCGTGCTGGCCGAGTTTCTGGCCAGCGCGATCGCGCCGCAATGCATGTTGTGGCAGACCTCGCCCGCGGCGACCGAGATGGAAACCCGGATGATGGACTGGCTGCGGCAGGCGCTGGACCTGCCCGAAGGCTTTGCCGGGGTAATCCAGGACTCAGCCTCGTCGGCCACGCTGGCCGCCGTTCTGACCATGCGGGAAAAGGCGCTGAACTGGCAGGGCAACCGTCAGGGCCTGTTCGGGCAGACACCCTTGCGCGTCTATTGCTCGTCCGAGGTGCACACATCGGTCGACCGCGCCATCTGGGTAGCCGGGATCGGGCAGGACAATCTGGTGCGCGTCCCGATCAAGGGTGACTGGCGCGGGATGGACCCCGCAGCGCTCGAAGCCGCGATCCGGGCCGATCTGGACGCCGGCCTTCACCCCACGGGAGTGATCCTGTGCGTCGGCGGCACCGGAACCGGCGCGACCGATCCGGTGGATGAGTGTCTGGAAGTCGCGCAGAAATACGGGCTGTACACGCATGTGGATGCAGCCTGGGCCGGGTCGGCGATGATCTGCCCCGAATACCGCCACTATTGGCCGGGGATCGACCAAGCCGACAGCATCGTCTTCAACCCGCACAAATGGTTGGGGGTTCAGTTCGACTGCTGCGCGCATTTCCTGAAAAACCCCGACGATCTGGTGCAGACGCTGGCGATCAGTCCCGAATATCTGAAAACCCATGGTCAGGACGGGATCATCAACTTTTCGGAATGGTCGGTGCCGCTGGGCCGCCGGTTTCGGGCGCTGAAACTGTGGTTCGTGATCCGCGCCTACGGGCTGGAAGGGCTGCGCGCGCGGCTGCGCAACCACGTCAACTGGTCGCGCGACCTGCATGACCGACTGGCGGCCGAGCCGGATTTTCGGATCGTCACCCCGCCTATGTGGTCCCTGTGGACCTTCCGCTATGAACCGGCCGATGCTGCGGATCTGGACGACCTGAACCTGCGGCTGGTCAACGCCATCAATGATGACGGGCGAATCTATCTGACCCAGACCCGGGTCGATGGCGACATCGTCATCCGCTTTCAGGCCGGCCAGTTCGAAACCACCGAGGAGGACGTCCGGATGGCCTTTGACGTGATCACCGAAATCGCCCGCACCTTGCCCACACCCCCGCAGGAGGACCGCTGATGCCCGCCCCCAAAAACCCGTTCAAACAGGCTCTGACAAAGGGCGAAATGCAGATCGGCTGCTGGATGAGCTTTGCTGAAGCCATCACCGCGGAAATCATGGGAACCGCCGGTTTCGACTGGCTGGTGATCGATGGCGAACATGCGCCGAATGACATCCGTTCGATCCGCGATCAACTGATTGCGCTGGCCAACAGCCCTTCGCACGCGGTGGTGCGGCTGCCCGTCGGCGAGACCTGGATGATCAAGACCGTGCTGGATGCCGGCGCTCAGACGATTCTGGTGCCGATGGTCGAAAGCGCAGATCAGGCGCGCGAGCTGGTTCGGGCCTGCCAGTACCCGCCCGGAGGTGTGCGGGGTGTCGGGGCCGCCGCAACACGGGCGACAATGTACGGCACGATCCCCGATTACGTGGCCACGGCCGACCCCGAGATCTGTTTGCTGGTTCAGGTGGAAAACCTTGCGGGCATGGCCGCGCTGGACGACATCCTTCAGGTCGAGGGCGTGGACGGCGTTTTCATCGGCCCGGCCGATCTGTCCACCGACATGGGTTACAAAGGCGACAGCACGGTGCCAGAGGTCCGCACCGCCATCGCGGATGCTTTGAAACGGATCCGGGCAGCAGGCAAGGCGCCGGGTATTCTGGGCACCAATGATGAAGCGGTTCAAGCGTATCGGGACATGGGCGCGCAGTTCCTGGCGGTCGGTATCGACGTCATGCTGCTGGCTCAGGCCGCCCGCGGGCTGGCCGCGAAATGGCGTCCCTGAGAGCGGCTCATCCCTGCATTTCGGCGGCGGCCTGCGCATAGCCGCCCGATGCACCATCGACGAAATGTACGTGATCGTCGCGCGTGGCGGCGGGCACGAAGCAGGTCATCATCGCCTCTTGCTGGGAATGGATGCCGTATCTGATTTTGCCGCGTCCGCGCGCATCTTCCAGGGTCCGGGCGATGCGCGACAGGGTCTCGTCGTCACAATCCAGCGTCATCTTCAACCCGTCATCAAACTTGCGGAAATCCGCATTTCGGCTGACCATGTTCTTGTAGTGACCCGGCTCAAACTCGCCCAGTTGCTTGCCTGATTTGAACAGCAGCCAAATCAGCAGGTTCTGCACAAGCAGCGCGGCCTTGCGCACGGCCAGATTGCGCCCAGCGCGCGAGACATGGGCATCCAGTGCAAGACCCGGAGGTGGCCACTTGATCGGAGGGCCGCCGGCCGGCACGGGATGGCCCGCGCGCTCCAGAGCCTCAGATGCGGACAGAACTGATTGCGCCAGATCAGCAAAATCGCGTTCTGTCGCCTGCGCAGTGGGCTGGATGACAAGTGACACGATCTGCCCATGCCGCGCAGGGCTGTTGGACCAGCGGCAGGACAGACCGGTCAGGTCGGGCTGCGCGTCTGACCCGGCGGGCGGAACCTCGTACCGGCCAGCTTTCATCTGCGCCTCGGCCCAGGCCAGTCCGCCACCGGTGAACATGGCATAATCCACCCCCGAGGACGGCGCATAGCGCGCTACCCGCAAGTCGTGCCCCTCCCCACGCACGTCGGACACAGGAACCAAAGCCGCACGTAGCGCGATGCCGAACTCGGTTTCCGCCCAACTGCGCAGCGCGGCCAAGGTGTCGCGCGCCATGTCGGCATCGCACTTCGGGATGGCAAATCCGGCACCGTCGCCACCAAATACATAGGGAAAAACCCGCCCGCCCAGCGCGTTGATCATGCCTGAGATCACCGCCGCACCAACCATGTTCACCGTCTTGTAGCGACCACGCGCGATTTCGCCGGTCGAGTCCACGATATCGGCGACGCCCACGATCCAGTCATCCGGGACCGGGGTGAATTGTTCTGGATCCGACAGGGCAAGAAAATCGCGCGTAATGGGTACGCGGCCATAGAATCCGATATCGGCGGTCTTCATTGTCCCTCCCGTTAGCTTGCCGCAATGATAGCGTAGTGCAGGGGCATTTCCCGATACTGCAACATATCACACGCGCTTGTGCATGGCATCGGGACGTGCCAAGCATCCCGGTGAGGCGGACGGCAGGGAGACTGACATGCAGGCAGGTTTGGTGATCTTGTGTCTGGCCTATGTCCTCAGCCAGTTCTTCCGCGCGTTCCTTGCGGTTCTGACCGCCGATCTGGCCCGCGACATCGGTGCCACGCCCGAGGATCTGGCCTGGGCCTCGGGTCTGTGGTTTCTGGTCTTTGCGGCGATGCAGATCCCGGTGGGGTGGGCGCTGGACCGGGTTGGCCCGCGGCAGACGGCGGCGGTTCTGCTGCTGATCGGCGGCGCGGGTGGAGCCGCGGTGTTCGCGTTGGCCACGACGCCCCTGCATGTAGCGGTAGCGATGGCGTTGATCGGGGTCGGGTGTTCGCCGGTTCTGATGGCCTCGTATTTCATCTTTGCCCGCGAATATCCGCCCGCGAAATTCGCGACCCTAGCGGCGGTGATGCTGGGTGTGGGGTCGGTTGGCAACCTCGTGGCCTCTTATCCCACGGCGCTGGCGGTCGAGCTGATGGGCTGGCGCGCGACGCTGGCGGGGCTGGCCGCGATCTCGGGCGCCGTGGCTGTGGGTATCTGGGTCACGGTCAAAGACCCCACGCGGGTCGTGTCCGAGCAGAAGGGTTCCGTTCTGGATCTGCTGCGCGAGCCTGCGCTGTGGGCGATTTTGCCGCTGATGCTGGTGGCCTATGCGCCCTCTGCCGCGCTGCGGGGGCTGTGGGCCGGTCCCTATTTGCTGGACGTGTTCGGGCTGAGCGCCACCCAGATCGGGCAGGCTACGCTGGTCATGGGCGCCGCGATGATCGCGGGCACCTTTGCCTATGGGCCGCTGGACCGGCTGCTGAACACCCGCAAATGGGTGATCTTCGGCGGCAACACGCTGGCGGTGCTGGCGCTGGGGCTGCTGGGGCTGTGGGTCGCGGACGCCGTCTGGCTGTCGGTTCTGCTGATGGCGCTGATCGGGTTTCTGGGGGCATCCTTCCCGGTGATCATGGCGCATGGGCGCGCCTTCATCCCGGCGCACCTGGTGGGGCGCGGCGTGACCCTGCTGAACCTGTTCGGGATCGGCGGCGTGGGGCTGGCGCAATTCGCCACCGGCCGCATCCATGCGGCGACGGTGGACATGGGGCCAACCGCACCCTACACAGCGATATTCGTCTTCTTTGCCGTCACGCTGACGATCGGCTGTGTGATCTACCTGTTCAGCCGTGACAGCATGGAGTGAGACCCCGCAGGAGCGCGCCCCGTGAACGACCCCGTTGTCCTTGCCCCAAACCTCAAACGCCGCCTGTCCGGCGTGACCGCGACGATCGCGCGGCTGGTGCCGTTGCAGGCGCAGTGGATCGACATCGCCGCCACCGGCCCGGGCCTGCCTGAAGACATCCCGCACATCCCGCTGGGCCGCCTGCCCTTTCTGTCGCGCAAGACGCTGCGGGTCTGGCACGCCCGCCGCAACACCGAGATGCTGCTGGGCCTGATCCTGCGCGACCTGCTGCGGCTGCGGCTGAAACTGCTGTTCACCAGCGCCTCGCAGCGGGCGCATACGGGCTATACCAAGTGGCTGATCGGCAAGATGGACGCGGTGGTGGCCACCTCGCGCAAGACGGCCGGCTACCTCGAGCGCGAAGCACAGGTGATCATGCACGGCATCAACCTGCAGGATTTCACGCCACCCGCGGACAAGGCAGCGCCGCGCGCGCAGATGGGGCTGCCCGACGGGCTGCTGCTGGGCTGCTATGGCCGCATCCGCCACCAGAAAGGCACCGACGCCTTCGTCGATGCGATGATCGACCTGTGCGGGCAGGTCCCCGACGTACATGGCATCGTCATGGGCCGCGCGACCGAGAAACACAGCGCTTTCCTGACCGAACTGAAGGACAAGGTGGCCCAAGCCGGCCTGTCCGACCGCATCCTGTTCAAGCCCGAGGTCACCGTGGACAAGATTGCCCAATGGTACCAGGTGCTGGATCTGTTCATCGCCCCCCAACGCTGGGAGGGGTTCGGGCTGACGCCGCTGGAAGCGATGGCCTGCGGCGTGCCCGTGGTGGCCACGGATGTGGGCGCGTTTTCCGAGATCGTAACCGACCCGGCGTTGGGCCGGGTGGTGCCGCCCGGCGACATTCTGGCGCTGGCCGCGGCCGCCGCCGAGATGCTGGCGGACCGTGATTCCCTGGCCCGCGCAGGCCGGGCCGCCCGCGCCCATGTGGAACGGAATTTCGACATCAACGGCGAGGCGCAGGCCCTTGTTGCGCTCTATCAGCAGCTGCTGAAGGCCTGAGTCGCCGCAAAACTGCGTCATTCGGTCAATTCCGCCGCGAAGGCCCTTTTTTATTTTCTGCAACGCGGCTATGAACGCGCGTCCTTAATTCAGGAGACTAGACATGGGCTATCGCGTCGTTGTCGTCGGCGCCACGGGGAACGTGGGCCGCGAAATGCTGAACATCCTGGCTGAACGCCAGTTCCCCGTGGACGAAATTGCCGTTCTGGCAAGCCGTCGTTCGCTGGGCACCGAAGTCAGCTTTGGCGACAAGACACTCAAGACCCAGGATCTGGACACTTTCGATTTCACCGGCTGGGACATGGCGCTGTTCGCCGTGGGGTCCGCCGCGACCAAGGATTACGCCCCCAAAGCGGCAGCGGCCGGCTGCGTGGTGATCGACAACTCGTCGCTCTATCGCTACGACCCCGAGATCCCGCTGATCGTGCCCGAGTGCAACCCGCAGGCGATCCACGACTACAAGAACAAAAACATCATCGCCAACCCCAACTGCTCGACCGCGCAGATGGTAGTGGCGCTGAAGCCGCTGCATGACCGCGCCAAGATCAAGCGCGTCGTGGTCTCGACCTATCAGTCGGTGTCGGGCGCCGGCAAAGAGGGTATGGATGAGCTTTGGGATCAGACCAAGGCCGTCTACAACCCGATCAACGAGGTTGCGCCGAAGAAATTCCAGAAGCAGATCGCCTTCAACGTCATTCCGCATATCGACGTCTTCATGGAGGACGGATCGACCAAGGAAGAGTGGAAGATGGTCGTCGAGACCAAGAAGATCGTCGACCCGTCGATCAAGGTCACCGCGACCTGTGTGCGGGTGCCGGTTTTTGTCGGACATTCGGAATCGGTGAACATCGAGTTCGAGGAATTCCTGGACGAGGACGAGGCCCGCGACATCCTGCGCGAAGCTCCGGGCGTGATGGTGATCGACAAGCGCGAGGCCGGTGGCTATGTCACGCCGGTTGAATGCGTCGGCGATTTCGCCACCTTCATCAGCCGGATCCGTCAGGACTCGACAGTGGAAAACGGCCTGAACCTGTGGTGTGTCTCGGACAACCTGCGCAAAGGCGCGGCCCTGAATGCAGTGCAAATCGCCGAGCTGCTGGGCCGCGAGGTCCTGAAGAAGGGCTGATAGCCGGACTAGACTGAAGCCTTAAAACCCCGCGGCATGGGCTGCGGGGTTTTTTCATTTTCGGCAATGCGAGAAGGAAGGCGCGCCAGGCATCACCACAGTTTCTGCCCAAGCAAAAGTAAATTCGCCAGGTGAATAGCTATTATTCACATAATCAATTTTTCATATTTCACAGCTGCTGGTATTTTTCCGCCCATTGAAGGTGCCTTCGTTTCAATCTCAGCCGAGGGGGAACGAGCCATGATTGACCAAACAGAACCTGACCTGTCGCAGGAACCGGGGTTCGACACCGCGCGATCCCACGTGCTCTGGAACCGCTGACTAGGCCGATGTTTTTCTGACCTTTAGTGCTCGACGCCGCACTGCCAGACAGTTCGGGCTAGGTTGGGCAGCATGGTTCGGATGCCCGCGTCAGAACACGCCTTTTTTCGGCAAACCCAGCTTTCAACGCCCCGTGCGGCTCATCGAATATTCAAAGGAGACCGTTATGACCAGATTGCCCATCTTTTTTCTGACCACCGCAGCAATATTTGCCGTTTTGGGCATGTTATGGGGTATCCAGATGTCCGCCAGCCATGATCACACGCTGTCTCCGGCACATGGCCACCTGAACCTGATCGGGTTCGTTGCGCTGGCAGTGTTCGGATTCTACTACGCTCTGACCCCCGAGGCGGCGCGCAGCGGTCTGGCGAAACTCCACTATGGGCTGTCCGTGGCAACGGTGCTGGTGCTCGTCCCCGGAATCGTGCTGGCAATCACCGAAAGGGGCGAAACCCTTGCCCAGATCGGATCGCTTCTGGCAGTTCTGACCATGGTCCTGTTCGTGTTCATCCTGCTGCGCCACGGTTTCGGAGCGACAGACGCGGACAACCGCAGGCCGGTGGCCGGCAACCCCAACCCAGCCGAATGAACAAGACCGCCCCGCCTGCGCGAGGCGGGGCTTCGCTTCACGGAACGACCGTTTATCCCGGGGTGTACCAGATCGGCGACGTATAGGCCCGTTCGGTCGTGATCATCGGAACATAGTCCGGCATCTCGATCCCGAACCGTTTGGCCTCGTAGGCGGTCCAGCGGGGGGTCGGGATCTCGATCACGCGGGCATAGTAGAACGCAGACAGGTTGGGATCGAAATCCGGATCCTGCCACGTGGTGATCAACTCACTTGCTCCGATAGTGTTGGTCCAGGTGGCGTTTTCGACGTCGACGGTGTTGCCGACTTCGGGCAGTTTGCCGTTCTCGTCCATCTGGCGATCGCCGGCCCAGACGACGTTGTAGACTTTCTCCTGCAAGGCCCCGTCGGCATCGACCCAGCCCTTGACGATCTGAATGCGATCCAGGTTGCCGGAAATCGGGTCCTTCAATGCAAAAACAAGGAAGTTCGGAGCCCGCCCATCGGGAGACGCCTGCAGGTTGCCCCCCATCGGTACGCCTTTTTTGTAGCCGGCATCCGCAGGAACACGGCTTGCGGCATCCTCATCGGTGAAGTCATAGCCGCCAAAAAACCGAACCCCCATACGCGACCCCGTGGTCGCGTAGGTCTCCCTGCGCTGCATCGCGTCAAAGATCGCCTCGCGGGTGTTTTCCGTCGCCCAGACCGCACCCAGTCCACCAGCGGCCTGTTTCCAGCCATAGATCGACAGCTCTGGATCGGGTGCTTCGATTACCAGGTGTTCCCAACGGTTCGGCCCGGGCTCGACACCGGAGTGTTTGCCGAAAAAGTTGTCTTCCTGGGCCGTTGCCATACCGGTATGCGAATCCGTCGCGCCGACCATCCCGAACTTGAACGGGTTCACACCCAGCTCCTGTTCGATCTTGAGCCCGCGCTTCAAAGCCTCGCGCGCGTATTCACCGGCCAGCATCTCGGGTTGCTTCAACTCGGTTCCGTTCAGATTGGCCGCGTCCCATGTGTCGAAATCTGCGAACTCGTCATCGGGGCTGAGGAACGGATGCGCCTCACCGTCACCCTTGATCTGCGTCGGTTCGTACAGCGGCTCGAACCGGGCGCGCAGGCTTGCGATCTCCTGAGTCAGCGCGGATCCATCGTAGGCGTTCAGAGAGAACATCCGCCCGTTCGACAGGTTGCCGTTATGCGCGATGGCCAGGACCTCTCCGCCTGTCCGTTCCTCGTATTCGGCCAGAAAGGCCCACAGGTCCTCGGGGTTCTTGCTGTCATATTGCGAGAACGGGCGGGTCTGGTTGGCCCGGTCGCGCCCATCGCGGAACAGCACGTTCCGGTGCAGGTTGTTGGCGCCCTCGGTGGTGTATTCATAGCCGATGATGGCTGAAAAGACCCCCGGCTCGTTGAAGCTATCGGCAAGCGCCGTGTACGCCTCCCACGCATGCTTGATGGCCTTGGGGTTGTCGATGGGCGGGACGTCATCCGACAACGAGGCGACGATCTCCATTGCCGTGTCAAACGCAAGCTGGCTGTCACCCGCCGTCAGCGCCTCGTACCAGGCCTTGCCCTGGGGTGTCGCCAGAACCTCGGCGTCTCCGGCCAGCAGTTGCGGCATCAGCCCGTACATCTCGGCATGGTCCGAGACGACCAGCCAGTCGAGCGGACGGGACAGCTTGGCCCGAAGGCCATGGGTTGTCGTGACCTCTTCGCCGCGGGCAAAGCGAAATGCCTGTTCCTGGGTCAGCCGGGTCATCGTGCCGGCGTCAACCGAAACCGAAGTATGCAGATGCGAGTCTCCCCACAGCGGCCGCTGGGGAAAGTTCCGCCCCGCATAGGGTGAGAAATCATCAGGCGCCAATACGACGTCGGTGCTGCCCTGCTCGGTCTGGAACTCCTGCGCGGACACGGATGTGGCGGTCAGCGCGGCCAGACAGGCCAACGTCCACAAAGGTCGTTGTGAAACGGTTGCGAAAGACTTGGTCATGAAATCCCTCCCAGGTGTGTCATTTCCATTCTGTTGGTTCCGGAAATGACGGGAGCCTATCACGGATTTGGATATTCGAATAAAATTACCTGATGACGTAACCCGAACCTCGCGCTGCAGTACCGCGGCGCGCGGGCGGCAGACCAATGCAGGGCTGAGGAATCACTCCCCGCTCTGGGCTAGGTCGGCGTTCTGTTGAAACTGGCCACAGGGACGGTCATTCGCAGGGGTCACCGTGGCGCCAGAGTTGGCTGGCACGTTAGGTTCGTCCCCGAACAGAAACCATCCACCGGTACGGCATCCAAGTTCGCGCGAGCCTTCTTTTGAGAGATGGCGACCGTCACGATAGTATGCCGTCGAGCCGTCGCTGGCGCGGCACATGCCATCGGCATCGCAGAGTATCCGATCCAGCCAGACGACTTTGTGACGGCCCTCGAGCTGGTGCAGCATCTCACCAACCTCAAGAAGCTCCGGCTGTATGTCCGCGAACGGATAGTCGCACAGATGCGGGTCAGCGCCTCGGAGTTCGGCATTCACCACGCAATAGCCCAGGTTTTGGCCATTCGAGGGGGGCGGAGACACGACGATCGGGGTTTTACCGGCAGACACAAGCCGTTCGAGCGTTTTTTCCAGGTTCCGCAGAACCGTGCTCTGCGGGCCTTCGGGGTCCGTTGCGCCGTCAACGGCAGCGAGGCCGCCCGGCTCGAACAGGTAGTAGAACGGCGATGAGACGATGACATAGTCAATGCTGTCGGTCGAAGTGACATAATCCAGCACCCGGTCGCTGAAATCCAGACAGGCCTGCGGGGATTCTCCGGTCCGGCCGCGATCGGCAAAGGCGATACCGGCGATCGGCGCGCAGAGCGACTTGGTCAGCTGGACGACCCCAAGCTCGGGGTAGGCCGTGGTCAGGCCGACCACCAGATGCATGGCGAAACTGTCCCCCCAAACCGCAACCTTGGGGGACTCGGAAGTCGCGCAGCTGTCAGGCACCGGCATTCGACCGTTGCACGCATTGCTCAAACCCCGGTTCGGAGCCAGGCTTTCGGTCAGTCTCGGCAGATCGATATTGCGCAGCGCCTTACGATCGGGCGCGCCATCGGTTGCGAAGATCGCCACCCCGACCGAGAACACCAAAGCCGATATCGCGGCGCTTCCGATGAAGATCCCCCGGCGGCTGAATAGACCTTCCCTATGACGACGAAAGGGTTGCTCGACGAAGCGCCATGTCAAGGCTGACAGCACAAAGGCCAGCACGACAAGGCTGGCGATGGTCAGCGGTGTTGGCGCCGGAACACTCCGGATCTTGGCAAAGACCAACAACGGGTAGTGCCACAAGTAAAGGCTGTAGCTGATCAGGCCGATCCAGACCATGATCCGCGACGACAACAGCGCCCCTATCGGGTCTCGGTGGCTGGCGAAAAGGATGACCAGAACGGTTCCCAGAACGGGCACGACCGTCAGGAATGACGGGTGCGGCGTGTACCGGTCAAACATCACGTAAGACACCAGCAGCCCGACCATGCCCAGCATTGGCAGCACCGTCGAGAACCGCCCCTTGTCCTGCCGCGGAACGAAGGCGCATATCGCGCCGGCCAAAAGCTCCCACGCGCGGGTATAGATCAGGTAGAACCCTGCCCTGGGTTCGTTTTCCGATGTCCACTGCGCCAGCAACAGACTGGCCAAAAGCATCACCGACAGGCCAATGATGCAGGTCCGGGTCCCTCTTCGAAACAGAAACAGCAGCAGCAGCGGAAACAGCAGGTAGAACTGTTCTTCCACCGCAAGGCTCCAGGTGTGGAGGAGCGGATGCATGTCGAATTCATCCGCGAAATAGTCCTTGTTCCGGAAGAAGAAGACGTTCGACAGGAATACCGCGACGGATGACAGGCTTCGCGAATAGACCCTGAGATCGGCCGGCAGCATCCAGATCCACGCCAGGCAGGTCGTCACGGCAAGAACCACGAAAAGGGCCGGAAGAATCCGCCTGGCTCGCCTTTCGTAGAAATCGACGATGGACAACTGTCCGCGTTGAATATCCCCGATCAGAAGCGAGGTGATCAAGTAGCCGCTGATGACGAAAAAGACATCAACACCCAGAAACCCGCCGGACAGCCATGACAATCCGGCGTGGTAGAAGACCACTGGCAACACAGCTATTGCCCGAAGGCCGTCAATTTCCCTTCTGTAGGCGATGCTCAAAACGGCCAACCTCAAGATGCTGGCTGAAATGCTAGCGCCCGTCCCGGTTGCCATCAACGATGTTTGTCAGTCAGCCGGCTCTGAAGGAAAATGTGTGGTTTTGCGAACAGGGATTTGCCTGTTCGCTCCGCACATCGTGCATGGGTCCACGCCATGACTCCCGAGGTTAGGCGCGCATCGGATCCCAAGCGCGCCGGGTCAGAAACGCTCGGCCCGCAGAACCTGGCAGTCGGTGACGCTTACAACCCCGATATGGCGATCAAGCACGGGAAGAATCGCGCTCAGCAGCCCGTCCAAGCGATCGGGGCGAATGATGCAGATGACCTGAACCATCCCGCTGGCGCGGCTGACCTGGCCAGAACGGCTCCATTCACCCGATCGTCCCGATCCGCCGAGCACCGGCAGGATCGTGAACCCGGTCACACCTTGATCGACCAGAGCATCCGTCAGACGGGATTTCACGATGGCTTCGATGGTGATCTCGACCCGTTTGGCCTCATGTGTCTGCATCGTCTTATCCTCCGGTAACGGCCCGGGCGACCGAGACGTAGATCGGCAGGCCCAGCGCCAGGTTGAATGGGAATGTGACGCCCAAAGACAGGGTCAGATAGATGGACGGGTTCGCCTCGGGCACGGCCACGCGCATCGCCGCAGGAACCGCGATGTACGAGGCGGAGGCGCCCAACACCATCAGCAACACCGCTCCACCGGTGGACAGACCCAACAGGAGCGCGGCCACCAACCCGGCACCAGCCCCGATCAGCGGCATCAGCACGCCGAAGCCAAGCAGACCCATCGTGATCAGCCCGCGCCCGGCACGCAACCCGCGCCCCGCGACGATACCCATGTCCAGCAGGAACAGGCACAGGACACCCTTGAACGGTGCGACCACGAAGCTGCTGATTTCGGCCAGACCGTCCTCGCCCGTGATCCAGCCGATTGCAAACGACCCGACAAGCAGAACGATCGAACCATTGAGGGCAATCTCGCGCCAGAGGTCCGAGTCCATCCGGCGGGCTCCGCCGCCGCGGGAGATCAGCCACAGAGCGGACAAGATCGCCGGCGCTTCCATCGCCGCCGCAACAGCCACCATGTAGCCCTCGTACATCAGGCCCTGACTTTCCAGAACCGACGTACCGGCCACAAATGTGACGATCGAGATTGAGCCGTAATGCGCTGCGACCGCTCCGGCGTTGACATGGTCCAGGTTTGTCAGCACCCGCAACAGGCCAAACGCCACCAGCGGCAGCAGTGCGGACAGAATGACACCTGCAATGAGGGACAAGCCAAGCGTGGCGTCGATCCCGTGTGCGGCAACACTGACCCCACCCTTGAAGCCGATCGCAAACAGCAGATAGATCGACATCGCCTTGGCGATGGCCTCGGGAATGGTCAGGTCAGATCGGGCCAATGCCGCTGACAGACCAAGCACAAAACTGAGAATGATCGGCGAGACCAGATTGTCGGCCGCCAGAGACAACAGGTTTTCCATACAGTCACCGCACCCTAATTGAACTAGCGTTCAATTAGGGTGCGTTTCTCCGATTTAAAGACTAAACCGGCAGGAATTTTTTTCCTGACGGATCATAATACTCCAGACCACCTTCGCCGATGTCGGTCCACAAGCCGTGCAGCGATATCGAGCCGTTCTGTACGGCTTCGGCCACGAACGGGAAGGTCATCAGGTTTTCGAGCGACGCGACAACCGCCTGACGCTCGAACTGGCGCGCCTGTTCGGCGGGGTCCTCGACATCGGAGACCAGATCGAATTTCGGTTTGAGGATGTCCATCCAGCGTCCGACAAAGCTCTCTTTGGCTTCCAGTTGCGGCGCTTCGCCTTTGCACATGTCGATACAGCCCTGCACCCCGCCGCATTGCGAATGCCCCAGTACGATCAGATGCGCCACTTTCAATGCCGTCACTGCATATTCGATAGTTGCACTGGTGCCGTGGCGCTCGCCGTCCGGTTCGTAGGGCGGCACCAGGTTGGCAATATTGCGGTGGATAAAAAACTCGCCCTGGTCGGCCCCGAAAATCGAGGTGACATGGACCCGGCTGTCACAGCAGGAAATCACCATCGCACGCGGACGCTGACCCTCGGTCGCCAGCCGGCGGTACCAGGCCTGGTTCTCGGAATAGGACGTGGCTTTCCAACCGTGGTACCGTTTTACCAGATAGCTCGGCAGAGGTTTGGCGTGGTGCATCGCGTTTTCCCAAATTTGCAGTTCGACCGCCGATCTAACGCAAGTTCGAACAAAATTCGAGACATTATCCCGATTGGCCGCAAGGAATTGCAAAGGTCTTTTGTGACAGGTTCGCAGATGCCGTGGGGGCAGAAAGATTGGGGTGAATGAGGTGGACAAGATCGTCACGCTTGAACAGAAGGAATCCGTGCGGCTGGATCCGGACCGGCTGAACGGGCTGTATCGGCAATTGGGTGACACGAACGCGGTCGACGTTCTGTGCCGAACGGTCGAGGAACTGGCAGTACGCCTGTCGAATTGTGAACGGCTCTGGCGTCAACGTGACTGGGCGGGGCTGCGGAAATGCGCCAAGTCTCTGGTCGCGATATCCGAACAGGTCGGCATGACGGCGCTGGCCCGGGTCGCCGGCGACGTGGCCCGGACGGTAGATGCCGGCGATGCGGTGGCGACCGGAGCTACGCTCAGCCGACTGATCCGGGTGGGCGAGCGGTCGCTGACCGCTGTATGGGATCAACAGGATCTTTCGATATGACGGGTTGCGGGCGAACAACAGGCGGCTAGTGTAGGCGTCACCAGAACAGTCCGAGGCGCCCATGTCCCTGTCTTTTGCACCTTCCGATGCCCCTGCCATTGATCTGCATGTTCTTGCGCAGGACGGGCTCGAGCCATGGCTGAAGTCTCAGCCCGATCAGACACAGGCCTGGGTGGCCGCGAACGGATTCACCGGCGCAATCGGGCAGGTTCTGCTGGTTCCCAGACCGACGGGCGCGCCGCAATTCGCGCTGGCAGGCTATGGAACAGACACCCGGCGCGCTCGGGTACGCTTTCCGCTTGCCGCCGCCGCCGAGGTTCTGCCCGAGGGCACTTACCGGATTGCGTCCGGTTTGCCGACTGACAGAGCCGAAATCGAAGCCCTGGGCTGGTTGCTGACCGGGTACAGTTTCGTCCGATATGCCGAACAGTCCGGCGCAAAAGCCCGATTGGTCGCGCCGGACGGTGTGAATGCTCCGCGGGTTGAGATCATGGCCAATGCCGAAGCTCTCACCCGTGACCTGGTCAACACTCCGACGGCCGACATGGGACCTCAGGCCCTGCAAGACGCCGTTGAAACGCTGGCGCAGGAGTACGGAGCTCGTTGTGCCGTCACCATTGGCGACACCTTGTTGGAACAGAACTTTCCCATGATCCACGCGGTAGGTCGGGCCGCTGAACAGGCTCCGCGCCTGATCGAGATGACCTGGGGCACAAGCGGTCCGAAGCTAACCTTGGTCGGCAAGGGCGTCTGCTTTGACACCGGCGGACTGAACCTGAAGCCGGGTGCCTCGATGGGGTTGATGAAAAAGGACATGGGCGGCGCGGCGAACGTGCTGGGACTGGCGCGCATGATCATGGCGCTGGACCTGCCGCTGCAATTGCGGGTGCTGATCCCCGCGGTGGAAAACGCGGTGGCGGGCAACGCGTTCCGGCCGGGTGACATCCTGACCTCGCGCAAGGGCCTGACGGTCGAGATCAACAATACCGATGCCGAAGGGCGTCTGGTGCTGGCCGACGCGCTGGCGCTGGCGGATGAGGGCGCGCCGGATCTGGTGATCTCAATGGCGACGCTGACCGGCGCGGCGCGGGTGGCGGTGGGGGCGGATCTGGCCCCGTTCTACACCGATGACGATGCCGCCGCGCAGGCTTTGGCACAGGCCGCTGTTCAGGCGGCTGACCCGGTCTGGCGGATGCCGTTCCACACGCCCTATGAGACGTTGATCGAGCCGGGCATCGCCGATCTCGACAACGCGCCGGCGGGCGGGTTCGCGGGGTCGATCACCGCGGCGCTGTTCCTGCGGCGGTTCGTGGAAAACAGCCGGTACATGCATTTCGACATCTACTCCTGGCAAAAGGCCAAAGAGCCCGGCCGCAGCAAAGGCGGGTTGGGGCAAGGGCCGCGCGCCCTGCTGACCGCCCTGCCCAGGATGCTGGGCCTGTGACCCGCGCGCGCATCATCCGCCCTGTCGTGGACCTGCTGCGCAGTCCGAAGGGCCCGCGCGACCGTCAGCTGCTGTATGGCGACGGCCTTGACATCACCGAACAGTCCGGCGGCTGGTGCCGGGTGGTTTCCGACAAGGATGGGTATCAAGGCTGGCTGCGCGCGGACCAGCTGGGCCCAGACGTCCCGGCCACGCATTGGATCTGGGCCCCGGCGACCCATGCCTATGCGCAACCCGACATCAAAAGCCCCGACCGGGTCAGCCTGAGCTTTGGCAGCCGGGTCGTGGTGTTGTCGCAGCAGGACCGCTTTGTCGAGACCGAGCTTGGGTTCATCCCCGCAGTGCATGTCAAACCGGTCGGAACCCTACTGAACGACCCGGTGGCCGTGGCCGAACTGTTTCTGGGCACCCCCTATCTTTGGGGCGGCAACAGCCGGTGGGGGCTGGATTGTTCAGGCCTGATTCAGGCCGGGCTGCTGGCCTGCGGCGTTGCCTGCCCCGGCGACAGCGGCGACCAGGAGCGGGAGCTTGGCACCGCACTGCCCCAAGGTACCCCGACGCAGCGTGGCGATCTGTTGTTCTGGAAAGGCCATGTGGCTTGGGTGTCTGGCGACAACATGCTGCTGCATGCCAATGCCCATCACATGGCGGTGGTATTTGAACCGATGGATCAGGCCATTGCCCGGATCGAAGCCCAGGGCGACGGGCCGGTCACGGCGCACAAGCGGCTCTAATCCGGGTCGACCGAGCGGATCAGCTTGCGTTCCAGTACCCGCAGGACGGCGCGCAGGTCGTGCCCGCGTTTCAGGATGCGCCCGTCCATGCCCACCACCGAATACATCCCCTGCTTTGAACGCAGCCGGGGGTGTTTTTCAACACGATAGATCGGGTGCTCGGCCGTACGTCGGAAGATCGAGAATATGGCAACGTCGCGCAGATTTGATATTCCGTAGTCACGCCATTCTCCGGCGGCGACCATCCGTCCATAGACGGAAAGAATCTGTGACATCTCTTGCCGGTTGAAGGCCACCGGCATCTGGACCGGGCTTGCAGGGTTCCGGCTGGGAGGCTGCATGTTCATGACTTCAGCCTTGCCGGAAAATGCGATCAGATCAAGCCTGTCACGACATGGTGTGGTATTTTTGAACCGCCCGTCAGTGCCGGCGCCCGACCTGGCGGCAGATCAGGATCACCGGCAGCAGGCCCACGGCCAAGATCACCAGCGACGGAACGGCAGCGCCCTCCAACCGTTCGTCCGAGGCCAGCCGGTAGGCCTGAACCGCCAGCGTGTCAAAGTTGAAGGGCCGCATGATCAGCGTGGCCGGCAGTTCCTTCATCACGTCCACGAATACGATCAGCAGCGCCGTCAGCAGCGAGGGCGTGAGGATCGGCAGATGCACCCGACGCAACGTGCCCAATGGCGTCTGCCCCAGCGAGCGGGCAGCGGCATCCATATTTGCATGAACGGTGCTCTGACCGCTTTCATAAGCGCTGAGCGCGGCCGCGAGGAAGCGCACCATGTAGGCCGCCACCAACAACCAGATCGAGCCGGTGACCAGCAACCCGGTCGACACGCCGAAGGTCTGCCGCATCCAGGCGTCCAGCGCATTGTCGAACCCGGCAAAAGGCACGATCAGCCCCACCGCGATCACGCCGCCTGGCACGGCATAGCCCAACCGCGCCGCATAAGCCGCCATGGCCGAACCGCGCCCGGGTCTCAGCCGTTGGAAGAAACCGACGCAGACCGCCGCGCAGACGGTGATCACCGCCGCCGTTCCTGCCAGAGTCAGAGAGTTCCGAATGAACCCGAGATAGCGGGCCGAAAGCAGGTTCTGCTCGGACTCCAATCCCATCTGAGTCAGCACGATCACCGGAAGTAGAAAGCCGAACAAAACCGGAATGGCGCATAAAACCCATGCCGCCACAGCCTGCCAGCCGCTCAGCTGTGCAGCGGGCAATGCCGCGTGGCGTTTGCCGGGTTGGTAGTATTTGGCCTTGCCGCGCTGGGTGCGCTCGGTCACGGCCATCACCAGCGCAAAGGCCAGAAGGCACAGCGCCAGCTGCGCCGCCGCCGCGCGGTCGGCCATCGAAAACCAGCTGGTGTAGATGCCGGTGGCAAAGGTCTGAACCCCGAAATAGGCGACCGTACCGAAATCAGCGATGGTCTCCATCACCGCCAGTAGAACACCGCCGGCAATCGCGGGCCGCGCCATCGGCAGCGATACCCGCCAAAAGGCCGACCACGGGCTGCTGCCCAGCGCCCGCGCCGCCAGAAAAGCGGTGGCACTTTGCTGCAGAAAGGCCGCGCGCGCCAACAGATAGACATAGGGGTACAGCACCAGGATCAGCATCACCGCCGCGCCCTCGGTCGAGCGGATCTCGGGGAACCAATAGTCGCGCGGGCCCCAGCCGGTCACCTGGCGCAGCGTGGTCTGAACGATGCCGGGATGATCGAGGATGAAGGTATAGGCATAGGCCAGCACATAGGCCGGAAAGGCCAGCGGCAGCACCAATGCCACCTCGAACAGGCGTACGCCGGGAAAACGGGTCATGGTGACCAGCCACGCGGCCCCGACCCCGATGGCGAAAGTCCCCACCGAAACCAATGAGACCAGGATCAGCGTGGTGGCCGCATAGCCGGGCAGGACCGTGTCCAGCAGATGCCGGATCGTGTCAGTGCCGCCGGTGACGGCCGCCAGCACCACGGCGACCATCGGCAACAGGCAGGCTGCTGCAACCAGATAGGCCAAGGCCCCGACGAACCGGGTGCCCAAGGCCCCACGGTTGCGCGATCCATGTTCTGAGAATTCGATCTGGGCCATGGCCTCGGGTCGGCAAAGGTTGCGGTTCCCCTTTAATCGACCAAAAAACTCGGAAACGCCAGTGGGCAGGCACAGGATTCTGCGGCGCATTTGGCCGCAGAACCCCGGGCCGGATCAGTCGTAGACGCGCTGATCCTCGATCACCAGCCCGTCCTTGGGCAGCGTGCCGGGTGGCACCACCTGAACGGTGCCCTTCAGCTTGAGAACCTCGACCACCGACTTGGCATAGGTGCCGTCATCGCCGCCGGGGCTTTCGATCTGCACGGTCATCGTGTCCATCTCGCCCTGCCGGGCAGCGATGACGCGGGCCTTGACGATCTCGTCATGCTTGGCGACCAGCGCGGCCACCTGTTCGGGGCGCACGAACATGCCCTTGATCTTGGTGGTCTGATCGGCGCGCCCCATCCAGCCCTTGATGCGGAGGTTGGTGCGGCCACAGGGCGACTGCCCGGGCAGCACCGCCGACAGATCACCGGTGGCAAAGCGGATCAGCGGATAGTCGGGGTTGAGGGAGGTCACCACGACCTCGCCGACCTCGCCTTCCGCCACCGGTGTTCCGGTGCCGGGGGTCACGATTTCGACGATGACATGCTCGTCGATGATCATGCCCTCCATCGCGGCGCTTTCATAGGCGATGTTACCCAGATCGGCCGTGGCATAGCATTGCAGGCAGGAAATTCCGCGATCGGCATAGGCCTGGCGCAGGCTGGGGAACAGTGCCCCGCCGCCCACGACCGCCTTCGAGAAGTTCAGAGCGACGCCCATCTCGTCGGCCTTGTCCAGGATCACCTTCAGGTAATCGGGCGTGCCGGCATAGGCGGTGCAGCCCACGTCGCGCGCGGCGGTGACCTGAAGTTCGGTCTGGCCGGTGCCCGCGGGCAGCACGGCGGCGCCCACGGCACGCGCGCCGTTTTCAAAGATCATGCCCGCGGGTGTCAGGTGATAGCCAAAACAGTTCTGCACGATATCGCCCAGGCCCACGCCCGCCGCATGCAGGAACCGGCCCATGCGCCACCAGTCGTGATCGACCCCGCCGGGTTCATAGATCGGCCCCGGCGACTGGAACACATGGGCAAAGCCATGGGCGGGTTTGACGGTAAATCCGCCAAAGGGCGGGTGCTGACCCTGCGCCTTGGTCAGGTCGGACTTGCGCAGAACCGGCAGCCTGGGCAGATCCGCGATGGTCTGGACCGCGTCCAGATCGACATCGGCGAAATGGGCCGCGAACCCGGGCGCGGATTTCGCCCGCGCCAGCTGTTCGCGCAGACCGGCCGATTGCTCGGCGGCGCGCTGATCGGCCGAACGGGTTTCCAGAGCATCGTAGAATGTCATCGCCAGATCCTCCATCCGCTCACAGCCACCTTTTGCGGCGACGATAGGACCGCACATCGCGGAAACTCTTGCGGCCTTCGTCGGACATGCCGAGGTAGAATTCCTTGACGTCCGGGTTCTCGCGCAGTTCGGCGGCAGGGCCGTCCATCACCACGCGCCCAGATTCCAGAATATATCCGTAATGGGCAAAGCGCAGCGCCACGTTGGTGTTCTGTTCGGCCAACAGGAAGGACACACCTTCCTGTTCGTTCAGGTCCTTCACGATGGTGAAGATCTCCTCGACCAGCTGCGGTGCGAGGCCCATCGAGGGCTCGTCCAGCAGGATCGTCTCCGGGCGGCTCATCAGCGCGCGGCCCATGGCGACCATCTGCTGTTCCCCGCCCGAGGTATAGCCTGCCTGTGACCGACGCCGCTCTTTCAAGCGGGGGAAATAGTTGTAGACCAGTTCAAGATCCTGCTGGATGGCGGCCTTGCCGTCCTTGCGGGTATAGGCCCCGGTCAGCAGGTTTTCCTCGACGGTCAAATGTTCGAAACAGTGGCGGCCTTCCATCACCTGGATGACGCCCTTCTGCACCAGGTCGGCCGGGTCGCGCTCGTGCACGTTCTGGCCGCGATACTTGATCGAGCCCTTGGTGACCTCGCCGCGTTCGGAATGCAGCAGGTTCGACACCGCCTTGAGCGTCGTCGTCTTGCCGGCCCCGTTGCCGCCCAGCAGCGCGGTGATCCCGCCCTTGGGCACGGTCAGGCTGACGCCTTTCAGCACGAGGATCACATGGTTGTAGATCACCTCGATATTGTTGACCTCAAGCAGGGTTTCCGCCTGCACGTCAGTGGTTTGTGCCGCATCCAGCATCAGCGCGTGTCCTCATGCCTGCCCCATTTCGGGGCTTGTCCGGTTCGGGACGGCGGTCAGCCGCCGTCCCGGTGTTCGTGCCGCTTAGTTGCAGCCCGGTTCGATGTTGTTTTCAGCCGCGTATGCGCTCGAGTCTTCCTCGATCAGCGGGCCGATCACGTCCGTATCGGTAGCCTTGAACTCCGAGATCAGAGTCCAGGTCTTGCTGTCTGCATCCCACTGGGTCACGCCCACAAGGGCATCCCCGCCGTGGTTTTCACAGCTGACCGAGAAGGTCGGACCAAAGTTCGGCAGGCCCAGTTCGGCCATCTTCGCTTCGGTCATCTCAAGCGCTTCCATACCGTCGCGCATGTCGCCCGAGGTGATGTCAGCCTTGCCCGAGATTTCCTGTGCCTTCTTTGCGGCCTCAGCGGCCAGCATCGCAGCATAGAGACCGCGGTTGTACAGGACCGTACCGACCTGATCGCCAGCACCGGCGGCCTTGCCAGCGTCGATGACGTATTTCTGCAGGTCGTCATACAGCGGATAGTCCGAGCCGACGTTGTGGAAGGTCAGCGCCTTGTAACCATCCGCGGCCGCACCGGCGGGCATCACGTCATGCTCAGCGCCCGACCACCAGATGCCGATGAAGTTTTCCATCGGGAACCGGATGTTCGCGGCTTCCTGGATGGCCACCTGGTTCATCACGCCCCAGCCCCACATCAGGACATAGTCGGGACGATCGCGGCGGATCTGCAGCCACTGCGATTTCTGCTCCTGGCCCGGGTGATCGACCGGCAGGGCCACCAGTTCGTAGCCGTGCTTCTTGGACAGCTCTTCCAGCGTACGGATCGGCTCCTTGCCGTAGGCCGAGTTGTGGTAGACCAGCGCGATCTTCTTGCCGCTCAGATCACCGCCGTTTTCCTCGAGCAGATAGTTGATCGCACCCGACGCACCGTCCCAGTAGTTGGCCGGATAGTTGAACGTGTGGCTGAACACCTTGCCGTTCTTGGCCGAGGTGCGGCCATATCCCATCGTGTGCATCGGGATGTCGTCAGCGGTGGTTTTCGGGATCAGCTGATAGGTGATGCCGGTCGACAGCGGCTGATACACCAGTGCACCTTCGCCCTTGGTCGATTCATAACATTCGACACCCTTCTCGGTGTTGTAACCGGTTTCGCACTCGATGACGTTGGCCGGAACACCACCGATGCCGCCGTCCCGCTCATTGAGCAGAGTGAAATAGTCCGCGTAGCCATCCGCGAAGGGGATGCCGCCCGCGGCGTAAGGCCCGGTGCGGTAGCTGAGCGACGGGAACACGAGGTCGGCCATTGCCGGCCCCGCGGCCATCAGCGCACCCAGCGCCATGGTTGCCAGTTTCTTGTTCATCGGGTGTCTCCTCCCTTGGTTTATCCGATGTTGGTTCGGGCTTTGCGCCCCCTTCTTGATTGGGCCGGTCCCTAGTGCGGGAAAGGCCAGAGTCTCAGTTTCTCCTTGGCGACGCGCCACAGCTGCGCCAGACCGTGCGGTTCTAGGATCAGGAACAGGATGATCAGCCCGCCCACGATCACCAGCTGCAGATGCGCCACGATGTCGGTGGGCCAGCCCAGCATGTCCGCGCCCACGACCTTGAGCACCACCGGCAGCAGGACCAGGAAGGCCGCGCCGGCAAAGGATCCGAAGATCGAGCCCAGCCCGCCGATGATGACCATGAACAGCACCAGGAAGGATTTCTGGATGCCGAAGGCCTCGCCCACCTCGACCGCGCCCAGGTAGATGGCGAAGAATAGCGCGCCTGACACGCCCACGAAGAACGAGCTGACGGCAAAGGCGCTGAGCTTGGCGCGCAGCGGGTTCACACCGATGATTTCCGCGGCGATGTCCATGTCGCGGATTGCCATCCAGGTGCGCCCGGTGGTGCCGCGGGTCAGGTTGCGGGCGATGATCGCGCAGGCGGTCAGGAAGATCAGGCAGAACAGATAGGTCGCCCAGGCCGGCGCGTTGGGGCCGGTGATGATGATGCCGAACACGTCGCGCTCGGGCGCGTTGATCTGCCCCGAGGCAGAATAGTTGTAGAACCACGGCACCCGGTTGAACAGCCACACCAGGAAGAACTGCGCCGCCAGCGTCGCCACCGCCAGGTAGAACCCCTTGATCCGCAGGCTGGGCAGGCCGAACAGCACGCCCACGATGGCGGTGATGCCGCCGGCCAGGATCACATGGATGAACATCGAAACGTCGGGAAAGGCGGTCATCAGCTTGTAGCAGGCATAGGCGCCCACGGCCATGAAACCCCCGGTGCCCAAGGAAACCTGCCCGCAATAGCCCACAAGAATGTTCAGCCCGATCGCCGCAATCGCATAGATCAGGAAGGGCAGCAGCAGCGCGTTGGCCCAATAGTCGTTGATGATGAACGGGATGATCCCGAACGCCACGGCCAGCACCACATAGTAGCGATACCGGTCGAACTTGATCGGGAAAGTCTGATTGTCGTCCCTGTAGGAGGTCTTGAAGTCTCCGGCCTCACGATAGAACATGTCTTACTTTCCCCATTGTTCCTGCGCCCGGTTGCGGGCTTCGGCGTCCAGTTGGTTGGACCGTTTGGCATATCCGCTCGCCTCCGAGGCGCGCACCAGTTTCATGTAGGCCAGAACACCCATCACCAGCCCGGCAAAGGCCAAAAGCGCGGCCACGGTCAGCTGATTGGCGGTCAGATCGTTCGAGGTCAGGGCGATGTACCCAAAGGCCCAGAACCCCGCCCACGCGATCACGTTGATGATGGCGATCAGCTTGGTCATGGCCTACACCCTCTCGATGATCTTCTCGCCGAACAGGCCCTGCGGCCGGAACACCAGGAAGATCAGCGCCAGCACATAGGCAAACCAGTTCTCGGTCGCGCCGCCTACCAGCGGGCCCACGGCGAACTCGAACAGCTTCTCGCCCACGCCGATGATCAGCCCGCCGACGATGGCGCCGGGGATCGAGGTGAACCCGCCCAGCATCAGAACCGGCAGCGCCTTGAGCGCGATCAGCGACAGCGAGAACTGCACGCCCGACTTGGTGCCCCACATGATGCCCGCGACCAGCGCCACGAACCCGGCCACCGACCAGACCATGATCCAGATGAAGTTCAGCGAGATACCGACCGACAGCGCGGCCTGATGGTCGTCAGCCACGGCCCGCATGGCGCGGCCCTGCTTGGTGTACTGGCTGAACGCGACCAGTGCCGCCACCAGAAGCGCCGCGATGACCGTCGCCACTATGTCCAGATTGTCGATGAAGAAGCCGTAGCCGAATATGTTGTAGGTGGTCTCGTCGATCCACAGGTTGATGCCTTGCGGCAGACCCACGTCCAGCGTCTTGATCTCGGATCCCCACATCAGGTCAGCCACGCCTTCCAGGAAATAGGCCAGGCCGATCGTAGCCATGAACAGGATGATCGGCTCCTGTCCCACGAGGTGGCGCATGACAAAGCGTTGCACCGCCCAGGCCAGCAGGACCATCACGCCCATCGTCAGCAGAATGGCTAGCAGCGCGGGCACGTTCCAGCCGAAGTAATGAATATGCGTACCGAAGATCGCGTTGATCAGATGGGAGAACGGCACTTGCCCGTTCATGATCCCCACCAGCGTCATCGCCGCAAACAGGGCCATAACCCCCTGGGCATAATTGAAGATCCCCGACGCCTTGTAGATCAGCACAAAGCCCAGCGCGACCAGCGCATACAGCACCCCGGCCATGAGGCCGTTCAGAAAGACCTCCATCGCGAAAATCAACTGATCAGGCATCTGCGCCTCCCCTCAATTCTGTGCGGTGCTCAGTCATGGCTGACCCCCAGATAGGCGTCGATGACTTCCTGGTTGTTGCGCACCTCGTCGGGCGTGCCGTCCCCGATCTTCTTGCCGTAATCCATCACGACCACACGGTCGCTTAGGTCCATCACCACGCCCATGTCATGCTCGATCAGGGCGATGGTCGTGCCGAATTCGTCGTTCACGTCCAGGATAAAGCGGCTCATGTCCTCTTTTTCCTCGACGTTCATGCCGGCCATCGGCTCGTCCAGCAGCAGCAGCTTGGGTTCGGCGGCCAACGCACGGGCCAGTTCGACGCGTTTCTTCAGGCCATAGGGCAGGCGCGCCACCGGCGTCTTGCGGATGTGCTGGATTTCCAGAAAGTCGATGATCTTCTCGACCGCCTCGCGGTTTTCCACCTCTTCCGCCTCGGCCTTGCCGCGCCAGATCGCCTGCTGCAGGATGTTGGTCTTCATGAAATTCAGGCGGCCGGTCATCACGTTGTCCAGAACGCTCATGCCTTCGAACAGGGCGATGTTCTGAAAGGTCCGCGCGATGCCCTGGCGGGCCACTTCATAGGGTTTCATCTGCGGGCGTTTCGCCCCGTGGAACCAGACCTCGCCTTCCTGCGGAATGTAGAAGCCGGAAATCACGTTCAGCATCGAGGACTTGCCCGCGCCGTTCGGACCGATGATCGCGCGGATCTCGCCCTGGCGGATGTCGAACGAGATATCCTTAATCGCCACCACGCCGCCGAATCGCAGGGTGATGTTTTTCATCTCCATCACCACGCCGCCGATCTTGCGGCCATCCTCGGTGACATATCCGTCGTCGGATGCATCCAGCATCGTCTACTCCTCAAACTGCGGGTGAACGGGACGGCGGGCGGGGCGATGGCCGCAGGCCGAGCGGCGCACGACCGGCCTCATTCCGCGGCCACCTTCTGATGCGACACCGGCACGACCGGCACGTCGACGATATCCAGCGTGGCGCTGATCGATCCCTTGCGCCCGTCCTCATAGGTCACCTCGGTCGTGGTCGATACCGCCTCAGACCCGTCATAGAGCGCGGCGATGATGTCGGCGTATTTGTCCTCGACGAACTTGCGGCGCACTTTTCGGGTGCGGGTGATCTCGCCATCATCGGGGTCCAGTTCCTTGTGCAGCACTACAAACCGGTGCACCTGGCAACCCGAAAGCATCTCGTCGGCGGCAACCGACTTGTTGACCTCTTCCACATGGCTGCGGATTGTCTCCAGCACCCGTGGATGGCCCGCCAGTTCCTGGTAAGACGCGTAGGCGATGTTGTTGCGCTCGGCCCAGTTGCCCACCGCCGTCAGATCGATGTTGATGAAAGCCACGCAGCGGTCGCGGCCATTGCCGAACAGCACCGCCTCCAGGATGTCGGGATAGAACTTCAGCTTGTTCTCGACATATTTCGGCGCGAACATCGAGCCGTCGGCCATCTTGCCGACGTCCTTGGCGCGGTCGATGATCCGCAGATGGCCGCTGCTTTCCTCGATGAACCCCGCGTCGCCCGTGGCGACCCAGCCTTCGGGGTCCTTGGTCGAGGCGGTGGATTCGGGGTTCTTGAAGTATTCAACAAACACGCCGGGCGAGCGATAGAAGATCTCGCCATTCTCGGCGATCTTCAGCTCGACGTCGGGGGCCGGAACGCCCACCGTGTCGGCGCGCACCTCGCCGTCGGGCTGGACGGTGATGAACACCGTCGCCTCGGTCTGACCATACAGCTGCTTCAGGTTGATCCCCAGCGAGCGGTAGAAATCGAAAATCTCGGGCCCGATCGCCTCGCCCGCTGTGTACCCGACACGGAACCGGCCATAGCCCAGCGTGTCTTTGAGCGGTCCGTAAACCAGGACATTTCCGATCGCGTATTTCAGGCGATCCATTAGTCCGACCGGGTGGCCGTCCAGGATGCGGCCGCCGACCTTTTTGGCGTGATCCATGAAATAGCGGAACATCCGCTGCTTCATCGGGCTGGCATCCTCCATCCGGATCATCACGTTGGTCAGCTGGGTCTCAAACACGCGCGGCGGGGCGAAGAAATAGGTCGGACCGATCTCACGCAGGTCGGTCATCATCGTGTCAGCGCTTTCGGGGCAATTCACGCAGAACCCGCACCAATAAGCCTGACCGACCGAAAAGATGAAATCGCCCACCCAGGCCATCGGCAGATAGGACAGGATATCCTCGTTCCGGGTCAGGTGGTCGAATTCGGCCGAGTTCTTTGCGCTCTCGATCACGTTGCGGTTCGACAGAACCACGCCCTTGGGCTTGCCCGTGGTGCCCGAGGTATATAGCATCACGCAGGTGTCGTCATAGGTGATTTCGGCGATGCGGCGGTCCAACTCGGCGTCGAGCCGGTGATGCCCAGCGCGCCCCTCGGCCATGATGTCGCTCAGCGCGTTCATCTGGCTGTGGTCGTATTTCCGCATGCCGCGCTTGTCGGTATACAGGATGTGCTTGATCTGGTTCAGGTTGCCCTGGATCTCGATGACCTTGTCGACCTGCTCCTGATCGCCGCAGACCACGTATTTCGCGCCGCAATGGTCCAGCACATAGGCCATCTCTTCAGCGACCGAGTCCTGATATAGCGGCACCGGCACCGCGCCCACCATCTGGGCCGCGACCATCGACCAGTAATGCGCCGGGCGGTTGCGCCCGATCACGGCGATATGGTCGCCCTTTTCAACGCCAATTTCCAGAAATCCCAGCGCCATCGCGCGGATCTCGGTGGCCGTTTCCGCCCAGGTCCAGCACTGCCAGATCCCGAATTCCTTTTCGCGGTAGGCCGGGGCATCCCCGAACTGCGCCGCATTGCGGTTTAGCAGCGCCGGAAGGGAGTGCACCCCCTCGGCGCCCGACTGCGTCTGAGCCAATTCTATCTCTCCTCCCCATCCGGCCCCGGTTTGGGCCGGAACGACGTCGCCGGGTCAGACCCGCGCGCCGCTGCCCCGATTAAGGACAAGGAGGACGATCAGCGTCAACTTTTTCGTGATGTTTTCCGGAATCTTACGAATTGTTACAGCCAGTCCCGCAAAATCGGGATCAACGGAACATCCGCCGCCGGCATCGGATAGTTGCGCAGGTCGTTCGCGCGCACCCATTTCAGCGCCTGACCTTCTTTCGACTGCGGGATTCCCTGCCATTTGCGGCAGGCAAACAGCGGCATAAGCAGGTGGAAATCGTCATAGCTGTGGCTGGCAAAGGTCAGCGGCGCCAGGCACGAGGCCCAGGTGTCGATGCCCAGTTCCTCGTGCAATTCGCGGATCAGAGCGGCCTCGGGGGTTTCGCCCGGCTCGATCTTGCCGCCGGGAAATTCCCACAGCCCGGCCATGGCCTTGCCTTCCGGGCGCTGCGCCAGCAACACCCGCCCATCCACGTCGATCAAGGCGACGGCAGAGACGAGCACCGTTTTCATGGTCGCAGTCCCGGACGCAACACCGGGCTCCACTTCTGCTGGAATTGCTCTGATGTCACGACCGGTAATCCGCGTTGATCTCGATGTACCCGTGGGTCAGATCGCAGGTCCAGACGGTGGCCTTGCCCTCACCCAGCCCCAGATCGACCGCGATCACCAGTTCCTGGCCTTTCATGTAGGCGGCGGCGTCTTCCTCGCGATAACTGGGGCTGACCCAACCTTTTTCGGCCACAAGAATATCGCCGAAAGAAATGCTGAGTGTGTCGCGATCGGCCGCCGCGCCGGATTTGCCGATCGCCATGACGACACGGCCCCAATTCGGGTCCTCGCCCGCGATGGCGGTCTTGACCAGCGGTGAATTGGCGATGGCCAGCCCGTGGACCTTGGCATCCGCGTCCGAGGCCGCGCCGGTCACGCGGATCTCGACGAATTTGGTGGCGCCTTCGCCGTCCTTCACCACCTGATGCGCCAGATCCAGCATCACCGATTCCAGCGCCCGCGCGAAATCGGCATTGCCGGTGGCCTCCACGCCCGACGCGCCCGTCGCGCACAGCAACAGGCTGTCCGAGGTCGAGGTGTCGCTGTCCACGGTGATGCAGTTGAAGGTCCGGTCGGTCTGCTCGGCCAGCATCCGTTGCAGCGCCGATTGGTCGATCTTCGCATCGGTGAAGATATAGACCAGCATTGTCGCCATGTCGGGTGCGATCATACCCGATCCTTTGGCAATCCCTGCAATAGAGACTGTTTTGCCGTCGATCTCCACCTGCGCGCTAGCGCCTTTGGGGAAGGTGTCGGTGGTCATGATCGCCCGCGCGGCCTGTTCCAACGCGTCGGCGCGCAGGCCGGCGGTCAGCTCGTCCAGCCGGGCCACGATCCGGTCATGCGGCAGCGGCTCGCCGATCACCCCGGTCGACGAGGTGAACACGCGGCTCTGCGCCACGCCGGTCGCCTGCGCCACGGCTTCGGTGATCTGCCCGACCGAGGCCCGCCCGTACTGCCCGGTAAAGGCATTGGCGTTGCCCGAGTTCACCAGAATCGCCGCCGGCCCGTCGCTGGGCCCGCCGATCTTGTCTTGGCAATCCAGCACGGGCGCCCCACGGGTGGCCGAGCGGGTGAACACCCCCGCCACCGCGGTACCCGGATCGAGCACCGCCAGCATCACGTCGGTGCGGCCCTGATACCGCACCCCGGCAGCGACGGCGGCGAACCGCACACCGTCGATGACCGGCAGATCAGGGAAGGCCGCAGGGGCCAGCGGAGACACCTTGGTGATCTTGGCCACTGGGGTTTACTCCTGAACCAGGTCCAGCTTGCGGACCACGTCCGGGGTCAGGCCCTCGACCTCGGGGCGCTCGACGCTGCCCGCCTGGGTCAGCTCGTCGATCTTGGCCTGAATGGCCTCCTGACGAACGGACTGGGCCAGTTCATCCCGCACCGCCGCAAACTCGGGCGCTTCGGATTTGCGTTTGTCGTTCAGGATCACCACATGCCACCCGAACTGGGTCTGCACCGGGTCCGAGACCTGGCCTTTTTCCAGCCCGATCACGGCCTGTTCGAACTCGGGAACCATCTGGCCCTTGCCGAACCAGCCCAGCGCGCCGCCATTGGGGCCGGACGGACCGGTGGATTTCTCTTTGGCCAGCTCGGCAAAATCGGCGCCGTCGTCCAGTTGCGCCTTGATCTCTTTGGCCTCGTCCTCGGTCGCGACAAGGATGTGGCTGGCGTTGAACTCGTCCTCGCCTTGGAACTCGGCGAACTGCGCGTCATAGGCGGCCTGGATCGCGTCGTCCGTCACCTCGGCATCGGTGATCTGGTTCACCGTCTGCACCGCTTTCAGCGAGCGCTCTTCGTTGGTCAGCATCAGCGCGTTCAGGCGGGTCAGCTCGTCCTGCTCTTGGCTGAGCAATTGTTGCTGGATCAGCTGCTCGACGATGAACTGGTACAGGACCTCGTCTTCCAACTGCTGATATTGCGGCGGCAGGCCAGCCGCAGTGGCAATCACGTGACCCAAAGTGATCTCGTCGCCGTTGACGCGCGCCACAACCGTATCGGCAGAGGGTTCGGTTTCAGCGGCGACAGGCAGGGCCATCATGGCCGCAAGAGCCAGCGATGGCAGAAAAGTGAGACCTTTGGGCATGAATTCATCCTATATTCTGGCCGCGACAGGGCGTGGCGTTGACACTCTGGAACCTGCCGCTTACATCGCTTGCAGCCTTTGACAGGACCATCTTTTCCTCCCAGCTATCTATGGGTTGCGCGCAAGGTGGGCAAGCCTGTCGCAACCAAGACAAGAAAAGATCCGCTGGAGTGAACATGCTGGGACTCGGTACGCTTGCCAAAAAGGTGTTCGGAACACCGAACGACCGCAAGATCAAGGCAACCCGCCCGCTGGTCGAAAAGATCAACGCGCTGGAGCAGGAGTTCGAACAACTCTCGGATGACGATCTGAAAACCAAGACCGAAGAGCTGCGCAAGCGGGCCAATGAGGGCGAGAGCCTGGACGTCCTGCTGCCCGAGGCCTTCGCCAACGTTCGTGAAGGCGCCAAGCGCGCGCTGGGTCTGCGGGCCTTTGACGTGCAGCTCATGGGTGGCATATTCCTGCATCAGGGCAATATCGCCGAGATGAAGACCGGCGAAGGCAAGACCCTGGTCGCTACCTTCCCGGCCTATCTGAACGCACTGACCGGAAAGGGCGTGCATATCGTCACGGTCAACGAATACCTGGCAAAGCGTGACGCCGAATGGATGAGCAACGTGTTCGGCGCGTTGGGTATGACCACCGGCGTGATCTGGTCGGGCCAGCCCGATGCCGAGAAAAAAGCGGCCTATGCCTGTGACATCACCTATGCCACCAACAACGAGCTGGGCTTCGACTATCTGCGCGACAACATGAAGGCGGATCTGAACGAGGTCTACCAAAAGCACCACAATTTCGCGATCGTGGACGAGGTCGACTCGATTCTGATCGACGAGGCACGGACCCCACTGATCATCTCGGGTCCATCTCAGGACCGGTCCGATCTCTACACGGCCATCGACGGTCTGATCCCGTCCCTGCAGGACGATCACTATACGATCGACGAGAAGTCCCGCAGTGTGACCTTCACCGATGAAGGCAACGAGTTCCTTGAAGAGCAGCTGCACGCCAGTGGCCTGCTGCCCGAGGGCCAGTCGCTGTACGACCCCGAAAGCACCACGGTGGTGCACCACGTCAACCAGGGCCTGCGTGCGCACAAGCTGTTCCAGCGCGACAAGGACTACATCGTACGCGACGGCAACGTCGTCCTGATCGACGAATTCACTGGCCGGATGATGCCGGGCCGCCGTCTGTCCGAAGGCCTGCACCAGGCGATCGAAGCCAAGGAAGGCGCGCCGATCCAGCCCGAAAACGTGACTTTGGCCAGCGTGACTTTCCAGAACTATTTCCGCCTCTATGACAAGCTGGCCGGCATGACCGGTACCGCCCTGACCGAGGCCGAGGAATTCGCCGAAATCTATGGCCTGGGCGTAGTCGAAGTGCCGACCAACAAGCCGATCGCCCGTATGGACGAGGACGATCAGGTCTATCGCACCGCGGCCGAAAAATACGCGGCCATGATTGAAGAGATCAAGAAAGCAAATGCCAAGGGCCAGCCGGTTCTGGTGGGCACGACCTCGATCGAGAAGTCCGAGATGCTCAGCGAGATGTTGACCAAGGAAGGCATCAAGCACAACGTCCTGAACGCCCGCCAGCACGAGCAGGAGGCCCAGATCGTGGCCGAGGCCGGACGTCTGGGCGCGGTAACCATCGCCACCAACATGGCCGGCCGCGGCACCGACATCCAGCTGGGCGGCAACGTTGAAATGAGCGTCATGCAAGCGCTGGCCGAGAACCCCGACGCCGACCCGGCCGAACTGCGCGCCCGGGAAGAGGCGCGCCATGCGGAAGAAAAGCAAAAGGTGCTTGAGGCCGGCGGTCTGTTCGTTCTGGCCTCGGAGCGCCACGAAAGCCGCCGCATCGACAACCAGCTGCGCGGCCGTTCGGGCCGTCAGGGCGACCCAGGCCGCACCGTGTTCTTCCTCAGCCTGGAAGACGACCTGATGCGCATCTTCGGCTCGGAACGGCTGGACAAGGTTCTGACCACCTTGGGCATGAAAGAAGGCGAAGCGATCGTGCACCCTTGGGTGAACAAGTCGCTCGAACGCGCGCAGGCCAAGGTCGAAGGCCGCAACTTCGACATGCGCAAGAACGTTCTCAAGTTCGACGACGTGATGAACGATCAGCGCAAGGTGATCTTCAGCCAGCGCCGCGAAATCATGTCGACCGACGATCTGTCCGAAATCGTTTCGGACATGCGCGAACAGGTCATCGACGATCTGATCGACCAGTACATGCCGCCCAAAACCTACGCCGACCAGTGGGACACCGACGGGCTGCACGCGGCCCTCAAGGAAAAGCTGAACATTGATGTTCCGGTTCAGGAATGGGCGGCCGAGGATGGGGTCGACGACGACGTGGTTCGCGAGCGCCTGATCAAGGCCACCGACGAGATGATGGCCCAGAAGGCCGCCGCCTTCGGCCCCGAGAACATGCGCAACATCGAAAAGCAGGTGCTGCTGCAGACCATCGACAGCAAATGGCGCGAGCACTTGCTGACCTTGGAACATCTGCGCTCGGTCGTGGGCTTTCGCGGCTACGCCCAGCGCGATCCGCTGAACGAATACAAGACCGAAAGCTTCCAGCTGTTCGAGAACATGCTCGACAGTCTGCGCGAAACGGTCACCCAGCAACTGGCCCGCGTCCGCCCGCTGACCGAAGAAGAGCAGCGCGAGATGCTGGCACAGATGCAGGCGCAGCAGGCCCAGATCAAGAAAGCCGCCGAACAGGCCGAGGCGGTGGCCGAGGCGCAGGCCTCGGGCGATGCGCGGCCCGGCTTTGTCGAGGACGACCCGTCAACCTGGGGTAACCCGTCGCGCAACGATCCCTGCCCCTGCGGGTCCGGCAAGAAATTCAAGCACTGCCATGGTCGGCTTGCCTGATCCGGTGAGATTCCCGACATAATGAGTCCGCGTCGCGGCCACATATTAGCCGCGATTGTTAAGCACTCTCCGACTCGCTCCTTCAACTGGGGAGGGTGTCTTGTTTGTAATACGGAACTACGTGACCACAGGTGGCACGGTCGCATGCGCCTTGGCCATCGGCTACCTGATGCAGAACGGACCGGCCTCGCAGCCGGACGTGCAGGAAACACGTCAGGCGATGATCCAGCCGTCTGGTGAAGGCACCGTGATTGCCGGGTTGGAAGGAATCGTGCTGACCTCGGCAACGCCGACCGCGTCCACGGCCCCCGAACCCTCGGCCAAGGTTCCGCCTCGGGCAGAGCCTGCCGTTCCTCAGGCGCAGGTCAACTGCGATCTCCGGGCCCGCGCAATGGCAGCCCCCAACGCGACAGCACGTTTGACCTTGAAGGCCCCCTGCAACCCCGATGAAACCGTCGAGCTGCACCACAGCGGCATGACGTTCAGCGCCCAAACCGACAAGGACGGCCGTCTGGACCTGTCCATTCCCGCCCTGTCGGAATATGCCATTTTCCTGATCTCGTTCAAAAACCAGCGCGGCACTGTCGCCACCACTCACATTCCTGATTTTTCAGATTATGACCGCGTTGCGCTGCAATGGACGGGGGACACCGAATTGCAACTGCACGCGTTGGAGTTCGGTGCATCCTATGGCGAAGCCGGGCATGTCTGGTCAAACGCCAGCAGTTCCGGCACCGGGCAGGTTGTCCACTTCGGCATGGCCGGCGAGCGCAATGTCGAGATCTATTCGATCCCCCGCAACGCGGCCGACGCAAATGGCACCGTCGCCCTGAGCGTCGAGGCCGAAGTGACTCCCCGGAATTGTGGACAGGACCTGGATCTGCAAGTGCTCGAGTTGCTGGACGATCAGGGGCTGCGGTCGCGAGAGCTGTCGATCACCCTGCCGGCCTGCGACAGCGGACAGGACTTTCTGGTGTTGAATAATCTGTTCCAAGACCTGACAATCGCCGCAAAGTAACGGCAGGCAGGTCAACAGGTCTTTATGAAGTATCTTCGCGCGACGATGACGGTGTTGTCGTTGATGGCTGGCGCTTCAGGCGCCCTCGCTCAGGACATCACGCTGACCTCGCATGACGGCAAGGTCGAGATCACCGGGAACCTGTTGGGGTTTGATGGTGAGTTCTACCGTGTGGACACCCAGTTCGGCGAACTGACGGTGGATGGATCCGGCGTTACCTGCGACGGTCCGGCTTGCCCAAACCTGATCGACTTTGTGGCCGAAGTGCACTTCTCTGGCGCATCGGTGATGGCCGAATCCCTACTTCCGGCGTTGATCGAAGGCTTTGCGCAACGAGAAAACCTGAACGTGCTAAGCGAAGGCACAGACCATGCGCAGCTTGTCTTTGCCCTGACGCAGCCGGATCGGACCGCCCCTTTGGCGCGGTTTTTCCTGCGCGTTTCGGACACCGATCGCGGTTTTGCCGATCTGACCGCCGATCAGGCAGACATCGCTTTGGCGATGCGCGAAATCCGCCCGCAGGAGGCCGCGGCGGCGCAAGAAAACGGTCTGGGCGACCTGTCCCGACCGCGCCGGTCGCGGGTGGTGGCGCTTGGCGCGCTGGTGCCGGTGGTCTCATTGGACAATCCGATCCAGCAGATCTCGGTTTCGGACCTGGCGCGGGTCATAAATGGCGAGGTCGCCAACTGGGCACAGCTCGGTGGCCCGGATGCCCCCATCGCCGTTCATCTGCCGGATGTGACAACCGGCGTTGGTCAGGCCGTACAAGACCAGGTGATGCAGCCAGCCGGTGTGCAGGCGCATGAGGCCGTGATCCGCCACACCCGCAGCGCGGAACTGGCAGCAGCGGTTGCGCGCGATCCCTTCGCACTCGGTATCGTCAGCCACGCTGACCCGCAAAACGTGCGCAGTCTGCCGCTGGCCGGCGGATGTGGTCACGCACTGCGCGCCACGCGCGCCGCCATCAAAACCGAGGACTATCCGCTGACCCTGCCGATGTTCCTGTATCTGCCGCAGCGGCGCCTGCCGAAGATCGCCCGCCAGTTTCTGGCCTATGTCCAAAGCCCCGAGGCACAGATGGTCATCCGGCAAGCCGGTTTCGTCGACCAGTCCCACGAACTGGTACGTCTCGGGCTTCAGGGCGACCGGTTGGCCAACGCCATCACCTCGGGTGGGTCCGAGGTGGGGCTGGAAGAGCTGCAACGGATGATCGAAACTCTGCGCCCGCTGTCGCGCCTGTCGGTGTCTTTCCGGTTCGAGCCGGGATCGTCGCGGCCAGACGCGCAGTCGCGGTCGAACATCCTGCAAATGGCGCAGGCGCTTGAATCGGGCCAGTATGACGGGCGCAAACTGGTCTTCGTCGGTTTCAGTGACGGAGACGGTGCTGCGGAAACCAATGCCCGCATCGCCTTGCGGCGCGCACAGACAGTGCGGAACGCGATCCTTGCCGCGATCGAGACCGCAGTCCCCGAAACCGTCGCGATCGCCGTCGAAGGTTTCGGTGAAGCCATGCCCATGGCCTGCGACGACACGGAATGGGGCCGCAAGGCCAACCGTCGTGTCGAAGTCTGGGTGCGCTAGCGGTCAGAGATAACCTTCCGAGCGGAAGCTCAGCTCGGTCGATTTGCCGATGATCAGGTGGTCGTGCAAGGTCAGCCCCAGTGCAGCGCAGGCATCGTTGATGCGGTTGGTCATGTCGATATCCGATTGCGAGGGGGTCGGATCGCCCGACGGATGATTGTGCACCAGGATCAGCGCCGAGGCGTTCAGCTCCAACGCGCGTTTGGCGACCTCGCGCGGGTAGACGGGTACGTGATCGACGGTACCCTTGGCCTGCTCCTCATCCGCGATCAGCACGTTCTTGCGGTCCAGATAGAACACGCGGAACTGCTCGATCTCGCGATGCGCCATGGTGGTGTGGCAATAGTCCAGCAGCGCATCCCAGCTGGAAATCACATGCCGCTGCATCACCCGGGCACGGGCCATGCGATGGGCGCAGGCCTCGAGGATCTTTAGGTCGGTGATGACGGTATCGCCCACGCCCTTGATCTGGCGCAGGCGTTCCACAGGGGCGGTCAGCACCCGGTTGAAGTCGCCGAACGCGTCCAGCAGCCGCCGCGCCAGCGGTTTCATGTCCTGCCGGGGGATCGAGCGGAACAGGACCAGTTCCAGCAGCTCGTAATCCGGCATCGCCCCCGCGCCGCCCGACATGAACCGTTCGCGCAGGCGTTGGCGGTGGTCCTTGATGTACGAGGGCAGCCGACCCTCAGGCAGCGGTGTGACCTGCGCTTCGTCAGTTTCGAACAGTGATGGGGCTTCGGCAAAGGCGTCCTTGGTCATGCGCCCATGATTGCCCCAGAATCGGTTTCCGAATGGTTAACGCGCCTCACCGGCCATGCGGGCCGTGGCGCGGCGCACTGCCAGGTGCAGAAGGATCGAGAACACCCCAAGCGTCAGCATCGCGGCAAACATCAGGTCGGTCTTGGCGCGGCCATTGGCCAGCAGCATCAGGTATCCCAGCCCCTGCGACGAGCCGACCCATTCACCGATCACGGCCCCGATCGGAGCATAGACCGCCGCCAGCCGCATCCCCGAAGCCAGCGAGGGTAGCGCCGCCGGGATGCGGATACGCCACAACACGCTGCGCGAGCTGGCCTGCATGGTGCGAGCCAGATCCAGATAGCCCTGCGGCGTGCGCATCAGCCCGTCGAAAAACGACGAGGTGATGGGGAAATAGATGATCAGCACCGCCATCGCGACCTTGGACCACAGCCCATAGCCCAGCCACAGGGTCAGCAACGGTGCCAACGCAAAAACCGGCAGTGCCTGGGTGAACACCAGCATCGGCTGCACCAGCACCCGCGCGGCGCGGGAATTGGCCAGTTGCAGCGCGGTGACGACGCCCAGCACAGTGCCGCAGGCCAGACCGATCAGCACCTCGATGGCGGTGATCCAGGTGTGTTCGGCGATCAGCCAGCGGTTCTGCCACCAGGTCTCTGCCACCAATGCCGGGCCGGGCAAGATGAATTTCGGCAGGCCGGTCAGGGTGACGATCGCCTGCCAGATGGCCAGCGCAAACAGGGTCGCGGCAAGGACCGAGAGCGTCTTCATGCCACTTCCTCGCGCAGCAGTTTCAGCAGCGCGCCCTGCGTTTCCAGCGTCTCGAGATCGTCCACCTTCCGCGGGGCCGGTGCATGAGGCGGTTGGCATGGGGTCAGGCCGTGTCGCGTCATCACCATGATCGACTGCCCCAGACGCGCGGCCTCGGCAGGGTCATGGGTGACCAGCAGAACGGTCCGGCCCTGCAATGCCTCGGCGGCTAAGTCCTGCATGTCGGCGCGTGTGCGCGCATCCAGCGCCGAGAACGGCTCGTCCAGCAGGATGATCGGCTTGTCCTCCATCAGGGTGCGGGCCAATGCCACGCGCTGACGCTGCCCGCCGGACAACTCCGAGGGCTTTTTGGTCATGTGGTCCTGCAAGCGCATCCGTTCGATCAGACGGGCGCGGCGGTCCTGATCGACCCGTTCGCCGCGCAGCCGCGCGCCCAGCGCCACGTTCTGCGCGACCGTGGCCCAGGGCAGCAGCAGATCGTCCTGCGCCATGTAGGCCACGCGCTCGGCCACCGGCAGCCCGTCGCTGGCGCGGATCTCGCCGGTGAATTCGGCCCCGGTCGCCAACCCGGCGATCAGACGCAAAACCGTGGTCTTTCCGACCCCCGATCCGCCCAGCAGACAGGTCCACTGCCCGGCCTTCAGCGACAGGGTCAGCGGCGCGAACAGAGGCGCGCCGTCGATACTAGCCTGTCCGCTGATGGTCAGATCGGGGGGCGGGGTCATGGGGTCAGGCCCATCTGCCAGAAATTGACCTCGAGCTCGGTCGCGGTGCGGAAGGTCTGGCACAGGCGATCCCAACGCGGTGTGGTACGGAAATCCGCCCCAAGTCGCCTTATTAGAGCCGAATCCAGCAGTTCACCCACAGCCTGACAGGCTTCCTGATATTCACTGCTGGAATAGGCGTCGATCCAATCGCGGTAGGTGTCCGAGGCGGCCTCGGCCGCCAGCCGTGTGCCGATTTCCCCGTATCCCATTACGCAGGGCGCCAGCGCCGCCAGCAGATCCAGCAGATCACCGCTGTAGCCGGCCTCGAGTACATAGCGTGTATAGGCCAGGTTCTCGGGGCGTTCGGGCGTGGCGAACAGCTCGTCCTGGCTGATGCCCTCGGCCTCGCAAATGCCGATATGCAACTTCATCTCTTCGCTGATCAGACCGTTCACCGTGCGCGACGCGGCCAGCATCTCGGCATGGGTTTCCGATTTCACCACCGCCAGCGCCCAGGCGCGCGAGAAATGGATCAGGAACACGTAATCCTGCCGCAGGTAATGCAGAAACGCCGCACGCGGCAGGGAGCCGTCCTTCAGCCCCTCGACAAAGGCGTGGCGGGTATAGTCCCGCCACGGCCCCTGCGCCGCATCGCGCATAAGCGCGAAGGCTTTGCCATAGTCGCTCATTGCGCGGTCACGTCGATGGTGATGTCGCTGACCGGGTTGATGCTGTCGATCATGCCGGAGTCTTTAAGAAAGGCCTCGAACCGGGCATAGCGGCCGGCATCGAATCCCGCCGGGCGCAGCGCGAAGCGCGGCAGGGTATCGACCCAGGCTCGGGCGTTCAGCTCGTCCTGCAACTCGGGCGAGGTGGCGGCGAAGATCTCCCAGCTTTTTTCCGGGTTGTTCACGATATACTGCGTGGCCTTCTCGGTGGCGGCCAGGAAGCGGGCAATCATGTCCTTGTCCATCGTTTCAGGGTTGGCCACATAGATCAGCTCGTCATAGGGCGGCACGCCTTCTTCCTCGATGTAGAAGCAGCGGCCCGGAACGCCTTCGATGTCCATCTGGTTCAGCTCGAAATTGCGGAAGGCGCCGATCACGGCGTCCACCTGCCCCGTCATCAGCGATGGCGACAGCGAGAAGTTGACGTTGATCATCTCGATATCGTCCAGCGACACGCCATGCGCATTCAGCATAGCGGTCAGGATCGCCTCTTCGACACCGGCGACCGAAAAGCCGATCTTCTTGCCCTTGAGGTCGGCCAGCGATTTGATCGGGCCACCCTCGAGCACCAGAAGGCAGTTCAGCGGCGTGGCGACCAGCGTGCCGACCCGTTTCAGCGGCAGGCCCTCGTGGATCTGCAGGTGCAGCTGCGGCTGGTAGGACACGGCCAGATCGGCTTGACCGGCGGCCACAAGGCGCGGCGGGGCCGAGGGATCGGCGGGCGGGACGATTTCGACCTCAAGCCCCCGTTCGGCGAAATAGCCGTTTTCCTGCGCCACGATGATCGGCCCGTGGTCGGGGTTCACGAACCAGTCCAACAGGACGGTCATCTTGTCCTCGGCCCAGGCAGGCGCGGCGGCCAGCAAGGCAAGGGCGGTGATCAGTTTCTTCATGGTCTGCGTTTCCTTTTGCTTCACGACGTTGCGGCGGCGACCAGAACGATCCGGCCGGGCCAATGGGGGTGGAGTTCCTCGGCCGCGCGCCAGGCGCGCAGCCCGGTGGCACAGCAGAGGGCCAGAGTTTTGCCCTTGTTAGGCTCTGTTTTCAGCGCTTCGACCGTCAGTCGGCGGGCGTTGGGGTGGATCGCTTCGGGCGCCTCATCGACGCTGCGCAGATCGACAACCAGGTCGTTCGGGGTCAGTTGCGAGGGGGCAACAAAGGGGAAATGGCCGTCCGGTTCCGGCGCGGTGTCAAAGCGGAAGCCGCTGCTGGTGCAACTGCGCCCGTCCACCTGCACCATCTGGCCCAGCGGCGAGGGATCGAGGCCCAGGATCACGCCCAGCGCCATCTGCGCCTGCATCGCGCCGATCATCGCCACGACCGGGCCCAAAACGCCTGCGGTGGCGCAACTGGCCCCGCTGTCAGGCGCGTCGGGGAACACCGCGCGCAACGACGGCGCGCCGCCGCAAAACCCGCCGACATATCCGGACAGGCCCAGAACCGAGGCGGTGATCAGCGGCTTGCCCTGCGCCAAGCAGGTATCCGAAAGCGTATAACTGGCCGCGTAGCTGTCGGCGCAATCCAGAACCAGGTCGACCTCGGCCACCAGATCAGCAGCAATTGCCGGTGTTAGACCCTGTTTTCGCGCTTCAACGGTGATCTCACCATTCAGCGCCCGACAGCGTTCGGCGGCCGCTTCGGCCTTGGGGCGGCCGCAATCGGACTCGGCAAACAGCGTCTGGCGATGCAGGTTCGACAGGTCCACCGTATCGGGATCGACGATGGTCAGATGCCCCACCCCGGCCCCGGCCAGCAGCGGCAGCACGGGCGCGGCCAGCCCCCCGGCGCCCACAACAAGAACCCGCGCGCGGGCAAGGCGGTTCTGCCCCTCGGCCCCGACCTCGGGCAGGATCATCTGGCGGGCGTAGCGGCTCATCGCGTGACCTCGATCCACTGGCGCACCCTGCCTTCGGGGTCGGGGTTCAGGGTGATGTCGGTGACGACGGAGACGATGTCGGCCCCGGCCTGAAACACGCCCGGCGCGCGCTCGACGCTCATGCCGCCGATGCCGACCAGGGGGATGTCGCCCACGCGCCGTTTCCACTCGGTCACACGCGGCAGGCCCTGTTGGTGCCATTTCATCTTTTTCAGGATGGTCGGGTAGACCGGCCCCAAAGCCACATAGTCCGGGTCCATCGCCAACACGCGCTCAAGCTCGTCATCGTCATGGGTCGAAACGCCCAGTTTCAGGCCGGCCTTGCGGATGCCATGCAGGTCGGCGGCGTCCAAATCCTCCTGCCCCAGGTGGATCCAGTCGCAGCCCGCGTCGATGGCGGCCTGCCAATAGTCGTTCACCACAAGCACCGCACCGTGGTCGCGGCACAGGGCCTGGGCGGTGGCGATCTCCGCGCGCACCACCGCGTCGGGCTGATCCTTGATGCGCAGTTGCACCAGTTTCACGCCCAGGGGCAGCATCCGCCACAGCCAATCGGCATGATCGAAGATCGGGTAGAAGCGGTCGAGCGTCATGACAGAAAGGCCTTTCCGATCACCGGGGTCGAGGCTTCGGCCATGTCGCGCGGCTCGATCGGGTCGGCCTGATGCGCCAGTTGCCCGGCCTGCACCGCCAGCGCCATGGCCTGCGCCATCGCCACCGGATCGCCGGCCCGAGCAACGGCGGTGTTCAGCAGAACCGCGTCATAGCCCAGCTCCATCGCGTGGGCGGCGTGGCTGGGCAGGCCGATGCCCGCATCCACCACCAGCGGCACATCGGGAAACTCCGCCCGCATCGCGCGCAGGGCGTATTCGTTGTTCAGGCCCCGCCCCGACCCGATCGGCGCGCCCCAGGGCATCAGCACCTGGCACCCGGCCGCCAGCAGACGTTCGGCCACGATTAGGTCTTCAGTGGTGTAGGGAAACACCTGGAACCCTTCGTCGGTCAGAATGCGCGCGGCTTCGACCAGTTGGAACACGTCGGGTTGCAGGCTGTCGGTGTGGCCGATCAGTTCCAGCTTGATCCACGGTGTGTCGAACACCTCGCGCGCCATGTGGGCGGTGGTGACGGCCTCTTTGACCGTGTGACAGCCGGCGGTGTTGGGCAGGATCAGCACGCCCAGATCGCGGATCATCGACCAGAACGCCTGACCCGCCCCGCCCGCGCCCTCGCGCCGCAATGACACCGTGGCCACGCCCGCGCCGCTGGCTCGGAAGGCCTGTTCCAGGATCGCCGGGCTGGGATATTGCGCGGTGCCCAACATCAGCGGGTTGGGCAGTTCGGTGCCGTAAAACGTTTTCATCCTCAGCCCCCCTGCATCGGTGCGACGACTTCAACCCGGTCGCCCTCGGCCAGTTTGTGCGCGATGCGCAGGCTGGAGGGCACGAATTCCTCGTTCACCGCGGTGGCGACGCGGCCGGAAAAGCCGCATTCGGCCAGCAGCTCGCCAAGGGTTTCGGCGCGCACTTCGCGCGGCTCGCCATTAATCACGATCTTCATCGACCATCTCCGAATGTGTGTTGTTCAACGCCAGATCGGCCACGCCTTGGGCCAAGGCCGGGGCCAGCAGGTAGCCGTGACGATAGAGGCCGTTGGCATAGATCGTCCGACCCAGCCGGCGGATGCGCGGCAGGTTGTCGGGAAAGGCCGGGCGCAGATCGACGCCGATCTCCAGCACCTCGGCCTCGCCAAAGGCAGGGTTCAGCGCATAAGCCGCGCTGAGCAGTTCCAGCATCGAGCGCGCGGTGATCCGGCTGCTGTCCTCGGTTTCGATCATCGTGGCGCCCAGCATGTAGATGCCCTCGCCGCGCGGCACGACATAGAGCGGCATCCGGGGATGCAGAAGGCGTACGGGCCGGGTCAGCGTCACATCGGGGCAGCGGATCACCAGCATTTCCCCCTTCACGCCGCGCAGGTCGTGCAGGATGTCGCGCGCGTGCAAGCCCCGGCAGTCGATGGCGTTTTCCAGCCGCGACGGGGCCAGCGTGCGGTGGAATTCGACCCCCTTGTCCTGCAGGCCGCGATACAGGTCCTGCAACGCGCGGCGAGGGTCCAGATGGGCCTCGTCGGTGAAGAACAGGCCTTGGGAATACCCGTGCAGATCAAGCTCTAATTCAGCTATTTTCGCTTGATCAACCTGCGTGAACCTCTCGGTCCGGCGGGCAAAGCGGCGCAGGTCGGGTAGGTCGCGCGTGTTGGCCACGACCAGCGTTCCCTGCCGCGCGACCGGGGTGCGGGCCGCCCACCAGTCGATCGCCTGCCGCCCCAACCTCAGCACCGGTTCCTCGGCATTTTCATACTCGCACCACGGCGCCAGCATGCCGCCCGCCCACCAGGAACAGCCATGCGGACCGGGAGGCCCGCCGGGATCGAACACCTGTACCTGCGCGCCCCGCGCGACCAGTTCCGAGGCCACGGCCAGGCCGGCGACCCCGGCACCTATGACCGACCAGACCGTCACGCCGGCCATACCCGGTGGAAGTGATGCACCGGCCCGAGGCCCGAGCCGACCTGCAGCTCATCCGCGCGGGTGATTGCGCCTTGCAGGTAGTCATGCGCCTGCGCCACCGCATCGACCAGCGGCAAGCCATTGGCCAGACCGGCCGCGACGGCCGAGGACAGGGTGCATCCGGTGCCGTGGGTGTTGCGCGTGTCCTGACGGGGCGCGGTAAATTCACCGATGATGCCGTTCTGGTCGATCAGCAGATCATGGCAAGTATCGCCCTTGCCGTGTCCGCCTTTCATCAGGACGGCCCCAGCCCCCAGGGTGCACAGATCATGGCCCTGCGCCACCATTTCCTCGGGCGTTTCTGCGACCAGTCGGTCCAGTAGACAGGCGGCCTCGGGCAGGTTCGGGGTCAGGACGGTGGCGCGGGGCAGCAGCACCTTGCGCAACGTTTGCACCGCCTCGCGCGCCAGCAGGGCATCGCCCGATTTGGCGATCATCACCGGGTCCAGCACGATGGGCCCGGCAAAGCCGGACAGGCCGTCGGCGACGGTTTGGATGATCTCGGGCGTGGCCAACATGCCGATCTTGACCGCGCGCACGTCCAGATCGGACAGAACCGCGTCGATCTGCGCGGCGATCACGTCCAGCGGGATACCATGCACAGCGGTGACCGCCTGCGTGTTCTGGGCGGTGACCGCGGTGATGACACTGGCACCGAACACACCCAGCGCCGACATCGCTTTGAGATCGGCCTGAATGCCAGCCCCGCCGCCGCTGTCGGATCCTGCGATGGTCAAAGCGATATGCGCCATGTCGCTCCCTTCTTGCATGTGGGGCAACGCGGGCATGGAAAACGTCTGAGTGTTTTAGACCGTTCCCTCCGCCGGTATTGCCCGGATCAGGTTCGATGGGTTGGCTCGCGCCTCTCAGCCCCGGTTCCGGGGCACCCCAACGGTTGGCGCGGACATTCTCAAGGCTGAGGCCGAGAATCAAGGGCCAATTCCGCGCAGTTTCGGGCCAAACTGGACTTAGAAAACAAAAAAGCCGGCGATGATACGCCGGCCTTTCGGGGTCTGGAACGCTGGGATCAGCTTTGCATCCTTTCCCAGAAGGATTTGACGGACGAGAAAAAGCTTTTCGATTCCGGGTGGTTGTCCTCTCCCAGATCGTCGAACTCCTGCAGCAGCTCTTTTTGCCGCGCGGTCAGGTTGACCGGAGTCTCGACCGCAAGCTCGATGAACATGTCACCGATACCGCCGCCCCGCAGCGCAGGCATGCCCTTGGCACGCAGACGCATCTGCCGGCCCGACTGGCTGCCGGCCGGAATCTGCACCCGACCACGGCCACCGTCGATGGTGGGCACTTCGATCGAGCCGCCCAGCGCCGCCTTCGCCATGCTGACAGGCACGCGGCAATACAGGTTCGGGCCGTCCCGCTCGAACAGTTTGTGCGGAGTCACCTCGACAAAGATGTAGAGATCGCCCGGAGGACCGCCGCGCATTCCGGCCTCGCCCTCGCCCGCCAATCGGATACGGGTGCCAGTTTCGACGCCCGCCGGAATGTTGACCGACAGCGCGCGTTCCTTCTCGACCCGGCCCGAGCCATGGCAGGATTTGCAGGGGTTCTTGATGATTTGTCCCAGACCAGCACAGGTCGGGCAGCTGCGCTCGACAGTGAAAAAGCCCTGTTGTGCGCGTACCTTGCCCATGCCGGAACAGGTCGGGCAGGTGGTTGGTTCAACTCCGCCCTCGGCGCCGGTGCCCTCGCAGGACGAACAGGCCACGGCTGTCGGGACGTTGATGGTTTTCTGCAGGCCGGAATAGGCCTCTTCCAGCGAAACCCTCAGGTTGTAACGAAGGTCCGAGCCGCGAGCGGCACGGCGACCGCCGCCGCCACGCTGTCCACCCATGAAATCGCCGAACAGGTCATCGAACACATCAGAAAACGCGCTGGAGAAATCGCCCGATCCAAAGCCGCCACCACGCTGGCCGCCGCCCATGCCATTCTCGAACGCAGCATGGCCGAACCGGTCATACGCGGCCTTTTTGTCAGCGTCGCGCAGAACGTCATAGGCCTCGTTGGCCTCTTTGAACAGGGCCTCGGCGTCCGGGTTGTCTTTATTGCGATCGGGGTGCAGCTCTTTCGCCTTCCGGCGAAAAGCTTTCTTGATCTCATCCGCCGAAGCACCCTTGGACACGCCGAGCACTTCGTAATAGTCGCGTTTTGACATCGGTATTTCCTTCTGCCTCAACGTAAACGGGCCGGCCCGGCATCCGGACCGGCCCGAATTGGCCCGGTTACCCGTTAGTTGCGCTTGTCATCGTCCAGGTCTTCGAACTCGGCATCGACGATGTCGTCATCGCCGGGCCCCGCATCCGCGGCTGCCGGTTCTTCACTGGCCTCTTCGGACTGCGCCTTGTAGATCGCCTCGCCCAGTTTCATGGACGCTTCGGTCACGTTCTGGATGCCGGCCTTGATCTTGTCGGCATTGTCCGATTCCAATTCGTCCTTGAGCGCGGCCACGGCCAGTTCGATCGCCTCGACGGTCGCCGGATCGACCTTGTCGCCATGCTCCTCGAGCGATTTCTCGGTCGCGTGGATCAGGCTTTCGGCCTGGTTCTTGGCTTCGACCAGTTCCTTGCGCTTGCGGTCGGCTTCGGCGTTCTCTTCGGCGTCCTTGACCATCTTTTCGATGTCTTCCTCCGACAGTCCGCCCGAGGCCTGGATCGTGATCTTCTGTTCCTTGCCGGTGCCCTTGTCCTTGGCCGAAACCGAGACAATGCCGTTGGCGTCGATGTCGAAGGTCACCTCGATCTGAGGCATGCCGCGCGGGGCCGGCGGGATGTCTTCAAGGTTGAACTGGCCCAGGATCTTGTTGTCCGCAGCCATTTCACGCTCACCCTGGAACACCCGGATGGTCACGGCGTTCTGGTTGTCCTCGGCGGTCGAGAAGACCTGAGACTTCTTGGTCGGGATCGTGGTGTTGCGATCGATCAGGCGGGTAAACACGCCGCCCAGGGTTTCGATACCCAGCGACAGCGGGGTTACGTCCAGCAGAACCACGTCCTTGACGTCGCCTTGCAGAACACCGGCCTGGATCGCAGCACCCATGGCCACGACTTCGTCCGGGTTCACGCCTTTGTGCGGCTCTTTGCCGAAGAACTTGGTCACCTCTTCGATGACTTTCGGCATTCGGGTCATACCACCGACCAGAACAACCTCATCCACATCGCTGGCCGAGATGCCGGCGTCTTTCAGAGCGGCCTGGCAGGGCTTCAGCGACTTCTTGATCAGGTCGCCGACCAGCGATTCCAGCTTGGCACGGGTCAGCTTCATGACCATGTGCAGCGGCTGGCCGTTCGCGCCCATCGAGATGAACGGCTGGTTGATCTCGGTCTGGGTGGTCGAGCTGAGCTCGATCTTGGCCTTCTCTGCGGCTTCTTTCAGACGCTGCAGCGCCATCTTGTCCTGGCTCAGGTCGACGCCGTGTTCTTTTTTGAACTCGTCCGCCAGGTAGTTGACGATGCGCATGTCAAAGTCTTCACCACCCAGGAAGGTATCACCGTTGGTCGATTTGACCTCGAACAGGCCGTCGTCGATTTCCAGGATGGTCACGTCGAAGGTACCACCGCCAAGGTCATAGACCGCGATGGTCTGGCTGTCCTGCTTGTCCAGGCCATAGGCCAGCGCGGCGGCAGTCGGTTCGTTGATGATCCGCAGCACTTCCAGACCGGCGATCTTGCCGGCGTCCTTGGTGGCCTGACGCTGGGCGTCGTTGAAATAGGCCGGAACGGTGATCACGGCCTGCGTGACTTCTTCACCCAGATAGCTTTCGGCGGTTTCTTTCATCTTGCCGAGGATGAAGGCCGAGATCTGGCTTGGGGAGTATTTCTGCCCGCGGGCCTCGACCCAAGCGTCGCCGTTGCCGCCATCGACGATGGCGTAGGGCACCATTTTCTTGTCCTTCTGGACTTCTGCGTCATCCACACGACGCCCGATCAGGCGCTTGACGCCAAAAATCGTGTTGTCGGGGTTGGTGACCGCCTGGCGTTTCGCCGGCTGCCCGACCAGTCGCTCGTCTTCGGTGAAGGCGACGATCGAGGGCGTGGTCCGCGCCCCTTCCGCGTTTTCGATGACCTTCGGCTGCGCGCCGTCCATGATGGCTACGCACGAGTTGGTGGTCCCAAGGTCAATCCCGATTACTTTTCCCATTTTTCGATCCCTTTCTTTTCAAGGCGATGTCCCGAGGCCGGAACCCGTTACGGCATCCCTGCCCCGATCTGCTGGGCGCGACAGGTCTACACCATCGCGCGTCCCGGCGTATATAAGGGCGAGGCCTGAGGCCTGCAAGCGTTGTGAAATGCAGGTTTTCGGGAATTTTGGGCCTTTTTCGGCAAGGATTTCAAAAGGAATGAGGTTTCTGTCATGACGCGCCTGAATTTACGGGGGTTCGACATCCGAAAAGGCCATCTGGACGGCGCCGCTCAGCGGCAGATCATCGAGCTTCTGCGGCCGATTCTGAAAGCCGCTCCGCTGTTTCATCCCAGCACCGCTTCGGGGCGCAAGATGTCGGTGCGCATGACGTCTGCCGGAACGTTGGGCTGGGTGTCGGACGGGGCCGGATACCGGTACCAGGACGCGCACCCCAAGGGCATGGCGTGGCCCGCCATTCCGGACCCGATCCTGTCGATCTGGCGCGACCTTGCCGGAACCTCTCGAGACCCCGATTGCTGTCTGATCAACTATTACGGCGAAGGCGCAAAGATGGGGATGCACCAGGACAAGGACGAGGCCGATTTCTCGTGGCCGGTCCTGTCGGTTTCGCTGGGCGATGACGCCTTGTTCCGGATCGGCAACACGACCCGCGGCGGCAAGACCGAGTCCGTCTGGCTGAGTTCCGGCGACGTGGTCGTCATGGGGGGTCCCGCTCGGTTGGCCTATCACGGCATCGACCGGATCCGGTTCGGGTCTTCGCGCCTGCTGCCCAAAGGGGGCCGGATCAACCTGACGCTGCGCGTGGCAACCTAACGGCGCGCATCCCAGCTTTTTGAGATGTGCTTACGGGTAAAGAACTCTCCCAGCAACCCGATCATCATCAGGGCGATGCCGACCCACAGCGCATATTCCCAGCTGGAGTTGCGCGGAAAGTAGTTGCGAAACACGAAACCGCGGCACTGATCGATCACGTGAAACAACGGGTTCCAGGCGAACATGGCCAGCATCCATCCGCCCAGCGCATTGCCTACGAACATCTTGCCCGAGAAGATCATGTTCATCCGGCGATAGACATTGCTCAGTATGGTGGAGGTCTGCGGCATCCACGGCTTGAGCGCCATGAAGACCAGACCGACCGCGCAGCCGGTGTACCACGCAAGGATCAGCATGGCGAACGCACCGCCCGGGTCCTGCATCTCGATCGGATTGACCGCAACGCTGTAGACGAACAGGATCACCAGGATTGAAACGACCTGCGTGTACAAGGTCCCGAAGGCCGCGGCCAAAAGCAGAACCATCATGTTCATCGGCGAATGCAGCATCATGGGATTGTTGGTGCCCCCAAGCCCCGCGATCGCACCGACGGACTTGATGTGCGTCATGAAAAGAAAGATGCCGGAAAGGATGTACAGGATGAACTCACCCCGGATCTTGGCCACCCGTCCGCCCAGAAACGACATGATGAAATAGAACACGGTCGCCATCAAAACGACTTGGACGATGTTCATCATGATGGCGACTACGGCGTTGGAATGCTGCGAGCGGATGTTGCGGACCACGGCGTGAAACACCAGTTCCGCAAGGTTGAATGCCCCACCCACAAGGCTGCTGCTTCGCTTGTAATAGAACACTCGAACGCTCTTTCCCGGTTTTGTTCCGCCAGCGTGGCACGAATTCCTTGCCGTTCCGTATCCGGCACAGCATAAGTTCGTCAGGTTTTCGGATCAACAAACCATGGAAACGGAGCATTTTTGTGACCTATGACGACCTCATCCCCGTGATCAGACGCCTGGCCCTCGAAGCGGGCGACAAGATCATGGAGATCTACAATGCCGATGATTTTGACGTGAAGGTCAAATCCGATTCCAGCCCCGTGACCGAAGCCGACGAAGCCGCCGATGCGCTGATCTCGGCCGGGCTGCGCGCCGCCTTTCCCGACATCCTGCTGGTGACCGAGGAGCAAGCCGCGTCGCACAGCAAGCAGGGCGATACTTTCCTGATCGTCGATCCGCTGGACGGCACCAAGGAATTCATCAACCGACGTGGCGATTTCACCGTGAACATCGCGCTGGTCGAAAACGGCGTGCCCACCCGCGGCGTGGTCTATGCCCCGGCCCGCGGGCGCATGTTCTATACCCTGGCCGATGGCCGATCGGTCGAAGAAATCGGCGCTCTGGACAAGGACAAACCGGGCGAGGTCACGCCGATATCAGTCTCTGATCCGGACAATTCGGCGCTTTTGGTGGTGGCCTCGAAATCGCATCGCGATCAGGCCACGGATGACTACATCAACAAATATAAGGTCAAGGACAGCAAGTCGGCGGGCTCGTCGCTGAAATTCTGCCTTGTGGCCACGGGCGAGGCCGACCTCTACCCGCGCGTGGGCCGCACGATGGAGTGGGACACTGCCGCTGGCCACGCGGTGCTGGCCGGTGCCGGGGGCCATGTGGTGCGTTTCGAAGACCACGCACCGCTGACCTATGGCAAGGAAGGCTATGCCAACCCGTTCTTCATCGCCTATGCCCCGGGCATCGAACTCAAGGAGGCCTGATGTCGGTTCTGATCGCGATCCCCGCCCGCTATGCCTCGACCCGCTATCCGGGCAAACCGCTGGTGCCGCTGACCGGCGCAACGGGAAAGCCCATGACCCTGATCGAGCGGTCCTGGCGCGCGGCCATGTCGGTTTCGGGCGTCGACCGGGTGGTGGTGGCCACCGATGACGACCGCATCCGCGCTGCGGCCGAGGGCTTTGGCGCCGAGGTGGTGATGACCTCGGAAAGCTGCGCCAACGGCACCGAGCGCTGCGCCGAGGCGCATGACAGGCTGGGCGGCGGGTACGAGATCGTGGTCAACCTGCAGGGCGACGCCCCCCTGACCCCGCATTGGTTCATCGAGGATCTGGTCAATGGCCTGCGCGCCGCGCCCGAGGCCGGCGTGGCCACGCCGGTGCTGCGGTGCGACGGCGAGGCGCTGAACGGGCTGCTGAACGACCGCAGGCATGGCCGGGTGGGCGGCACCACCGCCGTTTTCGCGTCCGATCACAGCGCGCTCTATTTCTCGAAGGAAGTGATCCCCTTCACCGCCGAAACCTATGCCGGGTCGGATCCGACGCCGGTGTTCCACCATGTGGGCGTCTACGCCTACCGCCCCGACGCGCTGGCCGCCTATCCGAGCTGGCCGGTCGGACCGCTGGAGCAGCTCGAGGGGCTGGAACAGCTGCGGTTCATGGAAAACGGGCGCAAGGTTCTGTGTGTCGAGGTCGAGGCAAAAGGCCGCCAGTTCTGGGAGTTGAACAATCCGCAGGACGTGACCAAGATCGAAAGCATGATGTCCGCGATGGGGTTGGAATAGACGCAAATTCCCCGTTCCCCGCGGGCAGCCTGGCAGCTAACCCATGACCGGCAGACATTCGGCAGGACCACGGATGACCAATATACTTGTGACCGGCGGCGCCGGATATATCGGATCTCATGCCTGCAAGGCGCTCGCGCAAGCGGGCTATGTGCCCGTGACCTATGACAACCTTGTCACCGGCTGGCAGGATGCGGTGAAATTCGGCCCGTTCGAACAGGGCGATCTGCTGGACCGCGCGCGGCTGGATCAGGTCTTTGCCACGTACAAACCGGCGGCGGTGATGCATTTCGCCGCGCTCAGCCAGGTCGGCGAAGCCATGAGCGAGCCGGGCCGGTACTGGCGCAACAACGTCACCGGATCACTGAACCTGATCGAGGCGGCCGTGGCCGCCGGTTGCCTGGATTTCGTGTTCTCGTCCACCTGCGCGACCTATGGCGACCACGACAACGTGGTGCTGGACGAAACCACGCCGCAGCACCCGCTGAACGCCTACGGCGCCTCGAAACGCGCGATCGAGGACATCCTGCGCGATTTCGAACAGGCGCACGGGCTGAACCACGTGATCTTTCGCTATTTCAACGTGGCCGGTGCCGACCCCGACGGCGACGTGGGCGAGTTCCACCGTCCCGAGACCCATCTGGTTCCGCTGTTGTTGGACGCGATCGACGGCAAGCGCGACGCGCTGACCGTCTATGGCACCGATTACGACACGCCCGACGGCACCTGCATCCGCGACTATGTCCATGTCTGCGACCTGGTGGATGCGCATGTGCTGGGCCTGCACTGGCTGGAACAGGGCAAGGGCAGCCGGGTTTTCAATCTGGGCACCGGCACCGGGTTTTCGGTGAAAGAGGTGATCGCGCAATCGCACAGCGTGACCAACCGCGAAGTGCCCTTCAATGTCGGTCCGCGCCGGGCGGGCGATTGCACCAAGCTGGTGTCAGGTTCGACCCGGGCCGTGGCCGAGCTGGGCTGGCGGCCGAAACGTTCGCGGCTGGAGGTGATGATCGCCGATGCCTGGCGCTGGCATCAGAATGGCCACTACGAAAAGTGATCGTGCCATGGGCGCAGCTGTGAAAACCGACGAAAACGCCCCGGGCTGGATTCGCAGATACCGCCTGCGCCTGAAACGCAAGCGCCTGTTGTGGCGGTCCTTCCGCAGCCGCCACGCGGTGACGCCGGTATCGGACAAGACCCGGCTGATCGCGCCCACCGACATTCTGGCCTTTACCACCCTGCGCAACGAGATCGCGCGCCTGCCCTGGTTCCTGCGCCACTATCGCCGGCTGGGGGTCGATCATTTCCTGATGGTCGACAACGGCAGCGATGACGGCTCGGTCACTTATCTGCTCAACCAACCGGACGTGTCGCTGTGGCAAACGCAGGCCAGCTATCGCGAGGCGCGGTTCGGGCTGGACTGGCTGACCTGGTTGCAGATGCGGCATGGCCACGGCCACTGGACCCTGATGGTGGATGCCGACGAACTTCTGATCTATGCCCATCACGACAGCCGCGACCTGCGCGATCTGACGGGATGGCTGGACCAAATCGGACAGCCGGCCTTTGGCGCGCTGATGCTTGATCTATACCCGAAAGGCCCGTTGGGCACGGCGCCCTATGACCCCGAGACCGACCCGACCGAAACTTTGAACTGGTTCGATCCCGCCCCTTACAGGGCGCGCCGGCAAGAGCCGCTGGGAAACCTGTGGGTGCAAGGCGGCGTTCGCGAACGCGCCTTCTTTGCCGATTGCCCGGACCGGTCTCCAACTCTGAACAAGATTCCGCTGGTGAAGTGGGACCGTCGCTATGCCTTCGTGAACTCCTGCCACTCGGCGCTGCCCCGACACCTGAATTTTGCCTATGACGGGCCTTCCGGGCAAACCCCCTCGGGCGTCCTGTTGCACACGAAATTCCTGCCGCAAGTCGTCGAGAAGTCGCGCATCGAAAAACAAAGGCGCCAGCATTTTCATGATCCCGACCAATTCGGGCCATACTATGATGGCATCATTGCCGGGCCCGACCTTTGGACTCCACAATCAGAACGGTATTCAGGCTGGGCGCATCTGCAGAGCCTTGGACTGCTGTCAGCGGGCGGGTGGACGTGAACGGGGAATCCTGTGCCCCAAAAACCCGTGCTTGGCTAACGGCTTTTAAATACATTGCTTCGCAAGGTGCGAAAATGTCATAAAACGTTAGTGTCCGGCTCCCGTCTGGCCAAATGCGGACCCCGGACATGCTCGCGTATTACAAGAAGGTTGGGCAGCGCGTGAGCCTTTTGGATTCTTACCGGATGAGACTGCGGCGCAAGCGCCGTCTTGTGCGCTGCATCCGCCGAAGACGCGATCTGCGCACCGTCCGCAACAACACCCGGCGGATCCGGTCCGGTGATGTTCTGCTGATGAGCGTCGTGCGCAACGAAAAGATCCGCCTGCCCTATTTTCTGGACTATTACCGCAAGCTGGGCGTCCGGCATTTCCTGTTCGTCGACAATGACAGCACGGATGGTACGCTGGACTATCTCAAGGCGCAGCCCGATGTCTCGGTCTGGTATACGAATGCCAGCTATCGCCGTTCTACATTCGGGATCGACTGGTCCAACTACTTGCTGCGGAAATACGCCCATGGACACTGGGTCCTGACCGTAGATCCGGACGAGTTCCTGATCTATCCGTTCTGCGACACACGTCCCATCGACGCGCTGACCGATTGGCTGGACGGCACCGGAGTGCGCAGTTTCGGGACGATGCTGCTGGACATGTATCCCGAGGGGCCGATTCAGGACGCCACCTATCACGAGGGGCAAGACCCCTTCGAGATTGCCGCATGGTTCGACTCGGGCAACTACATGATCACCAAGAACCCCGCCTATGGAAACCTGTGGATTCAGGGCGGGCCACGGGCAAGGGTTTTCTTTCAGGACAAGCCCGCGAAAGCGCCCGCGCTGAACAAGATCCCTCTGGTCAAATGGGATCGGCGCTATGTCTATGTCAGCTCGACCCATGCGCTGCTGCCGCGCGGCCTGAACCAGGTCTACGACGAGTGGGGCGGCGAGAAAACCAGCGGCGCATTGCTGCATGCCAAGCTGATCAACACGCTGGGTGACAAAGCCCGCGAAGAACTGCAGCGCGGTGAACACTACCGCGCGTCCGGCGAATACAGGGCCTATGTCGACCAGTTGGAGAGCAAACCGGTTTTCTGGTGCAAATGGTCCGAGAAATACATCAACTGGCGCCAACTTGAGATTCTGGGTCTGATGTCCAAAGGGAACTGGGCATGAGCGGGACCCTGGGCATCGTGATGCTGGTCCACACTGCGCTGGACCGGGCTGAGCAGGTTGCCCGGCACTGGACCGCGGCAGGTTGTCCGGTGGTCATCCACGTCGACCGCAAAGTCGACCCGGCCGTGTTCGAAGATTTTGTCGCGGCCTGTGGTGATGATCCGCTGATCCTGTTCTGCGACCGCCAGGCCTGCGAGTGGGGCGGCTGGGGTATCGTTGCGGCTTCGCAATCTGCCGCGACGCTGATGCTGGAGCGCTTTCCCGACGTACGCCATGTCTTTCTGTCATCGGGCTCTTGTCTGCCATTGCGCCCGGTTCAGGACCTGATCGATTACCTGAGCGACCGGCCTCGCGTGGATTTCATTGAAAGCGCCACCACCGCCGATGTCAGTTGGACCGTGGGCGGGCTGGACCTTGAACGCTTTACCCTTCGGTTTCCCTTCTCGTGGCGCAAACACCGCAAGCTGTTTGACCGCTTCGTCAAGCTTCAGCGCGCGGTCGGATATCGGCGGACAATCCCCAACGGACTGATCCCGCATATGGGCAGCCAGTGGTGGTGCCTGACTCGGCAGACCCTGACCGCGATCCTGCAAGACCCCAAGAGAGAGGTCTATGATCGATACTTCCGGCATGTCTGGATCCCCGACGAAAGCTATTTCCAGACGCTGGCGCGGCTCTATTCCACCCAGATCGAAAGCCGATCGCTGACACTGTCGAAATTCGACTATCAGGGCCGCCCGCACATCTTCTATGACGATCACCTGCAGTTGCTGCGCCGATCCGATTGTTTCGTCGCCCGCAAGATCTGGCCGCGCGCCGACCGGCTGTATCAGGCGTTTCTGAACGATCAGTCCCTCGCCGGAAAACCCGCCGAGCCCAATCCCGGCAAGATTGACCGCGTATTTTCCAAAGCGGTCGAGCGTCGTACCCGCGGCCGCGACGGCCTGTACATGCAAAGCCGTTTTCCCCGCCATGGCAGCGAAAACGGCCTGACCGCGTTTCCTTACTCCGTGTTTCAGGGTTTTTCCGAGTTGTTTGAGGGCTTTGAAAGCTGGCTGCGCAATGCGTCAGGCGCCCGCGTCCATGGGCATCTTTTCAACCCCAAGCGCGCCGAATTCGCCGAAGGAGAGACCATCCTGAACGGGTCCCTCAGCGACAACGCCATTTTGCGCGACTACAATCCGATGGCGTTTCTGTCGAACCTGATCTGGAACACTCGGGGAGAACGCCAGTGTTTTCAATTCGGCCCCGCTGACACCCAGAAGATCAATTGGTTTCTGGCGAGAGACAAGAACGCACAGGTCTGCGTGGTCACCGGTGCCTGGGCTGTTCCGCTGTTTCGGTCGAACATGAATTTCGCTGACATCCGCGCCGAAGCGGCCCGCCTGCAAAAGATCGAGACCGAACAGCTTGAGGTGCTGGATTCCGTGTGGACCAAAGCACGCGTGCATGTTTGGTCAATGGCCGAATTCGTTGAGTCTCCGATGGAACATCTGCAAACCGTTCTTGAAGAGATGGGCGCGACGCAGCCCAGCCATCTGATCGAGGCGCCGACGATGGTTGATCTGGCCGGTTTTGGAAAGTTCCTGCAAAACCTCAAGAACCAGGGAATGCACCCTCACCTGATGGGCGACTTTCCTGCCGACGATGTATTCGGCAATCAGACCCGCCCGTATCGCAAGCCCTACCTGGTGCAATGACCCCGCATGCCGACCGACTTTGACTATTTCATCATTCTTGCCGAAATGCGCACCGGGTCGAACCTGCTGGAGGCAAACCTGAATGCGTTGGACGGAGTGCAGTGTCATGGCGAGCCGTTCAATCCGCACTTCATCGGATACCCGAAAGCAACCGAAGTGCTGGGATTTTCACTGGAAGACAGGGATGCTGCGCCGGACCGCCTGATCGAAGCGATGCGTACCGCGCCGGAGGGTCTGCACGGGTTCCGGTTTTTTCACTCGCACGACCCGCGGGCCCTGGCGATGGCGCTGAACGATCCGCGCTGCGCAAAGATCATTCTCAACCGCAACCCGTTGGACAGCTACATCTCGCTCAAGATTGCGCGGGAGACCCAACAGTGGATGCTGACCAACGTGAAACGCAGGCGCGCCACCAAGGTTGCGTTTGATGGGGACGAGTTTCGGGACTACGTGGATGAGCAGCAGGCGTTTCAGCTGAGTTTGGTCAATCAGCTGCAAAAAACTGGCCAGACCGCATTTTACATCGGTTACGAGGATCTGACCCAACTGGATGTTCTGAACGGACTGGCGGCATGGCTGGGGGTTGAGGCGCGTCTGGATCAACTGGCCCCGGATCTCAAACCCCAGAACCCGGAACCGGCTTTGTCCAAGGTGACCAATCCCGAAGCCATGGATGCGGCCCTAGCGGCCCTGGACCGGTTCAACCTGCACCGAACGCCGAACTTTGAACCGCGACGGGGCCCGGCCGTTTCGCGTCATATCGCGGCCGCGGAAACGCCGCTGATGTATCTGCCGATCCGTGGTGGACCGGAACAAATCGTGGTTCAATGGATGTCCGAACTGGATGGCGGCGCGCTGATCACCGACCGAAACCAGAAGCAGGTGCGCCGCTGGATGAAGGCGCATCCGGGTCACCGGAAATTCACGGTCCTGCGACACCCGTTAGCGCGGGCACATTCGGTGTTTTGCGAACGGATCCTGGGCACCGGGCCCGGCGCATATGCCGGAATCCGCAACCGGCTGCGCAACGGGTTCAAGTTGCCGATCCCGGGCCAGGTGCGCGATGGGAACTATTCGCTCGAGCAGCACTATCAGGCGTTTTCGGCGTTTCTTGAGTTTCTGCAGCTGAATCTTTCTGGCCAGACCCCGATCCGAGTCGACGGGCTGTGGTGCACGCAGGCCCGCATGTTGGAGGGGATTGCGGGCTTTGCCCTGCCCGATCTCATACTGCGCGAAGAAGAGATGGCCACCGCGCTACCGAATCTGGCCCGCGGCCTGGGGCACAATGCCCCGCCGAAGCCCGGCGTGCCCGCGCCGGACCAGCCCTATTCGTTGGATCAGATCTACGATGACAAACTCGAGGCGCTGGCCGAGGAAACCTATCAGCGCGATTATCTGCAGTTCGGATTCGGGAAATGGCGGCCTATCAAGGCCGAACGGTGATCAACGTCCCTTCGTTCACCATCGCATAGATCTCTTCGATCTCTTCGTTCTTGACGGCGATGCAGCCAGCGGTCCAATCCGGTGTCTTCTTCGCGCGCTTGAACTCCTTGCGCAGGTTCGGTTGGCCGTGAATGAAGATATCTCCACCCGGGTCGAAGCCCATCGCCTTTGCCTTGGCGATATCCTGGCTGTTGGGATAGGAGATCCCCAGCGACAGGTGATATCGGCTGCGAGGGTTGCGGCGGTCGATCAGGTAGGTGCCTTCGGGTGTGCGACCGTCTCCGCGCTTGACCTTTGTGCCGCTTGGAGCGAACCCAAGCTCGACATCATATTCGCGCAAGATCTGCTCGTGATGCAGCAGGTACATCTTGCGCGCGCCCTTGTTCACCACGATGGATGTCACCTCGGGTCCGTTGTAGGTCAGAAACCGGGGGCCCGCACTTCCACAAGCCGAAAGGCTCAGTGTTGCCAGTGCACCCAATCCAAATGCTCGACGATCCATGATTTCACTGCCTGCTCGTTTTTTCGCATAATGCCAAAATCCGGCAGAAACGGAAATCACTTTTTGCTGTTCATATGCTCGGTCAGGCGGCGTTCGATCGATTCAAGCCGGTCCAGCACCTCGTCCCGATAGGCATCTGTCTTGACTTCATCCTCGGCGTGGTGGGCATCCTGCATCGAATTCACGATCAGACCGACCAGCAGGTTCACGACCGCGAAGGTCGTGACCATGATGAAGGGCACGAAGAACAGCCAGGCGTAGGGATAGACCTCCATCACCGGGCGCACGATGCCCATCGACCAGCTTTCCAACGTCATGATCTGGAACAGGGTATAGGCCGACAGACCCAGATCACCGAACCACTCCGGAAAGCTGTCCGAGAACAGTTTGGTCGAGATCACCGCGCCGATATAAAACAGGATCGCCATCAGCAGGAACACGCTGCCCATGCCCGGCAACGCCTGGATGAACCCCTCGACTACCCGGCGCAGACGCGGCGCAACCGAGATCACCCGCAGCACCCGCAGGATCCGCAACGCACGCAACACTGAAAGACCCGCACCGCCGGGCACCAACGCGATGCCGACGATCACGAAATCGAAAATGTTCCAGCCATTGAGGAAGAAACGGCGCCCGTTGGCGACCAGTTTCATCGCGATCTCGGCCACGAAGATGGTCAGGCAGATGGTGTCGAGCAGCACGATCACCGGCCCGAATTTCGCCATCAGGCCGTCCGAGGTTTCCATGCCCAGCAGAACTGCGTTCACCAGGATGACGCCGGTGATGAATTGCGAAAACCGCGGGTTTTCGACAAAGTCCTGCAGGCGCTGCCGGATCGTCATGCGAAGGGTCTCCTGTCGGGTCATGGATTCTCTGCCAGTTTGAAGCCGCCCACCAATTCGCTGTGGGATGACCATCGAAATTGGTCAACCACTTGGACCCATTCAAGGGCATAGCCCGCCTGAACAAGATTTTTTGCATCCCGCGCGAAGGTCACAGGGTTGCAGGACACATAGGCGATGACCGGACGGCGGGCCTGAGCCAGCTCGGCCACCTGGGCCTCGGCGCCGGCGCGCGGCGGGTCCAGAACCACGGCGTCAAAGCGGCGCAGTTCGTCCGGCATCAAGGGGCGGCGGAACAGGTCGCGCGCCTCGGTCGTGACCTGTTTCAATCCCGTGGACTTGCGCCAGCCCTGATCCAGCGCGCGGGTCATGTCGGCCGCGCCTTCAACGGCATGAACCTCGGCCCGTTGCGCCAGCGGCAACGAGAACGTGCCGCAGCCCGCGAACAGATCAACCACCCGTTTTGCCGGGCCGACAATCTCCAAAACTGCCAGTGTTAGAGCCTGTTCTCCATCTTTTGTGGCCTGGAGGAAAGCCCCCGGCGGCGGGACCACCGTGGCCGGACCAAAACGCTGTGCGGGTGGGTTGCGCATGGCGATCACCTCGCCATCCCAGGCCAGCCGCGCCAAGCCGTGCTGCTCGGTCGCCTGCGCAAGCGCCAGTTCCAGCGGGCCGTCCAGAGGTTTGCCGCCCTGCACCGCCACGTCCAGCCCGGCTTCGGATAGGGTCAGGGTGACAGACAACACGCCCTTGCGGCTGCCGCCCAGTTCGGCCAGCGCCTTGGCCACGGGGATGACGGCGGTCAGCGCAGGATCCAGCAGCTGGCAATCAGGAATCTCGGTGATCACGTCCGAGGCGCGGCCGTGGAACCCCGCCAGCGCGCCCTTCTTGGTGCGGCGCACCGCGATGGTGGCGCGGCGACGCGACTGCGGCGGCGACGTCAGGATCGGGCGCATCTCGGCCTGCAGCCCCTGAGCAGCCAGCGCGGTACGCACCACCTCGACCTTCCAATCGGCCACGAAGGCGTCCGAGGCGTGCTGCAACTGGCAGCCGCCGCAGCTTTTGTAGTGGCGGCACGGCGGATTGACCCGATCGTCCGACGGCGTCAGCACCTTGATATCGGTCAGCTCCGAGCCGTCCAGCAGGCCGCTGACCCGCTCGCCAGGCAGCGTTCGGGGGGCATAGACCGGGCCCTCGGCGATGCCGTCGCCCTGATGCCCGAGGCGGAGAATGGTGTATTCCTGCGTCATGGCCTGCCTGATAGCCGGGCTGATGCGCCAACAAAACCCTTATTCGGCGGCCTCGGTCTGGATGAACCCGCCCGACTGGCGGTGCCAGAACCGCGCATACAGCCCGCCCTGCGCCAGCAGGGTGTCATGCGGCCCGCTCTCCACGATGCGCCCGTGATCCAGAACGATGATCCGGTCCATCTCGCTGAGCGTGGACAGGCGGTGGGCGATGGCCAGAACGGTCTTGCCCTCCATCACCCGGTGCAGCGCGGTCTGGATCGCGGCCTCGACCTCGGAATCCAGCGCCGAGGTCGCCTCGTCCAGCACAAGGATCGGCGCGTCCTTCAGGATTGCGCGGGCCAGCGCGATGCGCTGACGCTGACCGCCGCTCAGCTTGACGCCGCGCTCGCCCAGATGCGCGTCATAGCCCTTGCGCCCCTGCCCGTCCTGCAGATCGAGGATGAAATCATGCGCTTCGGCCTTTTTGGCCGCGGCGATCATCTGGTCTTCGGTGGCATCGGGCCGGCCGTACAGGATGTTGTCGCGGGCCGAGCGGTTGAACATCGCGGTTTCCTGCGTGACCATGCCGATCTGGCGGCGCAGGCTGTCCTGCGTGACGCGGGCAATGTCCTGCCCGTCGATCAGAATCTGCCCATTTTCCCTGTCGTAGAGCCTGAGAAGCAGCGAAACCAGAGTGGATTTTCCCGCCCCCGAGGCGCCGACGATTCCCAGTTTTTCGCCCGGCTGCACCGTCAGTGTCAGGTCCGAGACCCCGCCCACGTCGCGACCATAGGCAAAGCTGACATCGCGAAACTCGATCCGGCCCTCGGGCACCGTCAACTCGGTGGCGTCCGGCGCATCCTCGACCCGGTCAGGCCGCGCCAGGGTTTTCATGCCGTTCTCGATCTCGCCCACATGGGCGTAGATCCCCATCAGAGTAAAGCTTACCCAGCCCGTCATCTGCGCGATGCGGATCGAAATGGCGCCCGCCGCCACGATATCCCCGGTGGTCGCCGACCCCGCCTGCCACAGCCACAAGGTGGCGCCCAACAGCAGAACCGGCAGAAGCCCCGCCAGTGTCATCAAAATGAACCGGAAACTGGCCGACAGTTTGCCAAAGGCCAGCGACTTGTCGCGCAGCGCAACCATCGAGTCGCGGGCGGCCTGATCCTCGAATTCGGAATGGGCAAACAGCTTGACCGTCTTGATGTTGGTGATCGTGTCAACAACCTGCCCCGACACCATCGCCCGTGCCCCGGCCCGCGCGGCCGAGCGTGTGCGGATCCGTGGCAGGTACCAGCGCACCAGCAGGAAATACACCGCCAGCCAAGCCACGAAGGGCAGCATGACCAGAGGATGAATAGACCCTAACAACAGCAAAGACCCCAAAAGCGAGGCGAGGGCAAAGACGATGGCGCTGATGGTTTCGGACACGACTGAGGTCAGCGCATTGGCCGTCTGCATCTGTTTCTGGGCGATGCGACCGGCAAAATCGTCGTCGAAATAGGTGACCGACTGGCCCAGCGTCCAGCGGTTCAGCTTGGCCAGCACCAGCGGCGGGATATTGGGCATGACGATATAGTTGTTCGAAACCGAGGACAGCCCGAACAGCAGCGGCCGGATCAGCATGAAGAACGCCACAGCGCCCAGGATCATCCACAGGTTTCGCGGTGTCAGAAAGTTCTCGGGTCCGCTGGCGGTCGCCATGTCGATCACCCAGCCCAGTATCCAGGCGGTTCCGGCCTCCATTGCACCTGCCAGCGCGGAAAACAGCGCGGCGGCGAACAACATGGGCCAGGCACCTGTCAGGCACCAGCGAATGAACGCCCCCAGCCTTTGCGGCGGGGGCGTCTGGGTGGGTTCAAATGGTTTGATCAGGTCTGCGACCGTCATTCTGCTGCCTCTTCCGCAGGCTCGGGGTTCATGAAGCCACCAGATTGGCGCGCCCAGAACTGGGCGTAAAGACCGCCCTGCTCCAAAAGATCGGCATGGGTGCCTTCCTCGACGATCCGGCCTCCGTCCATCACAAGGATCCGGTCCATCTGGGCGATGGTGCTGAGGCGGTGCGCAATGGCGATCACGGTCTTGCCCTGCATCATGCCGTACAACGTCTCCTGGATTGCGGCTTCGACCTCGGAATCTAGGGCGGATGTGGCCTCGTCCAACAACAAGATCGGCGCGTCCTTCAGGATCACCCGCGCCAGCGTCACCCGCTGCCGCTGTCCACCGCTCAGCTTGACGCCGCGCTCGCCCACATGGGCGTCATAGCCGGTGCGGCCCTGCGGGTCCTGCAGGTCGAGGATGAAGTCATGCGCCTCGGCCTGTTTGGCGGCGGCGATCATCTGGTCTTCGGTGGCATCGGGGCGGCCATACAGGATGTTGTCGCGCACCGAGCGGTGCAGCAGCGCGCCGTCCTGCTGAACCATGCCGATATTGCGGCGCAGGCTGTCCTGGGTAACGATGCGGATGTCCTGCCCGTCGATCAGGATCGCGCCGCTTTCCACGTCGTAGAACCGCAAGAGCAGCTTGACCAAGGTCGACTTCCCGGCCCCCGAGCGCCCGATCAACCCGACCTTTTCGCCCGGCTGGATGGTCAGATTGACATGATCCAGCCCGCCGGTCTCGCGGCCATAGTGGTGCGACAGGTCGCGGATCTCGATCCGGCCATCGGTCAGTTGCAATGGCTTGGCGCCCGGTGCATCCAGCAGGTCGACAGGCTGGGCGATGGTCTCCATCCCCTCGGCCACGACGCCCAGCTGGCGGAAGAAGCTTGTCAACGCCCACATGATCCACCCGGTCATGGCATTCAGCCGCAGCGTCAGCGCAGTGGCCGCCGCCACCACCCCGACCGAGGCGCTGCCCTGCATCCACAGGTAAATGGCCCAGCCGACCACACCGATGATCAGCACGCCGTTCAGCGCGACCAGAACGGCATCCATGATGGTGAAGATGCGCATTTCGATCTGGAAGGTGCGCCGGGTCTCTTCGATCGCTTCGCGCGCATAATCGAGTTCCTGCCGGGCATGGGCGAACATCTTGACCGAATGGATGTTGGTATAGCTGTCCACCACCCGGCCCGTCACCGTAGACCGCGCATCGGACGCGGCCTGCGACGCCGGCCCCACCCGCTGCACCGTCCAGCGCACCAGCAGCGCATAAAGCGCGAACCAGATCAGCAGCGGCAGCAGCAGGCGCGGATCAGCAGCCACCAGCAGGATCGCGGCGCCGATCAGATAGGCCAGCGAGAACGAAATCGCATCGAACACCTGGAACACCACCTCGCCCGCGGCGGGCGGGGTCTGCATGATGCGGTTGGCGATGCGCCCGGCAAAGTCATTCTCGAACCAGCCGACCGACTGGCGAAGAACGTGCTTGTGCGCCCGCCAGCGGATCAGCGTGCCGAAATTGGGCAGGATCGCATTGTTCAGCAGCAACACGTCCAGCACATGCAGGATAGGTCGCAGGAACAGGATGAACAGCGCGACCAGGACCAGCTCGGTCCCGTGGGCCTGCCAGACCTCGGACGGTGATCCGCCCAGCAGGTCGACGACCCGGCCCATGTAATAGATCAGCCCGATCTCGACCGCGGCCACGATGATCGACATCAGCGCGGCCCAGAAGAAGACACGCCGAAAAGGGCGGGAATAATCCAGCATGAAGGGCCACAGCCGTGTCGGCGGCCGGTCGACCTCTTCATAGGCAACAAAAGGGTCTACAAGGTTTTCGAAAAAGCGAAACATGGAGGTGCTCCGATTGAGCAGAAAAATTGAAAATGCGAAAGCAGATGGCGCCAAAACACCACCCGTACGGGTCAGGTGTTCTGGCTTTAGCCGAACCAGATCCCGTAATACATTCGCAGTCCTCCATCCATGTGACAGGCGCACCCTAGCCGGAAACCCAAAGGCTTGTCATCCCCTTTTGAGACTTCCCGTCAAACTTGCAGCAGCGCGTCCCGGTCCAGCGTGAAGTCCGAGGCGATCCAGCGGCTTTCCAGTTCGGTTAGTTTCGCGCCCAGCGCAGGGCCGGAGTAGCGCCCGAGCAGATCGGCGGCCTTGACCGGGAATGTCGCCGAGGCCCCTTTTTTAATGGCCGCGCCTGTCTCAGCCGTCCAGGGCTGTTCCAGAAAGGCACAGCGCAGCAGGGCCGCGTCCTGCCCGTCTTGCAGACCCAGCCGATAACCCAATTCGGCCGCCCCGGAACCGCCCTGCGCGCCGTCCCGGATCCGGGTCAGGCGGGCCAGTTGCGCCTTGCTGAGGCGAAGAGTCCCGGCAACCTCGGGCCCCGCGATGGCTGCCAGACGGAGCAGCGCGTCGGGGGCAAGTCCGGCCTGCGATTCAAGATGGATCAGGATCGGCAGCGCCCGATCGTCGGCGCCGGCCAGCAGATGGGCCAGAACGCCGATGCTGCGCATGGCGGCCACCGATGGGGCCGGGTCGGGCGCGGTCAGCAGTTTCAGCATCTCGGCCCCGACCCGTTCGCGCGACAGCCGGTCGAGCCCGTCCAGATCGGCCGCAATCGCCGCCAGAGCATCCGGGTCCATCCCGGCCTGCGCATCGCCATACCAGGCGTGAAACCGGAAATACCGCAACGAGCGCAGATAGTCCTCGCGGATGCGATCTTGGGCCGCACCGATGAACCGCACGCGCCGCGCCTGCAGGTCGGGCAGGCCGCCCAGCGGATCCAGAATGGTGCCGTCGGGGCGGGAATAGAGCGCGTTCATCGTAAAATCGCGGCGGGCGGCGTCCTCTTCCACCTGGTCCGAAAAGGCCACGACCGCGCGCCGCCCGTCGGTTTCGACGTCGCGGCGAAAGGTTGTGATCTCATGCGGTTTGCCGTCGCTGACCACGGTCACGGTGCCATGATCAATCCCCGTAGGAATCGCCTTCAGCCCGGCCCGTTCAGCCAGGTCCATCACCTGTTGCGGGCGGGCATCGGTGGCGATGTCGAGATCCGAGACCGGGGCCCCCAGCAGCGCATTGCGGACGCAACCCCCAACGAACAGCGCCAGCGCGCCGCCCTCGGTCAGCGCCGCACACACGTTCTGCGTGGCCGGGTTCGTGATCCAGTCTTCGGTGATCCGCATCATTCGTTCATCCGTGCCGCCAACCCGCGCAACATGCGGGCCGTGGCGCCCCAGATGTAGTAGGGGCCAAAGGGCACCGCGAAGTAATACCGCCGTGTTCCGCGCCAGATGCGCGATTCAACCACATAATTCGCAGGGTTCAGCACATGCGCAAGAGGAACCGAAAATACTTCGTCAACCTCGCCCGGTTCGGCCACCGGGTCAAAGCCGCGCTCCAGAACCGCCACCACCGGTGTCACGGCGAATGACGTGACGGTTTCATGCACCGGCAAGGTACCCAGAATGCGTGGCAGGTCCGGCGGCAGGCCGATCTCCTCCTGCGCCTCGCGCAGGGCGGTTGCGGTCACATCCGCATCGGTGTCATCCTGCTTGCCACCCGGAAAGGCGATCTGCCCCGGATGGTGTTTCAGGGCCGAAGACCGCTTGGTCAGAATCAGGCGCGGATCGTCGCGGGCCAGGTCCACGGCGATCAGAACACCCGCGGGGCGCAGCTTGCGCCCCGCAGGCAGAACCGTCCCGGGATTGAGGTCGAAGTCGCTGGACCCGTCACCGGGACGGGCCAGCGCCGCGCTCAGACGCGGGATCAGGTCAGCCGGCATCCGGATCTTCTGCCTCGAACCCGACGGATTTCGGATCCAGCACGTAATGCGCGCCGCAGAACTGGCAGTCGGCGGTCACGGTGCCTTCATCCGTGGTCATCTTCTCGATGTCCTGGGCCGAGTAGATCGACAGGCTTTGACGCACGCGGTCCTCGGAGCAGGTGCAGCCGAACTGCACCGACTGGGCCTCGTACACGCGGGGCTGTTCCTCGTGGAACAGGCGCACCAGCAGATCGGTCGGCGCCACGGATGGTCCGATCATTTCCAGATCCTCGACCGTGTCCAGAAGAATGTTGACCCGACCCCAGTTCTCTTCTTCCTGACCATCGACCAGATCGGCGGCTGTCAGAACTTCGCCCGTACCCTCGCCGCTGGCGACAAACGGAGACGCCTTTGGCATGTGCTGCAGCATGATGCCGCCGGCGCGCCAGCGTTCGCCCACACCCGGCTCGGTCGACCGGCCAAAGCTGAGCGAGAAGCGGGTCGGCAGCTGTTCGGACTGCGCGAAATACGCCTCGGCACAGGCGCTGAGCGATCCTCCGGCCAGCGGCGTGATCCCCTGATAGGGTTGCGTCCCCTTGCCCTGGTCGATCAGGATCGCAAAGTATCCCTCGCCCACCTGATCAAAGGGAGCACCTTCGGTCAGACGGTCGCGGTCAAAGCTGGCATAGGCCCTGATCTGCGCGGGCTGACCCTCTTCGCGCGGGGCGTAATAGTCGGTGGCGATCATCCGCACGGGCCCCTTGGACTGAACCTGCAGCGACAGCTTCCAGCGCAGCGCGACGGTCTGGCCGATCAGCGCGGTCAGCAAGGCCATCTCGGCCACCAGCGCCTCGACCTGTGCGGGGTAGTTGTGCTGCTTCAGGATGCCGTCCAGCACCCCGTCCAGCCGGGCCACGCGGCCACGCATATCCGATACATCAAGTTGAAAGGGCAGGACGGTATCGTCCCACGCGATTTTCGTTCCAAGAGACATGGGGTTTCCTTAAGCGCCGCAAGTTGGCATATCGCCACCATATAGGTCGTACATTCGGGGTTGAAAGGGTCCTTACATGATCAGACGGTTCGGCGAAACCCCGGAACCGGGACGGAAATACACGCGCCGGGTCGGCGTCTATGCGCTGCTGCCGCGCGGGGCCAGCCTGCTGCTGACCTGCCAGACCGAACCCGGACCCGACTTGCAGCTGCCCGGTGGCGGGATCGACCCCGGCGAGTCGCCAATAGTCGCCCTGCATCGCGAAGTGTTCGAAGAAACCGGATGGTCGATCGCGGACCCGCGGCGGGTTGGTGCGTTTCGGCGATTCACCTACATGCCCGAATATGATTTGTGGGCCGAGAAGGTCTGTCTGATCTACCGCGCTCGCCCGGTTCAACGCAAAGGACCACCGACCGAACCCTTTCACGAGGCGGTTTGGATGAACACCGGCGATGCGGTTCACATGTTGGGCAATGCAGGCGACCGGCACTTCGCGCGGCTGCATCTATCTGGGCTTTAGTTTCCGTTGTACTCGAAAAACACGGCTGAAACGTCATCCTCCATCCCGGCACCCGGCGGCATACCCTGAGTTAATCGCCAGAACATGTCGTCCAGAAACTCAGGCCCGCTGTTCGCACCAAGACATTCCAGCGCCATCCGTTGCAGCCCGTCCTCATCGAGCAGATCACCGTTTTTGACACGGCATTCGGTGAAGCCGTCCGAGTACAACAGCAGCTTGTCACCGCGCTGCAGATAGGTTTCGGTCTGCTGGAACGCCACATCGGGCAGCAATCCGATGGGCAGGCCGCCATCCCCAAGGAACTCTGCCCGGCCGGTCCGGCGCAACAGCAGTGGATGGGGGTGCCCAGCCTGAACCATCCTCAGGTGGCCGTTGCGCAGGTCCACGATGGCGTAGACCATGGTGAAATACTCCTCGATCCCCGTGTCGGCCATCAGGTGGGCATTCAGGATGGCGGCCACCTGCTCGGGTGGCAGCAAGGCGTAGAACTTGTTGAACCGCTTCTCCATTGCGACGTTCTGATCGAAATGCTGGCTGGTCAGATACCCGCCCAACCGCGCCGTCATCATTGCTGACGTGATACCGTGGCCGGAGACATCGATGCTGTAGAACCCGATCCGGTTCGCGCCCGGCGAAAACATCCCCACCAGGTCACCCCCGATGTGGCCGCAGGGTTTGAGCAGCAGGCTGACCCGGGACCTGCCAAATTCCCGATAGAGTTCCGGCACCAGTGATTCCTGTATCTTGCGCGCCTGGATCAGATCCTTGTCGATGGCGTCATGCGCAAGGCGCAGTTCGGACAATGCGGTTTCGATCAACCGGTTCTTGTCCGAAAGCTCGCGCTGCATATCAAGAATGCGGGCCCCTGCCGAAATGCGGGCCCGCAACTCGTCTGCTTCAAGCGGTTTGATCAGGAAATCATCCGCACCGGCATCCAGACCGCGCGCGACTTCCTGCTTCTCACTTTTTGAGGTCAGAAGGATGAAATAGGTATACTGGTCGTTCTCCAACGCGCGAAACGCGCGGCAGAATTCCAGCCCGCCCATGCCCGGCATCACCCAGTCACTGAGCACCAGATCAGGCAGGGCCTTTTTACAGATCTCGATCGCTTCTTCACCGCTGTCGGCCTCGACAACCGTGAATCCCCATTTCTTCAGCGACGCCACCAGAATACGGCGTTGCAGGCGGCTGTCATCGACCACCAGCACCGTCCGGATGGCTCCAAAATCCAGATCAGCCTTGGCCTCAATTTGGCTGGACACTCGCACGCGAAACCTCTGCGCATTTTCCAACGGGGGTGGGGCAAAGCTACGGCGCACGGCTTAACAACCGATGAAAGCTGTTCACCGCCGCGGCTTAACCCGGTTTTTACCCCTGGCCGGTATTCAGAGACGATACCGGTCAAGGTGGAGGACGGTGATGATACACTGGCCAAGGGTGCGCCAGCTGCGTGATGAAGTCGGGGCCGAGGAGTTCGACGAGGTCGTCCGGATTTTTCTGGATGAAGTCGGTGAGGTCATGGGCCGCTTGACGTCGGACACCGACCGGTCCGCGCTTGAGCAGAACCTGCATTTCCTCAAAGGCAGTGCATTGAGCCTTGGTTTTGAGAGTCTGTCCAAACTCTGTCAGGATGGCGAGCGGCGCGCTGCTGCGGGCCATGGGGCGGAAGTCGATCTGGACGCGGTCGTCGCGGCCTTCGACCGCTCGCGCGCGGAATTCATGTCCGGCTTGAAGGACAACCTGTAATCGGTCAGATCACAAACTGTGCCAGCGTCTCGTCCTCGGTGATGTCGGTATAGACGAACCCGGCATCGTCCAGATGTGCGAACAGGCGCAGGAAATTGTCCGGCTTGCTGGTCTCGATCCCGATCAGGACCGAACCGAAATTGCGCGCCGATTTCTTCATGTATTCGAACCGGGCGATGTCATCCTCGGGGCCGAGGATGTTCAGAAATTCCTTCAGCGCTCCGGGGCGCTGCGGCAGGCGCAGGATGAAGTACTTCTTGACGCCCGAGTAGCGCTGCGCCCGCTCCTTGACCTCGGGAAGACGCTCGAAATCGAAATTCCCGCCCGAGGTGACACAGACGACCGTCTTGCCGCGCACAAAGCTTTGGACGTCGCCCACCGCCTCGATCGCTAGGGCCCCGGCGGGTTCCAGCACGATGCCTTCCACGTTCAGCATCTCGATCATGGTGGTGCAGATGCGGTCCTCGGACAGAACGATCACGTCCGACAGGTGCCGGTCACGCAAGAGCTGGAACGGCTTGTCTCCGATCCGGCCCACCGCCGCGCCGTCGACGAAATTATCTACCTTGTCCAACGACACCGGATGTCCCGCCGCCAGCGCCGCGCGCAGGCAGGCCCCGCCCGCGGGTTCGACGAACAGGCAATGGGTGCGATCGCCGAACCACGTCGCCACGCCCGAGGACATGCCGCCCCCGCCCACCGGCAGCACCACGTGATCGGGCAGGCGGCCCAGCTGCTCTTCGATCTCCACGGCCAATGAGGCCTGCCCCTCGATCACGTCGTCATCGTCAAAAGGCGACAGGAAATACCCACCCTGCTGCGCGCACCAGTCCTGAGCCGCGGCAAGCGTGTGGTCGAAATAGTCGCCGGTCAGGTGGATCTGGATGTTGTCGCCTCCAAAGATTCGGGTCTTCTGGATCTTTTGTTGAGGTGTCGTCACCGGCATGAAGATCACGCCTTTGACCCCCATGTGCTTGCACATATAGGCCACGCCCTGCGCGTGGTTGCCAGCGCTGGCGCAGACGAACAGGTCCTGCCCCTGCTGCTTGCGCATGGCGTTGAACGCGCCACGGATCTTGTAGGACCGCACCGGGCTGAGGTCTTCGCGTTTCAGCCAGATGTCGGCATCATATTTCTCGGACAGATGGGCATTGCGCTGCAACGGTGTTGCAGGAAACACGGTGCGCATCGCCTGTTCGGCGGCGCGGGCGCGGGTCATGAAATCACTCATGCCGCATTCCCTGCCCCATCAGGCCGACAAGGGCAAGGAATACATCGGTGTACGGGCGATCAGCCCAGTTCGCGCTTTTCGATGAACACGCCGTACATCGTGGTCAGGATGCTGACGTTGATCATCGGCAGGATCAAGATTCCGAAAAACAGGGCGATCAATACACCCAGTACCGGAATGATCGACAAAACTCCGATCGCCAGCTGAACGAGGAACTGAAACAGGAACGAGACCACAATAAGGACGATGATTGTACCTGCGGTACCTAGCGTGTTGCTCCACGCCTCGCTCAACGTAATCGGCTGGCCGATTGCCGCAGCCGGCAGGATGATGGACAGCCGATAGAAGCAAATAGCCAGGAAAACCAGGTAGCCGATGGTCAGGATGATCGAAACGGCGATCAGTCCTTCGCCCAGCATGCCTGTCAGGATCCCCATCGGCAGGAACGCAATTGCCATCAGGATCCCCAGCATCAGCCCGCGTCCGAAATAGGCCAGAATGCGATCGAACCGAAAGGTGGGCAGCACGCCGGAAGGATACTCTTCCAGAAGAATGTATCTGTGCCAGGCCACCGCGATCCAGCCCATGACGAGGAGCATCACGACGAACAGGAGAAACGCGAACAGAATAAGGGCCCCCGGATTCACCCCCGGCGGTAGCCCGTTCGGATTGTCATCAAATGCCTCGAGTGGAATTCCGGACACCATGAACACGCCGATGATTGCAACCGTTCCGATTATGGCCGGACCGATAACGATTTGCGCCACCTGCTTGAGGTTGCCAAAAACCATCCGAAGCGAGTGGGCAAAAATATTCCATCCGAGCATTCCGAATTTTCCTTAATCAATCCATGGTTGCTACCGTTTGACTGCAAATCCGCCGCCCGGTCAATCCACAGCTTCTTGCCCCCACGTCGAAAACCCGCTAGGGGCCAATCGTCTTACGCATAAGGGGAAGTCAGATGTCCGCGCCCAAGAAAGTTGTTCTGGCCTATTCCGGTGGCCTTGATACCTCGATCATCCTGAAATGGCTGCAGACCGAGTATGGCTGCGAGGTGGTGACCTTTACCGCTGATCTGGGTCAGGGCGAAGAGCTGGAGCCCGCCCGCCAGAAGGCCGAGCTGCTGGGGATCAAGCCCGAGAACATCTATATCGAGGACATCCGCGAAGAGTTCGTCCGCAATTTCGTCTTCCCCATGTTCCGCGCCAATGCGCAGTACGAAGGGCTGTACCTGCTGGGCACCTCGATCGCGCGTCCGCTGATCTCGAAGCGCCTGATCGAGATCGCCAAGGAAACCGGCGCTGACGCAGTGGCGCATGGCGCCACCGGCAAGGGCAATGACCAGGTGCGGTTCGAACTGGCGGCCTATGCGCTGAACCCTGACATCAAGGTGATCGCGCCCTGGCGCGAGTGGGACCTGAGCAGCCGCACCAAGCTGCTGGAATTTGCCGAGGCGCACCAGATCCCGATCGCCAAAGACAAGCGGGGCGAGGCACCCTTCTCGGTGGATGCGAACCTCCTGCATACCTCGTCCGAGGGCAAGGTTCTGGAAGACCCCGCTGTACAGGCGCCCGACTATGTCTATCAGCGTACCGTCCACCCCGAGGACGCCCCGAACGAGCCTGAATATATCGAGATCGGCTTTGAAAAAGGCGACCCGGTCAGCATCAATGGCGAGGCGATGAGTCCCGCCACCCTGCTGACCAAGCTGAACGAATACGGCGGCAAGCACGGCATCGGTCGTCTGGATCTGGTCGAAGGCCGGTTCGTGGGCATGAAATCGCGCGGCATCTACGAAACACCGGGCGGCACCATCCTGCTGGAGGCGCATCGCGGCATCGAGTCCATCACCATGGACCGCGGCGCGATGCACCTGAAGGACCAGCTGATGCCGCAATATGCCGAGCTGATCTACAACGGCTTCTGGTACAGCCCCGAGCGCGAGATGCTGCAGGCCGCCATCGACAAAAGCCAGGAACATGTCACCGGCACCGTTCGCGTGAAGCTGTACAAGGGTCTGGCCTCGACCGTGGGCCGCTGGTCGGATCATTCGCTGTATTCCGAGGCGCACGTGACCTTCGAAGAAGACGCCGGTGCCTATGACCAGAAAGACGCCGCGGGCTTCATCCAGCTGAACGCGCTACGGCTCAAGCTGCTGGCGGCACGCGACAAGCGGTTGTCCAAGTGACCGAGGATGACGGCATAAACGAAGAACTGGAAATGTTCATCGAAGCGCAGGACACGGTTTGGTCCGATGTCCTGCGCGAACTGGAACAGGGGCAGAAGACCAGCCACTGGATGTGGTTCGTCTTTCCGCAACTGGCCGAGCTGGGCCAGTCGCACATGGCGCAGCTTTATGGGATCGAGGATCTGGACGAGGCCGCGGCCTATCTGGCCCACCCCGAACTGCGCCGCCGCCTGACCGAGGTGGCCCGGCTGATGCTGACACATGCGGGCAAGGACCCGGCCGATATTCTCGGCAAGGTGGATGCCAAGAAGCTGCGGTCGTCCATGACCCTGTTCGCCACTGTGCCCGATGCTCCGCCCGAATTCCAGGCGGTTCTGGATGCGTTCTATGACGGGCAGCCCTGCCCGCGCACGCAACAAGCCTTGGGCTGAGCGGTTTCCCGTAAGGTCACGCTTGCCCCGGCCCCTGCCCTCTGTCACCCCGAACGCAAGTGCGAAATAGGGAGGCAGGGATGCTGCAGGAGATCGCCGAGGGAATCCAAAAAGGGCTGGCCGACAAGCGCTTTGACGGCTCGTTGAAATTCGATTGCGGCGCCGATGGCGTGATCGTTCTGGCCGACAACACGGCCACCACCCAAGACCGCGAGACCGATTGCACCATCCGCATCTCGCGCGACAATCTGGGCAAACTGCTGACCGGCAAGCTGAACCCGATGACCGGGGTGATGATGGGCAAGCTCAAGATCTCGGGCGACATGGGTGTCGCGATGAAGCTGGGGCAGCTGCTGGGCTAGGCGATAAACTCGTCTCACCACCGCGTGACAAACGGTTTCAGCCGATTGTCATCCGCCCCGTTGCGCGGCAGCCTGAGGCGGAAAGGAGATCCGCCATGACCCGTTGCCTCGACCAGATCAAGCTGACCCTTCTGTTTGCGCTGATTGCGCTGGCGCTGATCCTGCGCGCTCAGCCTTCCCCGGCGGCCGGAACCGAGACGCTGACCGTGGCGGGCGGCTGTTTCTGGTGCGTCGAGGCCGATTTCGAATCCGTGCCCGGCGTGATCGAGGCGGTTTCGGGTTACACCGGCGGCACGACTCCGAACCCCGCCTACAGCCAGGTCACGAGCGGCGGCACCGGCCATTACGAGGCGGTGCAGATCACCTTCGATCCGGCCCGCGTTTCCCGTGAAACCCTGCTGAACCTGTTTTTCCGCTCGGTCGATCCCACCGATGCCGGTGGACAGTTCTGTGACCGGGGCGACAGCTATCGCACCGCGATTTTCGTCTCTGACACAGGCGAAAAAGCTTTGACTGAACGCAGCAAGGCCGAAGCACAGCGTGCGCTGGGTCAGGCCATCGTGACTCCGGTCCTGTCGCTTGGGGCGTTCTATCCGGCCGAGGCCTATCATCAGGATTACTACAAGGGCAAAAAGCTGGTGTTCACCCGGTTCGGGCCGAAACGCCAGCTGAATGCCTACAAGGCCTATCGCAAGGCCTGCGGCCGCGATGCACGGGTCCGGCAATTGTGGGGCAACGCCGCGCCGTTTGCCGGATCTTAATCCAGCGCGGCCTCGCGCACCTCTTTCAGATCGGGAATGACGTCCGCCGTACCAGGCCGCATCACCATCAGGGCAGCGGCCCGGTTGGCTTGGGTGATGGCCTGCGCCATCGGCATCCCCCGGTCCATTCCCGCCAGAACATATCCGGTAAAGGTGTCCCCGGCCCCGGTCGTGTCCACGGCCTTGACCTTGTGGGCGGGAAACTCTGCCGCCGCCTGCCCGCGTTGATGATAGCGGGCGCCTTTTGACCCCAGCGTGACGATCACATGCTCGACCGGCAGATCGGCCGGAGCCATCCCTGTGGCCTGTTGCAGCTGGGCGGCCTCGACCTCGTTCAGGATCAGGAAATCCAGATAGGGCAGCACCGCCTGCACCGCCGTTGCGCTGAAGGGGGCTGCGGCATAGCACACCGTCAGACCCCGCTCGCGGCCCAGTTTCGCGGCCTCGACCTGTGCGGTGGTCTCGTTCTGGAACACCAGAAGATCGCCCGTGTCAGAGTCTGCCAACGCAGCGTAAATCTGGTCGGCCCCGATCGCGTGGTTGGCGCCGGGGTACAGGATGATCAGGTTTTCGCCCTGCGCATCCACGGCGATGATCGCATGGCCCGTGGGCTGATCGACCTGCGCGATGTGCCGCGTGTCGACGCCGTATTCGGTCAACCGGTCGCGGGCCCACAGCCCGTCGGCCCCCACGGCGCCGATGTGGCGCACATGCGCCCTGGCCCGCGCCGCCGCAACCGACATGTTCGCGCCTTTGCCGCCCAGAAACCGCTGCAAACCGCTGGCCGCAAGGGTTTCACCCGGCGACGGCAGGTGCGGCAGCCCATAGACCATGTCGGCGTTGATCGAACCCAGGTTCCAGATTGCCATCGGATCACGCCATGTCGCACGAGGCCAGGATGGCCATGTTCAGGATGTCATTCGCGGTCGAGCCGGTCGAACAGATCTGGATCGGCTTGTCGATGCCGGTCAGGATCGGGCCGATCACCGTAGCATCGGCCATTTCCTGCATCAGCTTGGTGGAAATCGAGGCCGAGTGCCGTGCGGGCACGATCAGGATGTTGGCCGGCCCGGTCAGGCGGCAGAAGGGATAGGCCTCTTGCTGGTGGGCGTTCAGCGCCACGTCGACGGTCATCTCGCCCTCGTATTCGAAATCGACGCCGCGCGCCTCCAGCACCTGCGGGGCCTTGTACAGTTTCTCAGTCCGCTCGGAGACCGGATAGCCGAAGGTCGAGAAGCTGACGAAGGCCACCCGAGGCTCCAGCCCCATGTGGCGGGCAACCGTGGCGGCGCGTTCGGCAACCGTCGCCAGATCGTTCTCGTCGGGCCATTCATGCACCAGCGTGTCGCCGATCAGCACGATCCGGCCCTTGTGCAGCAGCGCGGTGATTCCGGCGGCGCCATGGGCGGCATCGGCGTCGAATACGTGATTGATCTGGTCCAGAACATGCGCCGATTTCCGGGTTGCACCTGTCACCAACCCGTCGGCGTGCCCATGGGCCAGCATCAGCGCGGAAAACACATGCCTGTCGCGGGCCGCGAGGCGATGTACGTCCTTGCCATCGAACCCGCGCCGCTGCAGGCGTTTGTAGAGAAAGTCCTTGTAGGTTTGCAGGTGCTGCGTGTTGGCGGCGTTGATCACCTCCAATTCACGCACCGCGTCGCCCAGACCAGCGCCCTCGAGCTTGGCTTTCACGTCATCGTGCCGGCCCACCACCAGGGCTTTGCCAAATCCTGACCGTTGATACATCACCGCCGCACGCAAAACGCGGGGGTCGTCACCTTCCGCAAAGACAATCCGGTTTTGTGCCGCACGCGCCCGGGCGTTCAGGCCGCGCAGAATGCTGGCGGTCGGGTCCATGCGCGACTTGAGGCTCAGCTCATAGGCCTCCATGTCGATGATCGGCCGCCGGGCCGCGCCTGTGTCCATCCCGGCCTTCGCAACCGCGGGCGGAATCCGATGGATCAGACGCGGATCGAACGGCGTGGGAATGATGTAGTCGCGCCCGAAGGTCAGCGATTTGCCATAGGCCAGTGCCACTTCGTCGGGCACATCCTCGCGCGCGAGACGGGCCAGCGCATGGGCGCAGGCGATCTTCATCTCGTCATTGATGGCGCGGGCGTGGATGTCCAGCGCCCCGCGGAACAGATAGGGAAAGCCCAGAACGTTGTTGACCTGGTTGGGGTAGTCGCTGCGCCCGGTGGCCACGATGGCGTCAACGCGCACCTCGTGTGCCTCTTCCGGGGTGATTTCCGGATCGGGATTGGCCATTGCGAAGATCACCGGATTGTCGGCCATGCTGGCGACCATCTCTTGCGTGACCGCGCCTTTGACGGATACGCCCAGGAACACGTCGGCGCCCTTCATGGCCTCTTCCAGCGTGCGCAGATCGGTCGCAATCGCATGCGCCGATTTCCACTGATTCATGCCCTCGGTCCGGCCCTGATAGATCACGCCCTTGGTGTCGCAGACGATGCAGTTCTCGTGCCGGGCGCCCATCGCCTTGAGCAGTTCGATACAGGCGATCCCTGCCGCTCCGGCCCCGTTCAGGACGATCTTCACATCCTCGATCTTCTTGCCCGAGATGTGCAGCGCGTTGATCAGCCCCGCCGCGCAGATCACCGCCGTGCCGTGCTGGTCGTCGTGAAAGACGGGGATGTCCATCTCTTCCTTCAGGCGCTGCTCGATGATGAAACATTCCGGCGCCTTGATGTCTTCCAAGTTGATGCCGCCGAAGGTCGGCCCCATCAGCCGCACTGCGCGGCAGAATTCGTCGGGGTCCTCGGTGTCCAGCTCGATATCGATCGAGTTCACGTCGGCGAAGCGTTTGAACAGGACCGATTTGCCCTCCATCACCGGCTTGGACCCTAGCGCCCCCAGGTTGCCCAGCCCTAGAACCGCCGTCCCGTTCGAGATCACGGCCACAAGGTTGCCCTTGTTGGTATAATCATAGGCGGTCTCGGGGTTCTCGGCGATGGCTTCGCACGGAACCGCCACGCCGGGGCTGTAGGCCAGCGACAGATCGCGCTGCGTGGTCATGGGAACGGTGGCCTGCACCTCCCACTTGCCGGGGGTGGGTTCCAGGTGAAAGGCCAGCGCCTCTTCTTTGGTGATCTTCGCTTTGGGCATTGTGACGGTCGGTTCCATGACTTGGGGGCTTTTCGCCTCATACCGCAGCCGGGGGCGCGCCTCAACGACTATGCGATTTCACCTTTCGTCGCGGTTGGGGGATTTGTAAGGTCGCGCCGGAATACGCCAGAGGGGAGCAGCCTTGTCCAACGTCACGCCGATGATGGCGCAATACCTGGAAATCAAAGAGGCCCACAAAGACGCCCTGCTGTTTTACCGCATGGGCGATTTCTACGAGATGTTCTTCGAGGATGCCGTGAACGCCGCCGAGGCGCTGGACATCGCCCTCACCAAGCGCGGCAAGCACAATGGCGAAGATATCCCCATGTGCGGCGTGCCGGTACATTCGGCCGAGGGCTATCTGCTGACGCTGATCCGCAAGGGCTTTCGCGTCGCCGTCTGCGAACAGATGGAAAGCCCGGCCGAGGCTAAGAAAAGAGGCTCTAAATCGGTGGTAAAGCGCGATGTCGTGCGCCTTGTCACCCCCGGCACCCTGACCGAGGACGCCCTGCTGGAGGCCCGCCGCCACAACTTTCTGGCCGCCTATGCCGAGGTGCGCGACGAGGCCGCGCTGGCCTGGGCCGACATCTCGACCGGGGCGTTTCACGTGATGCCGCTGACCTCGGTCCGCCTCAGCCCCGAGCTGGCCCGGCTGGCCCCGTCCGAGCTGATCGTGGCCGATGGATCCGAGGCCAGTCTGCGCGACACGGTCCAAGACCTGGGCATCGCGCTCACCCCCATCGGGCGGGCCAGTTTCGACAGCACTGCGGCAGAAAAACGCATCTGCGGCTTGTTTCACGTGGGCACGCTGGACGCGTTCGGCAGCTTTGGGCGGGCCGAGATTTCCGCCATGGGCGCGCTGATCGACTATCTGGAAATCACGCAGAAGGGCAAATTGCCGCTGCTGCAGACGCCGATGAAGGAATCCGAGGATCGCGTCGTGCAGATCGACGCAGCCACCCGCCGCAATCTGGAACTCACACGGTCCTTGTCGGGCGGACGGGCCGGATCGCTGCTGTCGGTGGTGGACCGGACGGTGACCCCGGGCGGCGCGCGCCTGTTGGAACAACGCCTGTCCAGCCCCTCGCGCAATCTGGATGTGATCCATGCCCGGCTGGATGCGGTGGATTTTGCCGCCCAGGACAGCCTGATCGCCGCCGATCTGCGCGAGGCGCTGCGCAAAACGCCCGATCTGGACCGCGCCCTGTCGCGCCTGTCGCTCGAGCGAGGCGGTCCGCGCGATCTGGCTGCCATCCGCAACGGGCTGGCGCAGGCGCAGGCGATTGCCGAAATCTGTGCCGGTCAGGATCTGCCGGTGCTGCTGGCGACCGCGGTGCAGAACCTCGTGGGCTTCGACGATCTGCTCGGCCTGCTGGATCAGGCGCTGGTCGCCGATCCGCCGCTGCTGGCACGCGATGGCGGCTTCATCGCCCCCGGTTTCGACGCCGAGCTGGACGAGGCCCGCACCCTGCGCGACGAAGGCCGCTCGGTCATTGCCGGGTTTCAGCAAAAATACGCGGAACATACCGGCATCGCTTCGCTGAAGATCAAGCACAATAACGTGCTGGGCTATTTCATCGAGACCACGGCCACCCATGCCGAAAAGATGCTGAACCCGCCCTTCAGCGAGACCTATATTCATCGCCAGACCACCGCCAACCAGGTGCGGTTCACCACGGTTGAGCTCAGCGAGATCGAAACCCGCATCCTGAACGCCGGCAACCTGGCGCTTGAGATCGAAAAGCGGCTCTATCAAAGGCTTTCCGACGAGATTCTGGCGCAGGCTGCCCGCATCAATCAGGCCGCGCGCGGGTTGGCTGAACTGGACCTGACCACCGCGCTGGCCGATCTGGCGCGGGGCGAGAACTGGTGCCGCCCACAGGTGGACGGCTCCCGCGCCTTTGATGTCGTTGCGGGGCGTCATCCGGTTGTGGAACATGCGCTGCGCCAGCAATCCGGTGATGCCTTCATCGCCAATGACTGCGACCTCAGCGCCGAGGACGGTGCGGCCATCTGGCTGCTGACCGGCCCCAACATGGCCGGTAAATCGACCTTCCTGCGCCAGAACGCACTGATCGCGCTGCTGGCGCAGATGGGCAGTTTCGTTCCGGCCGAACGCGCCCATATTGGGCTGGTCAGCCAGCTGTTCAGCCGCGTGGGCGCCTCCGACGATCTGGCGCGGGGGCGATCGACCTTCATGGTCGAGATGGTCGAAACCGCGGCGATCCTCAACCAGGCCGATGACCGGGCGCTGGTGATCCTCGATGAAATCGGGCGCGGCACCGCCACCTATGACGGCTTGTCCATCGCCTGGGCCACGCTGGAACATCTGCACGCCGCCAACCGCTGCCGGGCGTTGTTCGCCACGCATTACCACGAACTGACCGCGCTGGCCGGCAAGCTGGAGGGCGTCGAAAATGCGACCGTCGCGGTCAAGGAATGGGAGGGCGAAGTGATCTTCCTGCACGAGGTTCACAAGGGCGCGGCCGACCGCTCTTACGGCGTGCAGGTCGCGCAATTGGCCGGCCTGCCCGCCTCGGTGGTCGAGCGCGCACGCGTGGTTCTGGACCAGTTGGAGAAGACCGAGCGCGAGGGCGGCAAGCAAAAGGCGCTGATCGATGATCTGCCGCTGTTTTCCGCCGCACCGCCCCCGCCGCCACCGGTTGCGAAGGCCTCGCCGGTCACCGACATGCTGGACCAGATCCTGCCGGACGAGCTGACCCCCCGCGAAGCACTGGACCTGATCTACAAACTGAAAGAGGCGGCCAGATCCTGACCGCCCCATTCAATTGTCACTGAAGCACTGGCCCGTCAGCTGGCCGGGGTCGAGCTGACCCCCACCTGCGCCGGACGCAGCAGGCGGTCATGCAGCATGAAACCTTCGGCCGAGACCTGGATGATCTCGCCCGCCTTGGTGCCCGGCACCGGGGCTTCGAACATGGCTTCGTGCAGGTTCGGGTCGAACTTGTCGCCAACCTCGGGTGTGATGACCTCGATCCCGTGTTTCTGGAATACGTCCTTCAACACGCGCATGGTCAGCTCGACACCTTCGATCAGGCCGGCTGCGACCTCTTTCTGCTCGTCCGTAGCCGCCTCGAGCGCTCGTTTCATGTTGTCGTAGACCGGCAGCATGTCGCGCGCCAGTTTGGACCCACCATACTGTTCGGCCTCGCGGCGGGCCCTGTCGCCACGCTTGCGTGCGTTTTCCGCATCCGCGAGGGCGCGCATGAACTTGTCGCGCAACTCGTCGCGCTCGGCCTTCAGGGCATCCAGTTCCAGCGCTTCTTCGCTGATCTCGGCCATCTCCTCGGCCAGTTCTTCCGCCTCGGCAGTTGCAATGTCGTCCAGAAAGTCTTCGTTCTTCGGCTCTGCCATCTTTTACCCTCTAGCTCCGATCGGAAATCAGCTTCCCAACCAGTTGCGCCGTGTAGTCCACGATCGGCACGATCCGCCCATAGTTCAGACGGGTCGGCCCGATCACGCCAACGGCGCCGATTATCTTTCGATCAGCGTTCATATAAGGAGACACCACCAAAGAGGAACCCGAAAGTGAGAAAAGTTTGTTCTCGGAACCGATAAAAATGCGCACACCTTCGCCTTCCTCGGTCAATTCGAGGAATTCGGCAATGTCACGCTTGCGTTCCAGATCGTCAAACAAGACCCGGATTCGCTCCAGCTCCTCTTCTTGACCGGTTTCGCCCAGCAGATTCGCCCGCCCGCGCACGATCAGACGCGCCGAGTCCGACGCCTCACCCTCCCAGGCCGCAAGGCCGCTTTCCACAAGCTCGCGGGCCAGCACGTCGATCTCTTGCCTGCGCGCTGCGATTTCGGTCTGGATCATCCGGCGCACATCAGACAGTTTCCGTCCCTCGATCAGGGCGTTCAGGAAATTGGCGGCCTCACGCATCGAACTGGGCGTCTGACCCGGAGGTGGCGTGAACAGCCGGTTCTCCACATGGCCATCTGCGAAAACCAAAACCACCAGGGCCCGGTCATGACCCAGGGAAACGAACTCGATATGCTTGATTTCGGATTCGTGCTTGGGTGTCAGCACCAGCGACGCGCCATGCGTGACGTTCGACAAGGCAGCCCCGACGCGATCCAGCATACCGCTGACATCACCGGAATTGCTGCCCAGTGTTTCATCCAGCTTCTTGCGGTCGTCCTCGCCCAGGTCGCCAACTTCAAGCAGGCCGTCGACGAACATGCGCAACCCGACCTGTGTGGGCACCCGGCCGGCGCTGACATGCGGACTGCCCAAAAGGCCCAGAAATTCGAGATCCTGCATGACATTGCGAACCGTTGCCGCACTGACTTTTTCGCTGAGCGACCGGCTGAGGGTGCGGCTGCCGACAGGCTCACCGCTTTCCAGATAGCTTTCGACGATCAGGCGAAACACTTCCCGCGACCGGTCGTTCAACTCGTCCAGAATTTTGCTCGCTTCACTCATCGGTGGTTCCCTTGCTGGGTGGCCATTAAATAGCTGCCAACAGAAAGGTCAATCGGGGTTGCATCGCTGCCATGCCGGGCGTTATCCCCAAGCCAGCAGACAAAGGATATCTCATGCGACCCTCTGGACGAGATTTAAGCGAAATGCGCCCGGTTTCAATCGAGACCGGGTTTACCAAACACGCCGAAGGTTCCTGCCTGATCAAGATCGGCGACACCCATGTTCTGTGCACTGCCACGATCGAGGATCGTGTGCCGCCTTTCATCAAGGGGTCAGGCCTGGGCTGGGTCACCGCCGAATACGGCATGCTACCCCGCGCGACGAACACCCGGATGCGGCGCGAGGCCGCCAGCGGCAAACAGGGTGGCCGGACCGTCGAGATCCAGCGTCTGATCGGCCGCGCCCTGCGCGCCGGGGTCGACCGCGTCGCCTTGGGCGAACGCCAGATCACCGTCGATTGTGACGTGCTGCAGGCCGATGGCGGCACCCGCTGCGCCTCGATCACCGGCGGCTGGGTCGCGCTGCGGCTGGCGGTGAACAAGCTGATGAAGGCCGGCGACGTGATCACGGACCCGCTGGTCGATCCGGTCGCCGCCGTATCGTGCGGCATCTATGCCGGCCAGCCCGTTCTGGACCTGGACTATCCCGAAGACAGCGAGGCCGGCGTTGACGGAAACTTCATCATGACCGGCTCGGGCAAGCTGATCGAGGTGCAGATGAGCGCCGAAGGTTCGGTCTTCAGCCGCGCGCAGATGGATCAGCTGATGGAACTGGCAGAAAAAGGCGTGTCCGAGCTGGTGGCCGCGCAAAAGGCCGCCACCGCATGACCCGCCGGTTCGAAGGTGATCGGCTGCTGGTGGCCACGCACAACAAAGGCAAGCTCGAGGAGATGGCCCATCTGCTCGAGCCCTTTGGCGTGACCGTCGTGGGCGCGGCCGAGATGAACCTGCCCGAACCCGAAGAGACCGAGGACACGTTCGTCGGCAACGCGCGCATCAAGGCCCACGCGGCCGCACAGGCCACTGGCCTGCCGGCCCTGTCCGACGATTCCGGAATCACCATCGATGCGCTGGATGGCGCGCCGGGCGTGTACACCGCCGACTGGGCCGAAACCGGAAATGGTCGCGATTTCCTGATGGCCATGACTCGCGCCCACACCGAGCTTGAGGCGCGCAACGCTCCGCATCCACGCACCGCTCAGTTCCGCTGTACGTTGGTTCTGGCCTGGCCCGACGGCCATGACGAGGTGTTCGAGGGCGTCGCACCCGGTCATCTGGTCTGGCCGATCCGTGGCAAGGACGGGTTCGGCTATGATCCGATGTTCGTCCCTGACGGATTCGACATTACCTTTGCCGAGATGGATCGCTGGGAAAAGAACAAGATCAGCCACCGTGGTCGCGCGGTGGAGCTGTTCGTGAAAGGCTGTTTTGGCGGATGATTGGCGCAACGGGGGCTTTGGCCTGTACGTGCATTGGCCCTTTTGCGAGGCCAAGTGCCCCTATTGCGATTTCAACAGCCATGTTTCCAGAAATATTGATCAAAAACAATGGCTTGACGCATATCTGTCCGAGCTGAAGCGCTCGGCCACCGAAACCCCCGACCGGGTTCTGAACACGATCTTCTTTGGCGGCGGCACCCCATCGCTGATGGCGCCCGAAACCGTCGCCGCCGTGATCGACACCGCCCGCAGCCTATGGCGACCCGCCAATGACATGGAAATCACGCTCGAGGCCAATCCCGGCTCGGTCGAAGCCGGACGGTTCGCCGCCTATCGCGATGCGGGCGTGAACCGGATCTCGATGGGCATTCAGGCGATGAATGACGAAGATCTAAGGCGGCTGGGCCGCATCCATAGCGTGGCCGAGGCACGCGCCGCCTTCGACATTGCCCGCACCTGTTTCGACAGGGTCAGCTTCGACCTGATCTATGCCCGCCAGTACCAGACGCTTGAAGCCTGGCGCGCCGAGCTGACCGAGGCGCTGTCGATGGCGATCGACCATCTGTCACTGTACCAGCTGACCATCGAGGCAGGCACTGCCTTTGGCGACCGCTACTCGGTCGGCAAGCTGCGTGGCCTGCCCGAGGACGACAACGCCGCCGACATGTACGTGGCCACGCAAGAGGTCTGCGAAGCCCACGGCATGCCCGCCTACGAGGTGTCGAACCACGCCGTTCCCGGGGCCGAGTCGCGGCACAACCTGATCTATTGGCGCTATGGCGATTATGTCGGCATCGGACCGGGCGCCCATGGACGGATCACAGTAGATGGCCAACGGATCGCAACCGAAACCCATCTGGCACCGAACGCGTGGCTGAATGCCGCCGAGCAGGGAAATGGCGAGAAGCTGCGGACCCCACTGACCGACGAAGAACAAGCGAATGAATACCTCATGATGTGTCTTCGCTTGACTGAAGGTCTATATATGGACCGTTTCAATCGCCTGTCCGGGCACCCTTTGCCACAACCCAAACTGGACTACCTGCAAGACATCGGAATGATCGCCCAAGACGGACCCCGCGTTTCCGCAACTGCTGACGGCCGCGCGGTTCTCAATGCGGTGATCCGTGAGTTGCTGGATTAGACATGCACTATTTGTGGGCCACACTGGGATTGCTCTGCGTTGCGTTGGCCATGATCGGTGTTGCCCTGCCCCTGCTTCCCACCGTTCCGTTCCTATTGCTGGCCGCCTTCTGTTTCGCGCGCTCTTCTTCCCGGCTGCACAACTGGCTGATGTCTCACCGAACCTTCGGCCCGTTGATCCTTGATTGGCAAACCTCGGGCGCTATCCGGCCAGCCGCAAAAAAGGCGGCGACCCTGTCGGTTGCCGCCGTCTTTGGTTTGTCGGTTTTGGTCTCTGTGCCCAGCCATGTCCTGATTATTCAGGCCGTGACCTTGGGCGCGGTGATGATCTTTATCTGGTCACGCCCTAACGGCTGAGCTTGGCACACAGATCATCCAGTTGATCCAGGTTTTCATAGGTCAACACCACCTGCCCGGTCTCGGTTCCGGGCTTGTGGTTGATGACCACCTTCATCGCCAGAATCGCAGAAAGGTCTTTTTCCAAAGCCCGCGTATCCGCGTCCTTACCTGCATTGAGGTCCCGCGACCGCGGTGCGGGACGATCCTTGTCGCCCTGTTGTTGCTTCTTGACCAGCGCCTCGGTCGCGCGGACTGACAAGCCGTCTTTCACGACAATTTTCGCCAGTTCGGACGGATTATCCGCCGTGATAAGGGCGCGCGCGTGTCCGGCCGAAATTTTACCTTCAATAACAAGGGCTTGAACGTCACTTGGCAGTGAAAGCAGCCTCAGAAGGTTGGCAATATGGCTGCGGCTCTTACCCAGGGCTTCGGCCAGCTTTTCCTGGGTGTGACCGAACCGATCCATCAACTGCTTGTAGCCAGCGGCCTCCTCCACTGCGTTTAGATCAGCGCGCTGGATATTCTCGATGATGGCGACTTCAAGTACTTCGGTGTCGTCAAATTCGCGCACGACGACCGGAATGTCGTGCAACTGTGCCATCTGCGCGGCGCGCCAGCGGCGCTCACCCGCGACGATTTCATATTCGCCGCCGCCGACCGGGCGAACGATCAGGGGCTGGATGATCCCTTTCTCTTTGACCGAGGCAGCAAGCTCGTCCAGTTGATCCTGTGAAAATGTGCGGCGCGGCTGATTCGGGTTTGCCCGCAGCTTCTCGATCGGAACCTTCATGTCTGGCCGACGTGGTTCAGCTGTGACCCGGCCTTCAGGATCCTGTGATACATCCGCCATCAAGGCGGACAAGCCGCGCCCCAATCCGCGAGGTTTTCCTTTTCTGGCGCTCACTTCGCCCTCCTGACAGCCGCTCAGGCAGCCACTTTTTTGTTCTTTTGCATGATTTCGCGTGCCAGATGCCGGTACGCCATCGCCCCCAGAGACCCCGAGTCATATTGAAGGACCGGAAGTGCAAATGACGGCGCTTCGCTGACCCGGACATTTCTGGGTATCTTGGTTTTAAATACCATCTCTCCCAGATTGTCACGCGCATCCTTTTCGACCTGCCGGGACAAGTTGTTGCGGTTGTCATACATGGTCAACACAATACCTTCGATTCTGAGGTCTGGATTCGCAGACTGGCGAACCTCTCGAATCGTCAGCATCAGTTGCGACAGGCCTTCCAGCGCAAAGAACTCGCTTTGCAACGGAACCAACACCGAGTGCGCCGCCACCATCGCGTTGACTGTCAGCAGATTGAGGGACGGCGGGCAGTCGATCAGAACGAAATCAAAACCGAACTTGTCGATCGCCGGTTGCCTGAGCGCGTCGTGCAGCAAGTAGCTGCGTTTTTCATTCGAGATCAGCTCAATATCGGCCGAGCTGAGGTCAACCGTGGCCGGAACGATACTGAGGTTTTCGATTTCGGTTTCCTGCACGACGGCCTCCAAGGGCGCCTCGTCCAGGATCAAATCATACGTGGTCCAATCACGATCCTCGACCCCAAGCCCGGTGGACGCATTTCCCTGCGGGTCCAGATCCACGACCAGAACCTTGCATCCTGCCTCGGCCAAACCCGCCGCCAGATTGATTGCTGTCGTAGTCTTGCCGACCCCACCCTTCTGATTGGCAACCGCCATGATACGAGGTCCTGCAGGGCGCGACAGATCAACCACGTGAGACTCCTTTGATCTTCAGGATGACAGCTTGGGGGTCAGTTAAACTATTAGCCGGCTCCGTGGTAAAACTCCATTCCCGTTGTGCCGCGTCGATTTCTTTTTTCCAGGTGGCGCCTTTGGGAAACACGGCCACTCCATCTTCCTTTAAATGCCTGTCACAAAATGACAATAAGGTCGTCAGGTCCGCGAGCGCCCTTGCGGACAGGACATCAGCGCCCAAGGGATCCACAACCTCGATCCGCTTTGAAATCACCGAGCAGTTGGCCTTGGTTTCTCGAATGACGGTCCGCAAAAACGCCGATTTTCTCTGATCGCTCTCAACCAGGGTAAATTCCGTCTCGGGCGATGTTTCAGAGGCCAGTATCGCGCAGACCAGCCCGGGAAATCCGCCACCGCTACCCAGATCGACCCAGTGATTCTTTGGCTCAACCAAATGAAAGACCTGGATCGAGTCCTTTACGTGCCGCGACCAAACCTCAGGCAGAGTGCTGCGCGAAACCAAGTTTATCTTCGGATTCCACTTTCGCAGTAGATTGACAAAGATTGACAGCTTTTCGAATGTTTCACGTGAAACATTCAAGCCATCGGGCGAAGCGCACGAGTCGCCGTTCATGCCTTTTTTGCTCTCTGACTGCTTCTGAGTTTCGCCAGTACCAAGGTCAAAGCAGCAGGTGTAACACCCTCCACGCGGCTCGCTTGGGCAATGTTTGCTGGTCGCGCGGTTGACAGCTTCTGCTTCAACTCATTCGAAAGGCCTGTGAGCGAGGAATAGTCAAAATCCGCAGGTATGGCATGGGTTTCGTCGCGCTTCATGGCTTCGACATCTCGTTGTTGCCGAGCTATGTAGTTGGTGTATAGCGCGTCCCTTTCGATCTGCCGACGGGTGTCTTGGTCGACATCCTCCAGCTGCTGGATCAGCGGCACAAGGTCCTCGAAGCACACGTTCGGAAAAGCCAAGATTGCCATTCCGTCCCTGCGGTTACCATCCTGATTCACTTCGATGCCAGCTGCGCGAATTTCCTTGGGGGTATAAGTCCTTTCGGTTAGTACTGACTTCGCAGCGCCCAGCTTTTCCATTTTTGTTTCAAAAGCCAGGCGGCGATGATCCGATATACACCCAATTTCCAGGCCTTGCGGCGTAAGGCGTTGATCCGCATTGTCGGCGCGTAAGGACAGACGGAACTCGGCGCGCGAGGTGAACATCCGATAAGGTTCCGCTACGCCCCGTGTGGTCAGATCGTCGATCATGACACCAATATAGCTATTGGCTCGGGTAAAATGAATTACGTCTCGCCCCTGAACTTCCAGCGCCGCATTCAGGCCCGCGACCAGACCCTGAGCGGCCGCTTCCTCATACCCTGTGGTTCCGTTGATCTGCCCCGCAAGATATAGTCCTGGGATCTCCGGCAAGGCCAAGGATGCGTTCAACGCACGTGGGTCCACATAGTCGTATTCGATAGCATAACCCGGCTGCAGGATCTCTGCAGCCTCAAGGCCTTTGATGGATCGGACATACTCAACTTGTACATCCTGAGGCAGCGAAGTCGAAATCCCGTTTGGATACACCGTGTGGTCATTAACCCCTTCAGGCTCCAGGAAAATCTGGTGGGAGTCCTTGTCCGCAAACCGAACAATCTTGTCTTCGATCGAAGGGCAGTAGCGCGGGCCAACGCCTTCGATATGACCACCATACATGGCCGAGCGCTTCAGGTTTTTCTCGATGATGTCATGGGTGCGGCTGTTGGTATGGGTGATCCCGCACGCGATCTGAGGCGCTTCTACCGCCTTCGACAGGAAAGAAAACAAGGTGGGATCGGCATCCCCTTCCTGGCGCTCCAGACCACTCCAGTCAATTGTACGCCCATCCAGACGCGGCGGGGTTCCGGTCTTCAAACGGCCCATCGGAAGGTCATAACTGTCAAGACGTGCGGCCAACCTGACCGAGGGCCGGTCACCCATGCGTCCGCCAGGGCGTTGGGCATCGCCGATATGAATCACCCCCCGAAGGAACGTACCTGACGTCAGAATCACCGCCTTCGCAGGAATCTCCGAACCATCGCCCAGCACAACCCCGGCAACACGCTTTCCGTCCATCCGAAAATCAACGACTTCGCCGGTCACGACGGTCAGGTTTTGACGCTTCCGCGTTTCCGCCTGCATGGCGGCCCGGTACAATGCCCGGTCAGCCTGAGCGCGTGGCCCCTGAACGGCCGGCCCCTTGCGGCGGTTGAGCAGGCGAAACTGGATACCTGCCCGGTCTGCGACCCGCCCCATAACGCCGTCCAGCGCGTCGATCTCACGAACCAGATGACCCTTGCCCAGCCCTCCAATTGCCGGGTTGCAGGACATGACGCCGATATCCGTCTCGGACAGCGTGACCAGCGCCGTATTCGCGCCCATTCTCGCGGCGGCATGAGCCGCCTCTGCCCCCGCATGCCCCGCTCCGATAACGACGACGTCAAACTCCGAATGTTTCACGTGAAACACTCCTCACTTACCCAAACAAAAGCTGGCGAATATTTCGTCCAGAAGATTTTCCACATCTACTCGACCGACCAAAGACCCCAACGCGCGGATGGCGGTCCGCAGCTCTTCTGCTGCAATATCGTACAGGTCCGGGCCGGAATCCAGAACCCTGAGTGCTTCGGAGAGAGCGGCCGAGGATTTCAGCATTGCAACACGGTGGCGTTCCCGGGTGGCAATACCAGAACTTGCGGTTCTGTCTCTCAAAACTACCGATATGTTGTGAATCAGGCGATCGATTCCCTGACCTGTCTTCCCGGACACGCCTTCTGTCCCATCTAAACGAAGGTCGGACTTCGGCAGAACCTGGATGTCGCCGGATTGCATATCGATTCCCAAAGCTTTCGGGTCCTCGGTCAGAAATACGCGAAGGTCGGCATTTTCCGCCCGCTTTCTAGCCAGAGCGATCCCAAGACCCTCTACGTGATCCTCGGTTTCGCGCAACCCGGCCGTATCTAACAGCGTGACCGGCAGACCTGCCAAGTCCATCCGCACCTCGATAATATCGCGGGTGGTGCCTGCATATTCCGAAGTAATTGCCGCCTCTCGGCCCGCAAGCGCATTCAGCAAGGTCGACTTGCCCGCGTTCGGTGGGCCGACGATAGCCACTTCAAAGCCGGAGCGAATCCGCTCGGCAATCCTCACGCCCTTCGCCTCCCGCTCTAGATCCGCCATGACAGCAGTTACAAGCGATCGGACCTCGGGTGACACATCCGTTGGCACGTCTTCATCTGCAAAATCGATGACGGCCTCCAGCAATGAGGCCGCCCGGATCAAATCCCGCCGCCACCGTTCTGCCAGGTCGCCCAATTCGCCGGCCAGGATGGTCTGAGCCTGCTTACGCTGTGCCTCGGTCTCTGCGTCGATCAGATCGGCCAGGCCTTCGACCTGGGCAAGGTCCATCTTCCCATTTTCAAGAGCACGCCGGGTGAACTCGCCCGGTTCAGCCAGTCGCAGATCCGGCATTTCGGACAGGACGCGCAGAACCGCGTTGACCGAAGCCGTGCTGCCATGGATCTGCAGCTCGGCAACATCTTCGCCGGTAAAGCTGGACGGACCGTGGAAGGTCAGGACCAGCCCGTCATCCAGACGCGACCCGTCAGGTGCCTGCAACTCACGCAGGCACATGCCACGCAACGGCAAATCTCCACCCGACAGAACTTTGGCCGCGTGGTGCGATTGCGGTCCTGACAGGCGGATCACAGCGACCCCTGCCTTGCCTTGCGCGCTGGCCAAGGCGAATATCGTTTCCATTCGAAGGCCTCGCGTCGGTTACAAGACCGTATCAGGTATTCATCGAGTCGAAGAACTCGGAATTGGTCTTGGTCTGTTTCAGCTTGGACAACAGGAACTCGATCGCGTCGGTTGTGCCCATCGGGTTGAGGATACGGCGCAGAACGAAGGTTTTGGCCAGATCGCCCTTGTCGACCAGCAGGTCCTCTTTGCGGGTGCCGGACTTGAGGATGTCGATCGCCGGGAACACCCGCTTGTCTGCGATTTTGCGATCCAGAACGATCTCCGAGTTGCCGGTGCCCTTGAATTCTTCAAAGATCACCTCGTCCATCCGGCTGCCGGTGTCGATCAGCGCGGTGGCGATGATGGTCAGCGAACCGCCCTCTTCGATGTTGCGCGCTGCACCAAAGAATCGTTTGGGCCGCTGCAGGGCGTTTGCGTCCACACCACCGGTCAAAACTTTGCCGGAAGACGGGACCACAGTGTTGAATGCCCTACCAAGTCTTGTGATCGAGTCGAGAAGAATAACAACATCTCGTTTGTGTTCGACCAGGCGCTTGGCTTTTTCGATCACCATCTCGGACACGGCTACGTGGCGGGTCGCCGGTTCATCAAAGGTCGAGGATACCACCTCGCCCTTCACCGAGCGTTGCATGTCGGTCACCTCTTCGGGGCGCTCGTCGATCAGCAGGACGATCAGGTAGCACTCCGGATGGTTGCGCTCGATCGAATGCGCGATGTTCTGCAGGATCACCGTTTTACCGGTCCGCGGCGGTGCCACGATCAGCGACCGCTGGCCCTTGCCGATCGGCGCAACCAGGTCGATCACACGGGCGGATTTGTCCTTGATGGTCGGATCTTCGATCTCCATCTTCAGCCGCTCGTCTGGATAGAGCGGCGTCAGGTTGTCAAAGGCGATCTTGTGTTTCGCCTTTTCCGGGTCTTCGAAGTTGATCTTGGTCACCTTCGTCAGCGCGAAATATCGCTCGTTCTCTTCCGGGGCCTTGATCTCGCCCTCGACCGTGTCGCCGGTGCGCAGCGAGTGCTGGCGGATCATCTCGGGCGAGACATAGATGTCGTCCGGGCCGGGCAGATAGTTCGCCTCGGGCGAGCGCAGAAAGCCGAAGCCGTCCTGCAGCACCTCAAGCACACCGTCACCGCCCACGGTCCAGCCCTCATCCGCGCGTTCGCGCAGGATCTGGAACATCATCTCACCCTTGCGCATGGTCGAGGCGTTTTCGATCTCGAGCTCTTCGGCCATGGCCAGAAGGTCTTTGGGGCTTTTGGCCTTCAGATCGGCCAGATTCAGGGATTCGGTTGTCATTATGATACGGACCTTGGCCGCAAGGGTGCGGCACAGCGTTGAATTTCAAACAGGAAGATGCGCCATCCGGACGGATGGGTTGATACCTACATAAGGCCGGTCGCCGCCCGAGTCAAACCGGTGCGGAAATGGCCCTCAGAACTTCAGAATGACCGCCAGAACGATGATGACCATCAAAACGGTCGGAACCTCATTCATCATGCGGTACTGGCGCCCTGTGAGCGTATTGCGGCCTTCAACGAAATCCTTGCGCCGGGCCATCAGCCAGTGATGGAACCAGGTCATGCCGATCACCGCGGCGCCCTTGACCCAGGGCCAGGACCAGTCCCACCCGACGATGCCGGGAGTGAACACCATGATGAGGCCGCAGACCCAGGCCACGATCATCGCCGGGCGCATGATCACGCGCAGCAGCTTTTCTTCCATTTCAAAGAAGATCTCGGGCGCGCCGTCGACGGTCTGCGCCTTTTCGACGTGATAGACGAACAGACGAGGCAAATAGAACAAACCCGCCATCCACGAGATCACCGCCATGATGTGCAGCGATTTCACCCAAGGGTACAGCGTGAAGAGAAGATCGGTCATCGGGTTTCCCGGCACTGGTCGGACCCTCCCTAATAAAAAAAATAGAAAAGAGAAAGGATGATGGTTTTGTAGGGTGGGCAAAATCCGTGGATTATTTTCTTGTCCGCCAGTTTTCCCCAGGTGGATGAATAAATTCCAAAACTGGGTGATTCTGGTGATTTCATTTTTTACATAATAAAAACAAACAGTTAGATTATACATCGCGGACCTGGACTGGGGATAACTCAAGGGACATCTTTTGATGAACAGGAAGTCCCAAGATCCTGAGTTATCCTTGTCCCGACCGGACAGTCTTTGAGCGACTCAGGGAAGTTTCAGGCCGAAATCGCGGGCTTGCGTGTCAACCGGAAAACCATACAAACCGTTCAAGACCAATGATCCACTTGCCCACGGGGTTTTCCACATGACTGTCCCCATCATTCTTGCCTCGGGGTCCGAGATCCGCGCGCAGTTGCTGCGGAACGCCGGGGTGCCGTTTTCCGTCCAGATCGCCCGCGTGGACGAGGATACCGCCAAACGCGCGCTTCTGGCTGAGGGCGCGCCGCCCCGCGACATCGCCGATGCTCTGGCCGAGCTCAAGGCGCGCAAGGTTAGTGACAAGACGCCCGGCGCGATGGTTCTGGGCTGTGACCAGGTTCTCGATTTCGACGGACGTCTGCTGTCCAAGCCCGAAACGCCCGAAGAAGCGCTGTCGCAATTGAAGGCGATGCGCGGCAAGCGTCACATGCTGCTATCGGCGGCGGTGATCTATCAGAACGGCGAACCAGTCTGGCGCCATATCGGACAGGTCCGGTTGCGGATGCGTGCCAGTTCGGATGCCTATCTGAAGGGCTATGTCGCGCGCAACTGGGACAGCATCCGCCACGCGGTCGGGGCCTACAAGCTGGAAGAAGAAGGCGTGCGCCTGTTCACCAGCATTGACGGCGACTATTTTAACGTCTTGGGTATGCCCCTGCTGGAGCTGCTCAATTTTCTTGCGGTCCGAGGGGTGATCGAACAATGACCGAAAACCGCATTCCACTGGCCGGAGTCATCGGACACCCGATTGCCCATTCCCGATCGCCTGTCCTGCATGGCTATTGGCTGAAGACCTATGGTTTGCCGGGCCATTATGTGCCGATGGATGTTGCGCCCGCAGATCTTGAAACGGTCCTGCGTAGCTTGCCCAAGGCCGGGTTCGTCGGGGCCAATGTCACCGTTCCGCACAAAGAGGCCGCGATGCGTCTGGCGGATCATGTGTCGGACCGCGCCTCGGTGATCGGGGCGGCGAATACGCTGATGTTCCGGGCCGATGGCTCGATCCACGCGGACAATACCGACGGGTACGGGTTCATGCAGAACCTGCGCGCGGGCGCGCCGGATTGGGTGCCGCAGGATGGCCCGGCGGTGGTGTTCGGCGCGGGCGGGGCCGCGCGGGCGGTGCTGCAGGCGCTGGCCGAGGCCGGCGTGCCCGAGATCCTGCTGACCAACCGCACGCGGTCGCGCGCCGATCACCTGAAAGAGGAATTTGGTCAGCGCATCACCGTGGTCGATTGGGTCCAGGCCGGAAACGTGATCGAAAACGCCGAGCTGGTGGTGAACACTACGTCACTGGGCATGCAGGGTCAGCCCGAGCTGCGCGTCCCGCTGGACGGGTTGCAGCCGGGAACGGTGGTGACCGATCTGGTCTATACGCCATTGAAGACCCACCTTCTGGAACAGGCCGAGGCTGCGGGCTGCACGGTCGTCGACGGGCTGGGCATGTTGCTGCATCAGGCGGTGCCCGGGTTCGAGCGGTGGTTCGGCCTGCGCCCCGAGGTTACGGAAGAAACCCGCGCAGCGGTTCTGGCATGAGTTTCTCTCTGGGTCTGACCGGGTCGATCGGAATGGGCAAAAGCACCACCGCCGACCTGTTCGCACAGGAAGGCTGCGCCGTGTGGGATGCAGACGCCGCCGTGCATCGGCTGTATGCGGAAGGCGGCGCGGCGGTCGTGCCGATCCGCGCGGCATTTCCCGACGCGATCGAGGATGGGGCCGTCAGCCGTGACGCCCTGAAACGGATCATCAGCGCCGATCCGACCGCGTTGAAACGGATCGAATCCATCGTCCACCCGCTGGTGGCCCAAGATCGGGAAGCGTTTCGACAGGCGGCCAAGTCGGACATCCTTGTCTTTGATATTCCTCTGCTTTTCGAAACTGGCGGCGAGGCGCAGATGGATGCGGTGGCTTGTGTGTCAATTCCCCCAGACGAGCAGAAGCGCCGCGTCATGGCGCGGGGCACGATGACCGAGGCGCAGTTCGAGCAGATCCGCGCCAAGCAGATGCCGAATGACGAAAAATGCGCGCGGTCGGAGTTCGTGATCGTCACCGACACTCTGGACCATGCCCGCGCACAGGTGCAGGATGTGGTCAGGCAGATCAGGGCAGGATTGGCAGATGCGTGAAATCGTACTGGATACGGAAACCACTGGATTCGATCCCGAAAGCGGCGACCGGATCGTCGAGATCGGCGCCATCGAGCTGTGGAACCACGTCGCCACGGGCGAGACCTATCACGTCTACATCAACCCCGAACGTTCTATGCCGGCCGAGGCTTTCGGCGTGCACGGCATCGGCCCTGACCTGCTGGAGCCGCCGCAAAAACCCGAACCCGGCCAGATCACCCTGAAGGACAAACCCGTCTTTGCGAAGGTCGGGCAGGCCTTCCGCGATTTCGTGGGGGATGCGCGGCTGGTGATCCACAACGCGTCATTCGACATGAAATTCCTCAATGCTGAATTGGGATGGATGGGTCTGCCCCCGATCCCGATGGAGCAGGCGCTGGACACGCTCGCGATCGCGCGCAAGAGGTTTCCCGGCTCGCCCGCCTCGCTGGATGCCCTGTGCCGGAGGTTCAACATCGACAACTCGAACCGGGTTCTGCACGGCGCGTTGCTCGACTCGGAAATCCTGGCAGAGGTCTATCTGGAACTGATCGGCGGGCGGCAGCCCGATTTCGGCCTGTCCTCGGCGTCTGCCGAAAGCTCAACCGGTGGCGACATCTGGCGCCCCGGTCCACGGCCCAACCCACTGCAGCCCCGGATTACCGAGGATGAGCGTGCTGCGCATGATGCATTTGTCGAAAAGCTGGGCGAAAATGCCCTGTGGTCCCGCACCTGACCTGGGTCAGATGCGGGTTGCCTAGTCACGCTTCGGTTTTGTCGGACGCTTCGGCCTGACGGCGCATCAACTCGTTGCGGTACAGGCCGACGAAATCGATGTTGTCGAGGTTGACCGGCGGGTAGCCACCGTCGCGGGTGATGTCGCTGACGATGCGGCGCAGGTACGGGAACAGCATCCGCGGGCATTCGATCATCAGGAACGGGTGCAACTGATCATTCGGCACACCTTCTACGTGGAACAGGCCGCAATAATCGATCTCGCACAGGAACAGGATGTCCTCCAGACCCTTGGCCTTGGACTTGAGGTTCAGCTTGATCGACACCTCGTATTGGTGGTCTGCCGAGCGCTTTTTCGCATCCAGGTTCACCTGGACCGAGATCTCGGGCTGCACGTCGCCCGAGACGCCTTTTTGCGCCATCACGTTTTCAAAGGACATGTCCCGGATGAACTGTCCCAGAATGCGCATCTGGATTTGGGGGGCTGCCTGGGGCTCTGTTGTGCCGGCGGCGGTTTCTTCGGTCATGGATCCGCTCCAAAATTTAAATTCGCCACTGCTTATCAAGTTGGGCCGGGCACCTCAATGCTGGTGCGGCCCTTCCACCCATTTCGACGGTTGTGCGGGTTTTGTGCGCACTTCCGAATACTCTCCATCTATGATGTCATCCCCACCGAACGGATCGCGCGCCGCCCCGTATTGCGGGCTGGGGCCCATCTGGAACTGGGTAATCGTGACCCGCGACTTGAGATACCGAAAAACCGCGGCCCGCACCCCGGGAACCAGCAGCGCAAAGCCGATTGCGTCGGTGAAGAACCCGGGTGTCATCAGCAGAACACCCGACAGCAGGATCATCGCACCACTGGCCAGCGGTTCGGTCGGGTCGTCCAGTTCGGAAAAGGCGCGCTGTAGCTGACCCGTCGCCATGCGACCTTGTGTCCGCACCATCGCAGTACCCAGAACGGCGGTCAAAACCACGATTGCCAGCGTCGGCCACAGGCCGATCAGACCGCCGACCTGGATAAAAAGGGCGATTTCGATGATCGGCACCAATAAAAATGCCAAGAACAGATACATATGCGCTATCCTTTCCCATAGGCCGGGCTGTGGACTTGCCACCAACTGTCACCTACATAGTGACACGAGGCCGCGTGTACAAAGTCTCGGTGCTGAAAAGAGGACGAAATGAACTCACCCCTGATCCAGCTTCTGGTGCTGGCTGGCATAGCCATCTTCCTGATCCTGCGTCTCAGAAGCGTGCTGGGCACGCGCGAAGGCTTTGAAAAACCACCGGTGCCGCAGCAACCCGACACCGGGAAGTCGCGTCGTGATTTCGAAGTGATCGACGGCGGTCCGGATCGTGACATTACCGACCATGTTCCCGAAGACAGCGAATTGGCGCAGACGCTGGCTGCGATGAAGCGCGTCGAGTCGAGCTTTTCGGTCAGCGAGTTTCTGCAGGGCGCCCGTGGCGCCTATGAGCTGATCGTCATGGGGTTCGAGCGGGGCAACCTGGATGAAATCCAGCCCTTCCTGTCCGAGGAAGTGTTCGAAACCTTCGTCTCGGTTGTCGCCGATCGCGAGGACAAGGGCCTGACCATCGAGGCCGAATTCATCGGTGTGCGTGAGATGGGTCTGGTGGATGCCCAATTCGACAAGGATTCCAACCGCGCCGAGATCACCGTGCGGTTCGTCGGAGAGCTGACGTCGGTCGTGCGTGACCGGGGCGGCGACATCATCGAAGGCAGCCCCAACACGATCAAACGCCAGAAGGACAGCTGGACTTTCGCCCGCGTCATGGGCGCGGATGATCCGAACTGGCTGCTTGTCGCCACGGACGCATGATCGGAACGCTCCGGTCGCTGATGCTGGTGGCGGTTCTAACCGCCGCCAATGCCGCCGGAGCCGAGGCGACGCGATCCATCCTGTCATTTGCTGACCTTGACGGCTGGGCCGAGGATGACCACGGCGCGGCCTTGTCCGTTTTTCTGGACACGTGCGGGGATCTGGACGATCCGGACTGGCGTTCGTTGTGTGCAGCCGCAGGGACATACGAGCCCGATGCCGCGCGCGCCTTTTTCGAATTGTTCTTCCGGCCCATCCTGATCGAGGACGAAAAGGCCCCGCTGTTCACCGGATATTTTGAACCGGAATTGAACGGCTCGCGGACGCGGACTGAAACCTACAGATACCCGGTCTACAAGATGCCGCCCGAGGCGCGGGAGGCCGGGCAATGGCTCAGCCGGCGCGAACTGCTGACCAGCGACGTGATGAAAGGCCGCGGTTTGGAAATCGCCTGGGTCGATGACCCGGTCGAGTTGTTTTTTCTACAGATTCAAGGCTCGGGGCGCATCCGTTTGCCGGATGGCAGTTCCGTGCGTGTTGGATATGGCGGGGCCAACGGCCACCCCTATCGGTCGGTTGGGGTTGAACTGGTCCGGCGCGGTATTCTGGGTGCGCATGATGTGAGCGCCCGGATGATCCAGTCGTGGGTGCGCAAGAACCCCGAGATTGGGGCCGAGCTTTTGATGCACAACCCGTCCTACGTATTTTTCCGCGAGGTTTCGCGGGTGGCTGCAGACCGCGGTCCTTTGGGCGCAATGAACCGGTCGATCACCGCAATGCGCAGCATCGCCGTTGACCCGGCCTATACCCCGTTGGGCGCGCCAGTCTGGGTCGAAAAAGACGGTAAGACTCCGATGAGGCGCTTGATGATCGCACAGGACACCGGCTCGGCAATCAAGGGCGCACAACGGGCCGACATCTTTTTCGGAACCGGGGACGCCGCGGGACAGGCGGCGGGCCAGCTCAAGGATCCCGGTCGCATGATCGTTCTGCTGCCGATCCAGCGCGCCTATGCCATGCTGCCGGATGAGTTCTGATGACCCGCCGCAAGCTGACCGAAGACGAGATCGAATTGTGGCACAAGGTAACCCGGCAGACCGAGCGGCTGCACCCGGAGATTCCCCAATCCGTGCACCCATCGACCTTGCCGAAACCCAAGCCGCGAAAAACCCCAAAAGCGCGGATAGACGCCTTTGAACTGGGTCAGAATGCACCGACAAATGGGCGCGGCCACAGCTTGAAGCCCGCAATCGGCGACAGCCTGCGCGCCGCACCCGTACAGATGGACAGCAAGGCCTTTGCGCGGATGAAACGCGGCAAGCTGAAGCCCGAAGGCAAGCTGGATCTGCACGGAATGCGGGTCGATACGGCCCATCCTGCTCTGATCCGGTTCATCCTGTCGGCGCAGGCATCGGGAAAACGACTGGTTCTGGTGGTCACCGGCAAAGGCAAGGACAGAGACGAACCCGGCCCGATCCCGACGCCCCGCGGCGTGCTGCGCAACCAGGTGCCTCAGTGGCTGCATTTGCCACCGCTGGCCCAAGCGGTTCTTCAGGTCAGTCCCGCCCATATCAGCCATGGCGGTGATGGGGCTTACTACGTGTATCTGAGGCGGGTCCGCTAAAGCAGCCGCCGGGCCCTGTGAATACCGATCCAGACTATGCCGCACGTTGCCACGAAAAACCAGGCGATCCACAGGAACTGCGTGCTGAGTGGCACGCCCAGATCGATCAGCCCGCCAGTCAGGCCGGGCCCGACAGCAGACCCCAGCACCATGACGGCGGCAGCCATCGCCTTTATCGCGCCGATGTGACGGGTGCCGTAGAACTCGGCCCAGAACGCGGCGGGCAGCGTGCTGTTGGCGCCGACCGAAATGGCAAGACAGGACAAACCGATTACGGCGCCGGGGATTGTCTGGACAAACGCAAACAGGGCAAACCCGGCAGCCATCGGAATCTGATAGAACGGCATCATCCGCGCCGTTCCCCATCTGTCCAACGCCCAGCCCGAGGCGAACATCGCCAAGATCGACACTCCGGTGTAGACCGGAAACAACGCAACCAGTTGGATGTGGGCCCAGCCCTTGGTCTGCGCCAGATGGACCTGGTGAAAGAAGAACGCAGTAATGAATGCCGAAGGTCCCATGAGCGCCGGCATCATGAACCAGAAAAGCGGGTTCAATAGCGTTTCGCGCCGGGTCCAGTGCCGCCCAAGCATCCCGGTCGCGCTGGTTTCCCGGGCTAGGCTTTGTGGTGTCCGTTCCTGACGCAGCATTCGCATCAACGCCGGTATTCCCAACAACGCGATGGCGGCGGAGAGCGCCCAAAGAAAATGCCAGTCGACAAAGGCCATGGCGGCGACGAACAGCACCGGCAGCAGGGCCTCACCGACGGCAAATCCCAGCGTTGCGATGGAGAGTGCCCTGCCCCGCGTGGCCGTGAACCACCGGGCCATCGCAACCATGGCAATATGGCTGCACATGCCCTGGCCGAACAGACGCAGCAGAAAGATGACCACGGGCAACAGGATCACCCAATGATTGACCGCCATCGCCAGCGCGGCACACGCAAGCCCAAGCAGGACAGCCGGGCCCAGCACGCGGACACGATAAATATCGGTCAGCCCTCCGGCCCAGATCATGACGATCGCGGAAACAGTCGTGCCCAATGAATAAAGACCGCCCCATGCGCCGTGGCTGAGGCCGAACTCGGCCCGGATCTGCCCGGCGAAGATCGAAATGAAAAAAGTCTGCCCGAAACTGGACATGAAGGTCAGCAAGACCCCCGCGCCCAACCACGGAGCATTGTCCGCAAGGAATAGGCGGACCCCTCGCCCTATCACGGAGTGCTGACCCGCACCTGCCCGGTTTTGGTCAGAACAACCTCGGTCGCGCCGGCATCGTTTCGCACGGCCGGCGGCACCAGAAGATCAATGCCGCCTTGATCCCGGCCAAACGTCCTGCTGACCCGGCCCGCCGCGTTGAGAATCGACAGAAGTGCCGGAGATGTGGCGGCCACGAAATGCGAGGATTCCGCATCTTTGTTGAAGGCCGTGGTGTCGATAATGCTGACCGGGTACTGCGCCAGCTTCTCGGTCGAGCTGATGTTGCCCAGCCGCTCGCCTTTGGCAGTTCCGCGCAGGCGTCCGGACACGTTCAAGATCTTGTCTTTCCGCGAGACCATGATCACGAATGGCTCGGGCGGAGACTTGATCACCGCCATTTGCGACCGGAACACGTCAACGTCGAGATCGGGCGAGATCAGCAACACACCTTCCAGATTGCGCCGCGACCAGCCTGGCTCGCGCAGCTCGGCCTGGCGCATCATCTCCATGGTCAGCGCGCCTCCCATCGAGTGCGCAACGATCAGCACGCGCGGGACGCCCAGGGATTTCAGCGTAGATATGGTTTGTTGCAGCCCGTCGCGGGCAAACAGCATACTGTCCAGATCATAGGCATAGCCCGACCCGGCCCCTCGGCTGGGCCAGGAATAGACCAACGTCTTGCCGGGCAGGCCGATGTCGTGAGCCAACTGAGCCGCGCGAAAAACGGTTTCGGTCTGGGTGGCGTTGTAGCCATGAACAAATATCGTGACTTCCTTGGCGCCGTTCAGCCGTGCTTTCAGATCCTGCTCGGACGGAAATTCGCGCACACCGGCCAAAACGAACTGCCGGCTCGGGTTAGGGTCCGAATAGGAAAACTCAAGCGTCCCGGGGCGGTGGTTCGGCGGGATCGAGACGGTGGTTTCGAGGAATTGCAGGCGGTCAGCGCGACGATACCCGTATGAGCCATCGGCCTCGCGTGCGCGGGTGGTCGCCGCGAACACGGTCTGCGCGGTGCCGACGTCCAACGCTTCGGGCAAGGTGACCGAGATGGATCGGTCAACGCAGCCTCCCAAAACGGAAACCGTGACGAAAATGATCAGATAGCGCAGCACGGAACGATCCCAGACCAACAGTTACGTGCTACGCATAGCGTAACCTGCCGACGCGTCCAGATAATTGCGCAGGACCAACCGGCAAAAACCGGCTGATCATGTTACAGAACGTAACGGCTCAGGTCCGTGGATTTGGTCAGCTCACCAAGGTTTTCATCCACAAAGGCCGCGTTGACCACGATTTCCGCGCCGGCACGGTCCGGCGCGACAAAGGACAGATCTTCGAAAACGCGCTCCATCACGGTGTACAGGCGCCGGGCGCCGATATTCTCGACGCTCTGGTTCACCTCGGCGGCGATCCGGGCTAGCGCGGCGATCCCGTCCTCGGTAAAGCTGACGGTAACGTTTTCGGTGCCCATCAAAGCCGTATACTGGCGGGTCAGCGCGTTGTCCGTCTCGGTCAGGATGCGAACGAAATCCTCTTCGGTCAGCGCACGCAGCTCGACCCGGATCGGCAGACGCCCCTGCAGTTCCGGCAACAGGTCCGAAGGCTTGGCGATATGGAACGCGCCGCTGGCGATGAACAGAATGTGGTCGGTCTTGACCGGGCCGTGCTTGGTGGAGACGGTGGTGCCTTCGATCAGCGGCAGCAGGTCGCGCTGCACGCCTTCGCGGCTGACATCCCCTCCGCGGGTTTCTGCCCGTGCGCAGACCTTGTCGATCTCGTCCAAAAATACGATGCCATTCTGCTCGACCGATTCCAGCGCCGCGCGGGTGACGGCCTCGTCATCCAGCAACTTGTCGGCCTCTTCCCCGATCAGGATGTCATAGCTTTCGGCAACGCTCATGCGGCGCTTGACGGTGCGCCCGCCGAATGCCTTGCCGAAAATGTCGCCCAGGTTCATCATGCCCATCTGTCCACCCGGCTGGCCGGGAATGTCGAACATCGGCATCGGGTTGGACGTATCGGCCAATTCAAGTTCGATCACCGTGTCGTCCAGCTCGCCGGATTTCAGCTTCTTGCGGAACATCTCTCGGGTGCTCTCGCGGGCGTCCGAGCCGGCGATGGCCTCGATCACGCGGTCCTCGGCAGCCTGATGCGCCTTGGCTTTGACCTCTTCGCGCATGTATTCACGGGTCTGGATGATCGCGGCATCGGCCAGATCGCGGATAATCTGTTCGACATCGCGGCCAACATAGCCGACCTCGGTGAATTTGGTCGCTTCGACCTTGATGAAAGGCGCGCGGGCCAGCTTGGCCAGGCGGCGGCTGATCTCGGTTTTGCCCACGCCGGTGGGCCCGATCATCAGGATATTCTTGGGATAGACCTCGTCGCGGATGTCATCCGCCAACTGCTTGCGCCGCCAGCGGTTGCGCAGGGCCACGGCGACAGCGCGCTTGGCATCCTTCTGCCCGATGATGAAACGATCCAGTTCCGAGACGATCTCGCGCGGGGTCAGGTCGGTCACAGGGCAGTCCTTTCGATGGTCGGCAGTCAGCTGCGGCTTAGGTAAGCACGGGGTCGGCAAAAACAACCGAGACCGCACATTTGGCCGGGTTGGTTAACAATGACCAGGCGCCAATGCAATTCTTTCCTGACCTCCATGTTGGGAGATTTCGGTGTGCTCTGATAGGGTTGGCGGAATGTGCGCGGGACCCGGAGAGTGAAATGACCAAGATTGCCAAGATAACCCTGCTGTTTGTGGTGTTCGTGGACCTGATCGGCCAAGGGCTGGTTTTTCCGATCATCAACTCGCTGATCATGGAGACGAAATCGGGCTTTCTGCCGGAAAGCACGCCAATGGGCAGCCGTCACTTCTACTACGGTCTGGTGATCGGGTGTTTCTTCCTGTCCTGGTTTCTGGGCGTCGTCTATGTCTCGAAGGTCTCGGACTCCATCGGGCGCAAGAATGCACTTCTGGTCTGTCTGGGTGGCGCGCTGGCGGGCTATGCGATCACGATTGCGGCGCTGTATCTCAATAGCCTGATCCTGTTGATCGTGGGCCGGTCGATCACCGGGTTCACGGCCGGAAACCAACCCATCGCGCAGGCTGCCATGATCGACGGCAGCACGGATGCGGCCGATCGTGACCGGAACATGGGTTATATCGTGACAGGGGTCAGCTTTGGCCTGGTTGGCGGCCCGATCATCGGAGCGGTCCTGTCGGATGCGACGCTTTTGGGCAGCGTTGCCACGCTCAAGACCCCATTCTACGGCGCGTTTGTCCTGGTGCTCATCGCGATCCTGCTGGTGCTGTTCTTCTTCAAGGATACCCGAACCGAACGCGAGCCCTTCGTCTTTCGCCCCCGCGACGTGACCGACAGCCTGGTTGCCGTGCGCGGCCACCCCATGGTTCTGAAGATCCTGCCCGTCTACGCGTTCTTCATGATCGCGAACGTCACCTTCTACGTGTTTGTGGACAATTTCCTGACCAGCGCCTTTGGGTATGGCGTGATCGGTGGCAGCATGGCGATGGTCGTCATCGGTGTTGCGCTGGCCTTCTCCAGTACGTTTCTCGTGAAACCCGCGCAGGAACGGTTCAGCAAGCACAACATCATCTATGTTTCGCTGATCGTCATGGTGATCTGCGGCTTTGCCTTTGCCTTCAGTCCCAGCGGCGTGCTCAGCTATGTGCCGGTGTTCCTGTTCTATTTCCTGTTCGGCGTGGCCTACCCGACCCTCCTGGGCCTGTTTTCCTCGTCGGTCAGCGAGGCGGATCAGGGCTGGGTCATGGGCGTGACCACGGCTGTGTTCTGCCTAGCGGGTGGAATCATGTCGCTTATCGGCGGCGGGTTGATGAGCTTCGATATCCGCCTGCCCTATTACATCGTGATCGCCTCGGCCATTCTGGGGCTGATCGGGATGCACCGCCGGTGGAAGGGCAAGGAGATTTCGGCCCTGCTGGCCTGACCCCTAGCCCGAAATGCTCTCAACCGTCAGGTTGCCGTTGGTGTAGACACAGATATCCGCGGCAATCGCCATGGCCTCGCGGGCAACCTCCTCGGCGGACTTGTCGCTGTCCATCATCGCGCGCGCGGCTGCCAGGGCAAAGTTGCCACCCGACCCGATCGCCGCCACGTCATGTTCCGGCTCGAGCACGTCCCCGGCCCCGGTGATCACGAACAGGTCACGGCCGTCGGTGACGATCAGCATCGCCTCAAGCTTCTGCAGGTACTTGTCGGTGCGCCAGTCCTTGGCCAGCTCGACCGAGGCGCGGGCCAGTTGACCGGGCGTGGCCTCCAGCTTGGCTTCCAGCCGTTCCAGCAGTGTGAAGGCGTCGGCGGTCGAGCCGGCGAACCCGGCGACGATCTCGAACCCGCCGGGCGACAGGCGCCGCACCTTGCGGGCGGTGCCCTTGATCACGGTCTGGCCCAGGCTGACCTGCCCGTCACCCGCGATGACGATCTGGCCGCCTTTCTTGACGCCGATGATCGTGGTGCCGTGCCAACCGGGAAAGTCGTTCTCCGCCATTCAAGCCTCCGTATCCGTTGATGCCCTATATGGGCCGGAGGCGCGATCCGCGCAACCCGTTCTCAAACTGCCCAAAAGATATGCAATCCGTGCATCACGGGGTTGTCGGACCAGCAATTGTGAGTCGCCTGTCGCAAGACTAGATGAGGCTTACAACCGACACAGGGTCGGCTGTTTCAAAAAAGGAATGCGCAAATGGCAACCACCGCAAACATCCATGCGCCGCTCGGAGCAGCTACCATCCTGCGTGTAGTGGACGGCATCTCGCACGCTTTCGAAGCTGTCGCCGAATGGAACACCGCCCGCAAGACCCGCAAGCTGCTGTCGCAACTGAGCGATGCCCAGCTGGAAGATATCGGTCTGGTCCGCGAAGATATCGCCAAGATCTGAATTCAGACCGAATTCGACTAAAGACGAATGGCCGCTTGGATTTCCGGGCGGCTTTTTCTTTTTGCGCAGACCATGCACAAAAAAAGGCGCCCGATGAGGAGCGCCTTTTTTGTTGAGTTCCGTTCGGTATCAGATGGATTCGTCGATCCAGCTTTGCAGGGCGGCCTTCGGGGCAGCGCCTGCGCGGTTCGAAACCACCTGACCGTCCTTGAAGATGAATAGCGCGGGAATACCGCGTACGCCCATGGCTGCGGCCGAGTTGGGGTTGCTGTCCACGTCGACCTTGGCGATCTTGACCTTGCCGCCATATTCAGCCGCCAACTCTTCCAGAGCGGGGCCGATCTGCTTGCAGGGTCCGCACCACTCGGCCCAGAAATCCACCACGACGGGGACGTCCGAGTTCTTGACTTCGGCGTCAAAGGTTTCGTCGGTTACGGCTACGGTCGACATATTCTGTCTCCTGAATGACATGCGGTTGGGAGTCGAACGTAGGTGCGCCCATTGGGGAGGTCAAGATATCTGGGCCCGCACCAGCGCATCTGTCACAAGATCGTGTGGCAGCCACATCAGGCGCGCTGTGCGCGTCCACAAAATCGCGGTGCGGATCTCGCGGCCGGGATAGATCTGCGACAGCGCGGCGGCATAGGCGCCCATCTGGCGCAGCAGACCCTCGGGGCAGGTCTCGGCCCGATCAGGAACCGTGGCGTTCGATTTGAAATCAATGACTTGCACCGCGTCATCCGTCACGATCAACCGGTCGATCACCCCGTGGATCCGACGACCGTCCAGAGTGGCCGAGACGGGCACCTCGGCCAGCGCGGCCGGTGCAAAGACGGGGGCCAGGTCCGGCGCGGTCAGTACGCCCGCCGCCTCGGCCAGAAGGTCGCGGCGGTCACTGTCTTGCATATCGGGCAGAAGCCGGGCGCAGAGCTGATCCCACCGGTCGCGCGGCGCCTGGCCCAGGTGTTCGAGCAGCAGGTGCAGGCGGGTGCCGCGCAGCTTGGCGGCCTCTTCCTCAAGCCCGGTTTCGCCCGGCAGAGCCTTGGCCCCGCCCAGATCGGACGGGCTGAGCGTCTCGGGATCGGGCGTCGGCTCGGGCGCGGGCCGGTGGAACAGGTCCGGCAGGGTATCCTGCACCGGTTCCGGGGTCGGGCGATGGTCCAGTGGCAGATCCTCCCAATCGCCATGCGCCAGACGGCGGATGCCGGTGCCGGGGATCTCGGTGGCCCCTGCCCGGCCCATCGCCTCTTCGACCAGCTGGTACCAGCTGGACCCGTCCTTGCCCAGATCGCCGGCAGCCGCCACGATCAGCCATTTCTCGGCCCGGGTCAGCGCAACGTAAAGCAACCGCAGCCGCTCGTTCTCCTCGCGTTGGCGCGCGTCTTCGCGGGCGCGGGCGATGAGGCTGGGCGACAGGTCGGCGGGCACCTTCCACAGCGGCGTTCCGTCGGCGACCATGATCTCGGCATCGCGGGGCGGCTGCCGCTTGCCGGTGTCCGGTAGGATCACGATCGGCGCCTCCAGCCCTTTCGAGCCATGCACTGTCATCACCCGGATCATGTTGCCCACGCCGGTCATCTGGCGCTTGATCTCAAGGTCGTCGGTCTGCATCCAGACCAGGAAACCCGTCAGACTGGGAATGTCCGATCGCTCATAGGCCAGCGCCTGCGACAGCAACGCGTTGATGCCGTCCTCGGCCTCGGCGCCCAGACGACCCAACAGTTTGCGGCGGCCGTCATGGCGGGTCAGCACCCGTTCGATCAGGTCATAGGGGCGCAGAAAGTCCACCTGCCCGCGCAGATCGTTCAGTACCGCCAGCGTTTCGGGAAAATCCCCGGCTCGTTGGCGCAGCGCCGCCCACAGGTACCTTTCCTGCCGACGATGAGCCAGGTCGAACAGCATCTGCTCGGACCAGCCGAACAGCGGCGATTTCAGCACCGTGGCCAGTGACAGGTCATCCTCGGGCGTGGCGAGAAAGCTCAGCAGCGCGGCCAGATCCTTGACCGCCAGTTCCGCGCCCACCTTCAGCCTGTCGGCCCCTGCGATCGGCAAACCCTGGGCCTTGCAGGCGCGGATGATCTCGGCGAACAGGTCCGAGCGGCGCTGAACCAGGATCAGGAAATCCCCCGGCCGCACCTTGCGGCGCACGAAAGTGCCGCGCGTGGGGCCGTCTTCGGGGATGGTTTTGCCGGCGTCGATCATGGCCTTGATGCGCGCGGCTATCTGGTTGGCCAGGATCACCGTGTGATGCTGCGCCGCGGGCCGATCGACCGGGTCGGTCCAGTCGCCCTCGTCCGCGTCCTCGACCTTTTCCACCACCGGCCACAGATCGACCCGGCCGGGCAGATCGGCCTTGAAGGCGCGGTGCTGGGACTCTTTCTGAAACCCCGCATCGGCGCGGTTTTCGAACAGGATATCGACCAGCGACAGGATGGCGCTGGAGGAGCGGAACGAGTATTCCAGCGTCCAATCCCACAGTTTAGAGCCTGATTCCTTTAGTTTCCGCCCAAACTCGGCCTGCATCCGGTCAAAGGCCTGCGGGTCTGCCCCCTGGAAGGAATAGATCGACTGTTTCTTGTCGCCAACCACGAAGATCGTCCGCTCGACCCCGGACCGCGCGCCCTCGCCGCTGGTGAATTCCTGCGCCAGTTTCTCGACCACATCCCATTGATCGGGGCTGGTGTCCTGCGCCTCGTCCACAAGGATGTGGTCGATGCCGCCATCCAGCCGGTACAGAACCCAAGCGGCCACCGCCGGATCGTTCAGCAACAGGCGCGCGCGCAGGATCAGGTCGTCGAAATCCAGCCAGCCGCGCAGTTGCTTGCGGCGCTCGTATTCCGGCAGGAAGGCCGCCGCGAAGCGGTGCAGCACCAGAGATTTGCGTGCGGCTGCCAGCGCCAGTCGCCCTTCCCTTGCAGCTTCGACCCGCCGCATCAATGCCTCGAGCGGATCCATCTGCCCCGCCAGAACCCCCTCGCGTAGCGCCTTGGTGGGAAAGCTGTTGATCTTGGCGGTAAAGGGCTCTTTGGCGGATTTGCCGGTCAGGAACACATCTTCCAGCACCGGCAACTGACCCAAGGCGGGTTCGGTGAAGCCCGACAGTTTCTCGGCCGCCTTGGCGTCGGTCTTGCCGCCGCCCGCCAGCGCCGGAAGGATCGAACGGATCAGCTCGACTTCGCCGCCCAGAAACACCTGCGCCAGCAGCGCGTCCTCGTCGAACCCCTCGGGTAGGCCAAAACGGGCCAGCAGGTCGGGCCATTGCAGCGCGGGCGTGAACAGGGTGCGCTTCTGGGCGATCGCGGCGGTCAGCTTGTCAAAGCCGGTATCGGTGATGTGTCGGGCCACGTCCTCGATCAGGCGGGCCTGCGGGCCTTCGGCGAAATCCTGGACGATTTCCTCGCGCAGCAGGGCCGCGGCACGGTCTTCCATCTCGGAAAATTGCGGGCTGACCCCGGCCTCGAGCGGGAACCGCCGTAGCAGCGAGGCGCAGAACGAGTGGATCGTCTGGATCTTCAAACCGCCCGGCGTTTCGATCGCGCGCGCGAACAGGGTGCGGGCACGGGCCAGGCGGTCGGGGTCGATCACCCCTTCGACGCCCAGTTCGGTCAGTTGCCGCTGCAACGTGGCGTCGTCCAGCATCGCCCACTCGCCCAGCCGTTTGAACAGGCGGTTCTGCATCTCGCTGGCGGCGGCCTTGGTGTAGGTCAGGCACAGGATGTGCTGCGGCTGAACGCCGTCCAGCAGCAGCCGCGCCACGCGGTCGGTCAGAACCCGCGTCTTGCCCGAGCCCGCATTGGCCGCCAGCCAGGTCGACGCATCGGGCCGCGCCGCCTGAACCTGCCGTTCGGTCGCTTCGTCGCGCGGGGTCATGTCAGATCCTCGGGCTTGGTTTCGGCGGTGCGGTCCCATTCGCCGAACCGCGCCAGGTGGTCATAGTCGCCCACGTCGCTGTCCTTGTGCATCATCCGGCGCGACGAAAACCCCTGATCAGGCTCTAAATAAGAAGAAATCAGCTCTTTCAGCTCGGCCAGAACCCTGTCGGGCGGCTCTTTGTCCAAGGGTGCCGGGACCTCTTTGTAGGTGCCGCCCATACCGATGAACACGGCGCTGGCCACGGCCATCGGGTCAAATCCGTCGATCCCGCCCTGCTCGGCCATCGCGGCTTCGATCAGCAGCTGTTTGTCGAACTTGGCCTGCTGCGATTCCGAGGGCGGCGTGCCGGTCTTGTAGTCGATGATGGTCAGCGCGCCGCGGCTGTTGCGGTCGATCCGGTCGGCGCGGCCATTCAGGGTGAACCCAATCGGTTCCAGCGTCAGGCGCATCTTGGCCTCGAACGCGATCGGGCCGCCGTCGCTGCGGCGGCTGACCTCGGCGCGCAGAAAGTCGTCGACGATCCGCTCGAGCCGCGCCAGCCAAAGTTTCCGGGCGGTGGGCCAGGCGACATGCTCATCCAGCAACGCCTCGGCCCGTTTCAGGAAATTGTCGCGGGTCAGCAGCGCGCCGTCCAGCACGCTGTCCTTGACGAAATGTTCCAGGATCTCGTGGATCACGATGCCGCGCAGCAGGGCGTCGGGCGCCTGTACCAGCGCGTCCAGCGGTTTCAGGCGCAGAACGTGCTTGGCATAGATCGCATAGGGGTCGCGGATCAGCCGCTTGATCTCGGTCACCGACAGGCGGCGCGGGCGCGCGGCCACCGGCGGGCGCGGCGAGGGGCGCGGTGCGGCGGCGATCCGGGGCGCCTGTTCCAGCATCTCGGACCAGCGCAGCCATGTCTTGCCCCGGTCGCGCATCTGTTCAAGCGCAGCTCGGCCGCCCTGATCCGGCAGGCCCTGCAACAGGTTGGTCAACCGGTTCAGCCAGCGTGACGGAACGGTTTCGGCATCATCCGAGCGGACCGCGCGGGTCAGCCAGACCTCGGTCGCGCCGATGGCCTGCTGGAAATCATGCGCCGACAGGCCGATTCGCCGTTCCGGCAGCAACAGGCCGGCACGGTCGCGCATCTGGCGGTTCAGCCAGGGGTCTGGCGCGGGAGCCTCGGGCCAGCTGCCTTCGTTCAACCCGCCCAGGATCAGCAGGTCGGCACCCTGAACGCGCGCTTCGAGCGTGCCCCAGATCATGATCCGCGGGTGGGGGGCGTCGCGGTCGCGGACCTCTTGCCCGGCCAGCAGCGCGCCCAGCAGATCGGCGAAATCCAGCGCCGTCATCTCGCCGCCGTGCTCGGCCTCGTCTGCAAGTCCCGAGATCACCGCCAGCGCCGATTGACCTGCGTTCTTGTCCCACAACTCGCCCGCGCCGTCGGTTCCGGCGCTAGCAATCGCCTCGGCCAGATCGCGCAGGCGCTGCACCCAGTCGGTCAGGGGCAGGGTGCCGCTGATCTGCTGGTTGCAGAAATTGCGGATCAGCCACAGAGCCCACGCATCCGGCACGTCTTTTTCGACGGCAAAACCTGTCAGGCTGGCGCTGTCGGGGAAGGGCGGGCCGTTGCGGCGCAGGTGCAGTTCCAGATCGCGGCTGTGCAACAGATGCGCGCCGCGGTCGCCGGCGCTGTGACACAAAGGGTGTTTCAGCAGGGTCAGCAGTGCCTCGGCATCCAGACGGCGCGCGAACAGCCCGGCCACATGGCGCAGGAACCGGCCCGGTGGCGACAGTTGCAGCGGCAGGCCGGCGCTGTCATCGGGCAGGATGTTCCAGCGGTCCAGCGCGGCGCTGACCTGGCGGGTCAGCATCCGGTCGGGGGTGATCAGGGCGGCGGTCTGGCCGGTCTCGGCCGCCTGCCGCAGGCGCAGGGCGATGGCCAGCGCCTCGGCCCGCGGCGATTGCGCCTCGACCAAGGTGATGTTGCGAGTCGCGGCATCCAGATCGCGCAGCTGCGGGCCTTCGCTCATCCAGGCATCGGTGATCGGGGCAGGGCGCAATGCCAATGAAACCAGACGGTTGCGCGCGGGCGAGGGGGGCTGGTCCGGGGTCCAGGCTGCAATCTGGGCCGGCCCGATCCCCAGTTCGGTCATCAGCTTGCGGAACCGGTATTGCGGGTGATCCTCCGAGGTCATTGCCGAATCCAGCCGCTCCCAGACATGGGCGGGCTGGTCGAAATCGTACCCCGGCAGGATCAGCGCCCCCTGCGGTAGCCGCGCCACCGCCTGCATCAGCATCAGCGTGGTCCCGCGCGAGCCGGTGGACCCGGCCAGGATCACCGGGTGTTGCGGCGGCGCGTCCTGCCAACGGGCGATCAGGTTCTCGACCACGCGGCGCTGGCGGGCCTGCACGTCCAGGCTGCCATCCTCGGTCTTGAGGAACTGGTCGGCGATGCCGATGAAGGCCTGCGCCCGTGCCCAATGGCCCGACAGGTCGGTCACGTCCAGCTGCCGGATTGCCTCGGGCGGGACGCCTTCGCCCTGCATCTCTTCGATCAGGGCAGCGAGGCTGTCGGAAAGGTCAAACAGCGACGACCGCGCGGCCAGGTCCGGTTGCTGGTCCAGCAGTCGCGCCACCAGCTGCGTCAGTTCCAGCCGGCGACGCAAGGGCGGTACGGCGGGCGGTACACGATCAAGATCGACGCTTTCGCCCAGATCGGTGACCAGCGAAATGCGGGGCAAGAGGCAGGGCGGACCCTTATCGAACAGCTCGCGCACGCGGCGGGCCATGCGGCGGGTGTTCAGCACCAGTTGCACGCGGGCCAGCGCCTCGGGTGGGTGGCCGTCGCAGCGCACCCGCAGCCCGCGCACCAGCGCCCGCGGAAAATCCGCGCCGGGCGGCACCGCAAAGACCCGGGGGGTGGCGCTGGGGTCAAACATCGGCCAGCATCTCCTCGGCCAGGGCTATGCCTTCGGGGCGGCCCACATCGCACCAGCGCCCGGGATACTGCAGACCGTACAGCCGGCCATCGCGGTGCATCCGGTCCCACAACACATTGAGCGAGAATGCTTTTTCAGGAATGTCCGCCAGACCGTCGGCCTTCAGGATCTGAATGCCGCCATAGACGTGACCCGGCCCGCGTTCAAGCCGGCCTTGGGGGTCGATCCTGAAATCTCCGAGGCCTGCATGTCCGATCGTCTGTGCGATCGGCACGCAGATCAACAGAGCGTCCATCCGCGCCGGATCCCAAGCCGCCTTCAGCAACTCCAAAGGGTTGGGCCCGGACCAGATCGCATCGGTGTTCATCGTGAAAACCGGCCCCGGACCCAGCAGCGGCAGGGCCGCGCGCAATCCGCCGCCGGTTTCCAGGATGTCCGGCTGTTCGTGTGAAAGCAGGACACCACGTGGCGCCAAATGATCTGTCAGCTGATCAGCCAGGTAATGCAGGTTCGCGACCACCCGGCGCGGCCTTAGCGCATCCGTCAGGTCCAGCGCATGGTCGATCAGCGGCCGTCCGGCCACTGGGATCAGCGGCTTGGGTCGGGTGCGGGTCAACGCGCCCATGCGGGTGCCGAAACCGGCGGCAAACAGCATGATGGCCTCGGGTGTATTGGTCATCCGGCCCTCAGCCTTGCAAGGTTTTCGGGCGTTGGGGATGGCAGCGCCTGCCGAACCAGATCCGCGACCGAGACCAGCGCCGGATGCTCGAGATCGCGCATCAGATGAGCCCAGGCCGCCGGGATAAGATCCACGTAATGCGGTTTGCCATAGTCGGTGGCGAGGCGGGCAAATCCGCCCAATATCCGGAGGTTGCGTTGGGCGCCGAGGACACTGTACGCCGTGCGGAAATCGTGGTCATCCACACCTGTTGCCGTGATGTAGCGGTTGACCATGCTCATCTCGATTGCGGCCGGGACAGTGCGGCGGACATCCTGCAGCAACGACATCAGGTCATAGGCGGGATGGCACAGCATTGCGCTTTGAAAATCCAGCAGGCCGACCCGGCGAACCCCGTCGCGCTCAGGCAGCCAGATCAGGTTCTCGGCATGGTAGTCCCTTAGGGTCACCACCCGCGTGCCCGAGGTTTCCTGCAGCAATATGTCGGCGAACCGATGCTGAAAACGATCATGGGCGTCTACGTCATAGGCGCCTTGTATCCCTTGGGCATATTTGGTGAAGGCAAGGGCCGACAATTCCGCCATGAGGGACGGGTCATAGCTGTCCAACGAGGGCAGGGGCCCAGAGTGCAGGTGGACCAGCACGTCGGTTCCTGCCTCGTACAATTCACGCTCGACCTCCGGTTGCTTCTCGATCAGGCGGGCAAACAGATCGTCGCCGAAATCCTCCAGCAGGAGGAACCCGTTCTCGGCGTCCTCGGCAAGAATCTCGGGCGCGCTCAGACCGACGGACTGCAGGTATTTTGCCACCCTGACAAAGGGCTCCACGTCTTCCCCCTTATCCGAGGGCGCGTCCATCAAAACGGCGGTTTGCCCCGTGTCCGGGTCGGTCAGACGTTCATACCGGCGGTTCGAGGCGTCTCCGGCCAGCGGTGCGCGAGAGGCTTTGGCCCAAGGGGTCCGTGCGATCAGCGCCTCGGCCAGAACTGCGCGGTTGGTCATGCGATCCTCTTCAATTTGTCGGTCCACTTGGGATCGGACCACGTCAGGGTCAGGTGTCGGGTTTCTTCGGCAGCAGGGTCGGCATGAAACTGCACCAACAGGGCCGAGGCCGGCTGTAGCGGACCCAGCTTGTCAGGCCATTCCACCAGGCAGATCGCCGTGTCAAAGGCCTCGGTCAGGCCCAATTCCTCGATCTCATCCACCGAAGTCAGCCGGTACAGATCGGAGTGCCAGATTTCGCCGGCTTTGCCATCGTAAACCTGAACCAGCGTGAATGTGGGCGATGGCACATCTTCGGGCACAGGCAGTGCTGATTGGATCAGATTGCGTGCAAAATGGGTTTTGCCACTGCCGATTGGGCCGTCCAGCAAAATAACGTCGCCGGGCGCCAAATGGGCGGACAGGCGGCTGGCCAGATCGGCGGTTTCTTCCGGTGATGTCAGAGTGATCGAAGCGGGCGAATTCATGGCGCCACAATGAACGGGGCCCGAACCCTCTGCAACCCGGTTCAGGCGGTGATCTGCAACATATCCGGCGTTTCTCCAAGCGCGTGTTCGATCGTGAACCGGACGATGGTTGCGCCGTTCTGGATTGGGCTGACCGTGCACAAGAGCCGGGTGCCGTCGCGCTTGTACAGATCAGAGCTCCACTCGACCCGGTTGTTGCGCATTTCCACGAAGTCCCGAATGTCACCCAGAATTGGATTGGCCTGACATTGCGACTGCCACTGACGGGTGACGTCCAGAACCGTGGCTGGTTCAAAGCCGACCTCGTCCGAGTCTCCCCACAGCAGTTGGTAGGCGTAGTTGGTGAAGGCCAGCGTCCCGTCATCGGCAAACACGGCAACCGCATCCGCAAGCTTGTCGAGGATTGACTGCATAAGGTCCATCTCGGACCGGAATCGGCGGGTCAGGGTGATCTCGGCGGTAATGTCCTCGAACAGGAAGGCGACGGCGCCGTCGGGATGGGGGCGGCCGCTGACCGAATAGACTGAGCCCGACGGCAGTGACCAGGTTTCCTGGTAGTTTCCGTCCTCGGCCGCCTCCAGAAGATCGTTCATCTGCCGGCGCCAACTGCGGTAGTTCTTAGGTTCGGGCATCATGTGCTGATCCCGAAGGCGGTCAAAAAAGCTTGAGATATTCGGCCGGCAACTGAGGAAATCGGGCGGTAAAGCAGTCAGGTCGATCAAGGCGGGGTTGAACAGTGCCAACTGGCGGTTTCGATCAAAGATTGCCAGGCCGATCGACAGCTGCGCGAAGGTTTTCGTCATCGTCTGGACGAATTTGCGCTGGGCGGTCTCGGCCTCGACAATGGCGTTTACGTCGACCGCATAATGCAGGTGACCTTCGTCCAGTTCCACACGCGTCAGATCGAACCACAGCTTGTTGCTGCTATCCTTCACCGGAATTGAGACGCGGGTCTTCTTGCCGGGCCGCGCTTCTTCGGTCAGTTCAGGGAACATGGGTTGGGTCAGATCCGTGTCCGGCCCGCGCGCCTTGCGGGCCAGCGCGACATAGGCGGCGTTGCACCATCTTATCTTGTTGGCATGATCCAGAAGCCACACGGGGTAGGGCGCGCGGTCCATGGCCAGGCGGATCGGATCGTTCGGATCCCTCCTTGCTGGTTCGGTGATGCCGGTCAAATCACGCAACTGCACCCGGACGATGCCGTCGATCCATTCACACCGAACCTCGCGCTCGACCGTACAATCTATGGCCGAAACCACGATATTGCCCTGCTGGCGGACGGTTTCGTAAGTCTCGGGGAAGGCCGGAAAGTCGCGCTGCAGCAGGCGCCTGAGATCATCCCAGTCATTCACTGCCTCGAACCCGGACAGGGCGATGTCGGAGTGGCTGATCAGGCGGCTTCCGTTGAACAGAAACACCGCATCCAGCAACGAAGCCGGCGCAGACAAACCGAAATTGTCACCGCGCCGCGGACGGCGCGGCATGAGCCACTGCAGGGCAAAGCCCGACGAAACCAGGCTGATCGCCGCAAGTATGATCCAGTCGGCCACAGCGCCGCCTACCCCAAAAACAAACCGGACCCGAATTTGCGCTGAAATGGTTAACGGTGTCTTAACTCAGACCTGAAACCGTTCGTTCACGCCCGACGGAACCGGGTTGTCGCCTGTCTGCGCATCGATCAGCTTGCGCGGCCATGTCACCAGCACGATTGCACCGCGTCGCTCGGCCTGGTCCGTCACCGCCTGGTAAGGGTCAGACCCATTTGCAAATTTCAACTCGGCGCCGCTGCGCTCCAAGAGCGTTTTTGCGATGAATAGGCCCAACCCCATACCCTCGTATTCGGGGCGTGTGCGCAGATCGCTTTCGGCGCGTCTGCGGCGCATGAACGGGTCACCGATACGGCCGATGATGTGTGACGGATAACCGCGCCCGTCATCCATGATGCTGACGGTGATCCGGTCCGGCGTCCATTCGGCCTCGACCCAGACTTGTGCGCGAGCAAAGTCCACGGCGTTCTGGATCAGGTTTCGCAGGCCATGAATGATCTCGGGCTTGCGCAGGATCGAGGGCTGCTGGACATCCCCGTCAGGCCCCGGGCCTTCGTCAAAATGTACCTGTTTGCCCCTGTGTATGTGGGGCTCGGCCGCCTCGTGGATCACGGTGGACAAAGGTGCCTGGCGCAGGTGCAGGTCATCTTTGCCGGCCCGACCCATGTCGCGCAGAATGTCCCGGCATCGGTCGGCCTGCTCGCGGATCAGGGCGGCGTCTTCCTTCAGGTCCGGGCGGTCGTCCAATTCTTCGATCAGTTCTGAGCTGGTCAGCTTGATGGTGGCCAGTGGCGTCCCCAACTCGTGCGCTGCGGCGGCGACAACGCCGCCCAAGTCGGTCAGTTTCTGCTCGCGCGCCAGGGCCATATGGGTGGCGGCCAGCGCTTCGGACATCGACTGCACCTCGGCGCTGATGCGGTGCGAATAAGCGCCGATGAATACGATCGCGATCACGATGGCGGCCCAGTTGCCGAACAGCAGGATGTCGGGGATGTCCAGAACAAGGCCGAGATCGGTGCGCAACGGCAGGTGAAACTGGGCCAGAAGCGTCGCCAGTACGATTGCTGCGCCCCCGATGATCAGGGTCGACCGGGTGCTCATGACGTTGGCCGCAATCGTCACCGGGCCCAGCAAAAGCAGGGCAAACGGGTTGTTCAGACCGCCTGTGAGATACAGCAGGAAAGCCAGCTGCAGCAGGTCGAACATCACCATGAGGAAGTTTTCGAATTCCGACAGGCGCTTGTTCTGCGGGAACAGCAGGATGGCAGTCAGGTTGCCCATGACCGAAACACCGATGGCAAGGTAGCACAGCCCAAGCTCCAGCTGGACGTGATAGGTCTGCTGGGCCACGGTGATGGCCGTGATCTGGCCGATGATTGCCACCCACCGCAGCAGGATCAGCGTGCGCAGCCGGATCCAGCTGCTGCGTTCCTGTCCGCGCCAGAGGCTGGTGTTGGAATCCGTCATCGGGCGATTATGTCCTGTTGCGTCCGCTGGTCAACTTGATAGGTGTCCCGGCCGAACCGATCAACAACCCCATGTGTCAGGAATTTCGCCATGACCCGCCTTTATGCCATTCTTGCAACCGTCGTTCTGGCCGTGGGCCTGGGTGCCATGTGGCTGATGACGCGCGGCGGCGGTTCGGACGACAAGTTTGCCCAGTGCCGGTCCAGCCAGATTGCAGGCGGCACCGCAACCATCGGCGGCCCGTTCGAGTTGATCAACTCCAAGGGTGAAATCGTGACCGACAAGGACGTGATCACCGAGCCCTCGCTGATCTATTTCGGTTATACCTTCTGCCCCGATGTCTGTCCGCTGGACACCACCCGCAATGCCGAGGCCGTCGACTTGCTGACCGAGCGCGGTTATTCGGTCACTCCGATCTTCATCTCGGTGGACCCAGACCGGGACACCCCCGACGTCGTGGGGGATTTTGCCTACAACCTGCATGAAAAGATGATTGGCCTCACCGGCACGCCGGAACAGGTCAAGGCCGCGAGCCAGGCCTACAAGACCTATTACAAGGCCCAGGACAAGAGCGACGAGTACTACCTGGTCGACCATTCGACATTTACCTACCTCGTTACGCCGCAGGACGGGTTCCTTGAGTTTTTCAAACGCGACGCGACGGCCGAGCAGATGGCCGACACCGTTGCCTGCTTTGTGGACCAGGCGGCAGAGTAACCGTCGGTTTGACCTTTGGTGTGGCGCTGCTAATACTCATCTCAAAGCCTACCGGCATGAAATAGCAGAAAGACCACACCATGGCAGACATTGCTCAGCTTGACATCGGCCCCGACAAATCCCTGCTTCTGGTGGATGATGACGAGCCGTTTCTGAGACGTCTCGCCAGAGCGATGGAAAAGCGCGGGTTCGAGGTGGAAACCGCCGGTTCCGTCGCCGCCGGACGCGCGATCGCCACCGCCCGCCCGCCTGCCTTTGCCGTGGTGGACCTGCGGCTCGAGGACGGCAACGGGCTGGACGTGGTCGAGGTGCTGCGGGAAAAGCGCCCCGACAGCCGGGTCGTGGTTCTGACCGGATACGGTGCAATTGCGACTGCCGTGGCGGCGGTGAAAATCGGCGCCACCGACTATCTGTCGAAACCTGCCGACGCCACCGACATCACCAACGCGCTGCTGGCCAAGGGCGACGAACTGCCCCCGCCCCCCGAAAACCCCATGAGCGCCGACCGCGTGCGGTGGGAGCACATCCAGCGGGTTTACGAGCTGTGTGACCGAAACGTCTCGGAAACAGCGCGTCGCCTGAACATGCACCGCCGGACCTTGCAGCGGATTCTGGCGAAACGCAGCCCGCGGTAGCTTTTTGCCGATCGGCACTGTTCTGGCAACAGGCTTGGGAAATCAAGAAATTAAGGTTCGCCTACAACTTCCACTGAACCTTCGCCAATAAGGTCCTGAAGTTCTGTTGTAGAACGCCTGCCGGTCCGTCCGCTCGTGCGGATTGCTTCACCAGCAATTCGAACAACCTCAGGGGACGAAGCAAATTTCGAGTGACTTGTGCTTTGAGAGTCCTGGACTTGGCTGAGATCAATAACGGTGACTCCTGACCTTGCGAGTTCGGCGGCATCGGCTGCGCCAACACGGTCGACTCCGCCAGAAATGAACTTCGAAAAACTCAAGGCTCCGTCGTCCGAGGATACGAGAACAAAGATTTTCTGATTGTCGTGGGTGATAGTTGAGAGCTGGCTTTCGAATACCGCCAAATCGATATCGGGTGCTGCCAGAATTATGTTTCGAATTTTTTTGTTGGGATTAAACTCGCCAGCAATTTCGGCTTGTGAGATGGCTTCCATCGTAAGGAACGCTCCCATCGAAAACGCGAGTATGTCAAATTGTTGAGCCTGTGATCGCGAAATGATCTCACCGGCTTTCAAAAAGTCTGATCTGGCAGCGAGGGCGCTGTTGATATCGTAGACGTATTTCAGAGTCTCTGCAGCAGACGCCCATGACATCAATACGGGGATCCCGTCATACTCGGTATCCTCGACAAACTGTGCCAATCTAAGGATGGCATCGCTCAGGGTCGTGTTGTAGCCGTGCACAAAGACCAGAACGTTTCTGTCGGAAACGCTGAGGTTCAGTAACTGATTGTCAATTTCAGAAACAAAGGCGGCTTCCGAAACATAGACTTTTGGTTCAACTATGGTGAAGTGCTTTGAGGCAATAGGTGGCAGAGAGCTGGCTCTTTCAATTTTCCCTGCTTTGTGAATTGGCGGGATGGTGACGACTACTGAAGCCAAGCCCAAACCCTCACCGCGGTCACCGGAAAAGAAGACCCCTTCTGCACCGGACGCTTGACGCGTCGTGGCAATGAAGACTGTTTGGCGCTTGGCCTCTTTTACCTCAGATGCAGGAAGTCTTGGATTATCGATCCCTACCAATTCCGGCGGGCGGCCGCATGAAGCCGCTCCCAGCAACATCATCGTGGATAAACACAGAAGCCGGAATGCGCGCGGTAGATCCGAAGTTCCAATTCTGAGGCGTTTCATACAACGACGATCACTCGGCTCGGTTTCGCCTCATTAGACTGACGGTGTCGTTCTTCTGTCAACCGACGAACGCTGGAGCCGCTCTTTTTGGCTCAAGCAGTGTCTTCTCTGCGGTACGATATTGAGTAAATGAGGCCGTTCTTCGGAGTTTAGACACACGGACTGCGTGGGCGCCGCAAAGGCAAATATGCGGCTGGGGGCAAGCAAGATTCCGTTGCCATTCGAGTTTCAAAGCTCCGCCAGCAGCTCCGCATGGCGCGCCGTATATGCCTGCCGCACATCAACCGGTGGCCTGAGTGTGATCTGCAACCCCTCCATCACCGCCGCGTCCGGTCGGCCAAAGAACTTGGTCGCCTCGGCCTCGGAAAATCCCGCGATCTGGGTGGCCTCCATCCACGCGCTGATTTTGTCGGCCTTCTTGATCTGACGTTTCACCGTTTTCGGCACCGCCGCGGGCAGGCCAAAGCGGATGTGGATCGCCGCCGCCAGCCGGTCGTCCAGCGCGCCGTAGCCCGGGCCGACCGCGGCCTTCACCGGCGAGATCATGTCGCCGATCACATATTCCGGCGCATCGTGCAGCAGCGCCGCCAGCCGCCATTTCACCGGCGCCTTGGGGGCGATCCGGCCGAACAGCTCTTCGACCAGCAGGGAATGCTCGGCCACGGAATAGGCGAAATCACCCGCCGTCTGGCCGTTCCAGCGGGCCACGAATGCCAGCCCATGGGCGATATCCTCGATCTCGATATCCACCGGCGTCGGGTCCAGCAGGTCCAGCCTGCGGCCCGACAGCATCCGTTGCCATGCCCTGGGTTGTGTTGCCATTCTGCCATGCCCCATGTTGCCCACCGTGCCCGAGACCCGGTTTTGTGCTATGCTTAAGCCATCCTGATCACTGGCTGCCAACAATTTCTTGAGCAATCGTGCTTTGAACCGGCACCTTGTGATCACGACATGAAGACTGAGGGGGGCACGCGCTCCTCCCAGTGTGCCCCTCTCGGATTGAAACCCAACCGAAAGGAGCCTGTCATGTTCAAGCGTGTATTCGGACTGGCACTTGTCTTTGGAATGGCTGCGGCAGCGCCGCCTGCATTGGCACAGAACTGTGCCTTGCGCGGAGATGTGATCGCCAAACTGCAGCAATCCTATTCAGAGGAGCTTGCCTTTGGCGGCTTGCAGAACTCGCGAGGCGGACAAACGGTCATGGAGGTATGGGCCTCACGCGAAAGCGGGACCTATACCGTTCTGGTGACCCACGCCAACGGCATCAGCTGCATTGTCGCCGCCGGCACCGATTTCTTTGAAGCGATCCCAAAGATTCAAGCCGAGGGGACGCCCAGTTGAACTGAGCGCCGCTCGCGGTCCACTGCCACCCACATTGCCACTTTTCCCCAACGGTGTTAGGGGCTGCCCAAACCGTTGTTGATCGGAATGGAGCATCTGATGGCTGGCGACTACATCGTCAAAGACATTTCACTGGCCGGGTTCGGCCGCAAGGAATTGGATATCGCGGAAACCGAAATGCCGGGCCTTATGGCTCTGCGTGCGGAATACGGCGACAACAAGCCGCTGAAAGGGGCGCGCATCGTCGGGTCGTTGCACATGACGATCCAGACTGCCGTGCTGATCGAAACGCTGGTCGCGCTGGGCGCGGATGTGCGCTGGGCGTCGTGCAACATCTTCTCGACCCAGGACCATGCGGCAGCGGCCATCGCCGAGGCGGGCATTCCGGTCTTTGCCATCAAGGGTCAGACTCTGGAAGAGCACTGGGACTATCTCGACAAGTCTTTCCTGTTCGAAGATGGCCCGAACATGATCCTGGATGATGGCGGCGACGCCACGCTGTACATCCTGCTGGGCGCGCGCGCCGAAGCGGGCGAGGACATCATCCCCGTCCCGTCCTCGGAAGAGGAAGAGGTCATCAAGGCGCAGATCAAAAAGCGGATGGCCGCAAGCCCGGGCTGGTTCACCAAGGTGCGCGATCAGATCAAGGGCGTGTCCGAGGAAACCACCACCGGCGTCAACCGCCTGTATCAGCTGGTCAAGGACGGCCACCTGCCATTCCCGGCGATCAACGTGAACGACAGCGTCACCAAGTCGAAGTTCGACAACAAGTACGGCTGCAAGGAATCGCTGGTCGACGGTATCCGCCGCGCCACTGACACGATGATGGCCGGCAAGGTTGCCGTGGTCTGCGGTTATGGCGACGTGGGCAAGGGCTCGGCCGCCTCGCTGCGCGGCGCGGGCGCCCGCGTGAAGGTGACCGAGGTCGACCCGATCTGCGCCCTGCAGGCCGCCATGGACGGGTTCGAGGTGGTTCTGCTGGAAGACGTGGTTTCGACCGCCGACATCTTCATCACCACCACCGGCAACAAGGACGTGATCCGCATCGAGCACATGCGCGAGATGAAGGACATGGCCATCGTCGGAAATATCGGCCATTTCGACAACGAGATTCAGGTGGCCAGCCTGAAAAACCACAAATGGACCAACATCAAGGACCAGGTGGACATGATCGAGATGCCCTCGGGCAACCGCATCATCCTGCTGTCCGAAGGCCGTCTGTTGAACCTGGGCAATGCCACCGGACACCCGTCCTTCGTGATGTCGGCCTCGTTCACCAATCAGGTTCTGGCCCAGATCGAACTGTTCACCAAAGGCGACCAGTACGAGAACAAGGTCTATATCCTGCCCAAGCACCTGGACGAGAAGGTTGCACGCCTGCATCTGGACCGGATCGGCGTCAAGCTGACCAAGCTGGACAAGGAACAGGCGGATTACATCGGCGTTACGCCCGAAGGCCCGTTCAAGCCCGAGCATTACCGGTATTGATCCGTCAGAAATACGCGGAGAAGGCGGCCATTTGGGCCGCCTTTTTTGTTGCGCTCAGCGGAGCGGCGGCACGAAATCGCCGCGCCCCTGCGGCGTCAGGTCCAGAATGTTCCATAGGGGCCAGGCAGCATCGACATGGCGTGGATGCCAGTCGCTGGGCTGAAAGAACAGCTCGGAGCTCCAGAAATGGTGGATTCCCTGCGCATCGCGTTGAAACACGTTCAGAATCGGCAACTGGTTTCCGTCCTCGGTCTCGGCCAGATAGTCTTGCTGGTACGTCGTATCCAACGCGGAATACAGCGGCAGATCCTGCCAGCCCATGCGCTGGCTCAGCGCAGCCAGAGCATCCGGTGTATTCTGCGCCACGACCGCAAAGGCGGTTTTTCGGGTCAGATGTGCGACCTGCCCGGTCTGCCCGTCCAGAAAGGCCGAGCACATGGGGCAGGGGTCCTTCGCCTTTGGGCCAAACATCAGCGAATACACGACCAGAGTGTCATGATCACCGAACAGGCTGGAAATCGGGGCAATTTTGCCCCCGAGGTCCCGAAAGGAGTAATCCTGCGGGATTTGGCCGCCCTTGGGCAAGGTCCGGCGCAGCGCGGCCACTTCCTCGACCCGCGCACGCAGATCGGCTTCGGCGGCCAACAGGGCATTTCGGGCGGTTCGGTACTCGGCGCTTTCGTTCGGTAGGGCGATGGTCATGGCAGTCTCCTCGACTCAATGATTAACTAAAATGTTAAATAAATGTGAAACAATGATCAACCCACGGGTGCGCGTATCCCTGCCTTGGGGGGAAACCGTCGGATTTTTCCCTTTGTTGAAAAGCTGTCAGCCGTTACCGTTCAGCCAGCGCCGCAAAGGCCGGAACCCAACCCACACAGGAGAGGACAATGGGAAAACGTGACGAGTTGATCGCCAAATACGCGGATGATCTGAAGAACAAATGCGGTATGACGCCGGACATGGACCTGCTGACCAAGGTTACCATTGGATGCGGCCCGGCCATCTATGACGCGGATGCCGCAACCGTGGCCGCCAGCCAGGAAGGTGAGCTGGAAACGGTCAAGAACAACTTCCTGATCAAGAAACTGGGCCTGTCGGATGGCCCCGAGCTGATGGCAGCGATCAACAAGGTCATGGAGACCTATGGCATGTCCGAGCGCAACAAATACCGCGCGGTGGTCTATTACATGCTGACCAAGCATTTCGGCAAAGAGTCCGTCTACGGCTGATCCCGCCGCGACATTCGGAAACGCCCGCCTGACTGGTTCGGCGGGCGTTTTGCATTTGAATCATAATCTATTGATTTCACGTTTGAAAAATCGGCCCGCCTTGGGCTACGTTCAACCCGTGACCAGGACGGTCAGAACCAGAGATTTCTTTGCGTGTGGTGAGTAGGGAGCACGCGGGGTAGGGAAGGTTCTGCATCGTCAGGGCCTTCCCTTTTTTCTCAATCCGCCCGGGTCTGGCCCAGTTCGCAGATCACCGCCCATTCGGCATCCGAGACGGGCTGCACCGACAGGCGCGAGTTCTTGACCAGCACCATATCGGCCAGCCGTGGATCGGCCTTGATCTGGTCCAGCGTGACCGGTTTGGCGAAGGGGCGCACCGCCTTGATGTCCACGCAGTCCCACCGGTCGTCGTCGGTGGTGGTGTCGGGATGGGCCTCGGCGCAGACCTCGACGATGCCGACGATCGCCTTGTCCTTCTGCGAATGATAGAAAAACCCCCGGTCGCCCAGCTTCATCTGCCGCATGAAATTGCGGGCCTGATAGTTGCGCACCCCGTCCCATTCCTCGCCCGCGTCGCCCTTGGCGACCTGCTGGTCCCAGCTCCAGGTCGAGGGTTCGGATTTGAACAGCCAATACGCCATCAGCCGATGACCCTCTTCCACGGGATCAGTTCGACCGATTTGAACAGACCGGCCTTGGCATAGGGGTCGTTGTCGGCCCAGGCCTGTGCGGCGGCCAGGTCCTCGACATCCAGGATGACCAGCGACCCGATCATGGCATCGCCGTTCAGCAACGGCCCGGCCTGTGCGACCACGCCGGTTTCTTCGATATAGGCCAGGTGCGCGGCGCGGTTGTCCAGACGGGTCTGCAGGGCGCCGTCCTTGTCCCGGGCGATCAGGGCGATAAGCATGTCATTCCTCCTTGAGTGGGCGATTGAGCAGGGATTGCAAAGCCTCGGCAACACTGTAGGCGCCACGGCTGAGCTGCGCCACCGTCTGGCATATGGGCATGTCCAGCGCCTCGGTCGCGGCGATGGCGGCCATGGCATTTGCCGTGGCCACGCCTTCGACGGTGGTCGCGGCGTCAAAGGTCTCGTTGCGGCCCAGCGACAGGCCGAACCGGAAGTTGCGCGACAGGTCGGACGAGCAGGTCAGGACCAGATCGCCCAGACCCGACAGGCCCATCAGGGTCTCGGGCCGGGCGCCGCGCATCGCGGCAAAGCGCTGCATCTCGGCAAAGCCGCGGGTCATCAGGGCCGCGCGGGCGCTGTCCCCCAGACCCGCGCCGATGCAGGCTCCGCAGGCGATGGCCATCACGTTCTTCAGTGCGCCGCCCAGTTCGGCCCCGGTCACGTCGGTGGTTCGGTAGAGCCGCAGGTTGGCGGTGGTCAGGGCCTGTTGCAGCCGGGTGCCCAGGTCTGCGTCGGCACAGGCCAGGGTCAGCGCCGTGGGCAACCCGCGGGCGATGTCATCGGCAAAGCTGGGCCCGGTCAGCAAGGCAGTGCGGGCGCTGGGCAGCACCTGTTCGATCATGGCGATCGGACCGAGGCCGGTGGATAGCTCGATGCCCTTGCAACAGGCCACAAGGTTGCGACCCTGCAAGTCTGCCGCATGGTCCGACAGGACATCGCGCAGCTTTTGCATGGGCACCGCCAGCAGCAACACGTCGCTCTGACAGGCCAGGGTGATTTCGGCGGTCACGGTGATGGCGTCGGGCAGGGCGACCCCCAGCAGGCGGGTGTCATTGCGGCGGGTCGCCTGCATCGTCTGCGCCTGTTCGCCCGACCGGGCCCACAAGGTGACCGGACCCTTGCCCGCCAGCGAGATCGCCAGCGCGGTGCCGAAGGCGCCCGACCCAAGGACCGAGACACTCATGCCTTGGCCCCCTTGCGCCCACCGCCCAGCATGGCCGGGCTGGTTTGATCCAGCGGCCAGCGGGGTCGGGCGGTCAGGTCCAGCCCGTCGCGCGCGCCCAGCCGGAACCGTTCCAACCCTGCATAGGCGATCATTGCCGCATTGTCGGTGCAAAGGTGTAGCGGCGGGGCGGTAAACCGCGCGCCGGCATCCGCCGAAACAGACTCTAACGACGTCCGAATTGCGGTGTTGGCGGCAACGCCCCCGGCCACGGCAATCACCGGCTCGGCAGGGTTGGTTTCAAGATACAGGGCGATGGCGCGGCGGGTTTTTTCGGCCAGCGTATCCACGACCGCCTGCTGGAACCCGGCGCACAGATCGGCGCGGTCCTGACGCGTCAGCCCGCCCTTGTCGGCCACGATCTGGTCGCGCATCCGCATCAAGGCGGTCTTGAGCCCGGAAAAGGACAGATCGCATCCGGGCCGGTCCAGCAGCGGCCGCGGGAAGCGAAAGCGTTTGGGGTCGCCATCGCGCGCCTCGGCCTCGACCGAGGGGCCGCCGGGCTGGGGCAGGCCCAACAGGCGCGCGGTCTTGTCGAAGGCCTCGCCGGGGGCGTCGTCGATGGTGCCGCCCAGCCGGGTGAACCGCTCGGGGCCGTGGGCGATCAGGTATTGGCAGTGCCCGCCGGACACCAGCAGCATCAGGTAGGGAAAGGCGATCCCGTCCGTCAGGCGCGGGGTCAGCGCATGGCCGGCCAGGTGGTTGACGCCGATCAGCGGCAGACCGGTGGCCGCGCTGATCCCCTTGGCGCACATCACGCCGGACATGACCCCGCCGATCAGCCCTGGCCCGGCGGTTACGGCCACAGCGTCCATGTCCTGCAGGGTCAGGCCCGCCTGCTCCAAAGCCTGCTGCACGCAGACATCCAGCTTTTCGGCATGCGCGCGGGCCGCGATCTCGGGCACTACGCCGCCAAAGGCACTGTGCAGGTCCGTCTGGCCATGCACGACCGAAGACAGAACCTGCACCGGTTCGCCCTCGGTCTGCCGCACCACGGCCGCCGCCGTGTCGTCGCAGCTGCTTTCCAATCCCAGAACGGTAAGTGTTTGCACCATCGGCCTGAACCATTGCATCATGATCTGGTCGCGGGGTATCACCCCGCGCCGCAGCAAACAATCCTCAAGGCCCGATCGCCCGCCCGTGTACCTGTTGATGACCCGCCCCCGCGCCGCCTCGGAAAGGTTCGTGGCGCAGCTGCCCGAACGCATACGGTCGCGGGTTCAGGTGATCTATTCCCCGCTGCTGGATATCCGACCGATGGAACAGGCGGTGGACACGACTGGAATTCGGGGCCTGATCTTCACCTCGGCCAATGGCGTGGCGGCCGCCGCGGCGCAGGATGTGCGCCGGGATCTACCCGCCTATTGCGTGGGGCCGGCCACCACCGAAATGGCCCGCCAGGCCGGGTGGGAGGCCCGAATGGCCGGCGAAACCGCCGAGGAACTGGTCGCCAAACTGCTCAAAGAGCGCCCGGACAGCCCGCTGCTGCATCTGCGCGGCGAACACAGCCGGGGAAACATCGCGGCCCGGCTGACCGAACTGGGCCTGACCGTGCGGGAACAGCCGGTTTATCGCCAGCTGCTGCTGCCTTTGACGCCCGAGGCCCGGGCGGCTGCGGTTGGTTCGGCCCCGGTGATTGCGCCCTTGTTCTCGCCGCGAACCGCGCGACAATTTGCCGACCTTTGGCCCGGACCGGCACCGCTTTTGGTCGCCGCGATGAGCGGCCCGACCGCCAAGCCCCTTGAAAACTTGGCGATTGCCTGTTTGCGGATTGCCAAACGCCCGACGCCCAAGAAAATGCGGAAAGCCGTGAAAAAACTCGTTAAATACGCGATCCGGCTTGAGGGCGCGATGGGCGCGGATTAACTTGGACGCGTCTGCGCGTCAGGTTTTATGGGAATCGACAGGGGGAAGTGACGGTGGCTGCCAAGAAAGACACAGACCAGAAACCGGCCGACGACCCCAAGGTCGATGAGGTGTCCGAAGCGGTCGACGCCAAGACTGACGCCTACACACTTGACCCGGAAGATCGGCTTGAACAAAGCCCTTCCGAAGCCGAAGCCGAAGCCGAAGCCGAAGCCGAAGCCGAAGCCGAAGCCGAAGCCGATCGGGCTACAGCAACCGATCAGCAATCTGAGGCCAAGCGAAGCGGGTTCATGCCGGCGCTGATTGGTGGCGTCATCGCGGCGGCGCTGGGGTTCGCCGCGGGACGCAGCGATCTGCTTTGGCCGGCGGGGTCCGATCCGTCCGAGGCGATTGCGGCGCTTGAGACCAAGCTGTCCGACCAGGCTCAGCGACTCGCCGACCTGAGCAAGCAATTGTCTGAAGTTCCCGACCCGTCCGCAGATATCGCGGCGCTGAGCGCCAAGCTGACGCCGATCGAAAGCGACCTTTCCGCGCTCAAATCCAATGTCGACGATCTGTCCGGCAAGCTCGACCCCTTGGCGCAACGCGTCGCACAGCTTGAGGCGCGTCCGTTGACCGATGCGGCCTCGCCCGAGACCGTTGCAGCCGTCGAGGCCGAGCTGAAAAAGCTGCAGGACACACTGGCCGCCCAGCGTGCCGAAGTCGAAAAGATGGTCGCCGAAGCGCAAACCCTGGATGCGCAGGCCCAGGCCCGGGCACAGGCGGCAGAGAACCTGGCCGTGCTGTCCAAGATTCAGGGTCAATTGGATGCCGGCGCACCCTATGCCGATCTGGTGGCCCAGTTGCAGACCGGCGGCGTGCAGGTGCCAGAAGCCCTGTCCGCTCCGGCTGGCGAAGGTGTGCCGACACTGACGGATCTGCGCGAGAGTTTTGCGCCTGCCGCCCGAACTGCGCTGGCCGATGCGCGCGAAGCCGACAAGGGAACGGGCCTTGTCGCCTTTCTTCAGCGACAGACCGGTGCCCGGTCCGTCTCGCCAAAAGATGGCAATGATCCCGACGCCATCCTGTCACGAGCGGAGGCCGCGTTGGGCAAAGGTGACATCAGCACGGCTTTGACCGAGCTGGGCGCGCTTCCGGAAGCGGCGCAGCCAGCCATGGCCGAATGGATCGCGGCTGCCAAATCCCGCCAATCCGCGGTCGAAGCCGCCAATGCGCTTGTGACAAGCGTGAACTCGAACTGAGGGGCCTGCCATGCTCTGGTCATTGTTGAAGATCCTGGTTTTTGTCGCGATCGTCGGCCTTCTGGCCATGGGGGCAGGTGTTCTGATGGAAACCAGCGGTGGCATCCAGATCACCGCGATGGGAACCGAGGTCACGCTCAGCCCGCTGCAGTCGGTGATTGCGCTGGGCCTGCTGGTCCTGGCGGTTTGGCTGTTCTTCAAGCTGCTCAATCTGCTGATTGCGACCTTGAAATTCCTCAACGGTGATGAAACTGCCCTTTCGCGCTATTTCGACCGCAGCCGCGAGAAACGGGGCTATCAGGCACTGGCTGACGGGTTGATGGCACTGGCCTCGGGCGAGGGGCGGACGGCCATGACGATGGCGCACAAGGCAGAACGGCTGCTGAACAAGCCGGAACTGACGAACCTTCTGGTGGCCCAAGCGGCCGAAATGGTCGGTGACACCAAGAAGGCCTCGGAAACCTATAAGAAACTGGTGACGGATCAGGCCACGCGGTTCGTCGGCGTGCGCGGAATCATGAAACAGAAGTTGGCCGAGGGCGACGATGAAACCGCGCGCAAACTCGCCGAAAAGGCACTGGCGCTGAAGCCGCGGCATCAGGAAACGCAGGATGTGCTTCTGAAACTGCAGACCAAGGCACAGGACTGGGCCGGCGCAAGGTCGACCCTGACCGCCAAGTTGAAGTCCGGCGCGCTGCCGCGTGATGTGTTCAAGCGGCGCGACGCTGTTCTGGCCCTGTCCGAGGCCAAAGGAATTCTGGATGAAACCGCCAGTGTCGAACAGCAGGAGCGCGCGATCGAGGCAAACCGCCTCTCACCCGACCTGGTGCCGGCGGCCGCCATGGCCGCACGGGCCTACATCGCCAAGGGCAAGCCGCGCGCTGCGACAAAGATTCTCAAAAAGGCATGGGAGGCGCAGCCGCATCCGGATCTGGCCCATGCCTTTGCCGAGATCGTGCCCGACGAAACCGCCGAGGAGCGGGTCAAGCGTTTTACGGCATTGACGCGCATCCATCCCGAACATCTGGAAACCCGCCTGATCCTGGCCGAGCTGAACATCGTCGCCGAAGACTTTCCCGAGGCCCGCCGGGCGCTTGGAGATGTGGTCGAGAAAGGTGCCGATGCCCGAGCCTATACCCTGATGGCTGCCATCGAGCGCGGCGAAGGGGCCTCGGACGCGGTGGTTCAGGGCTGGCTGGCCAAAGCGTTGAATGCGCCGCGCGGGCCGCAATGGGTCTGCGACAACTGCCATGACATCCAGGCTGAATGGGCGCCGGTCTGCCCCAACTGTCACAGCTTTGACACGCTCAGCTGGCAGACCCCCAAAACCCCCGAGATCGCCACGGCGACGGGTGTTCACATGCTGCCTCTGATCGTAGGGACTCTGGAAGACCGGTCGGATATGGCCGAGGACGCCGAGATCGAGGATATCCCCGAGCCTGAGATTGTCGACGCCAGCATGGCAGATCAGGTACCCGAAGAGCCTGAGACCGAAGACGCCGGACCAAAACCCGCCTAGCGGGCGGTTTCGACGTCGAACGCGTCGTTCCACAGTTTGAACAACTCTGCCCTGCGGTTTGGGTCGCTGGCCACCAGAAGGGCCGGCGACAAAGGGATGAACCGTCGTGCGCTGGGCGTCAGTCCGGTCTCGGCCGAGTCCATTCGGGACACAAGCCCCGAGGTTGCGAGCAAGTCCTGCGCCCGGGCAGAGAGCAGGAAATCCAGCAAACGGGCTGCGGCGGCACTGTTGCCTGCATTCTTCGGGATCAGAAAGGCGCGGGACAGGACGAGGGTGTAGTCCTCGGGCAGGATCACCCCAACCGCGGGGTCCTGGGCATTCGCGACATAAGAGCCAAGCACGTTATAGGCGATCAGGAACCGGCCCTCGGCAACGTCGCGAATGATCTCGGCGGAACAACAGGTGGCGATGGCATCTATGCGCGCGAAACCTTCGATCAGTGACCCGAAGGTGGTGGCCTCGAGACTGTCTCCATAGGCAAACAGATACCCCAGCCCCGAGGCCGCGATGTCGTAGGTCGCCACGCGGCCGCGCAGCAGGTCGGGGCGGGTGCGCATCGCGTCCAGCAGGGCAAAGCGGCTGCGCGGCACCTCCAGATCGTCCAGACGATCCTTGTTGTAGACGATGACGGCGGGTTCGGTGGTGATTCCCCACAGCTCGTCCCGCCAGCGCCGGGCTGGGGGCAGGGCCTGCGTCAGGGCCGAGCTGTAGCGGTGGGCGCAGGCGGCATTCACCAACCAAACCATCTGCTGGACCGCCGAGGAGAAGACCGCATCCGCCGGGCTGTCGCCGGTCTTGCAGGCCGTCTTGCTGTGCTGGAACAGCGCGTTCGAGCCCCATTGTTCATAGGTGATGGTCAGGTCGGGGTTTTGCGCGGCGAACTGCTCCATCACCGGGCGAATGATCCCGATATCCGTGGTCGAGCGCACCAGCAGGGGGGTAGGCCCGGTGCCGAATTCGGTCACTGCCTCCTGCGCAGCAGTGCGGGAAGCGGGCATCAGCAGGCACAGGGTCAGCGGGATCAGAAACCGTATCATGCGCCTGTTCCTTCGGTGGCGGCCGGAAAGCTGAGCGATACGCAAAACCCGTCATCGGTGCGGGTCATCTCGACGGTGCCGTCAAAGGCTTCGGCGGTGGATTTGACGATCGACAGGCCCAGCCCGCTGCTGTCCTCGCCCGAGCCTGCGTTGCGGTTGAACCGGTCGCCCAGCCGGGCAGAGACCGACGTTTCCGGCCCCGGGCCGCTGTCGCGCACCCACAGAACGGCGCGGCCACCGTCCAGGCTGGCCCCGATGCTGACCGGGGCCTTGCCGTGGCGCAGCGCGTTGCCCAGCAAGTTCTTGGTGGCCTCGCCCAGCGAGAATGCATCGCCTCGCACCCAGACCGGGTCTTCCCCGATTTTCAGATGCACCTCGACACCGGGGGCGATCACCTCGTGGTCGCTCTGCTCCAGCGCCTCAAGCGCCACTTCGCGCAGATCGACCGGCAAGCGCGGGGCGCTGTCGATGCGGTGGATAACCATCGCGCGCGACAAAAGCTGATCCAGAAGCGTCCCGAGCGACCGCGTGCGGTTCAGCAGCCGGTCCAGCGCGCGGTGGCGAGCCGGGGCATCCGGATCCGCCTGCGCGATTTCGGCCTGCACCCGGATCGCCGCGACCGGGGTGCGCAATTGATGCGCGGTGTCGGCGATCAGGTTGCGCATCGACAGAACCTGCCGGTCCAGCCGCCCCATGAACCGGTTCATCGCCGCGATCATGACCTGCAATTCGCGCGGCAGCCCGTCACTGGCCACGGGCGTCAGGTCATAGGGGTCGCGGCGGATCAGGTCGTCCGACATCGCCTCGAGCGGGCGCAGCGCTGAACGGGTGACGAACCAGGACATGATCAGCAGCAACGCGCCGGCAACCGCCATCGGCAGCAGGGCATCCAGCATCAGCCCGGCGGTCATCGCGCGCCGCGCAAGCAAGGTCTGCCCGACCACGATTTCAACTTCGCCGGAAAAGTCGCGCTCGGCGAACAGGCGGGGTAGTCGTACGAACCGGGCCGGTTCCCCGTTCAGGTCTGCCGCGAAATATTGGGCCGACTGGCTGAAGGGCTGCGGGGGCGCGATCACCGTGTCCGGGTCCAGCCCGGTGATAAAGCGCCCGTCGGGCCCACGCACCGCGTAATAGATCCGGTCATCCGGGGCCTGGGCCAGCAGCTCAAAGGCCGAAACCGGAAGATCGACGATGGGCTGGCCGTCCTGGATGCGCACGGATTCGGCGATGTCGCTGGCCGCGCCCAGCAGCAGCCGGTCATAGGCCTGACGGGCCGCCAACCGGCCGTTGGCCCAGATCGACAGGCCGACCAGCACGCCGCCCAGAACAAGGATCAGCATCACCGCGCTCAGCACCCGGGCGGTCAGGCTGTGGGGCAGGGGCGGCCTAACCATGCAGGCCGATCCGGTACCCGACCCCGCGCTGGGTTGTGATGGTCACACCGCTGCCCGAGAATTTCTTGCGCAGCCGGGCGATATACAGCTCGATCGCGTTCACGCCCACATCGGCATCCTCGAACCCGTAAAGCGAGTCGTACAGCCGCGCCTTGGACAGGAACTGCCCCTCGTGCCGGATCAGGGCGTCCAGAACGGCGGCCTCGCGCGCGGTCAGGTTCAGGCGTTTGCCGCCCAGCGTGGCGCTGCGGTCCTTGGGGGCATAGACCAGCGGGCCCAGCGTGATCTGTTCGCTTTTACGGTCGGCATCTCGGCGCACCAGCGCGCGCAACCGCGCCTCGAGCTCGCGCTGATCGAAGGGTTTGCCCAAGTAGTCGTCGGCCCCTTTGTCCAGCGCGGCGACCCGGTCCTCGACCGCAGTCAGTGCGGTAAGCATCAAGACCGGAATGCGGTCACCCCCGCCACGGATTTCGTCCAGAAAGCCCAGGCCCGACCCGTCGGGCAGGTTGATGTCCAGCAGGATCGCGTCATAGACCTGGACCGCGCGGAAATCGCGCGCGGCCTCGACCGAGGTCGCCAGATCGCATACGACACCGGACCGGCCCAGATGGGCCACGACGCCCTCGGCCAGATCCTCGGCATCTTCGATCATCAATACGCGCATTGTCCCCCCGAACGCCCGTCGCAACATGACAGGTTCGTGACAGCATTATTCGTTAAAGAAAATCAACCTGCAAGGAAGGGCTGCGCGCCCGGCTCCCTGCAGGGACCGGTTTCGTCTGCGTATCAGCAGGCCAAGAAGACCCTAGGAGGAGAACCAAATGAAACTGTTTGGAACCGGCGGCATCGTAGCCGCTGCCGTATTCGCCCTGACCGGCTTTGCCGCCAGCGCTCAGGAATGCATTGCACCGGCCAACCCCGGTGGTGGTTGGGACTTTACCTGCCGTCAGGTGGGCAAGTCGCTGCAGGATCTGAACCTGATCGACCAGACCATGCAGGTCGTGAACCTGGCCGGTGGCGGCGGTGGCGTGGCCTTTGCCGAGGTGGTGAACAAGCGCAATGACGACAACAACCTGATTGTCGCCGCAAGTGCCGCAACTGCAACCCGTCTGGCCCAGGGCGCCTATCCGGGCAACACTATGGATCAGGTCCGCTGGCTGGCCGCGATCGGCGCCGACTATGGCGTGATCGCCGTGGCTGCCGACAGCCCGGTCAACACCCTGCCCGAGCTGCTGGACCAGATCAAAGCCGACCCGTCCTCGGTTTCGGTCGCGGGCGGCTCGGCCGTGGGTGGCTGGGACCACCTGAAGGTGCTGATTGCGGCCAACGCCTATGGCATCGACGATGTCCGCGCGGTCAAGTACATCGCCTTTGACGGCGGCGGCGAGGCGGTGACCCAGCTGCTGGCCGGCTCGGTCCAGGCCTTCACCGGTGACATTTCCGAAGCCAAGGGTTTCGTGGATTCCGGCGACATCAAGGTGATCGCGGTTCTGGCGCCCGAGCGTCTGCCCGGCGAATTCGCCGACTTCCCGACCGCCAAGGAACAGGGTGTGGATGCCATCGGCGCCAACTGGCGCGGCTTCTATGCTCCAGGCGGCATGTCGGACGAGGCCTACAACGACTGGGTCGCAAAAATCGGTGACCTGTATGCGTCGGACGAGTGGAAAGAAGTGATGGCCGCCAACGGTCTGGCTCCGCTGGACCTGCAGGGCGAGGACTTCCAGAACTTCGTTGCCGAGTCCGTCGGTCAGATCCAGACCATCTCGAAAGAGATCGGGATCATCAAGTAACCGCACCACTCACGTGCAGGCGGGTGCCGCGACAGCGTGGCGCCCGCACTTTTTCTACCCGAACAACAGGAGACACCGATGAGTGACCGCATCTTCGGGGTTGTCGGACTTCTTCTTGCCATTGGTTTCGCGATATCCGCGCTGGCGATCGAAGAAAGCTTTCTGTCCGATGCCGTTGGGCCCAAGGCCTTTCCTTTGATCATCGCCGCCATTCTGGGCGTGTCTAGCGCGGTGATCGCCCTGCGCCCGGACGCCGAGCCGGAATGGCCGGCCCTTGGCCGTCTGGTCGAGATCGCCGCCGCGGTGGTGGTCATGATCCTGTATGCCGAATTGCTGCCCGAGCTGGGCTTCGTCATCGCAACGGCCTTTGCCGCGGCCTACCTGGCCTGGCGATTGGGGTCCGGCCCAATCGAAAGCGTTCTGGTCGGCGTGGGCACCTCGGTTGGCATCTACGTCATTTTCCATCTGGTTCTGGGCCTGTCGCTGGCCAAAGGGCCGCTGGGTTTCTAGGGGGCGATCATGGAAACTTTTGCATCCTTGGCCGATGGGTTCGCCATCGCGCTGACTTGGCAGAACCTGATGCTGGCCCTGTTGGGCTGCTTTCTGGGCACGGTCATGGGCGCGCTGCCGGGGCTGGGCCCGTCGAACGGCGTGGCCATCCTGATCCCGCTGGCCTTCACGTTGGGGCTGGGCGCGACACCGTCGCTGATCCTGCTGACCAGTGTCTATTACGGGGCGATGTACGGGGGGCGGATCTCGTCGATCCTGCTGAACATCCCCGGCGACGAGCCTGCGATGATGACCTGTCTGGATGGGCATCCCATGGCCAAGAAAGGCCTGGCGGGTGAGGCTCTTTCGCTGTCCGGTATCGCCTCGTTCGTCGGCGCGTTCCTGGCGACCTGGGGCCTGATCCTGCTGGCGCCTCAGCTGGTCAAAGTGGCATTGCTGTTCGGCCCGGCCGAATATTTTGCCCTTTTCGCGCTGGCGTTCATGACGCTGGGCGGTGTGTCGTCGACCAACCAGGCCAAATCGGCCTTTGCCGCCGCGCTGGGGCTTGGGCTGGCGACCATCGGTGTTGATACCCAAACGGGCGTGCCGCGCTTTACCTATGGCGAGGTGCATCTGTACGACGGGATCGATTTCTTGGTGGCCATCGTCGGCCTGTTCGCCCTGTCCGAGGTGTTCATTTTCCTCGAACACCGGCATGGCGGGTCTGACGCCGAGGGCAGCAAGCTGAAAATCGGCAAGCTCTACCCTCCGATGTCGATGATCAAGAGCTGCACTCCGACGATGCTGCGCACCTCGTTCCTGGGCTTCATCGCCGGGGTTCTTCCCGGGGCCGGGGCATCACTGGGGTCGTTCATTTCGTACTCGATGGAAAAGCGGCTGGTGGACAAGAAAAACACCTTTGGCACCGGTGATCCGCGCGGCGTGGCCGCGCCCGAGGCTGGCAACAACGCCGCCGCCGGAGGCGCATTGGTACCGATGCTGGCGCTGGGCGTTCCGGGATCGGGTACCACGGCGGTGCTGCTGGCGGTGCTGCTGGCGCTGAACATCACGCCCGGGCCGCTGCTGTTCACGCAGAACCCGGATGTGGTCTGGGGCCTGATCGCGGCGCTGTTCATCGCCAACTTCATGCTGCTGGCCATGAACATCCCCATGGTGGGCCTGTTCACCCGCGTGCTGATGATCCCGTCGCGCATCCTGATGCCGATCGTGGCCATGGTCAGCTTTGTCGGCATCTACGGCATTTCCGGGTCCAGCTTTGACCTACTGGTGATGATCGGGTTCGGCGTGATGGGCTGGGTCCTGCGCAAGCTGGACGTGCCACTGGTGCCGATCATTCTGGGTACCCTGCTGGGCAACGCGATGGAGAACAACCTGCGTCGCGCCGTGACCATCGACAATGGCAACTGGTGGACGCTGATCGACAGCCCGCTGTCCATCGGGTTGTGGACAATCGCGATCATCGGCTTTGTCCTGCCCCTGATCGTGGGCGCCCGGGTCAAGGCCAAGATGCACCAGCGTCGTGACGAAGAAGGCGCGATTAGCGATTGATCTGCCTGCCCGCCGCCCGCCGAAATGGTCGGGCGGCGGATCTTTTGCCAGCCCGTGACCCGCAGGGTCCGCCTGCCGATTGTCCCAGACACGTCGCTTTGCTAACGTCACTCTCGCGTCGGGGAGGGCGTGCAAACCGAAATGCTGGATTACTCGCATAACGCTTGGCTCGTGGCGGCCTCGTTGGCCGTCGCACTCATGGCCGGGTTCACGGGCCTGTATCTGACGCATGGCGCCTCAAAGCTGGATGACCAGAGGCGGAAGTTCGTTGTCGCCTTGGCCGCGGTCATTCTGGGCGGCGGCATCTGGTCGATGCATTTCGTGGCCATGCTGGGCCTGCAACTGCCGATCCTTTTTTATTATGACGCGTTGATCACCCTGATCTCGGCCCTGGTCGCCATTCTGATGGTCGGGCTGGCGTTGCTGCTGTTGCACTTCCGCGCGCGTAGCCCGAGCACGATTGTCGGCGCGGGCATTATCGTGGGTCTTGGTATCGTGGTCATGCACTATATCGGCATGGCCGGGATGGAGCTGTGCCGCCCCGTCTACACCGCATCAGACGTTGCGATCGCGACCGTGGCTTCGGTGGTGCTGTCAGTGCTGGCGATCTGGGTTGCCTACGACAATCGCACCCAGCGCAATATCCTGCTGGGCACCGTCTGTTTCGGCCTGGCTGTGTTCACCATGCACTTCGTCGCCACGGGCCTGACCGATTTTACCGCCAGTGACAATGCAGGTGGCGCGGGCCCGGCTTTGAACAACCAGATTCTTGCGATGGGGGTGACCGTTGCGGTGTTCCTGATTTGCGGGGCATTCCTGCTGACCGGGATCACCTTTATCGGGCCCGAGCCGGCGGCCGAAGCGCCGCAGCCGGCTCTGCGCGCCGGCGTCCCGTTTGAGCGCGAGGGCCAGACCTTTTTCACCGAACCGGCGCGCATCGCCGCCATTCGGGCCGAGGGGCACTACACCGTTTTGTACATGGGCGCCGAGAAACTGTTCTGCCCATGGTCGATCACCGAGGCCGAAACCCGCTTGAAACCAGACGGCTTTTTGCGGGCCCACCGAAGTTACCTCGTGAACCCCAGACACGTTTCCCGGTTTGAGCGGCACAAGGACAACGGCACCTGTTATTTCGACCAGGTCGATGCGCTCAGCAAGGTGCCGGTCAGCCGATCCCGCCTGACGGACATCCGCGAGGCGCTGGGCCTCTGATCGCAACTCGTGCAGCCCATTCGCATTTCGTGAAACAACCCGCGCGCCCCGTTCCTGCGCGATAGCCTGCGCACGCCCTCAGGACTTTCCTTATTCCCAAGGCCCCGACGTGAACGGGCCAAGGGAGGAAAACATGATACCAGCCGGTTTCGAGTATCACCGGCCAGGCGACGTCGCCTCGGCCATCGGCATTCTGCAGGAACACGGGGACGAGGCGCGCGTGATCGCAGGCGGGCACAGTCTGATCCCGATGATGAAACTGCGCATGGCCGAGATGGGCCATTTGGTCGACCTGCAGGCCATCGAGGAACTCAAAGGCATCGAAGTCGGGTCCGATACCGTGACCCTGGGCGCGATGGTCACGCAGCACGAATTGATCACCCATGACGGTCTGGCCGACGCGATCCCGCTGATCCGCGAAGCGGCTCTGCAGATCGCGGATCCGCAGGTGCGATACATGGGAACGGTCGGCGGGAACGTAGCCAACGGGGATCCGGGCAATGACATGCCGGGTCTGATGCAGTGCCTGAACGCGTCGTTCGAACTGTCCGGCCCTGACGGCACCCGCAGCGTCCCGGCCCGCGATTTCTACGAGGCGGCCTATTTTACCGCCCGCGAGGACGAAGAGATCCTGACACGGATTTCCATCCCTGTTCCCGGCCCCGGTATCGGTCAGGCCTATGAAAAGCAGAAACGCAAGATCGGCGACTACGCAACCGCGGCCGCCGCAGTGATGGTTGGCAAAGGTCAGGCATCGGTGGCGATGACCAACCTGTCCGACACGCCCGTCTGGTCTGACGCGGCCAGTGCGGCACTGGCTTCGGGCGATGTCGACGGCTGCGTGGCCGCGATGCTCGCGGCGATCGACCCGGTGGCCGACAACCGCGGCCCCGTCGAATTCAAGAAACACGTGGCCGCCGTGATGCTGCGCCGCGCCATCGACCGTGCGCAGAGCCGCGCGGGCTGAGGGGAGGAACACAGATGTCGAAGATGCATGTCAAACTCACCGTGAACGGCAAGCAGGTCGAGGGTCTGGCCGAGCCGCGTACGTTGCTGATCCACTTCCTGCGGGAAGATCTGAAAATCACCGGCCCGCATATCGGTTGCGAAACCAGCCATTGCGGAGCCTGTACCGTAGATATCGATGGCAAATCCGTCAAATCCTGCACGACCTTCGTGGCGCAGGTGAACGGGGCCGATATCACGACCGTCGAAGGGCTGACCAATGACGATGGTAGCCTTGGCGTGTTGCAGGAAATGTTCCGCGAGCATCACGGGCTTCAGTGCGGTTTCTGCACGCCGGGCATGATCACCCGTGCGCATCGCCTGCTGCAGGAAAACCCCAACCCGACCGAAGAAGAAATCCGCTTTGGCATGGCCGGCAATCTCTGCCGCTGCACCGGGTACCAGAACATCGTCAAGGCGATCTCGGCCTCGGCTGACATGCTGAACGCGCAGAAGGAGGCCGCGGAATGAACGACCAGACCATGACCCCCGAAGAACGGGCCGCCAACCTCAAGGGGATGGGCAGCTCGCGCAAACGCGTCGAGGACGTGCGCTTTACCCAAGGCAAGGGCAACTACGTCGATGACATCAAGCTGGAGGGAATGCTGTTCGGTGCCTTTGTCCGTTCACCCTATGCCCATGCCCGGGTTGTCAGCGTCAACAAAGAGGCCGCTCTGGCCGTGCCCGGTGTCGTGGCCGTTCTGACGGCCGAGGACTTGGCGCCGCTGGGTCTGCACTGGATGCCCACGCTCGCCGGCGACAAGCAGATGGTGCTGGCCGATGGCAAGGTCCTGTTCCAGGGCCAGGAGGTGGCCTATGTGGTTGCCGAAGACCGCTATGTTGCCGCGGATGCCGTCGAACTGGTGGAAGTCGAATACGAGGAATTGCCGGTTATTACCGACCCGTTCGAGGCGCTGAAATCTGACGTGGTGCTGCGTGAGGATCTGGAAGGTCAGACCGAAGGCGCCCATGGGCCGCGCAAGCATCACAACCACATCTTCACCTGGGAACAGGGCGACAAGGACGCGACCGAAGCCGTTCTGGCCGAAGCCGATGTGGTGGCCGAGGAAATGGTCTATTACCATCGGACACACCCCTGCCCGCTTGAGACCTGCGGCTGCGTGGCCAGCATGGACAAGGTGACCGGCAAGCTGACGCTGTACGGCACCTTCCAGGCGCCCCATGCGATCCGCACCGTCGTGTCCCTGATTTCGGGCCTGGCCGAGCACAATATCCGGGTGATCAGCCCCGATATCGGTGGCGGTTTCGGCAACAAGGTGGGCGCTTATGCGGGTTATGTCTGTTCGGTCGTGGCCTCGATCGTCACCGGTCAGCCGGTGAAATGGGTCGAGAACCGGATGGAAAACCTGATGTCCACCGCCTTTGCCCGCGACTACTGGATGCAGGGCAAGATCGCCGCCACCAAAGACGGCAAGATCACGGGCCTGTGGTGTCATACAACCGCGGACCACGGTGGGTTCGACGCCTGCGCCGACCCGACCAAGTTCCCGGCCGGGTTCATGAACATCTGCACTGGGTCTTACGACATCCCGACCGCCTATCTGGCCGTGGACGGCGTCTATACCAACAAGGCGCCGGGGGGTGTGGCCTATCGCTGTTCCTTCCGCGTGACCGAGGCCGCCTATTTCATCGAGCGGATGATCGAGGTCCTGGCCATCAAGTTAAACATGGACGCGGCCGAGCTGCGCCGGATCAACTTCATCAAGGCCGATCAGTTCCCCTATCAGTCGGCGCTGGGATGGGAATATGACTCGGGCGATTACCACACCGCCTGGGACAAGGCGCTGAAAGCGGTCGACTATGACGGCTTGCGCGCCGAGCAGGCTCAGCGGATCGAGGATTTCAAAGCCGGAAAGACGCGCAAGCTTCTGGGGATTGGTCTGACGCATTTCACCGAAATCGTCGGGGCAGGGCCTGTGAAGAACTGCGATATTCTGGGTTTGGGGATGTTCGACAGCTGCGAAATCCGCATCCACCCGACCGGGTCAGCCATCGCGCGGTTGGGGACGATCTCTCAGGGTCAGGGTCACGCGACGACCTTTGCCCAGATCATCGCCAGCGAGATCGGTCTTCCAGCCGACGACATCACGCTGGAGGAAGGGGACACCGACACCGCGCCCTATGGCTTGGGCACCTATGGCTCTCGGTCCACGCCGGTTGCGGGGGCTGCAACAGCCATGGCTGCACGCAAGATCCGCGCCAAGGCGCAGATGATCGCGGCCTATCTGCTTGAGGTTCACGACGACGATGTCGAATGGGACGTGGACCGGTTCGCGGTCAAAGGCGCGCCCGAGCGGTTCAAGACGATGAAAGAGATCGCCTTTGCCGCCTACAACCAGGCCATCCCGGGGTTGGAGCCGGGTCTGGAAGCCGTCAGCTACTATGACCCGCCCAACATGACCTATCCGTTCGGCGCCTATATCTGTGTCATGGAGATCGATGTGGATACCGGCGAATGGGAAGTCCGGCAGTTCTATGCGCTGGACGATTGCGGAACCCGGATCAACCCCATGATCATCGAAGGTCAGGTGCATGGCGGTGTGACCGAGGCGCTGGCCATCGCGATGGGTCAAGAGATTGCCTATGATGAGATGGGCAACGTCAAGACCGGCACGCTGATGGACTTCTTCCTGCCAACCGCGTGGGAAACGCCCAACTACACGACCGATCACACGGTGACCCCCTCGCCGCATCATCCGATCGGCGCGAAGGGTGTCGGCGAAAGCCCGAATGTGGGTGGCGTGCCGGCGTTCTCGAATGCGGTGCACGACGCGTTCCGGCCCTTTGGCCTGGTTCAGAGCCACATGCCGCATGACCATTGGCGGATCTGGAAGATCGCCAACGGCTTGGGGATGCACGGGTAATCGGTTTCGGACCGGCTGGGCCCGGTCCGACCGAACGGAGGGGGTGCTGACCCCCTCCGACCCCCTCGGGATATTTTGGTCAAACGAAGATTGGACCCTGGTGTGACACTGAGTGACGTTCAGAACGGTTTGGCCCAGCAGGGCTATGTTGCCGACGACCGGTTGGCGATGGCGTTGCATTTGGCCCAGACCCTGGGACGACCGCTGCTGCTGGAGGGGCCGGCCGGTGTCGGCAAGACCGAAGTGGCCAAGGCGCTGGCGGCGTGGCGCGACGCCCGTTTGATCCGCTTGCAGTGTTACGAAGGGCTGGACGCCAGTCACGCGATCTATGAGTGGAACTACCAGCGGCAGCTGCTGGCCATCCGAGCCTCCGAGGCGCGTGGCGGAACCAGCGAGGCCCAGCTGTTTTCCGATGACTATCTGCTGAAGCGGCCGTTGTTGGAGGCGATCAGCGCCGATGATCCGCCCGTTTTGCTGATCGATGAGATTGACCGGGCGGATGAAGAATTTGAAGCCTATCTGCTTGAAATCCTGTCGGACTTTCAGATCACGATCCCGGAACTGGGGACGATTTCCGCCAAAACGCGACCCATCGTCATTCTGACCGCGAACGGCACGCGCGATCTTTCGGATGCGCTGCGGCGGCGGTGTCTGTACAGCTTTTTGAACTATCCGTCTGGCGAGACCGAAATGGCCATCCTGCGGGCACGGATGCCCGAAGTCGAAGGGCTGTTGGCGCGCCAGATCACCGGAGTGGTTCAGAACCTGCGCAAGGAAGATCTGGAAAAGACACCCGGCATTGCCGAAATGCTGGATTGGGCCGCGGCCCTCTCGGGTCTTGGCGTCAACGATCTGTCCCAATCACCCGAGGCCGTACAGGCCACACTGGTTTGTCTGCTGAAGACCGCTGCGGATTACGATGCCGTTCCACCCGAGGTGATGGATCGCCTGATCGGAAAGGTCGCGTGATGCAGGTGACACGGTTTCCATCGCGGGCGCATGGATTGGCCGATCGGATGGCGGGATTCGTTGCGCATTTGCGCGGGAACGGTTTGCGGGTCGGACCGCGGGAGACCGGAGATGCGCTGGCCGCACTGACCTCGGTCGAGGCCACTGATGTCGGGCAGGCGCGGAATGCCTTGTGTGCCGTGATGTCCGGGGATGCCGAGGCTTGGCGGCGCTTTGACGATTTGTTCGATGCCTATTGGTTCAACGCGGGCAAGCAGCGGAGCGGCGTGGCACAGAACACCCATGTCAGGGTCCAGTCGGCCAAGCCGATGATCTGGCAGCCCGAAGATCGCGGAGATTCCGCGGACGCTTCCCCCGATGCGCAGGATGCCAGCACCCCGGATTCCGGGGATGGACAGGCCGAAGGAACGGACGGCAAGCTGATCGCAACCCGGACCGACAACCTGTCACGCCGGGATCTGCGCGAGTTGATGGATGAGCAGTCTCTGCGCCGGGCCGAAGCCGCGGCGCTCGCCTTGGCGCGGGCGATCCGGGATCGACGTTCGCGCAGGCGCAAACAGGCCCGGCGGGGTCCGGCGCTGGACATGCGTCGCATTCAGCGGGCGAGCCTTGCGCGCGGGGGCGAGCCTTTGGAGCTGTTTCGCCGTGCCCGACCGCCACGCCCGATGCGGATCGTCGCGCTGTGCGATGTCAGCGGGTCCATGACCGTCTATTCGCGTGTATTTCTGGCCTTTCTCAAGGGCCTTGTGGCCAGCGGAACGGATGCGGATGCCTTTCTGTTTCACACGCGGTTGATGCGGGTCACCGATGCGTTGCGGGACCACGACACACTGCGCGCCGCTGGCCGGTTGTCGCTGATGGCCGAAGGTTTTGGCGGCGGAACCGACATCTCCGGCAGTCTCGAAAGGTTTCTGGACGGATACGGCGCGCGAGCGCTGAATGGGCGCACCATCGTGCTGATCCTTTCGGATGGCTATTGCAGCTCTGACCCGCAGGCGCTGGGTGCGGCTTTGGCGAGGATCCGGCGCAAGGCGCGCCGGATCGTCTGGCTGAACCCTCTGAAAGGTTGGGAGAACTATCAGCCCGTCGCCGCCGCCATGCAGGCCGCCTTGCCCCATCTGGATGCGCACCTTCCGGCAAATACGCTAGACGCGCTGTCCGCGTTGGAGCCCGAGTTTCAAAAGTTGTGAGAGGAACCGACCATGCCTGGTTTCGACATTTTCGACACGATTGACCAGTTGCGCAGCAGCGGCGAAGCGTTCTGCGTCGCAACGGTGGTGCGGACGGCAGATGCGACCTCGGCCAAGGCGGGCGCCAAGTCGGCGATCACCCGGGACGGGAGGATCCTTGGCCATCTGGGTGGAGCCTGTGTCCAGCGGGCGGTGCGCGCCTCGGCACAGGAAGCGCTGGCCAGCGGTGCGTCGCGGATGATCCGCGTGAAACCCTCGGACAAGGTGGTGGCAATGACCGATCCGGATGGCGTTCAGACCTTCAAGAGTGGCTGCCCATCTGGCGGTACGGTCGACCTGCTGGTCGAACCCTATCAACACGCGCCGCGCCTGGTGATCTTTGGCGACACCCCGATTGCACATGCGTTGGCGGACCATGCGGCATTGGCCGGGTTGCGCGTATTCGTTTCATTTGAGACCAGCGACGCGGCTGCGCAATCGTGTTTCGACCCAGACGACGTGGATGCGTTGGGGGTTGAGCCCCGCGATTTTGTCGTCGTCGCCTCGCAAGGCCAGAACGACCGGGCAGCGTTGGCCTCGGCGCTGGGAACGCCGGCAAGTCGGGTGTCGATGGTGGCCAGCCAGCGCAAGGCGAAGGTTCTGACGGACAGGTTGGTATTGCAGGGTATGGACACCGAGAAGGTTGCGCGCCTGAAGTCGCCTGCCGGGCTGGATATCGGGGCTATTGATCCGCACGAAATCGCCTTGTCGATTCTGGCCGAGATCGTGCGCTGGCGAAATGCGGACACCGCCGAGGAGACAACTCATGATGAAAAACTTGCGTAGCTGGGTGGAGCGGCTATGGCCGCCCCGACCCGCCCAAACCCCCGAGGATGCCGCGGAACAGGCGCTGCGCGTCTTTCCCAGATGTTGCTGAGCAGAGGAATACCCAATGGAACTGACTGACGAAATTCGTATTGCGGCCCCCCGGGACGCGGTTTATCGCGCGCTGAACGATCCCGAAGTTCTGCGTGAATGCATCCCCGGCTGCGAAGAGCTGACCCAGACCGCCCCCAACGAGCTTGAGGCCAAGGTGGTTCTGAAAATCGGTCCGGTGAAGGCGCGGTTCGCTGGCGAGGTGACACTGGACCAGACCAACGCCCCCGACGGGTTTTCGCTGGTGGGCGAGGGCAAGGGCGGCGCCGCAGGCTTTGCCAAGGGTGGTGCGGACGTAACGCTGACCGAGGATGGTGATGAGACCGTTCTGACCTATACCGCCAAAGTTGATGTCGGGGGCAAGATTGCCCAGTTGGGCAGTCGTCTGATTGCCGGAACGGCCAAGAAGCTCTCGGGCAAGTTCTTCACCCGGTTCGGCGAGGTCGTTGCCGCGCAAACCGCTGCCTGAGGCAGGCGCCAGGCGCCGTTCCGGTTGACGAATTGCGTGAGGGGGGTATGCACCTGCATAGTGTTTGGTGCTGATGCAGCAGGAGACAATGGTGCCCCCCACCTCGAAAATTGCCGAACTTGAGAATTGGCTGGTGATGAAGCCAGGTGATCTCAATTCGATTCGTCAGCTGGTCACACGGCTGGAACATGCGCCCAAGGCTCCGGGTTCGGCCGGGCGATTTTCTGCCGCACAAGCGGACATCGTTACCTCGCTGGGCGCCGATTGGCAGGCGGATCTATTTGAGCCCGAGCACATGGTCAAACAGTACCGCGCATGGTTGGCTGCATTGCGAAGCCGCGGCGTTTCGCAAGCGGTGCCGATCGGGCAGGTCTTTTCCGGGCGCGTTATCAAGGTACGCGGGCAGAACGCCTATTGCGGAGTTTTTCTGGACTTCTTCAAAGAGACCGGCGCCATCCCGGCGCTGTGCAATGACTGCTACAAGGTGCAGATTTTGCCGCATGACCTGCGTGCAATGTTCCAGACCTATGCCCTGCTGCTTAAGCTGGATCTACCCAATGACAACGCCCGCAAATGCATGATCGAGCTGCGCGACGGGATCAAATTTCCGTACAAGGCCTATATCTATTGCGACACCGTTGATGACGTGCGCGCCTGCCTGCAGGCGTTCCGCGATCTTCAGGCCAAGCATGGGATTGAAGGAATCAGCAGCAAGATCTCGCACGGATGTTCGGAATACGGGCAGAAGTATCCAGCATTCAAATTTCCGGAAACCGATGACGCGCCCGAGTTCGTTCCCGATCCGCAATGGCCCGCTATCGAAAAGGCCTATTTCAGGTCGATCAAGCTTCCGGCACAGACCCGGGACAGCAACACCCGTGGGCATGTGAGCCTGCGCGATGTCTTCGCCTTCTGCACATGGGTCAAATACGCCGACCTGATCGGCGACCCGACCAGCGAGGCCTACGCGGCGCTGCGCGGACCGGACCTTCCCCAGCAATTCATCAAGCGGGTGCGGTCTCAGGCAAAGATCCGTCGCCGCGAGATGGAGGAATTGCAGAAGACGGAATGAGAGCCGACCACCCGTTCGAGGGTGGTTTGCGCGGTCGTCATATCTGTTCGGGGATATGGTGCCCAGGAGAGGTTTTTTTTGATTCGTTAACCTTCGTTTTACTCATGGCCAAGCCATTGAGGGTATTCACAAAATCGTCGGTCACCAAAAGCTCCACGTGGAGGGCTGGTCTGCTGATGTGATACATTTTGTGAAACAAAGCCTGAGGAAAAAAACATGAGTTATCTTTGGTTGAGGGGGAAAATCTACTGGTTTCGAATGAGGACGCCAACGAAGTACCAATCAGTACATGAGCCTCGCTTCCTTACACAGTCGCTTGGCACTGATAGCTTAAAAACGGCTCAGGCATTAGCGTATCAAGTGCGTGAAAAACTTCTATCCGAACTTGAAGTCAAGCTGGTTATGGGACGTAGCAGGGGAGATGACACCCGTTATAGGGCCACAATCAAACTCGCGAAGGAAAACGGCATCTCGCCGATTTCCGCGTCAGATTTAGCAAAAGGAGAGTTGGAAGAACTGTTGTCGCGACTAAGTTCGATGTTCGAAAGAGATCCCGCAGCCAATTCTCCGCAGTTTGCGGCAAATTTGGGCGGCTTCGAACTGCCCGACACTAATCTGAACGAGATAGCAGTTCAAATGGGTGAGCTATGTCCGGACAAAGTTGCCCAAAAAAATGCTCGACAAAAAAGGATGTGGCTTAACCGCTACAAGCGCGCAGCCAAGACATTTTCAGAAGTTGTTAGCAACAAACCGATTACAAAAATTTCATCAGCAGATGCATCTAATTACCGTAGAGATTGGGAAAAGCGAGTAGCTAATCAGGAAGTCACAACCCAGTATGCCAACAAACATTTTGGCTATCTGCGGATGTTGGTGGATGCGTATTATGAGAGCTTGAAGGTTGACGAGTTCGAGAACCCATTCGAGAACATTCGGATCAAAGGCGAGGCGAATTGGGAGAAGGCAAAAGACCCAACCAAAAAAGCTGAGTTTTCACCGCATTGGATTGAGCAAAATATCATTAATGGAAGCAAACTCGAAGGGTTGAACGAAGAAGCGCGCGATATCCTCATCGTTTGTGCTGAGACTGGCTGTAGGCAAACTGAGATTTTCGATTTGCCACCTTCGGCAATCAAGCTAGCTGCGAATGTTCCTCATATCTTGATTAGAGTGGAAGATGGCGAGCACCAGCGTGAAATCAAAAACAAGGCTTCTCGCCGGTCTGTTCCTCTTGTCGGCGCGGCACTGGCGGCGATGAAGCGGCACCCAAATGGTTTCCCGCGATATCGTGGCAAAGAGAGCTTTAGTGCTGCTGTGTCGAAGTACTTCGCCGAAAACAATCTTTTTCCGACAGCAAAGCACCAGGTAAGCAGCCTGAGGCATAGCTTTGAATCAAGAATGAGACGGGCCGGGTTAAGCAACGAAGAGCGAGGAAACATGATGGGCCACTCCATGAAGAGCATCAGAGGAAGAGAGGTATACGGAGATGAAACAAGCCTGAGGATTCGGGCGCTGTTTGCAGAGCTGGTATCTTTTGAAACACCATATTGGAAACCTCGAAATCCTGATGAAGTCTATGATGAAATCGACAAAATCTTGCTTGCTGATGGGTTCAAGTTGGTAGGCCGTAGGTAGGATTTTTGGGCAGTGTTCGATATGATGGTCGTTCGAAAATTGGAAAGCCGCTGCTTAGATCAACAAAAGCGTTTTGTCCCTTGTTCGATGATACGAGAACCGCACTTGCCATCGTGCTCGGCGATCTAGGTAATTTATTGAAATATAACCAAGTTGATCTCATACTCACTTTCTCGGCTCACGCGAATAACCTTGGTTGTGCCAATTGGACATGGCCTTTACCAGTTCAAACGAAAAATGAGCATAGTCATGAAGTTTTTTTCAAATTTTCCGGCAAGAAGGTCCGTCGTCAATTGACGATCCTGGACTTTCACTTATTAACGTACGCAAACTTGCCGATTATGACCGCCGATCCATCGTCGTGGCTTAATTCTTCAGGCGGTAAAATCCTTGTATCTGGGTCAAAGGTGGTAAGATGCCTTCACATTCAAAGACCAATCTGAATCAGCGGCTTAGGTGGATATTTTCCATTGATGAAGAGATTTTTCGAGAGGATCAAAAGGAAGTGCGCGTTACCGCGCAGCCTAATTGGAATGCATTCGAAGTTCGCCGAGGCTGCATCCGCTTTGACCCAATCAAGAAACAAGAGGTATTTGAGGGTTTCGAGGTAGACTTCGAATTGCGCGAAGCAGTAACCTGCCTCGACGTCCCGCCCAGCCTATTTGAGGATGGAGTGATCTGGTTCAAGCGCTGGCTGGAACTAATGACGGCCGAATATGGCTCTAACTCTTAGCTGCGGCTCTGTTACACGAATCAGCTGCCGAGATTCATTCCATGAATCCAGCATGGTAGCTGGTCTACATAAGCAGACCAAGACCACCTACCAATAGGACCGAGAGCTGACCGGATTAAAACACGGCACTTAAAGCAATCCGTCTTTAACCTGAGACATATCCGGCAGCCTTGAAGTAGTTCCAGCACTCCTGAGATGAGTAGAGATCGCAGACTTCGGCTATTGCGTCGAACATGTCGGTGAAGGTACGTGCACCGATCCGGCGCAGATGGGCCTTGAGCTTGGAGAATGCCATTTCGATTGGATTGAGGTCGGGACTGTATGGCGGCAGGAAGAGGAACCAGCAGCCAGCGTTGCGCATTGCTCTGGCCGCTTCAGCGTTCTTATGCGTGGCGAGGTTGTCCAGAATGACCACGGTTCCCGGCGAGAGTTCCGGCACTAGCACCTTTTCGACGTAGGCGGCAAAGGCCGGGCCATCCATGGCCCCCCTGATCACCCAGGGTGCGATCATGGCGTCGGCGCTCAGCCCAGCGATGAAGGTCTGGGTGCCCCAGGACCCGAACGGCGCGTCCATGACCAGACGATCTCCGCAAGGGGCCCACCCTCGCTGTCGGGTCAGATTTGTCTTCACTGATGTTTCGTCAATGAAGACAACGCGTTCCGGATGCTTTGACACTGCTGGAATGCGATGCTTGAGCCAGTCCTCTCGCCGTTGCCTTATCTGGGCTTCCAAACAGCTCGCTGCGCAAGACCTCGCCACCGCGAAAGAAATGTCAAAAGACCCATATAGATTTATCTATGATGGGGGCTTTGACGGTAAGTGCCCGATCCAAGTCACGTTTCGGTTAAAAAACAATGCTGGGCGTACATCGCCGGAAAAGTCAGCCCTGGTTTTCGGCGACGACAAAAGGGCACGAACAAAATTGGAAGCGGTCACAGGACCCCTGGCATCATTTCAAAAGTTTAATGGCGCTTAACTCCGACTCAAGGAAGAACGGGAGCAACCTCATTTGTGCTTTTTCATGAAGGTTCTGAGATTGCTCTCACGCCATGGTTTCCCTGTTGGTGAGGGAGTTTTTTCTATGTTCAATTGTTCGGCTATTGCGTTCACGCTCAGACCGGTTTCCTGAAGCTCTAAACTTCGACGCAATGCAAAAGCTTCTCGTTCATGCTTGGAGTTCATCCAGTCCGAGTGCCGCTTGCGCCAATCGCCAAAATGCTGGCCGGGATCGAAAGTCCATTCAGCAGACAGGAGCGGATCAGGCGGGATGCGAATAAATGGCATGTCAGTGTTTTCAAACCATTCGTCCATATACCCATTCCGACGCCAGTTCTGCACAACTGAAAAATCGACGACTAGAATGGTTGCACTATGGGTTCGACACATGCGCTCAATGAAGTCCAGAGCTGATTGGATGTGTACGCTGCTCCTGTCAGGTTCGATTTCGAGAAAAACCTCTTCATGTATGAGATTGTAGTCATGGTCTTTCGCGTATCGTCTGATCAGTTCCATCTGATAGCGAATAGTTTTGCTGACAGTGGCCGCAGCTTCCAAATCTTTCGGTAGTTCTACAAAATGCGCCCAAGTAACAGGTAGTGTCCAATAGAAACCTACAGCGTTTTCCACGCGTTACACTCCCTTAGTTCGAATTCCGCAAAATCCCGAGGGATCCAAATTCAGGTCTGACGGTTGGTTAAGTTGGCGTCAATCGAAAGAATCCACGGAGAACCTTCAATGATCAATAAGACCAAAAAACCGATTTCTAAAAAACTGCCAGCAATCATCCAATTGGCAAAAACGGCCGGTGCAATGATCCGAGCCGAGTTTCATCGACCAGAGGGGCCGCGCGGAACCCTTCACAAGGCCATCGTCGACACCGAAGTAGAAGCCTTTTTGAAAACAAATCTGATGCGCCTTCAGCCGGCAAGCTGGCTTGGAGAAGAGACTGAAAGCTCGTTGATCGACGGGTCTCTGACATGGGTGATTGATCCTCATGACGGGACGGCGGACTTTATGAAGGGCTTGCGCGGGTCCGCTGTGTCCGTGGCGCTGCTTGAAAACAATACGCCCATACTGGGCGTGGTGTATGCACCCACAGCTCCGGACGATGCGGGCGATCTGATAACTTGGGCTAAAGGGGGCAACCTGAAACGCAATGGAAAGGTTATCAATCCGGCCGGTTCCCACGATAAGCCAATTGTTGGATTAAATGCAGATGCAGCGGATTTTGCCCTGGCTAACCACGTTAGCCTCAAAGGGCTCCGTGTGCGCACAGTGCCTAGCCCCGCCTATAGGTTGGCGCTCGCCGCTGTAGGGGAGCTCGACGCTGCCATGAGTTTGGTAGGCGGGTTGTCTTCTTGGGATATTGCTGGTGGACACGCCCTGATAATTGGTGCTGGCAAGTTCATCGCACAGAGGAACGGAAGTCCTATCGATTACAGTCAAACCTCCTTCGATGGTGTTGTCGCAGGTGCGGAAGCTTTGGTACGCGGATTGTCCAGCGCCCAAATGACCGCGCACCCGAGATCCGCCCGCTGCCCTGCCGTTCCCTGCAAACGCACAAATCTGCCCGTTAGCGTCTCGCGTGCACATGGTGTCTTGTTGGGACAATTGGCAGGCGACGCGTTGGGGTCATTCGTGGAATTTCAGGAGGCAGAGACGATTGCCCGCAGGCATCCGGGTGGTGTCGACAGTCTTCAGGATGGCGGCACTTGGAACCTGATTGCTGGCCAACCCACAGATGACAGTGAAATGGCTTTGGCACTGGCCCGGAGCCTGTGCGCAATGGATCGTTTCGACAGAGATCACGTGGCGAATGCTTACGTCGAATGGCGGACGTCCCGACCCTTCGACATTGGAATGACAACCAGCAGTGCAATATCTGCGCTGGCACAAGGTGACCCCGTCGCCTCAGATAGCCAAGCAAACGGGGCATTGATGCGTGTGAGCCCTATTGGGGTCTTTGCAGCCGGAACGCCTGCGCTGGCCGCAGAGATTGCACGCCAAGACGCTTCACTCACCCATCCGAATGAGGTGACCGTTGCTGCCAATGCAGCCTTTGCTGCGGCGGTATCTACGGGAGTGGCTGGAGGGAGCAAGGAAGACATGTGGTCGTCCGCTTATGCCAATGCGGGTCAGGATGAAGGCGCGGCTATCGTACGCGACCGGCTTCTGGCAGCACGAACGAAACGTCCCACCGAGTTCCAGCATCAAATGGGTTGGGTACTTACTGCGTTTCAGAACGCATTCTATTGCTTGATGGCGGAGCAATCGCTTCGGGATGCGGTGGTTGGAACTGTCGCTTGTGGCGGAGACACCGATACAAATGCTGCAATTTGCGGTGCTCTTCTGGGGGCATTGCAGGGACGCGATGCCGTACCGTTGCACTGGCGAAATGCCGTTTTGACCTGTCGACCGGTTGTAGCGGATGACATCCATCACCCACGACCCAAAACCTATTGGCCTGACGATGCACTAGACCTTGCTGAGGCGCTGTTAGTTGCAGGCGCGGCGGCCAACCAAGATGCAGTTTAATTGCAATTCGCAATTGAGCAAAAGTTGGAGGATTGATCGATGAACGACTTCAAAAACTTGAACAAGCAGCGCCAGACTCTGCTGAAAATCAAAATTGATGGATTTATCGAAGCGGCCATTTTGGCCGCAAAAACAAATAACATTGGTTTTAGCGAAGCAGTGTTTCTCACCACACAGGGTTTGATCAGGGAGATGGCGGCGCAGTCTATTGAGAAAGACAAGGCGCGCATACTAATGGATGCTGCATTTAAGAGTGCCTTTCCCGAACACCACGCGCGCGTCGCAACCCACTGACGACTTTTTGCAGTCTAAAGAAATCACTGTTTTCCGCTGTGATGCGTAGCCGTCTCGAAAGTTAGGAGGATCTTCGGTCGGTCGTTGGTGTGATTGAGTGCTATTTCCTTCAGGAACGAACGTGGTCGCGGTATCGCTCCGAAAAGCCAGGCGTAGACAAATGAGGGTTATGGTGTTCGTTTACCTGTAGGGCCCACTCTGGAATGCAAATTATACGATGCTATCCAAATCAGATTACATGTTGTTTCTCAGGCACCCCGCCTGGCTATGGATCAAGAAACACGCCAGGCATCTGCTGCCGCCGATTGACCCTTCATTGCAAGCGCGTTTTGACGAGGGGCACGCGTTTGAGCCATATGCTGAGGAGCTATTTGGTGATCTCATTCGCCTCGGTTTTTCAGATTTTTCAGAATACCAGGCTCTGACCGCGCGTACTTTGGAGGCTTGGAGAAACGGTGCAAACGCAGTGGCGCAGGGACGCTATGAAGATGGAACCATAACTTGCATCTCCGACATCGTGAGCCGCAGTGGCGATGGGTACGTTCTGACAGAGATCAAGAGCGGGACATCTGCAAAGCCCGAACACACTTTTGATCTCGCATTCCAGCGTGTCGTGCTTGAGGCAGCGGGGTTCCCCATTGCGCGCTGCGAAGTGGCACATGTGAACCGTGATTACGTCAGAAACGGCGAAATCAATCCGCAAGAGCTTGTCAGCATCACTGACATCACGGATTCGGTGACTGAGCAGCTCGAAAAAACACGCACGCGTATCGATCAGGCATTGAGCGTCGTTGCCAGCGGTACGATGCCTGTTCCGTCCCCCGAACGTGCGCGCCTTAAATCCTATGGTGAATGGCTGGAGATCCGCGAAAAACTCGACCCACCTCTCGCGCATGACAGTATCCACCGCCTTCCGTTCATGAATGCGGAAAAAGCCTCGGAACTCATCGCGAATGGGATCACAAAGATTGACGAGATCAGTGATCCATCTGTGTTAGGCAAGTCGACACAGCGCTACTTGAGAGCAGTGGCGAACGGTGAACGCACAATCGATCATCAGGAGTTAAGCAGGTTTCTGAGCGAGATTGTCTATCCGGTTTATTACTTTGACTACGAGACGTCTCAGAGTTTGCTGCCTCCCTGGGACGGAACGCGTCCCTATCAGCAAGTGGCTTTCCAGTATTCCTTGCATATCCAGCATGAGCCTGGCGGAGAAATTGAGCACAGGGATTATCTCCACCGAGACGCCAGTAGCCCGATGCCAGCCTTGCTGAAAAGGCTACGGGAGGACATAGGAAACATTGGCTCTGTAGTGGTTTGGTATGCGCCGTTCGAGAAATCGCGCAATACGGAAATGGCGAATACCTATCCAGAGCACGCAGAGTTTCTGGAAAGCCTAAATGCACGCGTTGTAGATCTTATGAAGCCGTTTGCGGATGAAGTGATCAACGATCCCGCGTTCAAGGGAAGCGCCTCTATCAAGGCCGTTCTTCCTGCGTTTTTGCCAGAACTTTCATACGATGATCTGGATATCAAAGAGGGGGCAAGCGCGTCTCGTCTTTGGAAGGGAGTGACACTGACCCAACCGGACGATCCAGCGCGCGAGAAGGTCTATTCTGATCTTGTGGCCTATTGCACGCGCGACACCTGGGCAATGGTCGCAATTCATCGGGAACTGCTGGCGATGTGAGGTTTAGTGACAATCGTTTATTTCCTCTCTGTAAGATGGTACGCATCCTCCACCAAGCGGCCAAACTCTCCATTTTCTCAATGCTTTGGCGCAGTCCGCTTCTCCGTCTGGTAGTTTTTTCACCTCATGGCTTGCTTCGTATTCTGCAATAGCCTGTTTTTCCGTTTGGGTCAGTTTAGCCATTGTTCTGCACCTGTTAGAACTTAGAAAGGGATGTCGTCATCCAGGTTACGCATTGGTGAGTCAGCGGGCTTAGGCCAGCCGCTCACTAGGTCCGATTGATGAATACCTCCGCTCAGCACTTTCATCTCGCCTCGAAATTTTCGGAGAACTATCTCGACGGTGTGCACGGTCTGACCTTCAAGATTTTCCCAGGTACGCGTCTCAATCGCTCCCTCGACATACACTTTCGTACCTTTGGTTAGCCGCCGTTTGGCTAGGTCCACCAGGTATTCGTCTCGTAGAACGATTTGATGCCACTGCGTCTGCTCTCGCCACGTGTTGGTTTTCTTGTCTTTCCAGCTTGAATTCGTGGCGAGCGAAAACCGACAAATGGATTCGCCATTTTCGAAGATCTTGACCTCAGGCTTTGCACCCAGATTTCCGATAAGAATTGCTTTGTTACTTGATGACATTTTTTCCTCCCGGAACATACCTGTCCCCTGACCACGCAGAGCGCCGCCCTTGAAATATTTCATTGAATTCGTTGTAGGTTTTGGGCTTAGCGCAAGTTTCGCTTGCGCTTGGCCACCCTGCTACGACGCTTGTGCGCGCGCAGCGTGCGCTCAGAACAATGGTAGCAAGTGACTACGTCCCCGGATGGTGACACGATCACTCGCAGCTTGCATGCTTCATCAAGGACAGCTTGGTCTGCCATTTCCGCAACCAATTCTCTCGCCACTTTTCTGCTCATCCTGTAGCTATAACAGCCGTCACGTGTGTCAGATTCGTCCCCGAAGTTGAGCAGCAACAAAAGCGCTTTGCTTGTTATACAGCGTTGAGCAGCACGTTGTTTTGCGTGTTTTGTGAGGGCAATTGGATTTGAGCGTGAGTGGTTCATCCTTCATCCCCTTCCTCAAACAGCAAATTCTCGAATGTTGCCGCTGCTTTTGGGTCCCTGTCTTTAAAACGCTCAATGAATTTCTTCATGTCGGCCTTGGGCGGCAAGTTGTCCTTCAGCCACTTTAACCGTTCATCGGTGCGGTTCTCGTTCCACAAATCTTTGTGCATCAAATCGAGCCTAATCTTACCGTCTGCTATTGCAGTCGCGAGCTCTTTGTCTCCGCTGGTCAATTCAAGGAGAGCGGTTTCGTCGACAACAAAGTCCTTGCTTCCAGGACATTCACCCAGAGGAGTAACCCGAGTTCTAGACGAACCACCTGCCAAATAGTCAATGCAATTCGCGAACGGGTTACCAACTCCAATGCAGTCTAAGTGGTCGCCGGTTTCACTGTCCGTTCCAAATATCAGTCCGCTTTCTGCAAACGCCAGTTCAAGCGCGACATGTTGTACAGAACTTGGATCAATCGGGTAGCGTTGGCTCACCTTCTCGAGTTCGCTGGCCTCTTGCCTTGCAAGCGTGTCAGAAAACTTTGCGATTGCCGCGAACATTATGGGTGCCAACTCGATTACTTCCGTCTGGCTTACGCCGTAACGGTTCTTCAATATTTGATAAGCATTGTGGGAAGCCACAGACAGCCTGGCGCTCACTTGAATCTTACCAGCACTTTGCTCTTCCAGCCGAGGGTCGAGTTTTTCGGGTTCGATATTTAGTTTGGACGCAATTGTCCTGATGTCTTCCTCTCCAGGTTGGTTCTGCCCAGACAACCACCTCCTGACAGTTCGGATATTTTTCCCAGTCCAGTCTTCAATTAGAGACTGCGTGAGTTTTCTACTCTTTAGTGTCTCTTTCAGCAGCTTGTGATCGAGTGCCATACATTGTCCTTTGCTTACCTATTGGACATATAATGAAGGGCATATCCCGGTGTATCAAGATGGCACTATTTTGCCCTATTTTGCCGTCTAAGCTATGAAATTTGCATAAATTCGGGAAAAATAGGACGCAAAATAGGGCAAATTTAGATCGCGCGATGCTGCCAGCTTTGTTAAGCAGAGAACCAATGAAAAGCTTGCATCCGGTGATTCTGTGCCGTGATCGCTGAGCGTTAAGGTTTGCTGGCAGATAGTTTCAATCGTTCATCTTCCGAGCCATTTGCTTTGCTTCATATTGCTTCCACAGACCCATGTGTCCATTTTGCCGTGCATTTGCCAACCACAGCTTCTTTCGGGCATCAGGCATTTCCATTGATCGATACTTTCCGCCTGAGAATTTTGGCCAATCTATCGCTAGGCCGAGTTTGACCATTTCTGCGGATAGATCACGGCCATCCTCGAGGTAGCACTTTGCAACAGTCCGTCCGTGGGTATCTTGCTCGGTCACTTCCGCCCTAATTTTTTGACCCTTGCAGAGCGAAACGAGCGCCGATTTTGCCTTCTTGCCATAGGGGTGGTTCATCTCGGGAGCATCGACACCAAACAGACGGACCTGTGTTTTCTTAATGACCAATGTATCGCCATCTACAACGTACGCTGAACCCGCCAGTATCGTGACGTCGGGTTTCGGTAGCGTATGGTCTGGATCAAAACTCTGTGGCGGCGTTGTGCGCTGCCGTTGGTTCGTAGTCAATCTAGGTTTCTCATTCACACCTGACTGACTCGACGAAGTAGTTGTATCGCCTAGCCTGTTACTGCGAATTGCCAAATACACTGCAACAGCCAAAACCAAACCAAAAACTATCAAGATTTCCATGAGCTAAGTCTCCAAGAGTTAGGTCAATCAAATTTTTACTCTGGATCAGGACCGAACTAAGCACACGTTCGGGTTGATACGCTAGGGGCACATCATATTCACGCACGGGGATGTGACGGATTTACCCCGCTGAGCGAATTCACGCGTGTGACAACGGGGCATATGATCCATGCTCATTGCCGCTCCCAGAATAGCTATCGGAATTTCAATTGGTTGATGTTTTTCTCGTCTTCTAGAGCTGGCGGCGCAGTTTGGCAGAAAATCGCAGAAGAATGGCAGCTTCGCAAAAGCAATCAATTCGCATCGTCCAGATGTGCAACCCAGGGTGAAAAGTCTTAATAAATGATTAAGTGACGAACTATCGCGTGATGAGTGTGGAGCATGTTGTAGTATGACGGAGAACAAGGATCGCTTGACGGCTGAGGAAGCTAAGGGACTTAGGACCGCAAAAGAACTAGAAGGTCATCTTGCGTGGTTGGACACGTTTACCCCCGCAGCCTTGGGGGTCCTAGCTATTGCGTCTGGCATTTACACCTATCTCGGCGTGTCCTCATTGCTCGAAGACAACGGTGCGGTTTCTTTCTTCGCAGCCGTTGCGTACTCAATCGCTGTCTCTGTGGGCATCTTCGTGTTTTGGAGCTACATGCTCCGTCTGCTGCCTTCAATGCGTACGGCTAGTGGCTTCATTGGTTTGACGATCTCCACGATTGTTGGCTCTGTCGCAATTATCGCCATGTCTAGCTGGCTGAACGCAGCCGCACTCGCAGGCTCGGCGGCAGTCGAACAACACTTGGAGAACACTGTTCGTGACTACCAAGCTGCTCTCGAGCAAGCCCACGACATAGCCCTCAGCGGTCAAGCGTTGGGTCGCGAAGTGGAACGCGCCCGCCAGAGTTTTGAAGAACTGGCTGAACTCGAGCAGTCCGGAGACCTCTCAGGCACCGCCGGTCGGGGTGCCGTGTTTCGTGTTTTGACACAAAAAGCTGAGGAGTTGCGGAACCTTGAAGAGCAGATCGCGGCGCAGCAAGAACCTATCGAGGAAGCCTTCCAACAAGGCAACGAAATCCTCGCAAAGATGCGCGAGCTTACTGTAGCCCCCGGTCCAGTGGATCGCCGTTCGGTTCAGTTTTCCGAGGAAAGCGTGAAGCTGGCGGGGGTGATCTCGCGCCTCAACCAGTACAGCGTAGCACCACTTGTTGCTCGTGCTGCTGAGGACCTGCCATCCTCGGTCGTACTTCCAGAGCTTGATGGGCGCAGCTCCGACGTGCGAAACGCGCAGTCATCCACAATCAACTCCGTTTTGAATGCGCTGGACCAGCGCAGCAAGACACTCAAGAACGCCGCTGACGAGGTATTGGACATGGAGCCGCCCATCGAGACGGCATACAACCCGATTTCCAGCGCCGATGCGGTAATCAAGTACGCCCACAACTTCGTACCTTCTTGGGCTGGAGCTATAGCCATCGACCTGTTGCCCGCCGTGTTGGTGTTTGTGCTGGCTATCACTCAAGCCGCAATCCGCAGTGGTAAGGACGGCATGAGCATTGAGGATACTCTGACGCTTTCTGACCTTAGAGCGGCAATGAACGCCATGAAGGACGTAGAGGCGACTATGGGCGTGGCAGACGCAGCTATCCTCAACCGCGCCACTCCACAAAAAGATGAAACGTGATGAGCCTGTTAAGTCGTCTCGATCCTCGTTCAGGGCTGCGCTACGTTCTCATCCTACAGCTTGCCATTGCAGGCGTTCTGATGGCGTCGGACGTTCTTGGTGTAATACCAAGCCCGTTCAAGAAGCGTGTTCAACTCCCGACTGGTCCGATAACCCCCGGCGATCAACGTCGAGAGTATCGCACTGATCGTAGCGATCCGTCGCTTTTGCCGCAGGATGGACCTCTGGATTTACCCGTACCTGAAGCATTTCCAAGCCGATTGGACTTCACGGTTCAGGAAGTCGAAGGACTGGGGAGGGTACTTCTACTCAGCGGTCAGATAGAGGTGGATGACTCGTCTCGCTTCGCTTCGTACCTGTCGGACATGCAGGAGAAGCCTGATCTGGTAGCTCTTCACAGCCCAGGAGGAGTGGTTTCAGAGGCATTGTCCATCGGTAAGAAAGTTAGAGAGGCTGAGCTGGCTTCTGCCGTTCTCGCTGGCGCGATGTGCGTGTCCTCATGCCCTTACATCCTAGCAGGCGGAGAAGATCGCATTGTCTCGCTGCGCGGCCTTGTTGGTATGCACCAACACTACTACGAGCAGCCCCGCCTGATTCCAGTCGTTTTCGCCGTCGAGGGTATCCAAAAAGGGCAAGGAGAAACGATGCAGCATCTCATCGACATGGGTATTGAACCGGCGCTCATGTTGTATTCGCTGAATACTCCTCCGGAGGAGATCTATGCGCTTGTCGAGGATGAACTCGTAGATACCCGCATAGCAACCCAAATAATCGATTAACACCAGACACCGAGGACTTTGCCTTGTTCAAGAAGCTAACCATTGCCGCGGCGCTGTTCGCTACGACTGCCACTGCGGGGGGTCTTCAAGTACGTGACGCAGACACAATTGTTGTCGATGGCACTCCCGTGCGCTTGAACGGCGTGGATGCGCCCGAGCTTGGCACTCGTTCTGGTCAAGACGCAAAACGCTGGATGGTAAATTTCCTTCGAGGCAAGGACGTAGAGTGCAAACTAAATGGTGAGCGCACGCATGATCGCTGGGTCGGTGTTTGTTTTGCGGATGGGGAAGACATTGGGGCGGCCGTGATAGCGGCTGGACATGCTCTGGATTGCGCGAGGTACTCGAATGGGCGCTACAGGCAATTGGAGACCTCGGCGGCGAGGTCGCGTCTAAAGCGGGCCGGTTATTGCCGGTAACGTGCAAGCGCGCCGTGGGGAGCGCTCATTTGGCCGAAGCACGTAACGCCACTGTCACAGACAAACAAGACCATTGTTAACCGACAACGAAGTGCGCGACCTAGTGCAACTTACATTGGATATCCGGAGCAGGACATGAGGACGATTGGGTTTAGAGATGTTTGAATACAAGCCCGGGGATGATGTGGGGCACCTAGATGACTGGCCCTTCGATAACCCTCTTAGTGACTATCAAATCAAGGAAGGCCACCCACGTGCTTCAGGTCGTGTGGATGCTGGAGGTTCTGGACATGCGACCCGTGCCGGTATTTGGCGATGCACAAAGGGTTCTTTTGAGTGCACGGAACAGGGGGATGAATTGATGACCATCTTATCCGGGAGCTGTCGTTTGATTGATATGCAGAGCGGCCAGGTCAGTGTGCTTGAACCGGGAGACAGTCTTTTCGTTCGGGATGGAAGCCGTGTTACCTGGCAAATTGTCGAGGATGTGACAAAGGTATTCTTCGGGCATAAAACGGATGGGTATTGAGGCGCACATCGAATATGATTGAGTTTCGCCAGCAGACCAATGATTCCCCCAATTTTGGCGTTTTCCCTTTTTGCTGGCGGCGCTTCTCACGTTGAAATTTGCAGAAAGCAACGGATCTCTAGGACCAACTCAAACAAAAAGCCTTCAAACGGGCCTTTGTGAAACGCGCCGTTATGCATCTCGACTGATCTGGTCAGGTTTGGTCTTCAATCAAGGCTCCTCTCGCGATGGCCAAAGGGAGTTATACTTGGTTCTTAAACTGGATCTGGGCGACACCTTGCAACCCATACGACAGCACTGAAAGAGTTTCTTAGGTCAAGTGGTCTCTATTTTCGGGATTTCTGCATCTTCTTTAGAGACGTCCCTTTCCATGGAATTTGCTTCTGCTCCTCGTAGGTTTGCAAGACGGCATTGACCCAGAGTTCCATCGAGTCTTTCTTCAGTTCCATGTAAGCTGAATGCGCACCATATGACTTCTCGGTTACATTTGCCGGGCTTTGCCTCATTCGATCAAAAACACGCTGGTCGTTTTGGCTGAAAGCGAGGATCGCGGGATCTTTGATGGAATGTGTCAGAACTGCTGAGGCGCCACCGGGATACCCGATCTTTCTGGCCATAGTTCTACCTCTGTTCACTTTACTTCTAGAACTTACTCGGAATGTGTAAATTTGGAGTGAAAACCGCCCTAATTAAACACTTCTCCACAAAAATTTCGACGACTTGGACTGTTGCCTTGGGGTCCACTCAATTTTGACAACCAGGACCATCAGCGGTTGCAATCAGGCTACATACTAGCCGAGGCGGCTCTCAGGTCTGAGACGACAATCCCACCCCTTGGAGTAAATCAGACTAGGTGGAATTTGAGCTACCATGTGTGCCCATATGCTTTTGGCTCTGCGTCGATTTCCCGTTTGCGGCATCTTTGGCGGAAAAAAACATGAAAAGGGCACTTCTTCGCAATCATCGTGGCGAGGTAGTCATACATACAACCCTGATTGATTCTTTGGAAAAGTAATTGAGGCAGGATTTTTGTTGAGATCAAAGAGGCTACTAAAACTATTTCTTTCCGCTTTGCTTGTGGGCTCCCTTACTCTTACGGCGCTGAACATTTGGCAAATCGTGAATAATCCAGCGTCTACCCTTTTAGTAGAGCGCGGGTTGGATGAGTTGCGATTGAAATACGAAAAAGCGTTGTCCAAAGCGGCTTCACCGGAACTAATCGAGCAAAGGCTAAGCGCCAGATTGAGCGAAACACCAAGAGACTGGATCGCAATTGAAGCTCTGCGAGGAGTGGTAGAAGATAAAAACATCGAGCTGAAGGAAGCCACAAAAGAGCAAATCCAAGCAGCGGCATCCGAAGACTCTGGTTTTTTCAAGACATCTGGGAAATGCTTGAAATGCGCTTGGGATGCTGCGCAGTGCGAACTGTCCGCAGTTTTGTTTTGCCAAATGCCTGTAGCTCTTACTCCAATCGGGGATTTCGGCGGTGTTGTGAAGGGCGGGTACGCCTACTACACGGGTAAAGACTTGGATGAGGTTGACGTCATTCTGTCGGTGGTTGGGCTTACAGCGGTCGCAGCCGCTTACCCTTCCGTGGGCACGTCGCTGTCTATTAAGGCGGGCGCCGGGATGGCAAAACTAATGAACTCAGCCGGTGCTTTGCCTACAAGTATCAGAAAGCAACTCGTCCGCTCCGTTGAAGACGGGGTCGAGTGGAGTCAGGTAAAAAGTGCCCGAAGTGCTGAAGACCTTCGTGCATTGATAAAACCGGCGGTGTTGAATGAAACGGTTGAGATGGTTTCGCACATCGGCAAGATCAGTGGCAGTATGAGTCCTATCGACGCGATCTACGTAGTTAAACGGGTGGATGGAATAGAGGATCTCGCATCAATATCCCGTGCTTCAGAGGCTTTAAAAGGAAAGACGGTTGGCGCGATGGAAGTAATGGGAAAAAACAAGTTCATTCGCACCACAATGAAATGGTCCGATGAAGCCACGTCGGTGATTTTGGGTCTCGTTGGGCTTTTGTCGGCCCTTGTTGGCTTGTTCTGGTCGGTACTAACGTCTGCGATGCTGCGTATAGCTCGCAGGACAGCAAGCAAAAATTGATCGCTGAATCTGACAGGTTTCCACTCTGATTGAACACTACTCAGAAGCAGCTCATTCCATTATTTGGCTTTTGGATTGGGGTGACTTCCCAAGCTAGCTCTGCCATCAGTGCTCTCACCCACTTCGTAAAACACTGAGCACATAAATGTTTGTTCCTGCTCCTGACGCATTTGCAGAAATACTGAAGATGGACACCACTAAGTGGTTTTCACCGGGCAAGCGGATTGAAGGGAAAGGGGGTAACGCGGCCGACAAACGGTACATTTCCCGGACCCAGAAAGTTCTCAGGGACAAGTTTCAGGCAGGCCAACTCACAGCGGCTTTGTCAGAGAAGCACATAGGAAAGTTCGTAAAGAGATTTGGCGATAGATCCGCACCATTGGTAGAATTTCGAGATCGCATTAAGTCATCGTCCGATTGGCGGGATATCGCGATCACTTCAGGACAGCTTGCCAATGGTGAAATCGCGGGAGGACTCCCAAAGACAAGGTCAAATCTCAAGGCGTTGATTGAATTCAGGAAACTGGAATACATCTCGTGGGTTCTGCGAAAAAAGCTCTACTATGACCAAGAAACTAAATGGGATCTGAAAATTGCGGCACCTTCTAGAATACTGAACTCGCGCACATATCAGGCTTTCAGATCTCCTGCTGCCTTTGAAGTATGGAAATCTTTCCCGTTTCCTGTACTTCACCCTTGCGAGTTCCTTACGCTTGGCTACGTCCTGCAACAGGTAACCCAACAAAGGCGAATGCTCAGTGACGTGTCCATTCAGGAAAATCCGTCACAGGTCAAAACCATATTTGTAGAAAACTATCTCCTCAAAAACAGTCAATGGCCTGACAAGTCGACGATGTGGGAAGCCACCCCCATAGATCGAATAAAAACATTTACTGAAAGGAACGGGAGCCCGTTCATTGATACCTTTGTTCAATACATAGAACTGGTCGATCACAGCGAAAACCCAAAGCTCGCTTCAGTTAGCCCCGAGCATAGGAACGCGACCAACAGTTATATTCGATCATGTTTGTTTTTGATTTCAGTCTTCTGCTGCTTTGCAATCAGAATGAGGCAAGATTGGAAATATTGGGAACAGACTGCCCTGAGAGCTGGTTTCGAATACGCAGATTTGATCCACGACTTTCAGGATTTTGAAAGAGGGGTGCAACCCAACAGCTGCACCCCTTCCGAAAAAACTCAACTCGTTATGCTGTAATCACGGTTGGATTACTTACTCTTGCCGCCACCTGGGGGGTTGTTTGAACGTCCTCCGCCAGACGGATTTCCGGTGGTCGCCGGCCAGCCACCTGCGTTACCTTGACCTTTTCCTTTTGCCATTTTGCATTCCTTTGTTGTGTTCAATGAAGAGAAGTCTTCCAGCTCCTCTTAAGAACGTTTTAGCTCTGCCGGTGTATGCTACGCAAAAGGCATGCAGGGACAAAAATGCCAGGTTCGCTGACTAGTGTTTCAACGGCAATGTCTCCAGCCGCTGGACTTCCTCCAGAAGCTTAACAACCAAGCGAACGCTGACAGCGTTGTTGTTGATTGGCATCTGGATCGCTTGCCAAATCTGATCCATGCATTCCTCCGGCAACAACCGCCTTTCGATTTCATTTTCAATGAAGTTAGCCAATTGGGCTCTGTTCGGCGGATCGATGTGGATTGTACGCACGCGAGATCGAAGCAATGCCGGAAGAACGCTAAAATCATTAGCAGTCATCAACCAGTTGATCCGACTCATATCAAAACCAATTTGAAAATATGGACAGTGCCAATCAACGGCCGAAACTGGCTCCAACAGGCCCAGCAAAGCAGTATGCATGGATGTGCTGTGACCACTAGTACCGAAGGCAGTTCCCGCTTTATCGACCTCATCAATAACGACCACTGGGTTCGCCACCTGTGTAGACAGCATGGTTTTCAAAGGCCGCCCACATTCGGCACCACCCCAGCCTCGGCTCAATCCAGCAACAGGAAACCCTTCAGAACTTGCGCCTCCATCAATGTGAACAACCGGCAAATTAGAAAGTTCTGCAACCCGACGAACAAGGTGAGTTTTCCCCAATCCAGCTCCGCCAATCAATAGCGTCGGCCTCAATCTCAACCCTGGCCCATGCTCAATGACATTGTGGCGCATGTCCAACCAGATTTCATGGATAACCCGCTGCATCCAAGGCAACTCATCATACAGCATTGCTGCGATTTCATCGACTTGATGTTCAGTTGACGGGCCACCCACCGCAACGCCATTCATAACAGGCCGCAACATCTTCCTGTCAGCTCGGGACAGATGCCGACCTTGAGAATACTTGCCACGGGCTTCGATAATTTTCTTCGCGCGGCGGCGGATCGTGTCAGTGTCCTGCCATGTCACTCGCTTAGGCTCTTCGGTTTTACCTTCTTTGCAGCTTGAGTACCGAAGTTCTTCCAAGTGGTTCCTCAAACGTCTTTCAATGTCTTCATCTTCGGTTTCGAACAGCTTTAGATCGGTAAGCAACGGAACAATTCTTGGCATGTGAACACCTTCACGCGAGTGTCGCAGGTGATGAAATCCAAGGAGGTTTGTTTGGAAACTCTAAGCCTGCATTCAATAGATATCGACCAGCAAAACTGCTGGTTATATCAGATGAAAGAGGATCCGGTTTCTGTTCATTCGTATAACATATTGTAATATTGATAGAAGTACAATGGGCAGCCTGATCTTAGTTGGAAAAAGTGCCTGAAGATGGCCTACTGGTTTTGCCGGAAATTCTATTCATCGAATTTTTGAGCCAATCGAAAACTCCACTCATTTTGGAAGCCCAACGTCTGAGAGTCCTCGCAAATCTTTTCTGGCCAAACCTTCTTCGTTGAACCCTCTTTTGGCATCGGGATCTTTGCTCACGCTCCTTTTGAATTTGCCGGAGCGTCTTCAGAACGTTCGGTGATGCGATTACCGTGTAACTCTGAACATCAGCATCACGGAACAATCGCATGATGTCATCGGCAATTGGAGAGAGGAATTCTTTTAAATCGAACGGTTTTCCAGTGTTCGTTTCCCAGGCAAGTCGAGCAATCCGATTGGCCGCGAACAAACTGCCCTGAACACCTTTTCCCACACCAGGCTCGAAGGATAGTTCACAGAAGTCCTGGACGTACCCAAAGGCCATCTGGCGGCCACCTGGTGACGCGACAGGGCGACCGCAGCCGCAATAGATATTATTCCCATTGTCCCCGGTCTTTGGCTTCGGCGAGGCTTGCTCCCCTCCCCCCTTGCGATCTGACTTTTCAATGGCCCCTAGTTCGCGTCTACCAACTTTTTCCACCAGACAGACAGAGAGACGGCCGGTGTTTTCGCATTGCGAAAGCTTCGCTCGTCGCCCCTGCGCCTTTAGTTCCCGCACTGTGTCCTTAAGCGAACCTTCTGTTCTTGTAAGACGCCGCCCCTTGGAGACAGCCAGATAAGCTTCGAACACCTTTTTGTTTTCAGACGTGGCAATCTCATATGCTGTCGTGCTTGGCTTGGTTCCATATCGGATGGATCGGGCGACATCCTGATGTGCAATGCGTATTAGATGAACGCCGGCCTTACTTTGCAACCAAGGAGAATTCTCTTTGATGAATGCCAATGCTCTTCGACGATGTACATCACCAAGATCGAAGGTCAGGAAAATATGAAAATGCAGGTAGAAAGACTCCGTTTCAGGCTGAAATGGCGCTTCCAACTGAACATACACAAAGTCGCCCATGCCGGATTTTCTGAGCGCAGTTTTGAGCTTGTTCATGCGTTTGAATGCCAGAGCGACACCATCGGCATAGCTGTCAATCGAAACACGGCTTTCTAGGGCCGGAAATGTCAGCGCTGCCAACTGCGCCCTTCCCTGCACTTTGGTTTCATAGTGGTATTGGAGATTGGCCGCTGTCTGTGTTGCATCCACCATGGCAACTGAAGGCAATCGCTTGTCGTGTTTGAATGCTGGGTAGCAAATTGCCAGGTATTCGTTGTCTGGCAAACCTAGCAGAAACTGTGCCGCTTTCTTCTTGCCGGGCCTGTATAAGTCGTGACCTACCTCAGCCGCCATCTCGGCAACAACGGCCGACATTTTCCGATACCTTTTGGAACCTGAACCGAGGCGGAAACCGCCGTGATATTCAACTTTTCTTCCTACCTGGCACAGCGTTTTTGGTGGGAGCACCTCATGGCCATGGATGTGCTTTGCTTGTCCACTATTCTGCTTGAGTGGTTGATGATCACGCCTTCGTTGCGCACATCTTCTTTGTTCGCGGGATTGGCCCGCGTTGTTCTTTTTCACAACCTGTTTCCTTCGGCCACGGACCAAAGGACGGCTGTTGTTTCGAGCTATGTTGACTCCGTACCTCTGATCACATTTTCTCGCGAACGGGGCTTTGTCACTCCGATTTCAGGGATGTGGCCATGACCTCTGCTCGCCAGAAAGCAAATGGCACAGAAGCGGTTTAAAACTTTTAAAAGGATTGATGGCGTTTACATCATATTGAAGAATTGCGGAACCAAAGGCGGCTGAATCTCAACACCCGATTTGGCTTTCTACCATGAGCCAAATACTTGTTGTTTAACGCCAATCGAACAGAGTGGCGGTTCGATTGGCTACAAGTCTGCAAACGAAACCGCTATCTTGCGACCATACCAGCCCGAACAGGACAAAGTTGAAATGACACGAATAGTAAAAGATGAGTGGGGCAACCATCATCTCTTATCTTGGGGCGTGGTCGAAATAACCGCCGAAGCCCGCCAAGCCATGATGGATCGAGCGACTAGCGAGGCGGAGAGGCAACGCGATTGGGATGCGCGAGATGTTGTCTTCTGTGCATATTGTAACCAAGAAGTGTGCGCGCCAAAACCAAAAGACTGGTGGCCGCAAGCGCACGACGGTCAATCAAACCCCAGAAAAATAGCGCATTCTCAGTTGGCAGACTTGTCGAGGGAAGCCGTCAAGAGTGCGCAGCAATTGTATGCTTCGCAAAAAGGCTATTCGCTCCACAATCGAATAGAAGCGCTTTTGTACCTATCATCTTGGGCCGTGGACGTTGCGTTTGAATTGGCAAATTATGGTGCTGACCCCGAGACTTCAGAGGCGGATCGAGAGCGCAAGTACATAATCGAGAGTTTAGTATTTCAGCTAGGACAAGAATCCGTGGGTGAAGTTCGCGAATGGGACATTCACCTCATGTCCAGCTTTTCAAAGGGTAGCATAGTCGATTTTGAAGCTCCCGCTATTGCCAAACAAGAAATTGAGACCCGTCGAAGACGACCTTGGCACAAGGAACACTCCAGTGAAGACTGAACAGCAAAATGCTCAAGAGAGTTGTGACCAAGCACAACGTATGTCGGTCAAATGGGTGGCTCCTAACGAAGGTGACGCCCTTCGACTTAAGCATGGTCATTTGGTTGAGCACTTGCCAGGTGAAGATCCAGAGAAGTATGGACCTCAGTGGGCCACCGGAATGCAAATGTCTTTTTCCGCGTTATGTGTGAATCTGAAAGTTCGTGAGGGTATCAGCATCGCAGGCCATCAATCTGAAAAGATTGTGGATATTCAAGCCAACCGGGAGCTAAAGGCCCTTACGTGGTATCATGAAGGGGAAGTCGTAGATCTTAACGATCCTATTCAGTTAAAAAGCATCGGAGACGAAAGTGTTTTTCGAGGTACAACGGAACGAAATACTGGTTCACTAAGTTGTAAGTGTGTTCTCGGAGACTTTGAACCAAAGATATGCTTTCTTGGAGACGAGAAACCGATCAAGAAAATTTCGCTTGATGTGCGGGTATCTGATCAACCAATAGATGTGGAAGCAGCGGCTTGGCGACAATACGAGACGCCGGTTTACACATTTGCCGCTTTTGAGGCGTCCTCGGAACAATTGAATTTTAGCGTTGAAGTTTCCAACGATAAATTTCAGTGGATTTGCGACAGGCTGAAAAAAAGAAACAAATACCTAATGGTAGACGTGGATTTGGAAAGAGTTCCAGGCTTCTATGGCGATTGCTCACTGCTTCCAAGTGATCGGACAATCAAAGTATTTGAAACAAGGGACAAGATAGAAAACTACAATGATGTCCCTGACGAGTTTTGGCACCAGTTTGACCGAGGTCCGGTTCTGAGTCTTCGGTTCTCAGACGAAGAAGACGCAGAGAGTTACTTAGACTACGATACGGAAGAACTGCGCCTTAGAGCGTTAGTGCATCCTTCGGATGCAATCGACAGCTATCAACTACCTGACCTTGACGAAGCGTCCAATGCCGATCCAAAGCATGGCGAATTAATGAACCGACTGGATCGTATCGAAGGATCGAATTACCAGTTAATCCAAAATATTAGGAACGTTTCCGGACTTTTAGGCCTGATAGCTGTCATTATGCTTGTGTTGGTTGCACTGGCAGTTTGGTTAGCTTTGGGCGGCTAGGGCGTGTTGACAAAAGGGATTCAAACTGGCGCTCCACTATGATTCAAGCTGGTATCTGCTATCGAGACCCGCTTACTCTAAGACTTGATGGGTCATAGCCAATCCCAATGCACATTGAGCCTTCATATGGGCACAGCCAGGCAGTTGGACTTCTCGGCCGTGTCTGACGTCAGAAGTCTAGCGTGTTCTCTTCTAGGCTAGAGCATTTGCAGCAACGCGCTCGATTATTTCTCGCACTACATCAAAACTTGGTGGATATGCATTCAAGCCCTCGCTTTGAGTGTTGAGCCTCGGGGAACGGACAGTAAGCGACCACCCGCTGCCGTCAATTATGGAAGGATCAAAGAATTCACGATCCCATTTGTCGACCTGAAGATCGACTAGTCACCGGATGAGGTCCGCCCATCCCTGATTTTTTTAGGTCAAGATGATTGGCACGGGCGGTGGCCCAGGCATATCAAAAATCTCAAATCTGATGATTTGGCCTTTCAAGAAACCGGGCTCCCTGCATGCTCTTCGGGCGCAATCTGCTCAAACAATTCTCGCCACCGCACTGGTGATCGCCTCTTTGAAATGTCCACTGTCGCAATCGTAAGGGGCAACTCAGAACCCGTCACAGACCATCTGCGCAGGACGCCCTCCGATCTTCTCAAGGCAGCGTGGTGCGGATACAGGAGCACGAGCCGAGGTCTTGCTCCGTTAGCCGCATAACTATGGCCATAGGCAAGCATCTGATAGATGTCGGACTGAGCAATGCCAAGCTTCTGAGTGTCACCAGTATCGAGCTGCTTCCACTTCGTATCGATGATGACCGGCTCGTTTTTGTATTCGATGACAATGTCAGGAATCATGCGGAAGAGTTGGTTGCTCAGCGCATGATGTTTGAAATGCTGTTTATGAACGATACCTCGACCAAGTGTCTGTTGAGCACGCCGAGCAATATAGCGTTCAAACAGGTCGTTCATCGGGAACAATAGTGCTGTCCCGGTCGTGTTTCCCGAAGTTGTGTTTTGCCAGTCACCGCTTAGCAAAAGTCGCGCCAAAGGTATGATGTCTGCAAACGCTGCTGCGCTTCGATCACTCTGAATTAGTTCCGCAAGTGGTCTGTTGGATCGGCCAACGTGCCGGAACGCATCGAGGATTATTTGCAGGAGCCTTTGCGTCTCAGAACTCCTACTGATACCACGCAAGCGCAGCGAGGCTGCTTTCAGTAGACGGTTCAGCGGCGTGTTTTCCGACAGTTCATCGAATTCACAGAAGAGCTTTGTCGGCGCGACAGGTCGCTTAGTTAGCTGTTGCCCGATGTTGATGTTGCCACGCACAAATGGAAGGTCATCCTCGTGCCGCATGTAGTGGCGCTGTAGCCCGCCCTTCATCGCTTTTGTCAGCCTGCGGGCGAAAAGCGCAATAAGTAGTTCCAAAAGGTCTCGTCGCTGCGTCTGAAGCTGTGCCAACTCGCCATCTGAAACCCGAAGATCGTTCACCACGGAAAGCATTCGGATAAGAGCAAGTCGGCTCTCCGACCCAGTGCCATCGATTTTTGGGAGGATTTCCAAAGATCGGCTCTGGAAACTCAAGACACCGCAGACTTGACCCGCCTTGAGCCCTCCAACCACACGATTGAGTACAGCGCCTTCTGCCAGCCTTAGGTCTCTAGCAGCTCGTTCAGCTGTTTTTAGAAATGTCTCGGCCTCATGCTGCCGAAGGCCATCGTCACCAATTGGGAAGACGCCCCACTCGCGCTTGATCAATGTCGACTGATGCTTGGCGGATTGGGCCATAAGTGGTCAGCCCGTCTGCTGCTGCACAGAACTGATCAGTTCCTCATAGGCCTCACGCCCGTATTGACCGAGTTCAAGATAGTTATCGACATATCTAAACCGTTCATCCTCGTAGGCATCATCGACACCGGGTGGGGATGAGATGCGCTCTCTGCGAAGGAAGGCGTTTCCACCTCCGAGAATAGCCCGCACGCGACCGAGGTCCTCGTGAAAGTACTCTCGCAAAAGCGGGATGATCTTGTTAGCGATCACCTCGTCTAGCTGCTCCAAGCTTTCGACGCTCGTGAAGTATCCGTGGCCAATCAGATGATCTGCGCCGAGATACCATTCGAGGCGTTTGTTGATTGCCTCAAGCACGCTGTCCAAACCGATATCTTCAACCACGATGTCGCTAAGAATTTCCGGCTTGGGGGGAAGCTCTTCGAAGCGGAAACGGCGACGGAGGGCAGTGTCGAGCAGTGCAATCGACCGGTCAGCAGTGTTCATTGTCCCAACAATGTGCAGGTTCGGTGGGAGCGTGAAGCGATCCCCCGAATAAGGCAACGTAACAGTCAATTCGTTGAGAGCACTCGCTCGCTTGTCTTCTTCAAGTAGCGTGATCAGTTCGCCTAAGACCTTGGAGATATTGGCCCGGTTGATCTCGTCGATAATCAACACATGGGGAGGGTGCGGGGCATCGGTCGTTGCGGGCTCAAGGTATGCGAGCAGGTTGGGCCAGTTAATCTTGTTGGGAAACAGCTGATAGATCGATTGCTGCGAGAAATTGCTCGCGTATATGTCGTCGACCTCGATGCCACTGTCGTCGTCCGCCTGCCAACGCCATTCAACTTCCCTGCGGTGATGGTAACGAGCATCGGGATCGAATTTGTATGGGCCGGACACGACGCCGACCGCACGAACCCTTTTGTTACCCTGGCTGGCAATGACGATATCACCAGGCCGCATGTTGTTGCGTAGCTGGTTGAGCATCTCGATGTTTGGGTTCTTGCCCGTTGCTTCTTCCTCACCCGGTTCTTCACGCCAACGATCATAGACGGCGTTGTAGCTTCCGAATTTGGGGTCGGACCAGTCGATCTTGCCGCCGTAGCCCAGAGAGACTAAACCCTTTTCATAAGCCTCGGTTCGAATGTCTTCGTCCTCAGGGTCCCATGCTCGACCCAGCGACACCTTGAATATTCGCCGGTCAGAATAATCCGCTTGAGTGTTCGCCTTTGCAGGGCGCTGTCGTGCCCGCTCCGCGATGCGCTTCAGTACCCCTGGACGAGCAACCAGCCTAAACCCTGCCGACTGCACGCCATCCGTATCATCATCGTTGCCAGTTTCGGGCCGGAGTCCCTCGATGAACTCCTCGTAGCTGTAACTCTGATGGAATGTGACAAATTCAATTCGTCGCTCCTGATAGAGTTCGTCATATCGCTTCATGACATCTTCACGTTTCGTAGGGGCATGACCATCGCATATCAAAACTGCCCTCTTCGCGGTTTCATAGGTCTTTCCGGTCCCCGGAGGCCCATAAAGGATTGTATTGAGTGAACGTGAGGCAGGTCGCTTAACGCTACCGTCATCTCCATTTCTGGCATCTGCCTTCTTCGGAGGTGTGACAACAGCGTCCGGAGATGGCTTCCACCGTTCGACGACACCTTCCATATAGAAATCGATGGGTTTGCCCAGTTCGCCTTCGAGGCTTTGCCGAAGCTCTTTCAGCGATTGGTCGATTTCGACGAGATCGCGCTTCCGTACGTCTTTAAGAGGAACGTCCTCAAAGGCCGCAAGGATTGCGTGCTTGTCGCGAGCAGTGCTTATGCGCTCGAAGTCATCTGGGAACAGTAGGTTGGCAAGGATGTGCCTAAACTGCCGGTTTTCGCCATCAGAGACCGAGGTTAGCCAACGAGCGAAGTCCCAAGATGATGACGCAAGCTGTGTTTGTTCCTCCGGGGGTTTCGTCTTGAATTCACGCAATGCGTTGATTGCGAAAACGAACTCACGCCAACGGTGAGTGTTGTATGCTGTGCCTGTGTGCCCGAGGCCGCCCAACGTAGCATCGGAAAGCATCGGCTGGTCTTCTGGGAGAGTTTCTCCAGACCATGACCAAATTAGCTGAACATCTTTCCGTTTCTTGGGTTCTGAGATGCGTGAAGCGAACAGCAGTATGAGCCAGTGAAGCTCTGACATAAGCTGTTTACACTGCGGCGAGCCACCGGAAAGCTGCGCCTCTAGCTTCTCAAAGAAGTCACCTTCTCCCGCGTCCAGGTTCTGGACAAAACGTTCATCGAGCTCGTCGAGGAGCTCTTTGGTCCATAGATTGTTATTAGAAGAGAAGATTGAGCCGTCACCGAGGAGGCAGGTGTCAAGCCAGGTTTCAGCTGCTGCGTAAACGGCTTCTGCGCTTTCTTCATGTGGGTTAAATCGTGCCATTTTTGCTCGCGTTTATTAAGTCAGGAAGCCGAATGAAAACATAAGCATAACGTAAATCGCACGAACATGCACCTTTGCATAGCGCCGTAATAAAGCTGAGTGGTGAGGTGCTCCAAACTTCTTAGACACCTGCCTTTTCCAGTTTGAGCTGTCTTTCCTCGAAACCAACGGGCGACAGCAAGCAGGGTTTGTACGCGCACTCTGACGGAAAGTCCGCTTCCTCATCGAGACAAGGGCGCGGGCGCACTCGCAGAGAATGTCTGGAAACTGCCGTTCGCGTTAATAGCGCCAGAGAAAGACAGGTAACTTTGCCTTGATGATTGTCTAGATTTTCTTGAGCCTAGAGTATCAGCGACATCTTATGGAAAACATCTGTATTCCAGCGGTTTCAAAAGCGAACAAAAACTAAATCTTAGGTCGTCCCCCAATTACTTCGTCTAAAAGAAACCAAATTGTTGAGTTAAGAACACATTTTTCAACGGCCCGTTTTGCCGCCTATTTTTCTCTCGGATCAAAACGACCAGCAGCCTCTTCCGCCTTTAAACCTGCTGCCACAAGCGCCCGGATCGCAGCAGAGCGTCCATAGATCGAATTCTGGTGAGTATACTTTCGAATGAGTGCCAGCTCATCTTCGGTCATTAGTATTTGCAACCTCTTAGGAGGTGTATCTGACAGTTTTTCCATAACGCATAGCTACCACTATACACACTGTGCGTCAAATGTTGACACACCACTCGAATCATCATACACACAATACACACCATGTAATGCTTAAAGTTCAGGAGGCAGCAATGCTCTCAAATCTCCAGACTCAGTTTCATCGAATGCATGAAGTTTGCGTAGTTTTGTACGTATGCAATTTTGTGTTGGAGTATGCGCAGAAAGCGTACGGAATCTAGCAATCCGATCTTCGGCCGAAACGCCGCTAGCACGAACCGGTTTGCCAAAAGTATGCCAATAACCAATACCGCCCAAAAAATGCCAGTAAAATATGGGACTTCAGACTATGTAGGTCCAATCCATCACTGGGGGCATCGAGGTCCAATTTTTGGAGGTCATCGTGGCGTTCCGGAGCGTTTGCCTTATTGAAGGTGCCGGAATGGTAGCCTGCTACCGATATGACGCCGCAAACCATCGACCAAGCCAAAGGCACAAATACCTTAACATTTGATAAACCTGACAAAGTTTAAAACTGGGCACGACAACAATAGAGGCACAGCCCATGCAGGTTTCGATAAAAGACTTAGAAAATTACAAGATCTATGTAGCAAAGGCTATTCAAAGTCGGGCAGACGGTGAATTTTACATACCAATCTTTGAAAGACTTGAGCGAGAAATCAACGACCGGCGTCAAAACCTAGATACGATGTCCAGAATACGAGCTATCGCGAACATGGGTTAGCTTGCAGCCCAAGCTTCCCATTAACTCACCAACATCCTGAATGCCGCTGACGTCTCGTCGGCGGCATTTTTTTTCTTGAAGCTCTCAGCATTAACAAGTGAGTGGCTTCTTTTCATCAATAAGTGCAGAGGTGGGCTTGGAGCATTCCGACCATCTTTGCATCGATTCTGGGCTTTGTTTAGGTAGGAATTTCTGCTTGCCATGTGGCGACAAGGAAACACGCAAAAAGACCCTAGTGTGCTACAAAATGTGATACAGCTGCCGCACGAGAAACTACCTGTTTCTCTAGTAAACTTAACAGAAACAACGGGTTAGTTAAATATTGTACATGAGTTATGGTGCCCAGGAGAGGACTCGAACCTCCACGTCCATACGGACACTAGCACCTGAAGCTAGCGCGTCTACCAATTCCGCCACCTGGGCAGGTGTCGTGGAGGGGCGTTTAAGCCTACTCGCCGAGGGCGTCAACAGGATTCGAACGGAATTTCGAAAGTTTTTTTTCGGCCACCTTCCCGCGGCGCGATCCCGCCGGTTCCGGCAATGTTTTTTGCCTGATGCGCGGCGTTATTGCGCCTTGTTTGCCGGGCTTTGGAGCGGTAGATCGGAACAAGACCTACACAGCAGGAGCCCAACCATGTCCAAACTGGTCACGATTTACGGTGGATCGGGATTCGTCGGCCGCTATATCGCGCGACGCATGGCCAACGAAGGGTGGCGTGTACGGGTGGCGGTCCGCCGTCCGAACGAGGCGATCTTCGTCAAGACCTATGGCGTCGTCGGCCAGGTCGAGCCAATTCTGTGCAATATCCGCGACGATGCCTCGGTGGCCAGTGCGATGCATGGTGCCGATGCGGTCGTCAACTGCGTGGGCGTTCTGAACGAACTGGGCAAGAATGGATTTGGCGCCGTGCAAGACGAAGGCGCGGGCCGCATCGCCCGTCTGGCGGCCGAGCAAGGCATTTCCCGTATGGTCCATATTTCGGCCATCGGTGCTGACGCGAATTCCGACAGCGAATACGCACGCACCAAGGCTGCGGGCGAAGCTGCTGTGCTGACCCATATGCCCGATGCCGTGATCCTGAGGCCCTCGGTGATCTTCGGGACCGAAGATCAGTTCTTCAACCGTTTCGCCGGCATGACCCGTATCTCGCCCTTTCTTCCGATCTTTGGCGCCGACACCCCGTTCCAGCCGGTGTTTGTCGATGATGTGGCGCAGGCCGTGGTCAAGGGCGTGTTGGGTCAGGCCGCACCGGGTGTCTACGAATTGGGTGGACCCGAGGCCAAGACCTTCCGCGAACTGATGCAGCAGATGCTCGAGGTGATCCACCGCCGCCGCATCATCATCGGTCTGCCGTTCTGGGGTGGGCGGATCATGGCCGGGGTTCTGGACATGCTGAAATTCATCAGCTTCCAGCTGTTTCCGAACAACATCCTGACCCGCGACCAGTTGAAGAACCTGCGCCGTGACAATGTGGTGTCCGAAGGAGCGAAAGGTTTCGCCGATCTGGGGATCGAGCCTGCTTCGCTGGAATCGGTTCTGCCGGAATACCTGTGGAAATTCCGCCCGTCGGGTCAGTACGACGACATCCAGAACTCGGCCCGGAACCTGCGCATCTGATCAGCTGTAAGCGACAATCAGCAGGATCGTACCCAGAATCACGCGATAGATCACATATGGCGTGAAGCTGACGCTGCGCAGCAGACGCATCATCAGGCTCAGCGCCAACAGGGCCGAAACAAAGGCGAATACGGCTGCAATGGCGCTGTCCTTGGCCAGCTGAGCGTTGGCCTGCCCGATCACGTCCAGCGACAGCAACACACCCGAGGCGATGATTGTGGGGATCGACATCATCATCGCGATGCGCGCGCCGTCCTCGCGGGTATACCCCAAGTGCCGCGCGCCGGTGATGCAGATCCCCGACCGCGAGGTGCCGGGAATCAGCGCCAGGACCTGCCACAGACCCAAAATAGCCGCGTCTCGCAGCCCCCAATCGGCAGCCTCTTTGGTCTGGGGGCCTTTCTGGTCCATCCAATACAGCAGCAATCCGAAGCCCAGCATCGTCCACCCGATCACTGCCACGGACCGCATCGCGCTGCTGAGGCCGGTCAGGTGCAAGATGGCACCTACGATAACGGTCGGGATGGTGGCTACGATCAACGCCAAGGCCAGTCTAGACTGTGGGGTGTCGATGCGCCCGCGCAAAGCACGTGGCAGGCCCGCAAGGGCCAATTTCACGTCGCTCCAGAAATACAGAACCACCGCGCCCAATGTGCCCACATGCACCGCGACGTCGATGGCCAGCCCCTGGTCTTCCATTCCGGTGAGGCTGGGCAGCAGGATCAGGTGGCCTGATGACGAAATCGGCAGAAACTCGGTGATCCCCTGGATGATCGCCACCAGAATCAGCTGAAAAAAACTCATCTGCCCGCCCGTGTTTGCGCCCGTGTTCTTTGCATTCAAGGCGTATAAGCGCGATCAGCAAAAGGAAAGCCAGGATTTAGGTCCGAAGTGGCCCTAAAAATGCACAGAAAGTCGCCGAAAGAGATCGATCTTTCCGATTTTTTCCAATTTAGGTCAGTACAATTGACTTTTCATCCGAATTGCCTTCGCATAAAGAAATCCGACCAAGCCAATTCATGGAGTCTGACCGTGGCCAAGCAACCGATGCTGAAATTTGTGCAGATCGATCGTGACATGCCTGAAAAGCGCGCCGCAACCGATCGCAGAGCGGACTTTCATGAAATCTATGCCGAATACGCTGCCGAAAAAGCCGCCGAGCAGGCCAGCCGTTGCAGCCAGTGTGGTGTGCCGTACTGTCAGTCGCACTGTCCGCTGCACAACAACATCCCGGACTGGCTGCGCCTGACCGCTACCGGACGGCTGGAAGAAGCCTATCAGACCAGCCAGGCCACCAATACCTTCCCCGAGATTTGCGGACGTATCTGCCCGCAGGACCGCTTGTGCGAAGGCAACTGCGTGATCGAGCAATCGGGCCATGGCACTGTCACCATCGGTGCGGTCGAGAAGTACATTACCGACACCGCGTGGGAAGAAGGCTGGGTCAAACCTGTTGCTCCAACCGCCGAGCGCCCCGAAAGCGTGGGCATCATCGGGGGCGGGCCTGGTGGCCTGGCGGCGGCGGACATGCTGCGCCGGGCCGGGATTCAGGTCACGGTCTATGACCGCTATGACCGCGCGGGCGGGCTGCTGATGTACGGTATTCCGGGCTTCAAGCTGGAAAAGGACGTAGTTCAGCGCCGCAACGACCTGTTGGCCGAGGGCGGCGTCACTTTTGAACTGAACTGTGACGTCGACTCTGCCAAGTTCGCCGAAATCCACGCAAAACACGACGCCGTGATCATTGCGACGGGCGTCTACAAGTCGCGGGATCTGACCATGCCCGGCAGTGGCCTGCCCGGTATCGAAAAGGCAATCGATTTCCTGACTGCTTCGAACCGCAAAAGCTTTGGTGACGAGGTTCCCGAGTTCGACGATGGCCGCCTGAACGCCAAGGGCAAGAAGGTGGTCGTGATCGGCGGCGGCGATACTGCGATGGATTGCGTCCGCACCTCGATCCGTCAGGGTGCGACCTCGGTCAAATGTCTGTATCGCCGCGACCGGGCGAACATGCCGGGTTCACAGCGCGAAACCCAGAACGCCGAAGAAGAGGGCGTGATCTTTGAATGGCTCAGCGCGCCCAAGGGTTTTGTTGGCGATGAGCGGGTCACCGGCGTGATGGTGCAGAAGATGCGCCTGGGCCAGCCCGATGCCACCGGCCGCCAGGCCCCCGAAGTCATCGAAGGCGCAGATTACGTCGAAGAGGCCGATCTGGTCATCAAAGCGCTGGGCTTCGAGCCCGAGGACCTGCCCACCCTGTTCGGCCAGCCCGACCTGCCCGTGACCCGCTGGGGCACCATCAAGGCCGCGTTCGAAACCGGCGAGACCGAGATGGACGGCGTCTATGCCATCGGTGACATCGTGCGCGGTGCTTCGCTGGTGGTCTGGGCGATCCGCGACGGGCGTGACTGCGCGCAGGCCATCATCGACCGGTTCAACAGCAAGGCCGCGCTTGCGGCCGAGTGACACCGCAGCCCAGCGACAGGAGGGACAGGATGCCTGAATTGCAAGGCCAATGCATGTGCGGCGCGGTCACCGTGACCGCGACCCCCGCCCGCGACACGCTGGGCGCCTGCCATTGCGACATGTGCCGCCGCTGGACCAGCAGCGCGCTGGTCACCTTTCCGGCCCAGCCGGGCTATGCGGCGCTGGGGCCGGTCAAGACCTTCACCTCGTCCGACTGGGCCGAACGTGCCTTCTGCGAAGAATGCGGCTCGGCACTGTGGTACCGGATCACCCTGCCGGGCGAGATGCACGGCCAGACACAGATCGCGGCCGGCCTGTTCGACAACGCGGCCGGCAACACGCTGAAACTTGAACTTTACATCGACAAAAAGCCCGAGGGTTACGCGTTCGCAGGTGAACGCCGCCAGATGACCGAAGCCGAGGTCATGGCCATGTACGCCCCGTCGGAAGAAGGAGACAGCCAATGACGAAATATGATGCCGATTGGGTCCGGGCCGAGGAAGCCAAGCGCAAGTGGATGGCCGAAAATGGCCTGTATTCCGAGCAGGAAGAGCATTCCTCGTGCGGGGTCGGTCTGGTGGTTTCGGTTGACGGCAAGAAAAGCCGCAAGGTGGTCGAGGCCGGGATCGATGCGCTCAAGGCGATCTGGCACCGCGGCGCGGTGGATGCCGACGGCAAGACCGGCGACGGCGCGGGCATCCATGTGCAGATCCCGGCCCCCTTCTTCTATGACCAGATCCGCCGCACCGGGCACGAGCCCAAGATGGACGAGCTGATCGCCGTGGGGCAGGTGTTCCTACCGCGCACCGATTTCGGCGCGCAGGAGCGCTGCCGGACCATCGTGGAAACCGAAGTTCTGCGGATGGGCTATTACATCTATGGCTGGCGCCATGTGCCGGTGGACGTGACCTGCCTGGGCGAAAAGGCAAACGCGACCCGGCCCGAGATCGAGCAGATCCTGATCTCGAATTCCAAGGGCGTCGACGAGGACACGTTCGAGCGCGAATTGTACGTCATCCGCCGCCGGATCGAGAAAGCCGCCGCCGCCGCGGGGATTTCGGGTCTGTACCTGGCCTCGCTCAGCTGCCGGTCGATCATCTACAAGGGCATGATGCTGGCCGAGCAGGTCGCCGTGTTCTACCCCGACCTGATGGACGAGCGTTTCGAGTCGGCCTTTGCGATCTATCACCAACGGTATTCGACCAACACCTTCCCGCAATGGTGGCTGGCGCAGCCGTTCCGGATGCTAGCGCATAACGGCGAGATCAACACGCTGAAGGGCAACATCAACTGGATGAAAAGCCACGAGATCCGCATGGCCTCGGCGACCTTTGGCGACTATGCCGAAGACATCAAGCCGATCATCGCGGGCGGGTCTTCGGATTCGGCGGCGCTGGATTCGGTGTTCGAGGTTCTGGTGCGCGCAGGCCGCTCGGCCCCGATGGCCAAGACGATGCTGGTGCCGGAAAGCTGGTCGAAACAGGCGGTGGAACTGCCGCAAGCCTGGCGCGACATGTATTCCTACTGCAACTCGGTGATGGAGCCGTGGGACGGCCCTGCCGCGCTGGCCATGACGGATGGGCGCTGGGTCTGCGCCGGGCTGGACCGCAACGGCCTGCGTCCGATGCGCTATGTGGTCACCGGCGACGGACTGGTGATCGCCGGGTCCGAGGCGGGCATGGTTCCGATCGACGAGGCCAGCGTTGTCGAGAAAGGCGCGCTGGGCCCCGGCCAGATGCTGGCCGTCGACATGAAGAAGGGCAAGCTGTATCGCGACAAGCAGATCAAGGACAAGCTGGCCGCGACGCTGCCGTTCGGGGACTGGGTCAGCAAGATCAACGATCTGGACGAAAAGCTGGCCAAGGTGACTGAAAAGCCGCTGTTCTCGGGTGAAGAGCTGCGCAAGCGCCAGATCGCGGCGGGCTACACGGTCGAAGAGCTGGAGCAGATCCTTGCACCGATGGCCGAGGACGGCAAAGAGGCGATCGCTTCGATGGGCGACGACACGCCTTCGGCGGTTCTGTCCAAACAGTACCGGCCGCTCAGCCATTTCTTCCGCCAGAACTTCAGCCAGGTGACCAACCCGCCCATCGACAGCCTGCGCGAATACCGCGTGATGTCGCTGAAGACGCGGTTCGGCAACCTCAAGAACGTGCTTGACGAGGACAGCAGCCAGACCGAGATCGTTGTGCTGGAAAGCCCCTTTGTCGGCAACGCCCAGTGGGAAGAACTGGTGGCGAATTTCGATGCGCCGCTGGCCGAGATCGACTGTACCTTCGAACCCGGCACCGGCGCGCTGAGCGCCGCGCTGGCGCGCATCCGCTCGGAGGTGGAGGAGGCCGTGCGTTCTGGCGCGGGTCACCTGGTGTTGACCGACCAGTATTCCGGCCCCGGCAAAGTGGCGATGCCGATGATCCTGGCCACCAGCGCGGTGCATTCGCACCTGATCCGTCAGGGTCTGCGGACCTTCTGCTCGCTCAACGTGCGTTCGGCGGAATGCATCGACCCGCATTATTTCGCGGTGCTGATCGGCTGTGGCGCGACCGTGGTCAACGCCTATCTGGCCGAGGATTCGCTGGCCGACCGGATCGAACGCGGCTTGCTCGAAGGCAGCCTGACCGAAAACGTCGCGCGCTACCGCGAGGCGATCGACCAGGGCCTGCTGAAGATCATGGCCAAGATGGGCATTTCGGTGATCTCGTCCTATCGCGGCGGCCTGAATTTCGAGGCCGTGGGCCTGAGCCGCGCCATGGTGGCCGAATATTTCCCCGGCATGACCAGCCGGATCTCGGGCATCGGCGTCACCGGCATTCAGTCCAAAGCCGAAGGAATCCATGCCAAAGGCTGGGAGAGTGGCCTGGACGTTCTGCCCATCGGTGGCTTCTACAAGGCCCGCAAATCGGGTGAGACCCATGCGTGGGAAGCGACCTCGATGCACATGATGCAGATGGCCTGCAACCGCGCCTCTTACGAGCTGTGGAAGCAGTATTCGGCCAAGATGCAGGCCAACCCGCCGATCCATCTGCGCGACCTGATGGATTTCAAACCGCTTGGCAAGCCGATCCCGATCGAGGAGGTCGAGTCGATCACCTCGATCCGCAAGCGGTTCGTCACGCCGGGCATGTCGCTGGGCGCGCTCAGCCCCGAGGCGCACAAGACGCTGAACGTGGCGATGAACCGGATCGGCGCGAAATCCGACTCGGGTGAAGGTGGGGAAGATCCCGCACACTTCGTGCCCGAGCCGAATGGCGACAACCCCTCGGCCAAGATCAAGCAGGTGGCCTCGGGCCGGTTCGGTGTGACCGCCGAATACCTCAACCAGTGCGAAGAGCTGGAAATCAAGGTGGCCCAAGGTGCCAAGCCCGGCGAGGGCGGCCAGCTGCCCGGCATGAAGGTCACCGATCTGATCGCGCGCCTGCGTCACTCGACCAAGGGCGTGACGCTGATCTCGCCGCCGCCGCACCACGACATCTACTCGATCGAGGATCTGGCGCAGCTGATCTATGACCTCAAGCAGATCAACCCGCGCGCCAAGGTGACGGTCAAGCTGGTGGCGTCCTCGGGCGTGGGCACGATCGCCGCCGGGGTGGCCAAGGCCAAGGCCGACATCATCCTGATCTCGGGCCACAATGGCGGCACCGGGGCATCGCCCGCGACCAGCATCAAATATGCCGGCCTGCCGTGGGAGATGGGCCTGACCGAGGCGCACCAGGTTCTGGCGATGAACAACCTGCGCGAGCGGGTGACCCTGCGCACCGATGGCGGTTTGCGCACCGGGCGCGATATCGTCATGGCGGCGATGATGGGGGCCGAGGAATACGGCATCGGCACCGCCGCCCTGATTGCGATGGGCTGCATCATGGTGCGCCAGTGCCAATCGAACACCTGCCCGGTGGGCGTGTGTACGCAGGACGAGAGCCTGCGCGCGAAGTTCACCGGCAATGCCGACAAGGTGGTGAACCTGATCACTTTCTATGCGCAGGAAGTGCGCGAGATTCTGGCCAGCATCGGCGCGCGGTCGCTGGACGAGATCATCGGCCGGGCCGATCTGCTGGCGCAGGTCAGCCGCGGGTCGGCGCATCTGGACGATCTGGACCTGAATCCGCTGCTGATCACCGTCGATGGCGCACAGAACATCGTCTATGACCGTGACAAGCCGCGCAATGCGGTGCCCGATACGCTGGACTCTGAAATCGTGCGCGACGCGGCGCGGTTCCTGAAAGATGGCGAGAAGATGCAGTTGTCTTATGCCGTGCAGAACACGCACCGGACAGTGGGCACCCGCGTGTCCAGCCACATCGTGCAGAATTTCGGAATGCGCAACACGTTCCAGCCGGACCACCTGCATGTCAAGCTGCAGGGCTCGGCCGGTCAGTCGCTGGGCGCCTTCGCCGCGCCGGGGCTCAAACTGGAAGTGTCGGGTGACGCCAACGACTATGTGGGCAAGGGCCTGTCGGGCGGCACCATCGTCGTACGCCCGCCGCAGGTCAGCCCGCTGCAGGCCGACCGGAATACAATCATCGGCAACACGGTCCTGTACGGCGCGACCGACGGGTACCTGTTCGCGGCCGGCCGTGCGGGTGAGCGGTTCGCCGTGCGCAACTCGGGTGCCACCGTGGTGGTCGAGGGCTGCGGCTCGAACGGGTGTGAGTACATGACCGGCGGCGTTGCGGTGATCCTGGGTGACATCGGCGCGAATTTTGGCGCGGGGATGACGGGCGGCATGGCCTATCTGTACGACCCCGAAGGCAAGGCGCAGCTGCTGATGAACATGGAAACCCTGGTGACCTGCCCCGTAACGGTCGAGCATTGGGAGACCCAGCTGAAATCGCTGATAGAACGTCACGCAGCGGAAACCGGCAGCCGCAAGGCCGCCGACATCCTGCAGCACTGGGATGTCGAGCTGTCGAACTTCCTGCAGGTCTGTCCGAAGGAAATGCTGAACAAGCTCAGCCACCCGCTGAGCCACGAGGCAGCGGCGGTTCCGGCCGAGTAAGACTGCCTGTGAAACCTGCCCCGCGTGTTTGAAAAGACACGCGGGGTTTTCGTTTTGTGTCCCCCCGTTTCCGGATTTCTTGAAAAAACATTGTGTGTCGCTAGGCCTGTACACGGAAAGTTTGGAAATTTCGCCAATGCTTCCGCTTGCCACCAATTACGCCTGGGAGTCGTCGCATGCCCACGACCTATCTTGACCAGTTCTTTGCCATGGATCCGGCCAGCCCGCCGGCAACGGGGACCCTTCTGACGGTTGAGAAGTACAATCTGGTCGACCAGAACGACGATGGCGATATCGACAGTTCCGACAATGACTCTGTCAACGGCATCGATGTTACCCGATCCTGGCCGGGCGATACGGTGACGATCAACGTGTCCGGTGTGGGCAACGTCACCTACACGGGAATCACATTCTATCTGGCTGATGGCAGTAGGGTATTCACCCCGACGGACGGTCAGGTGCTGCAAGAGGGGACGCTTGTCTCGACGACTTTCGTCAATACCGAGGGTCCCCTTGTGGTTCCGGGTGAGCTTGGGCCGCCGTGTTTTACCGCCGGAACGATGATAAAGACTCCGGATGGGTTGCGCCGCGTCGAGGATCTGCAGCCCGGTGACCTGGTCACGACGGTCGACAAAGGCGCGCAGGCTCTGATCTGGGTCGGCAGAACCACCGTTGCGGCCGAGGGCAACGCCGCACCCATCCGCTTTGCCGCAGGGGTTCTGGGACTGGACCGTGACACTCTGTTCTCGCCGCAGCACCGGATGCTGATCGACGATTGGCGCGCGGCTTATTTCTACGGCCACCCCGAGGTTTTGATTGCCGCACATTCCCTGGTCAATGGCACGACGGTGACCCCGGTCGAAGGCGGCGAGATCGAGTATTTCCACCTGTTGTTCGACCAGCACGAGATCGTCATCGCCAACGGCGCCAAAAGCGAAAGCTACTATCCCGGTCACGCCGCTACGCGGTCTGACCGGGAAACCCAAGCCGAGCTGTTGCGCCTGTTCCCGCAATTGGGAGTGGTGGAAGATGGTGGTCCGAAAACCGCTCGTCCGGTGGTGCGCCCGCGCGAAGGGCGGCTGATCGCGTCATAATTCCGTTCCAAATACCGGTGCTGCGGCGTATAGCAGGAACATGGCGAAGAAAGCAGCGCGCAAATCCCGCGGTAAGTCCAAAAAGGCAACCCGGTCTCGGAAAACGGAAACGCTCATCGTTCGGATTCGGCGGTGGGTACTGCGTGTCATCGGTGCCCTGGCCGCGGCGTTCGTGGCGCTTGTATTGCTTTACACCGTGGTCAACCCGCCGATCACCCATACGATCTGGTCCGAGTGGCGCCGCCTGGGCAAGGTGGACCGGGAATGGGTCGCGATCGAGGATATGTCTCCGCACATGGCCCGGTCGGTCGTTGCGGCCGAGGATGCGAATTTCTGCCTGCATTGGGGTTTTGACGTGAACGCGATCCGCGATGCGCTTGAAGATGGTGGCAACCGCGGGGCGTCGACCATTTCTCAGCAGGTGGTCAAGAATGTCTTTCTGTGGCAGGGGCGCAGTTGGGTGCGCAAGGCGCTTGAGACCTCCATGACCCCGGTCGTCGAAATCTTCTGGAGCAAGAAGCGCATACTCGAGGTGTATCTGAACGTGGCTGAGACCGGTGAGGGCCTGTTCGGGATCGAGGCGGCCGCCCGGAAGAATTTTGGTGTCAGTTCCGCCCAACTCAGCCCGGTGCAGGCGGCGCGTCTGGCGGCAATCCTTCCGTCACCGCGCAACCGTTCGGTCACGGACCCGTCGGTTTACACCCGCAGACGAGCCGCCGCGATCCGCGATGGAGCGGCCACCATCCGCGCAGATGGTCGCGCAGATTGCTTCGAGGATTGAAACTTCTGCCCGTCAGCGGCTATTGCTGAGCGGTACTCAATTGGTTCGAATGGATCCACATGGCGCGTTTGTTTCACGTTCCCCTGTCCCCCTTTTGTCGAAAAGTTCGCCTGTCCTTGGCGGAAAAGAAGATCGAAGTCGAATTGGTCGAGGAAAAGTACTGGGAAAAATCCCCGGACTTCTTGCGCAGAAACCCTGCGGCCAAGGTCCCGGTTCTGCGGCTGGATGGCCGGGTGATGTCAGAAAGCGCGGCGATCTGCGAATACATCGAAGAAACGCGGCCGGAACCCGCATTGATGCCGAAAACTCCGGAAGCCCGGCTCGAGGTGCGCCGTCTGGTCAGTTGGTTTGATGACAAATTCCACCACGAGGTGACATCCAAGCTGCTGTACGAGCGGGTAAACAAGAAAGTGACCGGTCAGGGCTATCCCGACAGCAAGAACGTCAAGGAAGGCGCGCGGGCGATCAAATTCCATCTGGACTACATGGCTTGGCTGCTGGATCAGCGGCGCTGGCTGGCCGGAGATCAGATGACATTGGCCGATTTTGCCGCTGCCGCGCACCTGTCGTCGCTGGATTACATTTCGGACGTGGACTGGAACCGCAGCCAGGTGGTCAAGGACTGGTACGCCAAGATCAAGTCACGCCCGGCCTTCCGGTCGATCCTGGCGGATCAGGTGCCGGGCTTCCGCCCGCCCGCCCATTACGCCGACCTGGATTTCTGATAGGTTGGGGCAGGGGGCTGTCCGCCCCCTCTTGGCCCGTTCGGCCAATTCACCCCCGAGGATATTTTGGGCCAGATGAACAGCGCGACGGCATTGAAGGACAGGTTGGTGGCGCAGGCCCGGGCCGAAGGGTTCGTGGCGTGCCGGATCTGCCGACCTTGGGACGTGCCGGAAGTGCCTGCGCGGTTGGAGGCCTTTCTGGCGGCGGGCTATCACGGGCAGATGGGCTGGATGGCCGAACGGACCCATTGGCGGGGGGATCCGGCGCAGCTGTGGCCCGAGGCGCGCTCGGTCATCATGCTGGCCGAGAGTTACACGCCGGATCATGATCCGACCGAGGTTCTGGGGCGACCCGATCGCGGGGCGATCTCGGTCTATGCGCAGAACAGGGATTACCACGATCTGGTCAAGAAGCGGCTGAAGCGGCTGGCCCGGTGGCTGATTGCCGAGGCCGGGGGCGAGGTGAAGGTGTTCGTCGATACCGCGCCGGTGCCCGAGAAAGCACTGGGCCATGCGGCCGGGTTGGGGTGGCAGGGCAAACATACCAATCTGGTCAGCCGGGATTGGGGCAATTGGGCCTTTTTAGGGTCTGTTTTCACTACTCTGAACCTGCCAGCGGATCCTCCGGAAGTGGATCATTGCGGGTCGTGTCGGGCCTGTCTGGATGCCTGCCCTACGGATGCCTTCCCGGCGCCCTACCAGCTGGATGCGCGGCGTTGCATTTCCTATCTGACCATCGAGCACAAGGGGCCGGTGGATCAGGAGTTGCGCGGCAAGCTGGGCAATCGCATCTATGGTTGTGATGATTGTCTGGCCGCCTGCCCGTGGAACAAGTTCGCGGTGGCGGCCAGCGACATCCGCTATGCCGCGCGCCAAGACCTGATGGCGCCGCCGCTGGCGGAACTGGCCGGGTTGGACGATGCGGCGTTCCGGGCCAGATTCTCGGGTTCTCCGATCAAGCGGATCGGGCGCGACCGGTTCGTGCGAAACGTTCTGTATGCCATCGGCAATTCCGGGTCGTCGGAGTTGATTCCGGTCGCGCAGGCGTTGATCGAGGATGCCGACCCCACGGTGGCCGACGCGGCGCGCTGGGCGGTCGAACAACTGTCGTGAATGCCGCAAACAGGCTGGACGCGTCGGTTCAAACCGCTACACCCGTGACTGCGAACAGGATGGAGATCCCGATGGCGTTGGCTTTGGGCGTGGATACCGGTGGAACCTACACCGATGCGGTGCTGATCCGAGACGAGGAAGAGGTGATCGCCTCGGCCAAGTCCCTGACCACACGCGAGGATCTGGCGATCGGCGTCGGGCGGGCGATCCGGGCGGTGCTGGACCAGGCGCAGGTCGCGCCCGTTCAGATCTCGATGGCGTCGCTGTCGACGACGCTGGCCACGAACGCGCTGGTCGAGGGGCAGGGCGGGCGCGTTGCGCTGATCTATGTCGGGTTTCGGGACGGCGATCTGGACAGGCATGGGCTGCGCGATGCGCTGAAGGGTGACCCGGCGCTGGTGATCGCGGGCGGGCACAGCCATGCCGGGGCCGAGGCCGCGCCGTTGGATACAGGGGCGTTGACCGAATTTCTGGACCAGCAGTCCGGGATTTCCGGGTTCGCGGTCGCAGCCCAGTTCGCCACGCGCAACCCCGCGCACGAGCTTGAGGTCGCGCGGATCATCGCCGCAAAGACCGGCGCGCCGGTGACCTGCTCGCATCAGTTGTCGGCCAAGTTGAACGGGCCGAAACGTGCGGTGACGGCAGTGCTGAACGCACGTCTGATCGGAATGATCGACCGCCTGATCGGCCGGGCGCAGGATGTTCTGCTCGAGCTGGGCATCGACGCGCCGATGATGGTGGTGCGCGGGGATGGCGCCTTGATGAGCGCCGAGCAGGCGCGGGAGCGGCCGATCGAAACGATTCTCAGCGGTCCGGCGGCCTCGATCGTGGGGGCGCGCTGGCTGACCGGAGTTCAGGACGCACTGGTGTCGGATATCGGAGGGACGACGACCGATGTGGCTCTGATCCGCGACGGAAAGCCGGCGATCGACCCGGCGGGCGCCCGGGTTGGCGGGTTCCGCACCATGGTCGAGGCGGTGGCGATGCGCACCCATGGTCTGGGCGGTGACAGCCAGGTGCATGTGGTGACGGAGGGCCTGCGCGGCGGTGTGTTCCTGGGTCCGCGCCGGGTGCTGCCGGTGTCGCTGATCGCGGCCCAGGCGCCCGGGGTGGTCCATGCCGCGCTGGACGAGCAGTTGCGCGCGACCACGGTGGGCGAGCACGACACCCGTTTCGCCCGCCGCGTGCCCGGCATCCACGCCGAGGGTCTGGGCCCGCGCGAGGCGGGGCTGCTGGAGCGGCTGGGGGACAAGGTTCTGCCCCTGAGCGCCCTGTTGCGCACCCGGATGGAAAACGGTGCTCTGACCCGGCTGGTGGATCGCGGGATCGTTCAGGTTTCGGGGGTGACGCCGTCGGATGCCAGCCACGTTCTGGGGCGCCTGTCCGATTGGGATGCCGATGCCGCGCGCAAGGCGCTGGAGTTGATTGCGCGCCGTCGTGTGGGGTCGGGCGACCGGCTGGCGGGCTCGGCCGATGAACTGGCCGGGATGATCGTGGATCAGTTGACCGAGCAGACCGTTTTAACCTTGTTAGAGACTGCTTTTGCGGAAGAGGCCGAGGCGTTCGGCCTGCCGCCCGAGGATCTGGCGCGCCATGTGCTGACGCGGCGGGGCTTGCGCGGGCATCGCGGTCTGCTGGCGTTGGACACGAGGCTGAACGTGGATGTGGTCGGGCTGGGTGCCTCGGCGCCGAGCTATTACCCGGCGGTCGGCGAGCGGCTGCGCTGCACCATGGTGCTGCCCGACCATGCCGGGGTGGCCAACGCGATCGGGGCCGTCGTGGGGCGGCTGACCATGCGGCGGGCGGGCACGGTGACCGCCCCGTCCGAAGGCCGGTACCGCGTGCATCTGAACGACGGGCCGCAGGATTTCCCCGAACCCGAACCCGCGTTGGACCTGCTGGAGGCCGAACTGCGGCGCGAGACCGAAAGCGCCGTGCGCGAGGCCGGGGCCGAGGATATCCGCGTGATCGTCAACCGCGACATCCGCACCGCCCGGATCGAAGGCAAGGATGTCTTCGTCGAGGCGATGCTTACCGTCGAAGCCAGCGGCCGCCCGCGGGTGGCCGTCGGCTGAACTTTATTCGGCAGCGCTGCTGCGTTTGGGCAGAACCCAGTCCGGGCGCGGAAAGTGGCAGGTATAGCCGTTGGGGATACGCTGAAGGTAGTCCTGATGCTCGGGCTCGGCCTCCCAGAAATCGCCGACGGGTTCGACCTCGGTCACGACCTTGCCGGGCCACAGCCCGCTGGCATCCACATCGGCGATCGTGTCCAGCGCGATCTGTTTCTGCGTTTCGTCGCAGTAATAGATGGCCGAGCGATAGCTCATCCCGATGTCATTGCCCTGACGGTTCACGGTGGTCGGGTCGTGGATCTGGAAAAAGAACTCGAGCAGATCGCGATAGGTGATCTTTGCGGGGTCGAACCAGATCTCGATCCCTTCGGCATGGGTGCCGTGGTTGCGATAGGTCGCGTTGGGCACGTCGCCGCCGGTATATCCGACGCGGGTGCGCAGAACGCCGGGCAGCTTGCGGATCAGGTCCTGCATGCCCCAGAAGCAGCCTCCGGCCAGAACGGCGCGTTGTTCGGTCATTTCGGGTCCTCCACTTGATCGAGGTATTCGCCATAGCCCTCGGCCTCCATGTCGTCACGATGGATGAACCGCAGCGCGGCGGAGTTGATGCAATAGCGTAGCCCACCCTGATCCAGCGGACCATCGGGAAACACATGGCCCAGGTGACTGTCGCCGTGTTTCGAGCGGACCTCGGTCCGGATCATCCCCAGCGAGCGGTCCTCAAGCTCGGTGACGTGGTCATGCACGATGGGTTTGGTGAAACTGGGCCAGCCGCAGCCCGATTCGTATTTGTGGGTCGAGGCGAACAGCGGCTCGCCCGATACGATATCCACGTAAATGCCGGGTTCCTTGTTGTTCAGGTGCTTTCCGGTGCCGGGGCGTTCGGTCCCGTTGCGCTGGGTGACGTGGAATTCCTCGGGCGACAGAGCCGCGACAACCGATGGATCTTTGGTATATTTGGGCATGGGTCCTCCGGCATTGCATACGTTGCCGAGATATTTGGGGTGCGCCGCGACAAAAGCAAAGCCCTGTTTCACCCGGCTCGCGCGATCGTGCGGGTGATCTGCCGCCGTGCTTCGAGCGTATCATTACCAAAGAGGAGGTCACGCCATGTTCAGAATGTTGCTGTTGTCTGCCTTGTTGTTGATCGGTCGAACGGTGCAGGCCGCGCCCGTGTCCGGAGAGTTCCCGTCGATCGATGGCGGCACGCTGTCGCTGTCGGACTGGCGTGGCCAGCCGGTTCTGGTGGTCAACACGGCCTCGCAATGTGGGTTTACCGGGCAGTATTCCGGGCTGCAAAAGCTGCAGGACACCTATGGACCCGAAGGTTTGGTGGTTCTGGCGGTCCCGTCGGACTCCTTCAACCAGGAATTGGAAACCGCCAGCGAGGTCAAGGAGTTCTGTGAGCTGAACTATGACCTGACCCTGCCCATGACCGACATCACCCCCGTGACCGGCCCGCAGGCCCACCCGTTCTACAAGGCGGTCGCGGCCGAAACCGGGTTTGTGCCGGGCTGGAATTTCAACAAGATCCTGCTGAGTCCCGATGGCGAGGTCGTGGCGACCTTTGGGTCGACGACCCGGCCGGACTCTCGCAAGCTGCGCAGTCAGGTCGAGGCGCTGCTGCGCTGAACCGGCTGGCGTGACAACTGCACGGCCAGAATGCCCAGCGTGGTGACCGCAACGCCGACGGCATCCATTGCGCCCAACCGCTCACCCAGCAGAATCGCGGCGATCGTGACCCCAAACACCGGGTTGAGGAAATGGAAGGTCGCCGCGCGGATCGGCCCGATCCGGTTGAGCAGCAGGAACCAGATCAGAGTGGCCAGCAGGCCGGGGAACAGGGTCGTGTAGGTGAAGGCCAACGCCAGCGGCCAGGTTGGACGGACATAGATCGTCTCGAACAACGGGGCGGCGATGAACAGAACCGCCGACCCGACGAACATCTGCAAACCGACGACCATCATGAAATTCCCGCCCGAGGTCGCGCCGCGCACGGCCAGCGTGGCGAAGGTCAGCGCCAGCGCGCCCAACCCGCAGAGAGCAACTCCAAACAGGTCGATCCCGGCGCTGATCCGGCTGCTCATGATCAAGGCCACGCCGGCGAACCCGGCCAGCAGACCCAGAACACCCAGCGGGCGTAACCGTTCCCCGAACAGCAGCCAACCGGCCAGCGCCACCAAGAGCGGCATGGTCGAGGCGATGATCGCCGCGACCGAGGCCTCGACCGTTTGCATTGCATAGAAATTCAGACCCAAATACAGGGCATTCTGGCAGATTCCGAACAGGATGGTCGCGTACCATTGCGACCGCGTCAGGCGCCAGCTCTGGCCCATGGCCCGGGCGATTGCGACACCCAGGATGCCGGAAATCAGGAAGCGAACCGCCAGTGAAAACAGCGGCGAGGCATCCGCGACGATGATCCGCGCCGACGTGAAGGCCGACGACCAGATGAAGGCAAAGGCCAGCCCCATGGCGATGGCGCGCAGATCCATGACCGCTCCTGTTTGAACGTGCGGCGACTGTTTCCGATTTTCCCGCAGGCCACAAGCGCCCGAGCGTCAAAAAAGACACATGGTGCACGCAAGTTTTCCCTAGATGTCGGTTTTATTGATTGACTAGCCAATTAAAGATATCCGCTCGGTGATCTGACATCTAAAGGGAGGTTTGTCGGTGCTACTGGAATACATCCTGTCATTCGGGGTCCTGCTTGCTCTTGGGCTGGTAGCGTTCTTCGTCGTGAAATGGTGGAACCTGCGGTGCGTGGGCGTAACACCTGTTCATCTGTTCACTTTCATCGCGATCCTGTTCACATCCGGCCTGGATGTCGGGCTGATCATGTTCCCGCTGACCGAATTCGGCGGCTATGCCGAAGATCCAGCCTATGCCTTCGCAAACCCGCTGGCGATTGAGTTCGGGTTCTGGGGTTTTCTGATCTGGGCCTTCTATTTCCTGACGGCCTTCTATTTCTGCGTCATCGAACCCCGAGTGCAGTTCTTTGAAATCCCGGTGGTCAAGCTGATCAACAATGTGGTGATCATCGGGACCTGCGCTTTCACCGCCAGCCTGTTCCTGATCTACCTGCCCGGATACCTGCCCGAAGTTGGTGATGGCGAGTCCGTAGTGACCACGTTTTACATCATCGTGTTTGTCGTCATTCTGGCCGCGGCCTATTCCTCGACTGACCTGAAATACGTGCGGATTCTTTCTGTCGGCTCGACGTTTCTGTTCCTGGCACTGATCCTTGGCATGTGGGCCGCGGCCGGTATGGGCCTTGCGGGTTTCGTGGAAACCAGCAGCAATATCGGGGCGTATTTCGCCAATATCCACAAGTTCGTACTGCCTCTGACCGACTATCACGCCTTCTACCTGTTCTGGTGGTTTGCCTGGTCGATCATGATCGGTCAGTTCACCTCGCGCTTTGTCGGAGGGCTGACCACCTGGCAATTGCTGGCGGCGCTGCTGATCTTTCCGTCGATCCCCTTGGCGATCTGGTTCAGCGTGCTTTACTACTATCACCTGAACGGCATCAGCACCGCAGGCATCACCAACATCGCGATGGTGATCGTCGGCGTGACGTTCGTGATCAACTCACTGGACTCGCTGATCAGGCTCTATACCGACAACCTGAACATGACGGTCGAACGCTTCGGCAAGACGGCCTATGTTGCCGGCAATGTGGTGCTTCTGTTTGTGCTGACGCTTCTGTTCCAGAGCCAGTGGCTGCAGATTCAGTGGATTGGCGCCGTGGTGGTTGGCCTCTACCTCGCCTGCGTGGTCTATATCCTGATCGCCAAGCGCAAAGAGGTGATGAGCATCGACTCGATGCCCGAAGATCGGGACTTGGATTTCCACAAGGTCGAGACTGTTCACTGAGCTCGACCCACGAGAACACCGGGTCTGGTCCAACGGACCCGGTAAACAAATACCAAAGAAAAAGGGCCGCGAAATCGCGGCCCTTGATCGTTTTGCCTAAGGCGCGGATCAGCTGTTGACGCTGTCCTTCAGGGCCTTGGCGATGGTCATCTTCACAACCTTGTCGGCTTCTTTGGTGAAGGTCTCACCAGTGGCCGGGTTGCGCACCTGACGCTCGGGGCGCTCGCGGCAGTAGATCTTGCCGACGCCCGGCAGGGTCACAGCGCCTCCGGCCGAAACTTCGCGGGTGATCAGGCCAGTGATCGCCTCCAGCGCCGCGTTCGCGGATTTCTTGTCGGTTCCCATTTCCTCAGCGAGAGCAGCAACCAGCTGAGTCTTCGTCATAGGCTTTGCCATTTCTTGGTCTCCTTAACGTGCCCGATCTATTGGGCCTCACCGCGTAACTGTAACGGGATATTGTGGGCGAACACAACGAATAGTAGCACCGAAACCCCAAAAAATATGGGGATTTCGTTGCTTTTTTGCGTCAGAGGAAGGCCGTTTCGTCGAACGAGCGCAATTTCCGGCTGTGCAAACGTTCCAGCGGCATGCCTCGCAGGTGTTCCATCGCGCGGATTCCGATCGCCAGATGGCGGCTGACCTGGGTTGTATAGAACTCGGACGCCATGCCGGGCAACTTCAATTCTCCATGCAGGGGCTTGTCGGATACGCACAGCAAAGTGCCGTAGGGAACGCGGAAGCGATAGCCGTTTGCGGCGATCGTGGCGCTTTCCATGTCCAGCGCGATCGCGCGCGACTGGCTCAACCGTTGCACCGGGCCGGATTGGTCGCGCAGTTCCCAGTTTCGGTTGTCGACCGAAGCCACCGTGCCGGTGCGCATGATCCGCTTCAGCTCATAGCCTTCCAGCTCGGTCACTTCGGCCACGGCGCGTTCCAGCGCGACCTGAACTTCGGCCAGCGGCGGGATCGGGACCCAGACGGGCAGATCGTCGTCCAGCACCTTGTCTTCGCGCAGATAGGCATGGGCCAGCACGAAATCCCCCAGAGCCTGCGTGTTGCGCAGCCCCGCACAGTGGCCGACCATCAGCCAGGCGTGTGGTCGCAGCACCGCGATGTGATCGGTGGCGGTTTTGGCGTTGGATGGGCCGACGCCGATATTGACCAGCGTGATCCCCGACCCGTCGGCGCGTTTCAGGTGATAGGTCGGCATTTGCGGCAGTTTCAGCGGCTGTTCCAGCGGCGCGTCGGGGTCGGTGATCTCGACATTCCCGGTCGAGACGAAACTGGTATAGCCGCTGTTCGGGTCGGCCAGTTGCGCGCGGGCGTAGTTCTCGAATTCCGAGACATAGAACTGGTAGTTGGTGAACAGAACGTGGTTCTGGAAATGGTCCGGATCGGTGGCGGTATAGTGGGCTAGCCGGGCCAGCGAATAGTCGATGCGCTGCGCGGTGAACAAGGCCAGCGGGCCGACGCCATCCTGCGGTTCGTGCACACCGTTGACGATGTCGTCATTGGTGGTGGTCAGGTCGGGCACGTCGAACACGTCGCGCAGGGTGAACCCGGCCGCACCCTGATGCGGCACCACCAGATCGGGGTTGCCGGCCACGGCGAAATGCACCGGCATCGGTGTGGTCGAAGGGCCGATGGTCACCGGCTGGTTGTGGTTCTTGATCAGCAGCGCGATCTGCTGCGTGAGGTAGGACCGGAACAGATCCGGCCGGGTCACGGTAGTGGCATGAACCCCCGGCTCGGACACGTGACCAAAGCTCAGGCGGCTGTCCACATGCGCGTAAGACGCCGTACGGATACGGATTTCCGGGTAATAGGCTCTGTACCGGACCTTGGGCGCGCCGCTTTCCATCGCCTCGGCAAAGCTTTCGCACAGAAAGGCGGTGGCCTCGTTATACAGCTCTTCCAGCCGGGCAACGGCTGCGGCGGCATCGGTGAAAATCTCGGGGTCCCGTGGGTCGGGAGTTGTTATTTTTGTCATGCGAGGGGTTCCAGAAGGTCAATTTTTTCGAATGTTCGGACATCCACCAGTCCCAGATCGGATATCCGCAGTTCGGGGATGACGACAAGGGCCAGCAGCGAGTGCTGCATATAGGCGTTGTTCAACTGACAGCCGCAGGCCTGCATCGCCTCGACCATTTTCTGCGCCTTGGCCGCGACGTCCGCGGCAGGGCTGTCGGACATCAGGCCCGCAATGGGCAGTTCGACCAGCGCCAGCTCTTCGCCATCACGGAAGATGGTGATGCCGCCGCCCACTTCGGCCAGACGATTGGCGGCCAGCGCCATTTGCTCGCGGTCGGTGCCGACCACGATCATGTGGTGGCTGTCATGCGCCACGGTCGAGGCCATGGCCATTCGGCCCTGATAGCCAAAGCCCGACACGAATGCGTTGGTGACGCCGCCCGTGCCCCGGTGCCGTTCGACCAGCGCGATCTGGCAGACGTCACCTTCGCCCTCGACCAGCCCGCCGATGATCGGCAGCTCGGCCTTCAGCGCCTGGGTAGGGGCCTGGTTCTCGACCACGCCGATCACGTTGGCGCAAACGCGGTTGGCGCCGTTTGGCGCGGGGATCTCGAAATCGGCGGCGGTCATGGCATGGCCCAGATGCACCGTGTTGCGTGCCCGGTCGGGCCAGTCGTAATGCGGGCAATCCACCGTGATCGCGCCATTTTCGGCCACCACCTGTCCGCGCGCTACGACCATCTCGATCGGCAGTTCAGTCAGGTTCGAACTGAGGATCACGTCCGCCCGGCGGCCCGGCGTGATCGAGCCGATCTCGCGCTCAAGCCCGAAATGGGTGGCGGTGTTGATCGTGGCCATCTGCAGGGCGATCAGCGGGTCGCAGCCACAGGCGATGGCATGGCTCACGACGCGGTTCATGTGACCCTCGTTCACCAGCGTGCCCGAGTGGCAGTCATCGGTGCACAGGATGAAGTTGCGCGGGTCCAGCCCCTTTTCGGTGACGGCGGTGATCTGGCTTTCCACGTCATACCAGGCCGAGCCCAGCCGCATCATCGACCGCATCCCCTGCCGCACGCGGGCAATGGCGTCGGCCTCGCAGGTGCCTTCGTGGTCATCCGCCGGGCCGCCGGCGACATAGGCTGCAAAATCAGGCCCTAAATCAGGGGATGCATAGTGTCCGCCCACCGTCTTGCCCGCGCGCTGGGTGGCGGCGATCTCAGCCAGCATCTTGGGGTCGGCGTTGATCACACCGGGAAAGTTCATCATCTCGCCCAGCCCGATGATGCCGGGCCAGGTCATCGCCTCGGCCACGTCTTCGGCGGTGATCTCATAGCCGGTGGTTTCCAGCCCCGGCGCCGAGGGCGCGCAGGACGGCATCTGGGTGAAGATGTTGACTGGCTGCATAAGCGCCTCGTCATGCATCATCCGCACGCCGTCCAGCCCCAGTACGTTGGCGATCTCATGCGGGTCGGTGAACATCGACGTGGTGCCATGCGGGATCACCGCGCGGGCGAATTCGGCCGGGGTCAGCATGCCGGATTCGATGTGCATATGCGCGTCGCACAGGCCGGGGATCATGTAGCGGCCCTTGGCTTCGATGATCTGCGTGTCGGGGCCGATGCAATGGCCAGCGTCGGGGCCGACATAGGCGATGCGACCTTCGGCGATGGCGATGGAGTGATCGGGCAGCGCCTCGCGGCTGTGCACGTTGATCCAGATCCCGCCGCGAATGACCATGTCGGCGGCTTCGCGGCCGGCGGCAACGGCGATCAGGCGGGGGGCGACGTCGGGCCAGGATGGGAAGGGTGCGTATTCCATGGCACAACTTTCCCGAATGCATCGGAAGGTGCAACCCCTGCCGTGCCACCTTCATGAAACCGTCATCCGACCGATTGCGGGGCAGCAAATGCTTGATCCGCGCCGCGATGCGGGGTCTGGTAGGGACATGGATTACGAAACCATGGATGCCGACAGTTTCGGCCGCAGCCTGCGCGGGATCGGGCTGAACCTGCTGGTGCGCGATGTCCCGGCGGAATGCGCATTTTTAGAGACTGTTTTTGGCCTGAAATCCCATCAGGTGACGGCGGATTTCGCCATCGTCACCTATGGCGCTCAGGTGTTTCAGTTGCATTCGGACGGCACCTATCATTCCAACCCGCTGCTGGGGCTGGTTCCCGAAACGCCCCCACGCGGTGGCGGGATCGAGATCCACCTGTACGACACCGACCCGGACGAGGCGGCGGAGCGCGCCAGGTCCGCTGGTGCAGTCGTCCTGCAGGAGCCGACCGACAAGCCCCATGGCCTGCGCGAGACCTATATCCTGTGCGAGAACGGCTATGCCTGGGTCGCCAGCCGCCCCAAGGACGGTTGAAAGTCAGGCGCGGTGTTGCTCGGCCGCGATTTCCGCCCTGATCCACTCGGCAAAGGCCACGGCACCCGGGGTCTCCTCGGCCTGGGGCGACAGCAGCAGGTAATAGGCCTCGGGCATCGGTGCGCGATGCTCGAACGGCGCGATTAGGCGGCCATCGTCCAGAAGGCGTCTGGCGATCGTGTCATGGGCCAGACACAGCCCGCCTCCGGCCATCGCGACGGACAGGCCGACCATATAGGTCGTGGCATAGGTAATCGGCGGATTCTCCCAGTTTAGACCCTGATCTTCGGCCCAACTGGCCCAGTTCGACAGCAGGTTTGAGCAATCGTAGAGCGGTTGCCGCTGAAGGGTCTCCAGCGTGACCGGGAAACCGGGGGCGCAGACCGGGTAATAGTGATCGCTGCGCAAAAGCTCGGTTCGGACCGTGTCGGCCGGGCGCAGGGAATAACGGATTTCCACCGCCGCGCCTTCGGCCATCTCGCGCGGCTCCCACAACTCGGTGAAGATGTTCAGGCGGACATCGGGGTGCAGCACGCGGAAGGCGGGCAGGCGGGGGGCCAGCCAGTTCACCGAGAAGGTGATGTTGCACTGCACCTGAACGGTATTTTCCTGCTGCCCGGTCACGGCCTGGGTGCCACGCACCAGCGTCCGGAACGCCTCGCGTACGACGGGCAGATAGGTGATTCCGGCCTCGGTCAGCCCCAATGCGCGGGGGCGCCGGTGAAACAGAGGTTGGCCCAGATAGCCTTCGAGCGATTTGATCTGCTGGCTGACGGCGCTTTGCGTCATGTTCAGATCACGCGCTGCGCCGGTGAACGACAGGTGGCGGGCCGCGGCCTCGAACGTGCGCAGCCAACCGAGGGGGGGGAGCGGGTTTCTCATCGCATAACCCTGCCATAAGCTGGGCTTATGCCAAAGCGGCGATTTTTTCGTTGGTCAATTGCGCCCCGGCCCGGCACGGTTTTCACCAGCCACCTGTCCAAGCCGAATGGAGCCCCCCGGATGAGCGTCACCAGTCTGAAACGGAATATCGACCATTGGCAGGAGCGCGTGGACATTGCCGCCGCCTTCCGCTGGACCGAGCGGTTGAACATGCACGAAGCGGTCGCCAATCACTTCAGCCTTGCCGTGAACGAGGATGGCACGCAGTTCCTGATGAACCCGAACCAGATGCATTTCGCGCGCATCCGTGCCTCGGACCTGCTGCTGCTTGATGCCAACGATCCCGACACAATGAGCAAGCCCGGCGCACCGGACCCCACCGCATGGGGTCTGCATGGCTCGATTCACCGCAAATGCCCCAATGCGCGTTGCGTGATGCATGTGCATTCGATCTTTGCCACCGTCCTGGCCTCGCTGGCCGACAGCAACTTGCCGCCGATCGACCAGAACACTGCGACCTTTTTCAACCGCTATGTCATTGATGACGAATTCGGCGGTTTGGCCTTTGAAAGCGAGGGTGAGCGTTGCGCTGGAATGCTGCAGGACCCGAAAAAGAAGGTCATGATCATGGGCAACCACGGGGTGCTGGTGATCGGCAGCGATGCGGCCGATGCCTTTAATAGACTCTATTATTTCGAGCGCGCCGCCGAGACCTATATCCGCGCCCTTCAGACGGGCCTGCCATTGCGGGTGCTGTCGGATGAAATCGCGGAAAAGACCGCGCAGGAACTGGACGACTATCCCGATCAGGCCGCTGCGCATCTGCGCGAGATCAAGGCCGTTCTGGACTCCGAAGGCTCGGACTACGCCACCTAGAGGGTTTTGTCATGACCGATGCATCGCATGATCCCGAAGCCGCCCGTTGGCACTATCGGCCGTCTGACCCTGTGGCGTTGAACCCTTTGTTCAGCTGGCCGCCCAGACCGATGGCGGTTGTGAAATGGTACGGCGGTGCATGGTTGCAGATCACCGCGCTGACCCTGTGCCTGGTGCTGGCGCTGGCGGCTTATGTGTTGTTCCTGCCGCCGCTCGATGCGATGCAAAGCTTTGCGCCGGGCTGGATGTTCCGCGTCTGGCTGCTGAACATGGTGCCTCAGATCCTTGTTGCGGGCGGGCTGCACTGGTGGCTGTACATGCGCAAGGGGCAGGGTATGTACAAAAAGTTCGATCGCCGCGACCTGACCCGCGACAACGGAACCTTCACCTTCCGCAATCAGGTCTGGGACAACATCTGGTGGACGCTGGGCAGCGCCATGACGGTGGCGACCGTCTATCAATGGGTGATCTACTGGGCAATGGCCAACGGGTATGCGCCAACAGTCACTTGGACCAGCGCGCCGGTCTGGTGCGTGGTCTGGATGCTGTTCATCCCGATGTGGTCGGGTCTGCATTTCTATTGGGTGCACCGGCTGGAGCATCATCCGAAACTGTACAAGCATGTGCACGCGGTACATCACCGCAACGTCAATGTTGGGCCGTGGTCGGGCATCTCGAACCACTGGTACGAGAACCTGCTGTACTTCACGACCTATTTCATCCACCTGATCGTGCCCTCAAACCCGCTGCACCTGCTGTTCCATGTCTATTTCCAGCAGATCAGCCCGGTCCTGTCCCATTCGGGGTTCGAGAAGCTGAAAGCGGGGGATACGGACGCCGCGCGGGCCGGCGATTTCTTTCACCAGCTGCACCACCGGTATTTCGAGTGCAACTACGGCACGTCCGAGATCCCGTTCGACAAGTGGTTCGGCACCTACCACGACGGGTCGGCCGAGGCGACGACGCGGACGCGGGCCTACAAGAAACAGATGTATACCTAGCCGGACCGGCTGCGCAGGGCTCGTGGACTGAGACCGAACTCGGCCCGAAAGGCGCGGGTCAGCGCGCTGGGGTCTTCATAGCCCGCGCGCAGAGCGATTTCGGCGATACTCAGGTCGGTTTCCGCGGCCAGCTTGCGCGCAAGGTTCAGACGCATCCGACGATAGACCTTAGCCGGCCCGGCCCCCAAGTCCGCCCGCATCCGGGATTCCAGTGCTTTTTGCGACCGTCCCACGCGCCGGGCGATCTCGGGGATCGGCAGAGGGGTCTCGAGATTTTCCTGCATCAGTGCCAGCGCCTTGTTGACATGCGAACTGGCCGAGCCTGCGCCGCCGGAATGTGACCGGGCGGAGTCGCGCGTCATGAACAGCTGCGCGACTTCCAGTGCCAGCGCCTGACCGTGATCCTGCCCGATCAGGTGCATCACCAGATCAAAGGCGGCCATGGCGCCCGAGCAGGTGATGCGGTCACCGTCGATGACATAGCGCTCGCGGCAGGTCTCGACTTCGGGGAATCGCTCGGTGAACGCGGTCAGTTCCTCCCAATGGATCGTGGCGCGGTGGCCGTTCAGCAATCCGGCCTGGGCCAGCAGCCAACTGCCGGTGTCCAGCCCGGCGAGGGTTCGAAAGCGCCGCGTCGCCGCACGCAACCCCGCCTGGGTGCGCCAACCACCATGTGCCTGAAACCCGTAGGAGGGCATCACCAGCAGCATATCCCCATCCGCATCCGTAAGCGCCGCATGGGGCGCCACCTGCAACCCTGAGGATGACGTGACCGGCCTCGGATCAAGTGACAGGAATTGCCAGTCATACAGTCGCTGACCCGACAACGTGTTGGCCGCGCGCAGCGGCTCGACCGTGTTGGCCAGGCAATGGTTCGAGAACCCGTCGAACAGCAGCACCCCGAATCGCTGCGGTGCGGCGGGTGATTTGGTCCATTTCTGCATGATTGAAGTCTAGTTCTGCATTATTGTGGCGGCAAGCCGCGTCAGGATTATCGCACGCCCAGAAACCGGAGACCCGCGATGCAATATGGCCTGACCGACGAGCAGGAGATGATCGTCTCGACCGTCCGCAGCTTTGTGCAAAAAGAGATCTATCCCCATGAAGAGCTGGTCGAACGCACCGGCGAGGTGCCGAAAGGGATCGCCGACGAGATCAAGCGCAAGACGATCGAGCTGGGATTCTATGCCTGCAATTTCCCCGAAAGCGTGGGCTGCGCCGGGTTGAACCACCTGGAATTCGCGCTGGTCGAGCGCGAGTTGGGGCGCGGGTCGATTGCGCTGAACCATTTCTTCGGGCGGCCACAGAACATCCTGATGGCCTGTCAGGGGGATCAGATCGAACGCTATCTGATGCCCGCCGTGCGCGGCGAGAAGATGGATGCGCTGGCGATGACCGAACCGGGCGCGGGTTCGGATGTGCGGGGCATGAAATGTTCCGCCGTTCGTGACGGCGGCGATTGGGTGGTGAACGGCACCAAGCATTTCATCTCGGGCGCGGAACATGCCGATTTCATCATCGTCTTCATCGCCACGGGCGAGGATCAGACGCCGAAAGGCCCCAAGAAGCGCATCACCGCCTTTCTGGTCGATCGCGGCACGCCGGGCTTCACCATCCGCGACGGCTACAAGTCGGTCAGCCATCGCGGCTACAAGAACATGGTGCTGGAATTCGACGACTGCCGCCTGCCCGATGCGCAGGTGCTGGGCGAGGTCGATGGCGGGTTCGAGGTGATGAACACCTGGCTGTATGCCACTCGCATCACCGTGGCGGCCATGTGCGTGGGCCGCGCCCGCCGGGCCTTCGACTATGCGCTGGACTATGCCGCCACCCGCGAACAGTTTGGCCAGAAGATCGGCAAGTTTCAGGGCGTCAGCTTTCAGATCGCCGACATGATCACCGAGATCGACGCCGCCGACCTGCTGACCCTGGCCGCCGCCGACCGGCTGGACAAGGGCCTGCCCGCCAATCGCGAGATCGCCTCGGCCAAGCTCTATGCCTCGGAAATGCTGGCGCGGGTGACCGATGCGGCGATCCAGGTGCATGGCGGAATGGGTCTGATGGATGACTATCCGCTGGAACGCTTCTGGCGCGATGCCCGGGTCGAGCGAATCTGGGACGGCACCAGCGAGATCCAGCGCCACATCATCAGCCGCGACCTGCTGCGCGCGTTGGGGGCGTGAACATGACGCCGGGCCTCAGCGGCGCGGCGGGTGCGCTCGCGCCGGGAAAGCTCGCCGCGCTGAGGCGGATGCTGGGGTTCCGCTCGCTGGCGGTGATTGGCGGGGGCGCATGGTGCGCCGAGGTCATCCGCCAGGTGCGAAAACTAGGGTTCACCGGCCCTGTCTGGCCGGTGCATCCCAAGGCCGACGAGGTGGCGGGCGAGCGCGTCTTTGCCAGGGTCGAAGACCTGCCCCAAGCGCCCGACGCGGCCTTTGTCGGCATCAATCGCCGCGCCACCATCGAGGCGGTCGAGGCTCTGTCCCGCATCGGCGCGGGCGGCGCGGTGTGTTTCGCCTCGGGCTTTACCGAAGCGCTGGCCGAGGACGCCGACGGGGCCGATCTGCAGGCGCAGCTTGTGGCTGCAGCGGGGGACATGCCGATCCTCGGTCCCAACTGTTACGGCTTCGTCAACGGGTTGGACCGGGTGGCGATCTGGCCCGACCAGCACGGGATGCGCCCGGTGGACCGGGGCGTCGCGATACTGACGCAAAGCTCGAACATCGCCATCAACATGACCATGCAGCGCCGGGCGCTGCCGCTGGCCTTTATGCTGACCTGCGGGAATCAGGCGCAGACCCATCAGGCCGAAATCGCCATGGCGCTGCTGGAGGATGACCGGATCACCGCCATCGGCCTGCATGTCGAGGGCTTCGGCGACCTACGCAAATGGGAAGCGCTGGCGGCCAAGGCGCGTGACCGGGGCGTACCGATCGTGGCCCTCAAGGTGGGGCGGTCAGCACAGGCGCAGGCGGCGACCATTTCGCACACCGCCTCGCTGGCGGGGGGCGATGCCGGGGCGCAGGCGTTTCTGGACCGGCTGGGAATCGCGCGGCTGAACGACGTGCCCGAGTTTCTGGAAACACTGAAACTGTTGCATGTCACCGGGCCGCTGGACGGGACAGGAGTGGCGACGATCAGCTGTTCCGGTGGTGAGGCCAGCTTGGCCGCCGACATGGCCGAAGGATCCGGCCTGCACTTTCCGCCGCTTGCCGCAGAGCAGGTTTCGGGCCTGCGCGCGGCGCTGGGGCCGATGGTGGCGCTGGCCAATCCACTGGACTACCACACCTATATCTGGCGCGACGCTGACGCGATGGCACGGGCGTGGTCGGCGATGACGGGGCCGCATGTGGCGATGACGATCTCGATCGTCGATTACCCTCACACCGATGCCACCGATTGGGACTGCGCCACCCGTGCGGCGTTGACCTGCGCGCGCGAAACCGGTCGCCCCATTGCCGTGGCCGCGACCTTGCCGGAACTGATGCCCGAAGACGTGGCCGAGCGGTTGATGGCGGGCGGTGTTGTGCCCTTTGCCGGGCTGCGTGAGGCGCTGGCGGCGACACGCGCTGCAGCACGCCCGCATCCCGAACCGCAGGAGCCGGTTTTGCTGCCCGCCGCCAATGCGGCCACAACCATACTTACCGAGGCCCAGGCCAAGGCCGAACTGGCCGCTTGCGGCGTGCCGGTTCCCCGCTCGGTCGTCGCGCGGGCGGATCGGGCGGAAAAGGCGGTGGACGGTCTGAGCGGGTCCTTTGCGGTGAAAGGCGTTGGCCTGGCGCACAAATCCGAACATGGCGCGGTGCGGCTGGGCGTTTCTGGACAAGATCTGCCCGAGGTCGCGAGATCAATCGGCACCGATGAGGTTCTGATCGAGGAAATGGCCCCGGCCGGGATTGTCGAGCTGTTGATCGGCGTCACCCGCGACCCGGCGCATGGCTATGTGCTGACCCTTGGGGCGGGTGGGGTTCTGACCGAGATCCTGCGCGACTCGACCTCGATCCTGATCCCGTCCACGCCGTCTGCGGTCCGCGACGCGCTGGGCAAGCTGGCCTGTGCGCCCGTGTTGAGCGGATATCGGGGCAAGCCCGGCGTGGATATCGATGCGGTCGTGCGGGTGGCCATGGCGGTGCAGAACTACGTCATTGCCAACGCGGCGGTCGTGGACGAAGTTGAAATCAACCCTCTCATCTGCGCGGCCGACAGTGTGGTCGCCGTTGATGCCCTGATCCGAAAGGCATGACCATGAACCCGATCAAAACCTACCGCGATGGTGCAATCCTTCAGGTCACGTTGGACCGGCCCAAGGCGAACGCGATCGACTTGGCGACCAGCCGGGTGATGGGCGAGGTCTTCCGCGACTTTCGCGATGACCCCGACCTGCGGGTGGCGATCCTGACGGGGGGCGGCGAGAAGTTCTTCTGCCCAGGCTGGGACCTGAAGGCCGCAGCCGCAGGCGATGCGGTGGACGGCGATTACGGCGTTGGCGGTTTCGGCGGCCTGCAGGAGTTGCGCGACATGAACAAGCCGGTGATTGCCGCCGTGAACGGGATTGCCTGCGGCGGCGGGCTGGAGCTAGCCCTGAGCGCCGACATGATTCTGGCCGCCGATCACGCCACTTTTGCCCTGCCGGAAATCCGCTCGGGCACGGTGGCGGACGCGGCCAGCGTCAAGCTTCCCAAGCGCATCCCCTATCACATTGCGATGGAACTGCTGCTGACCGGCCGCTGGTTCGACGCCGAAGAGGCGCATCGCTGGGGGCTAGTCAACGAGATCGTCCCGGCTGACCAGTTGATGGACCGGGCATGGGAGCTGGCGCGCCTGCTGGCAAGCGGCCCGCCGCTGGTCTATGCCGCGATCAAGGAGATCGTGCGCGAGGCCGAAGATTCCAAGTTCCAGGACATCATGAACCGTATTACCAAGCGGCAACTGCGGACGGTCGATGTGCTCTATGGCTCCGAGGACAATCTGGAAGGCGCCCGCGCCTTCGCCGAAAAGCGTGACCCGGTCTGGAAAGGCCGCTGAGGCGGTTCAGGTTTTCTCGAACAGGGCGATCAGCGCGGTGTCGTCCTTGTTGGGGCCGGCCGCCAGATCGCCGTAGATACGAACCGGGGCTAGGGTCAGATGTTCGATCCGGCCCTCGGCCTGCAGCTTGTCGAAGGCGGTTGAGAATCCCAGCGCCTCGAAGTGTTTGGCGTTGATCGACAGGGCGAATTGCGCCCCGGGCCGGGCCGCCCGCAGCAGGGCGGGCAGAACCTCGGGGCCAAGATGGCCGTGGGTGAAAGTGCCCGACGACACGATGCCCGAATAGCTGTCGCGCGGAACGGGGATGCCCTCGTTCAGGTCGGCCTCGATCGCGTCGCGGTAGATGTCCTTGCGCATGGCCTTGTCCAGCATTTCGGCACTGATGTCGGTGGCATCGATCGGCCCCACGCCCAGATCGGCCAGAACCGCGCCGCACAGGCCGGTGCCCGCGCCCACATCCAGCACCGGACCCTGGCCCCCGGCGCCGACAAATGCGCGGGCGGTGTGGATATGCAGCTGGTAATCCTCGCGCGCAGCGAATCCGCGATCGTAATCTCCGGCCCATTCGGCATAGAGCCGTTTGTTGTCTGCCGGAGTTTTCAGCGCATAGGCCGCGTGCAGGCTGGGTTTGTCATCACTCATGACATCATGAAGGCGCAGGCGGGGATTCGAATCAAGTGCGGCCATCCGGCGCTTGCATCCCGCCGGCGGCGCGATCATCAATGGCCCATGACTGGAACGCTTTTTTCATTCGGGCACGGCTATACCGCCCGCGCCCTGTCGCGCCGGCTGGCCGCCAAGGGTTGGCGCATCGTCGGAACCACCCGCGATGCCGCCGAGAAGGACGCCATCCGTGCCGCCGGGGCCAAACCGCTGGTCTGGCCGGGCGAAGCCCCCGATCTGGACGGGGTCACGCATCTGCTGATTTCGACCGCGCCCACGGCCAAGGGAGATCCGGTTCTGGCCGCCCTGCGGGATGAGATCGCCGCGCGCGCCGGGCAGTTTGACTGGGTCGGGTACCTGTCGACCACCGCCGTCTATGGCGACCATCAGGGGGGCTGGGTCGATGAAACCACGCCGGCGACCCCGACGGCCGAGCGCGGGCGCTGGCGGTTGCAAGCCGAGCAGGACTGGGCCGCGATCCCCGGCCTGCCGCTGCACATCTATCGCCTTGCGGGCATCTACGGGCCGGGGCGGGGGCCGTTTTCCAAGCTGAAAAAAGGCGGGCTGCGGCGGATCATCAAGCCGGGGCAGGTGTTTTCGCGCATTCATGTCGAGGACATCGCACAAGTGCTCGAGGCGTCGATGCGCCGTCCCGATCCGGGCGCGATCTACAATGTCTGCGATGACGAACCGGTGCCGCCGCAGGACGTGATCGGCTATGCCGCGCAGCTTCAGGGCCTGCCGCTGCCGCCTGCGGTGGATTTCGACACGGCCGACCTGACGCCGATGGCCCGCAGTTTCTACAACGAGAACAAGCGCGTTCGGAACGACCGGATCAAGACCGATCTGGGCGTGACGTTGAAATACCCCAACTACCGCGTGGGCCTTGAGGCGCTGCACGCGGATCAGACGTTGAAGGGCAGTTGATCAGACCACATCTGCCAGGATCATGTCGGCGGCCTTTTCCGCGATCATGATCGTGGGCGCGTTGGTGTTGCCCGAGACCAGCGTCGGCATGACCGAGGCATCGACCACCCGCAGCCCCTGCAACCCACGCACGCGCAGCTGCGGATCGACCACCGCCATGTCATCCACCCCCATCTTGCAGGTGCCCACGGGGTGATAGATCGTATCGGCCCGCGCGCGGATATGGCGTTCCCAATCCGCGTCGGTCCGGGCGGTGTCGGTGCCGAACATTTCCTTGTGGCGGTATTTGGCGAGGGCCGGAGCCTCGAGGATCTCGCGCGTCATCCGCGCGCCCTTGATCATCGTGTCCAGATCGCGCGGGTCGGACAGATAGGCCGGGTCGATCGCCGGGGCGGCAAAGGGGTCGGCGCTGTGCAGCGAGACGGTGCCGCGGCTTTCGGGGCGCAGTTTGCAGATATGGCAGCTGAACCCATACCCCAGATGCAGTTTGCGCGCGTGGTCGTCCACCAGCGCGATGGTGAAATGCAGCTGGATGTCGGGGCGGTCCCGATCGGGAGAGGTCTTCAGAAAGGCCGCGCCTTCCGCAAAGGGGGTGGCCGCCATCGACACCCCGGTCTTGCGCCACCGCACAAGGTGTTTGATCAGCCCCACCGTACCGGCGGCGCCGATGCCGAAATTGTCGGTGTCCCTTGTCTTGTAGGCCAGGATGAAATCCAGGTGATCCTGCAGGTTCTTGCCCACGCCCGGCAACGCGTGGCGGACGGCGATGCCATGCGGGGTCAGGTCCTCGGGGTCGCCGATGCCTGACAGCTGCAGCAGTTGCGGCGATTTCAGCGCGCCCGAACAGACCAGAACTTCGCGCGCGGCGGTGACGGTGAGGTCGGCGCCCTTGCCGCCCTCGCGATAGATCACGCCCGTGGCGCGGTGGCCGTCAAAGGTGATCTCTCGCGCCTGCGCCCCGGTGATGACCGTCAGGTTGGGCCGGTCCATAACGTCAAGCAGATAGGCCGCGGCGGCCGAGCACCGCTCGCCGTTTTTGGCTGGGTCATGGAACTGGGTGACCTGGTACAGCCCCGCGCCTTCGTTGTCGCCGCGATTAAAATCGTCGGTCACTTTGTGCTGCAACTGGGCGGCGGCCTCGACGAAAGCGCGCGTGATCGGGCGTTCTTCTTTCTGATCGGACACCTGAAGCGGGCCGTCGGTGCCATGGAGATCATCCGCGCCGCGTTCGTTATTCTCGGACCGCTTGAAATAGGGCAGAACGCTGTCCCAGTCCCATCCCTCGCAGCCCAGATCGGCCCAGCCGTCATAATCCTGCCGCTGCCCGCGCACATAGAGCATTGCGTTGATCGCGCTGGACCCGCCCAAGGCGCGGCCGCGCGGCTGATAGCCCTTGCGACCGTTCAACCCCGGTTGCGGCACCGTCTCGAAGGCCCAGTTGTTGATCTTGGGTCGCCCCGGCAGCATGGCGACCACAGCGGCAGGCATCCGCACCAGAATGCTGTTCCCGCCTCCGCCCGCCTCAAGCAGGCAGACCCGCGTGCCCGGATTGGCGCTCAGACGGTTGGCCAGCACACAGCCCGCGGACCCTCCGCCGACGATGACGTAGTCGAATTGCATGGCGATCCTCCCCTGTGGCCCGCGCGGTGTCGCGCGTCACGGCCCGCAGTTTGAAGCACCGGCGGCAAAAGGCAATCTGGGCGTTGGGGAACGCGGCGTCATGTGGATAGGGATCGGTTGGAAAGAACCCGGTTGAGCCATAACCAATACCTATCAAATCAATCCGAAAACAAAATTTTTTCTCATGACTGGGATTTGCTATGACTCTGGGTATTCCGGCGGACTGCGGTCCGCCCCTTTTTGACGTGCCATACGCACGGTTGCCTCGCAAACAGACTGACACCAGCCAGGATCGGAGATTGAGATGGACGGAATCGACAACCCCAACACGGGCAAATGCCCCATCATGCACGGTGCCGGAACCCGATCGAACCGGGACTGGTGGCCCAACCAGCTGAACCTGGCGATACTGCACCAGCACCAACCGGCCGGCAATCCGCTGGGGGCCGAGTTCAACTATGCCGACGCGTTCAAGAAGATCGACTATGACGCGTTGAAACAGGACTTGTATGACCTGATGACGGATTCGCAGGACTGGTGGCCGGCGGATTACGGCCATTATGGCGGTCTGTTCATCCGCATGGCCTGGCACAGCGCCGGCACCTACCGGACGGCTGACGGGCGGGGCGGCGCCTCGACCGGGAACCAGCGGTTCGCGCCGCTCAACAGCTGGCCGGACAACGGCAACCTCGACAAGGCCCGTCGTCTGCTGTGGCCGATCAAGCAGAAATACGGCAACCAGATTTCGTGGGCCGACCTGATAATCCTGGCCGGCAACTGCGCCATCGAATCGATGGGCGGCAAGACCTTCGGCTTTGCCGGCGGCCGGAAAGACATCTGGGCGCCCGAGGAAGACATCTATTGGGGTGCCGAGACCGAATGGCTGGCCCCGACCGAAAACCCGCACAGCCGCTACTCGGGCGAGCGCGATCTGGAAGATCCGCTGGCCGCCGTGCAGATGGGCCTGATCTATGTGAACCCCGAAGGCCCGGACGGAGAGCCGGACGTACTGGCCTCGGGCCGTGACATCCGCGACACCTTTGCCCGGATGGCAATGAACGATGAAGAGACCGTCGCACTGGTTGCCGGTGGCCACACATTCGGCAAGGCGCATGGTGCCGGGGACCCGGCGCTGGTCGGTCCCGAACCCGAGGCCGCGCCGATCGAAGAGATGGGCTTTGGCTGGATCAACAAGTTCGGCACAGGCAAGGGTGACGATACCACGACCAGCGGAATCGAGGGCGCCTGGACCGCGAACCCGATCAAGTGGGACAATGGCTATTTCGACCTTCTGTTCGGCTATGACTGGAACCTGACCAAAAGCCCTGCCGGAGCCTGGATCTGGGAGCCGGTCGGCGTCAAGGAAGAGGACATGGCACCAGCTGCGCATGACCCGTCGAAAAAGGTCAAGACGATGATGACCACCGCCGACATGGCGATGCGCATGGATCCGATCTATGGGCCGATCTCGAAGCGGTTCCACGAAAACCCCGACGAGTTCGCTGACGCCTTCGCTCGCGCGTGGTTCAAGTTGACCCATCGCGATATGGGGCCAAAGGCACGCTACATCGGTCCCGAGGCGCCGGCCGAAGAGCTCATCTGGCAGGACAACGTGCCGGCGGTGGACCATGATCTGATCGATGCCGCGGACGTGGCCGACCTGAAAGCCCGGCTGCTGGCTTGTGGCCTGTCGGTGTCGGAACTGGTCGCGACGGCATGGGCCTCGGCTTCAACCTTCCGCGGCTCGGACAAACGCGGTGGCGCCAACGGTGCCCGCATCCGGCTAGCGCCCCAGAAGGACTGGGACGTCAACGAGCCCGAGAAACTGTCCAAGGCGCTGGACGCTCTTGCGGCGGTGCAAGCCGAGTTCAATGCCGCGCAGTCTGGCAACAAGAAGGTTTCGCTTGCGGATGTAATCGTTCTGGGCGGCGTTGCGGCGATCGAAAAGGCCGCCAAGGCCGCCGGGCACGACATCGATGTTCCCTTTGTGCCCGGCCGCACGGATGCCACGCAGGACCAGACCGATGCTGAATCCTTCGCCCCGCTTGAACCGATCGCGGATGGGTTCCGGAATTACCAGCGCAAGGAGTACAGCGTGTCTCCTGAGGAGTTGCTGGTGGACAAGGCGCAACTGTTGACCCTGTCGGCACCCGAGATGACCGCCCTGGTCGGCGGTATGCGCGTTCTCGGTGCGAATTTCGGTGGTACGGCGCATGGCGTCCTGACAGACCGGGTCGGGGTTCTGAGCAATGACTTCTTTGTCAACCTGCTGGACATGGGCACCGAATGGAAACCGGCGGCAGACGCCAATGGAGTGTATGAAGGCCGGGATCGGGCTTCGGGTGAGGTGAAGTGGACCGGAACCCGGGTGGACCTGGTATTCGGTTCCAACTCACAACTCCGGGCACTGGCCGAGGTTTACGGCCAGAAAGACGCCGACGCCAAATTCGTTGGTGACTTCGTGTCGGCGTGGACCAAGGTGATGAACGCGGACCGCTTCGACCTGACTTGAGGCGGAACAGCTCCAATGATCAGCGCCGTCACGGGAAACCGTGGCGGCGTTTGTCGTGTCCGAGTCCTGGTCTTGCCAAGACGCGCGGCCACGATTCCACCCGCACCGCGCGGAGGGACCCTGAAAAATGGCCGACGCAAACCGCAAAAATGGGGAATATCGTGGGAGTTATTAAGCTAACCTATTGTTTTTATTAACACAGGAAAGATTCCGCCGAGAATTGCGAAGTTTTTTCAAAATGGGGGTTGCAGGTCCCGGACCTAATCCGTAAATACCCCTTCACCGGCGCTGCTGAGGCGGTGTTGGTTGGTCGGATGGACGGCCTGACGGACTGGAAAGACGGTTGAGACGCCTGGGAGAGACCGGGGGCATCTTGAG